>NZ_RRUE01000001.1:2053402-2062961 GCF_003892345.1 Lautropia dentalis
CGTCAACAACGGCAGCCTGGCCAAGGTGCAAGCTTCATTGGCCACCATCGCCGACAGCAGCACCTTCAGGTGCCCCAGCCAGCGCTCCACCGTCCCTCGCTCGAACAGCGCCGTGCCGTACTCCACCATCCCCTGCAATCGCCCTTCTTCTTCACCCAGCGACAGCGTCAGATCGAAGTGCGTCGTATCGTGCCCGAATTCCTCCTGGCCCAGCGTCAGACCCGGCAGCTTCAGTTCGACTTCTGCATTGTTCTGCAACACCAGCATCACCTGGAACAGCGGGCTGTGGCTCATGCTCCGCTCAGGGCTCACCGCCTCGACCACCTGCTCGAACGGCACGTCCTGGTGGCCAAAGCCCGCCAGCGTGCGGTCCTTGACCTGCGCCAGCAGCTCCGACACCGTTGCCTGCCCATCCAGCCGTGTGCGCAGCGCCAGCGTGTTCACAAAGAACCCGATCAGCCCCTCCAGCTCGCTCCTTTTGCGGTTGGCCACCGGCGTGCCCACCACCACATTGTCCTGACCACTCAACCTGCCCAGCAGCACCGCAAACCCCGCCTGCAGCACCATGAACAGCGTCGCCCCGTGTCGTCTGGCCAGGGCGTTGAGCCCTTGTGTAAGGCCTTCGTCCAGCTCAAACGGTATTACGCTGCCCGCAAAGCTCTGCACCTGCGGCCGCGGACGGTCCGTCGGCAACTCCAGCAGCGACGGCGCTCCCGACAGTTCCTCCTTCCAGAAAGCCACCTGCTGCTCGAGCCGCTCGCCGCTCAGCCACTGCCGCTGCCACTGAGCGTAATCCACATACTGGATCGGCAATGCCGGCAGCGGATTCTCCTGACCCCGGCTGAACGCCTCGTATAGTGCCGCCAGCTCCCGTGTCAACACACCCATCGACCAGCCATCCGACACGATGTGATGCATGCACAGGTTCAGGATGTATTCCTTCTCTGCCAGCTTCACCAGGCTGGCACGAATCAGCACATCCTGCGTAAGATCGAACGGCCTGTGCAGCGTCTCTTCCGTCAGGGCCTGTTTCGTCTGTTCCCTCTCGGCCTCTGCAAGCTGTGATAGATCGTGATACGCCAGCGCAAACGGCTGCGCCGGCAGTATCCGCTGCACCGGGTCTCCGCCCTCATTGCGCACGAACACCGTGCGCAGCGCCTCGTGCCGGGCCAGGATCGCGTCCAGCGTGCGCTGCAGCGCCTCCCTGTCCAGCTCTCCCTGCAGGCTCAACACGGCCGGCATGTGATACGCCGACCCCAAGTCTTCGAGCTGCTCCAGGAACCACAGCCGCTGCTGCGCCCACGACAGTACCAGATCCTTCGTCCTCTCTGCTGGCTCAATCGGAGCAGTCAGCGCCTCGTCGGCCTGCTGCAGCCGACTGGCAACCGCAGCCAGTGTCGGCGCATCGAAGAGTTCCCGCAGCTCGATCTCCTGACCCAGATCCCGGCGCATGCGGCCCATCAGCTGCACCGCCAGCAACGAGTGTCCGCCCAGATCGAAGAAGCTGTCGTTTCTCCCTACCCGCTCCACGCCCAGCAGCTCCTGCCAGATACCGGCCAGTATCTCTTCCACCGGACCCTGTGGCTCCTCCCAGATATGCGTGACCAGTGCATCTGCATCCGGCGCCGGCAGCGCCTTCCTGTCCACCTTCCCATTGGGGGTAAGCGGCATCGCCTCCAGCTTCACAAACGCACCCGGCACCATGTACGCCGGCAGCTCCGCCTTCAGATGATCACGCAGCCGCTCCACATCCGGCAGCCCCTCTTCGCCCAGTTCCTCACGAGCCGTCCAGTACGCTACCAACCGTTTATCTCCCGGATGGTCCTCACGTGCCACCACCACGGCATCCCGAACCTCGGGCAGCTCTGCCAGTCTCGCCTCGATCTCTCCCAGCTCGATCCGGAAACCACGGATCTTGACCTGGAAGTCGTTCCTGCCCAGATACTCGAGAACACCATCGGCCCGCCACATGCACAGATCCCCCGTTCTGTACATCCGCGCTCCCGGCTCCTCACCGAACGGATCGTCCATGAAGCGCTCCGCCGTCAGCTCCTGCCGGTTCAAATAACCACGGGCTACTTCATCTCCTCCTATGTAAATTTCACCTGCTACTCCAACAGGGCTGATCTCTCCTTCTGCGCCAAGAATATAAACCCTTGTGTTGGATGTTGGCCTACCTATTGGAACACGATCAAACTCTTGAAGGGGTTCACACTTCCAGAAGGTTATACCTGCTTCTGTTGGACCATAAATATTGTCCAGACGGGCCTTGGGCAAAAGCTGAGTGCAGCGACTCTGCAGTGAAAGTGGAAGCTCTTCCCCTGCACACATGATCTGGCGAACACTGCTGAATTGTCCTTGCATGACATGTTCAAGAAGTGCATGGAGCATGGAAGGAACAAAGTTTAAAACCGTCACGCTGTTCTTTTCTATGACCTCTTCTAGATACTGCACATCCCTGTGACCTCCAGGAATGGCCATGACCAAACGTGCGCCAGCCTGCAATGTCGAGAAGATTTCCCATACCGACACATCAAAGCCAATGGATGTCTTTTGTAATACGGTGTCCGCCTCCGTCAGACCGTATTCGCCCTGCATCCAGACAAGTCTGTTCACCACACTACGATGTTCGACCATCACACCCTTGGGCAGACCCGTCGAACCCGATGTGTAGATCACATATGCCAGATTCGACGACGTCTGGCCCGTCTCATTGCGGCTGATCTCCCCTTCTGACTGCTCCGCATACGTCGATTCCTCATCCAGCAGCAGAAGCTCTCCCAGATCACAGCCCTCATCACTCCATGCCGCCGCCTGCAAGCGTTCCTGCAGCCTCTTCTGCGTCAGCAGCACCTGTGCCTGCGAATTCCTGAGCATGTACGCAATCCGGTCTACCGGATACTCCGGGTCCACCGGCACATACGCCGCTCCCGCCTTCAGAATCCCCAGCAGCCCCACCACCGTCTCAAGGCTTCTCTCCACGCTGATCGCCACCAGCGCATCCGGTTTTATCAACGGGGCCCCCGAGGCATCCTTCATCGCCCTCAGCCGGTGCGCCAGCTGATTGGCCTTCGCGTTCAATTGCGCATATGTCAGCTGTTGGTCCTCGTATCGCACTGCCACCGTCTGCGGTGTCCTTTCCACCTGCTGCTCGAATAGCTCATGGATCAGCGCATCCTTCGGATACTCCGCCTGTGTGGCATTGAACCCGTGAATCAGCTGCTTCCGTTCAGAACTGGGAAGCATCTCCAGCTGCAGCAGCCTCCTGCTCGGATCGACTTCCAACGCCTCGACGATTCTCTGTACTGTGCAACCCACGTACTCCAGAACACGCTCCGGCTCAACAACACTGCTATCCGTCTGGGCCGTCAGTGCAAAGTCACTGCCCAGATCATCAATAAACACTGCGAATGGATAGTTGGTACGCTCCCTCCCTTCCACGATCATCATGCCTGAACGCTCAGTCATCTCTTCCGATCCTTGGCTGTGCCGGAAGTTCAGAATCGCGCTAAACGGTGCCACGCCGTTGGCCAGACCACTGCAGTGTTGCGCTACTGCCAGTGGTGTTTGCTCATACTTCAATAAGTCCATCAGTAAGGCCTGGGTTTCGCGCATCGCCTCCAACACACTCACACCCTTTAGCTTTAGCCGAACTGGCAGTGTGTTGATGAACATCCCCATCATTAGGTCCGCTCCGGCCACACCCCCCATGCGTCCCAATAGCACACTGCCAAAGACTACATCATCATGCGACGCACACCGAGCCAGCACCAGCGCATAGGCCACATGGAACAGTGTTGCTGCACTCATGCCCAGCTTGCCCACCCTTTCCCTGATCCGCTGCGACAGCGCCACTTCCAGAAGCTGCGCACTCGCTCTGATTGTGGTGCCATCACCGTGAACGTCCATCAGCCCAAACGGTGCCGTCGGCCCATCCACGTCTCCCAGCATCTGTCGGAAAAACGCTTGCGCATCCGTTTCGCGCTGGCTGTCCAGACTGTGGGCCACGAATGCCCGATAGGACACCGGCGCAGGCAGAGCATCTTCTTTTCCCTCCAGAATCTGCACCACCTCCTGCATCATCACATCCAGCGACACATGGTCGCCTATCACATGGTGACACATCAATACGGCATGACATTGCCCCTCTTCCGTCCTGCCGGTAACACGCACCGGCCGCAGGTTCAGCAACGGTGGCTCGGCCAAGTCCATCGACAGCGGCGCTTCATCCAGATACACCCGGATGCTCTGCAACGCATCGCCCTCATCGACAATCTCCAGCGGCTCCTTCACCAGCTCCGCATGCCGGTACACCACCTGCACCGCATGCGGCAAGCCCTCCCACAGAATCGCCGTGCGCAGCACATCATGCCGTGCCACCACCGTGTTCAGGGCTTGGGCAAAACGTTCGAACTGCTGCCATGAGGCAAACGACACGATGGCAGCGAGTACATACGGATCGTTGTCCCGGTGGAATCGGTGATAGAACAGCATACCTTCCTGCAAGGGCGCCAGCGGGTAGATGTCCTGAATGTTGGCCATCCCTCCTGGTACCATCTCGGCTATACGGTTGATCTGTGCCTGATCCAGTTCCACCAACGGTAGCATATTCGGCGTGATATAGGTGCAATCCTGCGGGATCAGATTGGCTGGCGCCTCCCACGTATCGACCCCCTGCCCGCTGATCTCTGTCGCCAATGCTGCCAGGCTCCCTGCCTGGAACACCTGACGGATCTCTGCTTTCAGACCTGCCTGGCGCAGCTTCTCCACCATGGACACGATCAGCAATGAGTGTCCACCCAGGTCGAAGAAGTTGTCGTGCCGGCCCACATGCTCCACACCCAGCAGTTCCTGCCAGATTCCAACCAGCAGCTCTTCCACCGAGCCCTGTGGCGCCTCGTATTCATGGGTGATCAGCGCTTCCGTATCCGGCGCCGGCAGCGCCTTCCTGTCCACCTTCCCATTGGGGGTCAGCGGCATCGCTTCCAGCTTCACGAATGCCGACGGCACCATGTACGCCGGCAGCTCCGCTTTCAGGTAACCCCGCAGCCGTTCCACATCCGGCAATGCATCCTCGGGAAGTTCCTCATGGGCCGTCCAGTACGCCACCAACCGCCTGTCTCCCGGCTGATTCTTTCGGGCCAGTACCACGGCTTCTCTGATTTGTTCCAGTGCAGCCAGTCGCGTCTCGATCTCACCCAGTTCCACCCGAAAGCCACGAATCTTGATCTGATCATCATTGCGGCCCACAAACTGCAACACACCATCGGCCTGCCAGCAACCCAGATCTCCCGTTCTGTATATCCGCGCTTCCGGCACGTCACTGAACGGATCCTTCACGAATCGCTCTTCGGTCAGCTCCGGCTGGTTCAGGTAGCCCCTGGCCACGCCTTCACCACCAATGCAAATCTCACCCTGCACGCCCAGCGGTGCCGGCTGCCCTTGACCATCCAGCACATAGATCCGTACATTGGCCAGCGGTCTACCGATCGGTGCACGCGCAGCCTCCTGCGCCTTTACTGCATGCGTGGTGGCCGTCACCGTCGTTTCGGTTGGACCGTACTCATTGAGCAGCACAACCCGCTCGCCCTGGCGCTCGGACCAGTGTGACAATGCTCCTGGGTCCAGTCGTTCACCCCCAAGCGCGATCAGTCGCAGCGCTGCAGGCAACTCATCCGGTACTTCATAGGCCAGACGGTGCCAGAACGCCGCCGGCAGGTGCGCCACCGTGACGCCCCACGCCTGACACGCCTGCCAGAATGACACGCTGTCACCAATGCAGGCCTCGTTGCGCAGTACCAGCGTTGCACCTGAAGTCAACGTACCGAAGATCTCCTGGGCCGCCACATCGAAAGCCATCGAGACGAACTGCAGCACCCGGTCCCTTTCTGTCAGGCCATACGCACGGTGGATCGCCGGCAGCAGATTGTCCTGCTGGCGGTGTTCGACCATCACCCCCTTGGGAAGACCGGTCGATCCCGAGGTGTAGATCACATACGCTAGGCTCGTCGAGTTCTGGCCTGTCTCTTCCCGGCCAATGTTCGTCTCGGGCTGACCCGCATACGTCGATTCCTCATCCAGCAGCAGAATCGCTCCCGAACCTCTGTCATCTCCCCGGGCCGCTGCCTGCAGCCGCTGCTGCAGCCTCTTCTGCGTCAGCAGCGCCTGCGCCTGTGAATCCTGAGGTGTACTGTCAACCGTAGACAGTTGCTTTAATGTGAAGTCCGTTCAAAGAAAACCTTGCCTGAAGGCCACTGGCGACTGGTAGCCAAGTGCACTGTGCAGTCGCTGACGGTTGTAGAACACCTCGATCCACTCGGTGATCGCCGCTCGTGCCTGCGCACGCGTGGCGAAACGCCGCTGGTACAGCAACTCGTTCTTGAGTGATCCCCAGAAACTCTCCATCGGTGCGTTGTCGTAGCAGTTTCCCCGCCGTGACATCGACACCTGCATGCCCAGGGCATCAAGTCTTTCACGGTAGCGACTTGCGCAGTACTGGCTTCCCCGATCGGAATGATGCAGTAGTCCGGGCTCGGGGCGGGCATACCGGACAGCCCGGTTCAGAGCCTCCAGTGTCAGCTCGTGTGTCATGCGCTTCGACATGGCGTAGCCGACGATCTCCTGAGTGAACACGTCCTTCACGCCAGCCAGATACAGCCAGCCTTCATCCGTACGCACATAGGTGATGTCCGTCAGCCAGACCTTGTCCGGTGCGTCGGCACTGAAGTCCTGGGCCAGCAGATTGGGCGCCACAGGCAAGGTGTGTGCCGAGTCCGTGGTCGTGCGAAAGCAGCGTTTCTGCCGGCAGCACAGGCCCATCTCGCGCCGCAGACGTCCGACACGATCCCGTCCGACCTTCTGTCCCTGGTGCCGCAACAGCGCATGTACGCGTCGCACCCCATAGGTCTGGCGCCCCGCCTCGTGAGCCGCCCTGATGTGAACACGCAGGCGCTCGTCGTCCCTGGCCCGTTGGCTGGGCTGGCGCTTGAGCCAGGCCAGATAGCCGCTGCGAGAAACCTCCAGAGCCCGACAGGCCACGGTCAACGGGTACCCCTTGCCGTGAACCCTGTCCTTCAGGAACGCGTACCTTGCAGGGACTCCTTCGCAAAGTACGCGGCGGCCTTTTTTACGATCTCTCGCTCCATCTCGGCACGGGCCAGCTCCCGGCGCAGTCGCACCACCTCGGCCTGAAGCTCCTCGCGGCTGGCCTCGGCCACACCCGAGAATGGCTTGCTCGGCCCCTTGGCCTTGACCACCCAGTTGGCCAGTGACCCCTTCGGAACCCCCAGCCTGGCGGCGACCTCGGCTTGCGAAAGTCCCTGTTCAAGGACCATCCTGACGGCTTCCGTCCTGAACTCGGCTGTGTAACTCTGATTCTGTTTCATCCGTTGACCCTCCATGGCCATTCTCCCTCATGTGGGTGTCTACGGAAGTCAGGCTACCTCATCCCCGAGCATGTACGCGATTCGATCTGCAGGATACTCCGGGTCCATCGGCACATACGCCGCTCCCGCCTTCAGGATCCCCAGTAGCCCCACCACCATCTCCAGACTGCGCTCCACACTGATCGCCACCAGCGCATCCGGCTTCATCACCGGAGCACCCGAGGCATCCCTCATCGCCCTGAGCCGGTGTGCCAGCTGGTTGGCCCTGGCGTTGAGCTGGACGTACGTCAGCTGCTCGTCCTCATACCGCACCGCCACCGCTTGTGGTGTCCGCTCAACCTGCTGCTCGAACAGCTCATGGATCAGCGCCTCTTTCGGGTACTCGGCATCCGTGGCATTGAACTCTCTGATGACCTGCTCTCGCTCCTCCTCCGTCAACAGTGGCAACTGAGCCAAAGTGCAGGCCTCATCGGCCACCATCGCCGACAGCAGCACCTTCAGGTGGCCCAGCCAGCGCTCGACCGTCTCTCGCTCGAACAGCGCCGTGCCGTACTCCACCATCCCCTGCAATCGCCCTTCTTCTTCACCCAGCGACAGCGTCAGATCGAAGTGCGTCGTATCGTGCCCGAATTCCTCCTGGCCCAGCGTCAGACCCGGCAGCTTCAGTTCGACTTCTGCATTGTTCTGCAACACCAGCATCACCTGGAACAGCGGACTGTGGCTCATGTCCCGCTCTGGCTGCACCGCCTCGACCACCTGCTCAAACGGCACGTCCTGATGTCCAAACCCCGCCAGCGTGCGATCCCTGACCTGCGCCAGCAGCTCCGACACCGTTGCCTGCCCATCCAGCCGTGTGCGCAGCGCCAGCGTGTTCACAAAGAACCCGATCAGCCCCTCCAGCTCGCTCCTTTTGCGGTTGGCCACCGGCGTGCCCACCACCACATTGTCCTGACCACTCAACCTGCCCAGCAGCACCGCAAACCCCGCCTGCAGCACCATGAACAGCGTCGCCCCGTGTCGTCTGGCCAGGGCGTTGAGCCCTTGTGTAAGGCCTTCGCCCAGCTCAAACGGTATTACGCTGCCCGCAAAGCTCTGCACCTGCGGCCGCGGACGGTCCGTCGGCAACTCCAGCAGCGACGGCGCTCCCGACAGTTCCTCCTTCCAGAAAGCCACCTGCTGCTCGAGCCGCTCGCCGCTCAGCCACTGCCGCTGCCACTGTGCGTAATCCGCATACTGAATCGGTAGCGCCGGCAGCGGATTCTCCTGCCCCTGGCTGAGCGCCTCGTACAGCGCCGCCAGCTCCCGTGTCAGCACACCCATCGACCAGCCATCCGATACGATGTGGTGCATGCACAGGTTCAGGATGTATTCCTTCTCTGCCAGCTTCACCAGGCTGGCACGAATCAGCACATCCTGCGTAAGATCGAACGGCCTGTGCAGCGTCTCTTCCGTCAGGGCCTGCTTCGCCTGTTCCCTCTCACCCTCCGCAAGCTGTGACAGATCGCGATACGCCAGCGCAAACGGCTGCATAGGCAGTATCCGCTGCACCGGCTCTCCGTCGTCTGCGCGCACGAACACCGTACGCAGCGCCTCGTGCCGCGCCAGGATCGCATCCAGCGTGCGCTGCAGCGCCCCCCTGTCCAGCTCACCCTGCAGGCGCAGCACGGCCGGGATGTGATACGCCGATCCCAGGTCTTCGAGCTGCTCCAGGAACCACAGCCGCTGCTGCGCCCACGACAGTACCAGATCCTTCGTCCTCTCTGCTGGCTCAATCGGAGCAGTCAGCGCCTCGTCGGCCTGCTGCAGCCGACTGGCAACCGCAGCCAGTGTCGGCGCATCGAAGAGTTCCCGCAGCTCGATCTCCTGACCCAGATCCCGGCGCATGCGGCCCATCAGCTGCACCGCCAGCAACGAGTGTCCGCCCAGATCGAAGAAGCTGTCGTTTCTCCCTACCCGCTCCACGCCCAGCAGCTCCTGCCAGATTCCCGCCAGCACCTCTTCCACCGGTCCCTGCGGCGCCTCGTACATGTGTGTGACCAGCGCTTCCGCATCCGGCGCCGGCAGCGCCTTCCTGTCCACCTTCCCATTGGGCGTCAGCGGCATCACCTCAAGCTTCACGAATGCACTCGGCACCATGTACGCCGGCAGCTCCGCCCTCAGGTGATCCCGCAGCC
>NZ_RRUE01000001.1:2062971-2064407 GCF_003892345.1 Lautropia dentalis
GAGCAGTCAGCGCCTCGTCGGCCTGCTGCAGCCGACTGGCAACCGCAGCCAGTGTCGGCGCATCGAAGAGTTCCCGCAGCTCGATCTCCTGACCCAGATCCCGGCGCATGCGGCCCATCAGCTGCACCGCCAGCAACGAGTGTCCGCCCAGATCGAAGAAGCTGTCGTTTCTCCCTACCCGCTCCACGCCCAGCAGCTCCTGCCAGATTCCCGCCAGCACCTCTTCCACCGGTCCCTGCGGCGCCTCGTACATGTGTGTGACCAGCGCTTCCGCATCCGGCGCCGGCAGCGCCTTCCTGTCCACCTTCCCATTGGGCGTCAGCGGCATCACCTCAAGCTTCACGAATGCACTCGGCACCATGTACGCCGGCAGCTCCGCCCTCAGGTGATCCCGCAGCCTCTCCACATCCGGCAGCGTCTCTTCGGCCGCGCCCTCATGCGCCATCCAGTACGCCACCAGCCGTTTGTCGCCCGGATGATCCTCCCGCGCCAGCACCACGGCATCCCGCACCCCGGGCAACTCTCCCAGCCGCGCCTCGATCTCGCCCAGCTCCACCCGAAAGCCACGGATCTTGACCTGGAAGTCATTGCGGCCCACAAACTCGATCAGCCCATCCGCGCGCCAGTAACCCAGGTCTCCCGACCTGTACATCCGGGCATCCGGCTCATCACTGAACGGATCCGGGATGAAGCGCTCGGCCGTCAGCTCCGGACGGTTCAGATATCCCAGCGCCACACCATCTCCACCAATGTGGATCTCTCCTGTCACACCAATGGGTACCGGCTGGCCCTGACCGTCCAGAATATAGATTCGCGTATTACCAATCGGTTTACCGATCGGCACCTGCGTCACCGTCTCATCGACCAAATCGTTCAGTCGGCATGTCACCGCAAACGTCGTCGTCTCCGTCGGTCCATACCCATTGAGCAGGTTCTGCGGCGCGCCGTTCTTCAGCACCCGCCGGATGACGTTGGCATCCAGCACGTCCCCCCCCACGATCAGGTACTTCAGCTGCGCAAACACTTCCCGCAGCTGATCCGCATACTGATTGAACAGCCCCGCACTCAGGTAGAGCACCGTCGCTCTCCCCTCCTGCATGATCCGACCGAACCGCTCAGGATCCAGCACCTGGTCATGCAACACCACCAGGATCCGCCCTCCATTGAGCAACGCCCCCCACACTTCCAGCGTCGAAGCATCGAACGCCGTGTTGCTGCAGTGAACAACCACATCGTCTGCCTTCAGTTCGGCAAACCCGTTGGCCATGACCAGCCTGCCGATCGCACGGTGCGGCACCGCCACACCCTTGGGCTGACCCGTCGAGCCCGAGGTGTACATCACGTACGCCGCCTCGGCGCACTCGGCTTTCGATACTGCGGGGTTGTCTGCCGGCAGACTGGCCACGACCTCCTGCGCATGGCCCAGATCCAGCCAC
>NZ_RRUE01000001.1:2064417-2068526 GCF_003892345.1 Lautropia dentalis
GCATTGAGCTGCGCATACGTCAGACTCTCCTCCTCGTACTGCACCGCCACCGCTTCCGGTGTGCGCTCGACCTGCTGCTCGAACAGCTCATGGATCAGCGCTTCCTTCGGGTAGTCGGCTTGCGTGGCGTTGAACACACGGATGACCTGCTCTCGCGCCCGCTGCGGCATGATGTCGAACTGCCTCACCAGGAGCGTAGACTCCCGCTGTAGCGCTCCAACGACCTGTTGCAACGCACAGTGCAGATACTCGATTACCTGCCCGGCATCCACCGACGGATCCGTCTGGCTAACGAACACAAAACCATCGCCCGTGTCATCCACCGACAGAACAAAGGGATAGTTGGTCGCTTCAAGTTCCTCGACGAACTCCACACCATCCATACCCCGGACACTATCGTGCATCGAACCATGCCGGTAGTTGAACAGAGCACTGAACAGAGGAACATCGCCTTCGACACCACTGCAGCGCTGCGCCAGCGCAAGTGACGCACTCTCGTGCCGGATCAGCCCTGCCATGCTCTGCTCAAGCTGCAACAGCGCCTCCCGCACCGCCAGCCCCGCCATGTTCAGCCGCAACGGCAGCACATTGATGAACATGCCCAGCATGTGATCGATGCCCGCCACCGGCGCCATCCGCCCCGACATGACCGTGCCGAACACCACATCATCCCGGCCTGAGAACCTGCCGACCACCAGACCGAACACCAGGTGAAACACGATGGCCGGACTGACCCTGAGACTGCGAGCCACACGGCGAACCTGTCTGGCCAGCGCCTGCTCCACCGGCGATATCCTTTGCACGATGGCCGTACCATCTCCGCGCACGTCCTGCAGCCCGAACGGCAGCGAGGGCTCGTCATAATCGGCAAGCATGTCCTTGAAGAAGGCCTCTGCCCGGGCCCTTTCACCGGCATCACGGCTGTGTTCCACAAATCTGCGATAGGAACCTACCTGTCCGTCCTGCGCAGGCTGTGGCCGATCCTGGCCCTGCATCAGCGCCCCGATTTCGGCAAGCATCACCTCGATGGATACATGGTCGGTGATGATGTGATGAATCGTCAGCGCGCCATAACACTCCTTCTTCCCGGCAACCTCGCCCAGCACCATCCCCACCAGCGGCGCCCGGCCAAGGTCAAGTCGCTCGAACCGGGGCTGCAGCCATTGACGAAACGCCCCTGCAGCATCCTGCCCGGCATCCAGCATCATCCTCGTACAGACTGGCTCTGCGTGACGCTGCACGACCTGCACCGGCTCGGGCAGATCGCTCCACACGAATATCGTGCGCAGAGCCTCATGGCGCCTGACCAGTTCCTGCAGCGCGGCAAAGAAGGCCTCGAAGCGTGCCACCGAATCGAATCGAAACACCTCATGAACCACATAGGCATCCCGCTTCTCATCCAGCCGGTGATGAAACAGAATGCCCTCCTGGGTCGTCGACAGTGGGCAGATATCCCGGATGTTGGACGCACCGCCCGGCACCCTGGCCACGATTGCGTCGATCTCGGCCTGATCGAAGCTGGCCAACCCCACCATCTTCGGCAGGATCCGCGTGCATGCCTCGGGAATTTCACCAACAGCAGTCTGTTGTGCATTCTCTCCATCCGAACGACGGACCAGCTGGGCCGCCAGATCCTTCATCGCCGATGCACCGCTCGAATAGCCCGCCTCGGCTGATGCAAACAGGCCATCGTCACGCAACCGGGCCAGCAAAGCCACCATCAGCAGTGAATTGCCACCCAGGTCGAAGAAGTTGTCGTTTCTTCCAACCCGCTCCACGCCCAGCAGTTCCTGCCACAGCAGCGCCATACGCTGCTCCACCTCTCCCTGCGGGGCTTCGTATTCGTGCGTGACCAGGGCATCCACATCCGGCACCGGCAGCGCCTTCCTGTCCACCTTGCCGTTGGGAGTGAGCGGCAACGCCTCCATCTGCACAAAGGCCACCGGGACCATGTAACTGGGAAGGCTTTCCTTCAGGGTGTCACGCAGCTGTTCGGGCCTGGGCAATTCGTCTTTCGGCTGGCCCTGTGCGGGTGTCCAGTACGCCACCAGCCGCCTGTCTCCCGGCTGATCCTCCCGCGCCAGCACCACGGCATCCCGCACCCCTGGCAACTCGCCCAGCCGCGCCTCGATCTCACCCAGCTCCACCCGAAAGCCACGGATCTTGACCTGGAAGTCATTGCGGCCCACAAACTCGATCAGCCCATCCGCGCGCCAGTAACCCAAGTCTCCCGACCTGTACATCCGTGCATCCGGCTCATCACTGAACGGATCATCCATGAACCGCTCTGCCGTCAGCTCCACCCGATTCAGGTAACCCCGGGCCACACCAGCTCCGCCCACGTAAAGCTCTCCTGCCACGCCCAGCGGCACCGGCTTTCTCTGCTCATCCAGAATGTAGACCCGTGCATTGGCCACCGGCCCTCCGATCGGCAGACTCTGCCCCGCGTCCGCTGCCCACTCCGGTTCCACCCGGAACATCGTCGCGCACACCGTCGCCTCGGTCGGCCCATAGGCATTGACAAAGCGAGCCGCACTGCTCCACTGTTGTGCCAGCTGCGGCGGGCACACGTCTCCGCCCACCGACACCGTCTGCAGGCTCTCGAGCCCCTCGGGCTCTCCCAACGCACTCAGCGCCATCGGCGGCAGCATCGCATGCGTAATCCCGCGCGCCAGCAGCAACGTCCGCAGCGGCTCGCCCGGCATCAGCCGTTCTTTCGTCGACAGGTGCAGGCTCGCACCATGCAGCAACGACACCACCACTTCCCAGACGCACGCATCGAAACTAAACGAGGCAAACTGCAGCACGCGGCTCGTCTCGTCCACACGCAGCTCCTTCTGCAGCAACTGCGCCAGATTGCAGACACCCGAATGCTCGATCATCACCCCCTTGGGCAAGCCCGTCGAACCCGACGTGTAGATCACATACGCCAGATTCGATGAAGTCTGGCCTGTCTCTTCGCGGCTGATGTTTCCTTCCGGCTGACCTGCATAGGCCGACTCTTCATCGAGCAGCATGATCTCGCCGATGACTCCTTCATCATCCGTATCCGCTGCGCCCGTCACTGCCGACAGACGATCCCGCAGGCCCTTCTGCGTCAGCAGCACCTTCGCCTGCGAGTCCTCGAGCATGTATGCGATACGCTCTGCCGGATACTCCGGATCCACCGGCACATACGCCGCACCCGCCTTCAGCGTACCCAGCAGCCCCACCACCATCTCGAGACTGCGCTCCACGCTGATCGCCACCAGCGTATCCGGCTTCACCACCGGAGCCCCCGCAGCATCCCTCATCGCCCTGAGTCGGTGCGCCAGCTGGTTAGCCTTCGCGTTCAATTGGGCGTACGTCAGCTGCTGCTCCTCGTACTGCACCGCCACCGCTTCAGGTGTACGCTCTGCCTGCTGCTCGAACAGCTCGTGAATCAGCACCTCCTTTGGATAGTCCATTACCCTATCGTTAACGCTACGGACCAGCGAAACTGCTTCGCGGTTGATAGAAACATGTTCTTTCTTGATATCCATGAACTCAAAAAGAAGACGAAAACACGAGAAAGAGCTCTTTTTGACCAATGGTCAAAGCAAGCACGAACCGTCCAACTTTATCAACGCCACGCATCCTTTCACTACTACAAGTAATGATTAGTCGGCCCTGCAGAATCCTGAATCAGCAACAAGTAGGCAGCGCGGCCGGCCCCGGCCGCCTGATCGCTACTGACAACAGCAATCCCTGCAGCAGCGCACAAAGCGCAAAAAACCACCCCAGCCCTAGACGGGCCACCGCCCGCAGCAGCCAGCGCAGGTTGTAGCCCGCCGCGCACAGCACCGCGTGCAGGGCATCACCCTCTGCCTCCTTCAGCCAGCACCGGTCCAGTCGATGATCGGCCTTCAGATGTCGGTCCTGAACAACCCGTCTCACCCCCTGATACCCAGTGTCTGACCCCGGGAACCACCCTGCAGAAATTGCAGGATTTGCGATCATAGGGGCTCGTTTTCTTGCAATTTCTCCGGGGTTCTCATGGGTCCAAAGCCATCACAACCACAGACTGGCGAGCTGTTCGGGTATCCGCTGCGCGATCACCTGAACCTGAAGCATCCGCTGATCCTGCTGGG
>NZ_RRUE01000008.1 GCF_003892345.1 Lautropia dentalis
GTCACCGTCACCCACCAGAGCGGCGTCGATGCCACCTACGACCTGACCGATACCCCCGCCTTCGACCCCGATGTGCAGGTCGTGTCCACCCAGGTCACGCTGGATGACGGCAGCACCGCCTCATCGGGTAGCGCAGCCGGCAGCGGCACGGGCAGCACGACAGGTTCCGGCGGCCAGCAGGTTCTGGACATCACGCCCACCACACTGGCCAGCGGCACCGTGCAATGGCCGCTCGCCAGCCGCCGTGTCCTGAAAATGCAGAACACCACCACCGGCCAGACCGGCCGGCATGTCTACCGCATGACCAGCCGCATCCGCGTGCCCTTCGGCAGCAGCGCCGGCAACAACAGCTGCACGACCGGCACGACCACCGGTGGCAACGGCCTGTACAACGCCGTCAGCCTCACCCACTACGACGGCGCCCTGCAACCCATCAACAGCACCCCGCTGACCTCGCAGGCCTGCGTGAACACGCCGGAACCGGTCGAGTCCACCACCCTCGTCATCGAGAAATCCAGCGGCCTGCGCAGCGTCGAACTGGGTGAACAGGTGGCCTACCGCCTGCGCATCCGCAACACCGGCAACACCCCGGCCATCAAACCCGTGGTCGTGGATCTGCTGCCGCGCGGCTTCCGCTTCGAACCCGGCTCCGTACGCGTGCAGAACGCCACCGCCACGAACGTCGAAATGACCAGCAACCGCGAACTGCGCATCACCCTGGACCGCGTGGACATGTCGGGCAGCAGTGGCACCGGCGCAGCCAGTGGCAGCAGTACCGGCACGCGCGGTGGCAGCACGTCTGGCAATGCATCGGCAGCCACCGGCAAGGACGTGCAGATCACCTACCGCCTGCGCGCCGGCGTCGGCTCACAGGAAGGTGACGGCATCAACCGTGCCCACATCCAGTGCGTCGCGCCCCGCAGCCCCTCCGGTCTGGCCGACTGCTCCAACGAATCCCGCTGGAAAGTACAGGTCACCGGCGGCATCTTCTCCGAAGAAGCCTGCCTGGCCGGCCAGATCTTCGTCGACTGCAACGGCAATTCCATCAAGGACCGCGAAGAACTGGGCATCCCCGGCGTACGTCTGTATCTGGAAAACGGCACCTGGCTCGTCTCCGACGAACAGGGCAAATACAGCCATTGTGGCCTGCGCCCCCGCACCCACGTCCTGAAGGTCGACAGCCGCACCCTGCCCCGCAGAAGCCGCCTCGTCACCAGCAGCCCGCAGAACGTGGGC
>NZ_RRUE01000009.1 GCF_003892345.1 Lautropia dentalis
GCCCTATGAGCAGATGCGTATGGCCAATATTGAGGGTACGCGGGAACTGATTGCCATGGCAGCACGTCATCATGCCAAGCATTTCCATTTCGTGTCCACGACTTCCGTGCTATCGCCCGCCGATGCCGGGGGAGATGGCAGACTGACAGAACATTGCCCGGCACACCATGGTGAGCACCTCCAGAACGGCTACGTCCAGACCAAATGGGCGGGAGAGCGATTGGCGGAAGAGGCTCGCAACCGGGGCATTCCGGTGACCATCCATCGGGCAGGCCGGATTGCGGGTGACAGTGTGCATGGCGCCTGTCAGCTGGACGATTCGTTCTGGGGGATTTTCAGGATGATTCCTGTGCTGGGATATGCACCATATGGCGCATTCGGAGAAATTCTGACGGCTGTGGACAGGGTGGCTGCAGCCATTGTGGCCCTGTCGCGCGCCCCCGGACTGGAAAACCATACCTGGCATCCGATAGCCACCGGCTTCTCCGATGGGGCGGCACTACTGGCTGCTTTACGGAGAAATGGCTATGCGATCACGGAGGTATCAGGCGATGAATGGCGTGAACGTGCGTTGCAGTTCTTCGAGGCCCATCCGGAGGATCCATCGGCCAGACTGGGGGCATTCCTGCTGCCGGCAGAGCATGCGGATGGCGAAGAAGCAGATGAGCCAGTGTCAGCGGTTCCGATGGACAGTACACTGACCTGTGATGCGGCAAGGGCCCTGGGTGTCGATCTGGAACCGACCGATGCGCCGATGCTGGATCGTTACATCAGGTACTTCCAGTCGGTGGGTTTCTTTCACGGACGGAGCTGGTAATCGATGACGAAGGGTTCCCGTGGCTGCTCAAAGACAAATGAGCCAACAGGTGATATCCCGGCTCATCAACAGGAATGAGTCGGCCCTGCAAAACCCCGCCAACCCGCATGAACGCTTGATCGAAGGGGCATGGCGGTGCCCGGGAACTCCCGGAAACTAAAATGGGGGTCATCAGAAACTGGGAGAAACGGAGGCGCAGCCGATGGCCACGGACGACTTCTTCAGGGCTCGGATCGACCAGATGATCGACCTGTCGCGCCCGCTGGCGGTGCTCGCGCGGCGCATGCCGTGGGGCGAACTGGAGAAGACGCTGGCGCCGGTCTTTGCGCATCGTGATCGCCAGGGCCGGGTCACACAGCAGCCCGGGCTGTT
>NZ_RRUE01000011.1 GCF_003892345.1 Lautropia dentalis
GCCCGCCACATGCACAGATCCCCCGTTCTGTACATCCGCGCTCCCGGCTCCTCACCGAACGGATCGTCCATGAAGCGCTCCGCCGTCAGCTCCGCACGGTGCAGATACCCTCGGGCCACACCGGCACCGCCCACGTAGAGTTCTCCAGTCACACCCAGCGGCACCGGCTGCTTCTGCTCATCCAGAATGTAGACCCTTGCATTGGCCACCGGTCCGCCGATCGGCAGACTCTGCCCCGCGTCCGCTGCCCACTCCGATTCCACACGGAACATCGTCGCACACACCGTCGCCTCGGTCGGCCCATAGGCATTGACAAAGTGGGCCGCGTCGCTCCACTGCTGTACCAGCTGCGGCGAGCACACGTCTCCGCCCACCGACACCGCCTGCAGACTCTCGAGTCCCTCGGGCTCTCCCAACGCGCTCAGCGCCATCGGCGGCAGCATCGCATGCGTGATCCCGCGCTCCTGCAACAGTGCCCGCAGCGGCTCGCCCGGCATCAGCCGTTCCTTCGTTGACAGCTGCAGGCTCGCACCATGCAGCAACGACACCACCACCTCCCAGACGCACGCATCGAAGCTGAACGAGGCAAACTGCAGCACGCGGCTCGTCTCATCCACCCGCAGCTCCTTCTGCAGCAGCTGCGCCAGATTGCCAACACCCGAATGCTCAATCATCACTCCCTTGGGCTGGCCCGTCGAACCCGACGTGTAGATCACATAGGCCAGATTCGATGAGGTCTGACCCGTCTCTTCACGGCTGATGTTGCCTTCCGGCTGGCCTGCATAGGTCGTCTCGTCATCGAGCAGCATGATCTCTTCGATACCACTACCATCGACCTGCATCGACGCGGGCAAGCGTTCCAGCAATCTGTGCTGCGTCAGCAGTACCCGCGCCTGCGAATCCCGAAGCATGTACTCGATACGCTCTGCCGGATACTCCGGATCCACCGGCACATACGCCGCCCCCGCCTTCAGAATCCCCAGCAGCCCCACCACCATCTCCAGACTGCGATCCACACTGATCGCCACCAGCGCATCCGGTTTTATTATCGGAGCTCCCGCAGCATCCCTCATCTCC
>NZ_RRUE01000012.1 GCF_003892345.1 Lautropia dentalis
GAAAGGGCGCAGCTGCAGCGTGATGAAAGGCTGGCCAGGATGATCAAGGGGGCGAAAGGCGGTGGGGGTGGTAGCAGTGGGAGCAACAAGGGGACGTCTGGCAAGGCACAGACCATGACAGGGGACCAGGGGATTGTAGGAGGCAAGATAGAAGAGTCATAACCCCCAAAAGCCATCTCCGTCGTGCGAAGAAAACGCATGAGAGATTACGATCGAAACGATCTTAGAATAAATTCTTGCATTTTTGGAGATTTATCCATGAAGGAGGGATTCATATGAGGTGCCATGTCAATGGTGTGGTTACGAATCGAATCAAGAACCTTGCTATTATAGTTTTTCACAAAAACCTTGCGAATGTGCGAAGCAGCCTTTGGGTTTTCCTTGATCAGAGTCTCAATTGTCATCCGCAACGCATTTAGTGCCACTGACACTCTGTTATAGTCACTCCTTTCATTATCAAATGCAGTTCTAAGTTGGTCGATAATGGCATTAGCCTCATTCCATGCGATGTCTGCCCCGATCCCGATACCATTGATCAGTCCCTCATCATTGCCCACGGATATCCCGGAGGAATAGCCATTGGAATAGCCTTCCTGCCGGCCGATTTCAATGCCACGGTTCCTTCCCCGGGCCTCATATGCCCACGGATCCATCTCCAGCCCGAGTCCGTAGGTGCCGCTCAGGTTGATCTTGCCGCCAGCGTTGTTTGACCCGTTCATGGTGCTGTCCTCCCTTGTGCCTTGCTGTCCATCCAGCAGCCAAGGCCCCGACTGCCGGCATTCTCCCTTTGGATTCTACCCTACACCAGTGGCACAGAGGCGTCAACGGGGGTTGTGACGGCACGGCGAGGTCATTACAGTCAGGGCCAGAATGCGGAGGGCCAGATTGATGGCGTGATCCAGCAGGTGGTCCCGGACATCACGGGATTCAAGTCGATGCTGACGGACAAGCTGAACTCGACGTCGAACCGGTGGATTCAGGAGGTCACGAGCATCGTGACCGGA
>NZ_RRUE01000002.1:0-381648 GCF_003892345.1 Lautropia dentalis
TGAATGCCTCCATCCTGATCGGGTTGCAAAGGAGGCAACTATGACTGAACGCAAGTCAGATGAACAGAATGTTCATAATGGACCACTTACGATGCTTCGCGGATAAGCATGAGTGCAATTGGGCGTTTTCGGGTGATGGATGGCGATGACCTTTAGCCTCAGATGGCCCTCATCCCAATATACGTAAGCACGGCGCTGAATGAGCTGAACCTTGTTGTTCAGATCCTCTATCATCCACAGCCTGAGAAAACGGTGGTAGCGTCCCCAGTGGAAGCTTCGCCTCCCGCGCCCAAAGTTCTGCTGCGCGTAACGGCAAGTAATTCTGTAGCTTGTTAGTACCCGCACGAGCGGGAAGTCGAAGGGCTTCCCGCTCATCCCTGCTGGCTTTCTGTATGCACCATATCACGGGTATCTCAAGGTCGAACAGTCATCACTCCTCAGTGCAGCCCAAACACCCCATCCAGCAAACCAGCCGTCTGCACGACCAACAGTACCGCGGGATACGCTCCCCCCAATTCTCCATCCGGCCTAGACCAGATGGCCAGAACCGGCATCCTGCCCATGCCATCCCCTTGCCTTCCTACTGAAATGTCCGGGCTGTTTTCACGAACACCCACGGGCATTCAACATGAGCGCCGGTCACGATTCCGACAAAACCCCAAACCCCCAGGCTCCACCCGACCCGATTCCTGAAGGGACAGGGCAAGCGCCTCCCAATCCGGACGCCCCCGGTCGCACGCCATCTGCCCCCGCGCCAGCATCGGCTCCGGCCAGAACGCCGGCCGTCGACCACGACTGGGTATTCAAGAACCTGGTCCAGGACTACCCGCAGGCGGCACTGGCCTTCTTTGCCGCCGGTGAGAAGATCGGCCTCGACGACGACATCGAGATCACCTTCCTCGGGCAGGAACCGCTCGAAGAGCAGATGACCGAGGGCAAGCAGATCCTCGACATGCCGATGCGCGTACGCTGGCGCGACGGTTCCCGCGAGGACCTGGTCATCCTGCTGGAAGAAGAAACCATCCCCTCCCGCTTCAACCCCGAGCGTCTGCTGAGCTACACCGTGCGCGTCATGCGCCGCGAGGGCACCCGGCGGGCACTGCCCATTGTCATCTGCCTCAAGCGTGGCAAAATGGAAGCGCAGCTATCACTTGGGGGCGACCACCTGTACCCGCTGCAGTTCCGCATCCCGCACTGGCACCTGGCCTCGATGGACGCCGCCGCCTACGCCGAAAGCCCCAACATCCTCGCCCGCATCATGACGGTGATGATGTGTTACCCCCACACCCCAGAAGCCCGGGTCCGGGTATACGGCCAGGCCTGGAAGGGGATTCTGGCGCTGGAGCCCGACCCCGACCGGCAGCTAGAGCGTGTCATGGACTCATTCGTCCCCGCGCTGGCCTCAAATCCGTGTGCTGACAAGGCGCACTGCGCAGGCAAGGCTGGTCGCCTTGCCAAGCAGGGCAACGCCGGCAGCGCGCGGATTTGGGGCCAGCCCGGAGGGAAACCCCCTTTGGGCGCGCATGACTGCGTTGGCAGTGCCTTGAAGCCATCCAGGATTCTGCGGCCCTGCCGCCTTGTCCTGCACGCCCAAAGGGGGTTTCGCGGGGACGAATGAGTCCATGACACGCTCTGAGCAACTGAGCATCATGGAACTCTATCTGACACTGAACACCGAAGAACGGCAACTGCTCGGGCAGCAATACCCACAGGAGAAACAACGCATGAACCAACTGACAGCACGCTGGTACGAAGAGGGCCGCATCGAGGGGCGGCAACAGGGTCGTCTTGAAGGCCAGCAGGAAGGCCGCCTCGAAGGCCAGCTGAAGACGCTGGTCCGGCAGCTGACCCGCCGGTTCGGCACACTCGACAAAGCCACCGAAACCCGGCTGCAGGGTGCCACCCAGGGCGAGCTGGATCGCTGGACCGACAGCATCCTGACGGCACAGTCGCTGGAAGAGGTGTTCCGGCTGCAGTGAGGTGTGCCGCTTGCGGAGGGTATACCGGTGACGGCACAGGCGCTGGTGGCTTCCCTGCTCCGTGGAAGAAGCCAATCCAGCGCGCGGCCGCCAGACCGCTACTTGTCCAGCATTCGAACAACGGGGCAGCAGGGCTCTCCAGCGTCGCCTTGATCCAATCTATACGCTGCGCACACATTGCGGAAAGAACACTCTTTTCCCAGTACCCCCTTCACCGCGCCCTTCTTCCCCTCCTCCCGGCCGGCCAATTGGCCAGCGGTTATTCCCACGTAATTGGATGTATAATATGCTCTTGACATCATATGCTTTGTAAGGAATACTTTACATGAAGTGGGAGGTTGAGTACACAGACGAGTTAGGCATATGGTGGGAGGGGTTGAATGAGGCGGAGCAGGAATCAATCGCGGCTTCTGTCCAGCTACTTGAAGAACGAGGGCCAGATCTCGGCTTTCCTCACACATCCAGCATCCATGGTTCAAGGTACCCGCACATGCGGGAGCTTCGTATCCAGCACCAAGGGCGCCCATATCGGATCCTCTATGCATTCGACCCCCGGCGTTTCGTCATCCTCCTCATCGGGGGTGACAAGACAGGGGACAAACGTTGGTACTCCACCCACGTTCCTGTCGCAGACAGCCTGTACAGCGTACACCTTGATACCCTGAAGAACGAAGGATATTTCGATGGCAAAGAAATTCAGTGAACTGCGCGCCAGAATGTCACCCGATTCTCAAGCTCGCGCAGCGGCTCGTGCCGAAGCCATGCTTCTGGAGATGCAGCTTCAGGAGCTTCGCAAGGCTCGCAGCATAACCCAGATTGAAGTAGCCCGTTCCATGAGCGTGGAGCAGGCTGCCATTTCCAGACTCGAGCGTCGGGAAGACATGTATGTCAGCACATTGCGCGATTACATCAGGGCGCTTGGTGGCGAGCTGAAACTGGTTGCCTCGTTCCCCGACGCCGATATTCAGGTACACCCCTTCGAAGCACAGCCTTGATCGTCCATCTTGGGCCAACTGAAAACACTGACCCGGTGGCAGCCCCTCTGGTCCGGCACATACCGCATCAGCTCCGCGATGACGTTTGCGTCCGGGAGAATCATTCAAAAACGGCCGCTCCGGCCGGACCGCCCTGCTGGCTACCTTCAAACACCGCCAGCTCCTCGTCACTAAGCCCGCCATCACGACGACTGAGCCCAGCCATCATCGAGCCGAAACGGATACGATGCTCTGGTCTGGCAGCCCTTGCGATGATATCGAGCAGCTCCGCTTCCAGGCTGCGTCCCTTCAGGGCAGCCTGCGCACGAATGGCCCTGTACACCTCGTCAGGAACATTCCGGATGGTCACTGATGGCATCTTGCACCTCCGTGGGTTGCCTGAAATGCCTGCATTCAGGCACAACGCGAGCGTATCTGTGACGGACAGCCCCCGCCTCTCGCAAAGCACATTCTGTCAATACAACTGACAAAATAAACAGTATCATGCTTGTCTGTTGAATGCACTCCGTGGTCCGGCACCCTGAGTATGTCATGGGCTCTTCTCTTCGTCCTTGCACGGGCCTCAGTCTGTGGGCTCACGGCGCTCTGCACCGGCAAGGCAGGCCCCTTGCGGCCTCCTCCAGACCTGACGGGACCTGGCTGCCCTGTACCGCACAGCGTCACAACCGGAATGCATCAGCCTGCCGGGCACACATTGACGGAAAGTAGCCTATAAGCGACAATGTCATGTACATTCTCAAAACCTATATCACCCAAAGCGGTCGAAACCTCTTTCAGGACTGGCTGACCAGCCTGCGGGATCCCGTCGGCAGGCGGGCCATCGTTGCCCGGCTTTCACGTGTCGCCAATGGGCACTTCGGCGACCACAAGCCCGTTGGGCATGGGGTGCACGAACTCCGCATCCCCACGGGTTCCGGCTACCGGATCTACTACGCACGCGATGGAGATGTCGTGATACTGCTCCTGACCGGCGGCAACAAATCAACCCAGAGCGCCGACATCCAGACGGCAATCCGCTACTTCATGGAATGGAAAACCCGATGAAAGACAAACTGTATGACGATGTCATGGCAGAGGTCTTCCGTGATGACCCTGCTCTTGCGGTCGAGTCTCTCAACACGCTGCTGGAAGAAGGCTGCACACAGGGAGAGCTTCTTGTCATCCTGCGCCAGCTGGCTCAGGCCCAGGGCGGCATCAGCCAGATATCCGCCCGTGCCGGCCTCAACGAAAAAAGCCTCTATCGCACCCTTTCCGGCCAGGGCAACCCGCGCCTCAGCAGCCTCAATGCCATTCTGCACGCGCTGGGCCTGCGTCTGGCGGTCGTTCCGCTGGCACACACCCCGCACCCCGAAAACGCCCCCCAAACCAGCCCAGCCGATGCAGCCGCGGTGGCAGCCTGACATTCGCATCAAACCGATGAAACAGCCATGGCAGCCCGGCAACATGTCCGCACTGCAGCGCAGACCATACAGGCACTGAAACCGCCAGAAGTTACTTCGACACCTACGCCCTTCCACACCGCGCGCACACCACACAACCACAGGAGCGCCCAGTGAACAGCAGCCCCCCTGGCAAAGTCCGCACAGGCTTCCCTCGCAGCCATGCAGCATCGATGGTCGAATACCTGCGCACCCGCATCCCGGACCTGCAGGCGGTCTACGCATTCGGCAGCCAGATCACCGGCCACGCGCGGCCCGACAGCGATCTGGATCTGGCCGTTCTGATGAAGAGACGCGCAGACGCACTGACCCTGTTCAACCTGTCCAGTGATCTGGCCGATCTGGCTGGCTGTGATGTCGATCTGCTGGACATTCGGGCTGCGTCCACCGTCATGCAGTACCAGATACTGACAACCGGGGAGCGCTGGTGGGCCGTGGACTATCCAGCCGATCTTTTCGAAATTTTTGTGCTCAGGGAAAAAATCGATCTTGACGAACGGCGCGCCGGCATTCTGGAAGACATCCGTCAACGTGGTTCAGTTTACTGACATGACCGCGCTGTCCAGGGTCAACCAATACCCCTTGTCCCTCTCTGCAAACGGACGCCATCTGACATGACCGACGACATCCTGATCAACAAGAGCACCACCATCGAACGGTGTGTTGCCCGCGCACGGTCCGAGTACAACGCCAACCCCGCCGGGTTTGCCACCGACTACACCCATCAGGATGCCGCCATCCTGAACATTCAGCGGGCCTGCGAAGCGGCCATCGATCTGGCCTTCCATCTGGTTCGCCAGAAGAACCTGGGGGTTCCTCAAAGGGCACGTGATGCATTCGATCTGCTCGCCCAGCACGGCTGGATTCCGCCGTCGCTGGCCGACACACTCAAGCGCATGGCCGGTTTCCGCAATCTGGTGGTGCACGATTACCAGTCGGTCATCATTCCCGTGGCCATCGACATCATCCAGCATCACCTGGACGACCTTCTGCAGTTCAGCAGCCTGCTCCTGCAGAAGGCCGGCCAGGCTTCGTAAAGGTACGCCCGAATCAAACCTTTTCCTGCGCCAGCTCCCGCAGGCAAAGCTTCAGCCAGTCGTAGAACCGCCCCACCGTATCGATTTTCACGGCCTCGTCTGGCGAATGTGCACCGGTAATGGTGGGGCCGAAGGAGATCATCTCCCAGTGCGGGTAGTTCCTTGCCATGATGCCGCATTCCAGCCCGGCATGAATGGCCGACACCAGCGGCTTGCGTCCAAACATCTTTTCTCCGGTACGCACGAACAGGCGCACCAGCTCAGAATCCGGTTTGGGCTGCCAGCCACTGTAATCGGCTGCATATTCCGACGTGCCACCGGCCAGTCGCACTACGCTGGCCATGCGGCGCGCCAGGTCCGTTTTCTGGGCATCGTCGGATGAGCGCAGCAGGCAGCGGATGTGCACGGCCTTGCCGTCGCATGCCACGGCGGCCAGATTGGTGGAGGTTTCCACCAGGCCCGGCATGGAAACGGTCATGCGGTCCACACCATTGGGCATGGCGCGCAGCGCATCCAGTACCCGTGGCGCATCCGCCAGCTCTTCGGTAATTTCTGCAGCCGGTTCCAGCGTGATGCTCAGGCCGGCATCTTCGGGCGGCAGTCCACGACGCAGGGTCTGCTGCAGTTCCTGCAGCCAGGCTTGCACATCGGCCACCAGGGCTTCCACGCTGGCGGCGGAGCCAGACCCCTGGGCTGAGGCACCTGCTCCTGCCCGTTCATTTTCACACGCCATACCCGGTGCGGACACCAGAAAGCCGATCCGTGCATGCGCCTCACGCGGGATGGCATTGCGCAGGTTGCCGCCCTGCAGATCAGCCAGCACCACGCGTACCGCCGGCGGAGCAGACATGTCGCCGGACAGGGATACATCCTTGCCTGCAGCGGCCACAGGCGCGGCTACGGATGCGACTGCAGCGGCCCCCGTCTGTTTGCTGCCCCGGGCCAGTGCCTCACGCGAACCGGGTACGGCCGCGGCATCGAATTCACCATCCTGCCCGTTCAGATGCAGCTGCAGCGCTTCCAGCACCCGCACCAGCACCAGAATGGCATTGCCCCGGCCCTTGATGATGTCCATGCCGGAGTGGCCGCCCTTCAGCCCTTTCACGGTCAGTTGCCAGCCGGGAAGCTGCACGGGGCGGGTGCTGTACGGAATGCGGTAGGTACCATCCACGCCGCCCGCGCAACCGATGCACAGTTCTCCCTCTTCCTCGGTGTCGAGGTTGATCAGGTATTTGCCATTCAGCCAGTTGGGCTGCAGGCCCTGCGCCCCCACCATGCCGGTTTCTTCGGTGGACGTGAACAGGGCTTCCAGCGGTGGATGCTCGAGTGTTTCATCGGCCAGCACGGCCAGTGCGGTGGCTGCACCAATGCCGTTGTCGGCGCCCAGCGTGGTGCCGTCGGCCGTCAGCCAGCCGTCTTCCCGCACTTTCGTGGTGATGGGATCCTTTTCGAAGTCGTGCACCTTGTCGGCATTTTTCTGCGGCACCATGTCGAGGTGCGACTGCAAAATCACGCCGGGAGCATTTTCATGGCCGGGGCTGGCCGGCTTGCGTACGCGGATGTTGCCGGCCGCATCGCGCTCGGCCGGCAGGCCCAGCCGTTTGGCTTCTTCCAGCACGTACTGCTGCACGGCCTCTTCATGAAACGAAGGGCGCGGAATCTGCGTGAGCTGGTGAAAATACTGCCAGACACGGGCAGGCTGCAGGTCGTGGATGGTGGTCATGATCAGTCTCACATGAATTGATTTGTAGCGGAAACGCCTGGCCCCGGAAGCACCGTCCTGCTGGCGATAGCGCTTTCACGCTCGGGTCGCAGAGGCCTGTCCATCGAACAGCCATTCTGGTCTGAAGTTTTCAGGACGGAAACCAGTCTTCGTCGCGCACCTGCGCCATCGTCCATGGGCAGGATTCAGGAAAATAACCAATGCCGGTCTGGTCGGCCGCACGTTTCACGGCTTCATCCCAGGCGTTCTGCTGCCAGCGCTCGCTGGCAAGCTCCGCCTTGAGGCTGGGCGTTTCTTCCAGGGCACGTGCAATGCCCTTGCGCTGCTTGCGGATGCTGGTTTCCCAGCTTGCCCCGCGCCGTTCCGGCTGGAAATGCCACTTCAGCAGATGCGCCATCAGCTCGGCCATCCGGCTCAGCAATTCCCGTTTTTCGCTCCTGCCCACGTCTTCGACCTCATCTGCAATATTTTTCAGATCGAGCAGGTCGAATCGCCCTGCGCGCAGGAATTCGGCCTGCTGACTGGCCCATGCCACGATGTCCTGATCGTATTTGATGGTTTCCATTGTCAGCCCTCCAGAGATGCGCAAAGGGCGCCCGAAGGCCCCCCCTGCGTCAATCACACGTGAATCGACTTGTACCGGAAACGCTTCGGCTTGGCGGCCTCGTCGCCCAGGCGGCGGCGCTTGTCTTCTTCGTATTCGCGGTAGTTGCCGGCAAAGAAGGTCCATTGCGAATCGCCTTCGGCGGCCAGGATGTGGGTGGCAATGCGGTCGAGGAACCAGCGGTCGTGGGAAATGACCAGGCAGCAGCCGGCAAATTCCAGCAGCGCGTCTTCCAGTGCACGCAGGGTTTCCACGTCCAGGTCGTTCGACGGTTCGTCCAGCAGCAGCACGTTGCCGCCTTCCAGCAGCGTCTTGGCCAGATGCAGGCGGCCGCGTTCACCGCCGGAAAGCTGGCCCACCAGTTTCTGCTGGTCCGGCCCCTTGAAGTTGAAGCGGCCGATGTAGGCGCGCGACTGCATTTCGAACTTGCCGACGTTCATGATGTCCAGCCCGCCGGACACGTCCTCCCAGACGGTCTTGTCGCTCTGCAGCGATTCGCGCGACTGGTCCACGTACGCGATGTGCACGGTGTGGCCGATTTTGATTTCGCCGCTGTCGGGTTTTTCGCGGCCGGTGATCATCCGGAAAATGGTCGATTTGCCGGCGCCGTTGGGGCCGATGATGCCGACGATGGCCCCCGGCGGAATCTGGAAGCTGAGGTTGTCGACCAGCAGGCGGTCACCGTAGGCCTTGGAGACGTTGCTGAATTCGATGACCTGATCGCCCAGGCGCTCGGCCACGGGGATGAAGATCTCCTGCGTCTCGTTGCGGCGCTGGTATTCGTAGGACGACAGTTCGTCGAAGCGGGCCAGACGGGCCTTGCTCTTGGCCTGACGGCCCTTGGCGTTCTGGCGCACCCATTCCAGCTCCTTCTTCAGAGCTTTCTGGCGGGCGGACTCGGCGGCCTCTTCCTGCCGCAGGCGATTGCTCTTCTGGTCCAGCCACGAGCTGTAGTTGCCACGCCAGGGAATGCCGCTGCCACGATCCAGTTCCAGAATCCACTCGGCGGCGTTGTCGAGGAAGTAGCGGTCGTGGGTGACGGCCACGACGGTGCCGGTGAATTTCTGCAGGAACTGTTCCAGCCAGTCGACGCTTTCGGCATCGAGGTGGTTGGTGGGCTCGTCCAGCAGCAGCATGTCGGGGCGCGACAGCAGCAGGCGGCAGAGGGCCACGCGGCGCTTCTCACCGCCGGAGAGATTGCCGATTTTGGCATCCCACGGCGGCAGGCGCAGGGCATCTGCGGCCACTTCGAGCTGCAGCTCGATGTTGTCGGTACCGGCGGCCTGGATGATGGCCTCGTATTTGGCCTGATCGGCGGCCAGGGCGTCGAAGTCGGCGTCCGGCTCGGCGTAGGCGGCGTAGATTTCTTCCAGCTTCTGCTTGGCCTCGACGATTTCGCCCAGGCCCCCTTCAACGGCTTCGCGGACGGTGTCCTCGGGGTCGAGCTGCGGCTCCTGCGGCAGATAGCCCACCTTGATGCCGGGCATGGGGGTGGCTTCGCCCTCGATGTCCTTGTCGAGCCCTGCCATGATCTTGAGCAGGGTGGATTTGCCGGCGCCGTTGGTACCCAGCACGCCGATCTTGGCACCGGGGAAAAAGCTGAGCGATATATCCTTCAGGATCTGCCGTTTGGGCGGGACGGTCTTGCCGACCCGGTTCATGGTGTAGACGTATTGGGCCATGTAGCTGCGGCAGTCTGCGCTGCCGGATAGGTGAGATGGTATGCAATCCGGGCATTATCGCAGAGGGGGCCACACGGGCCAAACGTCACATGATTCCGCCGGCGCTCGCCTGCCTCCATCAGGACAGCCAGGCGCGTGCCATGAACCTGTTCGTTCGCAATCAGGGGGCAGGCCCCGACAGCCAGGAACGGCACAGAACATGAACGGAACAGGAAGTCTGGCGGCGCTTACTGTTTCACCGGCGGCGGCAGGCAGCGGCACTCGCGCAGCAGCTGCGAGGCGGGCACGGGCCGGGTGGCGGACGATTGCGCCGGAACGACCACCATGCAGCCGCGGGGGCCAAAGCGCAGCTGCATCAGGAAGGGCTGCGGGGTCAGGCGCTTGCCGTCGAGAATCTGCCCGTCCTTCCCTTTGGCAAAGGTCTGGTCCAGAACCAGCTCGCTGCTGTCGACAAAGGCCGCATTGCCCAGCAGCACGCGCTGGCCACTGAATCGCTCGGCCACGGTCTCGATGGCGGCCAGGCAGGATCTGCTGGTCTGCGAGGCCAGCCGGGCGGGCGGCAGGTCCGACAGCGACACGCCCGGATCCTGCGACAGCTGTTCGGCGGCGCGCGCCTGCTGTTCCTGCATCGCGTCTTCGTGTGCGCCCTCACGGTGGATGCGCTCTTCCAGCGACTCGTGGCGCGAGCTGCCGGAAGCATCGCCGGCAGCGCGCTCGCCCGATGCGGCGCAGCCGGACAGCACGGCAGCGCCCAGCAGTGCCAGCAGCGCTGCCCTCGCGCCCCCTCCGGCAACGTGTGAAGTGAATCGGGAGGCGGTGGCGGGCAGCGCAGAGAACGTCATGGCAGCAGGAACTTGTTGGTCAGGGCAGGGCTGCGCACCATGCGCGGGTCATGGATGCGGCCAGCCGGCCGGGCTGTGCCATCGGCACCGGTCGCACCCAGCTGCTTGCCCTGGACGGTTGCGGAAGAAGCCGGGCAGCTGCCATGCTGGCGGTAATGGAGGGCCGCCGCCAGCAGGCTTTCCTTCACGTCGCCCAGCTGGTGGGTGACATCGTCTGCCACCATGCAGTTGGGCGTGAAGCCGGCATCGAAGCCGCCGACGCCCTTGTCGTTGACGCCGTCGAACTCGATGGGGAAGTATGACATACCGCAGTTGTCCTTCGCGGTGAAGCCGTAGGGCTTGCCGCAGGTGGTATTGCCGATCTGCACCACCTCCACATCAACACCCCGCAGGCCATTGACCAGCGACTCGCTGGCCGAGCAGGTGCTGTTGCTGGTCAGCACGTACACGCGCTTCAGGCCCAGGTTGGGCAGGGACTGGCCAGCCTTAGTGCCCGTGCCCTCGGTGCCCGTGGTCTGGGACATGAAGCGCATCTGGCTCTGGGATGCCTCGGTTTCACGCCTGCGCTTGTCGTTGTATTGCAGGCGTTCGAACACCTTGCCCTGGGTCAGCGAAGTATCGCTCAGCATGTAGGCCAGCTGGGCCGACTGGTACAGATAGCCGCCGCCGTTGTAGCGCAGGTCCACCACCACGTCCTGCACCTGCTGGTTCTTCATGTCGGTAACGGCTTTGAAGAGCTGCGATTCCACCGGCAGGGTAAAGCCGTTGAACTGCAGGTAGCCGATCTTTGCACCATCGTCGGTGGTGATCACACTGGCCGTCTGGACCGGCGGTTTCTGGTATTCACCGGCGCTGAGCACGGTCTGGCGGTTGGGCTGTTCCGCATCCACCGGCTTGAGTTCGAAGCCGGTTTTCTCGCCATCATTGGCCGAGAACAGCACGCGGTTCAGCTCCTCGACCTCGGCGGCGTCCTGGGTGTTGACCACGTCGATACGCTTGCCGCTGGCGGTGGTCACCGTCACCAGCATGTCACCACGCGAAACGCCCTGCTGGGCAGCCGGTGTGCCCTCGTGAACCACCAGCACACGCACATCCCGCGGCACTTCGTTTTTCAGGATGCCCAGATCCACCCCGTAACCGCTGGCCGTACCGGCCTGCGAGGAAGCCTTCCACTCCGCGGTGGGTATGGCAAAGCTGAAGCGGTCCTTGCGGGCGCCGCGGACCGTCAGTTTGGGCGACAGCAGCGCCCGGAAATAGTTCTGCATCCCTTCTTCGTGCCCGACCTGCAGATATTCTGGCAGCTGCCCGTTCACCTGCGGCATGTCGGCATACCAGAGGTAGCTTTCCTGCATGTAGGCGCGGATGAACTGCTGTTCGGTCTGGCGCGACCCTTTGCGATAGCCTTCCAGCCAGTCACCACTGCTGCTGTGGGCCAGCGTGTTGTCGACCGCGCACTGGTTGGCGTACTGGGCGGAGGCGCCAAGGTCGCCCGGGGCATCGGAGAGGCTCCGTGTGCCCACCCCGCCGGCGCCGCCACCGCCGCCGCCGCAGCCCGCAAGCACTGTGGCCAGCAGTGCGGAAACGGCCGTGAGGGTGAAGTGTGTCGCTTTCATGCGACGAATCTTGCCGAATACTCGATGGTGCAGGCAATGAACTACGCCACGGTTTCGGCCAGACGGATCGCGCCTGCCGCCCGGTGGAGAAGCCCTCCTGCCCGCGCACCGCCTGCCACTGCTCACGCTGCCTGTTGCCCTGCCGACAGTGTGGTGGTTGGCCCATGTCCAGCCCGCCCGCCTGCTGTCCGTCCCCGAACGCCCACTGCTGACGTGCCGCCCGCCTGCCGGTTACCGGACAGGTCGGAATACACGGGCAGGGGACGGGGCGCCACTCAGGACACGGGCGCCGGGGGCAGCGGGGAGGTACCCAGAATCAGGTCTGCACCCTTCTCGGCAATCATGAACGACGGGGCGTTGGTGTTGACCGAGGGCAGAGACGGCATGATCGAGGCATCCACCACGCGCAGGCCCTCGAGGCCGTGCACGCGCAGCGAGGCATCGACCACCGAGTCCGGCCGGTCGGCGGGGCCCATCCGGCAGCTGCCCACCACGTGGTAGACGGTTTCGCCGGTACGCCGGGCGAAGTCGAGCACTTCGTCGTCGCTGCGGCAGTCCGGCCCCGGCACCTGCTCGCTGTCGAGGAAGGGACGCAGGTAGGAAGTTTCGAGCATGCGCCGGCCCAGACGGATGCCGTTGATCAGCACGCGCTGGTCGCGTTCGTCGTTCAGGTAGTTGGGCTGGATGCAGGGCGCCTCGAAGGGGTCGTCGCTGATGGCGTGGACATGGCCGGTACTGAGGGGGCGCGACTGCCAGGCGCCGATCGTCATGCCCGGCCAGCCATCGATGAGGCCGACGATGCCCCCGCGGAAACTGGCCGGCGCAAAGACATACTCCATGTCGGGTCGTACTGCCTCGGCACTGCTGCGGGCAAACACATGTGCCATGGAGGCGCTGAGCCCCAGCACGCTGGGCTTGCCGCGCAGCCAGCGCCAGCCCTGGGCAATGACGCCCGGGAACTTCACCAGCTCGTTGATGGTGCGCACATAGCGCAGCTTCGACACCAGCCGGACGCGGTAATGATCCTGCAGGTTCTGGCCCACGCCGGGCAGTTCGTGCACCACCGGCACGCCCAGCGTTTCGAGCAGCGGGCGCGGCCCCACCCCGGAGATCTGCAGCAGCTTCGGCGAATTGATGCTGCCGGCCGCCAGAATGACCTCCCGCCGGGCACGCACGGTTTCGACCCTGCCATTCGGCCCGCCCCGCACATAGCGCACGCCCACCGCGCGCCGGCCCTCGAACAGCACGCGGCTGGCCTGGGCGCGGGTACGCACATCGACCTGCGGACGCCGGCGCGCCGGCCGCAGAAAGCTCACGGCCGAACTCTGGCGGCGACCACCATGGATGGTGCGCTGGAAGAATCCGGCCCCCTCGTACTGTTCACCGTTGTAGTCGGAGGTACGCGGGATGCCCAGTTCGTCCATGCCGGCCAGAAAGGCGTCGCACAGGGGGTGATGCCAGTCGAGGTCGGTGACGCGCAGCTCGCCTTCGCGGCCCCGGTAGAGGTCGTCTCCCACCCCGATCTTCTGCTCCAGGCGGCGGAAGTACGGCAGCACCTCGGCATAGGACCAGCCGGGGTTGCCGGCAGCGGCCCAGGCGTCGTAGTCTTCGCGCGGACCGCGCACGAACGACATGCCGTTGATCGAGCTGCTGCCGCCGAGCACGCGCCCCTGCGGCAGACGGATGCTGCGCTGGACCACCCTGCCCGGCTCGGTGGTGAAGTTCCAGGTAAGCCGGCGGCTGTGCACGTTCCAGACGTAGCCAACCGGCAGGTGAATGAGCGGACTCCAGTCGGCCCCGCCAGCCTCCAGCAGGCACACGCTTGCCCCGGTGGCGCTCAGACGGTTGGTCAACAGGCAGCCGGCCGTGCCGGCACCCACCACCACATAATCGAACTCGCCATTCATATTGGCTTCAGGAGCCATTGGCCTGCTCCATGATTGGGAACCATTGAACTGCTGCCCGACATGACTGTCCGTGCAACGTCCGGTACGGAAGTATCACGCCAGCGACCATGCAGTGCCACGCCGGCGATCATGTCATGAGGCACATGGATTATCAGCGCACGGAAAAAATAGTGCCCCGGGCGATAACGCCTCGAGCGGATGTAATTTTAGCGCAACACCTGTCGTGTCGCGACAAAACCACGCCAATACAACAGAAAAACACCAGATGTGTCTTATATGCACCCAAGGGTATTGCGTTTTTGAAATTGATCCTGCATAGAGCCGATGCATTGTGCCAGCAAAACCGGTGCGTTGCACCGGCAGAACCGATGCATTGCGCCAGCAGAACCGGCGCGTTGCGTCACGTGACATGACGGACGCCGGCGCGGACAGAAAGGAAAAACCGGCTGCGACTGCGGCACCGGCTTTCGCCGCTTTTCCGTGCCGGCGGAATCAGGCACCGATCAGACCCTGTCGTGAGCCGGTGCGCGATCCGTACCCTCAGCATTGCCGGACAAAACGTTTGGCGTTTCCGCATTGCGGCCTCGCGCTTCCGAATCGCCTTCTGGCGCGCCCACATCGCTGCCTTGCGCTTCTGCATCGCCGATTGGCACGTCCACATCGCGACCTCGCGCGTCTGCACCACCATCTGGCACTTCTGCATCGCGGTCGAAGCGCACATCCGGATCGACGGCCTCGGGGGGACGCAACGATTCGAGATAGTCCCAGATGGCATAACAAAGCTCGCGACAGCCCTGGCCGGCAATGGCCGAGATCTCGAACACCGGCCCCTGCCAGTCGAGCGCCTGCACCAGACGTTCGCGCACCTCGGCCACCTGGTCCGGCGCCATCATGTCGACCTTGTTCAGCACCAGCCAGCGTGGCTTTTCGTACAGCGCCGGGTCGTACTTGCGCAGTTCATCGATGATGGTCCGGGCCTCGTCCACCACATCACGGTCGGGGTCGAACGGGAAGATGTCCACCAGGTGCAGCAGCAGCCGGGTACGCTGCAGGTGCCGCAGAAAACGGTGCCCCAGGCCCGCGCCCTCGGCAGCGCCGCCGATCAGCCCCGGCACATCGGCCACCACGAAGCTGCGCCCCTCGTCGATGCGCACCACACCCAGGTTGGGATGCAGCGTGGTGAACGGGTAGTCTGCCACCTTCGGTCGCGCATTGGATACCTGCGAAATGAAAGTGGATTTGCCGGCGTTGGGCATGCCCAGCAGCCCCACGTCGGCCAGCACCTTCAGCTCCAGCTTCAGGCGCCGCTCCTCGCCCGGCCAGCCCGGCGTGGACTTGCGGGGGGCACGGTTGGTACTGCTCTTGAAGTGCAGGTTGCCCAGCCCTCCATCCCCACCCTTTGCCAGCACGACGCGCTCACCATGGGTGGTCAGGTCGAACAGCAGTTCACCCGAATCTTCATCGTAGATCTGTGTGCCCACTGGCATGCGCAGCAGGATGTCGTCGCCGCCCTTGCCGTACTGGTCGGAACCACGGCCGTTTTCGCCCCGCCGCGCCTGGTACTTGCGGGTGTAGCGGAAGTCGATCAGCGTGTTGATGTTGCGGTCGGCCTCGGCAAGAATCGAACCGCCCCGGCCACCATCACCGCCGTCGGGGCCGCCGAACGGGATGAACTTCTCGCGACGAAACGACGCTGCCCCGTTGCCGCCATTGCCGGCCATCACTTCGATCCGGGCTTCATCGATGAACTTCATGAATCTTCACGCCTCTTGCGTGTGTCTGCTTTCCGCATTGTAGGAGAGCGGTCATGGAGCGTGCCCCAAAAGCCCCACATCATGCCGTCCCGCCCGGCGGGTACGGCCGCGAGTGCGGCCACCGGCAGACGAACCCCAGAAAACACCAGCGGCACCTGGAGCCAAGCCCACAGGTGCCGCCTGATGGTTGCCGGTGAAGATGCTCAGGCAGCTTCGGCCAGCAGCGGGGTGATGCTCACCACCTTGTTGCTCTTCGGACCGTGGGTACCGAAGGTGACCACGCCGTCGATCAGCGCGAACAGGGTGTGATCCTTGCCCACGCCGACGTTGCGGCCCGCGTGCACACGGGTGCCGCGCTGACGGACGATGATGGAGCCGGCCGACACGGTTTGACCGCCGTAGGCCTTGACACCCAGCATCTTTGGCTTGGAATCGCGGCCGTTGCGTGTAGAGCCGCCGCCTTTCTTCTGTGCCATGACTGATTACCTGCACGAGATGCCCTGAAGGCCCCGGGACGCGGCCCGGGACAGGGCGGGTTGATACTTTGGACTGTGGTTATTCAGGCATTGCCCAAATGACTCAGGCAGCAACGGGAGCCGGTGCCTCGGCCTTGTCGGTGCCCAGCTCGGACGACACCTGCGCGATGAACAGCTCGGTGTAGTTCTGGCGATGGCCCTGGCGCTTCTGGTAGTGCTTGCGCCGGCGCATCTTGAAGATGCGTACTTTTTTGTGACGACCCTGAGACAGGACGACAGCCGACACGCTTGCACCACCCACCAGCGGCGCACCGATCTTCACCTTGTCGCCATCGTAGACGGCGAGCACCTGGTCGATCTCGATGCCGGCTCCGATGTCTGCGGATATCTGTTCTACCTTGATTTTGTCGCCGGCAGCAACCTTGTATTGCTTGCCACCGGTTTTTATGACCGCGTACATGGAAACCTCCAAAGAACACACCTTCCCACCCAGGAAGGCGCAACCTGAAATTATAGGGTCGGGACTGAGGCAGCGTCAAACGCCGCGCGCCCTTCCTGCCTGTACCCTGCCTGTACCCTGCCTGTACCCTGCCTGTACCCTGCCTGTCCCACGCCTGTCCACGCCTGTCCACGCCTGTCCCACGCCTGTCCCACGCCTGTCCCACGCCTGGGCCACCGTCTGGGCCACCTGCCTTCTTCCTGCCTCCACGCCTCCACTTCCGGCACACGCCTCTGCTCCCGCACCATGTCAACCAATGTGACACATCAAACGTGAAAAGAAGGCGCGACGGCGGCCCGGCCGTGAAAGCAGCCCCCAACGCCCTGGGGCGTGTCATGGACCCGCTCATCCCCGCCTCCCGTTGGGTGTGCAGGACAGGACGGCAGCGGCTGTAACGGCGCCGCCCGGCCGGCCCCTGTCTTCCGCCCATATAATCGGACCTTTCCGGACATCGGTCCGGCGTGGCAGAGTTGCCACAGCCGGTCTCCTCCTGTCGGAAAACGCCTGTACCGGGGACGCTGCCGCCCCTGCCTGCAGGGATCCCTGCGGATCCGCGGCACCGGCCCGCGCCTTCCCCTCTACAATAGGCAACTTTCCGGCAGACCATCCTCCGGCCAACGCCAACCAGCACGACATCTTGAAGCCCTACGACGCCTATCCGATCATCACAGACGATCTTGCCCAGGTCGACCGGGTCATCAAGGAACGTCTCGACAGCCCCGTCGCCCTCATCCGCACCATCGCCAGCTACATCATCGGCGCAGGCGGCAAGCGGTTGCGGCCGGTGCTGCTCACCCTGTTTGCCCGTGCGCTGGGCTACGGCAACTCCGACGCCCACCAGAAGGAAGGCCATCACTGGCTGCTGGCTGCGGTGGTCGAGTTCATCCACACCGCCACGCTGCTGCACGACGACATCGTCGACGAATCCACGCTGCGCCGCGGCGCCCCCACGGCCAACGCCCAGTTCGGCAACCCGGCCGCGGTGCTGGTGGGCGACTTCCTCTACTCCCGCTCGTTCCAGATGATGGTGGAAGTGGAGCAAATCAGCATCCTCAAGACGCTGGCCGACGCCACCAATGTCATTGCCGAGGGCGAGGTGCTGCAGCTGCTCAACTGCAACGACCCCGACGTGGACGAAGCCGCCTACCTGCAGGTCATCCGCTTCAAGACGGCCAAGCTGTTCGAGGCGTCGGCACGCATCGGCGCCATCCTGGCCGGTGCCACGCCCGAGCTGGAAGACGCTGCTGCAACCTACGGCCGCCACATGGGCACGGCGTTCCAGATCATCGACGACGTGCTGGACTACTCCGGCGAGCGCGACACCCTTGGCAAGAACATCGGCGACGACCTGCGCGAGGGCAAGGCCACCCTGCCCCTCATCCGTGTGATGGAAGTGGGAGCGCCCGCCGACCGCGAAATCGTCCGCCAGGCCATCATCAATGGCGAGACCGAGCACTTCGACGCCATCCACCAGGCCATCCTGCGCTGCGACGCCCTGGGCTATGCCCGCACCCTGGCCGAACAGGAGGCGCAACGGGCACGCGATGCACTGATCCACGTACCCCCTTCCCAATTCAAGGAAGCCTTGCTATACTTATCTTCTTACTCGATCTCGCGTAACAAGTAAGCTTTGGTGTTTGGCAGGAACGGGTAAGACCATCGGGGTGTAGCTTAGCCTGGTAGAGCGCTACGTTCGGGACGTAGAGGCCGGAGGTTCGAATCCTCTCACCCCGACCAGAACATCAAAAACCGGATCCGCCGCAAGGCTGGTCCGGTTTTTTCGTTTCTGGCCTTCATCTGATACGCCTCCTCTCTCTTCCCGACCGTCTTCCACCATCACGCCGGCCTGTCGCCTGTCGCCTGTCGCCTGTCGCCTGTCGCCTGTCGCCTGTCGCCTGTCGCCTGTCGCCTGTCGCCTGTCGCCTGTGCCTGTGCCTGCTGCCTGTGCCCGGTGCCTGCGCCCCCCTGCCATCACAGCCAGTTTCTCTTCTCCTGGCCCTGCACAGCGGCGGTCGGCCAGTCCGCAATGAGCAGGCCCCTGTTGCCCGACCGCCCGCAGCCCTGCAGCTGCCACGAGCCACCCTCCTCCTGCACCTTCCACAGCCTTCCAGCCAGCCCGACGCTTTTGGGCAACCTGCCCGGCGCTTTCGGATTTCCTGCCTGACAAGATCGGCCCCGTCCACCGTGACCGAACCCGATTGTGAAGAATAGTTAATACTGAAACTGCCCACCCGGAAGTATCGGCAAAACAATGTCAAAACCGGGATGTTTTTCTTTTGAATAGGGCATAATAATCTCTCTCACTATCATTAGCCTCCTTTCCGTTCCGGCACGGCCGGTCCCGGTACACGCCCCCCGGCACGCTCCCGGTACGCCCATTTCCCAGGAAATTTCCTCCATGCACCCACGCATTTCACGCGTTGGCCTGGCTGTTGCCATGGCCCTTGCCAGCAGCACCCTGATCAGCACCACCAGCCAGGCCGCCCCGCTGGCAGACGGCACCACCCACGGTTCCGGCAACAGGGCCACCAGGCCACTGAGCTTCAAACCCACCACGGGCTGCGAAGGACTGGAAGGCTACGATGCCAAATGGGCCAGCCACGGTGACGACTATGGCTTCACCCTGGCCGGCACGAAGCGGCCGGTGCCCAAGGGGAAAAGGAACGATCCCGAGGCTGGCCAGCCCATCCTGATGAATGGTTTCTACCAAATGACCGAACACGGCGGCACCCTGTACGCCACCTTCGGCGGCGCCTCGGCCCCCGGTGTGACACCCGGCGCCCTGGTGATGCTGGATGCAGACACGCTGGCCTTCAAACAGGCCATGCCCCTGCCCTTTGCGGCCCACGCCATTGCCATCGACCGGCTGGGCAGGAAGGCCGTCGTGACCCACACCCACCAGAGCGCCTTCAGCCTGGTCGACCTGGAAAAGCACACCAGCACCTGCCGCAAGCCCGACAGCACCATCCATGGCGACACCTACCGGGGCCGCTATGTGCAGATGGATGAAATGGGCAACTTCTACATCAACTACAACAGTTTCGGCGCGAAGGATCCGTCGGGCTACATCATGAAGTACACCCCCGCGGGGGATCACGCCGCAGGCTATGCCGTCGAGCCCACCGAAAAGGCCCGGCTGGTCATCCCAATGCTCTACCGCATGGGCAGCCTGATCACCGGCGGACGTGCCGTGACCTCGGTGGATGCCCAGAACGGCACCGTGAACCAGCTCTCGCCCACCTTCGAAAGCCTCAACATCTACAACTATGTGTCCGGCCCCGGCATGTCGCTGGTGGCCAGCAACAATGACGTGTCCGGTCGCCCCAACCTGATGGTGATCGATCCGGTGAGCGGCGCCCGCAGCGCGCTGCTCACCGGTTCGGGCAGTGTGGAAGTGGGGTACAGCCCCGACAGCCAGCAGGCCTTCACCACCAACTACGAAAGCAACACCGTGACGGTGGCCGCCCTGTCCCCCGAACGCAAAGCCTTCCAGCCCGGCCAGTTCGTCAACATCACGTTCCAGGATTCCCCCTCGAACCTGTACGTGCGCCACACCGGCAAGGGCACCGATGTCTACGTGACCACCAAGACCTGGGAAGGTGACAACGCCACCCGCGGCGCCCTGCTGCACCGGATCCATCTGGACAGCAGCGTGAAGGGCATCGACGGCATCGGCCGCGCCGGCGCCTGCACCATCACCACCTTCGACATGCGCGACAACACGGTATCGGCCCCTGTGGCCTGCCCGCTGATGAACGCTGCAGACACCTGGAAGGCCCAGTATCGCCGCATCCGCGACGTGTCGCTGCCCGCCATGGAAAAGAGTCTCAAGGGCGCCCGGGCCTTCAAGGCAAAGGCCGAGGCCGACCTGAAGGCAGCCCGCCAGCAGGCCGCCCAGAAGCCCGGCAAGGAATCCCGCGCCGCGCTGGCCAGGGCGAAGGAAAACCTCGGCAACGCCACCGTCTGGCTGGCGTACGTGAACAAACACCTGCCCAACCTGCGCGACGGCCTGCGCTACTACCAGCAGCTGGCTGGCGAGTGAACGGCAACGCGCGCTGGCGGACGGGTCATGTCATGCACGCACCGTCCGCGCGGCCGCGCTCCGCACCTGATGTCGCAGACCGGTATCATCGCCACACGGGCGTGTCCCATTCGCATCCCTCACAGGAGAACCTCATGAGCAAAGTCACTTTCCACGATACCGTCAGCGTCGATGTAGCCGGCACCCTGCCGGCCAAAGGCAGCAAGGCACCGGCCTTCAGCCTCGTCAACGCGGAACTGGGCGAATCCACGCTGGCCACCTATGCCGGCAAGCGCAAGGTGCTGAACATCTTCCCGAGCGTGGACACCGGCGTGTGCGCAACCTCGGTACGCCGCTTCAACACCGAGGCATCCAAACTGGACAACACCGTCGTGCTGTGCATTTCGGGCGATCTGCCGTTTGCGCAGAACCGCTTCTGCGGCGCCGAGGGCCTGAAAAATGTCGTCACCCTGTCGTGCTTCCGCAGCCCTACGTTCCGCAAGGACTACGGCGTGGACATGACCAGCGGCCCGCTGGCCGGCCTGACCGCCCGCGCGGTGGTGGTACTGGACGAGAATGACCAGGTGCTGCACAGCGAACTGGTGTCCGAGCTGACCCACGAGCCGGACTATGCGGCGGCGCTGGCCGTGCTGTGATTCTGGCAAATCAGCCTGATCACACATCAAAAAAGGGGCTGAAGCCCCTTTTTTGATGGTGTACCCCCCAGGGCATGTCATGGACTCGTGCGTCCTCGCGCGCCCTCATGAGAACATTGGGACGAACCAGTTCACGACACACTCTAAACTCCGGAGATCAGGAAATCCAAAGCACCCACGATCTCATCCCGACAGAAGGACAGATCATGTACAGGACGCCCCACATACCGCCGATCAATACCGGCCATCAAAGGAACCATCAGGATATGGGGCTCTCCCTGCACATCCACCACCGGTGTCAGGCGTGTTACCTTCCTGTTGGCCACTGTGCGCAGTGGCACCAGTGGAACGACAACCACGGTACGCAGATCATCCAAGAGGGGTGACTGCACATCAAGAAGCCACGGATGCGTACGTCGCGTTGCAGGGTTCGCATTCTCATGCAGCCAGAATTGCATGATCAGAAACTCCGTGTTGCGTCACTGAAGCAGCCGTGCATCTCGACAAAGCGGTTGTAGGCCTCGATGGCCTCGGTATTTTCCTGCCGCCAGGCAGCCTCCTGCTGCCGGGCCAGCTGCTCGCTCAAGGCCCTTTCCAGGGTGGCTGAAAGGTTGATTTTCAGCGCACGAGCCTTTGCCAGCAGATCACTGTTGATACTGACATTGGTGGCCCGTTTGGGCGCCTGCGCATCGAATATGGTCATGTTTGCCATCGGCATTGTCTGGCCCTCATGCATGGATCATGCGCATACTATATGCGCATGACAAGCCGAAGACAAGCAGCCGGGTAACATCGTCTATCCGCCACAGAACCCGCCATGCTCCCCCACAAACCGCCACGAACAGGGCTCATCCATGCTTTCCCACATGCATCCCCAGCTGGCCGCCTTTTTCCAGTACCGTGTCGAGCAGCAGAAACTGCTGGAACAGCTGGACGGCCCCGGCGCCGTCATGCCCATGCCCGACCTGAAGGGACTGCGCGCCTGGTACAAAATGTTTGGCCAGCGCGTGGGCGGTCCGGTCCTGGAGGTGGCCGAGGTGCGCGATTTCGTGGCCGAAACCGATGAACGCCCGCTGCACATGCGGCTGTACCGGCCACAGGCAGACCTTGCGGCGCCCCCCTGTCTCGTCTATTTTCATGGCGGCGGCTGGTCGATGGGCGATCTGGATACACACGACCGGGTCTGCCGGCGGCTGGCACTGGCCGCACAGGCAGTGGTCATTTCGGTGGACTATGGGCTGTCCCCTGAGCTGCCGTGGCCCCAGGCCGCGCATGATGCCATCGCGGCCACCCGCTGGATACAGGCCAGCGCCGGCTCACTGGCCATCGATGCACACCGGGTCGGCGTGGCTGGCGACAGCGCCGGCGGCAATCTGGCAGCCATCGTGGCCCTGGCGTTGCGCCCGGCCGCAGATATCCTGCCCCAGTCCGACGATCAGGCCCGGACAGACAGTCAACACCGGCCAGCCAATCGGCACAGGACAGATCGCCCGTCTCCCGGCAATGGTCACGCCCAGCCGGAAAACCTGCCTCCACCGGACAGTCCACCCCAGTCCCAAAGCCCGCAGCCTGAAAACCTTCCTCCGCTGGTCGCCCAGCTGCTCATCTACCCCGCAACCGACCTGCGCAGCGGCTTCGAGCCCCACTATCCGTCCCTGACGGACAACGCCGACCGGCCGCCCCTGTCCACGGCCCAGATGCGTGAACACATGCGACATTATCTGGACGAACAGCCAGAACACGCGCATCACTGGCAGGCATCTCCCCTGCTGGCCAATGACCACCGGGGGGCTGCGCCAGCCCTGGTCATCACCGCCGGGCTGGACCCGCTGCGTGACGACGGCATCGCCTACGCGCAGACCCTGTCACGCGCCGGGGTGGATGTACTGCTGCGCAACTACGCCGGCCACACCCACGGCTTCGTGGAAATGGCTGGCGTGCTGGACACGGTACCGGACGCCTTTGCGCTGATGGGGCAATGGTTCCGGCAGCAGGCCGCCTGAACGAACGCGTCACATCACAGCGCCAGATTTACCCGCGCCCCCAGCCAGAACTGCCTGCCCAGGCCCTGATAGCCGCGCACCGGTTCCACGTCCTTGTCCGCCGCATTGAGCACGCTGGCCTCCAGCGTCCAGCGTGGATCGACTTCCCAGCGGGCCCGCAGATCCAGCACGGCATAGCTGCCCAGCCGCACCGCGCCGTCGGGCCGCGCACCCACCCGCGTGAGCGTCGCGCCCGCCGTCCAGCCTGCGCCCAGGTAATCGGCCGCCACACTGTGCTGGTGTGCCGCTCGCCGGTTCAGGCGCTTGCCGGTGGCATCATCCTTTGCATCCAGAAAATCGAATTCTGCACTCAGACGCACCTGCCGCCAGTCGTGCATGGTCTGGAGGGTGGCCCCCTTCAGCGTGGCCCGGTCGGTATTGGCAGCGCAGCCAAAATAGCCTGCAGGACACGTGGTTCCGGTCGTATCGGGGTCATAACCAATGAGGTTGCGAACTTTGTTGCGATAGACGGTCACACCGGCGCGCGTACCCGGCGCCTGCCACAACAGGCCCAGTTCGGCACTGCGGCCCTTTTCCGGCTTCAGGCTGCCCACCCCGTAATTGGGGTAGTACAGGTCGTTGAAGGTGGGCGCGCGAAAGCTCGTTCCCACCTGCGCACGCAGTTTCAGCTTCTGCGTCAGTGCCTGGGTAGCCCCCAGGCTGCCCGTCGTATTGTTGCCGTAGGCCGAATTGTGATCGTGCCGCAGGCTGGCCTGCACGTCGGTCCCCGTACCGAACTGGCCGGTATACCCCGCCAGCAGCCCCTGGTTGTGACGGCTGCGATGATCCGGCTGCGCCCCCACCCCGTTCACACCGGTCGTGGCATAACTGGCCGCCGTCACCTTCTCGTGCAGGTATTCCCAGCCCAGCACCAGCTGCTGGCCGGGCTGCAGCTGCAGCGCGTTCTGCCAGATAAACTGGCGGCGCGCCGTCCGGTAGCGATCCGGACTGGCTGCACCACTTTTTGCATCATCTTCGGCGGCCCCGAGCTGGGCCGAGGTGGTCCAGCGGTCGGACATCTTCCCACGATAGTCCAGTGCCGTCGTGCGGGTGGTCAGCCGGTTCCGGAAATCCTGCAGGGCATTGCTCTGGCCGGTGGCGGCATCCCAGGTGGCGCTGTCGTACTGGGCGTTCAGCTTCGACTGCGTTGCCACCAGGCCCACCCGGTGCCCGGCCACCGGGGTCAGTCCCAGGTTCACCGTGCCCACGGTTCGACGGAAGCCGTCCCGGTCCGGGTTGTAGTAGCCGTTGGGATCATTCGGGCGAATGGCCGATTCACCCCGGTTCTGCTCGCGCCCCACACTCACCGCGTAGTCGAGCTGCCCCAGCCCCGTGGTGGCGGCACCGCTGATGTCCGCCCCGGCCTGCCGCCCGCCATAGCCCCCCACGGCCAGATGGGCCGACAGTTTCGGCGCCCCCTGCCCACGCCGGGTAATGAGGTTGATCACCCCGCCCACGGCATCTGCCCCATACAGCCCGGAAGCCGGTCCGCGCACCACCTCGATGCGTTCGAGCTGGGCCAGGTCCAGGGCACCGAACTGGGTCTGCCCCAGCGTGGCCGAGCCCACGCGCACACCATCGACCAGCACCACCACCCCGTTGGCCCCCACACCACGCAGGAAGTAGCCGGCACTCTGCCCCGGGCCGCCATTGCGCGCCAGCTGCAGGCCCGCATACCGCTGCAGCGCATCCTCCACCGAATGCAGCCCACTGGCATGCAGCCGCTCGCCGTCGATCAGTACCACGTCACTCACACTGTCGGCCAGCGGTTGTGCTTCACGTGTGGCCGTCACCACCACGGCGCCCATGGGCGCCGCGGAGGAATGATCTGCCTGTGATGACGATGCCTGTCCCTTCACCTGCCCATTTGCCTGCTCGTTCACCTGACCATCCGGAGAGGCAGACAGCAGCGACACATCCCCGTCAGGCACAGCAGAACCGGATGCAGCCTGCGCTGCCGTCATCGTCCACAGAGCCCCCGCCACGGCCAGTGCAACCGTGCCTGCCCCGACCATCATGCGTGTGGGCGCCCCGGACCGGTCGCGCCACAGCCTCGCGTCATTTCCTGCCCCCCCGTCATTCCTGATCATCCTGCCGTCCCCGGGCATCCTTGCGTCCCTGGCCATTCCGCCGGCCATCCCTTCACACCCGAGCCTCCCGCCACCAACCGCCCTTGCGCCGCGCTCTGCCACTGCGCCACGCGCCACTCTTCCCGCGCCCCGCCGACCTGCCAGCTGCACACCCATGATCTCGACTCCTGAAACAAAAACACAGTACAGACCGCCATTCTGCCAACCGTGAAAAATTTTTTCATGACCACCCGGCCGGTTGAACGACATCCAGGCGGCAGAGCAACGTCCGGACGACTGGGAAATTGCCCGGATGGCCGAGCGTCCCTCCAGACCTCGAGCAACACCCGAATGTTGAACAACACCCAGGCGCTTGAGGAGCCACCGGGCAATTGAGAAACACCCCGGATGGTTGAGCAACATCAACGCCAGCCATGCGTTGAATGCACCACCGTTATATAAACGTGTATATTCCGGTGATCGATCGCCTCCCTGTCGGGGAGCTTCATCACTCCCAGGATCTTCTCCGCGTCCGGGATCTTCATTACGCCCGGAGATCTTCATTGCGTCGGGGGATCTTCAACCATCTACAGGACTCACCATGACCTTCCGCAAGAACCTGCTGGCACTGGCCGCCCTGTCCCTCTTTGCCACGGCCGCCCAGGCCGCCGACATCACCGTCTCCGCTGCCGCCAGCCTGACCAACGCCTTCAAGGAAATCGCCGAAAAGTACCAGGCCAAGTATCCGGATGCCAAGGTGCAGCTGAACTTCGGTGCCTCCGGTGCCCTGCTGCAGCAGATGTCCAAGGGCGCCCCGGTCGACCTCTTCGCCTCGGCCGACCAGGCCACCATGGACAAGGCCGAGAAGCAGGACCTGATCGACCCCAAAACCCGTCACAACTTCGTCCAGAACACCCTGGTGCTGATCGTGCCGTCCGACAGCACGCTGACCCTGTCCAAACTGGCCGATCTCAAGAAGGCCGATGTCAAGAAGGTCGCCATCGGCAATCCGGCCAGCGTCCCGGTCGGCGCCTACACCCAGGCCACGCTGGAAGCCGCCCACCTGTGGAAGGCCGTTTCCGCCAAGGCCGTCAACACCCAGAACGTGCGCCAGTCGCTGGACTACGTGGCCCGGGGTGAGGTGGATGCCGGCTTCGTTTACGGCACCGACACCTACGTCATGAAAGACAAGGTCAAGACGGCGCTGGAGGTTCCCACCCAGACGCCCATCCTGTACCCGCTGGCCATCACGAAGGACGCGGCCCAGCCCGAAGAGGCCCGTCGCTTCCAGGCCTTCATCCTGGCCCCCGAAGGCCAGGAAGTGCTGGCCAGGTACTTCTTCAGGAAACCCTGAGACGTCAGCCCCCGGCATGACCCTCCTGCTGTTACCCTCATCATGGATTCCGCTGCCTGGACCGCCCTGCTGCTGTCACTGAAAGTGGCTGGTCTGGCCACTGCCATCGACCTCGTTCTCGGCGTGGCCGTCGGCTGGCTGCTCGCGCGCAAGCGCTTCCCCGTTCGTGAACTGCTCGACACGGTCCTCACACTGCCCATGGTGATGCCCCCCACGGTGCTGGGCTATTACCTGCTCGTGGTCATCGGCCGCCGGGGCTGGCTGGGCGGATGGCTCAACAGCACCTTCGGCATCAACCTGATCTTCACCTGGCAGGGCGCCGTCATCGCGGCATCCGTCGTGGCCTTTCCGCTGATCTTCAAGCCGGCCCGTGCCGCGTTCGAATCCGTGGACGGCCAGCTGGAACAGGCCGCCCGCGTACTGGGGCTGAAGGAAGCCGCCGTATTCTTCCGGGTCACGCTGCCCATGGCCTGGCGTGGCATTCTGGCCGGGCTGCTGCTGGCCTTTGCCCGCGCCCTGGGCGAGTTCGGCGCCACCCTGATGGTGGCCGGCAGCATCCCGGGCAAGACGCAGACGCTCTCCATCGCCATCTACGAAGCCGTCCAGGCCGGCCAGGACGACACCGCCAACATGCTGGTACTGGTCACCTCCGCCGTCTGCATTGCCGTGCTGCTGTCGGCCGGCAAGCTGGCCCCGGGGCAGCTGGCGCGGCGATGAACCCCGCCCTCGCAGGCGCCCGGCACCGCCGCGGCACACATTGCCCCCCACGCATGCTCCCTTTCCCGACGGGGCACATCTCAAAACAGGGCCATACCACATCCCCCCGGCCCAGCCGGCTGCCTGCCCCCAACCTTCAGTTCCGGACGCCTGCACCGTGAAGCTCGATCTCGACATCCAGAAAACGCTCACCTCGGGTACCCGCAGCTTCACGCTGTCCGTACAACTGCAGTCCGAACACCAGCGCATCGTCATCGTCGGCGCCTCCGGATCCGGCAAGAGCCTGACCCTGCAGGCGCTGGCCGGCCTGCTGCGCCCGGATTCCGGTCATATCCGGCTGGACGGCGATACGCTCTTCGATGCGGCGCAGAACATCTGGCTGCCCGCGCAGGAACGTCGCCTGGCCTACGTGTTCCAGGACTATGCGCTCTTTCCCCACCTCACGGTGTACCAGAACGTGGCCTTCGCCCTGAGCACCGGCTGGCGCAACCCGCCGTGCCATGCCCAGCCGGCCCAGTGGCCGGCCTCCGTGGCCCGCTGGCTGGACATCTTCGGCCTGGCCCCGCTGGCCGGACAGTACCCGTCGGAGCTGTCCGGCGGCCAGCGCCAGCGCACGGCACTGGCCCGGGCCCTGGTGACCGAACCTCGCGCGCTGCTGCTCGACGAACCCTTCTCCGCCCTGGATCCAACCCTGCGCACCACCATGCGCGCCGAGCTGCTGGCCCTGCAGGAGCGCCTGCAGGTTCCGATGATCCTCATCACCCACGACCCGGAAGACGCCCATGCCCTTGGGCAGCATGTGGTGGAGATGCAGGATGGCACCCGGGTTCACTAAACGCTGCCTCTCCCATGCCCCGATGGGCTTGCAGCAATACACGGCACGCGCGATCATCGCCCCATGAGCCGCACCGCCCCTTCCTCCCTCGCGCCCGGGCAAGACCTGCCCGATGATGTCGCCTACCTGCTGCAACGGGCTGTGTCCGGTGTGCTGCGCGCCGCCCAGAACGGTGACCTTCCCCTGTTTGCCTGGACGCTGGGGCTGCCGCAGGAAGAACTGCTGGAGGTTCTGGCCAGGCTGTTTCCCGAAGTGGAGCCAGTCGAACCCCTGCGCGACGTGCAGTACCAGCAGCTGCTGGCGCTCAAGCCACGCGACTTCCAGTCCATGCTGAGACTGCTGGAACAGAGCCGCAACCCACAGCTGCCTGAACAGAAGATCCGCTGGCTGGCCCACGCCATGACGGCTGCCTGCTACGGCGAACATGAACTCTGGCGCGACATGGGACTGGGCGACATGACCGATCTCGCCCGTCTGATGCAGGTGTGCTTCCCTCCCCTGTACGAGCGCCAGCGCATTGGCCAGAACTGGAAACAGCTGCTGCTCTCCCGCCTGCACGACGGTTGAAGGCTGGTGGCCGGTAGCCGGCGGCCGATAAGCTCACGGCCGGCGGCCAGCATACGGCCGGGGTCCAGACGCACCCTTTTTCGGGTGCCGACAGCGCAGCGACACGCCGGCACTCCAGCGTTGCCACCGGGATATGCAGCTCTTGCGACACCACATCCACCGGAGCGCTCTCCGGTGGCCGCAGCCGGACTACCGCTCTGTCTTTGAATGCCTTTCCGTATCTGGCCACGTTCCTTGTCCTGTTTCGACCCCGGGTTATGGAAGTCTGTCCACTGGAGACTTGTTCTGACCCATAGGGCGAGGTACACGGTACTCCGTCATAAAAAACCGGGCATACCCTGAAGCAGCACCAGACGTCATAAAATAAAACATATGACGAACAGCATGGCATGTGTAAAGATATCAATACGCAATACCCGAAAATCGCTATAAACCACTCCCAATAACGAATCCTTTTTCTCTGGATTCAGCACCATCCATCACCCCATTTCAGCCGGAAAGCACCATGACTCACGAAAAAACCTCATCTGTCACAGAAAAACAGAACAGTCATGCCATAGAATTGCACGGCTCCATCTGGATGACGGTCGGTGGTACGAATTTCGGCGGCAAGGGGCGCATCGGCCTGCTTGCCCAGATTGCCGAAAGCGGTTCCATCTCGAAGGCAGCCAGGGCCATCGGCATGAGCTACAAGGCCGCCTGGGATGCCATCGACCTCATGAACAACCTGGCCGGCCAGCCCCTCGTCGAACGGGTGGTGGGCGGCAAGGGGGGTGGAGGGACACGCCTGACCCGGCGTGGCCAGCAGTTGATCGACAACTTCAACATCCTCGAAAACGAACATCGTCGCTTCGTCGAACAGCTGTGTGCCCAGGCAGACGGCATCGCCGACGACTACCTGCTGATACGGAGAATGAGCATGAAAACCAGCGCACGCAACCAGTTCCAGGGCAAGGTCAGCGCCTTCCACCGCGGCGCTGTCAATGACGAGATCGAGCTGGAAATCCCGGGCGGCCACCGGATCGTCGCCACCATCACCCACGAAAGCTCGGAAAGCCTGGGCCTGAAGGTCGGTTCGGAAGCGTTTGCCCTGGTCAAGGCCTCATCGGTCATTCTGGCCACCGGCAACGACGGCATGCGCCTGTCTGCCCGCAACCATCTGGCCGGCAACATCACCCGCGTGCAACCCGGTGCCGTCAACACCGAAGTGACCCTCGAAATCGGTACGGGCGTCACCGTGGCTGCCGTCGTCACCAACGAAAGCGCGCAGGAACTGGCCTTGGCCGAAGGCCAGCGTGCCGAGGCCATCTTCAAGGCCTCCAGCGTCATCATCGGCGTGCCGGCCTGAGCAGCCCCTCCGCACCGGGCCGGCCATGGTCGTTTCGACCCGGCGCCTTGCCCGGTATCTCCCCATCAGGGCGCCTCTTCGCGAGGCGCTTTTTCTGATATTGGCCATTCACAGGCCCAGGCAGATCCTGCCCTGGGCAATGCCGGCAGCGCACGCATGCTGCTGGCCGGGATGAACACCCTCCTGACGCGCGGGTGATCAACCGCCGCCCGACAGGCCGTTCTCCACGGCGTAGACGGCAATCTGCACCCGGCTGGTGAGGCCCGTCTTCTTCATGATGTTCTGGACGTGAATCTTGACCGTGCTCTCGGCCACGTCCAGCCGCCGGGCAATTTCCTTGTTGCTCTCGCCCCGGGCCAGACACTGCATAATCTCGCGCTCCCGGGCCGTGAGGCGCACCGGCGCCATGCCGCCATCTCCCCCGCTACCGGCCTCGGCCATTGCACCACCCATGGGTGGGGGCGACATGATGCCATCGGCCATGCGTCCGCCAGACAGACCGGTACGCCCGTCCGCCAGCGGGCTACCACCAGCCCCATCGGACAGCGATGCGCGGCCGGACACCGAAGCGCCCCCCGGCATCGACGCATCGCCAGACACTGCTGCACTGCCGGACATCGGTGTACTGCCGGAAACCGAAGCACCACCGGCCGCCAGGGCATCCATGCCGGCGTCGGGATCACCAGCCAGTGGCGGCGAACCGCCAGCCGTCTGTGAGCGAAACTGCTCGACCAGCTTGACCGTCATCGAGTCGGAAATGACCGGCTCGCCGCGCTTGGCCTTGCGGATGGCGGTGACCAGCGTGTCGGCCTCGATGTTCTTGGTGAGGTAGCCCACCGCACCGGCCTGCAGCGCCTGGGCCAGCTCCTCGCCCTCTTCCGACACGGTGAGAATGACCACCTGCGACTGCGGCACATCCTGCGTGAGCAGGTGCAGGGTTTCCAGTCCCGACAGGCCCGGCATGTTCAGGTCGAGCAGGATCACGTCCGGGCGCAGGGCCTTGGCGCGCTTGAGCCCCTCCAGCCCGTCGGAGGCTTCGGCCACGATCTGCAGATCGGTTTCGCGCTGCAGCAGCTGGCGCACGCCCGAGCGAAACAGGTTGTGATCGTCGACAAGCAGAATGCTGATGCTCATGCAGATAGAAGCGGACAGCGCCGCGGCCAGGTGGAACTTTGCAGCATGACACAGCCAGAAGAATACGCCATGATCCAGATCAGCCAACGACGGGGCCATCCACCAGCAAGGCAGCCCATCGCGCACACCATGATGTGCCGGTCAGGACACCAGCCTGTCTTCATGCGCCAGCATGAGTGACACCTCGGTACCGTTGCCCGGGGCGCTGCACATGTCCAGTTTTCCGCCCAGGCGCGCAGCTCGCTCCCGCATGATCGACAGCCCCACGTGCGGCGCCGTGCGGGAAGCCACTTCCTGTGGATCATACCCCCTGCCGTTGTCGAAAATGAGCATGACGAAATCGCGGTGGTTGTCGATACGCACCGTGACATGGGTGGCCTGCGCATGCTTGCGCACGTTGGAAAGTGCCTCCTGCAGGATGAACAGGATCTGCAGCTGCTGCTCGGGATGCAGCGGCGCGCCATTGCGGTCATCCACCAGCAGCTCGACTTCCGTGCCGGTCTGACGGCGGAAACGGTCGATGGTGTCGTCCACCGCCTTGCGCAACGAGCCCTCGGCCAGACGCGTACGGAAATTCTGCAGCAGCTCGCGTACGTCCTGATAGCTTTCCGAGACGCCCGTTTTCAGGAGCGGAACGATTTCCTCCACTTCCTCCCAGCGACGGTGCTGCACGGCGCCGCCCAGCATCTGCGTCTGCAGGTTCAGGAAATTCAGCCCCTGCGCCAGACTGTCGTGCAGCCCCTGCGCCACCAGGTTGCGCTCTTCGGCCACCGCCAGCTGGCGGGCCTTGGCGCCCAGCCGCAGGTTGTCCAGCGCCACACCCAGGTGCTGGCCCATCATCTCGAGCAGCTGCACCTCGCGTTCGGTCATGCTGGTGCGTTCGCGGAAATGCAGCGAAAAGGTACCCAGCGTGGCCTTGGGTGTGACGATCTGAAATACCGACACCCCCTGAAAACCATCCCGCATGCAGCCGATTTCCTCGGGGCGGGGCAGCTTGCGGAAATCCCGGATGACCATCGTGCCCTGCTGCGTGGCCTCGCCGCAGAAGCAGGCATTGGTGCGCATGCAGTGTTCGCTTTCTTCCAGCGCCGACGAAAACCCCAGCGACACCACGATGTGCAGCCGCTCGCCACTGGGGTCCAGCACACGGATGCTGGCCGCCGCCGCATGGAATTCGTCCATCACCCGTTCCAGAAAACCACGGCACAGGGCCTCGATGTCGTTGGGCTTGTTCAGAAAGGCCGTCATGCCGTAGAGCGCACTGAGCTGACGGTTCTGACGCTCGAGTTCGGCAGTTTTCTGGCGCACGTGCTCGCCCAGGTCCTCGTACAGGCTCTGCAGCTGGCCGGCCATGTGGTTGAAGCCCTGGGCCATCACGCCCAGCTCATCGGTATTGGTCACAGGAACCCGCACGGAAAAATCACGCTCCGCCATGCGGCGAATGCCGTCGTGCAGCGACTGTACGGGCCGGATGATCCAGCGATACAGCAGAAAGACCACCGCCAGCGTGCCCAGGCAGGCCATGACGATCAGCACGCTCTGCGAGCCACGCAGTCGGGTGGTGTTGCGGGCATTGCCCGTTTCGAGCATGCGCACCAACCGGTCGGCCTCATCGACGAAGCCATCGAGCTGGTTCAGGTAGGCCCGCACATCCCCATCGTGCAGGGCCTGCTGCGCCAGCTGCGACATGGCTTGCCAGCGTTCGGTAACGGCCTGGAACTGCTGGCGAACGGCCGAATCGGTAGACAGGAAGAAGGGCCGTCCGGGTACCCCCTCGGCAAAGCGGCCCAGAATGCGCCCCTGCTGCTGCAGGTCGTGCCGCACATCCAGGGTGGCGGCCTGCACGGCCTGCCGGAATGTGGCCTGTGCCTGCGAAGCATCCGGTACAGACCGGGCGCCTGCCGGTTGCGGGGTTCCGCCTGAAGGCGTCGCAGGAAGAAGAGAAGGCGCGTGATCCTCTGCCGGCTGCGGAGCACCGGTTGCCGGCCGTGCCTCCGGCCCGGCCGCGGACGCGGACGCGGACGCGTGAGACGGTGAACCGTTCGACGCCTGCTGCAGGGCCGCCAGCGCCTGCTGCCGCTGCAGCAGGTGCAGGCCGATGCGGTTGGCGCGCATGCGCAGGCTGCCGGTTTCGTTGATGGCCGCCGCCGCGCCTTCGAGCTGCCACGACAGCCACAGCGTACCGAACACCATGCCCAGCACGAGAATGAGCGCCACCACCGAGGTGGTGACGATACGGGTGGAGAGCCGGTTCTTCCAGGCCGGCCGGCTGGCCACGGGTGACAGCGCGCCCGGCCCCTGATCCGGCGATGGCGAGTCTGCCGTACCCTCCCTCGGGGCGCTGTCTGATGCGTGCCGAGGAGTCCCCGACCCGTCATCCGGCCCGGCCGCTGCACGGGATACCCCCACGCCGGTCGAAACACCAGCCGCAACGCCGAGCGCACCATCCGCTGCGGCGCCGGACGCACCACCAGCCGTGAGACGGCCGGCGCCCGTACGAGCGCCGGCCCCGGCAGAAGCATCAAGCGGCAATACGCTGTCCATGTTCAACCCTGTTCTGCTCCGGCCTGCGGGATTGCAGCAGCACGGCTCCGACCGGCCCACCAGTCATCGAAACGGGCAGGCTACCGTTCATTGAAACGGGTGGGCCACCAGCGTCGCCCCCGAAACGGACAAGCGACCAGTACCTGCCCCTGCAGTGGACCTACTGCACCAGCGGCGTGTCGACCCCCTCCAGATCGATCCCTTCGATTTTGGCACGCCCCAGCAGTACCTGCACATACTGGCGCCAGGCGGCATCCCGACTGGCGGCCAGCAGGGCCTGTGCAATGGCTTCGTGCACCTGTTCGAAGGGCAGCTGCCGCCCCTCGTCCCGGCGGTTGACCCGCACGATGTGCAGGCCGTAGCGGGTTTCGATCAGCGCCTCGGCGATGGTGCCCGGCGTGATGCGCCAGAGCGCGGCCTCGAACTCGGGCACGGCCTCGCCCCGGACCATCTGCCCGAGTGCGCCACCATTTTCGGAGGATGGACAGTTGGAGCGCTCGGCAGCCAGCGCCTCGAATCGTTCCGGATGGCTGCGCACCAGCGCCAGCGTCTCATTGGCAAACTCGCGCAGGGCATCGAGCGGCGTGTTTTCGGCCACGGCAAACAGGATGTGGTCGGCATCCACCCAGCCGCCCACCCGGAAACGCTCGGGATGCTGGTCGTAATAGCGGCGGCAGCTGGCCTCATCCACCGTGGGAACGCTGACCTGCGTGGACAGCAGCCAGTCGGCCGCCTCCTCGGCATCCTGCACCGGATGCCCCAGCTCGGCCGCCTCGTCCAGCATCACGCGCTTCAGGGCCAGCGCGATGCAGGCGCTGCGCAGCGGCTGCGGCGTATCCTGGTGATGGGGCAGTTCTGCCTCCACTTCGGCATCGGTGAATTCCGAACCATTGACGGTAATTGCCACGATCTGTCCTCAAAAGACGTGCCGGGCGCAGCCATGCCGCGCCCGACCCCATAATCAGGGGCAGGCAGCACCACAGCGATGCCACCCGCCCGTTCAGTGTGTTATGGACCCGGCCGGCCCCAGGGACGGTGCCGTTCAGCGCTGGCGCACCAGCTGCCAGGCACGGCCCAGATAGCCCAGCGAGGCAAAGCCGCTCCAGACGTGCACCAGACGGGTGAACGGGAACAGGATGAACAGCGTCATGCCCATGAACATGTGCAGCTTGAAGATGATGCTCACATCGACGATCTGCTCGGCTGCCTTGCCATTGAAGGTGATGATGTACTGTGCCCAGGTCATCAGCTTCACCATCTCGTGGCCATCCATGTGGCCGGCCGACACGAAGATGGAGGAAAGCCCCAGCAACAGCGTGAGCAGGATCCAGACCAGCAGAACCTTGTCACCGGTGGAAGTGACCGCCCGGATGCGGGCGTTGGTGATGCGCCGGTACAGCAGCATGCCCAGACCGAGCAGGCACAGCGAGCCCATGATGCCGCCCGCCGTCATGGCCAGCCCCTGCTTGAAGCTGTGGGGCACACCCAGTGCATCCCAGACCGCCACCGGCGTGAGCAGGCCCACCAGGTGCCCGAAGAACAGGCCGATGATACCCACGTGGAAGAAGATGTTCCCCCAGCGCATCGTGCCCGTGTAGAGCAGCTGCGAACTCTGGCTCTTCCAGGTGTACTGCTCGCGCTCGAAGCGCACCAGGCTGCCCAGCAGGAAGATGCTGAGCGCAATGTACGGGTAGATCCCGAAGAAAAACGTGTGCCAGTAACTCATGACATCTCTCCTTACCGGTAGAACTTCACCGTCTGCACCATGCCGTTGTCGGGCTTGAGCAGCGGCTCGGTCCCGTCATCGCCCGGCCCCATCCGGTCGAGCAGGGTTTCCATGTCGCGTGCCGGTGCGTCTTCCATGGGCTGCGGCACCACGGGCGAGAGCGTCTGCAGCACGCCGAAGATGCAGGCGTAGGGGTTGCCCTTCTGCACCAGCCGGTCGCCCACCAGGGCCACCACGTTCACGGCGTCGCCGAGCAGCTGGGCGGCCCTGTCGGCCTCCAGCATGCTCAGAAATTCCAGGAACAGCGGCAGGTAGTCGGGCATTTCACAGGCACTGCCCGGCCGGTCGTCCGGCTCGAAGCCATGACGCTGGTATTCGCGCAGCAGGTCGAGCAGCGCATCACCCCGGTCGCGGCTCTCGCCATGGATGTGCTCGAACAGGTACAGCGAGTTGTGGCGCGAACGGTCGAAGTCGGCCACATACGCTTCCTGCAGCGCGATCAGATCGTGGCTGCGCAGATGGTCGATCAGCGGCTGCAGCTGGGTGCGAATCTCGGGGGTTTCGTCCAGCGCCGTCTCGATTTCGGGCAGCGCCCCGATCAGCTCGGCCTCCGGATAGCTGAGGAGGGCCGACAGAATGCGATAGATGATCATCATGACTCCTGCTTTTCAGTTTGGCGCGGCCGTTTCAGCTGCAGATGGATGACATCGACCTTCGGCTGCTTGTTCTTGCCGAAGAGCGAACCGTCCGAATAGCCCGACGAGCAGCCGTTGCCGAAGCTGAAGCCGCAGTCACCGGTACTGCTGAAGTTGCGCTCCACTGCAGCGCGGTAGCTGGTGGGAATGACGAAACGGTCTTCGTAGTTGGCGATGGCCATGGTCTGGTACATGTCCTCCACCGTGTCGGCATCCAGCCCCACACGGTCGAGCACGGCCTGCGAGCCCTGGCCGTTGATCATCTCGCCGCGCTTCCAGGCACGCATGGCGACCATCCGTTCCAGTGCCTTCACGATCGGTGCTTCTTCGCCGGCCGTCAGCAGGTTGGCCAGATAGCGCACCGGAATGCGCAGGCTCTTCACGTTGGGGATGATGCTGCCTTCCACCACCTCGTGCGGCATCTGCTTGTTCTCGGCTGCGCTCTGGATGGGCGAGAGCGGCGGGATGTACCACACCATCGGCAGCGTCCGGTATTCCGGGTGCAGCGGGAAGGCCACTTCCCACTTCACGGCCATCCGGTACACCGGCGACTTGCGGGCCGCATCCAGCCAGGAATCGGGAATGCCTTCCTTGCGGGCCGCCTCGATGACGGCCGGATCGTTCGGGTCGAGGAAGCAGTCGAGCTGGGCCTTGTAGAGCTGCTTGTCGTCGGGCACGGCAGCAGCCGCCTCGATGCGGTCGGCGTCGTACAGCATCACGCCCAGATAGCGGATACGGCCCACGCAGGTTTCCGAGCACACGGTGGGCTGACCCGCCTCGATCCGCGGATAGCAGAACAGGCATTTCTCGGCCTTGCCCGACTGCCAGTTGAAGTAGATCTTCTTGTACGGGCAGCCCGAGATGCACATCCGCCAGCCGCGGCACTTGTCCTGGTCGACCAGCACGATGCCGTCTTCCTCGCGCTTGTACACCGAGCCGGACGGGCACGAGGCCACGCAGGTCGGGTTCAGGCAGTGCTCGCACAGGCGCGGCAGGTACATCATGAAGGTGTTCTCGAAGGTGGAGTACATCTGCTTCTGCACCCCTTCGAACAGGTGGTCCTGGCTGCGCTTGCTGAATTCGCCGGCCAGGTCGTCCTCCCAGTTCGGGCCCCATTCGATCTTGTCCATCTTCTCGCCGGTCAGCACCGACACCGGCCGTGCAGTGGGCGGCGTTTTCATGCGCGGCGCGTTCTGCAGGTGCTGGTAGTCGTAGGTGAACGGCTCGTAGTAGTCGTCGATGGCAGGCAGGTTCGGGTTGGCAAACAGGTTGGCCAGAATGCGCAGCTTGCCACCCTGGCGCGGTTCCAGCTTGCCACTCTCGGTGCGGACCCAGCCCCCGTTCCATTTCTTCTGGTTTTCCCACTGTTTGGGATAACCGATGCCGGGCTTGGTCTCGACGTTGTTGAACCAGGCGTATTCCACGCCGTCACGGCTGGTCCAGACGTTCTTGCAGGTCACCGAGCAGGTGTGGCAACCAATGCACTTGTCCAGATTCAGCACCATTCCGATCTGTGCACGTACTTTCATCAGGCAACTCCTTGTGCAGTTTCGGCCACGAGATCCTTTCCGCCGGCATCCACCGGGGTATCCATCCAGTCGACCTTCGACATCTTGCGCAGCACCACGAACTCGTCACGGTTGCTGCCAATGGTGCCGTAATAGTTGAAACCATAGGCGAGCTGGGCATAGCCGCCAATCATGTGGGTGGGCTTGAGCACGGTACGCGTGACGGAGTTGTGAATGCCGCCGCGCTTGCCGCTGAGCTGCGAGCCCGGGGTGTTCACGATCTTTTCCTGCGCGTGATACATCACGCACATGCCCTTGGCGATCCGCTGGCTGACGATCACCCGGCAGGCGATCACACCGTTGCTGTTGAACACCTCGATCCAGTCGTTGTCGACGATGTTGGCGCGTTTGGCGTCCTCTTCCGAGATCCACACGTGCGGCCCCCCGCGGCTGAGCGACAGCATGCGCAGGTTGTCCGAATACGTGCTGTGGATGCCCCACTTCTGGTGCGGCGTGAGAAAGTTCAGTGTGATCTCCGGGTTGCCATTCGATTTGGCGCCGAACATGCTGGCCGTGGACTTGGTGTCGATGGCCGGACGGTAGACACAGAAGCCTTCGCCGAAATCCAGCATCCAGCGGTGATCCTGATAGAACTGCTGGCGGCCGGTGATGGTGCGCCACGGGATCAGCTCGTGCACGTTGGTGTAGCCGGCGTTGTAGCTGACTTCTTCCGATTCCAGCCCGGACCACGTCGGTGCGGAGATGATCTTGCGCGGCTGCGCAATGATGTCGCGGAAGTGGATCTTGTCGTGCTCGCGGCCCACCGCCAGGTGCGTGTGGTCGCGGCCCGTGATCTTGCTGAGCGCCTCCCAGGCCTTGACGGACACGTGACCGTTGGTCTCGGGTGCCAGCTGCAGGATCATTTCTGCAGCATCGATGGCCGTATCCAGACGTGGCCGGCCCTTGCTCACCCCCTCCTCATGCACCGGGTGGTTGAACGTGGTCAGCTCGTGGATCTCGTGCTCGGTGTTCCAGTTGATGCCCTTGCCGCCATTGCCCAGCTTGTCCATCAGCGGGCCGATGGAGGTGTACTTGCGATGGATATCGTTGTAGTTGCGCTCGACCACTACCATGCTGGGCGCCGTCTTGCCCGGGATGAGATCGCACTCACCCTGTTTCCAGTCCTTCGGCGCAAACGGCTGCCCCAGTTCTCCCGGGGTGTCGTGCAGCAGCGGCACCAGCACGATGTCCTTGCGGGTACCCAGGTACGGACCACCGATCTCGCTGAACCGTTTGGAAATCAGCTTGTAGATCTCCCAGTCGGTCTTGCTTTCCCACAGCGGCGTGACGGCCTCGGACAGCGGGTGGATGAACGGGTGCATGTCGGACGTGTTGAGGTCGTCCTTCTCGTACCAGGTGGCCGTGGGCAGGATGATGTCGGCGTACAGACAGGTGGTGCTCATCCGGAAGTCCAGCACCGTCACCAGATCCAGCTTGCCCTCTTCCGGCATCTGGTCGGGGGTTTTCACCTCGGTGGGACGGATGGCGTCGTTCTCGTCGGAGAAGACCGCATTCTGTGCCCCCAGCAGATACTTGAGGAAGTACTCGTGCCCCTTGCCGCTGGAGCCCAGAATGTTGGAGCGCCAGACGAACATGTTGCGGGGGAAGTTCTTCGGATTTTCCGGATCGTCACAGCTCATGCGCACCGAGCCATCCTTCAGGCCGCGCACCAGATAATCCACCGGTTTCTCGCCAGCCTTCTCGGCGGCATCGACGATGTCCAGCGGGTTGGTCTCGAGCTGCGGGGCCGACGGCAGCCAGCCCATGCGTTCGGCGCGGGCGTTCAGGTCGATCATCGACAGGTTCTTCAGCTTCTCGCCCTCGGAACCCGGTGCCAGGATTTCCTCCACATGCAGCTGCTCGTGACGGTACTGGCCCGTGTGGGCGTAGAAGAAGCTCGTGCCGTTCATGTGGCGCGGCGGCCGCGACCAGTCCAGACCGAAGGCCAGCGGTGCCCAGCCGAACTGCGGACGCAGTTTTTCCTGCCCCACGTAGTGTGACCAGCCGCCCCCGCTCTGACCCACGCAGCCGCACATCATCAGCAGGTTGATGATGCCGCGATAGGCCATGTCGGTGTGATACCAGTGGTTCAGACCGGCCCCCACGATGACCATGCTGCGGCCCTTCGTGTCGTGCGCGTTCTGCGCAAACTCGCGGGCCACCTGGATCACGCGTGCCGGCGGCACCCCGGTGTGCTTTTCCTGCCAGGCCGGCGTGCAGGGCACATCGTCCTCGTACGACTGCGCCACGTTGGGACCACCGAAGCCCTGGTCCACGCCGTAGTTGGCCAGCTGCAGGTCGTACACGGTGGCGACCTTCACCTTCGAGCCATCGGCCAGCGTCAGGTTCTTCACCGGCACGTTGCGCGACAGCAGGGCGTCCTTCTCGCCACCGAAATAGGCGAAGTGTACGGGCACCACTTCGTCGTGTGCATCCTTCAGGCTCAGCAGCGGGTCGATTTCCTCCCCCGTGCCGCCATCGCGCATCTCCAGGTTCCAGCGGCCCACCTTGCCGGTATTGGCCTTGTCCTCGCCCCAGCGGAAACCGATGGTGCCGTTGGGCGCCACCATGCGGCCCGACTTGCCGTCGATCAGGATGGTCTTCCACTCGGGGTTGTTGGCTTCACCGAGGTTGTCGACCAGATGCGAGGCACGCAGGAAGTAGTCGGGCACCAGCTTGCCACCTTCATCCTTCAGCAGCACCAGCATCGGCAGGTCGGTGTACTGCTTGCAGTAATCGACGAAGTACTGCGACGGGTTGTCGCGATGGAACTCGGTCAGTACCACGTGGCCCATGGCGAGCGCCAGCGCGGCATCCGTCCCCTGGCGCGGTGCCAGCCAGATGTCGCTGAACTTGACCATTTCGCCGAAGTCCGACGACACGGCCACCGTCTTCGTGCCCTTGTAGCGCACCTCGGTGTAGAAGTGGGCGTCCGGGGTACGGGTCATCGGCACATTCGAGCCCCATACCAGCAGGTAGCCCGAGTTGTACCAGTCGGCCGATTCCGGCACGTCGGTCTGTTCGCCCCACACCTGTGGGCTGGAGGGCGGCAGGTCACAGTACCAGTCGTAGAAGCTCAGGCAGGCCCCGCCAATCAGGCTCAGGTAACGGGCGCCCGAGGCATAGCTGATCATCGACATGGCCGGGATGGGCGAGAAACCCACCACCCGGTCCGGGCCGTGATGCTTGATGGTGTAGGCGTTGGCAGCCGCGATGATCTCGGTAGCGGTGTCCCAGTCGGCCCGCACGAAGCCGCCCAGGCCGCGCACGCTCTTGTAGCGGCGTGACCTCCTCGGGGTCTCGACGATGTGCGCCCAGGCGGCGATGGGATCCAGCTTCTCGCGATATTTCTTCCACATCGCCATCAGCTCGCCACGGATCATCGGGTGCTTGACCCGCTGGGCCGAATAGACGTACCAGCTGTAGGACGCCCCCCGCGGACAGCCACGCGGCTCGTGGTTGGGCAGGTCCGGGCGGGTGCGTGGATAGTTGGTCTGCTGGGTCTCCCAGGTGATCAGACCACCCTTCACATAAATCTGCCAGCTGCACGAGCCGGTACAGTTCACACCGTGGGTGGAACGTGCGATCTTGTCGTGCTGCCAGCGCGAGCGGTAGGTCTTTTCCCAGGCACGGTCTTCGTTGACGACCTCGCCATGGCCTTCCGAGAAGGTCGACTTGACCCGCGACAGGAACTTCAGCCGATCCAGAAAATAACTCATATCCTGTACCTTATCTACACAAGGGCAGGCAGCCGGTATCTGCCCACCACAAACCATTTGCCGAAACGGAGAGGAACGTCATGCAGCGTGTCCGGTCCGTTTCGTCCTTTCCGGGAGCCGGCCGCTGCCCGGCACTGCCGGCTGGCAACCCGCTCCCTGCGGCCCGTCCGGTTTCCGGCTGGGCCAGCGGCCGGATCCGGGGAAGCGCGTTTCGCGGCATCACCCGGACCCACCCCGTTCAGCACGGTGTCCGTGCCCCCTTGCGGGCATAGAACCACCAGGTCACCACCACGCAGCTCAGATAGAACAGGATGAAGGCGTACAGCGCGCCATTCACCGAGCCCATCAGCTCCAGCGAGGTGCCGAACGCCTTCGGGATGAAGAAGCCGCCATAAGCGCCCACGGCTCCCGAAAAGCCCAGCACCGCCGAGGCCTCCTTGTTGCCCTGGATAATGGCTGCCTTCTGTGCCTCCTCCGTCTTTTCTGCATCCAGCGACCGGGCCGTCAGGAAGATCACCGGGATCATCCGGAAGGTCGAGCCATTGCCGATGCCGGTCAGTGCAAACAGCAGGATGAAGAGCCCGAGGAAGGCCGGGAAACTGCCGGCACTGTCACCCGAAGGCAGCGTGAACAGCACACCGATCACGGCCAGCACCATCAGGATGAAGGTGTAGAGCGTGACATGGGCACCACCTCCGAAACGGTCGGATATCCAGCCACCGACCGGTCGCGTGAGAGCACCCACCAGTGGTCCCAGGAAGGCGTACTGCGTGGGATTCACATCCGGAAACTGTGACTGCGTCAGCAGCGCCAGCCCGGCAGAAAAGCCAATGAAGGAACCGAAGGTGCCCACATACAGCCAGCACATCAGCCAGTTGTGCTTGCGTTTGAAGATGATGGCCTGATCACGGAACGATGCCTTGGCATCGGCAATGTCGTTCATGCCGAACCAAGCCATCAGGGTCGCCAGCAGGATGAACGGCACCCAGACGAAGCCGGCATTCTGCAGCCACAGGTGCTGTCCGGCACCATCCTTGACGGGCAGACCGTCACCGGTGAGGCCACCCAGCATGGCGCCCGAGATGACCGTCGGCACCAGAAACTGCGCCAGGCTCACGCCCAGGTTGCCGATACCGGCGTTCAGACCGGTTGCCGTGCCCTTTTTCAGCTTGGGAAAGAAAAAGCTGATGTTGGCCATGCTCGAGCTGAAGTTGCCACCGCCGAAACCACAGAGCAGCGCCAGCACCAGCATCGTGCCGTAGCTGGTGGAGGGGTCGCGCAGCGCAAAGCCCATGCCCAGTGCGGGAATCAGCAGGCTGAGCGTGGAGATCACCGTCCAGCGGCGTCCACCGAAAATGGGCACCATGAAGCTGTAGAACACCCGGAAGGTGGCACCAGACAGGGCCGGCAGGGCCGTCAGCCAGAACAGCTGGTTCTTGGAGAAGTTGAAGCCCACCTTGTTCAGGTTGACCGTCACCACGCTCCACAGCACCCAGATGGCAAACGCCAGCGTCAGCGCAAAAATGGAAATCCACAGGTTGCGCTGGGCGATGGCAGCCCCTTTTTCTTTCCAGAATTCGGGATTTTCGGGATCCCAGTGTGTGAGAACGTGAGCAGACATGAATGTGTCTCCGGGGTTGGGCCACCCGGCAGGCGGCCCCTTGTCGGGGGATGTCACGGCCGGGAGTCATGACACCCGGTTGTTCGGTTCGGGGGGTGACCTGCCGGAAGGCGGCCAGAACGGTGTCCTGATGGTTTGGGTCGCGGGCAGGTTCAGCGTGGATGGGGGAGGCAGGGGACCGGCGGACCGGCACAGGGCCGTCCGCCGGCGTGCCGGGGAAAGGTCAATGGGCCTTCACCCCCTGGGCATGAACGGCCTGGCTCCCGGCCTCATCGCGGGGGTTCTTCACATCGCTGTAGCGGCTGAAGTGCATCCAGATCAGGCTGACCGACACGGTGCCGAACAGCAGCATGAAGCAGCTGGAGCGGATGCCGGTGAGGTCCAGCGCAATGCCGAAGAGCACCGGCAGCAGGAAGCCGCCCAGACCGCCGGCCAGGCCGACCACGCCCGAGACGGCACCGATGTTGTCGGTGAAGTCATCGGAAATGAACTTGAAGACGGAAGCCTTGCCGATGGCGGTGGCAATGCCCATCAGGAACAGCAGGAAGGTGAACACCCACGGGTTGTGGCCGATGTGAAAGCTCACCGGACCATCGACGGTGCCGATGGTCAGGTCGGTCTGCGGATAGCTGAGGAAGAAGAAGCAGATCCACATGATCCAGAGCACGTACCAGGTGGTCCTGTAGGCACCGGCACGGTCGGAGATCCAGCCCCCGATGGCACGCAGCACGCCACCGGGCAGCGAGAAGCAGGCAGCCAGGAAGGCGGCCAGCTGGATGCTGAAGCCGAATTCGTTGATGTAGTACTTGGTCAGCCACAGGGCCAGTGCCACATAGCCACCGAACACCACCGAGTAGTACTGGCAGTAGCGCCAGACGCGCGGGTCGCGCAGCACATGCAGCTGGGCCTTCAGCGAGGTGGCACTGGGTACGTTGTGTGCCGGGTTGGTGCGCGAGAACATCCAGAAGATGCAGGCCGTGGCGGCCATGCCGGCGGCATAGACCTTCGGCACGAAGGTCCAGGTGCCGGCGTAGGCGATCAGCGGCGGGGCGATGAACTTGGTCATGGCCGAGCCGGAGTTGCCGGCCCCGAAGATGCCCATGGCCAGCCCCTGCCGGTCCCGCGGGAACCAGCGGGCCACGTAGGGCGTGCCCACCGAGAACGAGCCCCCGGCCAGACCCACGAACAGCGACAGCACGAGGAACTGCCAGTATGCGGTGGCGTAGGACATCAGCCAGATGGCCGGTACGGTGCAGAGCATCAGCACGAACAGCACGATGCGGCCACCGAAACGGTCGGTCCAGATGCCCAGCGGCACCCGCACCAGCGACCCCGTCAGCACCGGCATGGCCGTCAGCAGGCCAAACTGGGTTTCGTTCAGGCCCAGCTGTTCCTTGATGGGGATGCCCAGCACCGCAAACATCATCCACGCCGCGAAACAGACGGTAAATGCAAAGGTACTGGAAGCCAGTACGGAATAGGCCCCCTTGGGGATCGGAGAATGCTGTACGTGCGCATTCATGGTGCGTAAGGTCTCGTTGTTTGTGCGGGAAGACGGCAGCAGCACGCCCTCCCGATGGATATACGCAGACAGGGGCAGCACTGGGGAAACTCAGGAGTTGGCCCGTTGCCCGCCAGGGCCGCAGCGGGTTTGGGAGATGCGCACCTGCACTTTCCCGGTGTTGCCCGCCGTGATGGCAGGCCATCCGGCCGGAACCTCTGCGCGCTGCTCCGGCCTTGGATGAAATGTAGGCTTTATGCGCAGCAGCCACCATTCCCCAGAGGAAGAGGTTTTCCCTGGACACCGGATGAAGGAACTAGTTCCAAAGAACTAGTCAGCATGAAAATGCATACACTTTCATGCATCCATTAACAAAACGGCGCCTCTACATTGATGAAACGCATATTTGATGAATCAAATAAAAACGAAACGCATATGCAAATCGCTGTTTTCAAGCCTCCATGCCCGTGATGGCGGCCATTCATGCCGGCAACCAGGAACGCCCTGTCCACCCTCGCAGGACAGCACGGCCTGAATCGGCACGTCGTTAGTCTGTCATGAATGAAAATAATTGACGATATGCGTCGATGTCCGGTTTTTCGTCTGCATCGGGTTTGGCATCAGACCGGTGGTGACCGGGTACACGGGGCGTGCTGGTGCTCCATGCCTAAAATGGCGCCTCCAGCCGCGACGCGGCAGCAGCCCGGAGTAGCGTCAGCACCACCCCGGTTGCATGGCCAGGCAGTACGACCCGACCATGCGGTACCGCAGCAGCGCCACAACAGGGCGCGGGCCGGATACAGGCCTTTCACGGTTCCGCACGTTCCCCCTTCCTCCGATTCATCCAGACACCGAAACCCCATGAGCGATTCTTCCCTTCCCCGCTGCCCGGCCAGCGATGGCACCGCCCCGTCCCGGGCACCCGCCCAGTGCCAGGCCACCGCGCAGCCCCAGCCGGTCGTGCAGTCGGCCGGCCAGGCGGCCATGTTCATCGTCATGTCCATCAGCCAGCACGGCAACGCCTGCGACACGGTGCGCGAGGCCCTCGGCGGGCTGCCCGCCATCCTGCGCAGCCTGAATTTGCGGCTGCCCGATGCCCACCTGAGCTGCATCACCGGCATCGGTGCCGATGCATGGCCGCGGCTCTTCCCGGATCTGCCGGCCCCCGCCGGCCTGCATCCGTTTCGTCCGCTGAACGGCGCGAAGCACCAGGCGCCGGCCACCCCGGGTGACCTGTTCTTTCACATCCGCGCCACCCGCACCGACGCCTGTTTCGAGCTGGCCATGCGGCTGCGTGAATCGCTGGGCGATGCCGTCGAACCGGTGGACGAGGTGCATGGCTTCCGTTACATGGACGCCCGCAGCATGGTGGGCTTCGTGGACGGCACCGAGAACCCGCAGGGTGACGAGGCCGTCGAAGCCACGCTGATCGGCGACGAAGACCCAGCCTACTCCGGCGGCAGCTATGTGATCGTGCAGAAGTACCTGCACGACATGGCGGCCTGGAACGCCCTGCCGGTGGCCGAACAGGAGAAGGTGATCGGCCGCACCAAGTACGACGACGTGGAGATGGCCGACGACGTGAAGCCCTCCAACTCGCACATCGCGCTGAACGTGATCGAGGACGAGAACGGCGAGGAGATGGCCATCCTGCGCGCCAACCTGCCCTTCGGCAACCCGTCACGCAACGAATACGGCACCTTCTTCATCGGCTATGCACGCAACCTCGGCACCATCGAGCAGATGCTGACCAACATGTTCATCGGCCGCCCGGAGGGCAATTACGACCGCCTGCTCGACTACAGCACGGCGGTGACGGGCTCGGCGTTCTTCGTGCCGGCAGAGAGCTTCCTGACGGAGCAGCTGGGCGACGGCTGAGGCCGGGCGGAACAGGCAGACACCGTTCGTAGCAGGGGGCCGTCCGTTGGGCGCATGGAAGCGCCGCAACGGATGCAATGACGGGCGCGGCACGGCACACTGATGGGCCTGAAAAATGTTCCGTTCCATGAGGACAGGTTGCCCGTGTCTGCAAATCTTCAACCCCATGCAAAACCCGACCATGCTGGCAAGGCCGAACCCGCGCCCATGCCGGGTCTGGCCCGGGTGCTGATCCAGCACCAGCTGCTGTCGGCCGAGCAGGCCCGCGAGGCGCTGGCCAAGGTGCAGGCAACCGAGAACGGCAACCTGCTCGACGAGCTGGTCATCAACAGCAAGGTGCTGAACCCGGCCCGGCTGGCGCTCTTCCTGGCCGAAACCTTCGGCATGCCGGTAATGGATCTGGCCAGCCTGGACTTTGCCACGCTGCCGCTGGACCAGATCGACCGCAAGCTGCTGGCCGAGACGCGGGTGATTCCGCTGATCAAGCGCGGCAACCGCCTCACGGTGCTGCTGTCGGACCCGACCGACCACCAGGCCATCGAGCGGGTGAAGTTCCAGCAGCAGGCCATCATCGACCCCATCGTGGTCGAGCACTCCAAACTGGTCAAGCTGATCCAGAACCTGGACCAGAGCACGGCCGACAAGCTGGCCGACCTGATCGGCGACGTGGAAGAGGAAGCCGGCGTGACCGACGGCGCCGTGGCTCTGGAAGACAATGCCGACGTGGACGACGCCCCGATCGTGCGCTTCCTGCAGAAGGTGCTGATGGACGCCATCCAGGGCGGTGCCTCGGACATCCACTTCGAACCGTACGAAAAGTTCTATCGCATCCGCTTCCGGGTGGACGGCGAGCTGCGCGAGATCACCCAGCCACCGCTGGTGATCAAGGACAAGCTGGCTTCGCGCATCAAGGTCATCTCGCGGCTGGACATCTCGGAAAAACGGGTGCCGCAGGATGGCCGGATGAAGCTGGTGATCTCCAGCAACCGCGCCATCGATTTCCGGGTCTCCACGCTGCCCACGCTGTTCGGCGAAAAGATCGTGATGCGTATTCTGGACCCGTCGTCGGCCAAGCTGGGCATCGATGCCCTGGGCTACGATCCGGACCAGAAAAAGGCACTGACCGAGGCCATTGCCCGCCCCTACGGCATGGTGCTGGTGACGGGCCCGACCGGTTCCGGTAAAACCGTGTCGCTCTACACCTGCCTGAACATCCTGAACCAGCCCGGGGTGAACATCGCCACCGCAGAGGACCCGGCCGAGATCAACCTGCCCGGCATCAACCAGGTCAACGTCAACGACAAAGCGGGCCTGACCTTTGCGGCCGCGCTGAAATCCTTCCTGCGTCAGGATCCGGACATCATCATGGTGGGTGAGATCCGGGACCTGGAAACCGCCGACATCGCCATCAAGGCCGCGCAGACCGGTCACATGGTGATGTCCACGCTGCACACCAACGACGCACCGACCACGCTGACCCGTCTGATGAACATGGGTGTGGCACCGTTCAACATCGCCTCGTCGGTCATTCTGATCACCGCGCAGCGTCTGGCCCGCCGCCTGTGCACGCAGTGCAAGCAGCCGGTGGATCTGGACGACGATGCCCTGCTGGCCGCCGGCTTTTCCGAAGACGATCTGGACGGCAGCTGGCGCCCGTACAAGGCCGTGGGCTGCGAGCGCTGCAATGGCTCGGGCTACAAGGGCCGGGTGGGCATTTATCAGGTGATGCCGATTTCCGAAGAGATCCAGCGCATCATCCTCAATTCCGGCAATGCCATGGAAATTGCCGCCCAGGCCAAACGCGAGGGCGTCAACGATCTGCGGACCTCGGGGCTGATCAAGGTAAAACAGGGCCTGACCACCATCGAGGAAGTGCTGGGCGTGACGAACGAATAAGACATCCTTCCATCCAACGGCAGTTTCATGACGCGCCCGCCCGCACCCTGAGCACCGCCAGCCCCTGGCAGCAGCACATGGCCCGCAGACAGGCGCATCCCGCAAGGACAGGCACATCCCGCCAGTTTTCCCGACGACCGAAACGCATACACCGGAGTGACACACTGACATGGCAGCCACAACGACAGCCGCAGCCAGGGCTGCGCGCGAGAAACCGAAGGTCAAGGAATACACCTTCGTCTGGGAGGGACGCGACCGGGCAGGCAAGACGCTCAAGGGCGAGACCCGTGCCAGCGGCGAAACGGTGGTGGTGAACACCCTGCGGCGCCAGGGCATCGTGGTGACGCGCATCAAGAAGCAGCGCTACAAGGCCGCGCGCGGCAAGATCCAGGACAAGGACATCACGCTGTTCACCCGCCAGCTGGCCACCATGATGAAGGCCGGCGTGCCGCTGCTGCAGGCCTTCGACATCGTGGCCAAGGGGACCGACAACGGTGCGGTGGCCAAGCTGTTCACCGACATCAAGGCCGATGTGGAAACGGGTACCTCGCTGTCGCAGGCCTTCCGCAAATACCCGCTGTATTTCGACAACCTGTTCTGCAACCTGGTGGGTGCCGGTGAACAGGCCGGTATTCTGGACGACCTGCTGGACCGGCTGGCGATGTACAAGGAGAAGATGGAGGCCATCAAGGCCAAGATCAAATCCGCCCTCTTCTACCCGACGGCCGTGATGGTGGTGGCCTTCATCGTGGTGGCAGTGATCATGCTGTTCGTGGTGCCGGCCTTCAAGAGCGTGTTCGAGAGCTTCGGCGCCGACCTGCCGGCCCCCACGCTGTTCGTGATGGCGCTGTCCGATTACTTCGTGGCCAACTGGTACATCATCTTCGGGGGTATCGGTCTGGGCATCTACTTCTTCCTGCAGGCGTGGAAGCGCTCGCCGAAGATGCAGATGTTCATGGACCGCCTGTTCCTGAAGCTGCCCATCTTCGGTCCGGTGATCCGCAAGGCCACCATCGCCCGCTGGCTGCGCACGCTGTCCACCATGTTCGCCGCCGGTGTGCCGCTGGTGGAGGCGCTGGATTCGGTGGGCGGTGCCGCCGGCAACGTGGTGTACCTGCAGGCCACCAAAAAGATCCAGCAGGAAGTGTCCACCGGTACCAGCCTGACCGTGGCCATGAACAATGCCAACGTGTTCCCGAACATGGTGCTGCAGATGGCCTCGATCGGCGAGGAATCCGGTTCGCTGGATTCGATGCTGGGCAAATCGGCCGACGTGTACGAGCGCGAGGTGGATGATGCGGTGGAGGGGCTGTCGTCCCTGATGGAACCGCTGATCATGGTGGTGCTGGGCACGCTGATCGGCGGCCTGGTGGTGGCCATGTACCTGCCGATCTTCAAGCTGGGTCAGGTGGTGTAATAACATCCGACAGGACGCGGGGGCGGTCAGGCTTTGCCGGCCGCCCCTGTTCATTTTCAGGGCAGAACATGGGTATCGAGGACATCTACTGGATCACGCCGGAATTCTCGGTGGCGGTGGCCGGCATCGTCGGGCTGCTGGTGGGCAGCTTTCTGAACGTGGTCATCCACCGGCTGCCGCTGATGATGCAGCGGCAGTGGGAAGACGAGATGCAGGCGATGATGGCGGAAACCGCCGCACGGCAGACGCCAGACGGGACCGGGGAAGCTTCGGCCGTGCCCGCAGACGGCGTAACCATGTCGCGGCAGGAACATCCCGGCACGGCAGCGAGCGAGGCACAGGCCCCGGCACCTGCACATGCAGCTGGTGCCCCGTCCCCTGTACCTGCTGGCAGCGCCCCCCGGGAAACCTTCAACCTGATGGTGCCGCGCTCGCGCTGTCCGCACTGCGGCCATCAGATCACGGCGCTGGAGAACGTTCCGGTGCTGTCGTGGCTGTGCCTGCGCGGAAAATGCCGGCAGTGCCGCACCCCCATTCCGGTGCGCTATCCGGCGGTGGAGCTGCTGACGGGCGTACTGGCTGCAGCCAGCGTGTGGCACCTGGGCTTTGGCATCACGGGCATTGCAGCCGCGCTTTTCTGCTGCGTGCTGGTGGCGCTGACCTTCATCGATTTCGACACGCAACTGCTGCCCGACAGCCTGACGCTGCCGCTGCTGTGGGGCGGGCTGCTGCTCAATCTCACCAGCGGAGCCATGGCGCCGCTGTCCGATGCCGTCATCGGCGCCATGGCCGGCTACCTGTCGCTGTGGAGCGTGTACTGGCTGTTCAGACTGCTCACCGGCCGCGAGGGCATGGGCTATGGCGACTTCAAGCTGCTGGCCGCGCTGGGCGCATGGTTCGGCTGGCAGGCACTGCCCGCCATCATCCTGATGTCGTCGGTGATCGGTGCGGTGGTGGGGGTTTCGCTGATCGTGTTCCGCAACCACGGGCGCCAGCAGCCCATTCCGTTCGGCCCGTATCTGGCCGGTGCCGGGCTGGCCATGCTGTTCTTCGGCGGGCAGGTGATGGCGCTGATGGGCATGGGGGCGCCCGTATCGGTGATGGCCACGGGTGGATGACGGCCACGGACGGGTAATGGCCACGGGCGAGTGACGGCCAGAGGCGGATGACGGCCAGACGTCTGCCCGTCACAATAACCACATGAAAACAGAACATGATCTGCTGACCATCGGCATCACCGGCGGCATCGGCAGCGGCAAGAGCGCGGTGGCCGACCTTTTCATCCGGCATGGCGCAGCGCTGATTGATACCGATGCCATTGCCCACGCACTGACGGCACCGGGCGGCGGCGCCATCGGGGCCATCCGGCAGGCGTTTGGTGACGGCATGATCGCCCCGGACGGCCGCATGGACCGGGCAGCGATGCGGGCACGGGTGTTTGCCGATCCGCCCGAACGCAAACGGCTGGAAGGCATTCTGCATCCGCTGATCCAGCAGGAGGCGCAGCGGCAGCTGGCCGCGCTGGCAGGCGCGGGCCTTCAAACAGCGGCTTCCCACACGGCAGACCTCCAGACGGCAGACACAGCCGGTGCCGGCATGCCCCCAGGCACCGCCCCTGCCGGAAAGCAGACCACGACGGGTGTGGAACGCGCAGACATCCACACCACGACAGCTGAAGAACGCCCTGCCTCCCTGGTTCACCGCCCGCCCTACGTGCTGGTGGCCGTGCCGCTGCTGGTGGAGTCGGGGCACTGGCAGCAGCGCGTGGACCGGGTGCTGGTGGTGGATTGCCCGGAGGACGTCCAGGTGGCGCGGGTGATGGCCCGCTCGGGGCTGGCAGAGGCGCAAGTACGGGCGATCATGGCCTCGCAGGCCAGCCGGGAACGTCGTCTGGCCGTGGCCGACGACGTAATCGACAACGGCGGCAGCCTGGAAGAAACGGCGGCGCAGGTGGCGGCCCTGCACCAGCGGTATCTGACGCTGGGGACATAGCCCGCCCTGCTTCGCCTGTTTTCAGCCATCCGGCGGCTGGCGGGCGACGGCTGGCTGGAGCGGCCTGTCGGGAAGGTTATCATCGGGGGGATCGGCAGGGGAGACACGGCGCGTGCCGTGAACGCATGCGTCCCCGCGGCACACCACGGGTGTTTCCCCTGCTTCGAAGCTTCGACGTGCTGCACCGGTCCGCGCATGATGACCGGCCAGCACTGCCTCTGCCTCACCCAGTAAGCCCATGATCATCTACCTGCACCCCTTCAACGAACGGGTCCGCACCATGCTGCGACTCGACGAGCTGTATCGCCGCTTCGAGCGGCTGGTGTCGCGCAACGATGCGCTGTCGCACCATGCGGCGCTGGGCGCGCTGTTCGAGATCATGGAGCTGTCGTCGCGTGCCGAGGTACGCACGGACCTGCTGCACGAGCTGGAGCGCCAGCGGCAGACGCTGATGTCGTTCCGGGATGATCCGGACGTGGCCGTGGATGCGCTGTCGTCCATTCTGGACGAGATCGAGGATGCCGCCACCGCACTGCAGCGCAGTGCCAGCAAGGCCGGACAGTCGCTGCGCGAGAACGACTGGCTGATGAACATCCGCAGCCGCAGCGTGATTGCCGGCTGCAGCTTCCAGGTGGACCTGCCCTTCTATTATGCGTGGCAGCACCGGGCGCCCGAGGAACGGCGCGAGGCCATCATCGAGTGGGCGCGCCCGTTCGGCCCGGTACGCGAGGCGCTGACCATCGTGCTGCGCCTGCTGCGCGAATCGGGCCAGCGCAGCCGGGTCACGTCACAGAACGGCAGCTACCAGCAGCAGCTGGGCGGCAAGACCTACCAGCTGGCCGAAATCCATCTGGACGAGACACTGGGCGCCATTCCGGAGTTCTCGGCCAACAAGTACATGCTGTGGATCCGCTTCGGGCGGCTGGACCGCGAGTTCCAGACCCGGCCCTACGAGGGCAGCGTGGACTTCGAGCTGAGTCTGTGCAATCTGTAAGCCCGTGCTGATGGGATGGATGCCGGCCAGCCTCCCTCTGCGGGGGGAGTTGTGTGCCGCTCTCCCCGTCCCCATCTCCGTTCGATGAGTACCGACGCCCCCACCCCTCGCCGCATCACCGTCAACTGCCCGACCTGTCAGGGACCGGCGCTGTTCGCCCCGGAAAACCGCTGGCGCCCGTTCTGTTCGGAGCGCTGCCGGATGATCGATCTGGGTGCCTGGGCCAATGACGAGTACGTGGTGCCCGGCCAGCCCGTCGAGGCGGATGATGACATTCCGCCGGAGGGGATGCGGCATTGAGCGCAATGTTTGAACAAAGCAGCGGCAATGTCTATGCCGACCTGGGTTATGAGGATCCGGAAGGGATGCAGATCAAGGCCCAGCTCGTGACATACATTGCAGACATCATGAAACGCCGTCGATGGTCACTACGCCAGACCGCGACAACACTGAACTTCGATGAAACGGAACTGTCGCGACTACTGGCTGGACAATTCCGGCACATCAATGCATCCGTGCTGGCATCCCGGCTCCAGAAAGCGAACCTCAGCCAAGAAGCTTTGCTGAAACGGTGGAAATGAAAGCATCCGCCTGCTCGACAAGTTGTCGTGCTTCCTCCTTCTCCACCGGATCGCCGTTGTAGTCAGCAATGAGGCGGGATGTTTCGGCCTGCTTCAACATGCGGCCGGTATCCTTGGGTAACGGGCCGTTTCGCACAAAGCTGTTACTGAACGCATTCAGTACGCCTTTGTGAGTCTTCCCAACGTCCAAACCAACTGTCAACAAAGCGGCGCGGGCCGCATCGAACATCGCATAATACGCCCGATTGCTCGCACCATCTGCATCCCCCGCCTCCAGCAACAATCTGGCAGACCGGATAGCTTGGGCTGCCTTCATCATCAGTGCCTCGGGCGTCATAGCCACACCCCTTCGCTGACGATATTACGCAACAGTGCCGGATTGCTGTGGCGTTCCGGGCTTTGCCATTCATCCAGCCAGATGGGCAGCGGCGAGATGTTGATGCCGGTATCCAGCAGAACATCGTAAGCGATGTCGCCCATTGCCAGCGCGGTACGCATGAGAGGCAGATGCGGACCATCGAGCAGAACAGCAAGGTCGGCATCACTCTCCGGTTGATGGGTACCCCGGGCACGGCTGCCGTAGACAATGGCACCAGCAACGGGATACTGACCGGAAATGCGCCCGAGAAACCTGCGAGCTGCGGCTTCGGTGTCTGAGTCGAGTTTGCCCATGGGTAGATCCTGCCTGCATAAAAAGGCGCTGACCGGCCTTTCTACCACACCCCACGCTGCATGGCCACGCCCTGGGCGCCGGCCTGCAGGGCGTTGGGCAGATGGGCAGGGAGCATACCTCCCAGTGCGTAGACGGGGATGGGGGCAGCGGCCAGCATCTGCGCAAAGGCGGCCCAGCCCAGTCCGGCACTGCCCGGGTGGCTGCGCGTGGGAAGCACCGGGCCGTATACGGCCAGGTCCAGTTGCAGCAAGCCGGCTCGCTGCAGGTCTTCCACGCTGTGGCACGAGGCAGCGATCAGCGGGTATTCACTACGCAATATCTGCAGATTCTTCTGGCCGGCCCAGCCGCACGCAGAAGCCTGCATCTCATTCTGCACATCACCTCCCGACCGGGACAGTGCCCGCAAATCTGCCCCGGTCAGATGCAACCCACCTCGGGTGCGTTCCGCGGCAAGGCGGGCGGCCTGTTCGGGATGGCGACTGCTGACCAGCACGCGCACGTCATGGCCCTCGAGGCGCGCCAGGGTTTCGGTCAGCAGATGCGAGAAGGCGTCTGCGGGCAGGTCGGGCTCACGCAGCAGCAGCAAACGCGGCAAGCTCCGGCTTGCCCAGCGGATCACCGCTGACTCACCGGCATCAGCCCCTGCCGAAGCGGGAGCGTCGCGCTCCGCTTCTGCATCAACGGAAACATCACGCCCCACCGCCGCTACAGAAACGGCTCGAGCAGAAGCCCCCACCCCAGGCACGGCAGGCGCTGCTCTCGAAGAGGCAGCGGCGGATGCCGGTATGGCATGCCCCCCCTCCAGCCACGACGACAGGCGCGCCAGCCACGTGTCGATACCCTGCCCGGCCGCGTCAGAAATGACATAAACCGGCGAGAGCTGCAACCAGCGGATCAGGTCGACGGAGGCCGGCAGCAGCGGGTCGAGGTTGACGGTATCGAGCGCACACCAGGCAAGCTGCTGTCCCTCGCGGCCGCGGGGCTCACCCTCCCATGCCGTGATGCGCCGGAAGAACAGCCGCACGTGGGCGTGTTCGTAGACATGCTCGCGTACCACCCAGGGCGACGAGGCCAGCACGCGGATGCCCAGCTCCTCTTCCAGCTCGCGCGTGACAGCCACTTCGGCGTTTTCGCCGGGTTCGAACTTGCCGCCGGGAAACTCCCACCAGCCTTCATAGGGCTTGCCGGCCGGGCGCTGGGCCAGCAGGACATGGCCGTCCGGACGCATCAGCACGCCGGCGGCAACGTTGACGATTTTGGTCTGGGTCATGAGGCGTATCTTACGGGATCAGGACAAGCCCACCCGCCCCGCCCAGTCCCGCGCAAACTGCCAGGCTACCCGGCCGGAGCGGGAACCGCGCTCCAGCGCCCAGCGCAGGGCATCGGCGCGGGCCAACCCAATGGCCGCCTCGTCGGCACCGAAATGCCGCAGCCAGTGGGCCACGACGGCCAGATAATCGTCCTGCCGGAAGGGGTAGAAGGCAATCCACAGGCCGAAGCGCTCGGAGAGTGACACCTTTTCCTCGGAGGTTTCGCCGGGGTGAATCTCGCCGTCGTCCTGATGGCTGGCCTGCAGGTTTTCCGACAGCATCTCGGGCATCAGATGCCGGCGGTTGGAGGTGGCGTAGATCAGCACGTTGTCGGCCTGGCCGGCCAGCGAGCCGTCCAGCACTGTCTTCAGGGCCTTGTAGGCGCCCTCGCCCTGCTCGAACGACAGGTCGTCACAGTAGATGATGAAACGCTCGGGGCGGTGCTGGATGCACTCGACGATCTCGGGCAGGTCGGTGAGCTGGGCCTTGTCCACCTCGATCAGGCGCAGCCCCTCGTCGCGAAAGGTGGGCAGGCACGCCTTGACCAGCGACGATTTGCCCGTGCCGCGCGCGCCGGTGAGCAGCACGTTGTTGGCCGGCAGGCCGCGGACGAACTGGCGGGTATTGGCCTCCACCAGCCGTTTCTGCTCGTCGACGTTCTGCAGGTCTTCCAGCCGCAGGGTGGCCGGGCGATGGATGGCGTGCAGCTCGCCCACGCTGCCGAACGGGGTCTGGCGACGCTGCCAGCGAAAGGCGCTGGCCGTCCAGTCCGGCTCGCGGGCCACCAGCAGCGACTGGTTCAGCTGGGCCAGCAGGGGTTCGACGGCATCGAGCAGACGGCCGAGGCGCACGCGGGTATCAGGATCGGTAATCGGCATTGATGCTCACATAATCGTGCGACAGGTCGCAGGTCCAGACGGTGGTGGCCACGGCGCCGCGGTTCAGCACCACGCGCACGGTAAATTCGGCCTGGGCCAGCACGCGGCTGCCGTCTTCCTCGCGATAGGCGGGATCACGCCCGCCCTGGCTGGCCACGCGCACGTCATCGAGCCAGACCTCCAGGTTCTGCACATCCAGATCATCGATGCCGGCATAGCCGATGGCTGCCAGAATGCGCCCGAGGTTGGGATCGGAGGCGAAGAAGGCCGTCTTGACCAGTGGCGAATGGGCAATGGCATAGGCCACAGCAGAGGCTTCGGCCTCAGTACCTGCCCCTTCGACGCGAATGGTAACGAACTTGGTGGCACCTTCGCCATCGCGCACGATGGCCTGCGCCAGCTGAATTGCCGTGTCGGTCAGAGCCTGCAGCACATCGGCGGCGCCGGGATCGGTATCGCTGGCAATCTTCACAGGGGGCTGGCCCGTGCCGCTATCCTGACCCGTACTCACCAGCAGGAAAGTGTCGTTGGTGGAGGTGTCGCCATCCACCGTGATGCGGTTGAAGCTGGCATCGGCCACGCGCTTGACCCACTGCTGCAGCAGCGCCGGCACAATGGCGGCGTCGGTGGCGATCATGCCAAGCATGGTGGCCATGTTGGGGCGGATCATGCCGGCGCCCTTGGAGAAGCCCGTCATGGTGACGGTACCGCCCGGCACCTCGATGCGACGGGACACGGCCTTGGGCAGCGTGTCGGTGGTCATGATGGCCTCGGCGGCTTCCAGCCAGCGGTCCGGCGCAAGATTCGATACGGCCTCGGGAACGGCCGCGATGATGCGTTCGACGGGCAGATGCTCCAGAATGACGCCGGTGGACATGGGCAGCACGGCGGGAATCGGCACCCCGAGGGCAATGGCCACGGCATCGCAGACCTGGCGGGCGTTTTCCACCCCCTCGGCACCGGTGCCGGCATTGGCCACGCCGGTGTTGATCACCAGTGCCCGCAGTTCCCCCCCACTGGTCTGGAGATGCTCGCGCGACAGCGTCACGGGCGCGGCGCAGAAACGGTTGCAGGTAAAGACGGCCGCCGCCCGCGTTCCCTCGCTGAAGCGGACCACCAGCAGGTCACGTCGGCCGGGCTTGCGGATACCGGCGCGGGCGGTACCCAGTTCCACGCCGGCTACCGGCAGCAGGCGGGCGGCGTCGGGGGCGGAGAGATTGACGGGCATGGGGCTTCCTCGGTGATTGCGCTGGGCGTTCGCCTGGCGATGTTGGGCAAGGGTATCACGCGGTTACACCGTGCTGCACCGGTTCTGAGCGAAGCCCTCCTGACGAAGCCATGACGGAGATCCCAATGACCGCATCAGGAGCCTTGTTGTACTTGGCTCTTGAGATCGCCATGTTGCATTTGCCACTTGAGTCTGAGAACATGGTCCTCTGTGAGAGGGGGTTCACTATCGCCCGGGGGCTATGCTGCGTTCAAGATGTAGATAACTGGCCGTTTACCGAAGACTTAAGCCGGAACATCATGAAAAGACATAACCACATGAGCATCACACTGGTTGCCATTGGGTTTGAGCCTTCTGTGACCAGAAAATAAAACGTCCTTCCAGAAAAAAACAGCGCAAGTATGGTGAATACCCATAGCGCAACAGATTTCGGACTGGAACGTGGCCCCAGTTCTTGTTGGATGTGTGGCATGGTTGTACTCCGGCGGACCATAAACGAATTCTGTCCTTCCCTCGTCAGTCTGTGTGATCTCTCTACTCACGATTTCTGACGGGGTACTCCTTGTCAATCGCAAGCACACGCTGAAAGCGGTGTGCTTGCGAAGAATGAATGTGACCTCAATTGTCGTCGTGATACATATCGTACAGTCCGACGCCAAGGCCAATTGCAGCACCAACGCCTGCGCCTACAAGGCCAAACCTAGCCCCCTGAAGCGCGCCCGCTCCTGTTGCTTCTGCCACCGCAAGGCCTGTGGCGTACCCCGCTCCCCCCCCCAGTAATTGTGGAATTCATGGTATCAATTTGTGGGCCAGCCCCTCCAATTAACATCGTTTCTTTGTGTGTCAATTCTCTCATAACGATCCTCTTTTATATGGTTTACGACTTCCTCTGGTCGAAAATTTGGTTTCTGATTTTAAGGCGAATGGAATGACTTTAATTTTACAATGAACCCTCCTATGTTTTTTTGGTCGCTAGATTCCATGTTGCTATTATCTATGATGATCAATCCCTTCTTGAAGGTGAAGCCTAACACGGCTCTTTTGGAGTATCAATTGGCTAGCCAGCCTGTCAGATTGCTATTTTGTTTCGATGATTGCACAACGCTGCGTGCAGATTTACCATGCAATAAACAGATTGAAAAAGTAAATTTCTAATTCGTCGGCCCTGCAGAATCCTGAATCAGCAACAAGTAGGCAGCGCGGCCGGCCCCGGCCGCCTGATCGCTACTGACAACAGCAATCCCTGCAGCAGCGCACAAAGCGCAAAAAACCGCCCCAGCCCCAGACGGGCCACCGCCCGCAGCAGCCAGCGCAGGTTGTAGTGAGGTAGCCTGACTTCCGTAGACACCCACATGAGGGAGAATGGCCATGGAGGGTCGGTGTCGAGTCACCCGAGGGAACCTCCCCCTCGGGTGACTCGACAGGGCAGCCCCAGGGGCAGCGCATCCTGCGTGATGGCCAGACCCCTGACGAAGTCATGACGAAGGTTCTTGATGACTACGCCAGGAACATTGTTGCGCTTGACTCTTGAGATCGCCGTGCCCCTAGTCGTGGGAGATCACAAGAGGAATGAGACCCGACATACGCCGCAACAGAACAGCGTCATGGCAATATTTTGTTTCATTGTTTATCTCAGGAAAACATAAAACTTTCTGGACAAAGACCATTTTTATGCCGACGGATGTGTCAGCACCTACCGCACCAAACCGGTTACCCATCCCTTTTTTTTGCATTCATTGGTGAAAAGGCGACAGAACCCATCACCACTTTGCACAGGAACCCCGCGAAACATGGCAGGGGAGGGTGAGATCAGGCAACGAATTCGAACGTAAGATTCCTTCACACGTTCAGGCGGTTTCTATCCTTTCGATGAAGTCATAAATCACAACGACTCACACTGACTGGAAGCCCATTTCAGGTAAAGGGCAGCAGCCTGGCACGTGAACAACGCAATTTTCAAGGAGGTGATCATGCGTGAACTGACTCAAAACGAACTGAACGTCATTGCTGGTGGCGACCGTGGTACTTACACAGCATGGGGCTCAGCTATTGGAGGATTTGTTGGAACCGCCGTCGGCACAGGGGGAACCCCATTGGCATCGGCAGCACTTTCTGGGCTGGGAAGTCTGGCAGGTTACTACGCTGGCAACATAATCGCGGATATTGCTGGCGAGGAATAATCAGAATCAGGAGCCATGATTATCGCCCCTCAATCTTGGTATAAATTAACCAGCAAAACATGGGAGGGCAAACCATGGCACATTCATCGAATCCGGATGTTAGGATACTTCTGCACGCTTTGATTAACCGACTTCAGTCACGAATCAGGTGCACAACACAATTTTCAAGGAGCTAAAAATGCGAGAACTGAATCAGCAGGAAATCAACGCCGTCGAAGGCGCGGGCATTATTACCGATGTAGCGACGGGTATCGGCGCAGCCATTGGAGCTGCTGCCAGCCTCCCTGTGGGAGGGGTTACCACAGTAGTGTCAACCGCGGCTGGCGCCTACGCGGGCCATGAAATCGGCCGCTTTATCGAGGGTGAGGGTTGACGCCCCCCAAAGCGCAATCTGGTGCGCTCCATGGCTGAATCAGCCATCAGCGCCTGAGGATAAAAACGCCCGCCAGACTGAAAGGTCATGGCGGGCGTTTTTTCATGCGCAAAATCGCATGATTTCCGGCGGCCGACGCGATACCGCGTCGGCCAGGTCCGGATCAGGCCAGCTTCCCGTGGCAATGCTTGTACTTCTTGCCGGAACCGCACGGACAGGGATCGTTGCGGCCCACATGGTGGCCGTTGACGACGGGGCGCTGGGCCTGCGGGGCCGAGGCGATTTGCTGGGCACGCAGGGCCACGGCTTCCGGGTCTTCGTCCGGGTTCAGGCCGGGCGCGGCTTCGGCGTGCATCAGGCGGGCGCCACCGGCGGTGCGCTCGGCACGGTCCTCGACCTGTTCGGCCACCTGTTCGGCCTCGGTGGCCGACTGGATCTGCACGTTCATCAGCACACGGCTGACTTCGGTGCGGATGACCTGCAGCAGGTTCTCGAACAGCTCGAAGGCTTCGCGCTTGTACTCCTGCTTGGGGTTTTTCTGCGCATAGCCGCGCAGGTGGATGCCCTGACGCAGGTGATCCAGCGCCGACAGGTGCTCGCGCCAGTGCTGGTCGATGGACTGCAGCATGATCGAGCGCTCGAAGTTGCCAAACGCCCCGGTGCCGACGCGGTCGACCTTTTCCTGATAGCGCTTGTCGGCCTCGGCGGTGATGCGGGCGAGCATTTCCTCGTCGCCCAGATCTTCATTTTCCTTCAGCCACTGCGACACGGGCACGGGCAGCTGCCATTCGTTGTGCAGCTCGTTCTCGAGGCCGGCGATGTCCCACTGTTCTTCCACGGTGCCTTCGGGCACGTGGCGGCGGAACACTTCTTCCAGCGCGCCCTGGCGCAGGCCGGTGATGACCTCGGCCACTTCTTCCGCGTCGAGCAGCTCGTTGCGGTGGGCGTAGATGACCTTGCGCTGTTCGTTGGACACGTCGTCGTAGTCGAGCAGCTGCTTGCGGATGTCGAAGTTGCGGGCCTCGACCTTGCGCTGGGCCGATTCGATGGCGCGCGACACGAGGCCCGATTCGATGGCCTCGCCCTCGGGCAGGCGCAGCCGGTCCATGATGGCCTTGAGACGGTCACCAGCGAAGATCTTGAGCAGCGGGTCTTCCATCGACAGGTAGAAGCGTGACGAACCCTTGTCGCCCTGACGGCCGGCACGGCCACGCAGCTGGTTGTCGATACGGCGGGATTCGTGCCGCTCGGTGCCGATGATGTGCAGGCCGCCCTTCTCCAGTACCTCTTCGTGGACCTTCTGCCATTCTTCCTGGAAGCGGGCGATCTCGGCCTTTTTGGCGGCGGGGTCCAGATCGTCCCGCGCCTCGATGGCAGCGATGACGGCCGAGCGGCTGCCGCCCAGCTCGATGTCGGTACCACGGCCGGCCATGTTGGTGGCAATGGTGATCTGGTGCGGCCGGCCGGCCTGGGCAACGATCTCGGCCTCGCGGTCGTGCTGCTTGGCGTTGAGCACGTTGTGCGGGAGCTTGGCCTTCTTGAGCAGACCGGACACCAGCTCGGAGTTCTCGATGGAGGTGGTGCCCACCAGCACCGGCTGGCCGCGCTCGTGGCAGTCGCGGATGTCGGCCAGGATGGCGTCGTATTTTTCCTTGGCGGTACGGTAGACGAGATCCTGCATGTCGTTGCGCACCATCGGGCGGTGCGTGGGCACCACCACGGTTTCCAGGTTGTAGATTTCCTGGAACTCGTAGGCTTCGGTGTCGGCCGTACCGGTCATGCCGGCCAGCTTCTCGTACATGCGGAAGTAGTTCTGGAAGGTGATGGAGGCGAGCGTCTGGTTCTCGGCCTGGATCTTCACGCCTTCCTTGGCTTCGACAGCCTGGTGCAGGCCATCGGACCAGCGGCGGCCGGCCATCAGGCGGCCGGTGAACTCGTCGACGATGACCACTTCGCCGTTCTGCACCACGTACTGCTGGTCGCGCTGGAACAGCGTGTGCGCCCGCAGCGCCACCATCAGGTGATGCACCAGCGAGATGTTGGCGGCGTCGTACAGGCTGGCGCCCTCGGGCAGCATGCCCAGCTGGGCGAGGATCTGCTCGGCGTGCTCGTGACCGGCCTCGGACAGGTAGGCCTGGTGCGCCTTGTGGTCCACCCAGTAGTCCCCCTCGGGGTCGGGCTCGCCCGGTTTGGGCTCCGACTCCATGGGGGTGAGCATGGGCGGCACGGCGTTCATGCGCACGTAGAGTTCGGCGTTTTCTTCGGCCGGGCCAGAGATGATCAGCGGCGTGCGGGCCTCGTCGATGAGGATGGAGTCCACCTCGTCGACGATGGCATAGAAGAGCTTGCGCTGCATGCGCGACTCGGGGTCGTAGACCATGTTGTCGCGCAGGTAGTCGAAGCCGTACTCGTTGTTGGTGCCGTAGGTGATGTCGGCCCGGTAGGCGGCCCGTTTTTCGTCCGGCGGCTGCTGGGCGACGATGACCCCCGTGGTCAGCCCCAGGAAGCCATAGAGGCGGCCCATCCAGGCGGCATCACGCGAGGCCAGATAGTCGTTGACCGTCACCACGTGCACGCCGCGGCCGGCCAGGGCATTGAGGTAGACGGCCAGCGTGGCGGTGAGGGTCTTGCCCTCGCCGGTACGCATTTCGGAGATCTTGCCGGCGTTGAGCACCATGGCGCCCAGCATCTGCACGTCGAAGTGGCGCATGCCCAGCACGCGCTTGGAGGCTTCGCGGCAGACGGCGAAGGCCTCGTTGAGGACGGCATCGAGTGCATCTTCCACCGGCTTGCCGGCGTCGACATCGGCCTTGATGCGGTCCTGGAATTCCCGGGTCTTGCCGCGCAGTTCGTCGTCGGACAGCGCCTCCATCTGAGGCTCCAGCGCATTGATGCGCGCCACCCGGCGGCGGTATTGTTTCAGGAGTCGCGAGTTGCGGCTGCCGAAGATGCTGGTCAGTAGTGTCTGGAACATGGGCAGGAGGGTTGGCAGGCGATAATGGCAGCCGGCAACATGCCGGGAGCACCATGCACCCGTTGACGGGCCGGGCGGGTTTGCGAACGGCCATGCCTCGAGGCACGATGCCGGACTGGCCGGCCGCCGGGAACCCGCCCGGGAAAGGCCCGGCAACTTCCCGCGCGACCCCCGGACACACCGGCCATGTCGCCGAAACTGACAGACCTTCCCCCTCGGAAAGCGTGATGCTTTCCTGGGCAAAGTGAATTGAAAATGGTATCACGCGACCCGGATTTCAACGGCCAACCCCCATCTGCCTCCGCCGGCAGCCGACCGGCGCGCACGCGCGGCCGGGCTGGCGGCAGGGACGTGGGACAGAAGCAACAGGACGACACCAGCGCCTTCAGGTTCCCGTCAGCCGGGCAGGAGGAAACCAGCGGCCGGCTTTCGTTGCACAGCGGACAGGGCCGCAGGCAGAAGGCAGATGGGGAGGGCGGGTACGCGACAGGTGGCAGCGGGCGTTTCCATGGTGAGGACGGCTTCCCTGGCGCTGCCTTTTCCTCCGCCCGCAACCGGCGCGAGCGCGACCGGGAGGGCCGGCCGATGCTGGATCACATGAAGGCGCGCACGCCGGAGCTATGGCAGACCTGGCAGCGGCTCGACCGGCTGGGGCAGGACCTGCGCACGCTGCTGCCCCGGGTGCAGCTGATTCCCATCAAGCTGGAGCAGCAGGTGCTGCTGGTGACGGCCCCCTCTTCCGCGCTGGCAGCGCGGCTGCGCCAGTACGAGCCCCGGCTGGTGGATGGCCTGCAGGCCCGGGGCTGGCTGGTCAACCGGGTGAAGTTCCGGCCGAACACGGTGGTCATGCCCGAGGCACCGCCTCCCCGCGAGAAGGAGGTGGTGCCGTCACGCGCCGTGGACGCGATGGCGGCGCTGGGGGCCTCGGCCGGCATCACCCCCGAGCTGCGCGCAGCCATCGAGCGGTTCGTGGCGCGGCAGCGGGGGTATCAGCGGGGCGGGTAGCAGCAGCGGACGGTCATGGATGCATGATCCGCATCCCGCTGCCTGCCACCCTGTCCGCTTGCGAGCCGCCCGGATGGTATTTCCGGTCGGCTGGTTTCAGGCCGGCTGCTTTTCTGACTTCAGGCTTCTGGCAGCAGGGATCACCGGGCAGCTGCTGCGCCGTCCGTGCCCGTGCCAGTCGCCGCACCGGCATCGGCCTGTACCGGCACGCCATCGGCGGGCACGGCCTCCCAGTAGCGCATGCCGGATTCATCCGGATAGTGCACGCGGGCGTCTTCCACGTACTGGTCCTGCAGTTGCAGCGGCTGACCGCGTTTCCAGCCCGAAGGAATGTGCCAGACCGAGCAGCTCGTGCGGTGCACCTGGGGTGTTTCCACCCGCCAGCAGAGGTCGGCCGTTCCCTCGGTCTTGCCCTGCACGACCATCAGGCGAACCCGGCGATCCTGGCCGTTCTCGTTGGCACGCCATTCCCGCAGCACGCCGAAACGGGCCAGTGCATCGTCATGCAGAACCATGCGCTTGCCAGCGTCCAGCGTCAGGTCGAAGTTCTGGACGACTTCACTGGCGTCCAGATGGCTCACCGTTGCCTGCACGGTCTTGCCCAGCACGACGGCATGGCTGCCCTGGAAATCATCGGCTTCCACCGGGGCCGTCACCCCGACGCGGACGAAGCGGCGATAGAAGTCCGCGGGGCTGCCGGGACTGTTGGCATCCCGGCTGAGGGACTGCGTGTAGTCACGGCAGGTATAGGGGCCCAGCGCCGGCGAGTAACCGTCAGCGCCCGAATCCTTGTGATCTTCGTACGAGGCGATATCGCACCGGCTCTCCTGGGAAATACGGGCAGGTTCGGGCGCATTGGGCACCCGGGTGCCCAGGGGGGCCGCGGCAACGGCATCCCGGTACTGGGGCAGGTTGACCTGTTTGCGGGCACGCGCGCTCAGCCCATCCAGCATGGCCGAGAGTGCGGCACCACTGATCCCCTCTTCACCCAGCGGTGCCGTAGCCTTTGCAGGTACGACATCGGCATCCTCCGCGTTACGGTCCGGGCCGCCGCTCTTCCAGTCCTGGTAATAGCGGTAGTAGTCGTAGGGGTTGCCGTCACTGTCGAAGCGCAGGCGCTCGCGCGTCTCCTGCAGTTTCTGGCCCCGATACGTGAGCGGCTGGCCCGGCTGCCAGTTCTGGGGCACTTCCCACTGGCCGCAATTCTCGCGCTCCACCTTCGCCACCTGGCAGGTGCCGCAATCGTTCCCCTCGGCCATGCCCCAGCCTCTCACGTACATGCACAGGTCGAACTGCCGGTCGTTCCTGCCACCGGCAGGGAACCGGAGCCACCACTCGACACTGACGGCATTCGGGTCGCTTTTGTCGCCCTCCCAGCTGATGAACTGCCCGTCCCTCTGGAACCGGGCATTGCGCCGGATGACGGTATCGCTGGCCGCCGTGGCCGTCTTGACCTGGGGCTCGCCGTAGGTACGGCCCTGGCCCATGACCTGGCGCTCGGCCTGCAGCTGTCGCCCCACCCGCAGCACCTCGGCGTCCTGTGCAGCCCCTGCCGGCAGCGTCGCCAGCGGATAACCGCTGGACAGCCCGAAGCGCACACGCAGGGCATCGAAGCTGTGCGGCACGCGGGTGGCATCGATCCACAGCCGACTGTCGAACGTGAACGGCCCCAGCGCATCGCCCGGATTGGCGGCCGCGGCCAGTTTTTCGCTGTACAGCACGGTGGGCTCGGTCGGTTTCTCGGCAAACCCGCCATCCTTCCATTGTTGCAGCGAGATCTGCTCTGCCGGCGCGGCCAGTGCACGGGTGGCACTGGCACCCTGCACCACGGCCGTGGCCAGGACATCACCACGGACGGCCCGGGCCGTGATGGGTTCTTCCATGGTGGCGGGCTGGCTGGTGTCGGCAGCTGCGGCCCGTGCCGTGCCGGCGGCACCTTCCGCAGCACCCACCGGCTGGCCGGCTGCACTCGCGCTCTGTTCACCAGCACGGGTAGCGGTGCTGCCGGCATTCTGGCTGCCGGTGCTGTCGTCCGTCCCGCTGGCAGGGCTGGCGGCCTTGCCAGCGTCCGAACCCTGAACGGCTTTGGTCTGGATGTCACCGGATGACGAAGCCGGCGGGGCACTGCCCTCGCTGCCGCCACCGCAGGCGCTCAGGCCAAGCACGAAGATGGCGCCGATGCACGCCACCAGGGGACGCTTCTGAAACAGGGAAATCATGACCATGCTCTCCACGGAAATGGCCCCTGCAGGAAGCAGGGGCAACCCTTTCAGTGTAGAGAGCCTGCCCGTCATCTGCCGGCACCGTGCACGGCCAAAGAAGGGCTCAGGCGTTATTTCCCGAAATCGTTAAGTTCACGGCCCATCAAAAATTACGGGCAGGCAGTGCATGGGCAGCACATGAATATTTGTTTTGATGACAGAATGTTTTTATTGTTCTTTTTTGAGCGATCATGTTACTGCACGACTCGTACGAAAAGGCGGCATTCCCCGGACCATGGACGGTATTTCACAGGCCATGGGCAGCATTTCGTGAATCGGGAACGGCATTTCGCAGACCGGAAGAAGTATTCCGTGCCCCCGGGCAGCCCGGCATTCCCCTGGTGTTTCACCCTGCCCGGCACGAAAGGGGTTCACGCTGCCGGGAGGGACATGCCGTTTCCAGCTTCGCGGAAATTTCAACCCCAGTCCAGCGAGAACAGCGGTGCGTTCCTGCGCTGGGTGAAGGTGGCGATCTCGTAGCTGTCGGGATTGTCCAGCACGGCACGCACCAGCAGGTTGTTCATGTGGTGGCCGGACTTGCGGGCGTGGTAGGCACCCAGGATGGGGTGGCCGATCAGGTACAGGTCGCCGATGGCATCCAGTGCCTTGTGCTTGGCAAACTCGTCGCGATAGCGCAGGCCGTCGGCGTTGAGCACGCGGTCGTCATCCACCACGATGGCGTTGTCGAGGCTGCCCCCCAGCGCCAGGCCGTGCTTGCGCAGCAGCTCGACCTCGCTGGCCATCACGAAGGTGCGGGCACGGGCGATTTCCTGGATGTAGGAAGTGTTGGCGAAGTCGATCTCGATGCGCTGGCCGGTGGCGTCGATGGCCGCCTGGCCGAAGGCGATCTCGAAGCTGAGCTTGAAGCCCTCGTAGGGGTCGAGCCGCACCCACTTGTCGCCGTCGTTGATCTGTACGGGGCGCTTGATGCGGATGAAGCGCTTGGGCGCGGCCTGCTCTTCCAGGCCGGCCGACTGCAGCAGATAGACGAAGGAACCCGCCGAGCCGTCGAGGATGGGCACCTCGCTGGCGGTGATGTCGATCTGCGCATTGTCGATGCCCAGCCCGGCCAGGGCGGACATCAGGTGTTCGATGGTGTGGACGGCCACTTCCAGGCCCGGGCCTTCGGTGTCGGCCGAGAGCGTGGTGTTGAGTCGCGTGTCGGTGATGCGGTGCGCCAGCGCGGGCAGATCCACCGGCGGATCGAGGTCCACGCGGCGAAAGACGATGCCCGAATCGGCCGGGCCCGGCTTGATGTTGAGGGAGACCCGCTGACCGGAATGCAGGCCGATGCCGATGGCCTGTACCGGCCCGCGCAGGGTTTTCTGTCTCAGCATCTTCGGGTTCTCCAGAAACAAAAAAGGCCGGCAATGATACCGGCATGGGGCGCCTCCGGCGTGCCGGGCAGGCCATCGGTAAAACCGCCGCTGCGGGAAGGGGCACCGGGTGAGGGCCCGGAGGTTCCCGGGGCTGTCTGTCGGCCGGAGGGCGCAGATGCGCGAAATCCGGAGGCAAACAGCCCTGTCATGCGGCACCGGACTGGCTGCGCCGGCCGCCGATCAGGGCCAGGACGGACGATCAGTCGGCCTGGCGACGCAGGAATGCCGGGATGTCGAGACGGTCGACGCCTTTCTGCGACATGGCGTTGACGCGCTCGGCCGCCTGGCTGCGCGGGTTGCGGAACACGTTGGGCTCGTCCAGGCCGCCGATGGCATCGACGGTGTCGAGTGCCAGGTCATCGGTACCGGTCTTGACGGCCGGCTGCGAAACCAGCTGGGGCTTGCGCACCAGTTTGCCGATGCCGGTGGCCACGACGGTGACACGCAGCGAGTCTTCCATGTCCTCTTCGTAGACGGTACCGTGGATGATGGTGGCGTCTTCGGCGCAGAACTGCTTGATGGTGTTGATGACCTCGTTGGTCTCGCGCAGCTTCAGGGAGCGGCTGGCGGTGATGTTGACGATCACGCCGCGGGCACCATGCAGGTCGACGCCATCGAGCAGCGGGGAGGACACGGCCTGTTCGGCTGCCAGACGGGCACGATCCAGCCCCGAAGCCTCGCCGATACCCATCATCGCCTTGCCCTGCTCACCCATGATGGTCTTCACGTCGGCAAAGTCGACGTTCACCAGGCCGGGCACGTTGATGATCTCGGCAATGCCGGCCACCGCGTTGTGCAGCACGTCGTCGGCACGCTTGAAGGCGTCTTCCAGGGTGGCGTCCTCGTCCATCACCTCGAAGAGCTTTTCGTTGAGCACGACGATCAGCGAATCCACCTGACCGATCAGGTTCTCGATGCCCTCGTCGGCCACGCGCTGCTTGCGGCTGCCTTCGTAGTTGAAGGGCTTGGTGACCACGCCAACGGTCAGGATGCCCAGTTCCTTGGCAATTTCGGCCACCACGGGCGAGGCGCCCGTTCCGGTGCCCTTGCCCATGCCGGCGGTGATGAACACCATGTTGGCGCCTTCCAGGGCGGCACGGATGTTGCCGCGCTCGGCCTGGGCAGCGGCCCGGCCGGCTTCGGGGTTGGCCCCGGCGCCCAGACCGGCATCACCCAGCTGGATGGTGCGGCTGGCCAGCGAGCGGGCCAGTGCCTGGCGGTCGGTGTTGACGGCGATGAACTCGACGCCCTGCACACCGCGGTTGACCATGTGGTTGACGGCGTTACCACCACCGCCCCCGACGCCCACCACCTTGATGACGGCGCCGTCGACATCTGTTTCCAACATTTTGAATGTCATAGCTGAAAAACCTCCTGTTTTGAATGAACAGTCGTCAGGCGCGCCGCAACGGCACGTGCCTCCGGACTGGCGGGAGCGGCAACGGGCAAGGAAGCCCCTCCCTTTCGGCGATCATTCGGGACCAAAGCGCGATTTTGGCTCAAAAGCTCCCGAAAAACCATTCTTTCATGCGGCGTATCGTGTCCCGGAAGGAACCCGACTGTTCCGCAACCTTTCGCCCCCGCAGACGCTGCTGGCGTGCTTCTTCCAGCAGACCCATCGCGGTGGCATAACGGGGGGTGCGCACCACATCCGACAGACTGCCGCTGTAGGAAGGTGCGCCGACACGGACCGGCTTGAGGAAGATGTCCTCGGCCAGCTCGGCCATGCCCGGCAGCAGGCTGGAGCCGCCGGTGAGCACGATACCGGACGAGAGCGCATCCTCGTAGCCGGATTCGCGGATGGTCTGCTGCACCAGCTGGAACAGCTCTTCCACCCGCGGTTCGATGACGGAGGCCAGGCCCTGCTTGGACAGCGAACGCGGCCCGCGGTCGCCGATGCCCGGCACCTCGATTTTCTCGCCCGGATTGGCCAGCGTGGGCTTGGCCAGGCCATGGCGCAGCTTGATGTCCTCGGCGTCGGCCGTGGGGGTGCGCAGCGCCATGGCGATGTCGCTGGTGATCTGGTCACCGGCCACCGGAATGACGGCCGAATGGCGGATGGAACCGCCGACGAACACCGCCACGTCGGTGGTGCCGCCGCCGATGTCGACCAGCGCAACGCCCAGTTCCTTTTCATCCACGGTCAGCACGGCGTTGGCCGAAGCCAGCGGCTGCAGGATCAGGTCCTGCACGGCCAGCCCGCAGCGGCGCACGCACTTGATGATGTTCTGCACGGCCGAGACGGCGCCGGTGACCACGTGCACCTTCACGTCCAGCCGCACGCCGCTCATGCCCACGGGCTCGCGGATGTCTTCCTGGCCGTCGATGATGAATTCCTGCGGCAGCACGTGCAGGATCTGCTGGTCGGTGGGGATGGCCACGGCCTTGGCGGTTTCGATCACGCGGGCCACGTCGGCCTCGGTGACTTCCTTGTCCTTGATGGCCACCATGCCGATGGAGTTGAAGCTGCGGATGTGGCTGCCGGCGATGCCGGTGACGACCTGCTGCACCTTCTGGCCGGACGTGATCTCAGCCTCTTCGAGCGCCGCCTGGATGGAGGCCACCGTCTTCTCGATGTCGACGACGACGCCCTTCTTCAGGCCGTTGGACTCGTACTGGCCGGTGCCGATCACCTCGATCTCGCCGTCGGCATGCAGCTCGGCCACGATCGCCACCACTTTCGAGGTGCCGATGTCCAGGCCAACCAGCAGATCCTTGTTATCACGTGTCATGGTCTGTATGGGCACTCAATGAAGATTGTCACGATGGGCGGCACCATTGCCGTCGGATTCCAGGGCGCCGGGCGCACGCACGGCAAACCCGTTGGGATAGCGCAGGTCGACGACCTCGGCGCGTCCGTTGAGGCGGGCCTGGATGAGCGGGTGGGCCGTGACCCAGCGTGCGACACGATCGGCCACCGGTACGCCCTCGTCACGTCCCAGCTTCAGGGTGATGCCACTGTCGAGCCGGGCCGTCCACGACTGGCGGTCGGACAGCTCCAGCGCCACCGGCCGCATCGACAGCGGCAGCAGCTGGTGCGCCAGCTCGTCGTAGCGGCGGGTGACCAGCATCTGGCTGCCGTCCGGGCCGGACAGCGTCAGCAGATTCTGGTGATTGGCGACTTCGGCAGGTTTCACCGCGAACAGTTCCCCATGGGTGTTGACGAAACGTCCGCTGTCATCCTTCCAGCGCGCCAGCACCTGGTGCTCTTCCAGCGCGACGAAAAGCCGGTTGGGCCAGATGCGGCGAACCTCGGCGCGCCGTACCCACGGCACTTCCTCGAATCGCCTGCGGACATGATCCAGCCCCACGGTAAAGAAATTTCCTTCCAGACGATTGGCACCCAGGGTGCCCATCGCCGCTTCATCGACATGATCCAGCGTGCGCCCGCTGACCGGCCCGACCTCGATGGCCAGCAGGTCGAATGCCGAACGCTGGCTGACCCACCAGATGCCGGCCAGCAGCAGGCAGGCAAAGGCCACCATCAGCATCAGGTTCGCCATGGCATTGAGCGCGCGCGGATCATGCCACAAATTCACGCAATCGCCTCCGATGCAACACGACGTTGTATTTTCAGCGATGCCTGAGCTGTCAGCCCCAACACCAGATCCTCATAGGAAATCCCGGCGGCACGGGCCGCAATCGGCACCAGCGAATGGCTGGTCATGCCCGGCGAGGTGTTCACTTCCAGCAGCCAGGCACGCTGGCTGGCATCGTCCAGCATGATGTCCACACGGCCCCAGCCCTCGCAGCCCACCGCCCGGTAGGCGGCCTCGGCCAGCGTGGCGATGTCGGCTGCCAGGTTGGGCACCAGCGGCGCCGGGCACAGGTAGCGGGTGTCGTCGGTGAAATACTTGTTGCGGTAGTCGTAGTTGCCGCCCGGTGCGCGGATTTCCACCACCGGCAGCGCACGTGCCGCCGCCGAATTGCCGAGCACGGCCACGGTGAGTTCACGCCCCTGGATGAAGCGTTCGGCCAGCACCGGCGCATCGATGGCGGCTGCGCGCTCGTAGGCAGCAGGCAGGCGGTCGAGCGAATCGACCCGCGTCAGGCCCAGCGTGGAGCCCTCGTGCGGCGGCTTGATGATCAGCGGCAGCCCCAGCCGTTCGGCCAACCCCACGAGCTGGTGCGGTCCGAGCAGCACTTCCCACGGCGGCGTGGGCAGGCGCCCTGCCTGCCACATCTGCTTGGTGGCGATCTTGTCGATGGCCAGCGCCGAGGCCAGCACGCCCGACCCCGTGTACGGCAGGCCGATCATTTCGAGCACGCCCTGCAGCGTACCGTCTTCGCCATAGCGGCCATGCAGCGCGATGAAGGCGCGATCGAATTTCGATGCTTCCAGCTCGCCCAGCGAACGTTCGGCCGGATCGAAACCCTCGGCATCGACCCCGCGCGACTTGAGCGCCTCGAGCACGTTGCGCCCCGATTCCAGCGACACGTTCCGTTCGGACGAATGGCCGCCCATCAGCACGACCACACGCCCCAGCGAGGCGGGATCGATGGTCGCGGGAAAGGGAAACGGATACAGGGAATCAGTCATGATCGACTCCTGGTTGCGCGGGCACGGCAGCCGCCGCACGGGCCACGATCTGTGCAGGCATGGCACCGATGCTGCCTGCACCCATGGTGATGACCACGTCCCCCGGCTGCACCAGCCCCAGCACGGTGGCCGGCAGCTCGTTCACGTCGGCCACGAACAGCGGATCACGCTGGCTGGCCAGCCGCACGGCGCGCACCATGGCCCGGCCATCTGCCGCCACGATCGGCGCCTCGCCGGCTGCGTATACTTCCGTCAGTATCAGCTGGTCGGCGCGACCCAGCACCTGGACGAAATCCTCGAACAGGTCCCGCGTGCGCGAGTAGCGGTGCGGCTGGAAGGCCAGCACCAGGCGCCGCCCCGGAAACGCACCGCGCACGGCATCGAGCGTGGCGCCGATTTCCACCGGGTGGTGCCCGTAGTCATCGATGAGCGTAAAGGTACCCGAAGCAGGCGCTGCTTGACCAGCAAATGCGGCGTTTTCGGCCCCGCGCTGTGGTATGGGAATTTCACCGTAGCGTTCAAAACGACGCCCGACGCCCCGGAACTCCGCCAGCGCCTCCACGATGGCCGCATTTTCGACGCCCAGCTCCGACGCAATGGCAATGGCGGCCAGCGCGTTGCGCACGTTGTGTTCACCGCTCAGCGCCAGCGTCACGGCCAGCGGTTCCTCGCCTTCACGCAGCACGGTAAAGCCCATGCGGTCACCGCTGGGCTGCACATCCACGGCCCTGACCTGTGCCTCTTCACCCAGTCCGTAGGTGACCACCGGCTTGGACACGAACGGAATGATCTCGCGCACATGCGGATCGTCCACGCACAGCACGGCAGTGCCGTAGAACGGCAGCCGGTTCAGAAAATCGACGAACGCCTGCTTGAGCCGGGCCATGTCATGGCCATAGGTGTCCATGTGATCGGCGTCGATGTTGGTGACGGCGGCGATCATCGGCAGCAGGTTGAGGAACGAGGCATCCGATTCATCGGCCTCGACGACGATGTAATCGCCCTTGCCCAGCCGCGCATTGACGCCGGCGCTGTTGAGGCGCCCGCCGATCACGAAGGTGGGATCGAGCCCGGCCCGGGCCAGAATGCTGGCCACCAGGCTGGTGGTGGTGGTCTTGCCGTGCGTGCCGGCAATGGCCACACCCTGCTTGAGCTTCATCAGCTCGGCCAGCATCAGCGCACGCGGCACCACCGGCACGCGACGTGCACGGGCACGGCGCACTTCCGGGTTGTCGCTGCGCACGGCGGTGGACACCACCACGCAATCGGCCGCCTCGGCATTTTCGGCGCGATGGCCGATGTGCACTTCGGCACCCAGCGACTGCAGCCGCTGCGTGACGGGCGAGCTGTTCATGTCGGAACCACTGACCTGATAGCCGAGGTTGAGCAGCACTTCGGCAATGCCACTCATGCCGGCGCCACCGATGCCGACGAAATGGATTTTGCGAACCTTGTGCTTCATCTGGCAACGGCCTCACAGGTATCGGCCACGATGGTGGCCGCATCGGGTTTGCCCAGCGTGCGCGCCTTGGCCGCCATGGTGGCCAGCGCAGGCCGCGTGAAATGCGCGAGCAGCGACGACAGCCCCGACGGTGTCAGTTCGTTCTGCGGCACCAGAATGGCCGCACCGGTTTCGGACAGGAAGCGGGCATTGCCGGTCTGGTGATCGTCCACCGCATGCGGATAGGGCACCAGAATGGAGGCCACCCCCGCAGCAGCCAGCTCCGACACCGTGGTGGCGCCTGCGCGGGCAATCACCAGATCGGCCTCGGAATAGGCTTCGGCCATGTTGTCGATGAAGGCCACGGCGCGCGCATCGACGGCCGCCGCCTTGTAATTGGCCCGCAGTTCTTCCAGGTGCGCACGACCGCTCTGGTGCAGGATTTCCGGCCGGTGCTCGGGATCGATCAGGCCGAATGCATTGGGAATGACGCGGTTGAACACCTGCGCCCCCAGACTGCCGCCCACCACCAGCACCTTCATCGGACCGGTGCGTTCGCGGTAGCGCAGCTCGGGCGCCGGAATGGCGGCAATGGCCCGGTTGACCGGGTTGCCCACCCAGACGGCGTTGGACATCGCCCCCGGAAAGGCCACCAGCACCCGCGATGCAAAACGTGCCAGCAGCCGGTTGGACATGCCGGCCACGGAATTCTGTTCGTGCAGCACCAGCGGCACGCGCAGGGTGCGCGCCACCAGCCCGCCGGGCACCGTCACGTAGCCGCCCAGCCCCAGCACCACGTCCGGACGCACGTCCATGAACGCCTTCTTCGCCTCGTCGTAGGCGTGCTTCAGGCGCAGCGGTGCGCGCAGCTTGGTCATCAGCCCCTTGCCGCGCACCCCCTTGAAATGCACATGCTTCATCGGAATGTCGTGCTGCGGCACCAGCAGGGCTTCCATGCCGTCGGGGTTGCCCAGCCAGAAGACTTCCCAGCCGCGCTCGCGCAGCACTTCGGCCACGGCAAGCCCCGGAAAGATGTGTCCGCCGGTACCCCCGGCCATGATCAGGGCGCGTTTGGCACTCATCGTTTTTTATCTCCCCCACGCATCAGTCTGCGGTTTTCGACATCGATGCGCAGCACGATGGCCATGGCCACGCAGTTCATCAGGATGGCACTGCCCCCGAAACTCATGAAGGGCAGCGTCAGTCCCTTGGTGGGCAGCAGGCCCAGATTGACGCCGAGGTTGATGAAAACCTGGATTCCGATCCACAGGCCCACACCCTGGGCCACCAGTCCGCTGAACAGCTCCTCGAAGGCAATGGCCTGGCGCCCGATCTCGAAGCAGCGGCGCACCACCCAGAAGAACATGATGATCACGACCAGCATGCCCACCATGCCCAGCTCCTCGCCGATGGTGGCAAAGAGAAAGTCGGTGTGCGGTTCGGGCAGAAAATTGAGCTTGGCCACGCCGGCCCCCAGGCCGCTGCCCAGCCACTCGCCCTTGCCGATGGCCATCAGGGAATGGGTGAGCTGATAGCTGCTGCCTTCCGCATTGGCACGAGCGAACGGATCCAGATAGGAAAAGAATCGTGCACGCCGGAACGGCACGAACAGGATGAAGGCTGCGAACACCGCAACCAGAAAGGCGACCATGCCGAAGAACAGCCGCGAATTCATGCCGCCAAGGAACAGCACGCCCATCGCCACCATCAGGATGACGATCAGCGCACCCAGGTCGGGCTGGCGCATGATCAGAAGGCCCACGACCGACAGCGCAATGGCCATGGGCACGAAGGCCCGCCACTGCCCCATGATCTGCTGTTTGCGCACCGAATAATCGGCCGCGTACAGAATGACGAAGAGCTTCATAAGCTCGGTGGGCTGGATGGTAGTGAAGCCCAGCGTGACCCAGCGCACCGCGCCCCCGGCCCGCTTGCCGATGACCGGCACGAACACCAGGATCAGCAATACCGCCCCGACGGCAAACAGGGGCCGCGCCAGCTGCTGCCAGCGCTCGGGCGGCACGGCATAGGCAAACACGCTGGCCACCAGCGCCATGCCGATGGCGGCACTCTGGCGAACGAGGTAGAACGTGGCCGAACCACCGGTGGGATCGCGTCTTTCCAGAATGGCGATGGAGGCGGAATACACCATCACCAGCCCCAGCCCCAGCAGCAGCGCCGTCATCCATACCAGCGCGGCGTCGAAACGCTGCACGGAGGTGTTTTCGAGCGCACTGCGACTGAGCGCACGGCTGGCGGGCGAGCGGCGACCGCGCACGGCCTTGCCGGACCCGGGTTCGGTCCGGTCGGCGCCCCCCAGCCATCCGAAGGCGGGCAACAGGTTTCCCAGCCGGTTCAGCATGGCTGTCCGGCCTCCTCGGCCATGCTGCGCACGGCCTGGGCAAAGACATCACCGCGCTGTGCATAGCCGGTGAACATGTCGAAACTGGCACAGGCCGGCGACAGCAGCACCACGTCGCCCGGCTGCGCCAGCGTGGCGCACAGGCGCACGGCCGCATCCATGTCCGTGGCATCGTGCAGCGGTACACCAGTATCGGCCAGCGCGTCACGCAGCAGCGGTGCATCGCGGCCGATCAGCACGACGGCGCGTGCATGGGCAGCGACCGACGGGGCGAGCAGCGAGAAATCCTGGTCCTTGCCCACGCCACCGGCAATCAGCACGGCACGGCGGCCCAGCCCCTGCAGGGCCGCCACCGTGGCACCGATATTGGTGCCCTTGCTGTCATCGATGTATTCGATGCCGTTGACCACCGTCACCGGTTCGCAGCGGTGATGGTCGGGCACGAAGGCACGCAGCGCATGCAACATGGCGCGCATCGGCACGTTGCAGGCGCGCAGCAGCGCCAGCGCCGCCAGCACGTTGGCATGGTTGTGCGCGCCCTGCACGCGCAGGGCGTCGGCCGGCATCATGCGGTTGAGGATGAATTCCACCGGTTCGGCCTGCTTCCTGCGCCGTCCGCCCGTGGGCATTTCCTCGGCCATGGCTTCGGTCAGCCAGGCCAGGCCGCCTTCACGCACCAGACCGAAGGCCGGCGCGGTGTGCGGTGTGTGCAGTGAAAAATCGGTACGCGGCGCCCGCTCCGGCTCGACCACCTTCTTCGGTCTGGCCTTGCGGCCCCGGCCCTTCACAGGCTGTGCGGCCTCTGCAGCGGCGGCGGCCTCGGCAGCGGCCAGCTCCCACGGTGTGGGGATGTCGGGATCGGCCAGCGAATCGTCGAGATTGATGACGCGACGCCGGGCGGCCTCGTAGATGCGCATCTTGGCCGCGCGGTAATTCTGCATCGAGCCGTGCCAGTCGAAATGGTCGGGCGTGACGTTGAGCACCGTGGCGGCCTGCACCGCAGGCGGCCGTGCAACGGCCAGCTGGAAGCTGGACAGCTCCAGCGCCCAGAGACGCGGCATTTTCTTCGCGGCGGCGCTGGGTTCGCGTTTCGGCTGCACCGGCGGCGGGAGGAAGACGGGGGCGTCCTCGTCCGTGGTGGGCACATCGGCGGCAGTCAAAGCCTGCTCGGCCTCGGCGAGTGCGGAGGAAATGCGGGCGGCGGCGCCTTCGGTGGCGGCTTTTGCCGAGGTGGCTTCCTGTTCCGTGACGGACGCAGAATCGCTGTCTGTGCTGCCTGCAGGCGCATTTTCCTGGATATCGTTTGCAACGCTGGCCGCAGCCCGGGATGAGGCATCTGCCTGCATGGTGTCCGGCTGCATGACACGAGTCAGATGTTCCTCCGACCGGGCAGCCAGTGCCGTGGACGCCGGAACGCTTTCGGCTTCATCCGCCGGCATGGCCTCTATCGGCGTATCGCCCAGGCGGTCCATCAGCGCATCCAGCAGCGACGGGCTGATGTTGCCGCAGGCCACGGCCTCGACCCCGGCCTCGTTGGCCAGGAAGGCACACAGCCGGGTCACGGTGGTCTTGCCGTTGGTGCCGGTAATGGCCACCACCTGCGTGTCGGCGCCCTGCGCCTGCAGCGTGGTGACGGCATCCATGAACAGGTCCAGTTCGCCCACCACGGGAATGCCACGGCGGCGTGCCGCCTCGAAGAGCTGCTGGCCACCCCCGGTCTCGATGGACACGCCAGGACTCCAGGCCAGCAGATCGAAGGGCTGGTCACTCAGGTCGGGCAGCGCAGCTTCGGCGGCAGAGGCGGCATCGCCGGCTGTCGCGCCGGATGTGCTGCCGTCCGTGTCGTCGTCATCCTCGTCGTCGGGCCAGACCTGACCATACGGGAGGTGCACGACGGGGCGGTCGGCCGCCGGGGATGCTGCCTGTGCGACGGTAATTTCGCCTGCATCGGCCAAAGCTGCATCGGCTGAAGGCTGGCTGGCTGCGGCCGTACCGTTCCGTGCGGGGCCGCTTCCGTCGTTACTGGCCTCCGGCGCAGACACCCCGGCCGCGTCACCCAGCAGCGAAGCATCCAGCGGGCGCGATTCGAAGGTGGCCTCGGGCACGAGCGTGCGCAGCTGCTCCAGTCCCGGCGGCTGGGCACGGTCATCAAAAACCTGCACGCGGCTGCAACCGGCGCGCGCCAGCCAGCGCGCCATCGCCAGGCCCGACTGGCCCAGTCCGATGACGGCTGCCCGTTTTTGATGAAGTTCGATCATGCCCATCTCAACGCAGTTTCAGGGAAGAGAGTCCAACCAGTACCAGCACCATGGTGACGATCCAGAAACGAACCACCACCTGCGATTCCTTCACGCCGCCCACCTCGAAGTGGTGATGCAGCGGCGCCATGCGGAAGATGCGCTTGCCGGTGCCATATTTGCGCTTGGTGTACTTGAACCACGACACCTGCAGCATCACCGAGACGGTTTCGGCCACGAACACGCCGCCCATGATGAACAGCATGATTTCCTGCCGCACGATGACGGCGATGCAGCCCAGTGCCGCCCCCAGCGCCAGCGCCCCCACGTCACCCATGAAGACCTGGGCGGGATAGGCGTTGAACCACAGAAAGGCCAGTCCGGCACCAAAAATGGCACCGCACAGCACGATCAGCTCCCCCGCCCCGGGCACGTAGGGAATCAGCAGGTATCTGGCAAACACGCTGTTGCCGGTGACGTAGGCAAAGATGCCCAGCGCGCCCCCGACGAGCACGGCCGGCATGATGGCCAGACCATCGGCACCGTCCGTGAGGTTGACGGCATTGCTGGTGCCGACGATGACGAAATACGTCAGCGCCACGAAGCCCGCCACGCCCAGCGGAATGCTCCATTCCTTGAAGAATGGCATCTGCAGGTGAACAGTGTCGGGCATTGGCAACGAAAAGCCACTGCTCATCCACTGGTGAAACAACTGAAACGCTTCTGCAACCGACTGGGTGGGAATGGCGAAGGCAAGATAGAGTGCGGCCACCAGGCCAAGCGCACTCTGCCAGAAATATTTTTCGCGCGCCGACATGCCTTTCGGGTCGTGATAGACGACCTTGCGGTAGTCATCCACCCAGCCCACCATGCCGAAGCCCAGCGTGACGATCAGCACCACCCAGACGAAGCGGTTGGAGAGGTCGGCCCACAGCAGCGTGGCCAGCCCCATGGAAATCAGCACCAGCACGCCACCCATGGTGGGCGTGCCCGACTTGACCAGATGGGTCTGCGGGCCGTCCTGCCGCACCGCCTGGCCGATCTTCATGGCGGTGAGCTTGCGGATGACGTGCGGCCCGCACAGCAGACCGATGAACAGCGCCGTCAGCGTGGCCAGCGCCGCCCGCAGCGTGAGGTAATTGAACACCGAGAACAGCCGGTATTCATTGGACAACCATTGCGTGAGCAGCAACAGCATCAGTGTTCTCCTGCGGGCGTGGCCAGGGCTGCCCAGGCCTGGACGATGCGCTCCATCTTCATGAAGCGGGACCCTTTGACCAGCACGCTGGCCGCTGCCTGCGGTGCCGTTGCATGTGCGTCGAGCAGCGCGTCCACGGTAGGCCAGTGCCGGGCGCGCTCACCGGCTGCCGCGGCTGCGGCCTGCATGTCGTTGCCGACGGTCCAGATGTGTTCGATGCCGCGGCTGCGGGCGTAGTCGCCCACTTCGCGGTGGAATTCGGTGGCCTGCGTGCCGGTTTCGCCCATGTCGCCCATCACCAGCAGCCGGGGAGCCGGCTGGTCGGCCAGCACGTCGATGGCGGCGCGCATCGAATCGGGGTTGGCGTTGTAGGTGTCGTCGATCAGCGGCACGCCGGCAGGCGTGTGCACGAGACGCAGCCGGCCGTTGACCGGGACGAAGGCAGCCAGTCCGCGCACGATGGTGGCGGCCGGAATGCCCAGCGCCAGCGCGCATGCCGCGGCGGCCAGCGCATTGCGCACGTTGTGACGGCCGGCAATGTTCAGGCGGATGTCGACCATTTCGCTGCCCAGGCGGGCACGGAAATGCCCGGGGCGGGCGTCGCGGGCGGCGGCCACCTGCAGGGGATCGGCCCCGTTCAGCGCGGCTTCATCGGCCACCAGCCCGAAATGCATCACCCGTTTGCCGGCGGCCAGCTGCTGCCAGATGGGCGTGCAGGGATCGTCGCCGGGAAAGACCGCCGTGCCGTCCGGGGTGAGCGCGCCGAACACGCTGCCGTTCTCTCGGGCGGTGGCCTCGGGGCCATCCATGAATTCCTGGTGCTCGCGCTGGGCATTCAGCACCAGCGCCACCTGTGGGCGGGTCATGGCGGCCAGACCGGCAATCTCGCCGGAGTGGTTCATGCCCATTTCCACCACACCCATGCGATGGGCATCGGTGAGGCGCAGCAGCGTGAGCGGCACGCCGATGTCGTTGTTGAAATTGCCGCGTGTGGCAAAGGCCGCCTGCTCGCCCACGTGGGCAACCAGAATGGCGGCGATCATTTCCTTGACGGTGGTCTTGCCGTTGCTGCCGGTGACGGCAATGAGCGGCAGGCCGAAGCGTGCACGCCAGCCGGCCGCCAGCGCGCCCAGCGCCAGCCGGGTATCGGGCACCCACAGGGTCAGCACACCGGCGCGCTCGAAGCGCACTTCGGAGGCGACACCGGCTGCGCCGGCCGCGATGGCGGCATCGATGAAATCGTGCCCGTCGAAACGCTCGCCGCGCAGGGCGATGTACAGATCACCCGGCCGGACCTGGCGGGAATCGGTGGTGACACCCGTGAACCGGCCCTCGTCACCCCCGAACACGATGACTTCGGGCAGCCAGGAAGCGAGATTCTGCAGATCAAACATGGGCGTCTCCCCGGCCGGATTCCCCGGGATGCGTGTTTCCCTGCACGGGCTCGGCGGCGCCGGCGGACCAGTGCTGCTGCAGGGCGGCCCGGGCCACGTCCGGATCGGAGAAGGGATGGAACACGCCGGCGATTTCCTGGGTGGTTTCCCGCCCCTTGCCGGCAATCAGCACCACGTCGGCCGCATCGGCATCGGCAATGGCGGCATCGATGGCTGCACGGCGATCCACCTCGGTACGCCAGGCCGGTGCCTTCAGGCCGGCCGCCACGTCGGCCATGATGCGCTGCGGGTCTTCGTCACGCGGGTTGTCACTGGTGACCACCACACGGTCGGCCAGGGCCTCGACGGCATGAGCCATGTCGGGACGCTTGCCCCGGTCGCGGTTGCCACCGGCACCGAACACACAGCAGAGCCGGCCGCCACGCTGGGTGGCCACCTCACGCAGGGCGGACAGCACGTTGGTCAGCGCGTCCGGCGTGTGGGCATAGTCGACCACCACCAACGGGCGCGTGGTGTCGTGAATGGGAGCAGGTCCCCCTGCCGCAGCGTACATGCCTTCCGGCAGGGACATGTTCGAAGAAGAGGCCGCGGCTGCACCAGAAACCGTCGCACCGGAAGCAGTCGTACCGGAAAGAGCGGCATCGGAAACGGCTGCGTCGAAAATGGCTGTATCAGAAGCGGATACATCAGCAGCGGCCGCCGCAGGCGATGCCGGCAGCGTCACCACTTCCATCCGTCCGGGCACGGGCTGCAGCAGCTGGATGCCCTCGGCAATGCGCGGGAAGTTCCAGCCCAGCGCGCGCCAGCTGCCGGCGGCGGCCAGTGCGTTCTCGTGGTTGAAGCGACCCAGAATGTCGAGCTGCAGCGCGGCCACGTTGCGGAACATGGAGCCGGTAAGCTGTTTGCGGGCCGCATCCCTGCCCTCCTGGCCGTCGGCTTCGACAGTCTGCCGGGCAAAGTCGGTGAGATGTCGGCCGGGGAACATCATCAGCACGAACTGGCCGGGCGCCTCGCCCTGGGTCAGCTCCAGCACCTCGTCGCACTGGGCAGACAGCAGGAAGAACGTCGCCAGACGGACGCGGGCATGCTCGTCCATCTTTGCGGCCACATCATCGGCCCGCCCCGTTTCGCCGGGGTTGCGATAGGCGCTGTTGACCCAGTAACCGATGATGCGCGGTGCCGCCGGATGGGCGTTGAGCACATCGATGAGGTGCCGCGCAAACGGATCCCCCAGATTGACCACGGCCGCCTGCAGCGTGGGCCAGGCAAAGAGCGCCTGCTTGGCCGCCCCGTAGGTGGCCATGGAACCGTGATAGTCGAGGTGATCGCGGGTGAGATTGGTGAACACCGCCGTATGGATGTCGGTGCCGGCCATGCGCCCCTGCTCGATGCCGATGGACGAAGCTTCCATGGCCACGACGGCCACGGGATCGTCCGTGTTCGAGCGAAACTGCTGGAACAGCGTCTGCAGCGTCAGCGCGTCGGGCGTGGTCAGGCCCACGTATTCGAGCTGGCCCGGACGGCCCACCCCATTGGTGCCAATGACGACGCCGGCACCAGCCGGCACCGGCACGTCGCGTTCGGCCTCGCCATCGAGCGCCATGATCAGCGCTTCGGGCCGGCGCATCCCGGCAGCAGCCCTGACAGGTTCACCTGGCGCACCAGCATCATGCGCACCGGCACCATGCGTTGCACCGATCGAACCTGCATCAGGCGAATCTGCCCCGGCGGAAACGGCAGCAGCGCCTGCGTCCGCATCATCCAGACCCCTGTCGGCAGCCAGCAGACCGTCCGCCCGCTGTGCCTCGGCACGCAGATCGTTGATGCCCTGAGCAATCCAGTGCGTGGTGCTGGTCTTGCCGTTGGTGCCGGTGACGGCCACCACGTCCAGCGCATGACTCGGGTGATCGTAGAAGGCATCGGCCACCGGGCCGAGATGGACGGCCAGACCGGGCACGACGCAGGCGGGCACGGGCAGGCCCGACGGCCAGGTGGCATGCAGGCTGGCCAGCATGTCGTCGATGGCCCGCGCCTCTTGCTCCCGGGCCTGTGCGAAGTCCTTGTCCTGACCGGACACCGCTGCCGTGCCGGACATATCGGCCACACCCGGTACGCCGCCACCGGAAGCCTCCTGGGCATGACCGGCAGCCGGAACGGCATGACTGGCAGCCACAGCCGCATGACTGGCGGCCGGCGCGGAAACGCCGAACACCACCGCCGCAGCGCCCTTGTCGAGCGCCTGTGCGATGAAGGCCGAGCCCTGCAGACGGTGACCCGCCAACGCAAAGAAGGCGTCTCCGGGGTGCACGCGGCGGCTGTCGGAAACGAGACGCCCGGTGGCGGGCAGATGCTCCCGCAACCAGGCGACCAGGGCTTCAGGCTGGATGTGTGCCGGCTGACCCGGTGGGCGGTTGGCCATCAGGCGCCTCCGCGTCCGGCGCCCGGACGTTCATTCTCCTGGCGGACGGCCAGTCGCGGCTTGCCGGGTTCGTCCACGGAAGAAGTCTTCCGGGTACGCGGCTGCGGGATGAGGGTATGGCGCGGCACGCTGATGTTCTTCACGCGGCCCACGTCACCCGGCGCGCTGGGCACGCTGCCCGGCGAAACCGTCAGTTCGGGGGTGATCGGCGAGATCATCGTCTCGAACGGAGCATCCGGTTCGACGGCCAGCGTGTGCAGTGCCTCGCTGGTGATTTTCGAGAACACCGGTGCTGCGATTTCGGCCCCGTAATACTTGCCGGCCCCCGGTTCGTCGATCATGACGGCCACGATGACGCGCGGGTTGGACATCGGCGCCATGCCGATGAAGGACGACACGTATTTCTTGACGTAACGGCCCCCTTCCAGCTTCTTGGTGGTACCGGTCTTGCCGCCGATGCGGTAGCCAGGAACGGCCGCAGCCGCCACGGCGTCCTTGTTGCCGGCCGACATTTCGAGGATGTGACGCATGGTGGCCGCCGTTTTCGCGCTGATCACCGGCGTGCCACGGGAAGCGGCAGCGCCCTGGCCAACCCGCAGGTCGGCACCCCGCGAGGAAACCTGAATGGCCCGCACGCGGCGCTCTTCTTCGGGCATGACCAGCTGGGCCGGCAGCACATCACCCCCACCGGCAAAGACGGTGTAGGCACGCGCCATCTGCAGCAGCGACACGGACAGGCCGTGACCGTAGGAAATGGTGGCGTGCTCAATGGGCTTCCATTTGGCAAACGGACGCAGGCGACCGGCCGCGGCACCGGGGAAACCGATGTGCGGGGCCTGGCCGATACCGACGGCATCGAGCATCTTCCAGTGCGCCTCGGGCGACATGCTCAGCGCCATCTTGGCCGTGCCGATGTTGGAGCTTTTCTGGATGACCTGCTGCAGCGTCATCAGTTCCTTGTTGCGGTGGGCGTCACGGATGACATCCGGGCCGATCTTCATGAAGCCCTCACGCGCGTCGAACAGCGACGAGGGCGTGTAGCGGCCACTGTCGAGCGCCAGCGCGGCGGTGAACACCTTCAGCGTGGAGCCCGGTTCGTACAGGTCGGTGATGGCACGATTGCGCAGGCCATTGCCGTTGAGCGTGCGGCGGTCGGCCGGGTTGTACGACGGCCAGTTGGCCAGCGCCAGCACCTGACCGTTGCGGGCATCGAGCACGACAGCTGCGCCAGACTTGGCCTGCTGGCTGACCACCGCTTCCTTGACGGCCTGGAACGCCTGATACTGGATGCGCGAATCGATGGTGAGCTTCAGGTCGCGGCCATCCTGCGGTTCGCGGATCTGGTCGATGTCGCTGATGATGCGGCCGCTGCCATCCCGGATGACCCGGCGGCTGCCCGGCTTGCCGGCCAGTGTGGACTGGAAGGCCAGTTCGAGCCCTTCCTGGCCCACATGGGCCAGGTCGGTGAAGCCGACGAGGTGCGCGGCAATCTCGCCCTCGGGATAGTTGCGCTTGTATTCGCTGTCCTGGCCGATGCCGTGGATGCGCAGGGCGGCAATCCGCTCGGCGGTGTCCAGATCGACCTGACGCTTCAGGAAGGTGAAGTTGCGATCACCGTGTGTGAGCTTGCCCTGCAGCTCTTCGGACTTCATGCCCAGCAGGCGGGCGAGGTCGACGAGGCGCGGATCGTTCAGGTCCACGCGGTCGGCATAGGCCCAGATGGAGCGGGCCGGCAGGCTGGACGCCAGCACCACACCATGACGGTCGAGGATGCGGCCCCGGTTGGCCTGCAGCTCGATGGTCTTTTCATAGCGCTGGGCACCCTGCGCCTGGAGGAAGGGCTTGGAAGCCGTCTGCAGATAGAACGCCTTGGCAAAGAGCGCCGAGAACGCCACGAACAGCAGCGCAAACATGAAACGCGAACGCCACAGCTGCAAACGCGCCTGCAGCAGGTGCGGGGCGGCGAATTTGACTGATTTGGGCATCAGCGGCTTCCTCTCAGATAAATCGTGCGCTCTGGGGTCAGCGCGATCATCCCCAGATCCTGGCGGGCCCGGGCGTCCAGCAGCGAGGGCTTGGCCAGTCGGGTGATCTCGATCTGCAATTGCGAAAAACGTACGTCCAGTTCGCGGGCCTGACCCTGCGCCTGTTCCATTTCGGTGTTGAGCCGGCGGGCCCGGTTCTGCGAGGTGACCAGCAGCAGGGCTGCTGCCATCAGCAGCAGGGCCAGCACGATGTTGATCCGGTTCAGCATCATCTTCCGTTCCCCCTCAGTGCACCGCCGCCGGCAGCCGCTCGGCCACCCGCAGGATGGCCGAGCGTGCCCGCGGATTGACCGCCTGCTCGGCCTCGCCGGGCAGCCAGCGCCCGACGGACTTCAGCAGCGGCTCGGCCAGCCAGGCACCGGTCACGGGGTGACGCTCGGCATCCCGGCCGGCATGGCGGGCGATGAACTGCTTGACCACACGGTCCTCGTTGGAATGGAAACTGATCACCGCCAGACGGCCGGATGGCTTCAGGCGCGACAGGGCGATGTTCAGGATCCGCGCGAGTTCGCCGCCTTCGTCATTGGTGTGAATCCGTAGAGCCTGAAAGGTGCGTGTGGCCGGATTTTTCGCCGAATTCTTCTGCCGCCGACGGATGACCCCCGCCACGAGATCGGCAAGCTGTCGTGTTGTCTGAATGCCCTGGCCGTCGGTCTGGTCGCGGCGAGCAGCAATCTCCTTTGCAATCGGAAAAGCAAACCGTTCGTCACCATCTCTTTTCAATACCTCGGTAATCTGTTCGACCGACGCCTGCATCAGCCACTCGTAGGCCGATACCCCCTCGGTCGGATCCATGCGCATGTCCAGCGGGCCATCACCGGAGAAGCTGAAGCCCCGGCGCGGATCGTCGACCTGCGGCGAGGAGATGCCCAGGTCGAGCAGCAGGCCGTCGATCCGGCCCACACCGTGCTCGTCGAGCACACGGTCGAGCGCCGAGAAACGGGCGTGCACGATCCCGAACCGTGCGTCCGCGCTTTCACGAGCCCATGCCTGTCCTGCTGCCACTGCTTCCGGATCCCTGTCCAATGCCAACAGACGGCCTTCCGGTCCGAGGGCCGCCAGAATCTGCCGGCTGTGCCCACCCCGACCGAAGGTGCCGTCCACGTACACCCCGTCCGGACGAATGGCCAGTCCCGCCACCGCCTCGTGCAGCAGCACGGGCAGGTGCAGACCCTGGGTCATTTCGTCCGGTTTCATGTCCGCGCCCCTTTCCATGATCAGAGGCCCGGAATGTCGCCCAAGTCTTCTGGCAAGCCGGCCGCAGCCTGCTGGTCCAGATAGGCTTCCCAAATCTGTTCATCCCACAGCTCGAAGCGGGTCAGGTCACCGACCATCACCACCTTGCGGTCGAGCTTGCCGGCCCGACGCAGGATCGGGCTGACCAGGATGCGCCCTGCACCATCCATCTCCACAGTCTCTGCCGAGCCGATGAGCAGACGACGGATGCGGTCGTCCTTGGAAGTCAGTACGGAGGCGATGTGCTCGCGTACCTTCTCCCACTCGGGCAGCGGGTAGATCCGCAGGAGGTCACCAAAGTGCCGGGTGAGCACGAGCTTCGTCACGCCCTGCTCTTCGAGCATGCCGCGCCACTGCGAGGGGATCGTCAACCGACCCTTCGCATCCAGCGATAGCGGAAAGCTCCCTTCGAACATGGCTGCCCAACCCGGTTAGTGACTGGATTCGGGCAACAGGAGCCGGGCAGGACCCCTGTTGCCGTCTTCCGGACGGTGGTGGCGAGCCGTGCGATCAGGCACGCCAGAAGTGAATTTTCCCACTCTGGCCCACCTTTTCCCACAAATCCCCACCAGTTCGAAGAATACGGGGGGTTACGGACAGCGTCAAATCTGGAGAAAACGTTTTTCCTTGCTATGACAATGACTTACAGAGGATCGCTCATCCTCCGAAAGCAACCGCCCAGCCACTTTTCACGCACTTAGCGAACTCTGTGCAAGTAAGTCATCAAGTAACTGGCTGTTATTTGCAACACTTCTACAAGGATTGTCAAAAAAACGGGGGCGATTGGCGGCGTTTCCGGCCGACGAACGGTAGCCGTTTCGTTGCCCCGATGACGAAGCCCTGTGGTGCCGCCACCAACCCGTCGCGGCGGCGCGACCCGTTTCTGGCCGAAAATGCCACCCTATGGCAGCCGCACGACAGGTTTTGCAGCCTTTTTGCCATGCGGATTGACAGGCGCCGCCTGCTCACCACCCGAACAGCCGCTTGACAGGCCCGAAAGCGCCGGCGCAGCCGGATGGACCATCAGAACACGTGCTGGCAGCGATCACCGGACGTGATTGTGCATGCAGCCTGAATGAGACAGTCCGCAGAAAAACGACAGTGAGTAACCGCTATGCCACAGCGGCAGTGATTACGCGGGGACTGTTTATATGGAAGGAGGGGGAGCGGACCGATAAGCCGGATTCTGTCCCTCTGGCGAGGTGACGGTCATTCCTCTGGGCCTGCCGTTGCCGGCAGGCTCGAGCCATCTACCCGCACGCTCGGGCGGGCGCCCTGCGCAGCCGGGGCTGCGTCGCGTGCCTACATGATGTTGCTCCGGATGGGGTTTGGCCTGCCACGTCTGTCACCAGCCGCGCGGTGGGCTCTTACCCCACCTTTTCACCCTTGCCTGGCCGCTTGCGCTGCCGGGCGGTACGTTTTCTGTGCCACTGTCCGTCGCTTTGGGGGCATTGGTGGGACGCCGTCCCACTTCTGCCCCGTATGGCGCCTGGCCGTTAGCCAGCATCCTGCCCGCTGGAGTCCGGACTTTCCTCCGGGTTGCCCCGGCGACCGTCTGGTCTGCTCCCGGAGAGGGAATGTATCACTGATGGCGGCCGCGAGCGCAGTAGGCCAGATAAGGAAAAGCCCGCCGGGGAAGGCGGGCTTTTCTCTCGTAGCGCCAGGGGGGGGAGGCTTGCGCCCCGCGTGGCCCCTGACTTCGGCAAGGAGTCTACATCAATACGGGCAACCGCCCAACAACACAGGCCCCTACATAAGTGAAAAGCCCACCAAAGGTGGGCTTTTCACGTTCGCTTATTGGCAGGGGGGAGTGAACGGAAAAACATGCCGTTCCCCGCGAAGCCCTAGCCCACGCTCCAATATTAATAGATGCCAGAACCGATACCAACCAGCGACAACCCGACAGATCATGCTGCGGCCATCCGGCACAACAAGACCACCAAAGTGCGACACCGACGGTCGCACCGCCCCGCCAACCACTCATCCCCCGGCACTCGACACGGCCGCATCGCAGGCAGAGACTGGCGCCGCACAAGAATCCCCTGAAACAGTGCCGGGCTGTCACCCCATGCCTGAAGGCAGGTGCAGGATGCAGCAGCACAGGCACGCTGGCCGCACGGTCACGCCGGATGAGGCATGAACGGTTCGGGGGACCAGGAACCCTTTTGAGGATCTGTTGATGAATCGCGTTGCAAAGCGGGCCGCGATGGCCGTCGTTGCCGCTGTCGGTCTGGGCGCCAGCCTGAACGCCGCTGCGGTCGAGTATCCCGTCAATTTCGGCGAGCCTATCGTGCTGTCCGAGCAGGGCCAGCCCCTGAAGGTGCTGCTGCCCTTCGATGGCGCGCCCAACGACCGGGCCACCGCCGTGGCCTTCCTGGTGGAGAACACCGAGGTGCCGGAGGGCTTCCGCGCCCCGGTCGCGAAGAACTTCACGGTGATGCGTCCCGAAGCATCCCCCTACGTGATCTTTCATTCACGCGAGGACGTGAAGGCGCCGCAGATCGTGCTGACGGTCAACGTGACCGGCGACCCGAACAGCCCCTACCAGATGCAGCTGAGCATTCCCGACGGAAGCAGCAGCCGCATGATGATGGCCAGCGCCGACGGCAGCCAGAACCGCCGCGCCGGCACGGGCCGGAACTCGTTCCGCCGTGTGAAGGGGCCTGTTGCCCGGACGGACCTGCCACCGAAGTGACCAGCCAGCCATCGACGCAAGCTTGCGGCCATCGATGCCGGCTGTCCGCCACCAGTGCGGCCACGCTGCCATCGTCATGATCTGGCCGTTGTCGATGCAGGCACACGCCGTCAATGTGGCCGGCCCGCTGCTGATGTGACCTGCCTGCCGTCGTGACCGGAACCGGGACCAGTCTTCAACATATGCCGTAGCCCCGTCACTTCACATCGCAGGCCGGTCTCGGCCCCCTGAACACCTTCTCGTCCCGATAGAAGGCGGGATCCGCATTGGCCGGATCCCAGCCGGGCCAGCCCTGGATGGGCAGTGGCTGCAACAGGGCCGGGCGCAACTCGCCTTCCCGGGCCAGCGTCCACAGCCGGCGCGCCGTGCCCCAGTCCAGCGAACCCCGCGGATCGGAACAGGGCAGCAGCTTGGCGGTCATCGACTTGTAGGGCTGATGCAGCTTCTCCAGCAGCCCGTGGCCGACGATGACCGGGACATGCGAGCCGAGGAAGGTACCCGGCGGTCGCAGGCAATCCATCTGTATCGCATCGCCCTCCAGACTCTTCCCTCCCAGCAGCATCTGCCGCCTCTCCACGAAGAGCGCCGTCCACTGACGCGCCTCCAGCAGCGCCACCCATGCCGGGTCTGCCGCGGGCCACAGGGCGCCGTTTTCATCGAGCAGCGTCAATGCGTCCCGCAGTGCGCCCCGGCCCCTCGCCTTCGGCGCGTCGGCATCATGAGAGAATGCCTCGTTGCTGTATCGTGAAACCTCGCCAATTGCACCATCCCCGCCATGCAACGACGTCTCACGCAGGCGTCGCCCGGTGTCGGCCTGCCGGCAATGCAGCTGGTTGATGGCCGACTTGAGCCGGGGAAAACGCAGCCAGACCAGCGCATTGTGAAAATCATGGCGCGCCCCGGCGCCCTCCAGCTTGCAGGGAATCTGTCCACTGGCCACGCTGCGCTCGTAATCGACCGCCCCCACATCACTGCCCGCCATGAAGCGCAGCGGCGTGCCATCGGGCGCACGCAGGCCCCGCCAGGCAGCCAGACGGTTCATGAAGGGCAGCCAGTGCACCGTGTCCCAGGTGGACAGGGGAAGGTCAACAGGGGATGCATCCCGGGAAACGCGCCCTGCTCCATCCGGACCCACGGTGGACGAGGCGCCCATAGCTTGCGCCCCCACAGCCGAAGCCCCCTGGAACAGGCCGTCAGGTATCTGGGTACCCGGCGTCATCTGGTCACCCACCCCTCCCTGCGGCGTGACGCAGAACACGGGCAGCGGCCCCTCGGGGCATCCGGCCTCGTTCCACGCCATATGCCACAGCCGCCGCAGCAGTGGCCAATAAGGGGCAAAGCCCGGATGGCACCAGGCCGGCGAAGCCAGGCGCTGCAGCAGAGGGGGCAATCCGGCAAACGGGGAAGCAGAAACACCGGAGCCAGACGAGGCGAGGATGGCCATGGAAAGATCGACGTGTCGGCACAGATTTTGACAATAGCACAGCCCCAGTAAACGCCCGCTCTTTCGCCCTGCCGGAGACAGGCATGCCCCACCCGTCACATCCCCCCTACGCAACCATAACAATTTGCCCACAAACCGCCGTCAACGCCGGGAATCTCTACCCCGTTTTTTCTTCTGTCGGGCCATGTTTTCCAGACCGGCCCTTTCTCCCGGGAGCACACATGTTCCAGAAGGTTTCCATCCCTCGTCGTTCCCTGCTGGCCACCGGCATGCTGCTGGGGCTGGGTGCCACACTGGCCGCAGCACCGGCCCAGGCCCGCAGCCATGTCACGGCAGCCTTCACGGTGCAGCTCTCGCCGCTGTATGCGGGGCCCAGTGTGGAATACCCGCAGGTGCAGCGCTTCACGCCGCAGACCCAGGTGAACATCATGGGGTGCCTGCCCGACTTTGCCTGGTGTGATGTCATGGCAGGGGGCGCACGGGGCTGGATGGACGCCCGTCGCCTCAGCATCGTCGTGAACGGCAACGGCCGGCCGCTTCCCGCCGTTGCCCCTTCGGTGGGCATTCCCGTGACACAGTTCGTCATGGGGCCCTACTGGGTGGCCCACTACAGCGACCAGCCCTGGTTCAATGATCCGCGCTATGCACAGGCGCTGAATTCGTACCGCGTCCGGAGCCGGGTGGGCAACACCGTCATCGAGTACGAGCGCAGCTGGCAGGCCCAGCAGCCGGCCTATCCGCCGGTCTACGTGGAAGAGGCCCCAGTGTATGTGGAACCGCCGGTCATCTACGCCCCGGCACCGGTCTATTCCCCGCCGCCCGTCTACCGGCCGGCCCCCGTGTACCGCGGCCCCTCCTATTATGAGCCGGCCTTCCCCGACCGCAGCTTCGAAGACCGGCGCTTCGACAACCGCCGCTTCGAGGAAGAATCACGCTACCAGCCGCCCCGTGTGAATCCGCTGCGTCCCTCACCCAATTTTCCGCAGCAGGAGGCACCACAGGTCAATCCCCTGCGCCCGTCACCCAACTTCCCGGACGCGCAGCGTGGCGGGCAGCCGTTCCCGTCGGCCGATCGCGCCATGCCGGGTCCGGGTGCTGGCCAGGTCATCACGCCCAACGGGCGTGCGCTCAAGTAGGGCATGTCATGGACGCATGAACCAGCACGCGAATCAGGGGCCGGCGCGGGGAAGAATGATTCCATGGAATGACGCCATGACGCGCTCAGGTTCCTTCGCAGCCCCCTCATTCAGACCAGGGAGATCATCCGCACGCATGAAACAGCAGCAGCCCCCCGTGCCCACCATCAGCCGCCCCTCGGACGACACCATCCGCGCCTATGAGCAGACGGACTACTTTGCCGAGGACCAGCCGCCCGTCTGCCTGCGCATCGGTGACGCCGCCGCCGTTCATCTGGCCTGGCTGGACCGCCACGCGGCGCACTCGGCCAGCATTCTGACGGCCTGGAACCCGTTTGGCCAGGAACTGGCCCGGGCGGAGAACGATGCGCTGCAGGCGCGGCTGCAGACCACCATCCTGCACAGCGGCCTGAACTGGCTGCCGGCGCGGGGAGAGGATCCGAAGGGCAGCTGGCAGCCCGAACCCGGCTTCTGCGTGTTCGACATGCCGCCGGACCTGCTGGACGAGTGGCTGATGCTGTTTCGCCAGAATGCGGCCGTGCGCCTCGAACGGGGCACCGGCTGCCGGCTGGTGTGGCATCCGGAAATTGCCCGGATGCTGGCAAAAGGCTGAACAACAGTTCCCTGAGACCGCCAGACACACAAGTACACCCACGAATCAGCTGACACGGACCACCATACACGGTCTGCCAGTGGATCTGCATCATGCCGCATGAGTCGACATACCCGACAAGGCCCGCACGCCACTGGTCTGCCTGTGGACCGGCCATCAAGCCATCAACTTTTCAGAAAGAGGGCCGGATCGACCATCGTGCGATTCAGGCACACAGACCAGTGCAGGTGCGGTCCCGTCACCCGGCCGGTCTTGCCCACCGTGCCGATCACCTGGCCGGTTCTGACCCGCTGTCCCACGCGGGCGCGGATCCGGTCCAGATGGCAGTACATGGTGAGCATGCCACCACCATGGTCCAACCAGACCGTGTTGCCATTGAAGAAATAATCGCCCGTGTCGATGACCACGCCGGGGGCCGCCGCCTTCACCGGCGTACCGACGGGCGCAGCAATGTCCATGCCCCCGTGCGGATTGCGGGCCTCGCCATTGAAAAAGCGCCGCAGGCCAAAGGAGCTGGAACGCACGCCGGGCACCGGCTGGGCCAGCCGCATGGTCACCGGCAGCGGGCGGCTGAAAGTGGCCATCACCTTCGCACTGCGCTGACGTTCGCGCAGGTGGCGGGCCAGCGCCTCGCGGCTGAGCGTGACCTTGCCCGGCGGCACGTTCAGGTGCTGTTCGGCGTACTGATGGGGCTGGATGGACACGCGGATTTCACGGGAGAGCTGGCCCGTTTGGCCCGGCCGGGCGGCGTTACCGGGCGAGTCTTGTGCATCGGACACATCCTGCGCGCCGGACACGATCAGCGTCAGATGGTCGTGCGGGATGAGCAGCGGAATGCCCAGCACGGCATACCAGCCTGCAGCAGATCCGATGACCAGCACCGGCACTTCCTTCCAGTGCACCCGGGGTACCTGCCGGGCAGCCCCCAGCGGCACCACCGCCACGCCGCCCGGTACCGGATGCGAGGCCGGGTATGGCGGCAGCCAGACCTTTGGCGAAGCCGCCTGCGCGGACACGACCTGCCACGCCCCCCCTCCAGTCAGGCCACGGGCTCCCACACCGGCCAGCGCCAGCAATCGGCCCAGACAGGCCCGGCGGCCATCCATGACTGTTTCACGGGATGTTCCACGAAGACGCCAGGGAGATGTTTGTTTCACGAAATGTTCCACGTTGCGGCTACCACGATTTCGACGCACCCGTCCCGATGCACCAGCCGGGGCACGCCCATCTGTCGTCCCGGGACGAATCATGAACCCAGGACGGACGGCGCATTCCCCCGCCCGCATCATACGGCCTGTGGCGCGTGTCATGGAATCAGTCGCTTCCGCGCTGGTCCGATGGTTCCATCCTCTGTCGCCCTGCGGCATGTCCCTGGCCACCATTCGCCCCCTTCCTGGACCACCTCCCTCTCGACCGGGGCAACCGGCAACGGTACGATAGCCACATCGAAGGAAGTCAAGATATGACCACGCTGACTACCCACTACGAAAACGCCTGTTTCCTGCGTGATCTGGCCGAGAATCTGCCCTCCATCCGTCCGGACACCTACACGCCTGAACTACAGGGGATGCTGCAGAGACTGGCCGACGAACAGATCGCCCAGGCACGTCATGATGAATCGGTTAGAGCAAAGGTTGCCCGGGCACGCGCCAGCAGCCGCCCCTTGCTGACGATGGAGGAAGTTCGAGCCAGTCTGGAAGAGCGCATCCGCGAGGCGGCAGCAGATGGTCTATGAGGTCAAGTGGACGGCAGAGGCCCATGAAGATCTGCTGGATCTGTTCGATTATCTGATCGAAAACGTCTCGGCCCGTGAGGCCGGACGCATCTGTTCAACGGTGTTCGATTCCACCAGATACCTGAGCGATTTCCCGCGTCTGTACGAAGAAACGCCACAATACGGGCGTGGCGTCCGGCGCATCGGTGTGATGGGCCAGAACGTCCTCTACGAGGTAGACGACGTTGCCCGGCAAGTAAAGGTTCTGGCGGTCAATGGACAACGCGAGAACCCGCGCAACATACGCTGAAACTGATTCCGGGAAGCACTCAAACCGACCATTGTGCCTCTCCTCACCCCGCAGACCGGTACGACACCCCTGCCGGGCATGCGGTACATTGCGGGTTTCCGGGAACCCTGCGTCTGCCGCGCAGACACTGACTGAAGGACACACATGGCCTTTGCCAATCTGCTGACCCTGATCGACGACATTGCCAGCCTGCTGGATGATGTGGCTGTGCTGACCAAAACCGCCGGCGCCAAGACGGCGGGCGTGCTGGGTGACGACCTGGCCCTGAATGCCCAGCAGGTCTCCGGCGTCCGGGTGGACCGGGAACTGCCCGTGGTGTGGGCGGTGTTCAAAGGCTCGCTGCTCAACAAGTCGATTCTGGTGCCGCTGGCGCTGGCCATCAGCGCCTTTGCACCATGGCTGGTCACACCGCTGCTGACCGTGGGCGGGCTGTTCCTGTGCTTCGAGGGCGCGGAGAAGCTGCTGCACGCCATGCTGCATGGCAAGTCGGAGGATCACGGACAAGCCGACCATACCGAAGCCCCCCTCGACGAGAAGACCCGCATCAAGGGCGCCATCCGCACCGATTTCATCCTGTCGGCCGAAATCATCGCCATCACCCTGGGTACCGTGCAGGGCGAGCCGCTGGCCACGCAGGTCACGGTCATGGCGCTCATCGCCGTGGCCATGACCGTGGGCGTGTATGGCGTGGTGGCGGCCATCGTCAAGCTGGACGATCTGGGGCTGTATCTGAGCCAGCTGCAGGGGGGTGGCCTGAAAGCCCCGCTGCGCGCCATCGGTCGCGGCATTCTGCGCGCCGCCCCGTGGCTGATGAAGGGGCTGAGCGTGGCCGGCACCATGGCCATGTTCCTGGTGGGGGGCGGCATCGTGGTGCACGGCTTTCCGTGGCTGCATCACCAGATCGAGCATCTGGTGGCGCCCCTGCAGGCACTGACGCAGGTGCCGGCCTGGCTGACCGGACTGGCCACACCGGTCGCCCAGGGGGTGGCGGGCCTGCTGGCCGGGACCGTGCTGGCGCTGGTGTTCATGGGAGTGCAGAAGCTACGGGGGGCCGATGCCCACTGAAAATCAAAACACCACCAGCGGACGTTCCGGGTGGACCGGATGCGGCATGACCAGCGCCTCCACACCATAGACAGCACGCAAGGTGCCGGGCGTCAGCACCGCAGACGGCGTACCGAACGCGACGGCGCGCCCCTCGCCGATCAGCAGCAACCTGTCACAGCAGCCGGCGGCCAGGTTCACATCGTGCAGAATCACCAGCGCTGCGATGTTCTCTTCATGGGCCAGCCGACGTACCGCCGACAGCAGGGTCAACTGATGATGCGGGTCCAGACTGGCCGTGGGCTCATCCAGCATCAGCACCCGGTACTCATCCGGCCCGGAGCGGGCCAGCAGCAGCTGATGGAGCACCCGGGCAAACTGCACCCGCTGCTGTTCCCCGCCGGATAGCTGCCGATAGCGCCGGTCGTACAGATGGCCGACATCGGCCAGTGCCAGCACCTGCTGCAGGATGGCGGCATCGGCTGCCATGGCACCGGCGGCAAGCGAGTCCCCGGCAGGGGTCGTGGCCTTCGTCCATGCATCCGCCACGCCGGTTGCGGGCCTGTTCCCGGCAGCCACAGCAATTCCAGCCATGGCACCGGCAGAAGCATTTGTGCCCCCGGCAGCAGCAGGCACCTGCTCCCCGGGGACAGCGACGCGCCCCGCCAACGTCCCCGCCGCCGGCGTCTTCCCGGCGCGGTGCACGTGCGGATACGTCCCCATGCCGATCACCGTTTCCACCGGCAGATCGAACTGCAGCGACGGGCTCTGGGGCAGCACGGCACGCCACCGGGCAAGCGCTGCCGCCGGCCAGGCCGACAGCGGCTGGTCATGCAGCGTGACGGTGCCTGCCGACGCACGCAATTCTCCTGCCAGCACGGCCAGCAGCGACGACTTGCCGGTGCCGTTGGCTCCCAGCACCCCCGTCACCTGCCCGGCAGGCAACGCAAGATCGATATCCGCAAGGATCTGCCGCCCGCCCCGGTGGATGGAAAGGCCGTGGGCTTTCAGCATATGGACCTCCACACCCGTACCTTGGGCATGCCGCCTGTGGCGTGTACTGTCATCCTCACACCCTCCGGTGAAGCAATATGAAAATGAACATTAACATGGAGCCAAAGAACATGAGCAAACCGGACCCCCCGGGAGGAAAACACCCTGAGCTTTCCTCCTGTTCGCCCTTCGTGGGTCTCGCTGCTGGATGAGGACTGGGACGCAACCACCCACGCCGCCGTCCGCCGGCAATGTGCAACCGCACAGACGACAGCCATACCAAGTCCATCCTGAACAACCCGCTTCGCCCCTTGATTCCCAGTGCCTGAGCCCGGGACCCCCCCTGCAGAGATTGCAGGATTTGCGATCATAGGGCTCGTTTTCTTGCAAATTCTCCGGGGTTCTCATGGGTCCAAAGTCATCACAACCACAGACTGGCGAGCTGTTCGGGTATCCGCTGCGCGATCACCTGAACCTGAAGCATCCGCTGATCCTGCTGGGCGACCGGATCCAGTGGGAGCGCATCGATGAACTGGTGGCGGATCAGTTCAAGTCCCGTACAGGGCGGCCCGCCACGTCCCCTCGTCTGATTGCGGGGCTGCTGTATCTGCAGCACGCCTTCGATCTGTCTGATGAAGAAGTGGTGGCAACCTGGGTGGAGAACCCGTACTGGCAGGTCTTCACCGGGGAGACCTACCTGCAGACCAGGCCGCCGATTGATCCGTCCAGCCTGACGCGCTGGCGCAAAAGGCTGGGCGAGGCTGGCGTGGAAGAGATGCTGTCTTTGACGCTGGTTCTGGCGCAGGAACTTGGCATGCTCAAGGAATCCAGCTTCAAGACGGTGATCGTGGACACGACGGTCATGCCGAAGGCGATTGCGCATCCAACGGATTCCCGGCTTCTGGAACGTACCAGACAGCATCTGGTCAAGGCTGCCAGGGCGTGTGGCCTGAAACTGCGGCAGAGCTACAGTCGTGTGGCCCCTCAGCTGGCGAGGCAGGTGGGCCGCCATGCGCATGCGAGACAGTTCAAGCGGATGCGAAATGTGCTCGGCAAGCTGCGCAAACGGGTCGGGCGTATATGGCGGGATATCGACCGGCAACGAGAGCAGGTGACCGGCCCATTGCGTCAATGGCTTGATGACCTGATGGCACGGGCCGAACGGATTCTGACGCAGCAGCCGAAAGACAGGAACAAGCTGTACGCACTGCATGCGCAGGAGGTGGAGTGCATCAGCAAGGGCAAGGCCCGAAATCCCTACGAGTTCGGTGTCAAGGTCTCGATCACCACGACGCACAGGGAAGGTTTCGTTGTGGGCGCAAGATCGATGCCGGGCCGGCCGTACGACGGCCACACCCTGTACGAAGCACTGGAGCAAGCGTCGATTGTGGGAGATTGCCGTATCGACACTGCCGTTGTGGACAAGGGCTATCGCGGTGCTGACGTGCCGGGCGTGAGAATCCTGCGATCAGGACAGAGGCGAGGCGTGACCCGGGGACTGAAGGCGATGATCAGACGCCGCAGCGCCATCGAACCGACGATAGGTCACATGAAGACCGATGGCAAACTTGACCGGAACTGGCTCAAGGGGGCATTGGGAGATGCACTTCACGCAGTGCTGTGCGGTGCCGGACACAACATCCGGCTGCTGCGTTTTTGCGCTTTCATTTTGCTGTCGATTCTGGCCTGTGTACGGCTGATGCTGCCGGATCGGTCGGAAATGACGTTGTAGGCGGTGGAGCGCAGCGCCAACCCGGTCGGTTCAGACTTCAGGCCACTCGACAGGAGCCCGTTCAACGGCAGGCTGGCGGGCGGATTCTGGGTTGTTCAGGACCGACTAATGAGGAGCAACTGAAGCAGGGTCTGGGAGCACATGTCGGAGAAGGATATTTCCAGGCCAATGGACAGACAATCCCTATTCCTGTTCCGGTATTCTCCCGCCTGGACGTCGGCGGCAACATGTTCATGGTCCTGAACCTGATGCGTCGTTATCCAACCCCGATTGGTGTAACTCAAACCGTTGAACCATTGCAAAGCTTCCGTACCCAACAGGCAGTCTTCAAGTTCAACTCCTCGGCCCAGACCATCGACATCTACCAGTACAACACGGACAGTGCCTTTGGTACGGGACCTTTGGATGACACCTGCTATGTAAACTTCCGCAACGGATTCGGCAAGGAAGCGACGACGGAGCAACCTGGCATCAACGCATCAGATTCGAGCAACTGAGTCTGCGCAGCGCGTCATCGTACAGACGCGCATAAAGTGCACTGACGCATAACAGAAGGCCGGCGCTTGCGCCGGCAAAGACAGATGTACCAGTCTGCGGGGCGAAAGCCCCGCTTTTCATTGTGCGCTACGCAAACACACAATGCGGACGCCCAATTCGGCGTACATCCATCAACTTTCGTCTTCCCCCCGACGCTCACCATCAGCGGCAAAAACCTGATCACCGATCAGTCCGATGGTCGCTCTCACCGGAAGGCTGGACCTTCTCCTTCAGCGCGGCCATCATGGCCTGCGGATCGGTGACCTGAAGCAGGATCAGGGCACCTGCCCGTGCACCCGGTACCGTTGCACTGCCTTTCACGTAAATACCGAGGTTCGGGCTGGGGACGGCCTCCACATAGCACGGCACGCTGGCATCGCAACTGATCCAGCCCGCGTAGATGGAACCAGGAATCGCCATCCCATTGGTCTTGTTACGCAGCCTGGGCGCCTCGGCGCGAGACGCATACACAACAACATCCTCGATGGCATCGTAAGGCACCCGCATCTCGCTGTAACCACGAATATGCAGGCCATCCGCCTCCAGTGATACATCGCGTCGCATGACAGTGAAAACCATCAATCCGAACACGAAAAGCACGATGACGACAGCCAGCGGGAATATCCACGATTTCTTCTTTTCATCGGCACGAACGATGATGTGGACGAAAAGCAGGGGCAGTATGCCCAGGATCAGAAAGATTCCGCCTATGACAGCCCAGACACCCCAACCCACCCCTACCAGATTCATGACCGCGTCTCCTGCCGAATCAGCATGAACAGCACCGGCGCTCCCAGCAGCGCCGTGACGATGCCGATGGGCAGTTCCGCCGGCAGTACCACCAGCCGGGCCACCCAGTCGGCCAGTGTGAGAATCAGCGCCCCCGCCAGCAGCGACAGGGGCAACAGTGCGCGATGTTCAGCCCCCGCCACCAGCCGGATCAGGTGTGGCACCATCAGGCCCACGAATCCGATGGTGCCCGACACCGCCACCAGCGGCCCCACCAGCAAGGTGACCAGCAGAATCAGCCGGCCACGCAGCCTGTCCAGATCGAAACCCAGATGCATGGCCTCGCGCTCGCCCAGCAGCAGTGCGTTGAGCGCCCGCCACTGCCAGAGCAGTAACACCAGCAGCCCAAGGGTCCAGGGGGCCAGCCACGCCAGCATGGCCCAGTCGGCCGTGCCCAGACTGCCCAGGTTCCAGAACGTCAGGCTGCGCAACTGGTCGTCCGTGGCCATGTAGGTGAACACGCCGAGCATGGCGCCCCCAAAGGCGTTGATGGCAATGCCCGCCAGCAGGATGCCCGCCGAACCCGGCGCCTTGCGTCCGAGCGCCCAGGCCGCCAGCGTGGCCAGCAGACTGCCGGCAAAGGCCGCCCCCGCCAGCACCAGCGGCTGCTGGCCGTACCCCAGCACGATGGCGCCCACCGCCCCCACGGCACCGCCCACCGATACCCCCACCAGCCCCGGCTCGGCCAGCGGGTTACGAAACAGGGCCTGCATCACCGCCCCCGCCACGGCCAGCGCGCCTCCCACCAGCAGGCCCAGCGCAATGCGGGGCAGGCGGATGTCGAGCAGTACGCCGCGCCAGAGGCTAAGCTGGGGATTGGGGGCTGGCATCAGCAACTCAGGCAACGCCTCCAGCGGAATGCGCACCGCCCCGCTCAGCGCAGAACCGGTAGCCGACAGCACCAGCAGCGCGGCCAGCGTGATCAGAAGGAGCGTGAAGCGGGCGGGTTTCATTGGCTTGCCGGAAATATCCGGGCGTCAGCCACCCGGGGCACCATGAGCTGCCGGCACATTGCTATTCTCCGGCACGCCCTTCTCCTTCAGTGCCGCCGCCATCGCCTGCGGATCGGTCACTTCCAGCAGGATCAGGGCACTGCCCTTCGAGCCCGTCACGGTGGCGCTGTTTTTCAGGTAGATACCGATGTTGGGCGTGGGAACGGCTTCCACATAGCACGGCACTTTTGCATCGCAGGCAATCCAGCCCGAATGGATCAGGCCCGGAATGGCCAGGCCACTGACCTTGTTGCGCAGCTCGGGCGCCGCCGTCCTGACCGGATACACCACCACCCGCTCCATGTCGGCATAGGGCACGGCAAACTGGGCGTAACCGCTGAGCTGCAGGCCCTGTTCATCCAGCGCCACATCCCGCCGCAGCACGGACATGATCATCAGGCCAAAGGCGCAGATCACCACGATCACCGCCAGCGGAAACACCCAGGTTTTCTGCTGCGGATCGTTCCGTCCCATCTTTCGGACGAGTGCCAGCGCAAACAGGGCAATCACGAACAGCCCACCCATGACGCCCCAGACGCCCAGACCCACACCCACCAGATTCATGTCTGTATTTCCCTCTGCAGCACCCGCTGCCTTTGATTGCCGTATGCCGACCGCCGAATGCGATCTGATTTTCCCGACCGGATGTCCTTTTGCCTGTGGAAGCATCGACCTCGGCTCGTCAGTCCCGGTACGACCCATCCGCAACATTCGGTCCGAAGACGTTCACCCCGGCGCAACCGGTTCATCGGGGCGTCCGGCCCACCACATGGCCAGCATCCGCATAGCCCTGGGCCGGCCCAAGATCGGATAGCCCCTCGCTGATCTGCTGCAGCGCCTCGCCCACACGCAGGCCAAAGCCCAGCAGCAGCATGTCATCGAGCACGATGATATGACGGTTCACCGCCGCCGGTGTGCTGGCAATGCCGGGCTGCGCGGCATAGGCTGCCAGCCCGCCATCGCCCAGCGACAGGCGTGACGTGATGATGGCATCGGGCTGCAACGCGGCCACGGCCTCGGCCGACATCGGCTTGTAGCCCTTGTGGCTGCCGGCCAGCAGGTTGGTGGCACCCACCATCTGCAGCAGCGCGTCGATGGCGGTATCGCGCCCTGCATCCGCCCCACGTGGTTGCTCAGGGCCACCACCCGCGCCGGGCGTTTGATGCGGGTGGCATCGGCCACCTGCCTGCGCAGTTTCTTCACCAGCGCCTCGCCCTCGGGCTTTCTGTCGAGAACCTTCGCCAGTTCGGTGATGCGTTCGACCAGATGATCCAGGTCGGGCTTCAGCGCGATCAGCTCCAGCGGAATGCCCAGCTTCTTCAGCCCGTCCAGCGCCTGTGGCGGACCGGATTCGGCTGCGGCAATGACCAGATCGGGGTGCAGCGAGGCCACCCCTTCCACGGAAAACCCGCGGTAGTAGCCCGCCTGCGGCAACTGGCGCGCCTCCGGTGGATAGAGGCTGGATGCGTCGGTACCCACAAGCTGGTCACCCGCCCCCAGCGCGTAGATGATTTCGGTCAGCGTGCCACCCATCGAAACGATGCGACGGGGAGCGTGACCGGCACGCGTCCCTCCGGACACGGCGTAATGGCCTGCCCCTCCCTGAGTCCCGCTGACACCGGAGGCGCCAACATGGGAGGCACCAGCACTGGCCGTACTGGCCGGCCCACCTGCCAATCCCCACCCGGCCCGGGTCAGCAGGGCAGCACCCAGCAAACCCCGCAGCAGGCTGCGTCTCCGGTCAGGCAACGATACCTGCATCCTGTCGGTCATGGCATGTCCTCCTCATGGATGGAATGAAGAAGCGAATACGGCTGCCCCATGCGCCCCGCGCTGGCCCCGAATTCGCGTACTGACAGGGCGCCGTACGCAGGCATGGCACCGAGCCCTCCCTGCCTGCATCGTATCAACGATGCAGCGGCTTCGCGCACAGGCCCTCCATCAGCGCGCGCCATGCCTTCAGCTCGGGGTTGCCCGGTTTGCGCAAGCCAAAGAACTGCACGATGATGTCGCCATTGTCGGCGTACAGCTCCAGCGAAGTCACCGGACCATCGTCCGTGGGACGGTTGACCACCCACGACGACACGGCGGCATCCGTATTGACGTGCAGGTTGAAGTTCGGGTCCAGGATGTTGAACCACGGACCGGCCCGCATCAGTTTCTTCACCGTGCCCCCATGGATCTGCACGGCAGCATGGTTGCCGGCAAACACCATGATCGGCAGCTCGTGTTCCGACGCGTACTGCAGCACCTTCTCGATGGCCAGCAGGTCGGTCTGCTGGCACAGATCCTCACCCACGTTGGCCAGCGCCGTGATGCGGCTCAGCTTCAGCTCCTGCAGCATGGGCCAGAGCTGGTGCGGATCGGTCATGGCCAGCCAGCGGTTGCGCAGGTGCAGGCGGGCGGCCTCGTCCAGCGTGGCACCATGGTCGGTCACCGCTGGTTTGAGCGGCTCGAATACCGGCGCATCACGCACCGCCAGCAGGGCTGCCGCCTGCTCCGGCGTGATGCCAGCGGCCTGGGCGGCAGCCCCCACCGAAACGGCCGCCGCCGAAGGCGCTCCCGCCCCGGCGGCCACCGCGGCGCTAGCAGCCTGCACAGGCGAAGGATCGGCTGCCTGTGCACCCCGGCCAGCCGCAGGCGCCAGCGCAAATTCATCCACCAGTTTCTGCCAGGCGGCCAGATCGGTGTCGTCCGTCTGGAAGATTTTCTGGATGGCCACGCCCTCCCGGTCGAAGAACTGCAGGCTGATGCGACCGTTGTCGTTCACCTCCCATGCACGGGTCCATTTGCTGAAGAAAAGCCGCAGGTCGATGTCGGTGCCCAGCACCAGACCCACCTTCGGGTTGACTTCCACCATCTGGAACTGGCCGTAGCGCTCGTGCACGGCCCATTCATTGCGGGTCAGGCACAGGATGCGCCCCAGACTGCCCAGCTTCGGACAGATCTCCACCGGCTTGCAGGCGATGGGCCGGGCCGTCACGCCCAGCTGGCGCGCCACCAGTTCGCCCTCGGTCACGCGCAGCTTTCTGGCACGGTCGCGAATGCGCATGCCCTGCGCTTCGGCCATCAGCGCGTCATGCCGCGCGGCAAGGTCCTTGAATGTGTCCATGTCGATCCTTGTAATGCAGAGGGAAGCGGAAAACCCACCCTTCATTCGCCCTGCCCGGCGCGCCGGCATCCATGCACCGGCCAGCCGGCGTGCCCGGATACCTGCGAGCGTACCCGGGCAATGGTGTACCGAAGTGCCAGGCCGGGACGGCGGATGGTGCAGCGCGCGCCAGATGCCCAGGCAGTGACGTACCGAAGCATCAGAGCACAGGGCCTCCCCGGCCATCCCGCGCTTACTTCGCGGCGCCCGGCTGCACGTCGAACTCGAACGTCCAGGTCTGCTGCGAGGTGGCGCTGGCGGTATCGGCGTAGTCGATCTTCGTCAGGTGGAAGCGGGCAAAACTGGCCCCGTCACCGCCCCTGATCATCGCCCCCTCGCCGGGGTCGGCACCCAGCGTATGGGCCGTGGCCGGCAGGCCGGCGGCCTGGGCCAGGGCGGCCGTCGGATAATACTTGAACCAGCCATAGTCGAAGCTGCCACTGCTTTCGCGCTCGGCCTTCGGATTCAGGCGCGAGCCCGCTTCGTCGGCCTGCCACTGGACCGTGGCCGGGATGGCGGCCGAAGCCAGATACGACAGCGTGGAATCCGGCGTGGCGGCAATCAGCGCCGACGCAATGGCATCACCATCGGCCTCGTACAGGCCGGCCGGAACGATGCCCACGGCCGAACCCAGCGTGCCGGTGCTGTTCAGGCGCATGCGATAGCGGTTGAAGGCAATGTGCCATGTGCCGTTCTCGGAGGCCACTTCGGTGCCGGTTTCGAGGTTGAAGTACACCCACTTGTCGTTGTGGGCATCGAGCTGCACCTCACGCACCTGCTCGCCCCCGGAGGCCGAGCGGTTCACCCAGCGGAACTTCGGATAGCCCGATTCCGTGCCGGACGTGCCGCCGTAGTAACCCGTCACCTGCAGCGCGTACACCGGCGAGGCCACGGTACCGGCCGTGCTGTTGCTGGCCTTGTCGGTGGTGACGAGGAACACGCGATACGACGGGTACAGTTTGTGATCGGTGGCGCCGCCCAGACCATATTCGAAGGCAGCCGAATCGATGGCATTGGTGCCGCTGAAGGTGCCGCTCGCGGCGTCTGCAAAATAGATGCGCGACGGCGGCTGCTGCCCTTCGCCCGGAACCTTCGTGCCGGTTTCCCACTTCAGCAGGTCGGCCCAGTCGATCAGGCCAGTACCCTTGCCCGCGTACACGCCACCCTGACCGGTGCCGCTGACACCACTGTTGGTGAACAGCTTCGGCGTGCCACGCCCGGTCGGCGCCGTCAGTTTCACGTCCCAGGCCGTGCCCGTGCAGCCCGCCACCTCGGTGGCCCCCTCGAAGTCGTAGCAGACCGACTGGCCGGCCGCCGGCATGGCCACCTTCCAGGTGGCCTTCTGCGTGAACTGGTTGCCGGTGGTGGTGCCGGTGGTGCCCGTCGAATCCGTACTGCCGGTGGAGCCGGTGGTACCGGTCGTGCCGCTGCTGTTGCTGGCGCCGGAACTGCCGGTATTGGTGGAGGGGGTGGAATCCCCACCGCCACCGCCGCAGGCGGCCAGCAGCACCGCCAGTGCACCTGCCGTCAGAACCAGTTTGCCCGACTGTTTGATCGATTTGTTCAAGATGTCACCTCGAAGGGGAATGGTGGGCGCCCGCCCCCGCCCCTGCCCGAATGGCACGGCGGCGCAGACGGCACCCCGATCGTTGAAGGAAGACTGAAAGAGAGAAGCATCACGAGAAACCATCATGGGAACATCTCAGGGAGCAGGCCATAGCCGTGCGCCGACAGGATGCCGCACACCTGTCATGCACATCGGTCTGTCAGGGCAACTCCCCCGTTTGCCCATGACGGGCCATCATTCATTGCCGCCAAAGCCATACCGCAGCCCCACCATCACCATCCGGCCGGAAATCGGCCCCAGCTGGTGGGTCTGCGAGAAGTCACGCTGCTTGCCGAACAGGTTGTCCACCCGCAGGAAGGCCGACAGGTCAGGCGTCAGCCCCTGCTGCAGGTTCAGGTCCACCACCGTCCAGGGATCGGAGCGCAGGTTGCTGGCCGTGTCCGACAGCTCGCTGCCCTGATGGCGCACCCGCACCGTCAGCTGCGTGGTTTCGGTGGCCTGCCAGTCCACCCCCAGCCGGGCGATGCGACGGGGCCGCTGGGCGATTTCCCGGCCGGTGGCAAGGTCGCGCGTGCGCCCCAGCGTGAGGCCGGCATCGATGCGCCAGCGGGCATCCGGCTGCCAGACGATGTCGGTTTCCACCCCGTGCGTGCGGGCACGGGCCACGTTGTCGTAGGTATAGACGGAGATGCCGTTCTCTTCGCGGGCGTTGTCGCGGTCGGTTTCGATCAGGTCCTTCACGCGGTTCAGGTAGGCATTCACATCCACCGTCCACTGCCTGCCCAGTGCCAGCACGGCTCCCAGCTGGAAGCTGGTGGACGATTCGGGATTCAGGTCCGGGTTGCCCACCACCTTGTAGCCCAGCGCGCTGTGATCGAACAGGTAGTGGCGCTCCTTCAGGTTGGGCACCCGGTAGCCCTGTCCCACGCTGGCCCGCAGCGTGAGGGAATCGTCCGCCTGCTGCCAGACCCGGCCCCGAACCGCCAGCTTCGGTGCCCAGTGCTGGCCGAAGTCGGAATCGTCCTGCCAGCGCACACCGGGCACCAGCTCCCAGGCCGGTGTGAGAAACAGGTCGCCCTGCAGGAACAGCTCCTGGTTGTGGCGCCGCACCTTGCCATCGGCCTGCAGTTCGGACTTGCCGTTCTGCGTCTGTGCCAGCGCCTCGCGGTGCAAATCGGCCCCCACCTGCCACTGCTGGTCCTGCACCGGCGGCAGATCGAGCTGCAGGCTCAGGTGGTTCATGCGCTGCTGCGAATGCCGGTCGATGGTGCGGACACCGTTGGACAGGGTCTGGCTGTGGGTTTTGTAGTCTTCGTTCACGCCGCGCACATCCAGCACCGCCCCCTGGCCGAAGCGATGCCGGCCGCCCAGCGCCAGCCGGTTGCGACCGATGTCTTCCGTCTTGTGCTGCGGCACCCGCACGGGCGGCACGAAGGTGGTGAAGCGCTGCAGGTCGTGTTCCTCGTAGCGACCGAATTCGGCCGACAGCCCGGTCTGCGCCGTGGCCTGCCAGAACACGCGGCCCGTGGCCTGTTCGCGACGGATACGGTCGCCCTGGCGGGTCCAGCCGGACGGATCCGGCGAAAAACCCTGGTCACTCAGCCGGTCGTAGGCCAGACGGCCCCGCAGATTTTCGGTACCGCCCTGCACATGAGCCTGCAGCTGCTTCACCGCCGCCGACATCCGCTTGCCGGAATCGTTCTGGCGCCCGCGCGTGCCGACGCCCATCTGGATGGCGCCCTGCACGCCCGTGGCCGGCCGGCGCGTGATGACGTTGACCACGCCTCCCATGGCCGCACTGCCGTACTGGGCCGATGCCGCCCCCTTGACCACCTCCACCCGCTCCACGTCACTGAGCAGATACTGGCTGAGATCCACCGACGAACCGGTACTGGCCGAGATGGGCAGGCCATCGATGAGCACCAGCACCTGATCACCCGCCAGCCCCTGCATGACCAGCGAATAGCCGGACTTGCCGTGCAGTTCCTGCAGCTGCAGGCCGTTGATGTTGGCCAGCGCCTCCTTCAGCGTCTGGGCGCCGGTGGCGCGGAGTTCTTCGGTACTGACCACCTCCGTGCGCACGGGCGCCTCGTCACGCGCCTTTTCCGTGCGGGTGCCGGTGACCACCACGTCCTTCAGGCGGGTGGCGCCAACATGGCCGGAGGCCGGATCTGCAGCCATGGTGGCCGGCGGCAGACTGCCCCAGACGCCCGCCAGGGCAAGAATCAGCGCGCGTCGTCTCCAGACCGAAGGAGCGCCAGACCTCCGGGTACGGCAAACTGTTGCAGACATGGAAAGGAAGGGCAAACGTAAACGGCGTAAAGCAAATAGCGAGCAACCCGTATTGTAGTAAGTATTCTTATTAACTATTGTGCGAAGCGCAAGCCTCTGCGCTGTGCATCACACCCAGCTGTCAAAGGGGCCGACCCGTTGGGCGTGCAGGACAGGGCGGCAGGGTCACAGAATTCCCGAAGGCTTCAAGGCATTGCCAACAGGGTCAGGCACACCGAAGAGGGTTCCCCTCCGGGCTGCTCTCAACAGCAAAACGGCCTCCGCACCCCACCCTCCCCAATGATGTAGGGTGGGCAGGCAACGGAGGCCGCGGGTACAGGCGGCGCAAACCGCCTGCATCAGGCTTTTGCCGGCAGGCTTACTTGCTGAGGGAGCCTTTCACCTTGTTCTTCACCTGCGAGGCTTTTTCCTTGGTTTTGTCCCACAGCGAGGGATCGGAAGAGGTGCTGCTGTCCGAACCGCTGGTCATGCTTTCGGTGGGCTGGGCGGTGGAACCCGAGGTGCTGTCCATCGACTCGTGCTTCATGGTGTCGGCCGAGCCTTCGCTACCCATGCTGCTGTGATCGTGAACCATGGCGCCCTGGTCGGTACCCATGGTGCCTTGATCGCCACCCATCGAGCCGTGATCGTGGCCGGTGGTTTCGCTGGAACCATTTTTGACATCGTCAGCTTTCTTTTCCAGCTTCTCGCCGCCTTTCTTGATATCGGCGCCCATGCCGGACATCGTGTTGCAGCCGGCCAGAACGACGGTAGCGCCCAGCAGGGCAGCGGTCAGTTTCTTGATCATGTCGAAATCTCCTCGATCCTGTAGATAAGATGCAGTGGGAATAGATGGGCCAGTATGCCAAGCTCCGTGCATGCGGGCACAAAAAACCCCATGTACCACTGGGGCAGCATGGGGTGACACGATCGTTTGCAATCTATACCGGCCATGATCTGTACCGGCCATGGCCTGTCAGCCGGCCGTATCAGGGCATGTCATGGACGCACGCGTTCTACCGGTCGGCGGCCTTTTCCAGCTTTTCACCGCCGGCCTTGATGTCCTTGCCCATACCAGCCATGGTGTTGCAACCCGCCAGCAGCACGGCAGCGCCCAGCAGGGCAGCGGTCAGATATTTGATCATGAGGGTTCTCCTGCAGAGGAATGAGATCGATACCGGCCAACTGGCTTCGCAGGAAACGCGCAGCACATCCTGTCTCTGCGGACTGCCGTTCTTCCTGCCGGCGGCGGGCATTTTCTCATTCCGGGGGGCGTTCATTGCGGCACGTGCGCGACAGACTGGCTGAATACGGCATTTTTGCCACAATCCCGACGTCAGTGGCGTCGACACAAGCCGGCGCTGTCGGACGCCAGCGCGTGTACGAACCCGTTCATACCCGCGCTGGCCCCGGAAATGAAAGAAAGCGGATCAAGCGCTGCGCCCCGGCGCCACCACCTGCCACGGCAGCGTCTCGCCGGCGGCCAGCGGCACGATCTCGGTACCGGCAAAGGGCAGGCTTTCAGGAATGGTCCAGTTCTCGCGCTTCAGCGTGATGGTGCCCCCGTTCAGCGGCCGGCCGAAGAACTGCGCACCATGCACGCTGGCAAAGTTTTCCAGTCTGTCCAGAGCACCTGCCGCCTCGAAGGCCCAGGCATAGAGGGCCAGCGCATGGGGGCCGGTATAGCAGCCGGCACAGGCGGCACCGATTTCCTTCATCATCCGCGCGTGCGGCGCGCTGTCGGTGCCGAGGAAGAAGCGTGGATCGCCACTGGCAGCCACTTCCACCAGCGCCGCGCGGTGGGTTTCGCGCTTGAGCACCGGCAGACAGTACCAGTGCGGCCGCAAGCCGCCCGTGAAGATGGCGTTGCGGTTATAGATCAGATGCTGCGGCGTGATGGTCGCGCCCAGCAGCCCGGGCGCCGCAGTGTCGGCCTTCACGTATTCGGCGGCCTGCCGGGTGGTGATGTGCTCGAACACCACCTTCAGCGTGGGCAGCTTCGTGCGCAGCGGGATCATCACCCGGTCGATGAACACGGCCTCGCGGTCGAATACATCGATGTCCGGATCCGTCACCTCGCCATGCACCAGCAGCGGCAGGCCCGTTTCGGCCATGGCTTCCAGCACCGGCATCACACGGTCGATGGAGCGCACGCCGGCGTCCGAATTGGTGGTGGCCCCGGCCGGATAGAGCTTGACGGCCGCCACCACATCACCGGCCACCGCCTCGCGGATGTCGGCCACCGAGGTCTTTTCGGTGAGGTAGAGCGTCATCAGCGGCTGGAAGCTGTCGGCCTGGGCGCGGTCGATTTCGCCCCGCGCCACGGCGTCGTTCAGCGCCGCGCGAATGCGGTCACGATAGGCCGTGGCCTCGGCCACCGTGGTGACGGGCGGCTTCAGGTTGGGCATGATGATGGCGCGGCCCATCTGCCGGGCACTGGCGGCCACCACGGATTGCAGGGCAGCACCGTCGCGCAGATGCAGGTGCCAGTCGTCGGGGGTGCGGAGGGTGAGTGTGTTCATCCCTCAATGATAGTCGTCTACGGGGCTGACGATGTCCGCCCCCGGGTGCGGATGAGGTTCACGAACTGGGTGCGCATGGCATCGTAGACTTTTACGGCCTCCTCCCCCGCATGGTTCATCGCGTCATCCCGCATGAGTTCCTGCCGGGAAGCGGCACAATGTCCGTCGATGGCGCATCGCTCCATGACGAAGTAGTCTCCGCTCCCGCAATGAACCCCGGTCGCCTCACATACGGCCCCCATCCAGGCCAGCATGGCCACGCCGCCTGCCCAGGATTGCGGATAGACCTCGCCCTGAATTTCGATACGCTCGCCGCTCATGTCGACGAACAGCGAGGGACCAAAGGACTCGAGCAGCAACGGGTCGCTGTAATGACCCAGCGGAACCTGCACAGTTCATGCCGCTAAAGCGTAAGCTTCGGCGGGTGTCTTCATGTTCAGCGCCTGATGTGGGCGCTGCTGGTTGTAGAACCGGATCCAGTCACCCAGTACACGGCTGGCGTGCTGCAGGGATTCGAACCGGTGCCGGTGGGCACACTGCTCCTTGATCGTGCGGATGACCCGCTCGACCATGCCGTTCTGCTCAGGGCTGTGTGGGGTGATGAACTCCTGCTGCAGGCCGTAGCTTCTGACCAGACGGGTATAGCTGCGGCTGGTGAACACCAGGCCATTGTCCGAGCGCAGCAGGAAGGGCCGTGGCACCCGTCCCAGGGTGCCGAACCGTGCGATCAGGGCATGCTCCAGCGCTGCTTCGGGCGTTTTGGCCCGGGCACTGCGCGAGAGCTGCCAGCCCAGCAATTCCCGGCTGTAGCAGTCGATGACGACTGCCAGCGTGCACCACTTGTCCTTGCCGGCCCAGATCCGGCACAGGTCGGTGGCCCAGCGCTCGTTGGGGGCCTGCGCCACGGAGGGCAGTGCCTGAATCCGGGGCCGGAATCCGACGGCCCGTTTACGGACCTGCCAGCCCTTGATCTGGAAGATGCGCTGCACCGTATTCTTGTTCATACCCAGCAACCCCGCTACGGTTCTGTATCCAAAGGAAGGGTTCTCCTCGATCATGGCCTTGACCGGCTCCACAAGCCGCTCCTGCAGCTTCGGCGGTGCCTTGACGGTTCTGTAGTAGAACGTACGCCGGGGTACGCCAAACCAGCGGCACAGCTTGCTGATCGAGACCTTGAAACCGTCTTCTTCCAGTCCCTGGCGGATCGTCTCGATCATTTCTCTGCCTCGTCCAACAGGGATTGCAACTTTTTTCGGGCACGCAGCTCCAGCATCGCCTCGCCGTACGCCTCCTGCAGATCCTTGATCTGCCTCTCGTACTGGCTGTGGATATCCAGCGGATTGGCCTTCAGGGCATTCTCCATGCCCTTCTTGCCATCCTCCACCCAGCTCTCGACCTCCGAAGGGGTGAGGTCGTAGGCCCGGGATGCCTCGGCCACCGTGGTCTTGCCCTGGATGATGTCCAGTACCAGCGCGGTCTTGCGCCGCGCCGTCCACCGTTTGATCTCTTCGTCCATCAACGTGCTCATTGTGCTCTCCTCGTTACGATAACACCTGAGCAGATTTCTACTGGGTCATTACATCGCCGTATGCCAGGACCTGATCACGAATGCGGTCATGCTCAGGGGAATTGAACGCCGACCTGCTCCACACATCGGAGAGAAAAATATCCCGCACGGCACCGGCGGTTCGGGGATCGTGTTCCAGCTCGATTCGTCGCTGCCCCGTCAGCTCGCTGTCGATGAAAGAGGAACACCGCGCACGCCAGCGCTGCCGCGCCTCGATCTGATGCCAGGAATCGGGCTGGGAAAGCGCGTCGAGATCCACCCTGCGTGCATTTGCACATACCTTCAGGATATGCTTGGCGTACAGGCTGGATAGATCCACTGGACTGGAAAGGAGAGACTCAAAAAGAACCCTGTAGTCAGTGGCGTTCTGCAGACGACCATGAAGCCCCTGATCGCTCACTGATGCCGGGACAGCCCCGGAAACCGAAACATCATCTGCGGGATCGGCCGCAACATGTCCGGATGGATACCTGCCCTCCCGAACGACATCTCCCACCCTGAGCGCATGAGCAGCATGTTCCGCTTCGGGAGGCGGATCACGCCGCCAGTCATTCAACAGGAGCAGTCCGGCAAAAGTGATTGCGAACAGGGCAGCCGAAACGAACCAGAACTTCTTTGACCCCATGACATCCGCCCAGATTCACGAAGCTTCACCTTGCCATCAACGCTGGGCGTGTCATGGACTCATGCGTTCGCGTGCCGGCCCCGGCTGTATTCAGACAAGACGCACCGCGCAGACAAGGCTGGTCGTCTTGCCTGGCCTCGTGCAGTAAGCATCCATCGCACAAACAGGATCACGCTCTCCAATGCTGGCCCCGTTTGCCTCACCGGTCGCACGCCACCATGCGACCTCTCAACAATCATCGCTGCCGGTACGCCTCGACAAACCCCGCCACCAGCGCATCGAAGCGTCTGGCCTCGGCCTCGCCCTCATCGGCCAGCACTTCGTCGCGCATCAGCTGCTGGCGCGAGTCCACGCAGTAGCCGTCCTGGGCGCAGCGTGCCAGCACGAAGCGGTCGCCACGACCACACGGTGCCTTTGTGGCTTCGCACATGGCGCTGTACCAGGCGCGCACCCACGTGGTGCCCTTTGCACTGTCGGAGTCCGAGCCCCAGGCAGGCACCCACGGGTATCGGGTTCTATCCTCGGGGGGTTTGGGCACACCGTAGGCTTCCAGCACGATGGGGTCCTGCACGGCCAGAATCGCCTGCTGTTCCGGCGCCCGGTCTTCCGGAGAAAACGGCATGTTCAGCCCGGTACCCGGCTTCGGCCAGCCAAGGTAGCTTTCAACCAGACGCGGGTCCCTGTCCAGCGGGGGCTGGCGGTTCCAGGGCAGCTCATTTTCTGCAAACGAGGCGCAGCGGGCACTCATCAGCTGCCGGGCCTCTTCCTGCTGCGACGAGGTCGGGGGCAGCACGGTGTGTGTGTCATGCTCGTGCGCCCAGCGGATTTCACCACAGGCGTTCAGAATGTAGCTGGCGTAAAAGCCCGATACATCATTGGGATGCGCCAGCAGCGACTCGAACAGCACGCGATAATCGCGCGCCTCCTGCAGCGCCCGGAAATTCTCTGCTGCCTGCGTCCTGCGTTTTGCCGCGACGTGAGCGGCCTGATCAGCTCCGGCGTTCTTTTTCTCACCTGTACCCTTTTGGGCACCTGCCCCCTTGTGGGCATTTCCGGTCTGTTCGTCAGCCACTGTGGCACTGTCACCCGTCGTCGTGCCTTCACCAGTCATGCCGTCGCCCGGTGTGGTTTTGCGGGCCGCTGATGCCGCACCGTCAGGCCCTGCCATCATGCCCCCCGCCGGTGCCGACGGGCTGGATTTCACCGCATAGCGTTTCCTGTCCGCGCATGTGCGCTCACCGGAAAAGGTACTGGCCGAAAACACGCCCGGCGCAAAGGCCCCCGGTGTGACCACACCAGACGCCGGCAGGCAATGCCGGTCAGCATCGGCCAGCAGGGCGGCCTCATTGTCCATGAACTGGCTGCTGCGGACATGGTCCACGTAGCCCAGCCCACCCATCAGGCCAACAATACCCAGCGATGCCGTCCAAAACCCCTTGTGGAATTCCATAGTGCCTCGTGTCTCTCGGTATGCTCTGCAAAAGCCCTGAAGCACTTTGGCCGAGCCATCCCTGATGCCCCACGGCAAACGTCCCGCATCGCAGGCGTCCTGCATCCTGCGGTGCATCCTTCAAAGCGTGCCGCGTGGCGTTTTCGAAAGCCCTGGCAACCATGCTGCGACACGTTTGCCGGGGCGCCCCTGTGTGTGCATGAGGGCATCATCCACCTTGTGGTGGAACGCGTCGCGTTCGTTAGGCACGGCAACAACGACGGGCCGACCAGTGGGCAGCATGGCCATATGGATATCCATCCGGCCGATTGTTTTTCGGAGGTCGGTGCTGGCATCATTCCCGGTCTGGCCGCTGGCTGGCCCGGCGCATGTCATGGAGGCATTCATCCCCGTGCAGGCCCAGATCCGTATGCCGGCCAGGCAGTGCGCCCTGCCAGCAGGGCGCACTGGTACCTCCCGGTCCGGCCACTGTCCGACCTCCCTGGAATGTCCCGATGAACGCCCTGCCCTTCCGCCTGTCTGCTCCGATTTCGGCCCTGATGCTGGGCTTCGCCGTCTGTGCACCGCTGGCCGGCTGTACGTCACCCGATTCGACCGAAACCGAGGCCGTCCATGCCCGAATCATCCGCACAGCAGATACAGCAGCAGGAACAAATAGCACACACGGGAAGCTGCGGGGCCAGCACGGGACGAACCATGCGCGCGCCCACTCCCGAACGAGGGCCGGCGGTCAGGAAGCATCTGATGAAAGCCACGTCACAGCCGCCGGGCGTTCCTGGGTACCAGCTCTCCAGGGTAATGCGTCCGCTCTCCCGGGAGACGTGTCAGCTCCCCCTGCCAACGCAGAAGGCCAAGAGGACCAGCCCGGCCGCAAGCACCGCAAGAAAAAGCGCTCCGGTCGTCACAAACGCGGCGCCGAGCTGCCGGACAATCCGGATGATCCGCACGCCCTGCGCGTCCTGACGCTCAATGCCGAGCACCTGATGTCACCCGCCATTTTCGAAAAATGGCAGGCGTTCTGCGGCCCGCAGGGCTGGAAGGACCGGCGCAGTCATCCGCGGCCGAAGGGTCTGCCCTACTGCGATGCGCTCAACGGCCATGACCAGCAGGGACGGCTGATCTTCGGTCCCCTGCGCACCCGGGACGACCTGCAGGCAAAATACCGGCAGCTGGCACAGCTGGTGCATGGCGCACACCCGGACGTGGTGCTGATGCAGGAAGTGACCGATGCCGCTGCGGTGCGTGAGGTGCTGGGCGACGGCTGGACCATCCACACCACGGCCGAGCTGTGGGAAGGGGGTGCGCAGAATTCGCAGAATCTGGCGGTGGCGTGGCGGCAGGGACATTTTCGTACCGAGCCGCGGGTGGAGGTGATCGGGGAAATCTCTCGCAGTACCGAAGGCCGGCGCATCCGGCCCGGGCTGGCCATGTATCTGCCATTTTCGGCCATCCGTCGAATCAGTGGAGTGAGCGGTGCAGACACGACCGCAGGCACACCGCAGACACTGGCCATCCTGAACGTCCACCTGAAGGCCGGCTGCCGCAACGGCCGGATGGACCGCACGCCCAGTCGCCAGCCCGCGCAGCAATGGCGGCGCCAGAACGCCTGTGAGGTGCTGCAGAACCAGGTGCCGGCAATCGAAGGCTGGCTGGACCGGCAGATCGCCGCGGGCCATGCGGTGCTGGTCAGTGGCGACTTCAACCGCAACCTGCGGGAGGAGCAGAACCGCCAGCTGCCCGCCCGGGGCGATGACAGCCCCGCCTCGTCCCCGCTGCGCCGCGCCGGCGACGCGCAGCGCGTGGCCAGCGTGCTGCCCGAACTGAACGATGGCGACCCCGTGGGCGCCGACCTCGTGCTGATCCGCAGCGGCCCCTACCGGCAGCTGGCGCAGTGTCACAAGTACATCGATCCATTCATTGCCAGCCGCGGGCTGGGCAGCCGGCTGCGGCAGCCGCTGGACGCCCTGCAGGTGCGGGTGATTCCCTTCGAAGCACCACTGTCGCCGGAGCAGCCCCGCCCCAGCGACCATTGCCCGCACCTGCTGGCGCTGCCGCTGCGCTGAGCCGGCCACCCGCTCATGCGCACCCAACGGGATTTCGCGGGGACGAAGCGTCCATGACACGCCCTGAAGGAGGATTTCCTGCGGGCTGGGTTATGCTTGAGGCATCACCAACAACGCTGCATACCCGCAGCACTTCCCTTCCATGAGTGATTCCAGGTCTGCCACTTTTTCCATGCCCGCCCCCGACGGGCTGGCTTCTGGCCGCGTACCGATGCTGGCCGTGGTACCGATGCCGCCCGACAGCAATCCGAACGGTCATGTGTTCGGCGGCTGGCTGATGGCCCAGGCGGACATGGCCGGCGCCCTTCCGGCCATGCGGCGCGCCCGCGCCCGGGTGAGCACGGTGGCCGTCAATTCGATGACGTTCATGGCGCCGGTGTTCGTGGGCGAACGGGTGCTGTTCTACGCCGACGTGGTGCGGGTGGGCAATACGTCCATCACGGTGAAGATCGAGGTCTACACCGAGCGCAACCAGGCCGAACCCGCCACGGTGAAGGTGTCGGAGGCGCAGTTCGTGTATGTGTCGCTGGACGAACACGGCAAACCGCAGCCGGTGGATGGGCCGCGGCCGGCCTGAAGCCGGAAAGATCAGGCGATGTAGGGCGTATCCTTGCCCGGGGCCAGCAGCATCTCGATGTGCGGGATGCCGTCTTCCAGATAGGGCTCGGACACCTGCTGGAACCCGGCGGCCTTGTAGAAGTTGACCAGATGGGCCTGCGCCGACATGCGCAGCGGCAGGCCCGGATACGCCTGCCGGGCGGTCTGCACCGCAAAGCCCAGCAGGGTCTTGCCCAGGCCGTGCTGCCGGAAGGGCTGCGCCAGACACATGCGGCCGATGGACGGGTCGTCGAAACTGGTACCGGGCGACAGGATGCGCGCCGTGGCAATGACATCGAACATCGTGGCCCGGCTGCTGCCGGTGGCACCCCAGGGACGGATGCCCACCACGTGCAGCCCCTGCGGATCCTGGCCGTCCAGGTCCTGATACAGGCACTCCTGCTCGATCATGAAGATGCTGGCCCGCAGTGCCAGTATGCGATAGAGCACGGCCGGATCGAGCGCGTGGAAGGGCATGGCCACCCATTCGATTCCGTTCCTCATGACAGCCCCTGGCAGGCTCGCGCTCAGGCTCCAGGATTCGTGCTTCATTGCTCCTTGCTCCAGTTGTGACATCCCCGCAACACAAAAAAATATCACATATCAGCTGTCAGGCGCATCGACATGGCGCAAGAAAACGCTGATGTACGTCGCCACGGCCTGTTTTTTCCGTACCCCGAAACGGGCAGCGTACAGACGGATGCGTTCACGACACGCGCGGGGTCAGCAAAAATGGTATCAGCTGTTACATGACCTGCAGATGCTGGCCGGCCAGCCAGCGACCGCCCGGCGGCAGTTCGGCCGGCTGGCCGATGCAGGCGGCTTCCACGCAGAGCATGCGGCGCCAGTCGTCATCGGGCATGTCGTCGATGGCGGCGGCGTTGACCGGCCCCGGGTTCCACACCACGGTGTCGGCAAAGCCGCCACTCATGGCAATGCGCAGCCGTCCCAGGCCACTCTGCAGCACCAGCGGGCGCTGCACACCAAGGTAGATGTCGTCGATGGCCCCGGTGAGGACCAGGGGCCCCTTGCCGGCAGGCCCCTGGGTATTGGGCTGCACCAGTGTATCGACCCGGGTGCTACCGGCCAGCCCGTCCACCTGGCTGGCGGTCAGTTCGGTGACCGCAAAGTACGTGTGCAGGGCGGCGGTGAAGTGCATCGGCGCGCAGCCCTGCGGGTCGAGGTTGTCCAGCACCAGCTGCAGGTCCAGCTGGCCGGGCAGCATGCGGATGTGCAGCTGCAGGCTGAAATCGTGCGTCCAGGCAGCCCGGGTGGCCTCGTTGGCATGCAGACCCAGCACCAGGTCGGTGGCGTGCAGGCCGGCTGCGGCAGCGTCTTCTGCACCGACGATGTCATGCGGCACATGGGCTGCCGGCAGTGCGGCAGCCGGGGGCGGGGGCACGCGTGCGCCGGCTTCGTGGTCACCCGCCGGGGCCGAGGCACCATGCAGGGCACTGGCGGCAAACACGGCATCCAGCCGTTCCCACGGCTGGTGGCGGGCAAAGCCATGGCGCGGCAGGCTGAAATCCGGTCCCCGCAGGTTGAACTGCGGGAAGATCACCGGCACACCACCGCGTACGGGTTTGGGGGTGGAAGGCAGACGCGGCGTGCAGTACATGCGCTCGATGCCGTCGGCCGTCATCCAGGACAGTACCTGGGCGCCGTGCTGCAGCACGACCAGCTGGTCGCCCACGCTGTTGCGCAGGCTGAAGGCGGGCTGCCCCGCCACGGTGATGGTCTCGACGGTACCACCGGCTCCCCGGGAATCGCTTGTCATGGTTTCAGCTCCCTGTCTGGGCGGCACAGGGTTCACCGTTGCCGGGCACTGTGCCAGTTGTGTGTGATGAATCATGATAGCCGGCCCGCACCCCCATGGGGCAGGATACGGCTCCGTCAGGATCCGCTACCCGCGATATCAGGGCATTGCGTCATCGCGGCGTCGCGTCATTGCTGCATCGGGACACCGGAACACGCACATGCAGGCTGGACCTCATTCATCCCCGAGCAGCCACAGGTCGGCCACCACGGGGGCATGGTCCGACAGCCGCGCCCAGCTGATGCCACGCAGCACCTGGGCACTTTCCACGGCAAAGCCGCGCACGTAGATGCGGTCCATGCGCAGGCAGGGCATCAGCGCCGGGAAGGTGCGGGCACTGTCGAGCACTTCGTGCACGGCCAGCGCCTCCACCAGATGCTGGCTCAGGGCATCCTGCCAGTCGTTGAAGTCACCGGCAATCAGCAGTGGCGCCCCGGGGGGCACCTCGGCGCGAATCCATTCGGTCAGCGCCTCGGCCTGCCGGGCCCGGCTGCGGGCAAACAGGCCGAAGTGGATGACGAAGCAGTGCACCACCCGGCTGCCCATCTGCAGGGTGCAGTGCAGCACGCCCCGCCGCTCGAACACGTGATCGGAAAAATCGCGGTTCTCGGAGGTGAGCACCGGAAACTGCGACAGCAGCGCATTGCCATGATGCCCGTGCAGGTACCGCGCATTGAGCCCGTACACGGCCTGAAACGGCCGACCGGACGCCGGATCGAGCGCCAGGTACTGGGCCTGCGGGTCTGCCGGCCAGTGCTGCAGGCGCTCGGCCATGCGGCTGTTCTTGCCCTGCACTTCCTGCAGAAACACGACATCGGCCTGCAGCTCGTGCAGGCGCTGGCGCATTTCATGCACGGTGGCACGCCGGCGCAGGGACGGACTGTGCGACACGCCCTTGTGGATGTTGTAGGTGGCTACCCGCAGCTTCAGTGCACTCATCGGCAGGATCCTTTCCCGTCATTGTCGCGCATCATGGCCGCCGTGGCGCTGGGTCAGCCGGCGTCGCGGGGTCATCGCCCGGCACGGAACAGCCCGACACAGGTCGTACACCCGGCGTGGAACAGCAGGGTACAGGTCCTGCATCCGGCGCGGGATCATCCGCCGGCACTGCGCGGCCGCACCAGCCCAGCCGGCCGGCCAGCAGCCGGATGGCTTCGGCATTGCTCGGCGAGAAGCAGCGTGCCGCCGCCTCGGCCCAGGGCAGCCATGCAAAGGCCAGATGCTCGCGCGGCGCCAGCCGTACCGCGCAGGGGGCCGGCACCGGCAGCGCAAACACGTGTTCGGTGTTGTGCGTCACGCCCGGACCGTAGCGGTGACGCCAGTGGGCAAAGATTTCGTAGCGGTTCTGGATGTGCAGATCCTGCAGCAGCAGGTGGCCCCCGGTTGCCACCCCGGAGGCGGCTGGGGTGGCGGTGGTTTTCACCGGGCTGGCTGCCTCTGGCACGCTGTCATGGCCGGACAAGGCAGGCTCGCCGGCGGCGAATTCCGCGGCGACTTCGATCCCCTCGCCCACCCGAAGGCCGGTTTCCTCGAAGACCTCCCGGGCCGCCGCCAGCGCCGGCGGTTCATCCGGCGCATCCAGGCTGCCGGTCACCGACTGCCAGAAGCCGGGCCGGTCGGCCCGTTCCAGCAGCAGGATCTGCCCGTCGGGCGTGTGGATGACCACCAGCACCGAGACGGGAATCTTGAGGGACTTCCCGGATGCCGTGCGCCACCTCATGCCGTCCACTCAGGACGTACTGTCCTGGGCGGCACCCGGCTGCGCCACCACGGGGTTGCGCAGGCGGATGTGCAGCTCGCGCAGCTGCTTTTCGTCCACCGGCGACGGAGCCTGGGTGAGCAGGTCCTGCGCGCGCTGGGTTTTGGGGAAGGCGATCACGTCGCGGATGGATTCGGCGCCGGTCATCAGCGTCACCATCCGGTCCAGACCGAAGGCCAGGCCACCGTGCGGGGGCGCCCCGTAGCGCAGCGACGACAGCAGGAAGCCAAACTTGGCCTCGGCCTCTTCCGGTCCGATGGCCAGCGCCCGGAACACCTTGCTCTGCACGTCCTCGCGGTGGATACGTACCGAGCCCCCGCCCATTTCCCAGCCGTTGAGCACCAGATCGTAGGCCTTGGCGATGCAGGCGCCCGGATCGGATTCCAGCAGGTCCTCGTGGCCGTCCTTGGGCGAGGTGAACGGGTGATGCAGGGCCACCCAGCGCTTCTCGTCCTCGTCGTACTCGAACATCGGGAAGTCGAGCACCCACAGCGGCTGCCAGCCGGCCTCGAACAGACCGTTGGCCTTGCCGAACTCGGAATGGCCGATCCTGACGCGCAGCGCGCCGATGGCGTCGTTGACGATCTTCGCCCGGTCGGCACCGAAGAAGATCAGGTCACCGTCCTGGGCGCCGGTGCGTTCCAGAATGGCGGCAATGGCCTCGTCGTGCAGGTTCTTGACGATGGGCGACTGCAGGCCCTCACGGCCGGCCTTCACGTCGTTGACCTTGATCCACGCCAGCCCCTTCGCACCATAGATGGCCACGAACTGGGTATAGGCATCGATTTCGCTGCGGCTGATGGAGGCGCCCTTCGGCACACGCAGGGCCACCACCCGGCCATCCTTCGCATTGGCCGGTCCGGAGAAGACCTTGAAGTCCACCGTCTTCATCACGTCGGTGAGTTCGGTAAACGCCAGCTTCACGCGCAGGTCGGGCTTGTCCGAACCGTACCGGGCCATGGCGTCGGCAAAGCTCATGGTCGGGAACGGGTCGGGCAGATCGACACCCATCACCTGTTTGAACACGGTGCGGATCATCGGCTCGAAAATCCCGCGGATCTCTTCCTCGTTCAGGAACGAGGTCTCGCAATCGATCTGGGTGAATTCCGGCTGGCGGTCGGCACGCAGGTCCTCGTCCCGGAAGCACTTGGTGATCTGGTAGTAGCGGTCGAAGCCGGCCACCATCAGCAGCTGCTTGAAGAGCTGCGGCGACTGCGGCAGCGCGTAGAAGTAGCCATCGTGCACGCGCGACGGCACCAGGTAGTCCCGTGCGCCCTCGGGCGTGGAGCGCGTCAGCATGGGCGTTTCCACATCCACGAAGCCCAGGTCGTCCAGATAGCGGCGCACCGCCATCGTCACCCGGTGGCGCAGCATCAGGTTCTTCTGCATGGCCGGGCGGCGCAGGTCCAGCACCCGGTAGGTCAGGCGGGTGTTCTCGGACAGGTTCTCGTCGTCGAGCAGGAACGGCGGCGTGACCGACGGGTTCAGCACTTCCAGCTCATGGCACAGCACCTCCACCTGGCCGCTGCGGATACCGTCATTGACGGTGCCTTCCGGACGGCGACGCACCTTGCCGGTGATGCGGATGCAGTATTCGTTGCGCAGGCTTTCCGCCGTGCGGAAGGTCTCGGCGCGGTCAGGGTCGCAGACGATCTGCGCCAGGCCCTCGCGGTCGCGCAGATCGATGAAGATCACCCCGCCATGATCCCGCCGCCGATGCACCCACCCCATCAGGGTCACTTCCTGATCCAGAAAGGCCTCGGACAATTCACCGACATAACAGCTACGTTTCACTGATTCTCTCCTGGCAACCGCAGTATGGCGCCCGGCCATGCCGGACACCGGTTTCATGGCCCCGACCCCGGGACCGTCGTTCTATGGATTCCGCCGGCCGGACCGGACGCTTCGCCCGACTCGACCCACGGCCTCATTCATGATTGGTTTCAGCTTCGTTCCGGCCGACCGGGGGTGCCACCACCCCCATCGACACGATGTACTTCAGCGCGGCATCCACACTCATGTCCAGCTCTACCGTCTCCTCGCGACGCATCATCAGGAAGAAGCCGGAGGTGGGATTGGGCGTGGTGTGCACGAACACGGACACCATCGTATCCTCTTCCTGCCCGGACGACACGCCCATCTTCGCCTGCATCGCGGCCGAGGGCGCCCCGGTCAGGAAGCCCAGCGTCCAGCAGCCACGACGCGGGTACTCCACCAGCAGCGCCTTGCGAAACGCCTGCCCATGCGGTGACAGGATGGTGTCGCTGACCTGCTTGACGCTGGAGTACAGCGTGCGCACCACCGGAATGCGCGACAGGATCCATTCGCCCAGCTGAACCAGCGCCCGGCCGATGAAGTTGGTGGTGAGCAGCCCCGTGACGAAGACGATGAGCACCGTCAGCACCACGCCCACGCCGGGAATGTCGCGCCCCAGCCAGACCTGCGGCTGCCACTTGGCAGGCAGCAGTGCCAGGCTCTGGTCCATGGTGCCGACGATGAGATTCAGCACCCAGACGGTGATCACCAGCGGACCCCACAGCAGCAGGCCAGTCACGAAATAGCGCTTCAGCATGGCAGGGCTCCCTGGGACATCCCGATACGATCAATCACTGCCCGAAGCAGCCCCTGCACCGCCGGAGGCTGCCCCCGACGACACCGTGGTCCCGGCACTCGACCCACCGTCCGTTGCTCCCGACGAAGCACCCTTGCCCGAATCCCCGGAACCGGGGCTCTTGCCTGGCTTGGCGTCCTGCCCGGCCGGCTTGGTGCCGTTGTCGCGGAAGTCCGTCACGTACCAGCCCGTGCCCTTGAGCTGAAAGGCGGGCGCGGACAGTTGCTTGTGGAAATCCGGCTTGCCGCACGAGGGACAGTCCGTCAGCGGGGCGGCGGAGATTTTCTGCAGCACGTCCTGCTCATATCCGCAGCTGCTGCATCGATAGGCGTAGATCGGCATGATCGAAATGCACAGGAAAAGCCTTTCATTATAAGGCAGTACCCATGACAGAGCGATGACCCGCCGAACGGCCTCCGGCGCCCTCGGACCGGCGTTGCGGCATCGACACACCCAGCCCGTGCAGCAAGCGTCGCACACGGGTATGACCCGCATCACAAGCGGGTTGGGCGTATCGTTGCCGGATGCAGAGCACACTTCCTTCACAGAAACAGAACATGCCTGCCTCCTCCGAGTCCGGAGAGAAAGGTCCTGACACCCCCGAGTCCGCCACACCGCCAGCAGCCTCAAGCCACGAGGAAGATGCCCGTCACCTGGTCTTCGAGATGGCCCGGGGCATGCTGTCCGATGGACTGCAGACCGGCGAGACCGTACGCGTGGCCACCGAACTCGGGCAGCGCCTGGGGCAGGAAGTCATCCTCATGCCGCGCTGGGGCGAGCTGATCATGCGGACCCGGCAGCCGTCCCCCCAGCGTGACCTGCTCGACATCGCCCCATGCTCGCCACACGCCGTGGCCATGCACCGGGTGGCGGCCTACATGCACCTGGCGCGCACCACCCGACCGGACAATCTGCCTGCCGCCCTCTCCCGCCTGAGCAGCATCCAGCGCATGCACGCCACCCCGTTGCTGCTGTACGTGCTGGCCTGCATCAGCGGTGCCCTGGGCATGGCCTTCATCTTTGGCGCCCAGCGCCCCGGCGCCATCGGCCTGATGGCCATCAGCGCCGGACTGGGCGCACTCATCCGTCGCCATATGGCCCATCTGGGCATCGGCATCGTCTGGCAGGTGGGCGTCGCCGCCTGGCTGGCTGGCGCCATCGGCGCACTGGCCGTGCACTGGGATCTCACCTCCCGACTGCATCTGGTGGCCCTGTGCCCGGCCATGATCCTGGTACCCGGGCCCGCCATCCTCAACGGCCTGATGGACCTGTCGGCCACCCGCGCCAGCATGGGCATCGCCCGGCTGGCCTACGCCGCCACCCTGCTGGCCGCCATCTGCACGGGCCTGCTGCTGGGCCTGTCGCTCAACCACGTGGCACTGCCGCTGCTGCCGGGTGCACGGATTGTTCCGCTCTGGAAGGACGTGCTCTCGGCCGGGCTGGCAGCGGGCAGCTTCGGCCTGCTGTTCTCGATGCCCCTGCGCGCACTGGTCTGGCCCATCTGCGTAGGCATGGCTGCCCACGCGCTGAACTGGCTGTGCAAGACCGAGTTCGGCCTGTCGCCCGGCGAGGCCGCAGGACTGGCGGCCGCGGCGGCCGGCCTGGTGCTGGCGCCGGTTGCCCACAGGCTGGACCTGCCCTTTGCCGGCATCGGCTTTGCCGCCGTGGTCTCGATGATTCCGGGCAGCTACGTCTTCCGGATGGCCAGCGGTCTTCTGCAACTGCAGCAGCCCGATGTGGATGCCCTGCCCACCCTGGTGGCCACCCTGTCGCATGGCGTCACCGCCGTGCAGATTGCACTGGCACTGTCACTGGGCCTGATCATTCCCAAGCGCATGCATGACGAATGGGTGGGCCGCCGCGAACGGCTCAAACGCATGAGCGCGTAGGCGCTGCCAGGCCGGGACTGCGCCCACCCAGATGCGGCCCCGTTCCCTTCCCCCATACGACAAGCGCCGCAGATGCGGCGCTTTTTTCACGGGTTTTGCCCCGGAACGGGCGTAGGGCGTGATGCCGATGCGCCCCGGACCGTCAGAACGGAATGTCGTCGTCCATGTCGTCGAAGGTGGGGGCCGGACGGTTGCCGCCTGCCGGGGCGCCACCGCCTGCAGCGCCGCCACTGCGGGCACCACCGCCGGAAGCACCACCACCATAGCCCCCGGACGAACCGCCACTGTAGCCGCCGGAACGGCCGCCGCCGTCACCGCCGAAATCACCGCCACCGCCGCCACCCTCGCGGCCGCCGAGCATCTGCATCTGCTCGGCGATGATGTCGGTGGCGTACTTCTCGACGCCGTTGGCATCGGTGTACTTGCGGGTCTTGAGGCGGCCCTCGATATACACCGAACGGCCCTTCTTCAGGTACTCGCCGGCAATCTCGGCCAGGCGGTTGAAGAAGGTGACGCGGTGCCACTCGGTTTCCTCGCGGCGTTCGCCCGAGTTGCGGTCCTTCCACGTGGAGGTGGTGGCCACCGAGATGCTGGTGATGGCCGAACCTTCGGCCGTGTAGCGGACTTCCGGGTCGCGACCCAGATTGCCCACCAGAATGACTTTGTTGACTGATGCCATGACAAACTCCTGAAACCAAACAAGGGGAGGAAAACAACGAAAGGGATTGTCGGTGCCCTGTCCCCAAAAAACCATCCGCCAGATGACCTAGGCGACCTAGGCCAGATGACTCGTCCGGATGACCGGCCCACCCGGCTGCAGCAACCGGTTGCAACACGTGCTTCCTGCCACACAGGCCAGGGCCGCTGCACAGGCAGGCACGGCAGACCAGCCCTGCGATGCAGCCCGACCCTCCGGGACCGTCCAGCCTGTGGCGCAGCTCAGCTCTGCCTCGCGGCTTCCTTGCCGGCTGCCCCGGCGCGCAGCGAGGCTGCCGACGGCCAGCGCCGCGCCGAGCATGCCAGCAGCAGCCACACCACCAGCAGGCCGGCCGAGGCCAGCTGCACCCCGGTGCTGCCCGCATACTTGAGCACCAGCCCACCAAAGGCCCCGCCGGCAAACACGCCCAGCGACTGGCAGGTACTGTACACGCCCAGCGCCAGCCCCCGGCCATTGGCGGGCACCAGCCGCGACACCAGCGACGGCAGCATGGCCTCCATCAGGTTGAAGCCGGTGAAGAACACCAGCAGCAGCCCCGCCAGCGGCCAGACGTGGTCGGGCACGAAGGCCAGCCCGGCCTGGCTGAGCGCCAGCAGCGCCACGCCGGCCAGAAACACCGGCTTCATGCGGTTACCCATTTCGGCCGAACGCATCGGCCCCAGCATCAGCACGAAGCCCAGTGCGCCGACCGGCAGGTACATCTTCCAGTGATCGCCCACCGCCATGCCGGCGGCCAGCAGCCGGGCCGGCAGCACCACGAACAGCGCCATCTGCGTCAGGTGCAGCAGGAAGATGCCGGCATTGAGCCGCCACAGGTCGCCATGCAGCACCTCACGCACCGGCGGCCGCACCTGCTTCACCGGCGCATGCGGCGGTTGCGGCACCAGCGTCCACAGCACCCCGATGGCCAGCAGCGCCAGCCCCCCGGTGACCAGGAAGATGCCCGACAGCCCCACGTGCTCGTACAGCAGCGGCCCGACGATGAGCGACACCGCGTAGGACATGGCGATCATCACGCCGATCAGGGCCATGGCCTTGCTGCGGTTCTGGTCCTGCGTCGAATCGGCCACCAGCGCACTGATGGCCGCCGACACCGCACCGGCCCCCTGCAGCGCCCGGCCCACCGCCAGCATCGTCACCGTATCGGCCATGGCAGCCAGCACGCTGCCGGCGGCCATCACCAGCAGCCCTGCGGTGATGACCGGCTTGCGGCCGAAGCGGTCGGACGCGGCCCCGTAGGGAATCTGGAAGAGCGCCTGCGTCAGGCCATAGGCGCCGAACGCAAAGCCCACCCAGGCCGGATCGGCCCCACCCGGCAGCGTGCGGGCATGCAGCGCAAACACCGGCATGACCAGGAACAGGCCCAGCATCCGGATGGCGTACAGGCTGGCCAGCCACAGGCTGGACTTCAGCTCCTGCCGCGACATGCGCACCCGCTCGCCGGCGGCAGGTGCAGCACCAGCCGGCTCGTTACTGACCGATTCGTTCATGGATGGAGACTGACAGACATGGATGGACCGAAAGGACTGGCGTGTGTCATGAACCTGTCGTTCGCCTGCACGGGGACGAAGTGTCCACACCGATGACGGCAAGCATCTTCCCGAGCCAGTCGTTGCACGAGGACGAATGGGTCCATGACACGCTCTGACGCGCGCCAAAGCCTGGAGCAATGGTATCAGCCACCCCGGCCGGCAGCGGACGACCGGCCGGGCGCCTGACTCCTGCACGACAGTCTGCTGTCCCCTCGGCGGGCACTTTCGGTATAGTGTCGGGTTCGCCCGAATTTCTGGAGAGGCCTGCCGATGATCCGCGTGCGTGGTGCCCGCACCCACAACCTGAAGAACATCTCGCTGGACATCCCCCGCAACCGGCTGGTGGTGCTCACGGGGCTTTCGGGCTCGGGCAAGTCGTCGCTTGCCTTCGACACCCTCTATGCCGAGGGGCAGCGCCGCTATGTGGAATCGCTCTCGGCCTACGCCCGGCAGTTCCTGCAGCTGATGGACAAGCCCGACGTGGACATGATCGAGGGGCTCTCTCCCGCCATTGCCATCGAGCAGAAGTCCACCAGCCACAACCCGCGCTCCACCGTCGGCACCGTCACCGAGATCAACGACTACCTGCGGCTGCTCTTTGCCCGCACCGGCACCCCCTACTGCCCCGATCACCCCGACCAGCGGCTGGAAAGCCAGAGCGTCTCGCAGATGGTGGACGCCATCCTGGCCCAGCCCGAAGGCACCCGGCTGATGATCCTCGCCCCCGTGGTGCAGAACCGCAAGGGCGAGCACCTGGAGCTGTTCGAACAGCTGCAGGCCCAGGGCTTCGTGCGTGTGCGCATCCGCAGCGAGGCCCTGCACCGTGGCACCGACGCCGGGGCGACCGGCGATGACCCGCCCCAGCCCCAAGTCTACGACCTCGCCGAAGTGCCCGATCTGGACCGCTCGCATCGCCACAGCATCGACGTAGTGGTCGATCGCGTGAAAGTAAGCGCAAACATACGCCAGCGCCTGGCCGAATCGCTGGAAACGGCGCTGAATCTGGCCAACGGCCGCGTCATCGTCCAGCCCATGGACGAAGGCCCGGACAGCGCCCTGCTGTTCTCGTCCCGCTACGGCTGCCCGGTCTGCAACTGGTCGCTGCCCGAGCTGGAGCCACGGCTCTTCTCGTTCAACAACCCCATGGGCGCCTGTCCGGAGTGCGACGGGCTGGGGCACACCCTGTTCTTCGACCCCGACCGCATCGTGCAGTTCCCGGATCTGAGCCTGGGCGCCGGCGCCATCCGCGGCTGGGACCGCCGCAACCAGTTCTACTACCAGCAGCTGCAGGGGCTGGCCAGCCACTACCAGTTCAACCTCGACCTGCCCTTCAACCAGCTGCCGGAGAACATCCGCAACATCCTGCTGTACGGTTCGGGCACCGAGGCCATCACCTTCACCCAGTTCAGCGCCACCGGCAAGCCCTCCACGAAGACCGAACCCTTCGAAGGCATCGTGCACAATTTCGAGCGGCGCTTCCAGGAAACCGACTCGAACCACGTGCGCGAGGAACTGGCCAAGTTCCAGCACACCCGCGTCTGCCCGGCCTGCCACGGCACCCGCCTGCGCATCGACGCCCGCAACGTGCGCGTCGGCCCCCCGGGTGCCGACAGGGCCATCTGGGAAGTCAGCGCCTGGACGCTGGGCGAGACCGCCGACTGGTTCGAGCACCTGAAACTCGACGGTGCCAGGGCTGCCGTGGGCGAACGCATCATCCGCGAGATTGCCAGCCGCCTGCGCTTCCTGAACAACGTCGGTCTCAACTACCTGTCGCTGGAGCGCTCGGCCGACACCCTCTCGGGCGGCGAGGCCCAGCGCATCCGTCTTGCCTCGCAAATCGGTTCCGGCCTGACCGGCGTGATGTACGTGCTGGACGAGCCCTCCATCGGCCTGCACCAGCGCGACAACGACCGCCTGCTCGAAACCCTCACCCACCTGCGCGACCTGGGCAACTCGGTGCTGGTGGTCGAGCACGACGAAGACGCCATCCGCGCCGCCGACCACATCATCGACATGGGGCTGGGTGCCGGCGAGCACGGCGGCGAAGTCATCGCCCAGGGCAGCGTGCAGGACATCATCGACACCCCCGAATCGGTCACCGGCCAGTATCTGGGCGGTGTCCTGAAAATTGCCGTCCCCGCGCAGCGCAAGGCGCCCGGCAGCCAGAAGATCAGCATCATCAACGCGACCGGCAACAACCTGAAGGAGCCCCGCATCGACATCCCCGTGGGCCTGATGGTGTGCGTCACCGGCGTATCGGGCAGCGGCAAGTCCACGCTGATCAACGACACCCTCTACACCACCATGGCCCGGCAGCTCTACCGCGCCCAGGCCGAAGCCGCCCCGGTCGAGCAGATCCGCGGTCTCGAGCATTTCGACAAGGTCATTGCCGTGGACCAGAGCCCCATCGGCCGCACCCCGCGCAGCAACCCCGCCACCTACACCGGCCTCTTCACCCCCATCCGCGAACTCTTTGCCAGCGTACCGGCGGCCCGCGAACGCGGCTATGGCCCGGGACGGTTTTCCTTCAACGTGCGGGGCGGACGCTGCGAAGCCTGCGAGGGCGACGGCGTGCTGCGCGTGGAAATGCACTTCCTGCCGGACGTATACGTGCCCTGCGACACCTGCAAGGGCCAGCGCTACAACCGCGAAACGTTGGAGATCCGCTACCGGGGCAAGAGCATTGCCGACGTGCTGAACATGACGGTGGAAGAGGCCCTGGCGTTCTTCGAGGCCCATCCCCAGATCAGCCGCCGGCTGCAGACACTGATGGAAGTGGGCCTGGGCTACATCCGCCTGGGCCAGAGTGCCACCACCCTGTCCGGCGGCGAAGCCCAGCGCGTGAAGCTCTCGCAGGAGCTGTCCAAGCGCGACACCGGCCGCACCCTCTACATTCTGGACGAGCCCACCACCGGCCTGCACTTCCACGACATTGCCCTGCTTCTGCAGGTACTGACGCGCCTGCGCGACCAGGGCAACACGCTGGTGATCATCGAGCACAACCTCGATGTCATCAAGACCGCCGACTGGATCATCGACATGGGCCCCGAAGGCGGCGCAGGCGGTGGCCGCCTGATGGCCGCCGGCACACCGGAGCAGGTGGCCGCCGTCGAGGCCAGCCACACCGGACGCTACCTGCGCCCGCTGCTCGATCCCGCTGCCGTGCAGCGGGCTGCCAAAGCGCAGACAGTGCCCGAAAGCTGAGCCGTGCCCGGTGGCCTGCCCCATACGACCCGCGACATCACAGCGTCTGCCGCACTGCTGGCCACCAGCACACGTCATACAACACCAGTCCATGCGGTCATGGTGTCGAATGATCCATCCCCGCGCAGGCCGTTGTCCCGCGTCCACAGCCTGCCGCCGTTCGGCGCCTGCCAGCGGCCGCTGCGCCCCCTGCCCCTAAAGTAAGGGCACGAAACATTTTGCTGCGTCTATGCTTCCCGCACCGGGCCTGAAGGCAGCCACACGGAAACCGGATCACACCGTGTGATGCCCCGGGCCTCCTCCTCACACAAGGACCGCCCCACACCGATGCGGCGGCCATCCAGCCCGGGAGCTTTCGATGAATATCCGCAGCCTGCATGTTCCGATCACCGCCGCAGCCCTGGCCGTGCTGCTCACCGCCTGCGGGGGCGGGGGTGGCGGTGGCACCGAGGGCAAGGCCGTGTCGGCCAGCCCGAACGCCCCGGGCAGCAGCAGCACCGCAGGCAGCACAGGTACGGCGGCCAACGGAACCAGCGAAACCCTCGATGGCGGCACCAACGCCAACGGCAACACCGTCACCCCGGTTGCGCCCACCGTACCGCCCACCCCACAACGCCCGGTGGCCGCCTTTTCGGATGAAGGCATTCGCGGCGACGTGCTGCTGACCATGCTGGACCAGCGCACCTGCAACAACTACGGCGTACGCAGCACCGCCATGGACGGTGAGCCCGTGCCCGGCGCCCTGGACGACACCCCCGAAATCGTGCTGGAAACCCTGCTGAACCTGCCCGGCAACACCGAAACGGGCAGCAACTACGTACGCAGACCCGGCGCCACCGGCACACCCGGTTTGGGTGCCGGCGTCCTGTGCCGCCCGGACCAGATGTACGCCCCGGCCAAACCCGGCACCACCTATGCCCTGGCGCAGAACACCAATCCCGTCTACCGCTTCACCCCGGAATCCGTCAAACGGGGCTTCCACTACTTCGGCGCAGAAATGTCGCTGCGCGTGAGCGACCAGTCCTTCACCCTCGGCCGGGGCCTGGCCCTGACCGAAACGCAGGATCTGGGCAAGGCATGGGAAGCCGCCCATCCGGAAAGCCTCAACGAATCACCCAAGGTCCACAAGCTGAACCTGAACGCCGCGGAGGATCTGACCATCGCCAACGACAGTCTGGTCAAATGGGGCGTGCTGCAGGAATGGAAGCGTGACGGCCAGCCCGTCTACCAGATCATGGTGCTCAGGGGCAGCGCCCCGCAGCAGGCCCGCCTGTGCTGGAACGCCAGCATGGAATACGTGAAGCGCCTGCACTGCACGGAATGGACCATTCCGGCCAGTTTCAAACGCGGCGATGAACTGAAGGTTGCCCAGTCGCTGCAGGACGACCGCGGCACCTACACCGAACACGAAAGCGGTTCGCTGTACTGGCGCGCCACCAGCAACTGACGCCACCGGGGAAACCGGATAGCGGCACAGCCGGCATTCCGACATTCCGGCAGGGCCGGACGGAAACACAGCCTGTTTCCGTCTGGCCCTTTCCCTTTCTTTCCCGGCCTCACCTGCTGCTCATGGCCCCGGAAGTACTGCCAGCAGGAGGCGTTGCAAACAGGCCGGAATACCCCCCTCATTTGCGGGAGTGCAATCTGCAACCCAGACAGCACAAGTTAACGATTTTATGTAACAGGCATTTCCATTCGCTGCAGAAGTGACGTATCGCCCCCTATGGCGGATACATCCGTCGCAAACAGTGATGCACCGGGCCGTATGCTGACGCTGCGGAGTACGCATTCCCCCATGAGGTGCATCATGCAAACACATTTTCTGCGCACACCCCTGACTGCCATTGCCCTGGGCGTCCTTCTGGCCGCCTGCGGCGGCGGTGGCAGCAGCGATACCACCAGCAACGACAGCAAGGCCGTCCTGTCCAGCCCCGGCACATCGTCCGTGACGGGACCGGCATCGGCCAGTTCCGCCCCATCCGGCACGAACACGGAAAGCACGGCGGCCAGTACCGGTGTGCAGACAGCGAACGCATCCAGTACAGCCACTGCCACACCGAAGGCAGGCAGCGTACTGAGCGCGAAGGAGGTGCGTGGCGACCTGCTGGCCAGCATGCTGGACAGCGTCCCCTGCCCGCAGGATCCCTCGGAAACCAGTGCGGTGGACGGCCCGGCCTTCCCGCGTGCCGACAATACCGTCTCCGACAGCAAGGTGCAGTTCAGCCTGGCCCCGACCAATTACACCCAGAATCCCGATTTCAACTGGCCACCGAATGCCATTCTGCTGACCCGTCCCTGCAAGGCATTCATCTACCATCCTGCCGGCACGGGCCAGTACGAAATGAACGTCTCGTCCTATGCATTCAGCCGCACCCGCCCGGTGAAACTGGACAAGGGCTTCAACGATTTCAGCATCCAGCTGCCGGTCACCATCAGCGACAGTGGTCTGACCATCGGCCGCGAGATCACCATGCAGACCAAACGTGATCTGAATCCCTATCCGGACGCCGTGCAGAAAACGATGACGCCCGAGCGCAAGGACATGAATCTCACGGCCGACACGGCCTTCAGTTTCAGCCTGACGAGCAGCACCCCGCTGGGCGGCGCCGTGCATGAATGGAAATCGGGCACCGATTCCGTGCAGCTGCTGCTGTTGCCGGGCCAGAGCAACCAGGCCAAGGTCTGCTGGAACGTCAATACCCAGCTCGTCAAGCGCCTGCAGTGCATGGTCTGGCAGGTACCCGCCAACTGGAAGCGCGGCCAGGAACTGGAGAGTGTCGACCAGTACATCGTGGATGACCGCAGCGTCTACCCGAACGAGCAGGGCATGCGCTACTTCCGTACTGCGGTGCAGCCAGACTGATCATCCCGTACCCCCACACAGCCCGGCTTTATGCCGGGCTTTTTTGTGCCTGCAGGTCTGCCGGCAGCGCACGGATCTGGAGCCAGCCCCAACGGGGGATTGCAGGAACGAATCAGCCCATGACGTGCTCCGGCGGTTATCGCGTCATCCGAAAATGCGCGCCATGCGTTCAGGACGGAAACATGGCAGCGCACCTGCAGGGACGCCATCACCATTCAGCCTGACAAACCCGTTCGGGAAAACCCGACCCGTTCAGGAAAAAACGTCAGACTGTCTGTCGACGGACGTGGAACTTTTCCCGAATGGAACAACCCGGCACGCTCCATCGCAGGAAAGCCCCGTACCATCACCACGGCGACCTGGGGCGCCAGACGGCATAAAACCGCACAATCCGCCCACACATTCTCCTGAAAGTATTACCAGAATTGACAGGAAAACGGCCTGTCCCGCACCAACCCGCTGAATTCAAAGAAAACCGTGAAATGTGGCTTGCGTTCACATGGATGAATGCGAGTCCACAATTCGTCCGGCAATAAGCACATAAAAGCGGTTGATCGTGCATGAGCGTCCTGAATATCTGCCATGCACGCCCTCGCGTATCCCGTTCGGGAATTTAAGGCGAGTGATTACATAAGGAAACGAGCGCGTCATTCACGGTCCTTAACATGCAACCGGAATCCCGGCGAATGGTTTTCCTCCGCATTTTTTCAGGATGCCCCGTGCAGGATTCCTGTCCGTTTCGCAACTCAGGAGAACTTGAATGTTCACTCGAAAAATCCATGTCACCATGACCTCGGCGGCACTGCTTGCGCTGGCCACGGCATCCTTCTCCGTCATGGCAGAAGACGCGCCCGAATCCGGTGCAGCTGCGGCTACCACCACGGCAGCAGAGCAAGCCACAGCGACAGCAGGACAGGCAACAGCCGCGGGTGAGCAGGCAGCAGCGGCCGCGGGCCAGGCTGCTGCTTCAGCCGATCAAGCCGCATCGCCGGCGGCTGCCGCTGCAATGAACGGCAACCCTGCTGCTGCCGCAGAGGCCGCCAGCACCACACAGGCCGTCGAAGCCGCACCCGCCGATGGACAACCACCCATTGCCAGCAATGGCGTACGAGGCGACGTACTGCTGACCATGCTGGACCAGCGCGCATGCAACGCCCAGGACCGACAGAAGAACAAGCTCGACACCGCAACCGGTGACGGATACCCAACCGTTCGCAGCACCGAGGAGTTCGGCACCAATTACAAGAAAGTGGGGGGCCATGCCATAGCCGATGCTTCGGCGTTCTGCAAGAACGACATTTACCAGTACAGCCCTATTGGCGTGGGTAACCACACGCTGACCGAGACCGAAGCCATCGACTGGGTGCACCACGGCTACCTGGGTCGGACCACCACGCATCGCTTCAACCAGTGGAAGGCCTCCATCCCGCTCACCACCACGGCCGACAGTTTCACCCTGGGGACGGCCGTGAATGCTGAGGCCAACATCGACACGCACAATGGTGGCAAGGCACCCACCGTGGGGCAGAACCAGAAGCTGCAGCTGACCACCGACCACCCCCTTTCCGCACGGCTGGACGGCCGCGTGCCCTATGACGTGCTCACCATCTGGAAGGATGCGCAGGGCTTCAATTACCAGCTGATGTTGCTGCGAGGCAACACCTCCGAGCAGGCACGCCTGTGCTGGAACGTCAACGCCAGCATCGTCAAGCGCCTGAGCTGCACCACGTGGACAGTGCCCAACGGCTGGAAGCGCGGGCAGCTGCTGAACGTGGTCGGCCAATACACGATCGATGATCGCACTGCCTACGGCGAATCCGGTCTGGCGTACTTTGCCAACGACTAAGCAGGTTCCAGAAGCCGTTCCGAAATACGGCTGGCACACCATTCACAGTGCCGGGATCCAGAGCGTGTCATGGACTCGCGCATTCCCACAAAACCGTGGCACCGGGCCGGAGAGCCCGGGTCGCGGCCGCAACAACAACGACAACAACCGTGCGACAGCGTGACCCGTAACCGGGTTCCTGCCGGCCATCCACCAAAACCCGCTGCAATCCTGCAGCAAACACCGGGGGGTGCCGCCCCCCGGTCCCTACCGTTTCGAGAGGATCTCATGTTCAAACAGAAACTTCACGTTGCCCTTACCGCTGCTGCCCTGCTGGCACTCGCCGCCTGCGGCAGTGGCTCTGACAGCAGTAACGATGCAGGCACCGCTGCCAAATCGCTGGCCAATGGTGGCGCAGCACAGTCGAACCTGACGACGAAGGCCAACACGCCGGCGGAACAGGCTGGTGCGGCCGCTGCGGCCGAAGCAGCCCCCGCAGACGCAAACGCCGTCAATGCCGTGGCTGCCAGCTCGCCCGAGGCTGCTGCAGCACTGAGCGACAATCCTGCGACTGTGGCACAGGTTGCTGATGGTGCAACCCCCTACGCTGCCGTGGAAGAAACTGCCGACACGACCCCAATCACCAGCACCAGCGTACGGGGTGATGTGATTCTGTCGATACTGGACCGTTTCAACTGCGAAGCACAGGGTCATTCCAGTGGTCCCAATGGCAAGCACGTTGACGAGAAATATCCCACTGTTCGTCAGAACCACGAACTCTCGCCGGACAACTACCAGGACGTTCCGAACAAGTCCTATCCGTATGGCGACAGAAAATGCCGCCCCGAGTATTCCACGTACCATGCCGTGGCACCGGGAACCTACAATCTGGAGGAAAGCGAAGGCCAGTACTACTGGATGCCTTATCGGGACGAACGTCACTTCGACTTCCGCTTCAACGGGTGGACCAGCAATACGACGCTGACCGTCAGCAACGACCGTTTCACCCTGGGTGGACAGGTTACGGGTGAGGCCAGTGTGGACACCCGCAACGGCGATGCCAGCAAACCTCCGGTTGGCAGCGACCAGAAACTCACCCTGACCACGGACAAGCCCTTCTCGGCAAACTTTTCCTCACGCGTCGGGTATGGTGTTCTGGCGGTTTGGAAGGATGCACAGGGCCACAACTACCAGCTGGCGGTGCGGCCGGGCGAAACCGGCGAAGTCCGGCTGTGCTGGAACGTCAACACCGATGTCGTCAAACGCCTGAGCTGCAGCACCTGGAGCGCACCGCAGAACTGGAAACGCGGCGACCAGCTCAAGGAAGGTCTGCGCTACACGATCGATGACCGTACCGCCTATGGCGAACAGGGCCTGATCTACTTCAACAACAAAGACGTGAAATAACCAGCCAGACGGCTGAACCGGATGTCCGGGCAGGGCCGTGAACTCTCCAATGGGGGGGGGTCACGGGAGCGGATGGGTCCATGACACATCCCATGGCCCGGACATCCACCCACCAAAGGTTTTTCCCTTCCTTTTCACTGTTGCCGGATCGCCCGGCATCCTTTCATCTGCGAGGAAATCATGTTCAAGCTCAAATACCACATCCCCCTTACCGCTGCTGCCCTGCTGGTACTCGCCGCCTGCGGCAGTGGTACAGACTCTGCCAGCTCCACTACCGATCCAGCCACCAAGGCCGTCTCAGGCACCAATGCATCCTCCGCGCCGGCAGCGACCCGCAAGGATAATGCCGTGATCCAGAATGCCGTTGAAACGGGCAATCCAACAGCCATAGCCGAAACTGCCAGCAACGATGAAGGCGCCGGTGCGCTGGCCGCATCCGCTGAAACAGCAGCAACGCCTCCCATCAATAACGATTACGTACGAGGCGATGTGCTGTTGACCATGCTGGCCCAACGGACCTGCACGCCGGTGGCATTGAGCGACAAAGCCATTGACGGCATTGGGCTTCCCAAGGCCCAGCAGGAGGAATATCCCGAAATACTGGCAGACCTGGCTCTGGCCACTTCGAATTATTCACCTTCCGGCAAGCCACAGCATACCTGGAAGAATGGCAACACCACGATAAATTTCCCTCCTGGTCCGAAATATACTGAGTGCTTCAGCACTTTCTATCAGAGCTATGTGGCGCCAAAATCCGGCGAAAACGTGCTCAGGGAAGTCAGCTACGTCGATTACCACCAGAACACCAACAAAAAGGCACCAAAAGCCTTCAACTACTGGGAGGGCAAGGTTCCCATTCAGTATGATGAGAATGGCTTTTCCATCGGCCGGGAGCTTCAGGGCATCGTCAACGTCGATCGTGGTGAAGAGGGCAATCCGAAGACAAACACAGGCCCCGATGAACAGGCCACGCTCACCAGCAACACCTCCTTCAGCGCCCAGCGCACTTCGGCCGTTCCCTATGGCGTACTTCAACAGTGGCGTGACGCCGCTGGACGCAGCAACCGGCTCATGCTCGTCAAAGGCAATACCGGCCAGGCCAAGCTTTGCTGGAACAACAACATGACCGGCGTCAAGCGCCTGCACTGCACCGTGTTCTCGGCTGAGCAGAACTGGACCTATGGTGACCCTCTCTACGTTCACGACCACTATCTGATCGAAGACCGTACGCCCTATGGTGAAACTGGACTGATCAATTTCACCTATCATGGTGCTGTCATCCCGGCTCAAAACTGAGCATCCGAGAAATTGGCAGTCCATACCGGTTCACACCGGTATAGACGCCCCTTGGCGAAGGGCCGCAATTATCGCAAGTACAGGATATGCGGCCCCGGATGGTCCTCCGCAGGCACCACCCGCGCCTCCACCCGAAACACCTCATGCAGCAGCTCCTCCGTCAGCACCTCGGTCGGCGTACCGTGAGCCACGACCCTGCCCTGCTGCAGCACCATCAGCGCATCGCAGAACATCGCCGCATGGTTGAGATCATGCAACGAGATGATGCTGGTGATGGGCAGCCCCGCAATCAGCCGCAGCAGGCTGATCTGGTGCTCGATGTCCAGGTGATTGGTGGGCTCGTCCAGAAACAGTTCGCGCGGGTTCTGCGCCAGCGCCCGGGCAATGTGTGCCCGCTGGCGCTCACCGCCCGACATGTGCTGCCAGCCATCGTTGCGCTTGTGATCGATGCCGGTGCGCTTCATGGCTTCTTCGACCGAACGCTCATCCTCCGCCGTCCAGCCCGACAGAAAGCTGCGGTGCGGAAAGCGCCCGAGTTTCACCACATCGATGACGCGCAGGTTGGCCGTAGTGCTGGCATGCTGCTCCACAAAGGCCACGCGCTGCGCCAGCCGTTTGCGCGGCATGTCGAGTACGGCTTCGCCATCGAGCAGCACGCGGCCTTCGTGCGGTTTGCGCAGGCCCGAGAGCAGCCGCAGCAGTGAGGTCTTGCCGGAGCCGTTGGGGCCGAGCAGCCCCAGGGTCTGGCCCGGCGGTAGCTCGAAAGATACGCCATCGACAATGGTCTTGCGGCCGATTTTCCAGACCAGATTCTGTGCCGTGACCGTCATGAACACACACCTCCCGGCCCAGCCAGCGCCGCCATGACCGGCACGTCCCCAGTCAACACGTCTCCGGCCAACACATTCCCGGCCAGCACACCCTCATTCAGCGCAGCCCTGACCATCACCCCGGCTGCAGCGCTTCCGCCTGCACGCATCCCTGCGTCATGGGCGCGATGTTCCTTCATGAATGTCCTTTCCATCACCCTGCCTTCTGCATCCGGTACAGCACCACGGAGAAGAACGGCACACCGACCAGCGCCGTCACCACGCCCACCGGCAGTACCTGCTGGCTGACCAGCACGCGCGAGCCGATGTCGGCCAGCACCATGAACACGGCACCGGCCAGTGCGCAGGCCGGCAGCAGCCGGGCATGCAGCGGCCCCACCACGTAGCGCATGGCGTGTGGCACCACCAGACCCACGAAGCCGATGGAGCCAACCATGCTGACGATGGTGGCCGTCATGAGTGCGGTGAGTGCAAACAGCACCATCCGCGCAGCGCCCACGTTGACGCCCAGTGCCGCCGCAGCCTCATCGCCGAACGCAAAGGCATCCAGCACGCGGGAATACGCCAGACAGCCCAGCAGGCCCATGGTGATGACCACGGACAGCAGGATGAATTCCGGCCAGCGCACGCCCCCGAAACTGCCCAGCAGCCAGAACATCACGTCACGTGCCTGCTGGGCGTTGGCCGCGGTGGTGACGATGTAGGCGGTGACGGCATTGAAGAGCTGCGAAGCCGCCACACCGGCCAGAATGGTACGGTCCGGCCCGGCGCGCATGGCATTGGAGAGCAGCGCCACGAAAAAGAACGCTGCAAAGGCGCCGGCAAAGGCGCCCATCGACAGGCCCACCACGCCCACGCCAATACCCAGGATGACGATCAGCACCGCACCGGTGGAGGCACCGGCGGAAATGCCCAGCACGTAAGGTTCGGCCAGCGGGTTGCGCAGCAGTGCCTGCATCACCGCGCCCGACAACGCCAGGCCGGCCCCACAAAACGTGGCGGCCAGGGCGCGACTGAGGCGATAGTCCCAGATGACGGTTTCGTGGATGCGGCTGATGTCGTGACTGCTCCAGCCCAGCCGGTTGGTGATGGCGTGCCAGGTGGTGGAGAGCGGAATGGGCAGATCACCGATGCCCACACTCACCCCTACCACCAGCGCGATGACGACGAGGGCGGCCAGCAGCAGGGCCAGCCACAGCGACAATGTGCGCATCATGGGCAACGCCCCTGCGCTTTTTCATGCATGCTCATGACGAAGTGTCCGTGTATCTGGAGCAGATAACAAAACCGGTCAAATTCAGGAGGTGCCCCTGCCGATGGCAGGGTTTTGTTGGTCGATCCTTCCTGCCTGACGCCTTTTTCAGCGTGCCCATGTGTTCATTTGTCTGCAGCAGCCTTTTTCTTCGCCAGAGACTGGGCCACCTGTTCGGCGCCGTAGATGGTGCGCACCGAGGGGTTCATGGCCGAACCATCCATCACGACGATGGCGCCATTTTTGACGGCCGGCATTTCGCGGGTGGCGCTGTCGGTGGTCAGGTATTTGATCTTGGCCTCGGGCTTGTCCAGCTCCCAGCGGTTGCGGTCCAGCGTGGCCACGACGATCACATCCGGCTGGGTGGCGATGATGCTCTCCCAGCTCATGGTCGGCCACTCGGTTTCGTTGGTCACGGCATTGCGGCCACCCAGTACCGTGGCGATGTAACCGGAGGCACTGTTCTTGCCGGCCACGTAGGCATCGGCCGAGGGCGAGGGGCTGGAGAACCAGAACAGGTACGACTTGCCGGCCAGCCCTGCCTTTTCGGCGGTCTGCCGGGCTTTTTCCACGCGGGCCTTCAGGTCGGCAATCAGCGCCTGGCCACGGGCGGGTACGTCGAAGATGCGCGAAAGGTCATCGATTTCGCGGTAGGCCAGTTCGGGGCTCCAGAGCTGGTCACGGCTGCCATAGGCGTCCTTTGCCGTGCCACTGGCCAGGCAGGTGCCGGGCGACAGGTAGGTGGGCACGCCCATTTTCTCGAAGTCCTCGCGCTTGGCCACCTTGCTGTTGGGGCCGATCAGGCTGGGCAGGGCCGCCGCCACGAAATCCGGGGCTTCGGCCAGGATGGACTCCAGGCGCGGCATTTCCACCGTCAGCAGCTTGACCTTCGCGTTGGCATCGGCCAGCTGCGGCAGAACCTTGCTGGGCCAGAAGGCGGTACCCACCATGCGGTCCTGCAGGCCCAGCAGCAGCAGAATTTCGGCGCTGTTCTGCCCCAGGGCCACGGCGCGTTCTGGAGCGTGGGTGTAGGTGATTTTCTGGCCGCAGTTCTCTAATGTGAGGGGATACTGGGTGTGGGCGTCAGCCGCCTGTACGGTTCCGGGCACGGCCAGCGCCAGCGCACCGGCCAGTGGCAGGGCGAGCATCATCACGCGGGGCAGGGCACCGGGCACGCGGACGCTGCGTACAGTACGAGAGGCGGCGGAAACCGTGGCGGTGATGCGGCCGGCAACGGCAGAACGGCGGAACGGGAACGTCGGGGACATGTATCAAATACGACCATGAATGAGGAGGAGTCGCATTGTTACATAAAGGTCTGCCGGCACACACAAATCCCATACCGCGCATGGGCCAACCCCGGCAGGCAGCGCACACGCGGCCGGAACGGGGATCACCCGGTACCCAGAACACCGGCGCTCAGGACGCCGGAACCATCGACACTGGAAACGGACGACACCGGGATGTTCGATCCGCCACAGGAAGCAACGGCCGGCATGGCCCGGTAGCGCGCGGGACGTGGGGATCAGATAGCGCGGACGCGATTCGGCAGGCAGGCACCATGGGCCGCGGGTGCCTTTGCCGGGGTCGTGCACGCGGTCACACGCACGGCCGCCGTGGCCCCGTGCGGGTCGCTGAGCGACAGCAGCACGGTCAGCATGGGCAGCGCCATGATGGTGCGGGTGAGGGGTCGGCGCAGGAGGGAGGTCAGGCGGGCCTCGAACGGCAGAACGGGGGGCGGGGTGGATGCAGAGTCATCCGGGGGCGAAGTGAACGGACGCATGACGCAAACCGGTACACGGGAAAGCATCCATTGTCCGCCGTTTCGCGCCCCGCATCGGGCATACCCGTGCAGGGTGCAGGGATCTGTCATGGATCCGATGCCCCGCCCCTGCCAGCCTGCGATTCAGAGCTGGGCGGCAACCGCCTTCAGGCGGACGAAACCGGTGTAGAACCCGCCCACCGTGATGATGATGACGGCCAGCTGCAGCAGGCCGGTGGTACCGAACAGCGGCGTCAGCAGACAGGCTCCCGTCAGCAGTGCCATGCGGTGCTGCTTGGCCAGCGGGCCGGTGAAGCGCTGAACCTGGCCCAGCGATCCGCCCAGCAGGCGGACATAGGCCGTGAACACCGCCGCCGTGGCTGCCGCCCAGCCCAGCGCCGGCGCGCCCACGGCGTAGCCGGCCGCCACCAGCAGCACGGTGTCGGCCACGCGGTCGGGCACCTCGTTGTAGAGCACGCCCGTCGATGTCTTTTTGCCACCCTCGATGGCCACCAGACCATCGACCACGTTGCACAGCAGGCGCAGCTGGATACCCACTGCGCACAGGATGGCCCCCCAGCCAAGCGGGTTCACCAGCAGGCAAAGACCGCCCAGCAGGGCAAAGACCACGCTGGCCACCGAGATGCCATTGGGCGTCCAGCCCCGGCGCACGGCGCTGCGGGCCACCGCCTGGATCAGCGCATTGCCGCGCGATTTCAGCGGCCGGCGGTTGGCCTCGGGGTTCACGCTGCCTGCGACTCCCCCGGCGTCCGGCATGGCCGCCGGGTTCGCGGTATCGATGGTGTGTGCGACGGACGTGCCAGCCGTCGTGGTATCGATGGCGTGCGTGACGGTCATGGCAGCCGTCGTGGAAGCAGTCGCTTCGGTCGTCGTGGCTGCCGTCGTGACGGCTGTCGTGGTGGGCGTGGCATTCGTGGCGGGAGCACCGCTCTGGGCGCCCGCCGGGCTGTGGGTCTGCATGTTCCGGTTCCAGGTCTGGTTGCAGGAAAAGGTCTGCACCATCACTGTGCCGCTCCCCTGCCCGGCCGGCCATGGCCAGCCTCACCAGCGGCCCGTACCGTCCCCCGGGCGGTGCCGCCCACACATCACCCACACATCAGGAGGACCACATCTTCAGGGCTTCCTCCCACTCCCCGAATTCTCCGATATGCCGTTCCCTGAGGGCGTGCGATGGACTCCTTCGTTTTCGCTCCCTCTGCATGCGGCTTCCAGAGCCCCAATCCCCTCAGCGCCCGGCAGGATGCGGCCCGGCCATGAAGCTTTCCAGTCGTGGCGTGTCCACCGGCTGGGCGGCCAGGCTGATGGGTACACGCTGGGCCGCCACCGTCCAGGCAGGGCGTGAGGTACGGGCGGCCTCGAGATCCTTCAGAAAACGCACCATCGCGGCGGGATCACGGCCATTGGCCTGCAGCATGCGCATACTGCCCTGGTCGGCATCCTGCTGCAGCTTCAGCGCGTAGCCCTGGTACAGCACGGTATTGGCACCGGAGGCCAGCAGGTCATCCTCGCCCCGCCCGCCCAGCAGCACCATGCCCAACGACTTGCGCAGCGAGGCCAGCAGCAGGATGCGCTGCGGATGCTGGTGAACGAGGTGGGCCAGCTCGTGCCCCATCACGCCCAGCAGCACGGCCGACGGATCGGGCTGGCCAGCCACCAGGGCCAGCAGCTCGTCGGTGACCAGAATGGTGTCGCCCGGCAGCGCAAGGGCATTGGGGCCCAGCACATCACCGCCATGCACGAATTCCACCCGGTACGGCGGCAACATACCCGCAGGCCAGGCAGCCCGGGCCGCACGCTGCCAGCCCTCGCGCAGCTGCTGCTGGGTGGCCTGGCTCAGCACGGAAGGGCGCACCCCCTCCCGCTGCAATTGGCGCAGGGCGGCTTCGCCCACCGCGGCATTCAGCGAAGCGGGCATGGCCCGCACCAGCCATTCACTGAGCACCGGCTTGCCGTAGAGCTTCATCCAGACGGCCAGGATGAGCGGCGTGGCCATCAGGCCCAGCGCCAGTGTCCAGTGGGTACGCGGTTCGGGCACGGCCACCGGCATGGGCGCGAACATCGCCCCAGACTCCCCCTTGGGCTCAGACCCGGCGACCCCGGATCCAGTCCCAGTCCCAGTCCCAGTCCCAGTCCCAGTCCCAGTCCCAGTCCCAGCACCGGCACCGGCACCGGCACCGGACGAATGCTGCTCCCCCTGAATGGCACCGGTCAACGCAGTCACCCGCAGCGACTCGCGCCGCAGCCGCGCCATGCGCACCACCCCCAGCGGAAAATACAGCCCCAGCGTCAGCAGCGTGAGCACGTCGCAGAAAAACCCCGTGGCCATCACACGGCCGGCCGGCAGATGTGCCTCGAAGGCGCAGCCGCCCACGCGAAAGGTGTTCCAGCGCTGGTTCCACAGCCGGGTGGCAAAGTAGCGCCAGCCCATCAGCAGCAGCAGGGCGCAGCCCAGCAGCAGGGCGATCACCACGGTGGCCCGGCAGGCCACGCACAGGCCGCCATCGGTCAGCACACTGCCGTCGAACACCGCCACGTCGAACTTCAGTCCGCCGAACAGCGAATCGGCGCCAGGAGCCAGGTTGGAGAGGTTTTCCAGCGTACCCGGCGGCTCGATGCTGAGCAGCGACAGCAGCACCGGCCAGTTGGCATAGCCCAGCCCGATGGCCAGAAAGGGCGCCGGCAGGATCAGCACCATCGAGACCAGCGCAGCGCGCAGCAGTGGCCAGAACCTCAGCCGGCAACGCCCCCGGCCCCGCGGATGTGCCACGTGCGACAGGCCGAAGTGCATGACGGCATGAAAGCAGTTGGCCAGCGACAGCGCCACGAAAAAGGCTGCGGTCCAGGGAATCCAGGCACGGAACTCATCCGACAGGCCCCAGCGTTCGGTGAAGGTATTGCCCAGCAGCCAGAGCCGGAAGTTGTCCAGAAACAGCGCGCCGATCAGCATGCCGGCCGGTACCATCGGCAGGCACAGGCGCAGCCAGACCAGAATGGCCTGTCCGTACGTGCCGGTGAACGTAGGTGTGTCGCCCCGCCAGCGCAGCTGCGCCAGCCGGCCCCGCCATTCGGTGACCAGCCAGAACGGACCGGTGAGGCTGATCAGCCCCAGCAGCATCGGCCAGCCAAAGATACCCTGCGGGCGCGTGATGAACAGCCACATGGCCACGATCAGCGCCCCCACCAGCAGCTGCTGGCGCCGGGGTGGCCAGGCACCGGGCTGGGTGGCCACGTCGGGATTGGCGATGCACTGCGCGCCCACCCAGGTGTTGGCATCGAGAAACTGCCAGCGGCGGCGGCGCATCCAGGGCCAGTACAGGCCCAGGGTGAGCATCATGAAGAACAGGTCGGCAATCCAGATACGAAAGTAGTCCCGACCACGCGCGACACAGCGTACCCCCACCCCACCGACAGGAACCGGTGGGGCCTGCGAGACGGTTGGGGGCGCCGCTGTACCGGCCTTCACGTCGCTTTCAGCGGGTACGGATCGGCATGACCCGCACGCTGCCGGTTTGCAGCGCCTGCCAGTAGATGCGGCACAGCGCTTCGAGCTGTCGCGCCAGCGAGGCGGCCGCCCGGGGGTTGGGGCCCACGGTGAGCAGGCCATAATGGGCCACCAGGCAGGCATTGCCGTGGCCCAGCGCTTCGAGGATCATCTGCTGGGCACGTCCGGCACAGGCGGCGTAGCCGCTGGCTTCGGCTTCACCGTCGGCCGCACGTTCGGCAGCGGCACTGGCCGCCTCGCTCCAGACATCGCTGTCGGCTTCCGGCACGGGCTGGGCGGGCTCACCCGCCCCGGCCAGCGTGGCATAGACATCGGCTGCGCAGCAGTCGATGTGCGTCTGGCCCGACAGTGCCACCATCGGATGGAAGAACGGAATGCCGTCGAGCTGCACGTCACGACTGCAGGCCAGCGTGGCCGCATAGGGCGAGGCCACCAGCACCACGGCCCCCGCCTCGGGGCGGTGGGTATAGATGGCCCCGTGCAGCCCTGCCAGGCTGGCCGCATCGAGCGGGTGCCATTCGGGCAGGGAGAGATCGAACGCCGGCGGCGTGGCGCCGGCACCGGGCCGTTCATCCGTCCCCGCCCCATCGGCCCAGGCATCCGCCCAGACGTCGGACTGGGTATCGGCCAGCGTGCCGGTCAGCACAGGGTCGGACATCCCTGCCGCCAGCGCGGCACCATCGACGGATGGAGCGGAACAGTCTGCCTGCGCCTGCAGGCACGCACTGGCCGACACCAGCAACAGACCATCGGCCGCCGGGCGTGCCCAGCGCATGGAAAGGGTGGCACTGCCCAGCGGGTCGAGGCCCTCGTGCCCCAGGGATACCGCCTGCTGGACCAGCGCCAGCCGGGCAGCGTTTTCAGAAAATGGGTTCATGGAATTCAGTCGAGTCGGATCCGGGAGAGTTCACGCCGGTCACGTTTGGAAGGACGGCCATGCAGGCCCTGGGCCGGCTCGCGTTCGAAGCGGCGACGCTCGGCCGCTGCCTCGCGGGCGGCGACGGATTCGGGCGTTTCCTGATAGAGCGTCTGGGCCACCGGTGCCGGCCCCCGGACGCTGGACAGCCCCAGCACCACCACCTCGCGCTGCACATCACCGATGCGGATGCGCACACGCTCCTGCCCCTTCAGCAGCCGCGCCACCTTCACGCGCTCACCCTCGACCAGCACCCGGCCATTTTCGACGGCATCCTGGGCCAGCGCACGCGTTTTGAAAAAGCGTGCGGCCCACAGCCACTTGTCGATCCTGACCGGCGCCGGGCCGGATGCCTCCTTCATTGTTCGGTTTCGGAAAAGCGTGCCAGCGCAAACGTGGGCACGCCGGCTTCACGCAATTTGGCCACGCCCCCCAGGTCGGGCAGCTCGATGATGGCCGCCGCTTCCACCACCTCGGCGCCCAGCGTGCGCAGCAGCCCGGCCCCTGCCAGCATGGTACCGCCGGTGGCGATCAGGTCGTCGACCAGCAGGACACGGTCGCCCGCCTTGCAGGCATCGATGTGCACCTCGACGGTGGCCTGGCCGTATTCCAGGTCGTAGGTGGCAGACACCGTTTCGAACGGCAGCTTGCCCGCCTTGCGGATGGGCACGAAGCCGACACCCAGCTGATGCGCGATCAGCGGCCCGATGATGAAGCCCCGGGCATCGATACCGGCCACCAGATTGATACCCGCCTCGGCATAGCGCTCGACCAGGATGCGCGTCATGGCGCGCAGCAGGCGTGGATCCTGCAGCAGCGGTGTGATGTCACGGAACATCACCCCGGGTTTGGGCCAGTCGGGAATGGTGCGGATATGCCGCTTCAGCTCGTCGAGTTCGGACATGGTGTGTGGAAGGTTGTGGGGAACGGGAAGCCCGGCCGCAGCAGCACACCGGCGCGAAGCCTCCCACGGACCTGCAGCCGGGCAGGCAGCAACGCCCGCATGACAGCATGGTCCCACCCTCAATGATACCGTCCAATACCCGCCGGAAACGCTTCCCGCTACCTTCTTTTTGTCACTGCGGCCACGCGGCCTGCTCGGGCCGCATGATCTCCAGCGTGCGCGACAGGCGCAGCACACCCAGATCGTCGAAGCGGTGCCCCACCACCTGCAGCCCGATGGGTACCCCGTCGGCCCCATGACGCCAGTTCAGCGACGCCGCCGGATGCTCGGCGAAGTTCCACGGGGCCGTGAACACCACGTGCGGCAGCCCCCCGGCCGGGTCGTTGCCGGGCGACAGCGACGTGGCCGCCCACGGCATGACGGGCGACACCGGCATCAGCAGATAGTCGTAGCCCATCATGGCCTCGTTGATGGCCGCCCGCATGGCCGTGATGTCGCGCCAGGCCTGCATGATCTGCTGCCCGGTCAGCGCATCGGCACGCTGGCCGGCCCAGTCCGTCACGAAGGACGGCAGGCGCATCCGCTCCTGTTCGCTCATGGCCTGCAGATCCAGGTGCGCATCGGCTTCCAGCAGGATCTGCACGCTCTCGAACATCTCCGGCGCCAGGAAGCTGTCGATCATCTCCACACTGGCCCCAGCCATCTGCAGCAGGCGTGCCGCCTCCTGCACCGTCTGGCGAATGACCGGATCCACCGCCGGCCCCAGCCCCATGTCGGTCAGCACCGCCACCGACAGCGACTTCGGACTCAGGCCATCCACCCGCATCCGGTATTCCAGACTCTCGGGCGGCAGGCTGGTGAAATCGCGGTCATCGGGGCGCACCAGAATGTTCATCAGCGCCGCCGCATCGTGCACGCTGCGCGTGATGGGCGCCGCCACCCGGCCGGTCGAAGGCTTGCCCAGCGGCACCCGGCCCTGCGTGGGCTTGAAACCGAACACCCCGCAGAAGGCTGCCGGCAGCCTGGCCGACCCGATGCGGTCGATACCGATGTGCAGCGGCGCATAGCCGGCCGCACAGGCCACCGCCGCCCCGCAGGACGATCCCCCGGACGTGAGTGCCGGCTGCCACGGGTTCTGCACCAGCCGCCCCTCGATGCAGCGACCGGCCACCAGCGAATCGTGCGCCGCCATCACCGTCTTGCCCAGAATGATGCAGCCCGCTTCCAGCAGCCGCGCCACCACGGGTGACACGCCCTCGACCTCGTTGGCATACGAGGGTACCGCGATGTCCTCGCGCAGCATCACAGGCACACCATCGAGCGGTGATTGCGGCGCATGCCGGCGCCAGCGTCGCTCCGACGCCGCCGCACTTTCAAGCGCTGCCTCGCGGCTCAGCACCCGCACCGCCCCCAGCGCGACATCACGCCGGGCTGCATAATCGAACAGCGCTTCGGCCACCGTCACCGGCGACACGTCCTGTCTGGCATAGGCAGCGGTCAGTTCCTCGCTGCTTGCCCCTACCCAGTCTGCCATGATTCCTTCCCTGTCTGCGGCCGGCAGGTCGTGCCTGCGCGGCCATGTGCGGTGTGGGGCATATTCACCCACCCATGGCAGGCACTGTAGAAGGAAGAAATGCACGGGCCTGCCGCGCACTGACCGGCAGGCAGCCGCGGCCGATCAGTGACGGCGCGGCATGGATGCATGGCACACCGGGTACGTCACCCCAAGTGAGTGGCGATGACCTCTCGCACCAGTGCCTCGTCGGCGCGGGTGGTGGCAGCCTTGCCCAGACCGTCGAGCACCACGAACACCGGTGTCCCCCGGTCGGCCTTCTTGTCGATGGACATGTAGCGCAGATAATCGTCCACCGGCCACTGCGGTGCCTTCACCGGCAGGCCGGCCGCCTCGATGGCCTGCACCAGCACCGCCATGTCGGTGGCCGGCATCCTGCCCAGCCGCACCGACAGATCGGCCGCCATCACCATGCCGGCCGCCACCGCCTCGCCATGCAGCCACTTGCCGTAGCCTGCCCCCACCTCCACGGCATGGCCGAAGGTATGGCCAAAATTCAGGTGTGCCCGCACACCGGCCTCACGCTCGTCGGCTGCCACCACCCCGGCCTTGATGCGCATCGACACGAGGATGGCGCGCGCCAGCGCATCGGGATCGCAGGCCAGCAGCGCCGGCATGTCGGCCGCCACCTGTTCCAGATAGGTCCGGTCCGCAATGGCACCGTGCTTGATCACCTCGGCCAGACCGGCCGCCAGCTCGCGTGGAGGCAACGTCCTGAGCACGCCGGTGTCGGCCACCACCAGCCGCGGCTGGTGGAACGCCCCCACCATGTTCTTGCCCCGGCGATGATTGATGCCCGTCTTGCCCCCCACCGACGAATCCACCTGTGCCAGCAGGCTGGTGGGCACCTGCACGAAATCGATGCCCCGCTGGAAACTGGCGGCCGCAAACCCGGCCAGGTCCCCCACCACACCCCCGCCCAGCGCCACCACCAGGCTCTTGCGGTCCAGATGGGCCTCCAGCATGCGGTCGTGAATGGCATCGAGCTGTTCCCAGCACTTGCTGGACTCGCCCGCCGGCACCACGATGCGCACCACCTGATGCGCCACCGGCGCCAGCAGCAGCTCCACCTGATGACCATAGAGCGGATCCACATTGCTGTCGGACACGATGGCCACCGAGCGCCCCTTCGCCACAGCCTGGAAGGCCGGATTGGCTTCCAGCAGGCCATGGCCCACCTGGATGTCGTAACTGCGGGCGCCGAGATCGACGGTGAGAATCTGGGGATCGGACATGGCAGAAGTCAGACGGGAGAAGAAAGGAGCAAAGGAGCGGCGGAAAGGGTCATACCTTCCCGGAAAGGAAATACACCGCCACGGCACGGAAGCGGATCGTCACGGCACAGCGGACACACCGGGCGGAGACGCTGCCGGGGGAGCAGACGGTGGCTCCACGTGGCCGGCCAGCAGCTTCACGATGACATCGACGATCTGGTCGATGGGCTGGCGGCTGGTGGTGACCACATGATGGGCCACCGCGTGATAGAGCGGCTCGCGGTCGGCCGTGAGCTTCTGGATGCGCTCACGCGGGTTGGCCGTGCGCAGCAGTGGCCGGTTGCGGTCGCGTCGCAGCCGCTGCCACAGATCGGACGCCGACGCCTGCAGATAGATGACGCGGCCCCGGGCATGCAGCATCTGCCGGTTCGCCTCGGACAGTACCGCGCCACCGCCCGTGGCCAGTACCAGCCCGGACCGCAGCGTCAGCTCGTCCAGCAGCATGCTTTCGCGCCGGCGAAAGCCGGCCTCGCCTTCCAGCTCGAAGATGGTTGGCACGCTCACGCCCAGGCGCTCTTCCAGCTCGCGGTCGGCGTCGATGAAGGCACGATCCAGCCGCCGTGCCAGTCTCACCCCTACGGTCGACTTGCCAGCGCCCATCATGCCCACCAGGAATATCGAATACGGGGGGCTCATGGCGCCTAAAGGTACCAGAAAGCGGGCGGGGTGTCGGGGTGCAGGTTCTGGGGGGGTCACTGCAGACGGAAGACCTCGTCCAGCGACTGGGCCGTCAGAAGGCGCAGGCTCCAGTGGCGCAGTTCCTCCTGGCTGGCACCAGCGAGACGCTTCGATGTTTCGTCGTCCAGCGGACCGAAGCGCTCAGCCAGCATGTCGGCCAGCATCCGGGCCACCCCCTGTTGCGCGCCCTCCTGCATGAGCGCCGGGCGCAATTCCTGCATGAGCGCCGGCCGCAGCTCCTGCCGCAACTCCTGCTTCAGCCCGGGAATCAGCTGCTGGCGCAGCATGGGCTCCAGCTCTTTCGTGAGATTCTCCCTGAGGTGTTCCACCAAACCTGCCATGTGCGTTTTCTCCGAAGGGTAAAGCTGCTGATACAGGCGAAACTCATCATCGCCCAGATGAAGGTAACTGGCAATGAACCCCTCGAAGAGGTTCTGCTTCTCCGGGTCGGACTCCAGTTCCAGCAGACCGTTGACAGCATGCGCGTACACCCGCACCCGCGACAGCGGATCGGACGGGTAGCCCATGCAGACCGACAGGATGCGGGCCACCACATTGGGATGCGCCGCAAAGTCTGCGGCCTTCAGGCGGGGCAGCTCCACGGTCCGGAAGCGAAAGCGCACCGTCCAGTCACTGTCCGCCTGCAGGCAGAACTCGCTTCTGATTCTGCCACGCCTGAGAAAGATCACAACCACCGCGGCCCGTTCGATCTTCTCGGCCAGCGCCAGACCGGTGGTGTAATGCAGCAGCCGCAGCGGCGAGAAACGCGAGGGCACGCTCTCCTCCTCGAACAGCACCACCATGTCCTCGCGCTCGCCGCCGGGCCACGAGACACGCAGTGGCGTGTCCATCTCGAAGAAGCGATCACCCAGGCGCCGCTTGGGCAGCTCCTGGCGCAGCGGACGGACGGTGAAGTTGCCGTCCAGCGTGAAGCCCTCCTCCGGCAGGAAGAAGGCCAGTGCCTCCCGGGGACAGGCAAGGATCAGGTTCTTGAAGTTCTGGTCGTGGCTGGGGTGCGGCGGCGGCTCTCCGCCGGGACACGGGGAGGCGTGGACGGCATCTGGAACAGGGCTGGCATCGGGGATATGGCCTGCATCGGCAACATGGCCGGCATCACCACCCGGTGTGCGCTCAGCCAGAGGCTCGCCCGGAGGCGGATTGCTGCGGTTGTCTGGTTCATCACTGGCGTTCATCGTGAAAGCCCGAAAGCTGGGATTCGGGCATTTCAGCAGGGCAGGTCAGCGCTGGCGTGCGACAAATGCACGGGGTGGACGGACGACCTAGGCCAGATGGACGATCAGCCTCGGGCATGCGCAGCGCCGGGCTGCTGCCAAACGACGGCAGACAACCTTAACCCCAGATTGACCCGTACGGCTCCCAGCCGCACAATGAATCCCAGCAGGAACCTCGTCCAGTCGAGGGCAGACGCAGATCATCGCTGGGAGCATTTTCATCATGACCGCCATTACCTCTGCCAAGCCAGCCCCCAAGGCTTCTGCGCGACTCGAAGCACGCATAAGCGCCGATCTGCACGCCATGCTCAAACGCGCAGCCGAACTGCAGGGACGCACGATGACCGATTTTGTCGTGTCAGCCGTGCAGACCGCAGCCCTGCAGGCCATCGACCAGCAGGAAGTGATTCGCCTGTCCCTGACTGATCAGGAACGCTTTGCCGACGCGCTGCTTTCGCCTCCCGCGGCTCCCCCTGCCCTGCGGCGTGCGCTGGACCGTCATGACGACCTGCTGCGTTCCGAATGATGGACGCGCCATTTCTGGTTTCGACAGCACTGCCGTCATCCATGAGACGCCACCTATTGACTTTCGCAGTGACATCCCACACAATAGTGACTGTATCCCCTCACGAACCTCGGTTCGTGAGTGCGGCCTCCGTCAGGAGGCCAGCATCCCTACCCCCCTGAAGGCTTCGGCCTTTAGGCGCGAGGCCCCCGCAAGGGGGCTTCTGCATTTCTGGAACATGAAATGGCCGCAAAGAAGCCCAGAACCAGTGTTTACATCGACGGGTTCAACCTGTATTACGGCGCTCTGAAAGGGACTCCTTTCAAATGGCTGGATCTCAGGGCTCTGTGCCAAGCCTATCTGCCCAATAACGATATAGATCACATCAAGTATTTTACTGCACGCATCAGCGCCCGGCCCAACGATCCGTTGCAGCCAGCCCGCCAGCAGGCCTATCTGCGCGCCCTCTCGACAATTCCTGTTGTGGACATCATCTATGGGCACTACCTGTCCCACAAGGTGAAAGCAAGACTTGCAAACCCGGAACCAGGAAAAAATCCATACGTTGACATCATCAAGACGGAAGAGAAGGGCTCGGACGTCAACTTGGCAGCCCACCTGCTGCATGACGCACATCTTGATCGTTTCGACATTGCTGTCGTCGTGTCCAACGACTCCGACCTGCTGGAGCCCATCAAACTGGCAAGAGGCGAACTGGGTAAATCAGTGGGCATTCTCAACCCACAAAAGAAACCCAGCCGCGCCATCGTTCCTCACGTGGATTTTATCAAGCAGATCCGCCCAGGCGCACTGGAAGCTTGTCAACTCCCTGAATCGATCAGCGACGAACATGGCGTCGTCAGAAAACCGCAAGACTGGTAGGCCTGAACATTGATTCAGGCTCACAGGATCGGCTTCGAGGCACTTGCCTGGTAGAAAAGCTCATGCAGTCACCAAGGCCGCCGGAAAACCAAACCTGACTTCGGTCTCCTGCAAGCAAAAAGCGGCCACCCGGCCGCTTTTTGCTTTCCCGGAAGAACCGCCCCACCAGGCGCGGCCCTTCCTTTCAGGCGGGCATCAGCTCACCGCTGCGCCAGCTTGTCCGTCACGATCCGCGGCGTCAGGAACACCAGCAGTTCGGTCCGGTCGTTCGAGCGCGAGGTGCTGCGGAACAGGTAGCCCAGGATGGGGATGTCGCCCAGCAGGGGCACCTTGTCGGTACGGTTGCGCTCGTACTGTTCGTAGATGCCGCCGATCACCACCGTGCCGCCATCTTCCACCAGCACCTGCGTCTTCACGTGGCGGGTGTCGATGGCGTAGCCGGCGTTGGTCAGCTGGCCCACGGCGTCGCGGCTCACGTCCACATCCAGAATCACGTTGCCTTCCGGCGTGATCTGCGGAGTCACTTCCAGGCGCAGGTTGGCCTTGCGGAACGACACCGAGGTGGCGCCGCTGGACGTGGCCGACTGGTACGGCAGCTCGGTACCCTGCTCGATCACGGCCGGGCGCTGGCTGGAGGTCAGCACGCGCGGGCTGGAAACCACCTTGCCGCGCTGGTCGGCTTCGAGGGCCGAGAGTTCCAGGTTGATGAAGCGCGACAGGCTGGAACCGAACAGGCTGATGGCCAGCGAGGCCGGGTTCGTGCCGTTGATGCCACCGGCCGGGAAGCTGAAGAAGTTGGTGTTGGCCAGGTCCGTGGCCTTGCCCAGGCCCACGGCGGCGCCAGATTCTTCACCGCCCAGCTGCGCGGACAGGTCGGCCGAACCGGACAGGTTGCCCGAAATGGTGCCGTAACCCACGCGGCCCAGCTTCGAGCCCGGACCATAGACCGGCACGTTGTAGGCTTCGGCCTCGCCCGTCACCGGGTTCGGACGCGACACCGTGCGGTACATGGTGGAGCGGCGGTCGTAGTAGCCCAGCTTGGTGCCGAGGTTGCGCGAGAAGCGGTCGTCGGCTTCGACGATGCGGGCCTCGATCAGCACCTGGCGCACCGGGATGTCGATCTGCGCAATCATCTGGCGCACTTCATCCAGGCGCGACGGGGTGTCCATCACGAACAGCTTGTTCGAGCGGATGTCGGCCAGGGCGCTGCCGCGCTTGGACAGGACCGACTGTTTCTCGTCGGTCAGCATGTCGCGGATCTTCTCGGCGGTCTGGTAGTTCAGCGTGAAGGTCTCGGTACGCAGCGGCTCGATTTCGGCAATCTGCTGTTTCGATTCCAGCGTGAGCTTTTCCTTGGTGGCCAGTTCTTCACGTGGGGCGATCATCACGACGTTGCCGTTCTTGCGCATGTCCAGGCCACGCGACTGCATGATGATGTCCAGTGCCTGGTCCCAGGGCACGTCCTTCAGGCGCAGGGTGAGTTTGCCCTGCACGGTGTCGCTGGTGACGATGTTCAGATTGGTGAAGTCGGCAATGACCTGCAGCAGCGCACGCACGTCGACGTTCTGGAAGTTCAGCGACAGACGCTCGCCGCGGTAGCCGGGGCGGCTGCCCTGCGTGAGGCGGTTCGGGTCTTCCTTGACGGGTTTGACTTCCACCACGAACTGCGAGTCGCTCTGGTAGGCGCTGTGCTCCCACAGGCCCTGCGGCTCGATGATCAGGCGGGTGTTGCCACTCTGATACTGTGTGCGCACCGTTTTGATGGGCGTGCCGAAGTCGGCCACGTCCAGCTGGCGACGCAGGTTGGCCGGCAGCGAGGTGCCCTGGAATTCGACGATCAGGTTCTTGCCCTGCTGGCGCACGTCCACACCGGCGCCGTCGTCGGACAGGTCGATGACCACACGGCCTTCACCGTCCTTGCCACGGCGGAAGTCGATGTCCTTCAGCGCGTGGGCGCTGCCGCGGGCGTTCTGGGCCACCATCGGCAGCGGGCCGGATTTGACCGGGGCGCCGACCACGGTGTCCTGGCGGTTGAGCGACAGGATCAGGTCGTTGCCGTCGATCTCGGTCTGAAAGCGCATGGGACGCGACATGTTCAGGACGACGCGCGAACGCTCGCCACTCTGCACCACGTTGACGCTTTTCACGTCACCGCCGGCAATTTCGACCAGGCTGCGGCCGATGCGGTTGTCGGTGTCCTTGAAGTCGAGCGCCAGCCGGTGCGGGTTGGCCAGGCTGAAGCTGGGCGGTACCTCGGTCAGCGGCATGCCCATGCGGATGCGCACCTGCGTGGCTTCACCCTGCTGCGAGCCGATGATCGATTCGATGGAATTGCTGATGGCCCAGGCCGGGCTGGCAGCAACGGTGCCGAACCCGACAAGGGCTGCGGCGATGGAGGTTTTCAGAAAGCGCATGGCCGTATGTTTCCCAGGTCGTTGGTTCATGATTTGGGTTCGTCTTCGAGAGAGAGCGTGGTGTCCTGTTCCACCCAGTCGCCGGCGGCATCGCGCACCAGCTCCTTCACGCCCATTTCGGTTTCGGTAATCCTGGTGATGCGACCGTAGTTCTGGCCCACGTAGTTGCCCACGCGTGCCTGATAGACCACGTCATCCACCGCCAGCAATGCAACGTTGCCGTTGGTTTTGTTCTGCAGGTGACCCACCAGCTTCACGGAGTCCAGCGGGAAGTTCTCGAGCACTTCCTTGCGGCGGTTGCGGTCCGGCGCCAGGCCCGAGCGGCTGCGGTCGCTCAGATTGGCCATGGCCACCACCAGCTTGCTGTCCGAGAAGGGGTCGTAGTCCAGCTTCGCTTCGTAGCGGAAGGGCACGAAATTCTTCGGCTCGTCCAGCTTGCCCACCTTGCGCGGCGTGTCGTTGCGGGTGTTGTCCATCCACGCCTGCACTTCATCGAGGTTGGCGCTGCAGCCGCTGAGCACGGTGCCCAGCAGCAGGGCCGAGCCTGCGGTCATCCATCGTTTGTGCGCGTTCATTTCTTGCCCCCGGCCGCCTGACCGGCGATTTCATCCTTGTCCAGATAGCGGAAGGTTTTTGCGGTGGCGCTCATTTCCAGATTCCCACCGTTCTTGTGTTCGATGGTGATGTTGTTGAGCGTCACGATACGTGGCAGGTTAGCCAGGTCGCTGCTGAACGAGGCCAGGTCGTGGAACCCGCCCACCACCTTCACGGCGATGGGCAGTTCGGCGTAGTGTTTCTTCAGCTCCACGGAACCCGGGCGGAACAGCTGCAGCGTGGCGCCACGACCCACACCGGCCTGGTTGATGTCCGACAGCAGGGCATCCATTTCGGCACGGCTGGGCAGCTGTTTCTCCAGCACGCCCACGTACTGTTCGGCCAGCACTTTCTGGCGGCGCAGGTCGTCGAGGTTGACGGCCTTGGCCACTTTCTGCGTGTATTCGTCCTTCAGGGTCTGCTCCTGGGCCTGGGCCGATTCCAGTTCCTCGTTCAGGCCGCTCCAGTAGGCAAACCAGCCGGCAGCCACCAGGGCAGCCACGACGCCCGAGAGCAGCAGCGCCTTGGGGGCAATCGGCCACAGGCCGGGGTGGCGGCCGTTCAGACCCTCGAACTGCCGGGTCAGGCCGCTGAAATTGATTTCAACGTTCTTCATCACTTGGCTCCCTGGGTGGCAGCGGTGTTGAGGGCCACCTTGCCGGGCTGGGCGTTGAGCTGCGCCGGCGCCTGGCGCTTGACCAGCACGTTCAGGCGGAATTCATGCGCACGCTTGACATCGCCGTTGCGGCCGCGGCTGCGCAGTTCTTCCTCACGGATTTCCTCGAGCTGCGGTTTTTCCAGCCACGGGCTGCCGTCGCTGAGGTTGCGCAGGAATTCGGCCACGCGTTCGTTGGACTGTGCCTTGCCGGTGAGCGTGACCTGCATATCGCGCTGTTCCAGCTTGTCCAGGTACACGCCTTCAGGTGTCATCTTGACCAGCTCGTCGAACAGGTGCACCGGGATGGTCCGGTCGCTCTGCAGGTCTTCCACGGCGGTCTGGCGTGCCTTCAGCGAGGCAATGGCGCTTTCCAGATCCTTGATTTCCGCGATCTGCGCATCGAGTTTCTGGTTCTCGTTGCGGATCAGGTCGTTGCGGGCATTCTGGTTCTCGATCTGGTGGTTGATGAACATCCCGCCCAGAAACACCAGGCCACCGCCCACCAGGGCCGCGGCCACCAGCTGGCCGTTGAAGTCGCGTTTGCGCCGCTCGCGTTTCTGTTCGCGGTGCGGCAACAGGTTGATACGGATCATTGGTCGAACCTCCTCATGGCCAGGCCGCAGCTCACGAGCAGTGCGGGCGCGTCCAGATTCATCTGTTTCTCGGACACGGCATCACCGATTTCCATGCCCTGGAAGGGGCTGAGGATTTCGGTGGGCACCGAGGTTTTCTGCAGTACCGCTTCGGCCAGGCCCGGGGTGACGGCCGCGCCGCCTGCCAGCAGGATCCGGTCGACACGCTGGTACGGCGTGGACGAGAAGAAGAACTGCAGCGAGCGGGCCAGTTCGGTGGCGCCGGCCTCGACGAAGGGGTGCAGCAGTTCTTTCGTGTAGTTTTCGGGCAGGTCGCCGCTGCGCTTCTTCAGCTCGGCCTCTTCGGCGGTCAGACCGTAGAGGCGCACGATTTCCTGCGTCAGCTGGTTGCCGCCGAAGGGCTGTTCGCGCTCGAAGACGGTCTGGCCGTTGTAGACCACGGCCAGGCGCGTGGCGGTCTGGCCGATGTCGAACACGGCCAGGATCTGCCCTTCACCGCCGGCCGGCAGCTGGCTGATGATGTTGTCGATGGAGATGCGGGCCGCGTAGGGTTCGACATCGATGATCAGCGGCTTCAGGCCGGCCAGTTCGGCCACCATCACCCGGTCATCGACCTTTTCCTTGCGCGAGGCGGCCAGCAGCACGTCGACGCTGGTTTCGTCGGTGGCCGAGGGACCCAGCACCTGGAAATCCAGGTTCACTTCGTCGATGGCGAAGGGGATGTACTGGCTGGCCTCCGATTCGACCTGCACCTCGTAGTCATCCTCGGTCAGATCCGCCGGCAGCGTGATCCGCTTGGTGATGACCGACGACGAAGGCAGCGCCATGGCCACCTGCCGGGTCGAGGTACCGGCCTTGCGCAGGGCACGCAGCAGCGCATCGGCCACGGCTTCGTGACGTTCCACGTTGCCATCGACCACGGCGCCACGCTCGATCGGCTCGATGGCGTACCGTTCCAGGCGCATCGGTGCCTGTTTACCGGCGGAAAGCTCGACGACTTTGACGCTGGACGCGCTGAAATCCACCCCGATCAACGGGGCCGGTCCACGCGATAACAATGTTTGAAGGCCAAATCCCACAAAACCACCCGATCAAGAAAAAATCCCCGGGAAACCGGTCCGAAGACCTGCATCCCTTACAATTCCCCATTTACCGCCTGACAAACAGGGGCTCACTTTAAGATCTTTTTCGACGTTTTCATCCACCTTCCCGAACCACTGATCAAGGCGCGTTACCCTTTGGTCGCTCGTCGGGGAAGAGCAGTCGAATTTGCCGGTCGAACGGTCGTTTGCGCTGCAGCAGGGGTCGGAAATCCTGCCGGGAGGCATGGGACCAATGACACGTTTCCCAGGCCGGCCAGGCGCTTGCGACATCCGGCGGCACAGCACGCTGTTCGTCGACACGGGTGTAGATGTAACTGATGCAGCTGCCCGGCGCCCCCTGCAGCCGACCGGTGGCAAGCCACACCGGATGACCTCGCGGTGCGCTTCCTTTATAGTGTCGAGTTGGCGCGGCATGCCCGCTCCCCCTGTTCACGCACGCATTCATGAAGCAAGAACCCACTCTGTCCAGCTCCCCCACCCGGCAGCCCTCCTCCCTGGGGCCCGCCCCGGGCCGCCGCGCCCCCCGGGGCCGCAGTCCCGCCAAGCCCCCCCGCCGGCATCCGGTGCTGCGTTTTCTGGGCTGGTCGGCAGCGACAGGGGGCGTCCTGGTGATCACGGCGGGGCTGCTGGGCGTGATGGCCTACGAGGTGGCCTCCAGCCAGCTCCCGCCGCTCACGGCCCTGACCGATTACCGGCCCAAGCTGCCCATGCAGGTCTTCTCGGCCGACGGGCTGCTGATCGGCGAGTACGGCGCAGAGAAGCGCACGGTGGTGTCGTACGACAGCTTCCCGGTCAAGATGCGCGAGGCCATCCTGGCGGCCGAGGACGACGAGTTCTTCTCCCACCACGGCATCGACCTGCCGGGGGTGGCGCGGGCCATCCTGGCCAACATCAAGAGCGGTGGCCGTGGCCAGGGTGCCAGCACCATCACCATGCAGCTGGCGCGCACCACCTTCCTGAGCCGCGAGCGCAAGTTCACACGCAAGTTCTACGAGGTGCTGCTGACGCTGCGCATCGAGCAGGAGCTGACCAAGCAGCAGATCTTCGAGATCTACGCCAACCAGATCTTCCTGGGGCAGCGCTCGTACGGCTTTGCCACGGCGGCCCAGACCTACTTCGGCAAGCCGCTGTCGGAACTCTCCATCGGCCAGATGGCCATGCTGGCCGGCCTGCCCAAGGCACCGGCCCGTGACAACCCGATTGCCAACCCCGAGCGGGCGCGCCAGCGGCAGCAGTACGTGCTGTCACGCATGCGCACGCTGGGCTTCATCACGGAAGAGCAGTACCAGCAGGCCCGCAACGAGGAGCTGAAGGTACACATCGACCGGCCCACCTTCCCGCTGCAGGCACAGTGGGCCTCCGAAATGGCCCGCACGCTGGTGGCCGAGCAGTTCAGGGACGACGCCTACACCGGCGGGCTGCGTGTCTACACCACCATCCGCGCAAAGGACCAGCGGGCAGCCAACCGGGCAGTGCAGGATGCCGTGTTTGCCTTCGACCGCAAGCATGGCTATCGCGGCCCTGAATCGGCGGTGGACCTGAACACTAACGACGAGACCGAACGCGAGGACCGCATCGAGGAAGCCGTGGCCCAGGCGGGTGACGTGGGCAAACTGCTGTCGGCGGTGGTGCTGTCGGCCAGCCCGCAGAAGGTCACGGTGTCGCGTGGACGCGAGGTGAGCTTCGACATTTCCGGGCCCGGGCTGGCCTTCGTGAAGGGGTGGCTCAATCCGAAGGCACCCGCCAACCGGCGGCTGCGCCCGGGCGCCGTGGTGCGCATCACCGAAGGGAAGAACGGCTGGGAGATCACCCAGGCACCCGAGGTGGAAGCGGCCATGGTGACGCTCGACACCAACGATGGCGCCATCCGCGCCATGGTGGGCGGCTACGATTTCAGCCGCAGCAAGTTCAACCGGGCCACGCAGTCGGTGCGCCAGCCGGGCTCGGTGCTCAAGCCCTTCATCTACTCGGCCGCGCTGGAAAAGGGCTTCATGACCACCTCGGTGGTCAATGATGCGCCGATCATTCTGGATCCGGCCACCACGGGCAACCAGCTCTGGGAACCGAAAAACTACGGCGGCCACTACGAGGGGCCGATGACGCTGCGCACGGCGCTGGCCAAGTCGAAGAACATGCCGTCGATCCGCATCCTGCAGGACATCGGTGTCGACTACGCGCAGGACTATCTGGGCCGCAACTTCGGCATCCGGCCCGAGCGCAACCCCGCCTACCTGACCATGGCGCTGGGCGCCGGCAGCGTGACGCCCATGCAGATCGCCACCGGGATCGCCACCTTTGCCAACGGCGGTTACCGGCTGGAGCCGTACCTGATCGACCGCATCACCGACCAGACCGGCCGTGAAGTGGCCAGGGCCAATCCGCCCCGGGCCGGCGGCGAGGACAACCTGACCATCGATCCGCGCAATGCCTTCCTGATGGACAGCATGCTCAAGACGGTGGCCCGCCACGGTACGGCCGCCCGGGTGACGAAGGAGGTGAAGCGCAACGACCTGGCCGGCAAGACCGGCACCACCAACGATTCACGCGATGCCTGGTTTGCCGGCTATGCCACCGGAGTGGCCGGGGTGACGTGGCTGGGCTACGACCGGCCAAGACCCCTGGGCGAACGCGAGACCGGCGGTGGCCTGGCACTGCCGATCTGGATCGAATACCTGAAGGAAGTGATGCCCGGGGTGCCGGAGAAGGCACGGCCGGTGCCGCACGGGGTGACCGAGATCGACGGCGAATACTATCTGGACGAGGCCCAGCCCAGCAGCCCGGGGGTGAAACGGGCGCTGGGGATCACCGAGGACGGTCTTTCGTCCGATCTGAAGGACGGCCAGCAGACCAAGGACCAGATCTTCTGAGTTCGGGGCCGTTCCATGGCCACACCTCATGGAGGGATGAGGTGTGGCACCTGAAAGTCGGGTCCAGACTGCCCGGACGGTTTTCAGAACCGGATGGCCGACAGGTCGATGGGCTGGCCGGCATGAAAGCCGATTTCTTCGGTCAGCAGGGCCAGCAGTTCCTTGCCGCTGCGGGTGTCGATCCACTGGCCATCGGCTGGGCGGAAGTGAAAGCCGCCCCGTTTGGAGGCCACCCACACCTCGCCGGCCGCCTCGTGGCTGTTGATGACCATCTGCGACCGGTCTTCGAACTCGAGGGTGATGACGTTGCCGGCGCGGGTGACTTCCAGATCCATGTCGGCGTTCTCGCCGGCCACTTCGATGCCTTCGGTGAGCGCGTCGAGCACGACGCCGACCTGCTGTGAGAATTCGCTCATGCTAAAGTTCAGTTCCTTCTGTAATGGGCTGCCGGGCCCGGAGCGTGGATGACAGGCGCCTGCCTGCTTCCTGATCTGCCGGGGCCGCTACCCATGCCAATCCGATGGGCCGAAGGGCCCGGGTCCATAGATGCGTTCCCCGATTCTAATTCCTCCCCTTCTGGCCCTGCTGGGCACCCTGCTGCTGGCCGGCTGCGGCCAGAAAGGCCCGCTGTACCTGCCGCCCGAAACGCCGGCCACACCGGCCGCGGATGCAGCCTCCCGGGCCGGTTCACAGTCCGGCACCAGCGCGCAGGACGACAGGCAGGCCGTCACGGCACCGGTCAACGGCGTGGACAGCGGTACTGCGGCCGAGGTGCTGGAGCAGCAGTCGTCCAGTGGTTCGGGCAGCACAGATACCGGCAACACGAACACCGGCAATACCGGCAGGGACAGCGCCGGCTCCGGCAGCACCGACACCGGCGACACCTCGAAGTAAGCTGGCCTTCGCCTGCTGCACGGCCCGCGCGGAACCATCCTGCCCCTGCTGCCTTCCGGCACACGGGCTACCCTTTTCTGGCCCTGCCTGCCCGCCCTGGTTTTCCTGACCCGGGTTGCTGTCAGCCTTCCTCCCACTGCCCATTCTGCGGGCAGTCCTTTTCCCTGATCCTGCCTTCCGGCTCTTTGCCGGCATCTGACGCATGTCCAGTTCCACCGCTTCCGCTTCCACAGCTGCCACACCGGCCGCTGCCATCGACACATCTGCGGCGGCTGCCCCCGCTGCAGCCGCCGCAGCGGCCAGCACGACCAACGCCTTCAACACCCCCGACGGCTGGCTGCAGCGCACGGCCGATGGCGAGCTGCAGGCCGGCCCGCACAGCCTGCTGGCCCTGGCCGGCGAGTACGGCACGCCCCTCTACGTGTACAGCCGCGAGGCCATCGAGGCCACCTGGCAGCGCTTCGCCCAGGCACTGGCCGGGCGTGACGCGCGCATCTGCTATGCCGTGAAGGCCAACAGCAACCTGGCCATTCTGGCGCTGTTTGCCCACCTGGGCGCCGGCTTCGACGTGGTGTCGGGCGGCGAGCTGGCCCGTGTGATGGCGGCCGGCGGTGATCCGGCAAAGGTGGTGTTCTCCGGCGTGGGCAAGTCGGCCGACGAGATCCGCCAGGCGCTCACGGCCGGCATCGGCTGCTTCAACGTGGAATCGCTGCCCGAACTGGAGCGCCTGAACCAGATCGCCGGTGAACTGCACCTGAAGGCCCCGGTCTCGCTGCGCATCAACCCGGATGTGGATGCGGCCACCCACCCCTACATTTCCACCGGCCTGAAGGAAAACAAGTTCGGCATTCCGCACAGCCAGGCACTGGCGGCCTATCGGCAGGCCGCCGCCCTGCCCCATCTGGCCATTCGCGGCATCGATTGCCACATCGGCTCGCAGATCACCGAAACGGCTCCCTTCCTGGCCGCGCTGGACAAGGTGCTGGCGCTGGTGGACCAGCTGGAAGCGGCCGGTATTGCCATGCACCATCTGGACCTGGGGGGCGGACTGGGCATCCGCTACGACGAGGAAACGCCACCGCTGCCCGAAACGCTGATGCAGGCGCTGTTCGACCGGCTGGATCAGTGGCGGCCGGGCCGTGTACCGCAGGTGATGTTCGAATTCGGGCGGGCGCTGATCGGCAATGCCGGCCTGCTGCTGACGTGTCTGGAATACCTGAAGGACAACGAAGGACACCATTTTGCCGTGGTGGATGCGGCGATGAACGACCTGATGCGCCCGTCGCTGTATCAGGCGTGGCACCGCATCGAGGTAGTCAATCCGGGCGATGCACCGGTGGTGACGGCCGATGTGGTGGGGCCGGTATGCGAGAGCGGCGACTGGCTGGGCAAGCGGCGTACGCTGGCGCTGCCGGACGATGCCGTGCTGGCCATCCTGTCGGCCGGTGCCTATGGGGCCACGATGGCCTCGAACTACAACACCCGCCCGCGCCCCGCCGAGGTGCTGCTGGACGGCCGGCACGTGCGCGTGATTCGCGAGCGTGAAACCGTGGCCGACCTGATGCGGCACGAGCGGCGGCTGAAAATCTGACATGGACCGAGAAACTTTCATCCACCAGAAACGGGCAGATGACAGCTATCGGCTGACCGCCGGGTATTGCGCGCCTGGCCCCACTTGCCCCCGCGCCCTCCCCTTTTGGGCGCGCAAAAAAGGCGGCAGGACCGCAGAATCCTCAATAGCCACCGGGAAACCCATATATTGATGAATTTCAATTTATAAACTTCGCAACACCACCCAAAACCCATATCCGGCCCTGCAAATTTGACCCAGCGCAAACCGGACGATTGTCATCAAAACCATTCATGCATATTCACAATCAGGGAAGAAAAAATTGTCGATAATTCGGGAAGAAATTTTTCTTCCCTTCTGGGTCAATCACCATGTCGACAATATATCCTGTTCCTGATTTTTCGGGCGCACGGCGTCATGTTTTCCCGTCCGTACCCTCCCACCGCCTGCTGGCCGGCCTGTCCTGTTCGCTGGGCGTACTGATGGCCTCGCAGGCCCTGGCGCAGACGGCGGACATGAGCGGGGCCAGCCGGCAAAGTGCCAGCCCGGCCACCACGCGGCAGACCCTGCCCACCATTTCGGTGCACGACCGGCGCCAGGATCCGAACGGCCTGCTGCGAATGGACACCGCCAACAGCACCGGCAGCCGCCTGGGCCTGACCGAGCGGGAAACGCCGGCCTCCGTCACGGTGATAGACCGCGAGACCATTGAAGCCCGCGGCGCCCGCACCACCCACGACGTACTCAACGAACTGCCCGGCGTGCACGCCAGTGCCACCCACGGAGACGTGAATGTCACACAGCGCGGCTTTCGCGGCGCCTCGATCAATCAGGTCTACAACGGCATCAACCTGCAGTACAGCATTGCCACCCAGCCGGTGGATGCCTGGATCTACGAACGGGTGGAAGACATCGGCGGCCCGTCCAGCTTCCTGTATGGGGCCGGTGGCGTGGGTGCCACCATCAACTACATCACCAAGACCGCACAGCGCCACGACATCAGCGAAGTGCAGCTGGGCGCCGGCACACGGCGCTACCGCCAGGCTGCCTTCGGCTTGAACCGCCGTCTGGCCGGAGACGGCAGTGGCCAGAAAGACCACTACGTCCGCATCGACGCCAACCACGAGCGTGGTGGCCAGTGGGCCGACGACAACCGCGGCCACAGCTCACAGATCGTCACCTCGCTGCTCTCGGACCTCGGTGGCGGCTTTACCCACACGCTGGCCTATGAGTACCAGCACGAACGCGACTACCGCCCCTACTGGGGCACGCCGGTCATCCAACCCGCCGAAGGCCGGCAGAGCGTGCTGGAAAGGCTGCGCTACAAGAACTACAACAGCGCCGACGGCCTGTACATGCAGCGCGTGCAGTGGCTGCGCTCGATGGCCGACTGGAAACTCAGCGATGCGCTGTCCGTGAAGAACACCTTCTACGGGTACGACGCGGTGCGTGACTACCGCAACGTCGAAGAATACGCCCTCGACAGCACCAACACGCAGGTCAACCGCACCAGCGCCCTGCTGCAGCGCCACGACCACCGCGTGTTCGGCGACCGCATCGACGCCACCCTGCGCTCGGCCATTGCCGGCCACCGCAGCGACTGGAGCTTTGGCGTGGACGTGTCGTTCAACCGCCAGACCACCTACCCGGCCTACGCCTCGGACGACTGGGAAAGCGCCGTCGATCCGGACCACTTCGTCACCGAGTATTTCTACGACCTGCCGGGCATGGTGTCCACCTACGTGCCGAAGAACCGCCACCGTGTAGACAACCTGGCCTTCTATCTGGAGAACCGCACCGACCTGACACCCACCCTGAAGCTGCTCACCGGCCTGAGGCACGAACGCATCAAGCTGCACTTCTCCAGTCTGGACCCGGAGGAGGTCAAACGCGACGGCAAGCGCAGCTACCACCCCACCACCGGCCGCATCGGGCTGACCTGGGACATCTCCCCGCAGACCATGGTCTATGCCCAGTACGCCACCGCCGCCGACCCGGCCGCCGGCAACCTGGCCAGCACCTACTACTCGCAGATCCTGGCCAACGACCGGCTGACCACCGGCCGCATGCTGGAGCTGGGCACGAAGATCAGCTTCTGGGGCAACCGCGGCAGTGCCACGCTGTCGGTGTATGACATCAGCCGCCGCAACATTGCCACCAACGACCCGCGTGACCGCCGGGTAACCTACCTGATCGGCCGGCAGGATGCCAGGGGCGTGGAGGCCAAACTGGGCCTGCAGCTGACCCCGGCCTGGTCCATGCAGGCCAATGTGGGCTATGTGGACGCCGAGTACAAACAGTTCTACCGGCGTGGGGAATCCCTCGCCGGCAAGACGCCCTCCAACGTGCCCCGCACCGTGACCAATCTCTGGACCAGCTACGCGCTGACGCCCGAGCTGAAACTGCAGGCCGGCGCCCGCCATGTCACCCGGCTCTACGGCAACGAGAACGACACCATCTGGTGGCCGTCCTACACCGTTGCCGACGTGGGCTTCGAGTACCGGTTCAGCCCCACGGTCACGCTGTCGGGCTTTGTGAACAACGTGACCGACCGCCTCTATGCCACCGAGTCACAGCCAGACATGGTGGTGCTGGGCGACCCGCGCTCGGCCTGGCTGACGGTGAAGGTGGCGTTCTGAGGGCAGCGTTACTCGTCGGCTTCCTTGTTGGCTTCGTCTTTCTTGTCGGCTTCCGGTTTGGGGGCGTCGGCGGGCTTGGCCTCCGGCGTACCCCCTTCGGGACGCAGGCCGGCGATGTAATCGGCCACGGCCTTGATTTCCGGATCGGTCATGCGCAGCGCGATTTCGGCCATCGGATGGTTGTTCTTGCGGGCGCCGTCGCGGAAGGCCACCAGCTGGGCGGTGGTGTACTCGGCAAACTGGCCACGCAGCTGCGGGTACTGTGCCGGCATGCCGTCACCGGCCGGACCGTGGCAGGCGGCACAGGCAGGAACGCCCTTGGCAGCAATACCAGCCCGGTAGATGCTCTGGCCCAGCTCGACCAGCTCGGCGTTGGAGGCGGCGGCCGGTGCAGTGAGCTTCTGCGCAGCAAAGTAGGCCGACACGTTGACGATGTCCTGCGGCTCGAGCGACGAGGCAAAGGCCCCCATGACGGCACTGGCGCGTTTGGCCGGCTTTCCGTCTTCGGGCGGTGTGAAGTCCTGCAGCTGCTTGCGGATGTACTCGGCGTGCTGACCGGCCAGTTTGGGGTTGGCAGAGATGGTGCTGTTGCCATCCGCTCCGTGACAGGCGGCACATACGTCTTCCACCGTCTCCTGGCCAGCGGCGAGGTCCGGCTTCAGCGGCGCGTCGTCCTTGGCGGCCTCTTCGGCCAGTGCGGGGCCGGCCATGATGCCCAGTGCCACGGCGGTTGCCACGCCTGCCAGGGCGCGGGGTTGCAGCCAGCGGCCCACCCATGCGGTCATACCCGCAGAAGCAGCCGGTTTCCGGCAATCACAGGCATCCTGCACGCCCAGTTGCGCAGCCATCGTTCCTGTCGTCCGCATGTTCCTCTCGACCCTACTCATAGGAGCTAATTCAGATTCAGCTGAGGATACCCAGTGCACACGACCAATACGTTGCGCATGATCAAACTTTGGGGCTGCCCCAGCAACTTTTGGTGCCGTCCGTCGGGGCGGAAAGGCGGGCGGCGTCCCGGGCATGGGAGTGGCTGCCGGGGGCAGCGTATCTGGATGTGCGGGTGGCTGCCGGAAGGTGGTGTGGGTATTCCGGTGATCGTGACCGGGCAGTTCCGGGGCCGCGGATTTGATGATTCCGGTATCGTGACCGGGCGGCTGCCGGAGCGCGGTATATCCTGACATACGAAGGCTGGCGGATGGCGGTGTTGCTGACAGTCGCAGCCTTGCCGCAATGGAAGTTGGTGGCGGCAACGTGCCCCGGTGCCCCGGGAGGCTGTCGAAGAAGCACGCCGCGGATCGACACTGGCGGTCCCGCATGCGGGATAATCGGGAACATGACGAATCTGACTACCGCGCGCTTTGCCGACACGGTCGCAAAGCTGCCCCAGCTCAACCGCGCCAACCCTCACGGCCTGCCCGAAGTGGCGTTCGTGGGGCGTTCCAATGCCGGCAAGTCCTCGTGCATCAATGCGCTGTGCAACCAGAAACGGCTGGCCTTCTCCAGCCGCACCCCTGGCCGCACCCAGGCGCTGAACCTGTTTGCCGTGGGCCCCGTCAAACAGCCCGAACCGCTGGGCTTTCTGGTGGACACCCCGGGCTACGGCTTTGCCACGGCCAGTCCCGAAGCCAAGCGCTCCTGGCAGTCGCTGGCCGGCGACTACATGACCCGCCGGCAGGCGCTCTCGGGCATCGTGCTGATGGTGGACATCCGCCGCGGCCTGACCGACCTCGACCGGCAGCTGCTGACCTGGATTCCCGGCACCCTGCCCCTCGTGCTGGTGCTGACCAAGGCAGACAAGCTGTCGCGCCAGCAGGCACTGGAAGTGCGCTGCAAGCTGTGCCGGGAAAGTGTGATCCAGAACCGCGAAGGCCCCGTACTGGTACAGATCTTCTCGGCACTGAACCGGACGGGCATCGACCCGCTGCGCGAAGCCATCGACATCCTCTTCGCCAGCAGTGCGCAGGACTGGCAGGCGCTGGTGGCCGAACATCACGGCCCCAATGCACCGATGCTGGTGAAGGGGTTGGGGGTAGCTGTAGCCGGCTAATTCTGCATTTATGATGCAGTGCCTGCTGAATGCATGCACCCCGCGGTACTGACAGTCACATCATCACAGCCCGACGCTGCGTCATGAGGCCGAATTTCCGCTGTTTCCGCTGCTCCCACTGCTCCCACTACCCCCACTGCTTTCGCCGTTTTCATCCTCTTCACCCTTTTTGCCGTTTTCGCCCTCTTCGCCCTCTTCGCCCTCTTCGCCCTCTTCCGACCGTTCCGCCTTTTCCGGTCACTCCGACCTTTCCAGTCACTCTTGCTCGACTATCTGCTGCATCATGAATTCAGACAGACTTTCTCTTTCCTCCTCCGCTGGCTCTGCCCTGGGCGCCTTCCCGGGTACCCGGATGCGCCGCAACCGGCGTCATGACTTTTCGCGGCGCATGCTGCAGGAAACGCACCTGCGCCCGGATGATTTCATCTACCCGGTGTTCGTGCATGACGACAATGGCGCCGCCACGCGCGAACCCGTGGCTGTCGGCTCGATGCCGGGTGTGCATCGCTACACCATCGACCAGCTGCTGCACGTGGCGGAACAGTGCAGCGCGCTGCGGATACCGGTACTGGCCCTGTTCCCGGTCATCCCGGCCAACCTGAAAACCACCGACGGCAAACTGGCCGCCGACCCGGAGGGACTGGTTCCCCGCACGGTGCGCGCACTCAAGGCACGCTTTCCGGAGCTGGGCGTGATGACCGACGTGGCGCTGGACCCCTACACCAGCCACGGGCAGGACGGCCTGATCGACGAGAGCGGCTATGTGCTGAATGACGAGACCCTGGCCATGCTGCGTCAGCAGGCGCTGGTCCAGGCCGAGGCCGGCGTGGACATCGTGGCGCCGTCGGACATGATGGACGGGCGCATCGGCATGCTGCGGCAGGCGTTCGAGGAGAACGGGCTGATTCATACGCAGATCATGGCCTACTCGGCCAAATATGCCTCCGCCTGGTATGGCCCGTTCCGCGATGCGGTGGGTTCGGCGGGCAATCTGGGCAAGAGTTCGAAGAAGACCTACCAGATGGACCCGGCCAACAGCGACGAGGCCCTGCGCGAGGTGGCGCTGGACCTGCAGGAAGGCGCAGACATGGTGATGGTCAAGCCCGGCCTGCCCTATCTGGACATCGTGCGACGGGTGAAGAACGCGTTTGGCGCCCCCACCTTCGTGTATCAGGTCAGCGGCGAGTACGCGATGATCAAGGCGGCAGCCCAGAATGGCTGGATCGACGAAAAGGCCGTGGCGATGGAGGCCCTGCTGGCGATGAAGCGCGCCGGGGCCAATGGCGTGCTCACCTACTATGCCATTCAGGCCGCGCAGTGGATGAAAGACGAAGGGGGGCTCCCGCCGGCGTAACCCGTTCAAACCATCATTGTCCGTTGCTCCCGCCCCTGCGGTCGTGCTAACGTCAGCTCAATATCCTTGGGAAGAAGACGATGATGAGGGCACATCCTGCGCTGAAACGCATGGGCAGCGTCATGATGTGGGCCGGAGCGGCCATGATCATCGGCAGCGCTCCAGAAAGTGAGCAACAGGGAGCCCGTTACGCCAGCCCTGCCCAAACAAAAAGCCCCGAAAGGGGCTTTTTGTTTGGGGGAGTGACGCAATCGGGCGGGCCTGATCCGTATCACTCCCGAAGAGGTACTGCAGCAAGGGCTCGCTGCAGTACCTGACAGCTTACGCAGCCTTGTCCTCTTCGGCGCCTTCCACCACTTCAGGGCGGTCCAGCAGTTCGACGTAGGCCATGGGGGCATTGTCGCCATCACGGAAGCCGAACTTCAGGATGCGGACATAGCCGCCGGGACGACCGGCATAGCGGGGGCCGAGTTCGTTGAAGACCTTGACCACCATTTCACGATCGCGCAGGCGATCGAAGGCCAGGCGGCGGTTGGCCAGCGACGGTTTCTTGCCCAGCGTGATGATGGGCTCGACGACGCGGCGCAGTTCCTTGGCCTTCGGCAGGGTGGTTTTGATCACTTCATGACGCAACAGCGAGTTGGTCATGTTGCGCAGCATGGCCTGACGGTGCGCGCTGGTGCGGTTGAGTTTTCTGAGGCCGAGACGATGACGCATGATTCTTCAGATCCTGTTCTTCAAAGCGGGGTCAGCTGTTGCGTTCCAACCCGGCGGGCGGCCAGTCATCCAGCCGCATGCCCAGCGTCAGACCACGCGACGCCAGCACTTCCTTGATTTCGTTCAGTGACTTACGACCGAGATTCGGTGTCTTGAGCAGTTCGTTTTCCGTGCGCTGGATCAGATCGCCGATGTAGTAGATGTTCTCGGCTTTCAGGCAGTTCGCGGAACGGACGGTCAGTTCCAGATCGTCGACCGGACGCAGCAGGATCGGGTCGATCGTGCCGCCGGCACCACCGCTGATGCCCAGGTTGACTTCGGTCGCGGCCGGACGTTCGTTGCCTCCGATGCGCCCCGGGGACAGGCTGCCGATGTCGGTACCCATGCCGATGGCGATCGGGGGCTCATTGCCCTCGATGGAGGCGAAGACCTGCAGCTGGTCGACCAGAATGCGGGCCGATTGGCGAACGGCTTCCTCCGGCGCGATGGCACCGTTGGTCTCGATGTCGATCAGCAGACGGTCGAGGTCGGTACGCTGCTCCACACGGGCGCTCTCGACGGCATAGCTGACACGGCGGACCGGCGAGAACGAGGCATCCAGCACGATACGACCGATGGTCTTGGTGTCGCCCAGATTGCGCATCGTACCGGGCACGTAGCCGCGACCTTTCTCAACCTTGATCTGCATGTCGATCTTGCCGCCTTCGGTGAGGGTGGCAATGACATGCTCGGGGTTGATGATCTCGACATCGTGCGGCAGCTCGATATCGGCAGCCGTGACGGGACCGGGAACTTCCTTGCGCAGGGTGAGGAAGACCTCGCTGCGGTTGTGCAGTTTGAAAGTAACGCCTTTCAGATTCAGCAGCAGATCGACCACGTCTTCACGCAGGCCGTCGACTGTCGAATACTCATGCACCACGCCGGCAATCTGCACCTCGGTCGGCGCATAGCCGACCATCGAGGACAGCAGAACCCGACGCAATGCATTGCCGAGCGTATGGCCATAGCCACGCTCGAAAGGCTCCATCACCACGCGGGCATGGGAAGGTCCGGAAATTTCCTGGACTTCCACAAGGCGCGGCTTGAGCATTGCAGTCTGCATATTGGACTTACCTCACTTGACCCGATCAGCGCGAGTACAGCTCGACGATCAGGCTTTCATTGATGTCACCGGCGATCTCGGAACGATCCGGCAGGGATTTGAACACCCCTTCCTTCTTGTTCTTGTCCACGGAGACCCACGACGGGAAACCATGCTGCTCGGCCAGATTCAGGGCGTCTTCGATGCGGGCCTGCTTTTTGGCGGATTCCTTGACGGAGATGACGTCGTTCGGCTTGATGTGCGCGGAGGGCACGTTCAGGATCGAACCGTTGACCAGAATGGCACGGTGCGAGACCAGCTGACGGGCTTCGGCACGGGTCGACGCCAGGCCCATGCGATAGACGACGTTGTCGAGACGGGATTCCAGCAGCGACAGCAGCAGTTCGCCGGTGTTGCCGCGCTTGCGCGAGGCTTCGGCAAAATAGCGACGGAACTGGCGTTCGAGAACGCCGTACATCCGTTTGACCTTCTGCTTCTCGCGGAGCTGCAGACCATAATCGCTGGTGCGCTGGCCGCTGGTGCGACCATGCTGGCCAGGCTTGGTGTCAGCCTTCGATTTGGAGTCGAGCGAGCGACGGGCGCTCTTCAGGAAAAGATCGGTGCCTTCGCGGCGAGACAGTTTCGCCTTCGGTCCGGTATAACGTGCCACTTTACGTTCCTTTGTTGCTGCGCGGCTCTTGCCGCGGTTAGTCCGCCGCAGGCCCTGTGGCCCGCCGGTCGAACAAGGTGGTCTTCAGTTGATCAGATACGACGTTTCTTCGGCGGACGGCAGCCGTTGTGCGGCACCGGCGTCACATCCGAGATCGACAGGATCTTGATGCCCAGCGCGTTCAGGGCGCGCACGGAGGAGTCACGGCCGGGGCCGGGGCCCTTGATCCGGACATCCAGGTTCTTGATGCCGTACTCCACGGCCACGCGGCCAGCCGCTTCGGCAGCGACCTGGGCCGCAAACGGGGTGGACTTGCGCGAACCACGGAAACCGGCGCCACCCGAAGTAGCCCACGACAGGGTGTTGCCCTGACGGTCGGTGATCGTGATGATCGTGTTGTTGAAGGACGCGTGGACGTGCGCGATGCCGTCGGATACGTTCTTCTTGACTTTCTTGCGGGCGCGCTGGGAAGCGGCAACCTGCTGCGCTGTAGGATTACGTGCCATCTCTGCTCAGGCTCCAGTTACTTCTTCAATGCCACGCCGGCCTTGGTCGGGCCCTTGCGGGTACGTGCGTTGGTGCGGGTACGCTGTCCCCGGACCGGCAGACCACGCCGATGGCGCAGACCACGGTAGCAGCCCAGGTCCATCAGACGCTTGATCGACATCGAGACTTCCCGGCGCAGGTCGCCTTCGACGACGAAGCGGCCAACCTGTTCACGGATGCGTTCCATTTCGGCGTCGCTCAGGTCGCGGACCTTCTTGGAAGGCTCGACACCCACGGCGGCGCAGATGGCCTGGGCACGGGCCCGGCCGATGCCGTAAATGGCCGTCAGACCGATGACGGTGTGCTGACGATCCGGAACGTTGACTCCAGCAATACGTGCCATGTTTCAGATTCCTCTCTCAACCCTGACGCTGTTTGTGCCGGGGATCGGCGCAAATAACGCGGACAATTCCGTTGCGCCGGATGATTTTGCAGTTCCGGCACATTTTCTTGACACTGGCCATGACTTTCATGATCTGTCCCTTGCTTGCAGACGGGAGTTTAACCCGTCCTGATAACCTCTATGCACCGCAGCGCCAGGCCACGGCGAACTTTCCGTCTTATTTCGCGCGAAAGACGATACGCGCCCTGGAAAGATCGTACGGTGTAAGCTCCACCGTCACCTTGTCTCCAGGCAGGATGCGGATGTAGTGCATCCGCATCTTCCCGGAAATGTGGCCAAGTACCACATGACCATTCTCCAGCTTGACCCGGAACGTGGCGTTGGGAAGGTTCTCCAACACCTCGCCCTGCATCTGGATGACATCTTCCTTCGACATTGTTTTCCCGTTGCGTGTGCTGTCAGCGACCCATCGTACCCATGCCCTTGAAGTTGGCTTTCTTCAGCAGGCTTTCGTACTGGTTGGACATCAGGTGCGTCTGAACCTGGGCCATGAAGTCCATCGTCACCACCACGATGATGAGGAGCGACGTACCCCCGAAGTAGAACGGGACGTTCCATTCGAGAATGAGGAACTCGGGCAGCAGGCAGACCAGCGTGATGTAAAGGGCTCCGACACCGGTCAGGCGCATCAGCACCTTGTCGATGTACTTTGCCGTCTGCTCGCCCGGGCGAATGCCGGGAAGCATGGCACCGCTCTTCTTCAGGTTCTCGGCTGTGTCACGGCTGTTGTACTGCAGGGCCGTGTAGAAGAAGCAGAAGAAGATGATGGCCACGGCGTAGAGCACCATGTACACCGGCTGCCCCGGGGAAAGCACGGCCGCCAGATCGCGGATGGCGCGAACCGCCGCGTTCTCGCTGTCGCCCGAAGTGAACCACTGGGCGGCCGTAGCCGGGAACAGGATGATCGAGCTGGCGAAGATGGGCGGAATCACGCCGGCCATGTTGAGCTTCAGCGGCAGATACGAAGTCTGCCCCTGATAGATCTTGTTGCCGACCTGACGCTTGGCGTAGTTGATGGTGATCTTGCGCTGCCCCCGTTCGACGAAGACAACGAAGGCAGTCACCAGCACGACGAGCGCCATGATGATCAGCGCGGCCACGGGGTTCATGTTGCCGTTGCTGACCAGCTCACCCATGCCGGCCACCGCACCGGGCAGACCCGACACGATACCAGAGAAGATGATCAGCGAGATGCCGTTGCCCAGCCCCCGCTCGGTGATCTGCTCACCCAGCCACATCAGGAACATGGTTCCGGTGACCAGCGAGATGACGGACACCAGACGGAACATGAAACCGGGATCGGTCACCAGGTTGGCCTGCGACTCCAGCGCCAGCGAGATGCCCAGCGCCTGGAACGTGGCCAGACCCAGCGTGAACCAGCGCGTGTACTTCGTGATGATGCGCCGGCCGGCCTCACCTTCCTTCTTGATCTGTTCCAGCGCCGGCACGACGACCGTCAGCAGCTGCATGATGATCGATGCCGAGATGTACGGCATGATCCCGAGCGCGAACACCGAGAAGCGCTTCAGCGCGCCACCGGAGAACAGGTTGAACAGACCCAGTGCGCCGCCCTGCTCACTGTTGAACAGGTCGGACAGGGCGTCCGGATTGATACCGGGCACCGGGATGTGGGTGCCGATGCGGAAAACCACCAGCGCCAGCACCAGAAAGACAAGACGGCGCTTCAGATCGCCGTACTTGTTGGCTTCACGAGCCTGCACTGACCGATTGGTTGCCATGGATTCAGGCCGACTGGGTTGCGACAGGATCCTGCACGCTGCCGCCGGCAGCTTCGATGGCGCTGCGGGCACCTTTGGTGGCACCGACGCCGACCAGCGTCACCTTGCGCTTCAGCTCGCCTGCCAGGATGACCTTGGCCGACAGGGCCAGCTGCGACACCAGACCGGCAGCCTTCAGCGTGGACAGGTCGATTTCGGTGGCTTCCAGACGTTGCAGGTCGGACAGGCGGACCTCGCCAACGCGACCGGCCTGCAGCGATTTGAAGCCGCGTTTGGGCAGGCGACGCTGCAGCGGCATCTGGCCGCCTTCGAAGCCAACCTTGTGGAAACCGCCGGCGCGGGATTTCTGGCCCTTGTGACCACGGCCGGCCGTCTTGCCCAGGCCGGAACCAATGCCGCGACCGACACGTTTTGCAGCGTGGGTCGCGCCCGCTGCGGGTTTCAAGTCATTGAGTCGCATATCAATCCACCACCTTGACCAGGTATGCCACCTTGGTGATCATGCCGCGCACCGCGGGCGTATCTTCCAGTTCGCGGACCTGATTCATCCGCTTCAGGCCAAGGCCGAGAACTGTGTCGCGATGCCCGCCAACCGTACGGCTGGGGCTGCGGACCAGCTTCACTTTGACCGTTTTCTTCTGTTCGTTGCTCATCAAGTCTCTCCAGACTGAACGTCCGCGTCAGGCGCAGACGCTCAACCCAAGATTTCCTCGACCGTCTTGCCGCGCTTGGCAGCGATTTCGGCCGGGGTCGACAAATTACGGAAGGCGTCCAGCGTTGCACGAACCATGTTGTACGGGTTGCTGGAGCCATGGCTCTTGGCCACGACGTTGGTCACGCCCAGAACTTCGAAGACGGCACGCATCGGACCACCCGCGATCACACCGGTACCATCGGCAGCCGGGGCGATATACACACGGGAAGCGCCGTGACGGCCTTCGACCACGTGGGGAACCGTGCCACTGCGCAGGGGCACCTTGAACATCTTGCGGCGGGCTTCGTCCATAGCCTTCTGGACGGCAACCGGCACCTCGCGTGCCTTGCCCTTGCCCATGCCAACGCGACCATCACCGTCACCAACCACCACCAGGGCGGCGAAACCGAGAATCCGGCCGCCTTTGACCACCTTGGTGACGCGGTTGATGCCGATCATTTTTTCCTTCAGACCGTCATCACGCTCATCGGCCCCGCGCTGCGGGCCACGTGCCTGAACCTTTGCCATTCGTTTTCCGTCCTTAGAACTTCAGTCCAGCCTCGCGAGCGGCCTCAGCCAGCGCGCGGACCCGTCCGTGATAGCGATAGCCAGAACGATCGAACGCAACCGATTCGATACCAGCTTTCAGTGCCTTTTCTGCAACGCGCTTGCCCACGATGGCGGCAGCGTCGGCGTTGCCGCCACGGCCCGTTTTGCCGGCCAGCTGGGCGCGCACATCCGCTTCGACCGTGGAGGCCGAGACCAGCACGCGATCACCCTCGGGGGAGATGATGTTGGCGTAGATGTGAGCGTTGCTGCGGAAAACGGCCAGACGGTTGACGCGCAACTCGTTGATCTTGTGCCGCGTCTGACGCGAGCGACGCAGTCGCGATGCCTTTTTGTCAATTGCCATGTCTGTTCCTTGCACCCGGGTGATCTGCCCGCTGCCGGCCGGAACCGCGTCCTTGCCCGCAGGAGATCACCCTCTCGTGCCCTTACTTCTTCTTGGTTTCCTTCAACGTGACCCTTTCGTCCGAGTACCTCACGCCCTTGCCCTTGTAAGGCTCGGGCGGACGGTAGGCGCGGATGTTAGCGGCCACCTGACCAACCTTCTGCTTGTCGGCCCCTTTGAGCACGATCTCGGTCTGGCTCGGCGTTTCAGCCTTGACGCCTTCCGGAAGCTTGTGCACGACGGGGTGCGAGAAACCCAGCGACAGGTTGAGGTTGCTGCCCTGGGCCTGGGCACGGAAGCCCACGCCGACGAGGGTCAGACGACGCTCGAAACCTTTGGTGACGCCGTGGACCATGTTGGCCACCAGCGCGCGCAGGGTGCCCGACATGGCATTGGCTTCAGCCGAGTCATTGGCGGGCTTGACCACCAGCTGCTCACCCTCCTGGGCGATGGTGGCATTGGGGTTGATCGCCTGCGTCAGCGTGCCCAGCGGGCCCTTGACGGTAATGCTGCCGGCGGCCACCTTGACCTCCGCACCCTTGGGCACGGGGATCGGCATCTTTCCGATACGGGACATGTTGTGGCCTCCTTACGCGACGTAACCCAGCACTTCGCCGCCGATACCGGTCTGGCGGGCCTTGCGGTCGGTCATCACGCCCTGCGAGGTGGTGATGATGGCAACACCCAGACCGTTCATCACCTGCGGCAGGTCGTTGCGCGCCTTGTAGATGCGCAGACCTGGACGGGACACACGTTCCAGACGTTCAATGACCGGGCGGCCGGCATAGTATTTCAGCGCCACTTTCAGCAGCGGCTTGCCGTCGTTTTCCTGGACTTCAAAGCCCTCGATGTAGCCTTCTTCCTGCAGAACGCGGGCGATGGCCACCTTCAGTTTGGACGACGGGATCACGACGGATTCCTTCTCGACGCGCTGCGCGTTGCGGATCCGCGTGAACATGTCGGCGATCGGATCGCTCATGCTCATTGGTAATCGCTCCCGTAGCAGACCAGTGCCAGCTTGCTGCCAGCCTTGGCCAGATTCGATTCGAACTTGATCACTTCTTTCACTCCGACGCAGTTACCAGCTGGCCTTGGTCAGACCGGGGATTTCACCCCGCATGGCGAATTCACGCAGCTTGTTGCGGCCCAGGCCGAACTTGCGGAACACACCACGCGGACGGCCGGTCAGGGCACAGCGCTTGCGCATGCGCGTAGGGCTTGCTGCGCGCGGTTGTTTCTGGATGGCGAGACGCGCCTGGTAACGCTCCTCGTCCGATTTCGACTGATCGTCAATGATGGCCTGAAGTGCGGCCCGCCTGGCGGCGTACTTCTTGACCAGTGCTTCGCGCTTTTTCTCGCGCTCGATCATGGATGCCTTTGCCATTCAATCACCCCTGGAGGTCAGCTTCGGTTTTCGGCTAGTGCCAGCCAACCTCAGTTGCGGAACGGAAACCGGAAAGCGGACAGCAGCGCCTTGGCTTCCTCGTCAGTTTTTGCGGTCGTCGTGATGCTGATGTTCAGACCACGCAGTGCGTCAACCTTGTCGTACTCGATTTCAGGGAACATGATCTGCTCCTTGACACCGAAGTTGTAGTTGCCGCGACCGTCGAAGGAACGGCCCGACACGCCCCGGAAGTCACGCACGCGCGGCAGGGCCACGGTGATCAGACGGTCCAGGAATTCGTACATGCGAACACCACGCAGGGTGACCATGCAGCCAATGGGATAACCCTCGCGGATCTTGAAACCGGCGATGGCCTTGCGGGCCTTGGTGACCACCGGTTTCTGGCCAGCGATCTTGGTCAGGTCGCCAACTGCGTTATCGAGGATTTTCTTGTCGGCCACCGCCTCACCCACGCCCATGTTCAGCGTGATCTTGGTGATTCGCGGCACTTCCATCACGGATTTGTAGCCGAATCGCTTGGTCAGCTCGGGAACGAGCTTGTCACGATAGGTTTCTAAGAGACGCGCCATCGATGTTTCCTTTAGGGTCTACAGTTCCGACAGATCTCAGGCCGGAACCTGTTCGCCGTTCGACTTGAAGACGCGAACCTTGCGACCATCCTCAAGAACCTTGAATCCAACCCGGTCACCCTTGCCGGAGGCCGGATTGAACAGCATCACGTTGGACTGGTCGATGGGCATCGACTTGTCCACCACGCCGCCGCTGGTGCCCCGCATGGGGTTCGGCTTGACGTGCTTTTTGACGACGTTGATACCGTCGATCAGAAGATGACGGTCATCCACACGCTGGGTGACGGTACCGCGCTTGCCCTTGTCCCGCCCGGCGATGACGATGACTTCATCACCCTTACGAATCTTTTGCATCATGATTAAACAGCCCTCGGCTTGAATCCTGTGTTGACCGGCAAGCTCAGAGCACTTCCGGTGCCAGCGAGACGATCTTCATGAAGCGCTCGGTACGCAGCTCGCGGGTCACGGGCCCGAAGATGCGGGTGCCGATCGGCTCCAGCTTGCTGTTGAGCAACACAGCGGCATTGCCATCGAAACGCAGCAGGGAGCCATCGGGACGGCGAACGCCCTTGGCGGTGCGCACGACGACCGCGTTGTAGATCTCGCCTTTCTTCACGCGACCACGGGGTTGCGCTTCCTTGACCGAGACCTTGATGATGTCACCGATTCCGGCGTAGCGGCGCTTGCTGCCACCGAGCACCTTGATACACATGACCTCGCGCGCCCCCGTGTTGTCGGCGACGCTCAGCGTCGACTGCATCTGAATCATTGCAATATCCTGACGATTACTTGCCCAACTTGGACCCGCCATGGCTTTGTGACCCACAGCAGACCAGTCTTGGTTCCGTTGACCGATTGTGCAGGTGCGCAACCGATCGGATTGAATTCATTGAAACGACCTGCCCCGCTGCATCCGCATGTGCCCGGCTGCTGCCAGGCGGAATGAACCGGTACCGGTCGGCGCCCATTGGATGCTGCACAACCGCACCCAACAGACTGATGCCCACCATGCCGTGACAAACGGCGCCACGGGCATTGCTGGAAGACTTGGAGTATAGAAAAGTTTTTGCGCGTTTACAACCCGCCGCGGAACATTTGTTGCCCCAGGAGGGCGCAGTCAGTGGACCTGAAGCAGGACAGGCGAGCGCGCAAGCGGGGGACACGAGGCAGGACAGGTGAGAGCACAGACAAGGGACGTGAGGCATGGCGGGTACGGGACACCGCCACACACCCCCCTGCGCCACCCTGACGACGCCGTCCTCCGGATGCGACAACGCCCGGCGGGGCCGGGCGCTGGTTTGGCGAACGAACGCGCCGTATCAGACCACCTTGGCGGCGGTCAGCAGGCGGGTCACGTACCAGGACTTGGTGCGGGATACCGGTTTGCCTTCCTGGATTTCCACGACGTCACCCTCGTTGAACGAGTCTTCCGTGTGGGCATGGTACTTCTTGGACTGCACCACATACTTGCCGTACACCGGATGCCGGACCTTGCGCTCGACCAGAACGGTCACGGTCTTCTGCATCTTGTTGCTGGTGACCCGGCCGGTCAGGGTGCGGGTATTGGTGGTGGGTTGCACCGCTTGTTGCTCACTCATTTGGCTGCCACCTGCTTCTCTTTGATGACGGTCATGACACGAGCGATGTCGCGCTTGAGCCGTTTCAGTTGGGCCGTATTGCTGTTCTGCTGAGTGGCGATCTGCATGCGCAGCGCGAAATGGGCGCGCCCCAGATCACTCAACTCCTGCTGCAGACCTGCCACGTCCTTGGTTCTCAGTTCTGTCGCTTTCATTTCGACTCCGTGTTGGCGTCAGACGCCAGGCTGACGGGTGACGAAAACCGTGGACAACGGCAGCTTGGCTGCAGCCAGGGCGAAGGCTTCACGGGCCAGCGCTTCGTTCACGCCGTCCATTTCGTAGAGCACCTTGCCGGGCTGGATTTCGGCAACCCAGTATTCGGGGTTGCCTTTACCGTTACCCATACGGACTTCCGCAGGTTTCTGGGAAATCGGCTTGTCCGGGAAGATCCGGATCCAGATGCGGCCGCCCCGCTTGATGTGGCGGGTCATGGCACGACGGGCCGATTCGATTTGGCGGGCCGTCAGGCGACCGCGGGCGGTGGCCTTCAGACCATATTCACCGAAGGCAACAGTGGCGCCACGGGTGGCAAGGCCGGTGTTGCGGCCTTTCTGTTCCTTCCGGTATTTGCGTCGGGAGGGTTGCAACATGATTCTTCTACCTTAGCTGTGTTCACTCATCGGACTGCGCAGGCAGACCCATCAGTTGTCGCCCTTGTCTTCGGCTGCGGCGGGGGCTGCCTCGCCAGCGGCCTTGCGGGGCGCACGACGGCCGGGTGCACGGGCCTCGCCACCTTCACCGGCGGCGTCACGACGACGGCCACGGCCAGGGGCGGCACCGGGACGGCCCGGACGACGGCCACGACGGTCTTCGCGTTCGTTGCCGGCGGCTTCCTTCTCGGTGGTCTCGGGGGCTTCGCCACGACCGAGGGTGTCACCCTTGTAGACCCACACCTTCACACCGATGATGCCGTAGGTGGTCTGGGCTTCGGAGGTGCCGTAGTCGACGTCGGCGCGCAGGGTATGCAGGGGCACACGGCCTTCACGGTACCACTCGGTACGGGCGATCTCGGCACCGTTCAGACGGCCGGCGCTCATGATCTTGATGCCCTGGGCGCCCAGACGCATGGCGTTCTGCATGGCGCGTTTCATGGCGCGGCGGAACATGATGCGCTTTTCGAGCTGCTGGGTGATCGAGTCGGCGATCAGCTGGGCATCGAGTTCGGGCTTGCGAATCTCTTCGATGTTGACGTGCACGGGCACGCCCAGCATTTTGGTCAGCTCGACCTTCAGACGTTCGATGTCTTCGCCTTTCTTGCCGATCACCACACCCGGACGGGCCGAGTAGATGGTGATGCGGGCGTTCTTGGCGGGACGCTCGATCAGCACGCGGCCGACCGAGGCGTTCTTCAGACGCTTCTTGAGAAATTCGCGGACCTGCAGGTCTTCCTTGAGCATGCCAGCGAATTCTTTGTTACCTGCGTACCAACGCGAAGCCCAGTTGCGACTGACGGCAAGCCGGAATCCGGTTGGGTGGATTTTCTGTCCCATGTTCTCGGTCCTTCCTCAGGCCTTTTTGCCGGTACCAACCGTCAGGTAGATATGGCAGGTTTGTTTCTCGATGCGGACGCCGCGACCCTTGGCGCGCGCCGAAAAACGGCGCAGCGACTGGCCCTTCTCGACGTGAATCCGGCTCACCCGGAGTTCGTCCACGTCAGCACCATCGTTGTGCTCGGCGTTGGCGATTGCCGATTCGAGCACTTTCTTGAGAATCTTCGCCGCTTTCTTGGGCGAGAAATTCAGGATATTGAGCGCAGCTTCCACCGACTTTCCGCGCACCTGGTCAGCCACCAGGCGACCCTTCTGGGCAGAAATCCGGACCCCGCGCAGGACTGCTTGAGTTTCCATCGTCAACTTTCCCTTGATCTTGTCAGGCCAGCTGCGACCGGGCCGCCGCCGTCAGGGACGGTGCGGCCCCGTCGTGCATCAGCGCTTGGCCTTCTTGTCGGCGGCGTGCCCTTTGAACGTGCGGGTCAGCGCGAATTCGCCCAGCTTGTGACCCACCATGTTCTCGTTGATGAACACCGGAACATGCTGCTTGCCGTTGTGCACGGCGATGGTCAGACCGATGAATTCAGGCAGAACCGTCGAACGACGCGACCAGGTTTTGATTGGGCGCTTGTCCTTGCCAGATGCAGCTGCATCGACTTTTGCCAGCAAGTGATGGTCGACAAACGGACCCTTCTTGATTGAACGTGCCATGTCGTATTACCGGTTATTTTTTCTTGCGCCGCTGAACGATCATCGAATCGCTGCGCTTGTTGCGACGGGTGCGATAGCCCTTGGTCGGCTTGCCCCACGGATTGACCGGCACACGACCTTCGCCCGTGCGACCTTCACCACCACCGTGCGGGTGGTCGATCGGGTTCATGGCCACGCCACGAACGGTCGGACGGATACCGCGCCAGCGGGTGGCGCCGGCCTTGCCGATCTGGCGCAGGCTGTGTTCGCCGTTGCCGACTTCGCCGAGGGTTGCACGGCACTCGATATGGATGCGGCGGATTTCACCCGAACGCAGGCGGACCTGGGCATAGGTGCCCTCACGCGCCAGCAGCTGGGCCGAATTGCCGGCCGAGCGGGCGATCTGGCCACCCTTGCCGGGCTGCATCTCGATGTTGTGGATGGTGGACCCCACCGGAATGTTGCGGATGGGCAGGGCGTTGCCGGCGCGGATCGGGGCTTCGGAACCGGACATCAGCTCGGCACCGGCCGCCACGCCACGCGGGGCCAGAATGTAGCGACGCTCGCCGTCTGCGTACAGCAGCAGGGCCAGATGCGCGCTGCGGTTCGGATCGTATTCCAGACGCTCGACGCGGGCGGGAATGCCGTCCTTGTTGCGACGGAAGTCGACGATCCGGTAGTGGCGCTTGTGACCACCCCCACGATGGCGGGTGGTGATGTGACCCAGGTTGTTGCGACCCGAACCGCGTTTTTTCGGCTCGATCAGCGAAGCAACCGGGGCGCCCTTGTGCAAGGTCGGGGTGACGACCTTGACCATCGCCCGGCGACCAGGCGAGGTGGGTTTCAGTTTCACGACCGGCATTTACTTGGTCTCCGCGAAATTGATCTCCTGGCCCGCTGCCAGACTCACATACGCCTTGCGGATGCTCCGCCGGCGACCCAGACCACGGCCGAAGCGCTTCTGCTTGCCCGCGATGTTGACCATGTTGACGGCCTCGACGGTCACCTTGAACAGCGACTCGACGGCGGCCTTGACTTCGGCCTTGGTGGCGTCCTGCATGACCCGGAACACGACCTGGTTCTGCTTTTCGGCCACCAGGGTGCTCTTTTCGGAAATGACCGGAGCGATCACTACTTGTGTCAGACGATTCGGGCTCATCCCAGCATCTCCTGAATCTGTGCCAGGGCCGGCTTGGTCACCAGCACGCTGTCGTAGTGCACGAGCGACAGCGGATCGACATGGCGGGTTTCGAGAACCAGCACGTGCGGCAGGTTGCGGGCTGCCAGGTACAGGTTTTCATCTTCGTCGTCGACCAGGATCAGCGTCGACTTCAGACCCATGCCGTTCAGCTTGCTGACCAGCAGTTTGGTCTTGGGCGCTTCCAGTTTCAGCGACTCGACCACCGACAGACGTTCTTCACGCACCAGCTGCGACAGGATGGAACGCATGCCGGCACGGTACATCTTGCGGTTGACCTTCTGAGAGAAGTTCTCGTCCGGTTTGTTCGGGAAGATCTTGCCGCCTCCACGCCACAGCGGACTGGACGTCATACCGGCACGGGCACGACCCGTACCTTTCTGGCGCCAGGGCTTTTTGGTGGAGTGACGGACTTCGCTGCGGTCCTTCTGGGCACGGTTGCCACTGCGGGCATTGGCCTGGTAGGCAACGACGATCTGATGAATCAGCGGCTCGTTGAAGTCGGTACCGAAGACGGTGTCAACCACCGGCACGGCGCCAGCCTTCTGACCCTGATCGTTCAAGATATTGAGTTCCATGTTCGAACGATCCTCTCTCAAGCCTTGCCCTTGGCTTCGGCGGCGCCAGCCTTGACAGGCTTCAGACGACGCTTGACCGACGGGGTGATGACCAGATGGCCGCCAGCCGAACCCGGCACGGCGCCACGAACCAGCAGCAGGCCACGATCGGTGTCGATGCGCTCGACGACCAGATTCTGGACCGTGCGGGTGACGTTACCCATTTGACCAGCCATGCGCTTGCCGGGGAACACGCGACCCGGATCCTGCGCCATGCCGATGGAACCCGGCACGTTGTGGGACCGCGAGTTGCCGTGCGAGGCACGCTGCGAACCGAAGTTGTGACGTTTGATGGTGCCGGCAAAGCCCTTGCCCTGCGAGGTACCCTGAACGTCGATGTACTGGCCCACCACGAAGTGGTCGGCACCCAGAACCGTGCCAGCCGGCACTTCGGCGGCGCGCTCGGGCGAGACGTGGAATTCGGCGGCGACCGTACCGGCCTGCACACCTGCCTTGGCGTAGTGGCCGGCCTCGGCAGCATTCACGCGCGAGGCGCGGCGCTCACCATAGACCAGCTGCACAGCCGTGTAGCCGTCGTTTTCGACGGTTTTGACCTGCGAAACCCGGTTGCCCGAAACGTCGATGACGGTGACAGGAATGCTTTCACCTTCATCTGTAAAGATTCGCATCATTCCAACCTTGCGGCCCAGAAGACCAAAGGCGGAACTAGCCTGACTCCCGGCGTCGCCGGAAATATCAGCCTGAGACCCCATGCGGAGACCCCCTTCAAGCGATTATTGACACCTGCGGCTTCGATTGGCCGCAAGCCTGCGAAAGTGAGCGAGTATAAACCGGGGTTGGATGCGGGCGCAAGCACGGGGCAGGCATGAACGGACATTGCCGCCTGCGCCGGAACCGTGCGACGCGTCACAGGGTTCTGATCTGGCTCAAGCCCGCACGCGAATGCCCTGCGCAAAGGCCCTGTTTCCTCCCATGGCCCAAGGTTTTCATGCACTGCAACGACCCCGTCCGTAGTACATTTTGGCAATGTGACGTATTGCAACGCACGCGCAGCAAGGTGGTACGGGCTGTGGCGGGTCATTCCGTTGTACATCCCGCCCTGCGGCAGACGCGCCCAGCCGGCGCATCCGCACGCCATCGCCCTGCCCGCCCTGCCGGGTCAGCCCTGGATTTCCGGGGCAGGCCCGGTTCGTGACCCTGCCGGCTGCACCGGGCAACCGGGCACGGCAACACGGCCACGGCGGGGGCCGCGTGCCTGCATCACGTCCTCTGCATCCCCTCCCCCGCAGACAAGAAGAGCCGGCCATGCTGACACTCGACCAACAAAATACCCTGGCTTTCGAACATGTGCGCAATGCGCTGGTGCACCGTCTGGGCCGCAAGGCCACCGGTGCTCAGTGGCAGCAGTTCGAGGATCGACTGAGAACCCATCTGCCGGCGCTGCTGGACAACCTGCAGCCACTCTACGGGCATCGCCCGGACTTCCTGGAGCAGCTCGACACACTGGTCGACACGGCCTGGACCGGTTGGTCCGAGCGCCCGAAGGAGATGAAGGCGCTGGACGAGGCCCGGGAGAAGACCCCCACCTGGTTCCAGTCGGAGAAGGTGGTGGGCGGCGTCCTCTACGTGGATCGCTTCGCGGGCAACCTGAAGAACCTGCAGGAGCAGATCCCCTACTTCAAGGAGCTGGGGCTTTCCTATCTGCACCTGATGCCCCCATTCAAGGTGCCGCCGGGCAGGAGCGACGGCGGCTATGCGGTCAGCAGCTACCGCGACGTGAACCCCGAGATCGGCACGATCGAGGACCTGCGGGCGCTGGCCAAGGCGCTGCGCAAGGAAGGCATCAGCCTGGTGCTGGACTTCATCTTCAACCACACGGCCAACGACCACCCCTGGGCACAGGCCGCGGTCCAGGATGATCCCAGGTACAAGGACTTCTATTTCCTGTTCCCCGACCGCACCCAGCCCGACATCTATGAGCGCACGGTGCGCGAGATCTTCCCGGACGAGCACCGGGGCGCCTTCTCGCAGCTGCCCGACGGTCGCTGGATCTGGACGACCTTCCACACGTTCCAGTGGGACCTGAACTACAGCAATCCGGCGGTGTTCAACGCCATGGCAGGCGAGATGCTGGCCATTGCCAACCTGGGCGCCGAGATCCTGCGTCTGGACGCGGTGGCTTTCGTCTGGAAGCGGCCGGGCACACCCTGCGAGAGCCTGCCCGAGGTGCACAACGTGATCCGTGCCTTCAACGCGCTGGCCCGGATTGCAGCGCCCTCGCTGCTCTTCAAGTCCGAAGCCATCGTGCATCCGGCCGAGGTGATGTCCTACATCTCGCCGGAAGAGTGCCAGCTGTCATACAACCCGCTGCAGATGGCGCTACAGTGGAACTCGCTGGCCACCCGCGAGGTGAACCTGCTGCAACAGGCGCTGGAGAAGTGGCACCACCTGCCTCACAACACTGCCTGGGTGAACTACGTACGCAGCCACGACGACATCGGCTGGACCTTTGCCGACGAGGATGCCGCCCAGTTCGGCATCAATGGCTACGACCACCGCAAGTTCCTGAACCGCTTCTACAACAACCGCTTCCCCGGCAGCTTCGCCCGCGGCGTGCCGTTCCAGGAGAATCCGGACACGGGTGATGCCCGGGTCAGCGGCACCTTCGCCTCGCTGGCCGGTCTGGAGCAGGGTGACCCGATGGCCGTGCAGCGGATGCTGCTGCTGTTCAGCGTGATCCTGAGCACCGGCGGCCTGCCGCTGATCTACCTGGGCGACGAGGTGGGCACGCTGAACGACCCCTGCTACCTGGACTCGCCCGACGAGGCCGACGACAGCCGCTGGATCCACCGCCCGCACCGCGACGTGACCCGCTACGATCAGCGCAACAACCCCAACACGGTGCCCGGCCAGATCTTCACCGGCCTGCGTAGCATGATCATCATCCGCGCCAACACACCGGCCTTCGCCGGAGGCGAGCTGATCGGCTACCGGGCAGGCAATCCGGCCGTGCTGGGCTACACGCGCAGCAGCACCCAGCAGACGGTGCTGGTGCTGGCCAACTACAGCGAGTTCGAGCAGCACTGCCCGGCCCAGGTCTTCCAGGCCATGCCCGGTCACCCGGTACGCGACCTGCTGACTGACCGCTCATACAGCCTGCGCGATGGCGTGACGCTGGCCCCTTACGGGGTGCTCTGGCTCGAGGTCCGCGCGCCGGAATCGGCCGCTCACGCCTGACCCCCTGACCGGATGCCGGGTTCCTCGTCATGCAAAGTCCGACATTCAAGTCACAGGGCGGTGGCTGGGCGAGTCCGTCCTGTTCTGGCCAGCTGCCGCTCTCTCCCTCCAACCCTTTTACCTGAAGTAGAAAGGAGCTCTCTTGAAGAAGACGCAGATGATGGCCGCTGCCGGTACGGGCATCGTACTGGCCATGTCGTGCCTGAGCACCGCCGCCGCGGCCGAAGAGGCCGCCCCCACCTTCTCGTTCGGCGCCTACCTTCGCAGCGGCGCCGGCACCACCTCCGACGGCGGCTCGCAGGCCTGCTTCCGCCTGCCGGGCGCCGCGACGTTCTTCCGTCTAGGCAACGAATGCGACTCCTACGTGGATCTGAAATTGAAGTCGTACCTGGGAGAGGTCAAGGGCACCAAGTTCGACGCCAAGATCACGCTGTCGCACGGAACCCAGGGCATGGCCAACTGGGAGCAGAGCACGCCGGCGCTGCGCGAGCTGTTCGTGACGGCCAGCGACATCGGCTCGTCGCTGGACGTGCGAGCCCTGGACGGAGCGATCCTGTGGGTGGGCAAGCGCTTCTACAAGAACCCCGATGTCCACATGATGGACTACACGTACTGGGAGCCAGGTCAGGGTCCGGGTTTCGGTCTGGACAACGTGACGTTGGGGCCGGGCAAGTTCGCCTATGCGATGTTCCGGATGGGAGACTTCACCGGCTTTGGGGTCAACAACGGCCTCAACGGCTACAACCCCGACCTGATCGGGGGCGGCTCGCGTTCGGCCACGGTGCATGACTTCCGTCTGGAAGAGATCGGGGTCAATCCGGGCGGCAAGCTGACGGTGGGCATGGACTTGGTGCGCGCCAGCAACCGCGGAGGCACCAGTACCTACACGGTGGACACCACGCAGTCGGTGGATCTGGACAACAACCCGGCCACGCCGAACGTGGACGTGGTGGTGCGCGAGACCCGCACCATCGACAACAAGGCGGGCAACGACGGCACGGCCTTCACGCTGTCGCACGAGCAGGCCAATGCCTTCGGCCTGGGCGGCACGAACTCGCTGGTACTGCAGTTTGCGCACGACGCGGCCCTACTGAAAGGCTACGGCGTGGGTGGCAGCACCGACAAGCGCCGCGAATGGATGCTGTTCGACCACTGGCTGTACGAACCGGCGCACAGCAAATGGTCGGCCACCTCCACGGCGGGCTATCGCCACGCCAAGGTCAATGACGTGAAGATGCGCGAGATGTGGGTGGGCACCCGTCCGCTCTACAACATCAACGAGGTGCTGGGCCTGTTCACCGAGCTGAGCCACCAGCGCGTCAAGCAGGATTCAGAATCGACCCGCACGCTGTCCAAGGTGACGCTGGGCACGCAGTTCTCGATGGGACCGGGCGTGATGGCGCGGCCTGCGCTGCGGCTCTTTGCCACCTACGCGAAGTGGAACGATGCGGCGGCAAACGCCGGCCCCGTGGCCTGCACCGGTCGTGACTGCAACACGGCCGTGACCTCGTTCGCCAACAAGCGCAGCGCTGTGACCTACGGCGCCCAGGTGGAAGCCTGGTTCTGATGTTGCGTCCATCCGGCGCCGGGGCCCGGCGCCGTCTTTCAGAGGAAGATCGCTCCCATGAAGATTGACCATCGCGTGGTGATGACATTTCGCCAGATACTGCTGATGAACTTCGGGTTCTTCGGCATCCAATACAGCTTCGGGTTGCAGCAGACCGCCATCAACCCGGTGTTCAGTATGCTGCACGCCAACCCCGACCAGCTGCCGATCCTGAACCTGGCCGGCCCGGTGACCGGCCTGATCATCCAGCCGCTCATCGGCGCCATCAGCGACCGAACCTGGATTCCCAGCCTGGGCCGTCGGCGCCCGTTCTTCCTGATGGGGGCGATCGGTTGCAGTGTCTGCCTGTTCCTGTATCCGCACGTCACCGAGCTGTGGATGGCCGTGCTACTGCTGTGGCTGCTGGACGCTAGCAACAACACCGCCATGGAGCCGTATCGCGCGTTCATCGCCGACAAGCTGCCCGATGAGCAGCATGCCACCGGCTTCCTGATGCAGAGCTTCTTCGCGGGCCTGGGCATCACGCTGGCCAACGTGTCGCTGTATTTCTTCCAGCGCTATTTCACCGCCGTGACCGATGAAGGCATGCCGGTCTGGGTGTATGGATCCTTCTACGTCGGTGCGTTCTGCTCGATCGCCACGGTGCTGATCTCGGTGCTGACCACCCCGGAAATCGAACCCACCCCCGAGGAGTTGGCCGAAATCCAAGCCAAGCCCCACGGTCTGGTCGCTGCCGTCAAGGAGATCTACGAAGCCATCCTGGTAATGCCCAAGACCCTGTGGCAGCTGGGCGCGGTCTACATGTTTCAGTGGTACGCCATGTTCGTCTACTGGCAGTTCGTGTCGCACAGCATTGCCGACTCGGCCTTTGGCCGGTCGGAAGCCACCGATCCGAAAGTTGCCGCGCACCTGTATGAGCAGGCAGTGGCCTGGACCGGGCTGGTCAACGGCTTCTACAACGTCGTCACCTTCCTGTCGGCCTTCGTGCTGATGTACCTGGCCCGCAAGTACCAGGCCAAGCTGGTGCATGCCTTTGCCCTGGCCCTGATGTCCCTGGGGCTGTGCCTGTTCCCGCACATCAGCAACAAGTTCCTGCTGTTCCTGCCGATGATCGGCTTCGGCATTGGCTGGGCCAGCATGCTGGGCGTGCCCTACATGATCGCCGTGGCCGAGATTCCGTCGGGCCGCTATGGCGTCTACATGGGCATCATCAACATGATGATCGTGATCCCCATGCTGCTCCAGACGGTGAGCTTTGGCTGGATCTACAAGCACGTGCTGGGCGATGATCCTGGCGCTGCAATGACCTGCGCCGGCCTGCTGCTGCTGATTGCCTGCATCGCCACGCTGTTCGTATCGACGCCACACATGCCACGTCGGGACAACTTCCCGATGAAGAATCGCACTCAGGACAAGGCCTGATCCGCGTCGGGCAAGGCTCGCCTCCCTGCAGAATGCGGGTCATGCCCCCAGCGCATTGGCATCACATTCGCCCGGCTCTGCCGGGCTCCGTTGAAAGCTGGTCCCTTTGCGGAGACCGGCTTTTTTCATGGGTCAGGTATCTCTGCCGGGCACACGCGTGCGGGCGGACTGGAGACCCCCGACAGTAGTACGGGCCACGAATCCGTGGCCCCTGTTGAAAGGTTCAGCGTTCGCCCTTCCCTGCAGCCACGGTCCGGTCAATCCAGCCAAACAGCTCGTCCAGGTCGTAGTCGCCACTGTGCGGCACGTCCCAGGGCATGAACAGGTCCACCTGCTTGCCCGTGTTCTGCAGTCGTGTGGCCAGGATCACGGCGATGGCGTGGGAGGTGTCGCGGTCGGCGGTACCCACCCGGATGCGCCAGTGCTGAGGCCCCGCCTGCCGATGGGCGATGTAGTTCATCGGGTTCATCAGCCGGACGGTCTGGGCATCAGCCACGCCGGCATCCTTCACCGTGCTGTGCGCCGCCGAATACGCGGTGAAATGCCGGGCATCCACCGTGTCGGTTCCGAACTCCTGATTCTCGCCATTGTCCAGCGCCAGACCGTCAAAGGCGGGCGGCGTCTTCTGGCGACCTGCGGCGCGTGCGAAGGCGGCAAAGTCCACGGCCTTCACCTTGCCGTCCTGGAGGGTGAGCCAGCCACGGTCAGACAGATCCTTGCCGGCATCCAGCTGCTTCTGGGCCGAGGCGGCCAGGTACGACGTCACATGCGTCTTGAAGCTGCCGTTGCCCTGGGCATCCAGAGAGAGCTTGCGGCCATCCGGGCCGAGCAGGTGCAGGGCATTCACATATTCGGTGAACAGCGGCTTGAGCTGGCTTGAAACCTTCTTCTGTTCGGAAGTGAGCACTCCCTTCACAAACTTGCGCTTGACATGGAAGTCGATCTGACGCATGTCGATCCTGGCGTAGTCATCGACGCCATTGAATTCCCATTCGTAGGCGGCATCGGCCTGCTCCAGGATGGAAATCGGGCAGTAGGCCGAGACGGCAAAGATGTCGTCGGGCGCGTCGGCGGCCCCCAATACCTTCAGGTAGGGCTCGTAGTCGGGCGGTTGGCACTGGCCCCCAGCAGGACCGACAGCGCGCCACCGGCACTGGTCCCGTTGGAGATGATCCGGTTGGCATCGCCCGGCATGGCAGCATCGTTGTGCTTCAGGTAGCGAACCGCCGCCTTCAGGTCAACGATGGCGGCCGGTGCCTTGCCGGTGGCCTGGGTACGCCCTCGCGCACCGGGCGAGACGACCACCAGACCCCGTGCCAGCGCCGTCTGCATGGCGTCGGCCTGGTCAGGGTCGCGCGGGCCGAAACCTGCCTGCCCCATCACCCCGGGCTTGGCCGGCATGTAGCCCCCCACCTGATTGGGCAGGAAGATGGGCGCCGTCCTGGCCGTGTAGCCATTGATGGTGCCACCTGCGTATTCCGATGATCGTGACCGACGATTCCGGCATCGTGACCGCGCAGTCCGGTCATCGTGACCGATGTCGAGTGGTCAGAGACATTGCCTGCCAGGCAAATTGTACGATTGCCTGATCCGGGGGGCCTTCCAGCCCCCCCCAGTACCTCCGGGAGAGCGTCAGCTCTGGTTGGCGGATGAAGGCGTTTTCTTCGTTCGTGCAGCGCGCAGTGACTCCCCCTTGAGCACGATCCGCTGCGCCTGTGGCAGCAGACGATCCAGCATCGCGTCGGCCACCGCCGGCTCATCGATCCAGGCATGCCAGTGATCGACGGGCAACTGGCTGGTGATCAGCGTGGCCCTGTTGCCGGCCCGGTCATCGATGATCTCCATCAGCGCTTCCCGGCAGGGGGCGTCCAGCGCCACCAGTCCCCAATCGTCCAGTATCAGGACCTGCGTCTTTGCCAGCTTGCCAAGCCACCTGGTGTAGGTGCCTGTGGCCCGTACAAGGCCCAGCTCCTCGCCCAGCCTGGGCAGACGCAGATACCGCGTACTGTGTCCCTGGCGGCAGGCATACTGTCCGAGAGCGCAGGCAAGCCATGTTTTGCCGCACCCCGTGGCCCCGCTCAGGATGATGGTGGCGCCGGACGTTGCCCAGTCACTCAGGGCAAGTGCCATCCAGCGGGCACGTTCCAGCCCCCGGCTGGCTCGTGCGTCGAAGTCTTCGATGTGGGCCTGGGCATACTTCAGGCTGGCCTGCTTCAACAGGCGGGCGCTGCGCCGGTCGTGGCGGCTGTCGATCTCGTGCTGAACCAGCAGGGCCAGACGCTGCTCGAACCCCAACTCTGTGCTTGCGGGCTGTTCGAGCTGTCGCTGCAGCGCCTGTGCCATGCCCTGAAGTCGGAGTTCCTGCAGCTGGGCAATGGTTTGATTGTGGGTCATGATTCACCTCCCTGGCGTCAGTGATAGGCCCGTGCACCGCGCAGGTGCTCATGGTCCGGGCTTTGCCATGTCCTGCCCGGTTGGGCCGGCAATGCTTTTTCCTTGCCGTTGAGCAGGATGTCGCGTACCGCGCGATAGGTGTGGATCTGCAGCGACAGGGCGCGCTCGCAGGCCGCTTCCAGACGGGCATGGCCGTGGCGTCTGGCCAGCGACAGCAGACCCAGCGCACTGCGGTAGCCATGCTCGGGGTGCCTGTATCGGGCCAGCATGCGCTCGATCAGCAGCGCCGTGCTTTCGCCGACACCACGACCCCACGCGACCAGACGTTCCGGTGTCCATTGCCGATGTGCACGGTGGCTGGCCGGCATGTGCTCCTCGATGGTGGTAAAGCCGCCTGCCTGATGACTTCTCAGGTGTGCGGCCACCCGTTTGCCCTCGTGCAGCAGCTCGATGCCATGCTGGGTGATGCGGGCATCGAGCCGCTGTCCAACCAGCACATGGGGCACGCTGTAGCGGTGCCGGTCGATCTCGACGTGGTAGTCCACGTGTACCCGCACGGTCTTGTAGCGAGCGTATTCGTAGCGAACCGATGGCAAAGGGCGCAAGGCCGGTGCATCGAGGCTGGCAAAGACACTGGCCCGGCTGCCCGGCAGTTTCTGGAAGGGGCGGTGGTTGAGCTGTTCCAGCAGCGGTTCGATGGCCCGGTTGGCGCTGCCCAGATCATTGGGCAGTACGTGGCGCAGCCTGGCCAGAATCCAGCGCTCAACCACCTGAACGGCCGACTCCACCACGGCCTTGTCCTGCGGACTGTGAGGCCGGGCCGGCAAGACGGCACAATCGTAGTGGCGGGCAAAGTCCTGAATGCTGTCGGTTGCCCTGGGTTCGTAGCGATCGGCACGGGCAATGACCGCCCGGGGATTGTCGGGCACGATCAGGGCGGGGACACCACCCATGTAGTGCAGTGCTCCCACCATGCCATTGATCCAGTCAGCAGTCTTCTGGCCGGGCGTGGCCTGTGCGTAGGTGTAATGGGAGGCGCCCAGCGCCGCGACGAACAGGTGTGCCCTGCTGCCGTCACGCAGCGCCAGCGTCGGTCCGGCAAAGTCCACGAACAGCTTCTCGCCGGCGACATGGATCTGGCGCATCGAGCGCTTGAGCGTCCTGACGTATTGCCGGTAGCGTTCGCAGAACTGACTGTACTGCAGCGTACGCTGGCCCACGTATTCGGCCTGGTACTCCTGCCACAGCAGCATCAGGGTCATGCCCTTGCGGCTGAGTTCCCGGTGCATCAGGGCAAAGTCCGGCAGCACGCAGGGGCAGCGTTCGTCCTGTCCGGCAAGCAGGCGGGAATGCAGCTCTGCGTCGCTCATCGAATCGATGAGCGACCAGTCCTCCAGTCCCTGCGCACGGGCCAGGGTCACGTACTTGGATACGACGCCCTTGGAAACGCCAAGGGCCTGGGCACAACGCGCCAGCGATTCACCTCTGACGAGGCGGTGTTCGAGAATGGCTTTGATCATCTGTGTGTCGAGTGATGGCGCTGGCATTGGCGGCTTCCAAAGCCGCCAACGGTAGCGCAGGTTGAGAACAGCAGGGCTGTCTCGACACACTCGAACACCATCGGTCACGATCACCGGAATCGGCGGTCACGATGCCGGAATCGCTGGTCACGATACCGGAATCATCAAATCCACGGCTCCGGAACCGCCCGGTCACGATCGCCGGAATCAGCGGTCACGATCATCGGAATACCCACCACCCTGGAAGTAGGCTTCCGGCACGTAGATGTTCAGGCTCTGGTACTCGGCATCGACCGGGTTGCGAACGTAGACGACGTTCTCGTAAGCCCTGTAGGCCACGGCCTTGCCATTGACGCGGGTGCTTCCGGACACGGGGGTGAGGCGAGAAAGGTCGAGGGTATCCATGTCGGTCTGGCGGGTCTGTTGGGAGGCGTTCTTGCGAGCGGTGCCCATCGAGGCCGAAGGCCCGTGCTGGCCGGCGGCCCATGCAGCCGTTCCAACTAGCAGACTGGCAACAAGCAGGGCCAGCCGGGTGTGTCGAAGGAAGGGACGGCCTTGCCGCGGTCGCGCCGAGTGCAGCTGGGAGGATGGGGCAACGTAGGCATTCATGGATTCTCCTATCGAGAGGGCAAGGATCACTCCAGGTCGTCGCTGAGGAAGACCGGCTTCTCGGTCTGGTCCAGCGGAAGCAGCAGGTTGAGCACCACGGCCGTGATGCCACCGGCGGAGATGGAGTTCTGGAAAAGTACGGGAAGCTGCTGGAAGACTTCCGGTTCGAAGGCAACCCCCAGACCCAGGCCCACCGAGGTGGCCGCAATGATGGTCTCACGCCGACGGATACCGTTGGTCATGAGGATGCGCACACCAGCAATGGTGATGAGGCCGAACATCAGCACCATCGCCCCGCCCAGCACGGGGGCCGGGATGGTGGTGAAGATCCGCCCCACCACCGGGAACAGCCCGAGCAGCACGAGGATGACGGCGATGTACTTGCCCACGTGGCGCGAAGCCACGCCCGTCATCTGAATGACGCCGTTGTTCTGTGCGAACGTGGTGAGTGGCAGCGACCCCAGTGCGGTGGCAATGACGGAGACGAGGCCGTCGGCCAGAACGCCGCCGCGCAGCCGTCGCGTGTACTCATCACCTTCGATGGGCTGCCCCGACACCATGGCCGTGGCGGTGAGATCCCCCACCGCCTCGAAGACACTGAGCAGGTAGATGGCGCCCGCCACCACGAAGGCATGGCTATCGAACGCGAAACCATACTTGAAGGGCACCGGGATCGTGACCAGCGGCAAGCCGTCCAACGACGAGAAATCAACCTTGCCCCAGAAGAGCGCAATGAGGTAGCCGATGACCAGGCCCACCGCAATGCCGCTCATGCGCAGCAGCGGATTCTTCAGGCAGTTGAAGAACAGCACGATCAGCAGCACCAGAGATGCCAGTCCAAGGTTCTCCATCGAACCGAAGCTGCCATTGGCCTTGGCCACAAAGCCACCGCCGAAGTCGGTGATGCCCACATGGATCAGGCTCAGACCGATGAGCATGACCACCACACCACTGACGGTTGGCGTGATGACACGCTTCAGATACGGCAGCAACCAGGCCGACGCACAGACCAGGAACGCCCCCACGAAGGACACGCCCAGCAGCGCGGACAGCATGGCATGCTCGTCGAGACCGTCCGCCTTCATGGCGGTGCCCAGCGCAATCATCACCGTCACGAACGAAAAGTTGACCGACTGGATGGACAGCATGCCGGAACCCACCGGTCCAAAACGGTTGACCTGCAGCCACGTACCGATGCCGGACGCCACCATGGCCATGGACACCAGATAGGCCGTCATCTCCACAGGCAGACTCAGCGCCTGTCCGACGATCAGCGCCGGCGTGATCATGGGCACGAAGATGGCCAGCAGGTGGGTGATCGCGCTGAGCAGGGCGTTGCCCAGGGGAGGCCTGTCTTCCAGACGATAGACGAGGTCGGACGGATCGGTGGTACGGGCAGGGTGAGAACTCATTGTTGAAGTGGGTTGTTGTGATTCTGAATAATGAATTCTTTCCATCCAGCACTGCGGTGAACAGAACGATTCGGCCATCTGCACGACGACATGATAGGCATGTGTGTCATCAACACCGTGCCACAGCAGGCAGCCAGTATCAGAATGCTGGATACAAAAAACCCGCCAGCTCCCGAAGTGGAAGGCGGCGGGCCTGGGGCAGGGCGATCCGGACAGCGGCAGGTGAACCAGACGCTGCCGTGGACATGATCACTGCAGTTTGATTTCCACGTCGACGCCAGCAGGCAGGTCGAGCTTCATCAGCGCATCGACGGTCTTGTCGGTCGGATCCACGATGTCCATCAGACGCAGGTGCGTGCGGATTTCCAGCTGGTCGCGCGACGTTTTGTTGACGTGCGGCGAACGCAGCACATCGAAACGCTCGATGCGGGTCGGCAACGGCACCGGGCCATGCACCACTGCACCGGTACGCTTGGCCGTATCAACGATCTCGGCAGCGGACTGGTCGATCAGCTTGTAATCGAACGCTTTCAGACGGATACGGATTTTCTGGTTTGCCATGGTGATTCCTTAAAGAGCGAGGAGCGCGCGGCAGACGCGCTCCTATTCTGCGGGATGAAACGTGAAAATCAGGCGATGACCTTGGCCACCACGCCGGCGCCCACGGTACGGCCACCTTCACGGATGGCGAAACGCAGACCCTGTTCCATGGCGATCGGCGCGATCAGCTTGACCTTCATTTGCACGTTGTCGCCCGGCATCACCATCTCGGTGCCTTCCGGCAGCGTCACCGATCCCGTCACGTCCGTCGTACGGAAGTAGAACTGCGGACGGTAGTTCGAGAAGAACGGCGTGTGACGGCCACCTTCGTCCTTGCTCAGGATGTACACCTCGGCTTCGAACTCGGTGTGCGGCTTGATCGTGCCCGGCTTGGCCAGCACCTGACCACGCTCGACATCCTCACGCTTCGTACCACGCAGCAGAATACCCACGTTGTCGCCCGCCTGACCCTGATCCAGCAGCTTGCGGAACATCTCCACGCCGGTGCAGGTGGTTTTCTGCGTGTCGCGGATACCGACGATCTCGATCTCGTCGCCCACCTTGATGATGCCGCGCTCGACACGGCCCGTCACCACCGTACCACGACCCGAGATCGAGAACACGTCCTCGATCGGCATCAGGAACGTACCGTCCACGGCACGCTCCGGCTCGGGGATGTAGCTGTCCAGCGCCTCGGCCAGCTTGATGATGGCCGGCTCGCCGATCTCGCTCTGGTCGCCTTCCAGCGCCTTCAGGGCCGAGCCCTTGACGATCGGCAGATCGTCGCCCGGGAACTCGTACTTCGACAGAAGCTCGCGCACTTCCATCTCTACCAGCTCCAGCAGCTCGGCGTCATCGACCATGTCGGCCTTGTTCATGAACACGATGATGTAGGGCACGCCCACCTGACGGGCCAGCAGAATGTGCTCGCGCGTCTGCGGCATCGGGCCGTCGGCCGACGACACCACCAGAATCGCACCGTCCATCTGGGCGGCGCCGGTGATCATGTTCTTCACGTAGTCGGCGTGACCCGGGCAGTCCACGTGTGCATAGTGACGCGTGGCCGTCTCGTACTCGACGTGCGAGGTGTTGATCGTGATACCCCGGGCCTTCTCTTCCGGCGCGTTGTCGATCTGGTCGTAGCCCTTGGCCTCACCACCGTATTTCTTCGACAGCACCGTGGCGATCGCAGCCGTCAGCGTCGTCTTGCCATGGTCCACGTGACCGATGGTGCCCACGTTCACGTGCGGCTTGGTCCGTTCAAACTTGCCCTTTGCCATTTGTATTTACTCCTGATGCTTGTTCAGTCAGTGTTGGTCTGTGGTCCGGATCACTTGGTCCGGGCCGCAATCACAGCCTCGGCGACGTTCTTCGGCGCTTCGGCGTATTGTTTGAATTCCATAGTGTAAGTGGCACGACCCTGCGTCAGCGAACGCAGTGTGGTGGCGTAGCCGAACATCTCGGCCAGCGGCACTTCGGCTTTCACCTGCTTGCCACCGCCCACCATGTCTTCCATGCCCTGGATCATGCCGCGCCGCGAGGACAGGTCGCCCATCACGGTACCGGCATACTCTTCCGGCGTTTCCACTTCCACGGCCATCATCGGCTCCAGCAGAACCGGGCTGGCCTTGCGCATGCCTTCCTTGAACGCCATCGAACCCGCCTGCTTGAAGGCGTTTTCGTTGGAGTCCACGTCGTGGTACGAACCGAAGTGCAGCGTGACCTTCACGTCCACCACCGGATAGCCGGCCAGCACGCCAGTCGGCAGGGTGTCTTCGATACCCTTCTGCACCGCGGGGATGAACTCGCGCGGCACCACACCGCCCTTGATGGCGTCGACGAACTCGAAGTTCGGGCCGCCCGGCTCCAGCGGTTCCAGCTTGAGCACGACGTGACCGTACTGGCCGCGACCACCGGACTGCTTGACGAACTTGGCTTCGGCAGCGTCGACCGTCTTGCGGATGGTTTCGCGGTAGGCCACCTGCGGTTTGCCCACGTTGGCTTCCACGTTGAACTCGCGCTTCATCCGGTCGACGATGATCTCGAGGTGCAGCTCGCCCATGCCACCGATGATGGTCTGCCCCGACTCTTCGTCGGTGTGCACGCGGAAGGACGGATCCTCGGCGGCCAGACGCGACAGCGCCAGACCCATTTTTTCCTGGTCGGCCTTGGACTTCGGCTCGATGGCCTGACGGATCACCGGCTCGGGGAAGACCATGCGCTCGAGAATGATCGGGTTCTGCACGTCGGTCAGCGTCTCGCCGGTGGTGACCTCTTTCAGGCCCACGACGGCGGCGATGTCACCGGCACGCACTTCCTTGATCTCTTCGCGGTTGTTGGCGTGCATCTGCAGCAGACGGCCGATACGCTCCTTCTTGCCACGGGTGGCGTTGAGCACGGTGTCGCCGGAGTTCAGCACACCCGAGTACACACGCACGAAGGTCAGCTGGCCCACGAACGGGTCGGTCATCAGCTTGAATGCCAGCGCAGCGAATTTCTCGTTGTCGTCGGCCTTGCGGGTGACCTTCTCGTGATCTTCGGTTTCGCCCTCGATCGGCGGAATTTCCACCGGCGACGGCAGGAAGTCGATGACCGCGTCGAGCATGCGCTGCACGCCCTTGTTCTTGAAGGCGGTACCGCACAGCATCGGCTGGATTTCGTTGGCGATGGTGCGCTTGCGCAGACCGGCCTTGATCTTGTCCTCGGGCAGGTCGCCGTTCTCGAGGTACTCGTTCATCAGGTCCTCGTCGGACTCGGCGGCGGCTTCCAGCATTTTTTCGCGCCACTCTTCCGCCGAAGCCTTCAGCTCGGCCGGAATGTCGCGATACTCGAATTTCATGCCCTGGGTGGAGTCGTCCCAGTAGATGGCCTTCATCTTGATCAGGTCGACCACGCCCTCGAACTTGTCCTCGGCACCGATGGGGATGACCACGGGCACGGGATTGGCACGCAGGCGGGTCTTCATCTGGTCATAGACCTTGAAGAAGTTCGCGCCGGTACGGTCCATCTTGTTCACGAAGGCCAGACGGGGCACATGGTACTTGTTGGCCTGACGCCAGACGGTTTCGGACTGCGGCTGAACACCACCCACGGCGCAGTACACCATGCAGGCGCCGTCGAGCACGCGCATGGAACGTTCCACTTCGATGGTGAAGTCGACGTGTCCCGGGGTGTCGATGATGTTGATGCGATGTTCGGGATAGGAAAGGTCCATGCCCTTCCAGAAGGTGGTCACAGCGGCGGAGGTGATGGTGATGCCACGCTCCTGCTCCTGTTCCATCCAGTCCGTGGTGGCCGCGCCATCATGCACTTCACCCAGCTTGTGGTTCACGCCGGTGTAGAACAGGATGCGCTCGGTGGTCGTGGTTTTTCCTGCATCGATGTGGGCCGAAATACCAATATTCCGGTAGCGCTCGATGGGGGTCTTGCGAGCCATGATGGTGAGTCCTTGAGTAATACATTAAAGCACTGGACCGGCAGCAGCTGCCGAGGTTCGGCAGAGGCCAGCCAGTCCGGTGCAGGGACAGGACGGAAGTCCTGTTGCCGTGAAGAACGGCGCGTTGCTCAGAAGCGGAAGTGCGAGAAGGCGCGGTTGGCCTCGGCCATGCGGTGAACCTCGTCGCGACGCTTGACGGCGCCACCACGGTTCTCGGCCGCTTCCATCAGTTCATTGGCCAGACGCTGGCCCATGGATTTTTCGGCGCGCTTCTTGGCGGCTTCACGCAGCCAGCGCATGGCCAGCGCGGTACGGCGAACCGGGCGAACCTCGACGGGCACCTGGTAGTTTGCACCACCGACACGACGGCTCTTGACCTCGACCATCGGGCGGGAGTTGGCCAGGGCGGAGTTGAACACCTCGATGGGGTCCTTGCCGCTCTTGCTGCGGATGATTTCGAAGGCGCCGTACAGGATGCGTTCGGCCACGGCTTTCTTGCCGGACAGCATCAGCACGTTGATGAACTTGGCGACTTCTTCGTTGTGATAGAGCGGATCCGGCAGGATCACGCGCTTCGGTACTTCGCGACGACGTGGCATGTTTACCTCTGATTGACTTCAGCTGGTGTGGCAACCGGCGTTTTCCAGACCCCTTCCCGTTGCAGGTCCGCCCCGTGACGGGCGAAATGAACGGAAAGGGACTCCTGCTGCCCCTTCGGGGCGGGCCCGCTACGGTCTCTGTCCGGTCTGGCCCACGAGGGCCGGGACCGCCCAGACGGCGACAACGGTACAGGAGGGAAGAACGCCGGTGCGTTCCTTGGCCCCGCAGCTTTCGCCCTTCTGAAACCCGCTTCGAAGCGCTGCTTCCGTTGCCGGAAGCCGGCCGTGGTGTGTGACACGGCCGTTGCGATGGAAGGCGTATTTCCGGGTTGCGGCGAGCCGGGGCCGCTTACTGGATGGCGGGCCACCTGCAAAGCAGGCCATCTGCCCTTTCCACCCGTCCTGCGCCGGCACCACGAAACCGCGGTACCGGGCACAAACCGATGATTACTTGGCAGCCTTGGGCCGCTTGGCGCCGTACTTGGAACGGGCCTGCTTGCGGTCCTTCACGCCCTGCAGGTCGAGCGAACCACGAACGATGTGGTAACGCACACCCGGCAAGTCCTTCACACGGCCGCCGCGGATGAGCACGACCGAGTGCTCCTGCAGGTTGTGGCCTTCACCGCCGATGTAGCTGATGACCTCGAAGCCATTGGTGAGACGAACCTTGGCCACTTTACGCAGCGCGGAATTCGGCTTCTTGGGGGTGGTGGTGTATACGCGGGTGCAGACACCGCGGCGCTGCGGGCAATCTTCCAGCGCAGGGCTCTTGCTCTTGACGACCGCAGATTTGCGCGGTTTGCGTACGAGCTGATTGATGGTTGGCATGGCTATTGACGCTGTGACTTGGGAGCAACCCGCCAGGGTTGCGTCGATCGGAGATCAATCCATGGCAACGCGCTACGGCGTCTGCCTGAATTCGATGGATCTGGCCGGACGAGCCGGACCAGCAAGGGACCGCCTGATGCCTGATGTCCCTTCGATCGACGCCGGGCTGCCGCAAAAGGCAAGCGCCGGTGCTACCCAAAGAGCGCATCTGGCGCGACAAGCAGAGGGCCGCCCCAGGAACAGGGGAGTATAAAAGGAGTGTGCAGGCGAGTCAACGCGCTGCGGCCTGACGGGCCGTTACGGCTTTTACGGTGCGCGTTGCCCGTGGCTGACAGGCAGCGTCCCCGTTGCAGCATCCGGCTGTGGCGGTACCCATGCGGGCGCCCGAGCCGCCGCCGGACAGGGATGGTTCAGCGCGCCGGGCTCACCCACGCATAGCCGCCACTGCGCAGGTTCTGATTGGCCTGTGCCGCCAGTGCGGCGCCGGCTGGCGGCAGGGAGCGCATGACCTCGCGCACGGCGGTTTCGGCTTCGGCCAGGCTGTTGCCGGTGGCGGTGCAGCCGGGAAGATCGGGGACGTAGGCACGGAAGCAGCTGCCGCGCTGCTCGATCACGATGGCGTAGGTCGTCATGTTCTGCTTCTCCAGGGGACGGAAGATGCAACGACGGGAAGAGGATATTGTCCGTGGAACCGCTGGGCGGAAAGGTGACGCAGTTGGTACATGCCGTGAAAAGGGAGTCAGTGAACCGCCCTTCCGTTCTGCGGTGCCCAGCCGGATGGTCGGCGCTGACAGGGTCAGCCCCTGACGATCCGGCGTCGCACCATTTGACATGAGCTTCGATGCCGCGGGCGTTGCGCCGTCCTACGGAATAGTAATTATTTGTAACTGTGTCGTTCGGACTGGCATTTCTGCCATGTGGAACGTACACGATAGGTGTGTTTGAGCATTCAGGCCAGGGGGACGAAAGATGCCTGAAACGCCCGAAAAAAACGGGCCTGCAGCCAGCAACGCCAGCAGCAGACCCATCGGGCTGCCTTTTTGAAAAGCAGCCACTCACTTACGCAGGGAGGCTCACTCTTCGGTGTTCATCCCGCCTTCGGAGGTCGGCTCTTCCGGCGCCGGCACCACGCCCGTGCCACTGAACAGCGCGTTCAGGTCCAGTGCAGCGGCCGTGGCTGCTGCGGACGGGGCGGAGACCGCCTCGTCGGCCGTGACCAGCTCGGGCTCGGGTGCCGACGGGATGGCAAAGGCAGCCTCGGCCGCGGCCAGGGCAGCGGCTTCCTGGGCCTCCACCGACTCCTTGTCGTGACGGGCCTTGTGATAGGCCAGACCCGTACCGGCCGGAATCAGACGGCCGACGATGACGTTCTCCTTCAGGCCACGCAGGTCGTCGCGCTTGCCCATGATGGCCGCCTCGGTCAGCACCCGGGTGGTTTCCTGGAAGGAAGCCGCCGAGATGAACGAGTCGGTGGACAGCGAAGCCTTCGTGATGCCCAGCAGGATGTTGTCGTACGACGGCGGGAGCTTGCCTTCGGCGTTCATCTTGTCGGTGGCGTCGAGAATCTCGCTGCGCTCGACCTGCTCGCCGACGATGAAGTTGGTACCGCCCGGGGCGGTCACGACCACGCGACGCAGCATCTGGCGAACGATCACCTCGATGTGCTTGTCGTTGATCTTCACGCCCTGCAGGCGGTAGACGTCCTGCACTTCATCGACGATGTAGCGCGACAGCGCCTCGATACCCAGCAGACGCAGGATGTCGTGCGGATCGGCCGGGCCGTCGACGATCATCTCGCCCTTGTTCACCACCTGGCCGTCGTGCACCAGCACGTGCTTCTCTTTCGGAATCAGGAACTCGTGGGCATTGCCGTCCAGGTCGGTGATGACCAGACGCTGCTTGCCCTTCGTGTCCTTGCCGAAGGAGACGGTCCCGGTGACTTCCGCCAGCATGCCGGCGTCCTTGGGCGAGCGGGCCTCGAACAGCTCGGCCACCCGCGGCAGACCCCCGGTGATGTCGCGGTTCTTCTGCGATTCCTGCGGGATGCGGGCCAGCACTTCACCCACACCCACCTGCTGGCCGTCACGCACGGTGATCAGCGCGCCAACCGGGAAGCCGATCTGCACCGAGTGGTCGGTGCCGGCGATCTTGACTTCCTCGCCGGCTTCGTTGAGCAGCTTCATGGTCGGACGCACGTTCCTGGCACCCGTACCGCGGCGCTTGGCGTCGATGACCACCTGGGTGGACAGGCCGGTGACCTCGTCCACCTGCCGGGCCACGGTCACGCCTTCCTCGACGTTCTCGAACTTCACCACACCGCCGTACTCGCTGATGATCGGGCGGGTCAGCGGATCCCAGCTGGCCAGCTGCGAGCCGGCGGTCAGGGCCTGGCCGTCGTGCACGTGCAGCGTGGCGCCGTAGGGGATCTTGTGACGTTCGCGCTCCCGACCGCTGTCGTCGGTGATCATCACCTCACCGGAACGCGAGATGACGATCAGCTCGCCCTTGGCGTTGGTGATGTAGCGCATGGTGGCCGTGAAGCGCGCCGTCCCGTTGGACTTGGTTTCGACCGAGCTGGCCACGGCGGCCCGCGAGGCAGCACCACCGATGTGGAACGTCCGCATGGTCAGCTGCGTACCCGGCTCGCCGATCGACTGGGCGGCGATGATGCCCACCGACTCGCCGGTGTTGACCAGCACGCCGCGCCCCAGGTCACGGCCGTAGCACTTGGCGCACAGGCCATAGCGCACGTCGCAGGTCAGCGGGGTGCGCACGCGCACCTCGTCGATACCCAGCTGCTCGACCTTCTCGACCAGATCCTCGTTGAGCAGTTCGCCGGCCGCGATGACCGTCTCCTGCGTCTCGGGGTTGACCACGTCCACCGCGGTCACACGGCCCAGCACGCGGTCGCGCAGCGGTTCGATGACCTCACCGCCCTCGACCAGCGCCCGCATGGCCACGCCATTGGAGGTGCCGCAGTCGTGCTCGGTGATGACCAGATCCTGCGACACGTCCACCAGACGGCGGGTCAGATAACCCGAGTTGGCGGTTTTCAGCGCGGTATCGGCCAGACCTTTACGGGCACCGTGGGTGGAGATGAAGTACTGCAGAACGTTCAGGCCCTCGCGGAAGTTCGCCGTGATCGGCGTCTCGATGATCGAGCCGTCCGGCTTGGCCATCAGGCCCCGCATGCCCGCCAGCTGGCGGATCTGCGTGGCGGAACCCCGGGCGCCCGAGTCGGCCATCATGTAGATGGCGTTGAAGGACTCCTGCTTCTCGGACAGGCCCTCGCGGTTGATGACGTTCTCGGTGGCGAGCTGGTCCATCATGGCCTTGGCCACCTGGTCACCGGCCTTGGACCAGATGTCCACCACCTTGTTGTAGCGCTCGCCCTGGGTTACCAGACCGGAGGTGTACTGCTGCTCGATCTCCTTGACCTCCTTCTCGGCGGCCGCCAGGATCTGCGGCTTCGAGGGCGGCACCAGCATGTCGTCGATGGCGATGGAAATGCCGCCGCGCGTGGCCAGGCGGAAGCCGTTCTGCATCAGCTGGTCGGCCAGGATGACCGTGGCCCGCAGGCCGCAGCGACGGAACGAGGCATTGATGAGCCGCGAGATTTCCTTTTTCTTGAGCGCGCGGTTCATCAGGTCGAACGGCAGGCCCTTGGGCAGGATCTCGGACAGCAGGGCGCGGCCGACGGTGGTCTCGAAACGCTTGAGCACCGGACGGAACTCGTCGTCACCGATGCGCTCGTACTCGTTCAGGCGCACGGTGATCTTCGTGCCCAGCTCGACCTCGCCGTTGTCGTAGGCGCGCTGCACTTCCTTGATGTCGGCCAGGTACATGCCCTCGCCCTTGCCGTTGACCTTGGCACGGGTGGCGTAGTACAGGCCCAGCACGATGTCCTGCGACGGCACGATCGACGGCTCGCCGTTGGACGGGAACAGCACGTTGTTGGAGGCCAGCATGAGCGCGCGGGCTTCCATCTGCGCTTCCAGCGACAGCGGGACGTGCACGGCCATCTGGTCGCCGTCGAAGTCGGCGTTGAAGGCGGCGCAGACCAGCGGGTGCAGCTGGATGGCCTTGCCCTCGATCAGCACCGGCTCGAAGGCCTGGATGCCCAGACGGTGCAGCGTCGGCGCACGGTTGAGCATGACCGGATGCTCGCGGATGACCTCTTCCAGGATATCCCAGACGATGGGTTCCTGGGTTTCCACCATCTTCTTGGCCTGCTTGATGGTGGTGGCCGCCGACATCGACTCCAGCTTGTTGAAGATGAAGGGCTTGAACAGCTCCAGCGCCATCAGCTTGGGCAGACCGCACTGGTGCAGCTTGAGCTGCGGACCCACCACGATGACCGAACGGCCGGAATAGTCCACCCGCTTGCCCAGCAGGTTCTGGCGGAAGCGGCCGCCCTTCCCTTTGATCATGTCGGCCAGCGACTTCAGGGCACGCTTGTTCGCGCCCGTCATGGCCTTGCCACGGCGGCCGTTGTCCAGCAGCGAGTCGACCGACTCCTGCAGCATCCGCTTTTCGTTGCGGACGATGATCTCGGGCGCCTTCAGCTCCAGCAGACGCTTGAGGCGGTTGTTCCGGTTGATGACGCGACGATACAGATCGTTCAGGTCGGACGTGGCGAAACGGCCACCATCCAGCGGCACCAGCGGGCGCAGCTCGGGCGGCAGCACCGGCAGCACTTCCATCACCATCCACTCGGGACGGATGCCCGAACGCTGGAAGCCTTCCAGCACCTTCAGGCGCTTGGCGATCTTCTTGACCTTGGCTTCGGACGTGGTGACCTGCAGCTCCTCGCGCAGACGGTCCACCTCGCGGTCGATGTCGATGGACTGCAGCAGCTTGCGGATGCCCTCGGCCCCCATGGCGGCCTCGAACTCGTCACCGTACTCTTCCGTCTTGGCGAGGAAGTCGTCTTCGGTGAGGAGCTGGTTGCGCTTGAGCGGGGTCATGCCCGGCTCGACCACCACATAGGCTTCGAAATACAGCACGCGTTCGATGTCGCGCAGCGTCATGTCGAGCACCATGCCCAGACGCGACGGCAGCGACTTCAGGAACCAGATGTGCGCGGTGGGGCTGGCCAGCTCGATGTGGCCCATGCGCTCACGGCGCACCTTGGCCAGCGTGACCTCGACGCCGCATTTCTCGCAGATGACGCCGCGATGCTTGAGGCGCTTGTACTTGCCGCACAGGCACTCGTAGTCCTTGATCGGGCCGAAGATCTTGGCGCAGAACAGGCCATCACGCTCCGGCTTGAATGTGCGGTAGTTGATGGTCTCGGGTTTCTTGACTTCGCCGTAGGACCAGGAGCGAATCTTGTCAGGCGAGGCCAGACCGATGCGGATGGCATCGAAGTGATCGCTTTCCTCGACCTGCTTGAAGAGATCCAGCAATGCTTTCATGGGTTCTCCGTTGAATTCCTAGTGCGTGGCTCAGGCGCGTTCCAGATCGATGTCGATACCGAGCGAGCGAATTTCCTTCACCAGCACGTTGAACGACTCCGGCATGCCGGCATCGATGGCGTGTTCGCCCTTGACCATGTTTTCGTAGACCTTGGCACGGCCCGTGACGTCGTCGGACTTCACCGTCAGCATTTCCTGCAGCGTGTAGGAGGCACCGTAGGCTTCCAGTGCCCACACCTCCATCTCGCCGAAACGCTGGCCACCGAACTGCGCCTTGCCGCCCAGCGGCTGCTGGGTCACCAGGCTGTAAGGGCCGGTGGAGCGGGCGTGCATCTTGTCGTCGACCAGGTGGTGCAGCTTCAGGAAGTGCATGTAGCCCACCGACACCGGCCGGTCGAACGGATCGCCGGTACGGCCGTCCCGCAGGATCAGCTGGGTCTTGCTGGGCGTGAAGCCCAGTTTGTCGGTGCGCGGGTCTTCCGACGGGAAGGCCAGGTTCAGGGCCGCGCGGATTTCGTCTTCGGTGGCACCATCGAACACCGGCGTGGCGAACGGCACGCCATCGCGCAGGTTCTGCGCCATGGTCATCAGCTCGTCGTCGGACAGCTCGTTCAGGTTGGCCTTCTCGCCATGGTCGTTGTAGACCTTGTCGAGGTAGCGGCGCAGCTCGGACACCTTGACGTGACGGTCGAGCATCTCGCCGATGCGCAGGCCCACGCCCTTGGCGGCCCAGCCGAGGTGGATTTCCAGGATCTGGCCCACGTTCATCCGCGAAGGCACGCCCAGCGGGTTCAGCACGATGTCGCACGGGGTACCGTCGGCCATGTAGGGCATGTCCTCGACCGGCACGATGCGCGAAACCACACCCTTGTTGCCGTGGCGGCCGGCCATCTTGTCGCCGGGCTGCAGGCGGCGCTTGACGGCCAGGTACACCTTGACCATCTTCAGCACACCCGGAGGCAGTTCGTCGCCCTGCGTGAGCTTGCGGCGTTTTTCCTCGAAGGCCAGGTCGAACTCGTGACGCTTCTGCTCGATGGCGTTCTTGGTTTCTTCCAGCCAGCGGGCATCTTCCTCGTCGGCCAGACGCACCTCGAACCAGTGCCAGCGGTCGAGATCCTGCAGGTATTCGCGGGTGATCTCCGTGCCCTTGGCCAGTTTCTTCGGCCCGCCGTTGGCTTCCTTGCCATCGAGGAAGCGCTCCAGCCGGCTGAAGGCGTCGTTTTCCATGACGCGCAGCTGGTCGTTCAGGTCCAGACGGAAACGTTTCAGCTCGTCGTCGATGATCGACTGGGCGCGCTTGTCACGGGTGATGCCCTCGCGGGTGAACACCTGCACGTCGATGACGGTGCCGTTCATGCCGGACGGCACGCGCAGGCTGGTGTCCTTCACGTCGGAGGCCTTCTCGCCGAAGATGGCACGCAGCAGCTTCTCTTCCGGCGTGAGCTGGGTTTCGCCCTTCGGCGTGACCTTGCCGACCAGCGTGTCGCCGGCCGAGACTTCGGCGCCGATGTAGACGATGCCCGACTCGTCCAGACGGGAGAGCTGGTTCTCGGACAGGTTGGAGATGTCGCGGGTGATCTCTTCGGGCCCCAGCTTCGTGTCGCGGGCCAGCACCGTCAGTTCCTCGATGTGGATCGAGGTGTAGCGGTCGTCCGACACCACCTTCTCGGAGATCATCACCGAGTCTTCGAAGTTGTAGCCGTTCCAGGGCATGAACGCGATCAGCATGTTCTGCCCCAGGGCCAGCTCGCCCAGGTCGGTGGAGGCCCCGTCGGCAATCACGTCGCCGGCGCACAGGCGGTCGCCCTTGGCCACGATGGGACGCTGGTTGATGTTGGTGTTCTGGTTGCTGCGCGTGTACTTGATGAGGTTGTAGATGTCCACGCCGACTTCACCGGCGGTGGCTTCCTCGTCGTTGACGCGGATGATCACCCGGTTGGCATCGACGTAATCGACCACCCCACCCCGCTTGGCCGTGACCACGGTACCCGAGTCGACCGCACAGGTGCGTTCGATGCCGGTACCGACCAGCGGTTTCTGCGGACGCAGGCAGGGCACCGCCTGACGCTGCATGTTGGCACCCATCAGCGCGCGGTTGGCGTCATCGTGCTCGAGGAACGGAATGAGCGAGGCGGCCACCGACACGATCTGCGACGGGGCCACGTCGATGTACTCGACGCGGTCGGCAGAGACCAGCTGGGTCTCGCCGTTGATGCGCACCGACACCAGCTCGCCGGTCAGCTTGCCTTCGTCATCGACCTCGGCGTTGGCCTGGGCGATCACGTAGCGGCCTTCCTCGATGGCCGACAGGAAATCGATCTGGTCGGTCAGCTTCTGGTTCTCGACCTTGCGGTACGGGGTTTCCAGGAAGCCGAACTCGTTGAGCCGTGCGTACAGCGCCAGCGAGTTGATCAGGCCGATGTTCGGGCCTTCCGGCGTTTCGATGGGGCAGACACGGCCGTAGTGGGTGGGGTGCACGTCGCGCACCTCGAAGCCGGCACGTTCGCGGGTCAGACCGCCCGGGCCCAGGGCCGAGACGCGGCGCTTGTGGGTGATTTCGGACAGCGGGTTGGTCTGGTCCATGAACTGCGACAGCTGGCTGGACCCGAAGAACTCGCGGATGGCGGCGCTGATCGGCTTGGAGTTGATCAGGTCGTGCGGCAGCAGGTTCTCGGTCTCGGCCTGGCCCAGACGCTCGCGCACGGCACGCTCGACGCGCACCAGACCGGCGCGGAACTGGTTCTCGGCCAGCTCGCCCACGCAGCGCACACGGCGGTTGCCCAGGTGGTCGATGTCGTCGATCTCGCCCTTGCCGTTGCGCAGGTCGACCAGCAGCTTGATGACGGCGACGATGTCCTCGTTCTCGAGGGTCATCGGGCCGGTGGGATCCTCACGGCCGACGCGGCGGTTGAACTTCATGCGGCCGACACGCGACAGGTCGTAGGTGTCCTCGCTGTAGAACAGGCGATTGAACAGCGCCTCGACGGCGTCTTCGGTCGGCGGCTCGCCCGGACGCATCATGCGGTAGATGGCGATGCGGGCCGAGATCTGGTCGGCGGAATCGTCCAGACGCAGGGTCTGCGAGATGAACGGACCGGCGTCCAGGTCGTTGGTGTAGAGCGTCTGGAATTCGTGGATGTTGGCGGTACGCAGCCGGGTGAGCGCGTCCTCGGTGATCTCGTCGTTGGCGCGCATGACGATCTCGCCCGTTTCCGGGTCGACGATGTCCCTGGCCACGGCACGGCCCAGCAGGAACTCGTCCGGCACGCTGACCAGCCGCAGACCCGCCTTTTCCATCTCGCGGATGTGCTTGGCGTTGATGCGCTTGTCCCTGGCGACGATCACGTTGCCTTCACGGTCGGTGATGTCGAAGCGGGCCGTCTCGCCCTTCAGGCGCTCGGGCACCAGTTCCATCTTCGCCCCTTCGGACTCCAGCGTGAACGAGTCGAACACGAAGAAGTGGGCGAGGATCTGCTCCGGCGTCATGCCGATGGCCTTGAGCAGGATGGTGACCGGCATCTTGCGGCGACGGTCGATACGGAAGTAGAGGATGTCCTTGGCGTCGAACTCGAAGTCCAGCCACGAGCCACGGTACGGAATGATGCGGGCCGAGAACAGCAGCTTGCCCGAGCTGTGCGTCTTGCCACGGTCGTGCTCGAAGAACACGCCCGGCGAACGGTGCAGCTGCGAGACGATGACACGCTCGGTGCCGTTGACCACGAAGGAACCGGTGGGGGTCATGAGCGGAATCTCGCCCATGTAGACCTCCTGCTCCTTCACTTCCTTCACCGTGGGCTTGCTGGCCTCGCGGTCCATGATGACCAGACGCACGCGGGCACGCAGCGGCGCACAGAAGGTCATGCCGCGCTGCTGGCATTCCTTCATGTCGAAGGCAGGCGTTCCCAGGTTGTAGCCGACGAACTCCAGACGGGCCATGTCGTTGTGCGAAGAAATCGGAAAGATCGATTTCAGCGCCGCCTGTAACCCCACATCCTTACGCTGGTCGGGAGGAACACCTTCCTGCAGGAACTCGGCATAGGATTCAAGCTGCGTGGCCAGCAGGTAAGGCACCTCCTGCACGGCCCGGGCACGACGGTGGCCAAAGCTCTTGCGGATGCGCTTCTTTTCAGTGAACGAGTAAGTCATGGACTCTCCGTGAGACGTCGGGGTCACGATAGGCGAACAGAAACTGGGACGTGGGCGGTGCGCCGCAGGGTACTGATCGTGGACTGGCAGGCAGCCAGTGACACATGGACCTCATGGCCCTGGCTGAAAAAGAGGGGTGGGGGAACGAAACCCGCTGCAACACCCGGCTCGGTGACCGCCATCTGCGGGGGCGGGACGGAACGGGGTCTTGCAGAGCGTTTCACGTGGCCTGTGGCCACAAAACCCGGGGCCGCGAACGGACCCGGGTGATACACGGCAAATGACCGAGGCCCCGAAACTGCAGACCCCGGTCCGTTTGCCCTAGGCAAAAGCCGTCAATTACTTGACTTCGACTTTGGCGCCGGCGTCTTCCAGCTGTTTCTTCAGGGCGTCGGCGTCGGCTTTCGAGATGCCTTCCTTCACAGGCTTCGGAGCACCGTCGACCAGGTCCTTGGCTTCTTTCAGGCCCAGGCCGGTGGCGGCACGCACGACCTTGATCACCTCGACTTTCTTCTCGCCGGCGGCGGCCAGAACGACGGTGAACTCGGTCTGCTCTTCGGCAGCAGCGCCAGCAGCGGCGCCACCAGCGGCCGGAGCGGCCACGGCGACGGCAGCGGCAGCAGCCGACACGCCGAATTTCTCTTCCATCATCTTGATCAGTTCGGACAGTTCCAGAACCGTCATGCCTGCGACTGCGTCGAGGATCTCTTCTTTGCTCAGTGCCATTTGGAATTACTCCAGTTCAATTGCGTAGGTTTGTCGGTTGAATGCCCGACAGTCGATGTTCTTGGGGTTGCTCAGGCAGCTTCCTGCTTGTCGCGCACGGCCGCCAGGCCGCGAACGAACTTCGTCGGCACCTCGTTGAGGGTGCGAACGAAGGTGGCAACCGGTGCCTGCATGGTGCCCAGCAGCTTGGCCAGCAGCTCGTCGCGGCTCGGCATGGTGGCCAGGGCCTGAACCCCGGCGATGTCCATGACCACGTTGGGCATGGCACCACCCTTGAGCACGAGCTGATCGTTGGCCTTGGCGAAGGCAGCCATCAGCTTGGCCGGCGCAACCGGGTCAGTGGAAATGCCATACATCAGCGGACCGGCCATCTGGTCGGCAAGCTTCTCGTAGGGCGTTCCCTGAACGGCGCGACGTACCAGCGTGTTTTTCAACACGCGCAGATACACACCCGATTCCCGTGCCTGCTTGCGCAGCTGGGTAATCTTCTCGACTGTCAGACCACGGTACTCGGCCAGGATGATCGAGCCAGCCGTTGCCACCTGGGCAGAGACTTCCTCGATAACGGCCGCTTTCTCTTCACGATTGAGAGCCACGGTCTTTCCTTACAAATGAGATGGTTGTGCCGAAGCACGCCCATCGTTGACAACACGGCGATCAGGTGTGAAGTTTTCTGCCACAGCCAAAGCCGGCATGCGCGGGAAGCCCGCACCGCAAACCCTGTCTGCAATTGAAACCTTCATGCTTCAGGACCGCCATCTGCGTATGGCGTCCGGCGTTTCGGCCTGCTGCCTGCCGAAGCGTTTCGCTTCTTCAGGTAGTAACGACCGGCCGGACATTCAAGGCGTCCCCACTCTGGCAGCACCTGCGTGCTGCCTCACGGCTGGCCCCATACGGTCTTTGATAACCCGCACCCGGAGGTGCGGCCCAAAGTTCTGTGAATCAGGCGCCGGGGTTGACGGTCGCGGTATCGACCTTCACGCCCACGCCCATGGTGCTGGACACGGCCACCTTGCGCAGGTACAGACCCTTCGAGGTGGCCGGCTTGGCACGAACCAGCGCATCGACCAGGGCTGCCAGGTTTTCCTGCAGCGCTGCCACGTCGAACGAGGCACGGCCGATGGTGCTGTGAATGATCCCGGCCTTGTCGGTACGGTACTGGACCTGACCCGACTTGGCGTTCTTGACGGCCTCGGCCACGTTGGGGGTGACGGTGCCGACCTTCGGGTTCGGCATCAGGCCACGGGGACCGAGGATCTGGCCCAGCGAGCCAACCACACGCATGGCGTCCGGCGAGGCGATGACCACGTCGAAGTTCAGGTTGCCGGCCTTGACCTGTTCGGCCAGGTCTTCCATGCCGACGATGTCGGCACCGGCAGCCTTGGCCTCGTCAGCCTTGGCACCCTGGGTGAACACGGCCACACGCACCGGTTTGCCGGTACCACGGGGCAGCACCACCGAGCCACGCACCAGCTGGTCGGATTTGCGCGGGTCGATACCCAGTTGCACGGCCACGTCGACGGACTCGTCGAACTTGGCGTTGGCGCATTCCTTCACCAGCGACAGGGCATCAGCGGCGGGGTACAGGCGGTTCGATTCGACCTTGGCGGCAAGTGCCTTGGCGCGTTTGCTGAGCTTGGCCATTTATACGCCCTCCACGTTGACGCCCATGCTGCGGGCAGAGCCGGCGATGGTACGCACGGCAGCATCCAGATCGGCAGCGCTGAGGTCAGGCTGTTTGGTTTTGGCGATCTGCTCCAGCTGTTCGCGCGTGAGCGTACCCACCTTGTCGGTATGGGGGGTTTTGGAACCCTTGTCGATCTTGGCGGCCTTCTTGATCAGGATGGACGCCGGGGGCGTCTTCATGATGAAGGTGAAGCTCTTGTCGGCAAAGGCGGTGATCACCACGGGAATGGGCAGGCCCGGTTCCATGCCCTGGCTCTGGGCATTGAACTGCTTGCAGAATTCCATGATGTTCAGACCACGCTGACCCAGTGCGGGGCCGATCGGGGGCGAGGGGTTGGCTTTGCCTGCAGGAACCTGCAGCTTGATGAAGCCGACGATTTTCTTGGCCATGAAGGCTACTCCTGAGTGAGTGCGATCGCCCAAAGAGCGGCAGGCGGGGTAGGCCGGCCTTCTCCAGGCTCCTCAAAATGCAGTGTGCACGGGGCGCACTGCCTTGAAACCGTGCCGATGCCCGAAGACATCGATGCAGAATCGCGGAATGGTACCAAACGTACGGCACTTCTGCAGTACCGTCGCTGGATTTGTCAACACCCGGTTCGACACCTGTCGCAACCGGGCGAAAGAAAAAGGGGATCAGACCTTTTCGACCTGACCGAACTCCAGCTCGACCGGGGTGGCACGGCCGAAGATGGTGACCGACACGGTGAGGCGGTTCTTGTCGTAGCTGACCTCTTCGACGTTGCCGTTGAAGTCGGCAAACGGGCCTTCCTTGACCCGCACCATCTCGCCCACCTCGAAGAGCGTCTTGGGCCGCGGCTTTTCGACGCCCTCGGCCATCTGGCTCATGATCTTGTCGACTTCGGCCTGCGAGATGGCGGCAGGACGGTTGCCACTGCCACCCACGAAACCGGTGACCTTGCTGGTGTTCTTGACGAGGTGCCAGGTGTCGTCGTTCATTTCCATTTCGACGAGCACATAGCCCGGGAAGAAGCGGCGCTCACTGATGGTGCGCTGGCCGTTCTTCATTTCGACCACTTCTTCGGTGGGGACGAGAATCTGACCGAACAGATCCTGCATGCCCGAACGCTCGACCCGCTCACGAATGGCACGGCCAACGCTCTTTTCCATGCCCGAGTAGGCATGCACGACATACCAGCGTTTGCTCATCAACGGCTCCAGCCCAGCACGAGATCGTACAGCACGTACTGCAGCCCGGAATCGACGAGCCACAGGAACAAGGCCATGACGACCACGAACAGGAAGACGTACAGGGTGATGGTCCAGGTTTCCTTCTTGGTGGGCCAGACCACGCGACGCGCCTCGGCCCACGACTCACGCATGAAGGCCAGCGCACGACGGCCAGGTGCAGACAGATAGGCAATACCGGCACCGACCACCAGGCCACCGATGACCGAGAGGACGCGGAAGATCAGCGCCTGCTCGGACAGCATGTAGAAACCAGCGAGACCTGCCACCACAGCCAGGATGGCGAGCACCAGCTTGACTCGGTCGCCACCCGAAGTGACATCTTCGACTTTTTGCTGAGCTGCCATGTATCCAGCCTGGGAATATGCAGTGAAAACTGCCTTGTGATGACTCTTGTTCTGACGAAAGCGGGCCTTTGGGAGGCCCGTTTCGATTGCAACACCTTGAGGAAAGTGGCAGGGGCAGAGGGAATCGAACCCCCAACCTTTGGTTTTGGAGACCAACGCTCTGCCAGTTGAGCTATGCCCCTACTTTCCTGCAATGAACTGTGTTTGACTGATCAGGCGATGACCTTGGCCACCACGCCGGCGCCCACGGTACGGCCACCTTCACGGATGGCGAAACGCAGACCCTGTTCCATGGCGATCGGCGCAATCAGCTTGACCTTCATCTGCACGTTGTCGCCCGGCATCACCATCTCGGTGCCTTCCGGCAGCGTCACCGATCCCGTCACGTCCGTCGTACGGAAGTAGAACTGCGGACGGTAGTTCGAGAAGAACGGCGTGTGACGGCCACCTTCGTCCTTGCTCAGAATGTACACCTCGGCTTCGAACTCGGTGTGCGGCTTGATCGTGCCCGGCTTGGCCAGCACCTGACCACGCTCGACATCCTCACGCTTCGTACCACGCAGCAGAATACCCACGTTGTCGCCCGCCTGGCCCTGATCCAGCAGCTTGCGGAACATCTCCACGCCGGTGCAGGTGGTTTTCTGCGTGTCGCGGATACCGACGATCTCGATCTCGTCGCCGACCTTGATGATGCCGCGCTCGACACGGCCCGTCACCACCGTACCACGACCCGAGATCGAGAACACGTCCTCGATCGGCATCAGGAACGTACCGTCCACGGCACGCTCCGGCTCGGGGATGTAGCTGTCCAGCGCCTCGGCCAGCTTGATGATGGCCGGCTCGCCGATCTCGCTCTGGTCGCCTTCCAGCGCCTTCAGGGCCGAGCCCTTGACGATCGGCAGATCGTCGCCCGGGAACTCGTACTTCGACAGAAGCTCGCGCACTTCCATCTCCACCAGCTCCAGCAGCTCGGCGTCATCGACCATGTCGGCCTTGTTCATGAACACGATGATGTAGGGCACGCCCACCTGACGGGCCAGCAAAATGTGCTCGCGCGTCTGCGGCATCGGGCCGTCGGCCGACGACACCACCAGGATCGCACCGTCCATCTGGGCGGCGCCGGTGATCATGTTCTTCACGTAGTCGGCGTGTCCCGGGCAGTCCACGTGTGCGTAGTGACGCGTGGCCGTTTCGTACTCGACGTGCGAGGTGTTGATCGTGATGCCCCGGGCCTTCTCTTCCGGCGCGTTGTCGATCTGGTCGTAGCCCTTGGCCTCACCACCGTATTTCTTCGACAGCACCGTGGCGATCGCAGCCGTCAGCGTCGTCTTGCCATGGTCCACGTGACCGATGGTGCCCACGTTCACGTGCGGCTTGGTCCGTTCAAACTTGCCCTTTGCCATAACTGAAGACTCCTGATGTCTGGATGGAGGTGGCTGGCTGGCCCATGAAACGCCAGGGACGCTCCCTGACCGGATGCGCTGACAGAAGAATCAGCGCAGAAAATGTGGTGCCCATGGCGCGGATCGAACGCGCGACCTCTCCCTTACCAAGGGAGTGCTCTACCACTGAGCCACATGGGCATTGACCCCGATACGCTTCACTTTGGCAAGCGAAGGAGCAGACGTTTGGGGGCAAGCGCGCAGTATAACACGTGCTGCAGCTGCTGTCTGCGTGGTCAGAACGGGATTATGCTGACTTTTTCCCTTGCGTGCAAGGGGGATGCAAAAAAGTCCTCCCGCCCCTCCCGCACGCGATGACCCTCGCCATCTGTGACTTTCCACACACATGATCGACTGGTCCGTGGGGAGAAACAGCCTGTCCCGCCGGCATCGGGCCGGCGTTTCTGGCAACATCACATCAGGGTTCGCTGCACGAATCTGCCAGCGCTTTCTCCATGACCGGGATGAGCCACCGGAGCCTCTGCAGAGGCAGGCGGGCGCCCTTGGCTCCATGATGAGGGCGAACCAGAACACCATCGCCGGCAATGGCCACCCTCTGGACCGCACGGGCATGAAAGCCGGAATGCAGGCAGGCTTTTACAGAGCCCTCCGGCGCATGGCCTGCGGCCGCACAGTCTCCACTTCGCGCTTCACAACCTTTTTCTCCAGGACCATGAAACGATTCAACCCGTCCCTGATCGCCCTCGCCGTCGCTGCCGCCCTGGCCGGCTGCAGCCAGCTGCCGCAGGCTGCCCACACTTCCCGCGCCACCGCCGGCGTGAAGGAAATGGCCGAGGCGCCGCTGATCATCGGCACCTACAATCCGGGCGAGGAAGCCATCTTCGCCGTGTCGTCCACCCTGGTGCAGGGCAAGAAGGAGGCCGTGCTGATCGACGCGCAGTTCTCCGCTGCCGATGCCCGCAAGGTGGCGGAGATGGTCCGCAAGAGCGGCAAGAAGCTGACCACCATCTACATCAGCCACTCCGATCCAGACTACTACTTCGGGCTGGACACGCTGCACGCGGCCTTCCCCGAGGCGCGGATCGTGGCCACGCCGCAGACCATCCGGAACATCCGGGCCACCGAGGCCGTCAAGCGCAAGGTCTGGGGCCCACAGCTGGGTGAGAACGCACCGAAGCAGATCATCATCCCCGAGCCCCTGGACGGTGACCGCCTGAAGCTGGAAGGCCAGACGCTGCAGGTGGTGGGGCTGGATGGACCTTCGCCGGACCGTACCTTCGTGTGGATTCCGTCGATTCGCGTGGTGGCAGGCGGCATTCCGGTCGTGGCCGGCGAGCACGTCTGGATGGCCGACACGCAGACCCCCGCCTCGCATGCGGCCTGGCTGGAAACGCTGGCGCGCATCGAGCAGCTGCAGCCGTCCGTGGTCATTCCCGGCCACTATGCACCCGGCAGTGCCCTCGACACGAGCGCGGCACGTTTCACGGCCGACTACATCCGTGCCTTCGACGAGGAAACGGCCAAAGCGCGCAACTCGGCCGAGCTGATCGAGGCCATGAAGGTCCGCTATCCGAAGCTGAGCGGCGAAGGCTCGCTGGAGATGAGCGCCAAGGTGGCCAAGGGCGAGATGCAGTGGCCGTGATGCCGGTCAGGGGCCTGTAATTCCGGGAGTCGGCCTCCCTGCCGGAGGCCGTTTGCCTTCCGGCGCCCGGGCCAGCGGCACGCGTGCGGGGTTGGCTGCCCCGTTACTATGTTCGTGTCCTGGACAACCAGGGCTTTGGCCGGCCCACACGGAAACGAATGCGTGCATGGGGACGAATGCGTTCATGACAGTCAGGGATGCAGCACCCGCAGTTCATCCAGCAGCATCAGCAGCTGGTGGATCTTCTCTTCGCTGAACTTCTCCTGCAGACGGGCATAGCTGTTCTCCACCTCGCCGGACATGCGCTCGAAGCAGGTTCGCCCTGCTTCGGTCAGCTCCACGAAGACGCGGCGCTGGTCGTGACTGGCCTTGTAGCGGCGCACCATCCCGTTGCGCTCCATGCGCTGCAGCACGCCCGTCATGCTGGGCTTCAGGATGCAGACCAGATCGGCCAGGCAGTGGCTTTCGAGCACACCGTGGCGGTACAGCACGCGGATGACGCGCCACTGCTGTTCGGTGAGCCCATGCCGGTTGAGCAGCGGCCGGAAGAACAGCATGGCCGCCTCCCGGGCCTGCAGCAGGGCCAGCGTGAGCGAAGGGCGCTCCATGGGGGACGCGCCCGGCACCAGCCCGACGGGCGAAGCGCCGGCATTGGGGCGCCCCGGGCATTCGACGGACAGCAGGAAGCCGGGATCGGCCAGCGGGATGCTGTCGTGATCCAGGGCAGCCGCGCCGGCAGGCAGGGGCACATCGGTCAGGGAAACCGGCACATCGACCGTCTGCGGCTGCCCGGGTGAAGCGGCGGTTTGAGGAGACATCACGTCCTGCCGCGCATCGGCCGGCAGCGACGATCCATCCTGAAGGGCGTCGAGGCGAATGTCTGTTTTCATGGGATGGCAGGAATGCACAATGGGGGCAGGATACCCCAGAGCGCGCCTGAAGGTAGGCAATGTAGGTGATTCGGCCCGCATCAGGCCCCTGATCCCGGGTTGCCGGAGCGTGTCATGGCCTCATTCGCCCCCCGCGTCACCCTCCCCGGATCCGTGACTGACAGGGCGCAGCCCGATGGGCCTGACACGGTTCTGAAGGGGCGTATTCCGAAGGGGGAGCAGGGACCGAAGGGAGGGGCCTGGACTCAGCGAAAGCCCGCAATCAGCGTCTTGAGCATGTCGCGGAAATCGTCCTTCTGCTGCGCCGAGAATGGGCGGAAGGCCAGTTCCTGCTGGCGCTCGGCCATGGCCCATACGGCCACCGCCTGTTCGTGGCCAGCCGGGGTGAGCTGGAAGCGATCTCCCTCCAGCCGCTCGACCAGCCCCCGCTCGCGCAGCAGGGTCAGCACCGGCCCCACTTCCCGTGCAGGCATGGCAGCCTGCTGGACCAGCGAACGCATGTCGCAGGGGACGCCGGTGTCGAGCACCAGCAGGACACGGGTCTCGCCACGGCTCCAGCCGGAACTGCGGCGTTCGGCCTGGTACGCCTGCTGGTAGGCACGCACGGCCTGGGTCATCAGATAGTAGAAGTTGTCCTCCAGGCGGCTGTGCAGGCCGCTGGTGGTGTGACAGGACTCGCAGGGTTCATCGACCTGCGGGTGCGGAATGGCCATGCCGTAGGTGCCCTGGTGGTAGAGCAGCGGTGAGCGCCCGTAGTCACCAAAGGCCACCACCCGGCCGATCAGGATCCAGTGGTCGCCACCGTCCACCGTCTGATGTTTCTCGCACTCGAAGCTGGCCGCGGTGCCGTCGATCAGCACGGTGCCCCCCACGCCGGCCCGGTGGGCGACGCCGGCAAAGCGGTCATCGGCGGGACGGGCGAACTGGTTGGACAGGTCGATCTGGTTGGCTGCCAGGATGTTGACGGCAAAATGCGTGGCCTCGGCAAAGACCGGATAGCTGCCCGACCGCTTGACGATGCTCCAGAGGATCAGCGGCGGATCCAGCGATACCGAATTGAAGCTGTTGGCGGTCACGCCCACCTGCCGCCCGCCTGCACTGGCGGTCATGATGGTGACACCGGTGGCAAAGTTGCCCAGTGCCCGCCGGAAGGCGCGCGGATCGATGGCCGGCGTCTCGGTGAAGGACGGCGGCCGGGATGGAGTGGTGCTCATGGGCATGCAAGGAAAATGGAATGGGCGCATTCAATCACATCCCGCCCCTGGGGCACACCGTACTGCGGCGCAGACGGTACAGCGCGTGTCGTGGACCATTGCCCCCACCTGCATCAGGGCGATCAGGCGCTTCGCGCTTATTCCCGATAATATTGCTCAACTATTTTATCCTGCTGCCACCTCCCCCGCCGGGAATCAGGGGCTGGCGGCAACCAACCCGAAGGACGTAAACCATGAGTATCGCTCCCAGTACCGCCGCAAACATCGCCCCCAGCAACCAGGCGCTGCTCGACGCCCTGGACAAGGTGGCCGTGATTTCCACCACCGACCTGCAGGGCAACATCACCTATGCCAACGAGCTGTTCTGCCGGCTGACCGGCTACACGAGCGACGAACTGGTGGGCAGGCCGCACAGCCTGGTGCGCCACCCGGATGTACCCAAGTCGCTGTACAAGAACATGTGGGATACGATCAGGGACGGCCGGATCTGGACGAGCATCATCCCCAACGTGGGCAAGGATGGCTCGGTCTATGTGGTGGACACGACGGTACAGCCAATGTTCGATGACACAGGCAAGGTCACGTCCTACATCAGCATCCGCCGGATGGTGAACGACCTGATGGAAGACTTCGAGGCGGTCGAACAGGCGAAGGAAATCTTCGACGACTACTACGACCGGCAGCACTGACCGGGCAGCGGGGCCAAATGGCTTTATGATCGGGGCCACCGGAACGTGTCACGAAATCACTTTCAGCAGTACGCACCACATTCACGCATGAACACCATCGCCAAGCATCTGGTGATCGGCTATGGGTCGGAGTCGGGCAATGCCCGGGCACTGGCCCAGCAGCTGGCCGCCAACCCGGCCCTGAAGGCTTTCTCCCCCGAGGTTCTGACGCTGGACGAAATCTCGCCCGGCATGTTGCAGGGCGATGATCCGCTGCTCATCATCTCGGCCTCGTTTGGCGACGGCGAGCCTCCGGGCAATGCCGAGGCCTTCCTGGCGCTGCTGCAGGCAACGCCTTCCCTGTCCAGCCTGCGCTATGCCATTTTTGGGCTGGGCGACACCAGCTACCCCCACTTCTGCGGCTTCACGAAGCAGGTGGACGCGCTGCTGCAGGAACGCGGCGCCACGGCGCTGGTCAACCGGGTGGATGCCGACAGCAACTACCGGCAGTTCTTCGAGAAGTGGACGCCGGTGGTGGAGAAGGTGCTCCACGGGGATCTGGAGGCAGGGCGCGCACTGCAGCTGCAGGTCAAGGCCTACGGCGCCGGCGAGGCCTTCGAGGCCCCGCTGCTGGAACGCCGGCAGCTCAACACCAGCGATCCGGCGGCCTGGCACATCCGGCTGGACACCACCGGCAGCGGCATGCTGTGGCGTGCCGGCGACACCGTGTACGTGATGGCCGAGAACGACCCGCAGCTGCTGGGCGCGCTGGCCAAATACTATGGCTCGTTCGAAGCGCCGGCCCTGCTGCGCCACAAGGAGCTGCGGCAGATCAGCAAGGGCGTGCTGCGCGACCTGGCGAAGCTGACCGGCAACGAGAAGCTGAAGGAGCTGCAGAAGTTCAAGAACCGCAAGGCACTGGAAGAGTACCTGTACCACGCCGACATCCTGGACATCCTGAAGGACTTCGCCTCGCCCGAGAGCGTGCCGCTGCCCGAGCTGGCCAAACTGCTGTCGGCCTGCCTGGTGCGGGCCTACTCGATTGCCTCGCACGGTGAGGCCGGCCATCTGGACCTGTGCATGCGCGAGGTGAGCTACGAGCACAACGGCCGCCCGCACAAGGGCACGGCCACCCGCTGGCTGCTGTCGCACGAGGGGCCGTTCCGCATCTACTGCCGTGCCAATCCGGGCTTCCATCTGGCCGGCAGTGCCGACACGCCGCTGATCCTGGTGGGTACGGGTACGGGCATCGCCCCGCTGATCGGCCTGCTGCGCGAGATGCAGGCGCAGGGCATCCGTCGTGAAACGGTGCTCATCTTCGGCGAGAAACACCGTTCGGAAGACTTCCTGTACGAAGACGAGCTGAAGGCCCTGCAGCAGGAAGGTGTGCTGGGCACGCTGATCACGGCCTTCTCGCGCGATGGCGCCGAAAAATACTACGTACAGAATGCCATTGCCGATCATGCCGGTACGCTGCTTCCGCTGCTGGACCGGGGGGCGCACGTCTACCTGTGCGGCAACAAGGCGCATCTGGAACAGGCCGTGTCGGGCGCCGTCAACACGCTGATGGAAGGCAGCAGCGAGCTGGCCGCCGACGATACGGGCTGGAAGCTGCTGCAGCGCCAGGGACGGCTGCACCTGGAGCTGTACTGACATCAACGCACGGATTCGGGGCTGACCCTAAGCCCCCCTCGAGCATGCAGGACAAGGCGGCAGGACCACAGAAACCTCCACGGCTTCAAGACACTGGCAGCGCCGCCATCACAGTCCATGCACGCCCAAAGGGAGGTTCCGCGGGGACGAACGAGCCCATGACACGCTCTATACGAAGGTCAATGCACACCGGCGGGGCGTGGTGTCACAATGAAGGACACGGGAAGTGCCTCCCGCACGGGGGGCGCCTCCGCTGTCCTTTTCCTTTGCGCCCGACCGCATCATCATGCCTGCCGACATCTGCACCGAAGAAGAGATCCACCAGATGGTGCACAGCTTCTATGCACGCATCCGCGAGGATGAAGTGCTGGGGCCGATCTTCAACGATCACATCGACGACTGGCCGGCCCATCTGGTCAAGCTGGAAGACTTCTGGTCCAGCCTGCTGCGCCGCACCGGCCGCTTCATGGGGCAGCCCATGCCCAAGCACGTGGCCCTGCCCCATCTCACGGCCGAGATGTTCGAGCGCTGGCTGGCCCTCTTTGCCGACAACCTGAAGGACAACCCCAACCAGCGGATGGCCGCCCAGGCCAACGCCATGGCCGGCCGCATTGCCCAGCGCCTGTGGCTGGGCTACCAGATGGGCAATTTTCCCGACAGGGAGGCCACACCGCTGCCTTAACACCAAATAACACTACGGCAACACAGACCTTTTCAGCGCGTTACGTCACACAGTTCCACAATCTCCGGCTGTTTCCTGATGGTTTGCGGCCGGACATTCGCCGGCCAGTCATGGTGCTGTGGCATGAGCAAGACGCTGACCTACCTCTTCGACCCGCTGTGCGACTGGTGCTATGGCATCAATCAGGCACTGGCCCGGCTGGTGGAATCCACCGGCGTGGCGCTGGCCCTGCTGCCGAGCGGCCAGTTCTCCGGCAATGGCGCCCGGCCGATGAGCACCGCCCTGGCAGGTCATGCGTGGACCAATGATCTGCACATCGAGCAGCTCACCGGCCTGCCCTTCAGCACCCGCTACCGTGACCGGGTACTGGGCAGCCAGCAGCCTCTCGACAGCACGCTGCCCACCCTGGCCCTGACGGCCGTGTCGCTCACCACCCCCTGCCGCGAGTTCGAGGCCCTGCAGGGCCTGCAGCACGCCCGCTATGCCGGCGGCCAGAACGTCACCGATCCCGCCGTAGTGGCCGCGCTGCTGGAAGAGATGGGACTGGCAGAGGCCGCCCTGGGCATGCAGCGCCCCACGGATGCCCTGCAGGCGGCCCACCGCAGCCGCATCGATACCGCCCGGGCGCTGATGCAGCAGCACTCGGCCCGCGGGGTGCCCGCCTTCATCTTCGACGACGGGCAGGGCTGTCTGCGCTCGCTGCCGGCCAGCCTGCTCATTACCCAGCCCATGCACTTTGCCCGGCAGATCCACGGTATCTCCGAGGACGAGCTGGACAACCTGCTGTAACCGGCAGAGGCACATCACGGGCGCCCAGGGGAGATTTTCCTTCGGGCCGGATCCGGCCGTGTGCTGCCGGCGTTTCCCCGCCTGCGCGGCACCTTGTCAAGCACGCAAATCCGGAGCCAGCGCAGGAACGGACCGGTCCATGCCGCGCGCTACAGGAACAGCTCCGCAAACAGCAGCCCGAAGGCCAGGCTGAAGGCCATGCTGAGCAGCCCCGGCAGCATGAAGCTGTGGTTGAAGATGAAGCGGCCGATGCGTGTGGTGCCCGTGGTGTCGAAGTCGATGGAAGCAATGATCGGGCCGTAATTGGGGATGAAGAAATAGCCGTTGACGGCCACCAGCGTGCCGATGAGAATCGGCGCCGGTACGCCCAGGGCGATGCCCACCGGGAACAGCGTGGCCACCGTGGCGCCCTGGCTGTTGACCAGCACCGACAGCACGAACAGCGCAAATGCAAAGGTCCATGGGGCGGTTTCCACCAGCGACGACACGGCCTCCTTCAGCTCGCCCATGTGGGCCTGCATCAGCGTGTCACCCAGCCAGGCCACCCCGAAGACGGCGATCACGGCCCGCATGCCGGCATGGAAGACGCTACCACGGGTGATTTCGTTGCCATCGGGCCTGCAGGTCATGATGATGATGGCCGAGGCCGCCAGCATGATGATCTCGATGGTATGCGCCATGCCCATCGGTTCGCCGTCGAACACCGGACGCAGCGACTTGACGGCGCCCATCAGCACCACCAGCAGGGCCGCTCCCACGAAGATGGCCACCGAGGTCTTCGCGGTGGGCTTGAGCGGGCCGTCTTCGGTATTGGAGGTAATCTCCAGGCTCTTCAGGTAGTCGGGATCCTTCAGGAGCGCCTGGTAGCCCGGATCGTCCTTCAGCTCCACGCCCATCCGGTTGACGAACAGGCAGGCAATGAAGATGCCCAGCAGGGTGGAGGGCACCGTCACCTTCAGCACATCGGCCAGCGACACGTGCTGCGGTTCCAGATAGTGGACCACCGACACCACGGCCGCCGCGATGGGGCTGGCCACGATGGCGAACTGCGAGGCAATCACGGCCATCGACAGTGGGCGCTCGGGGCGGATGCCGTTGCGCCGGCTGACCTCGGCAATCACCGGCAGCACCGAGTAGGCCACGTGCCCGGTACCGGCCAGCACAGTGAAGGTGTAGGTGACCGCCGGCGCGATGAAGGTGATGTAGCGGGGATTGCGATGCAGGACCCGGGTGGCCAGCCGCACCAGATAGTCCAGGCCACCCGCCGCCTGCATGGCGGCTGCGGCCGAAACCACCGCCATGATCATCAGCATCACGTCGATGGGGGGACTGGTGGGCTGCAGGTGAAAGCCGAAGGCCAGAATGGCCAGACCTATCCCGCCGAAGACGCCCAGACCGATACCACCGATCTGGGCACCCACCAGAATACACAAAAGAACAATCGCAAACTGAATGGCGAAAAACATGATAATTCCCGGAGGCTGAGTGGCCTGCGCGTGACGCCACCAGACGGTGTGCCGTCCGGCCCGGGAGACCCCGCATGGGGACAGGGGCTCCCGCCCCGGGTAAAGGATGCCCTGCGTGCGCCCTGCAGATCGCGACAGAGCCTCCTGAATGCCGGGGAGTCTCCCACAGGCATGAATGATTCTTGATTGTTGCGAAGTGTGAGTATATCGGCTTCTGCCCGTAGCGCCCAGACAACACGTGTCATGAGGCCCGCTCATGACGCATGGGTCCATGGGCATCGATGCGGTCATGACACAGGCCGGCACCACAGCGATGCTGCAATGCACACCCCCCGGAAACACCTCCCCCGACGTGTAAAACCCCGTGACACCTCTGGACACAAAGCAGGAAATCGGTCAATCTGACGGACAATGGCAGCTTCCGGAAGGTCTGCAAGGGTCTGCGAGGCTTTTGCGCAGACATCCTGGGGGAACGCTTCCCGGCTGCATCGTCCCGTCCTTCAACCCCACGTACCACGCTGAACGATGAACGCCCGCCGCAATCGTCCGCTGATCGTCTGGATGGCCATGCTGGCCGTCCTGGTCGGCACGCTTGCGCCCTCGTTCACCGCCATGCTGGCCAGCTGGACGGGCCAGTATCCGCTGGAAGTCTGCACGACGCCGTCCTATCCGGGCAGCCCGGGCCATCACCGGCTGCTGCAGACCTACGGTACCGACGCCCCGACGCCCAGCCCGCTCGATCACAGCGCGCTGCATGGGGACGGCCATTGCCCCTACTGCCGCCTGCAGCAGGACATGCCCATGGTGGCCAGCGTGCCGCCTGCGCTCGTGCTGCCGGTGCGCATTGCCAGCCGCGTCACCCAGCTGCTGGCCCCCACGCCACCGCCTGCCCTGGCGCTGTGGCGCCCTCACCTCGGTCGCGCTCCTCCGCGCATCGCCTGACCCGGCCTGCGGCGCCCCGTTGCGCCTGCCCGGCCGCGGCCTCACGGATCTTCCCGTTCACCGCTTTTCATCCGCCATGCACGGCGACGGATGACCGGCTCCCCGCCGGAACAGGCGATTCCTGACGGTTTCTGCTGCGCTGCACACCGCGATGCCGGCACCGTCTCCCCCCGGAAATCCGTGATACCTGCCGCCACGGGCCAGGACGCTCCCCTGTCGCCGCGTCAATCCGTCCCTGCCCGCCGGCCTGTCTCTACGGCACGCCGAGCCCCCGCAGGCCACAGACCGTCAGGAGATTCCCCTGCCCCGATCCGCCCGACAGACACAGGCGTTGCGGGGCCCGGCACCAGACATCCGGAGTGAGACCGTCATGAATACCCAATCCGTCCTTCCCACCCCGTCCCCCGCCCAGCCGCTGATGACGGCCGGGACATTCGCGAACCTGTATGGCGACGATGCCCCCCTGGCCGGGACGCCGGCCGCCATTGCGCCAGCCACCACCCGCAGAACGGAGACCGTCCGTGCCGCGCGCCCCTGTACCGCCGGGCAGTCCGAGGCTGCCCATAGCCAGCCGGAAGAGGCCGACGCCGACACGGAGAGCACCGCTCGGCCAATGCCCTCCCGCACCCTGGGTATCGGCGAAGTGCTGCTGCAGGCAGGTGAAACGGGCGCCATCTGGCAGCTGAACCAGGGTCTGGTGCGCCTCGAAGCCGTGACGGCGGACGGCGCCAGCTTCGTGCGGCTGGCCCTGCCCGGCGACCTGCTGGGCGCCGAATCTGCCCTGCACCAGCCCTATACCTTCCGCGCCGTGGCGGTGACCGACTGCCGCGTGACCCAGGTGGACGCCAGCACCGACATGCAGCGGATGCTGATCCTGATGACCGCCTTCCTGCAGGAGCAGGATCGTGCTGCCGATGCCATGCGCATGCGCCAGGGGCCGGTAGGCGCCCGGCTGGACCATCTGCTGCAGGTGCTGGACACCGGCATGAATGACGACGAGCCGGTATCGGTGCGCCACCGCAAGCTGCCGCAGCTACGGGATCTGGCGTTCATCATCGATTCCACGCCCGAAAGCGCCTGCCGCTACCTCACGCGGCACCTGGGGCTGCACCGCCAGCGTCGCTATCGCCGCAGCAATGCCGTCCAGCAGGCCGACACACAGGCCACCAAGCCTGCCGGCACGGGCAGCAGCACGCGGCGCAAGGCCGCAGCCCCCGCCATGGAGGCCATGGCCGACTGAACCCGGCGAGGTCGTACCAGAGCGCGCATGGACCTGTTCGTTCGCGCGCCCCGGAACCCGCTCCCGGTCACACGCCGGAGCGGGTTTTTTGCGGAGAAGGCGCTGGACGTGTCCTGACGCTCGACACCGACCAACCCGCCCGGCCACGAGCTGCTGCGTCCCAAACTGACACGCCGAAACGGGCGACCCGACAACGGGAAGAACGATCAGAGCGTGCCATGCCTCCCTTCGTCCCGCGAAACCCTTTTGGGTGCCAGGGACAGGGCAGCAGACAAAACGGGGGCAAGGCGAAAAACGGGAACGAGGCGAAAGGATGGAGCGGGTGAAGGGAATCGAACCCTCGTCGTAAGCTTGGAAGGCTTCTGCTCTACCATTGAGCTACACCCGCACGAGCGGTGCGTTGCACACCGGACGCCATTGCGAAAAGACCCTGACCGGCTGGTCAGGGTCCTGAACTGGTGGAGAGGGTTGGATTCGAACCAACGTAGGCGTAAGCCAACAGATTTACAGTCTGCCCCCTTTAGCCACTCGGGCACCTCTCCGGGGAAGAAGTGCAATTATGCTGGAGTGTTTCGTACCTGTCAAACAGCAATCCTGCCGAGGGTGGCCCGTCAGGCGATGGTCCTGTCAGACCCCGTCCGGATGCTCCCCAATACCACGACACACCCTGAAGCCCCTCGAGCCCCACCCCCCGAAACCCCGTGTTCACAATGTGCATCGCACCATCACAATACGGGAATTGCACCCATCGCCGGTGAAAAACCCCGAAAATGGGTGGGCGCCTGCCTTTCCTGTCGGGTACAAAGCCCCTGCTGCGGTGCAGCGTATTCATCCCCTTCCCCATGTTGTGCGGCGATCATCCCTGCAGACTGCGCACATTCGGGGGCATCGAATGCCCGTACCGTGTCGCAAATTTGCCAGAATGGCCCCCGGAAACGTCCTGGCGCCCACGCCCGGCGGTACGAAGGATGCCGTACCGTGGCCACGTCAACAACGGTTACATCGAAAGCCGGGGTTTAACTGGCAGAGCCGGCGTCAAGGTTGCAAAATTAGTATCTACCGCTTCCCGGCAACCGGGGAGCTTCCTTCCCCTGAAGGTTTGAAGATGGCCAAGATCTCCAAAAAGACCAAGAACCCCACTCCGCTCGCCGACGCGTTCGAACCCGCCCCGATCAACCAGAATGATCACGAGGCGCTGCGCCGCTACGTAGCCAACCGCCTGCTCTACACCATCGGCAAGGATCCCAAGACCGCCACCAAGACCGACTGGTACCAGGCCCTCGCCCGCCTGGCCCGTGACAAGCAGATCGAGAACTGGATCGAGACCACCCGCCAGCAGTACGAAGGCAAGGTCAAGCGGGTCTACTACCTGTCGATGGAATTCCTGATCGGCCGGGCGCTGACCAACAGCCTGATGTCGATGGACCTGTACGACGAGCTGGCCACCGCGCTGGCCGAAGGCGGGGTGGACCTGGAAGAAACCCGCGAGGAAGAACCCGATCCGGGGCTGGGCAACGGCGGCCTGGGCCGTCTGGCGGCCTGCTTCCTCGACTCCATGGCCACGATGGGCCTGCCCAGCTTCGGCTATGGCATCCGCTACGACTACGGCATGTTCGCCCAGTCGATCCATGACGGCTATCAGGTCGAGCAACCCGACGACTGGCTCAAGCTGGGCAACCCGTGGGAGTTCCCGCGCCGGCAGGTGACCTATCCGGTCAAGTTCGGCGGCTGGGTCGAACATGACCCCGAGAAGGGCGCCATCTGGCACGAGGCCGAGAAGGTCGAGGCCCAGGCCTACGACATGATCGTCCCGGGCTACGGCACCAAGACCATCAACACCATGCGACTGTGGCACGCCCACGCCGCCGAGAGCCTGGACCTGACGCTGTTCTCGCAGGGCAACTACATGCAGGCCGTGGCCAGCAAGAACCAGTCCGAGAACGTCACGCGCGTGCTCTACCCGGACGATTCCAGCTACCAGGGCCGCGAGCTGCGGCTGCGCCAGGAATACTTCTTCGTCAGCGCCTCGCTGCAGGACATCATCCGTCGCTACCTGCACAACCACGAGCTATTCAACGAGCTGTCCGACCAGGTGGCCATCCACCTGAACGACACCCACCCGGCCATCGCCGTACCCGAGCTGATGCGCCTGCTGGTCGATGAGCACAAGATGTCGTGGAACAGCGCCTGGGCGCAGTGCTGCAAGGTGTTCTCCTACACCAACCACACGCTGATGCCCGAAGCACTGGAGACCTGGCCGGTGGCCATGATGCGCAGCGTGCTGCCGCGCCATCTGGAAATCATCTTCGAGATCAACAAGCGCTTCCTCGACTGGGTGCGCACGCACCATGGCGAAGACCACGACCTGCTGCGCCGCGTCTCCCTCATCGACGAGACGGGCGAGCGCCGCGTGCGCATGGCCTACCTGAGCGTGCTGGCCAGCCACAAGGTCAACGGTGTGTCCAAGCTGCACAGCCAGCTGCTGGTCGACACCATCTTTGCCGACTTCGCCAAGCTGTTCCCGGGCCGCTTCATCAACGTCACCAACGGCATCACGCCGCGCCGCTGGCTGGCCAATGCCAACCGGCCGCTGTCGGCCCTGATCGACAGGTCGATCGGCACCGGCTGGCGCAAGGACCTGGACGAGCTGTCGAAGCTGAAGAAATTCGCCACGAAGCCCGACTTCCTGAAGGAATTCGCGGCCGCCAAGCTGACCAACAAGCAGCGCCTGGCCGAGTGGGTCAAGACCCACGGCGGTGTGGACATCGACCCCAACGCCATGCTGGACGTGCAGGTCAAGCGCTTCCACGAGTACAAGCGCCAGTTGCTGAACGTGCTGCACATCGTGCATCGCTACAACCAGATGGTGGCCAACCCCGACAAGGACTGGACGCCGCGCACCTTCCTCTTCTCCGGCAAGGCCGCCTCGGCCTACCGGATGGCCAAGCTGATCATCAAGCTGATCAACGACGTGGCCCGCAAGATCAATGCCGAACCGGCGCTGCGCGACCGGATGAAGGTGGTGTTCGTGCCCAACTACAGCGTCTCGGCCGCCGAGATGATCATGCCGGCAGCTAACCTGTCCGAGCAGATCTCCACGGCCGGCACCGAAGCATCGGGCACCGGCAACATGAAGCTGGCCATCAACGGTGCGCTCACCATCGGCACGATGGACGGGGCCAACGTCGAGATCCACGAACAGGTGGGCGACGACAATATCTTCATCTTCGGTCACCGCACCGAGGAAGTGGCGAAGATCAAGGCCGCTGGCTACGATCCGGCCCGCTACTATGAAGAGAACCCCGACCTGCGCCTGGTCATCGACCAGATCGGGGGCGGCTTCTGGTCGCCGGACGATGCCGGACGCTTCCGCCCCATCGCCGACTCGCTGCTGCGTCAGGACACCTACCTGCTGCTGGCCGACTTTGCCGACTACGTGGCCACCCAGGAGAAGGTCGATGCGCTGTACCGCGACCAGAACGCCTGGAACCAGAAAGCCGTCATCAACGTGGCGGGCATGGGCGTCTTCTCCAGTGACCGCACCATCATGGAGTATGCGGACCGTATCTGGAACGTGAAGCCGCTGAAGGTCTGATCGCAGCCCTCCCGGCGGCCGGGCACCAGTCCTGCCGCCAGGATCGTCCCGGGGTGCCACCCTGACACCCCGGCCACCCTGTGGTGGCGCGGGACACACGATTCCGTGCCGGGTCGGGAACACACTTTGACATTGGGTCGGTACCATGCCACGCCCATTGGGGGCCTTTCTGGGAGAAGCCGGTCAATTGCGGTATCTTCGCTGCCGGCTTTTCCGTCGACAGCTGCCGGAGAATCCGGCGCTGCCCCGCACCGCTGGATGCTTCCCTGCTCTGGAGACGTTCCGGGAACATCCGGCACCGTCATTCGGCAACAGCCTGTCGCACGACGGCCCGCCCGCCTGCGGCCGGCCGTTCCGGGCCCTGCCGTCCGACGGCCCGTCGCCTCACGGTGACGCCCGTCAGGCACCTGTCCGTCAGGCCGCCTCTCCTGCCATCGCGCCGCCAGCCGGTCACGAATCCGTCACCTGCCGGCTGCCTGTCGCCTGGATCCGGTTCTTGTTGGGAGCCAGCATCTGTCCACCATCCTTTCCGGCTGTCCGGGATGGATCGTGAACACATTTTGGACGATCCATGAAAAACGAAACCATGCCGGCTGGCCGTACCTGGCCGCTGGGTGCCACCTGTACCGACGGTGGCATCAACTTTGCCGTCTTCAGCAGCGGCGCGCTGAGCGTGACGCTGTGCGTCTTCGATGCCAAGGGACACGAGAAGGCACGCTACGCCCTCAATGGCCCGCAGAACAACATCTGGCACGGCTTTCTGCCGGACGCCGGGCCCGGCCTGATCTACGGATACCGGGTCGATGGTCCCTATGACCCGTCACGCGGGCTGCGCTACAACCCGTCGCGCCTGCTGCTCGATCCCTATGCGCGGCGCCTGCACGGCGAGTTCCGCTGGCACGAGTCGCACCTCGACCGCCCCGACACCCAGCTCGACGACAACGCCGCCTGGATGCCGAAGGCCGTGGTCACCGACGACCGCTGTTTCGACTGGGAAGGCGACCGGCCGCTGCACATTCCGATGGCCGACAGTGTCATCTACGAGGTGCACGTCAAGGGCTTCACCCGCACCAACCCGCACGTGCCGGCCGAGCTGCGCGGCACCTACGAGGGCATGGCCACGCCGGCCGCCATCGAGCACCTCAAGCGCCTGGGCGTGACCGCCGTGGAGCTGCTGCCGGTGCAGGAGTCCATCAGCGAGGGCACCCTGATCGAGATGGGGCTGTCCAACTACTGGGGCTACAACACGCTGGCCTTCTTTGCGCCGTCCCGCCGCTACGCCCGCCAGGACCCGGTCAACGAGTTCCGGCACATGGTCAAGGCGCTGCACAGGGCGGGCATCGAGGTCATCCTGGACGTGGTCTACAACCACACGCCCGAGGGTGACCAGCGCGGCCCCACGCTGTCGTGGCGCGGCCTGGACAACCAGGCCTACTACCACCTGTCGCGGCAGGACCCGGCCTACTACTGCAACTACACCGGTACCGGCAACAGCCTCAACGCCAGCAACTACACCACGCTGCAGATGATCCTCGATTCGCTGCGCTACTGGGTGGAGGAGATGCACGTCGACGGCTTCCGTTTCGACCTGGCCTCGGTACTGGGGCGCATGGCGCTGCCCGGCGCCGTCGATCCCGGCCACTTCGACCGCTATGCCCCGTTCTTCCAGGCCATCCGCCAGGACCCGGCACTGGCCGGCATCAAGCTCATCGCCGAACCCTGGGATGCCGCTGCGGGCGGCTATCAGCTGGGCGGCTACCTGCCCGGCTGGAGCGAATGGAACGACCGCTTCCGTGACACGGTACGCTGCTTCTGGCTGCAGCCGGACAAGAACCGGGGCGCCTTCGCCAGCCAGATCTCCGGCGCCAGCGAGCAGTTCCACCACGACGGCCGCACCCCGCAGGCCAGCATCAACTTCATCACCTCGCACGACGGCTTCACGCTGAACGACCTGGTCACCTACAACCAGAAGCACAACGAAGCCAACGGCGAGGACAACCGCGACGGCCACAACGACAACCACTGCTGGAACGCCGGCGTGGAAGGCCCCTCCGACGATCCGGACATCAACCGTACCCGCAACCGTCTCAAGCGCGTGATGCTGGCCTCGCTGCTGCTGGCCCAGGGCACACCCATGCTGACGGCCGGTGACGAGATGGGCCGCACCCAGCAGGGCAACAACAACGCCTACAACCAGGACAACGCCATCAGCTGGCTGGACTGGGGGGCCGCCGACCCGGATCTGCTCGAATACACCAGCTACCTGATCAGCCTGCGCCGCAAGCACCCGCAGCTGCGCCTGCCCGTCTGGCTGCTGGGCGCTCCCACGGCCTCCGGCATGCTGGATGTGCAGTGGCTCAACGACGAAGGCCAGCAGATGCGCACCGACCAGTGGTCGCAGAACGGCGACGGCGTGTTTGCGCAGTTCCTCGGCGCCCACAACAACCAGGAGCAGGACCTGCTGATCGTCTTCAACCCCGACGGCGAGAACCGGCCCTTCGTCATGCCCGAAGGCGACTGGACCATGGTGCTGGACACCAACCAGGCCGACGGACAGCCCTGGCGGGCCAACTCCCCCGAGGGCCGGGTGGATGAGACCATGACGCAGATCATGCGGATGGGGCTGGCCGTCAAGAAAATCAGCAAGCTTCGCGCACCTGTGGTCAAATGCAAGACACAGGACGCAACAAGCATGGACGTTCCCGCCGCCAAGCCGAAAGGAACCGCCGCACGCACGTTGCGTCCCCATTCCATCTACATGTTCGTTGCCCGTCGCAAAGGATGAAGACCATGAGTCCAAACACCTCCCGTGCCAGCGGCATCCTGCTGCACATCACCTCGCTACCGGATACCGAGCCCGTCGGCCCCGAGCAGCCGCTCACCATCCAGCACCCCGGTTCGGGAGATTTCGGACCCAGCGCCTATCACTTCATCGACTGGCTGGAGCACGCCGAACAGTACCTGTGGCAGATCCTGCCGCTGGTGCCTCCGGGCAGCGGCTATTCGCCGTACATGAGCCCGGCCGGCATGGCCTTCAACCCCATGCTGGTGGACCTGCGGGGCCTGGCCTCGCAAGGCTGGCTGCCGGCCGATTTCCAGGAAGACTATTCGGTCGATGGCGAGCCGGGCCCGGCCCCGCGTGACGGCCGGATCGACTTCCCGCGTGTCGAGCGTTTCCGCCTGCGTGCGCTGACCCAGGCGGCCCGCACCTTCCTGGGCAACCCCCATGAACCGATGCGTGCCGAGTTCGATGACTTCCGCGAGCGCGAAGGCGCCTGGCTGGACGACTACGCCCTGTTCATGGTGCTGGACCGCCTCTACCAGGGCAAGGCCTGGCAGGAGTGGCCGGCAGAGCACGCCCAGCGCAAGCCCGCTGCGCTGGAGCGCATCCGCCAGGAATACCGTGACGACTACCTGTTCTGGTGCTTCGTGCAGTGGGTGGCCGAGAAGCAATGGCAGGCCATTCGCACCTACGCCAATGCCCACAACGTCCGCATCGTGGGCGACGTGCCCATCTTCGTGGCACTGCACAGCGCCGACACCTGGGCCAATCCCAAGCTCTTCGACCTGGGCAAGGATCTCTGGCCCACGCACGTGGCCGGCGTTCCGCCCGACTACTTCGCCGTGGACGGCCAGCGCTGGGGCAACCCGCTGTACCGCTGGCCCGAGCACGCCAAGCAGGGCTACGCCTGGTGGATCGCGCGCGTCAAGCGCTGCCTGGCCCTGACCGACATCGTGCGCATCGACCACTTCCGCGGCTTCGATGCCTACTGGGCCATTCCGTCCACCTGCCCCACGGCACGCGAGGGTGAATGGACGCCCGGCCCAGGCATGGCGCTCTTCAACGCCCTGGAAAAGGCGCTGGGCAAGCTGCCGCTGGTGGCCGAGGACCTGGGGCTTCAGACCGACAGCCTGCGCAAGCTGCTGGCTGACACCGGCCTGCCCGGCATGGCCGTGCTGCAGCTGGCCTTCCTGGACGATTCCGAGAACGTCTTCCTGCCGCACAACCTGCGTCGCAACCAGATCGTCTACACCGGCACCCACGACAACGACACCACGCTGGGCTGGTTCGCCCAGGCTTCCGATCGGGAGCGTGCGCTGGCACAGGTCTATCTGAAGACCGATGGTCGGGAAATGCACTGGGAGCTGATCCACGCCGCCTCGCAATCCGTGTCGGGCTGGGCCATCTACCAGATGCAGGACGTTCTGGGTCTGGGCGCCGAGGGCCGGATGAACTATCCCGGAGAAGCCTCCGGCTGGTGGGGCTGGCGCTTTGCCTGGTACCAGCTGCACGAGTGGCAGACGCGCCGCCTGCGCGCCATCACCCAGGTGCATGGCCGCAGCAAGCCCGAATGGGTGTGCTCGGAAGAAGAAGAGGCCGCGAACAAGTGATCCGCTGATCTCCGGGGCCCGGCTGAAACCGGGTCTCGCGACCCACCTTCCCTGATGAGGGCCGGTTCTGCCTGCACGGGCAGGATCGGCCCTTGTCGTTTGCGCGCCCTGGGCGGCCTCAGTCGTCCTGGGCGATGCCGCCCCGCGGGTTGCGCAAGGTGCTGGCAATCAGGGCGGGCATGGGCTCGCCGCCAAAGCGGGTGAGCGGCACGTTGCGCGTGCCCCAGACGCGACGCAGCGTCACGTCGTCGATCAGCTTGCGCAGCCAGCGGTGTGACGGCAGCTGCTCCTGACGCCGGTGCCAGACCATGTCCACCCGCATGGCGGGCAGAGCCACCGGCACCGGCTGCCAGACCAGGCGCTCGGCCAGCCCCGTGGCCGGGATGAAATCGAGCGGCAGGATGGTGAGCAGATCGGACTGCGCCACCACATTGGCGGCGGTGAAGAACTGGTTGAGCGTCAGCACGATGCGCCGCGTGCGCTGGCGCGTGGCCAGCGCCTCGTCCACGAAACCGAACGGCCGGCCCGAATAGCTGACCAGCAGATGGCGGGCCGCGCAGTAGTCATCGAGGCTCACCGGGGCCTCGCCCAGCGGATGGCCCTCGCGCATCACGCACACGTACTGGCCTTCGTAGATTTCCTGATGGCCGAAGGTATCGGGCCGGTCTTCCTGCATCTCGCGCAGGATCATGTCGGCCACCGCCCCCGGAAAATGCCCGACCGCCAGATGCAGCTCGTCGTTTTCGAGCAGCGGCAGCGGATCGCGCGTGGTGAGCGGACGCAACCGCAGTGTGGCATTGGGGGCATCGCGCTGCAGACGGTCCAGCAGCGGCGGCACCAGCAGCGCGGCCGTGGCGTCGGCCATGGCAATGACGAAGGTCTCGCGGGTACGCAGCGGATCGAAGGACTTGGGCGAGATGACACCCCGCAGCGCGTTGAGCGCCGTGCGCACGTCCGGCCAGATGGCCAACGCGAAAGGAGTGGGCTCGACGCCGCGGCCGGCCCGTATCAGCAGTTCGTCCCCCAAGGCCTCGCGCAACCTGCGCAGGGCATTGCTGGCTGCCGGCTGGGTCATCGTCAGATTGCGGGCCGCACGCGAGATGTTGCGCTCGGCCATGACTTCATCAAAAACCCGCAGCAGGTTCAGATCGAAGTTCTGGAAGTCCACCTCTCCCCCAATGACACCGGACCGGTGTCGTCATCTGCACCTGTCCGGAAGGCTGCGGACCCTCGGGGATTTTCCTGGTTGGTCCTGCGGAAGATTTCCCGGTCGATCCGGCGGGAAAGCCCGGGCTTGGCCCTTCCCGGCCTGGTGCCTGTTTCGGGGGCACGTCGCCCCCTTTGGGGATCATATCATCAGCCGGGCACGCGCGGCATATACGGCCCGGCACGCCGCCGGCCTTTGACGGGAATTCGGGGTTTTCCCCAGCAGCCAGCACTTTTGCAGGGGCGTCCAGAGGACTTTCCCGGTATCCATACCCCGGTGTACGTGCCCCCGTGTCCATGCCACGGTACCCTGCCCCGCCTGCATGTCATGGCACGTGCGGCCACAAAAATCATCCGCGGGTATTCACCACAGGAAAACCCCGGTTTCAGTTTCGGTCACTGAGCACCTGCCGATACATGGCCAGATAATCGGCAGCCGCAGGGCCCCAGCTGTGATCGACTTCCATGGCCGTGCGCATCCGCCACTCCCAGGCACCGCGGTCCTGCCAGACATCGGCCGCCCGCGCCAGCGCCAGTGCAAAGTCGTGCACATCGGCCCGGTTGAACACGAAGCCGTTGCTCGGCTGCCCGTCGTGATATTCGTGCACCGTATCGGCCAGTCCGCCCACGCGGCGCACCAGCGGCAGCGTGCCATAGCGCAGTCCGTACATCTGCGTCAGCCCGCAGGGCTCGAAGCGCGACGGCACCAGAATCAGGTCGCCGCCGGCAATCAGCCGGTGCGACAGCGGCTCATCGTAGCCGATGGTGACCGACACCCACCCCGGCGCCTCCTGCGCGGCCTTGCGGAAGGCGTCCTGCAGGGCCGGATCGCCACTGCCCACCAGCGCCAGCTGGATGCCCAGCTCGCGCATCTTCGGCAGCACACCCAGCAGCAGGTCGGCCCCCTTCTGGTCGGTCAGGCGACTGACCATCACCGCCAGCATCCGGCCCGGGTCCACCGCCAGACCCAGCTCGTGCTGCACACGCTCCTTGTCGACCCACTTGCCGTTGAGGTCGTGTGCGCTGTAGTTGGCCGGCACCAGCCCGTCGATCTGCGGATTCCAGACCGTCTGGTCGATGCCGTTCAGAATGCCGGTGAGCCGGTCGCGGCGCGACAGCAGCAGGCCGTCCAGCCCGACGCCGAATTCCGGCGTGGTGATCTCGTAGGCATAGCGCGGGCTGACCGTGCTCAGCCAGTCGGAAAACGCCAATCCGCCCTTCATGAAGCTGCCCCAGCCGTGATATTCCAGCCCGTACATCGGACGCAGCATCCAGGGTTCCAGCGCCAGCGTGGCCCAGTCATCCGGCGAAAAAAGCCCCTGATAGGCCAGGTTGTGCACACTGAACACCGAACGCACCCGGCGCACCGGGTTCTGGCTCAGGTACACCGGCGCCAGCCCCGCATGCCAGTCGTGGGCATGCAGGACATCGGCCTTCCAGATCGGATCCACATCGCCCCAGGCCAGATGGGCCGCCACCTTGCCCAGCAGCGCAAAGCGGCGGGCATTGTCGGGCCAGTCGCGATTGTCCGGCCCCAGATAGGGGTTGCCCTCACGCCGGTAGTACCAGGGTGCATCCACCACGTAGGCCGGAATGCCCGAACCACGGATCCGCCCCCACAGCACCCGCACCCGGGCCGCACCCATCAGGCTGCCCAGATCGGCCACCAGGCCCACATCGTCCAGCCCGTCCAGAATGGCCGGAAAGCCCGGCAGCAGCAGGCGCGCATCCACCCCCTGCGCCTGCTGCGCCACCGGCAGCGCCGCCAGAATGTCACCCAGCCCGCCCGTCTTGACCAGCGGATATACCTCGGTGGCCACATGCAGCACCCGCAGCCGGCCGTCCGGTGCGTGCTCGTTCCGGTCCCACAGCCGTGCTGGTGGCGGCTCGGCCATCTGGGTCGAACCGGATGTGCTGGAAGGCGTATGAGTGGCGTTCATGGCAAGGCAACAGGGAGAAAAAGGATCGGGAACGGCCTCAGCCGTTCAGTCTGGCCAGCATGCTCGGCGTGATCAGCGTCACGCCGCCTTCGCTGACGTAGAAGCGTTTGGCGTCTTCTTCCGGATCCTCGCCGACCACCATGCCTTCGGGGATCACGCAGCCGCGGTCGACCACCACCTTGCTGAGGCGGGCATTGCGGCCCACCACCACCCCGGGCAGCAGCACCGCACCCTTGATCTCGGTGTATGAATGGATGCGGCAGTTGGAGAAGAGCAGCGAGTTGTGCACCGAGCCGGAGATGATGCAGCCGGCCGACACGCTCGATTCGATGGCCTCACCGCGCCGGTCCACCTTGTTGTGCACGAACTTGGCCGGCGGCAGCTGTTCCAGATAGGTCCAGATGGGCCAGGTCCGGTCGTACAGGTTCAGTTCCGGCACCGTGGCCGTGAGGTCGATGTTGGCCTCCCAGTAGGCGTCGATCGTTCCCACGTCGCGCCAGTAGGCCGGCACCTTCTCGCTGTTGTAGACGCAGCTGTCCTCGAAGAAGTGCGCCACCACCTGGCCCTGGCTCACCGCCTTCGGAATGATGTCCTTGCCGAAGTCGTGCTCGGAGCCCGGCATCTGGATGTCTTCTTCCAGCATCTTGTACAGGTAGTCGGCCGTGAAGATGTAGATCCCCATGGACGCCAGCGAACGGTCCGGCTTGCCGGGCATGGCCGGCGGATCGGCCGGTTTTTCCACGAAGGAGGTGACGCGCTTGCTGTCGTCGATGGCCATCACGCCGAAAGCCTTCGCCTCCTTGCGGTCCACCTCGATGCAGCCCACTGTCACGCCGGCACCCGACAGCGCATGGTCGGCCAGCATACGGGCGTAGTCCATCTTGTAGATGTGGTCGCCCGCCAGAATGACGATGTACTCGGGCCGGACCGCCTTGATGATGTCCAGACTCTGATAGACGGCATCGGCCGTGCCCCGATACCACGCATTTTCGTCCACGCGCTGCTGCGCCGGGATCAGGTCCACGAACTCGCCCATTTCGGACTTCAGGAAGTTCCACCCGCGCTGCAGGTGGCGCAACAGGCTGTGCGACTTGTACTGCGTCAGCACGGCCATCTTGCGCAGACCCGAGTTCATGCAGTTGGACAGCACGAAATCGATGATGCGGAAATGCCCGCCAAAATATACGGCCGGTTTGCAGCGGACATCCGTCAGCTGCTTGAGCCGGCTTCCGCGGCCCCCTGCCAGCACCAGCGCCATGGCCTGCTTGGGCAGGCGGCGTTCCAGATTGATGCGTACGCTATCGTCCATGAGTCCCTCTCCTGTTGTTCGTCAGGGACCCCTGCACGCATACCGGCGGCACGCTGTCCGGAGCCCCTGGGGAAGCACCGAACCACACGCAGGCCATCCCGTCAGCAGGCATGCGCAACAGCGCATACGCTGTCGTGATGGCAACACCGGCATTTCCGTGCTGCCTGTCTCACATTATGGCGCGACTGAAAAAAAACCGCACGCACAACCAGACAGGCGTGGGGGCAAAGGGGGGCGTGCCTCAGCCCGCAGCCGGCAGCAGCGGCAGACGGGCGTCGCGCAGCACCTGGTCGATGGTACGGCGCTGCACCGCCCGGCGCGCCGCATTGCGTACTGCAACACGGGCCACGGGCTCGCGCTCGGGCGCCGCAATGGCCACCGGCGGTGTCTCTTCGGGCAGCACTTCCTGCCGCCAGGGGGAACTGATGTCGACCAGCGTGCCGTCCGGATCCCGCGTCAGGAAGCGGCGCTGGCCATAGAATTCGTCACGCGGCGGCTGCACGATGGGCAGACCGCGCACCACGGCACGGGCGTGGATGTCGTCGACATTGTCGACCACGAAGGTCAGATACATGCCCACCGGCGCCGCCCGCCAGTGGGCCGGCAGCAGCGGATGGTTGCGCTGGATGAGGCCCAGTTCCAGCCCTGGATCGGAAGGCGAACGCAGCCGGATGTACCAGTCGGATTCGGATGCGACTTCCATGCCCAGCAGGTCCGCGTAGAAATCGCGGCTTTCCTGCAGGCGCTCGCTGCTGATGTTGCTGAGCAGTCGTCTTACGGCCATGGGGTCTCACCTCCTCCAGAACAATTTTTCATGCTAACGGCCCAGTGTGATGTTTCGCCGACAGCATCCGCCAGACGGCAGGGGACGGCCGGCCGGCGGTCCGGGCGTCGTGGCAGGCATCCCACACGGCCCGAAGACTGCGGTCGCAGGGCCGGACCGGACCATGCGCCCCACCCATACCCGCGCCCATCCGGGCACCAGCCCCCATGTCCGCAGCGGTATCCACGTCTGCACGGCTCCCCATGTCCACGCCGGTATCCGTGCACCACGTTTTCGACGGAACCCGCACGCCAGCACCAGCACACCCGTGCACCCATGCCGGCAGCGCCCCAGAACATACCGCAGCCCCACCGCAGGCGACCTCCCACAAACGGTGGCATCATGAGCAGTTTCCGGCCTGCCCAATAAGGGGGGTCGTGCCTGCCATCACCATCCTGCCACCGATTCCCCATCCATCCTGTCACTGCCTCTCCCGCCACCTGGCCCTTCCCGCTTTCCATCCAGCACCTTCCACATGAACCATCCGCCTTCCGGCTGCCCCTTCCATCACGGCGCAGACCAGCCATCACCCACCGCAGCCGGCAACGCCCCGGCAACCAGCAGCAACATCCCGGCAACGACTGCCCGACAGCGTCCCACCGACGAGGCCATCCTGAACGCAACCCGCACCTGGGTGCAGAAGGCCGTCATCGGGCTCAACCTCTGTCCGTTTGCCAATGCCACGGTAAAGAAACAGCGCCTGCGCATCCAGGTCAGCCACGCCACCGAACCGCTGGCCCTGCTGGACGAGCTGCGTGCCGAACTGAAACGCCTGCTCGACACCGACGAGACCAAACTCGAGACCACACTGCTGGTCTGCCCCGACACCCTGGCCGATTTTCTGGACTTCAACGATTTTCTGGACACCGCCGACGCCCTGCTCGACGAGCTGGACCTGCACGGCACCTTCCAGATTGCCAGTTTCCATCCGCACTACCAGTTTGCCGGCAGCTCGGCCGACGACATCGAGAACGCCACCAACCAGTCGCCCTGGCCCACGCTGCACCTGCTGCGCGAAACCAGCATCGACCGCGCCGTGGCCGCCTGGGGCGACGACACCGACCGCATCTACGAGAACAACATGGCCCACCTGCGAGCCATGGGCCCCGACGGCTGGCGCCAGCTGAAAAATCAGTGGCAGCCGGACGCCGGAACGGACGCCGATCCGGCAGATACCCCGCCCCCCAACCCTACACCCGCAGCGCGACATCCTCCCGCTGCATCGGGCGCGCTTCGGTGACATACTCACCGCCCCCCGCCCTTTCTGATACCCTTTGCAGGCTGGTATCTCCCTACGACCTATCCCATGACCGACTCACTGCGTACCCGCCTGTCCGCCATCGAGCCCGCATCCCTGCGTGGCATCACCCGTGGCCTGGAGAAGGAAAGCCTGCGGACCACTGCCGATGGCAAGCTGTCCATGCGGCCGCATCCCCGTGCGCTGGGCTCCGCCCTCACGCACCCGCACATCACCACCGATTTCAGTGAGTCCCAGGTCGAACTCATCACCGGCGTCCACGACAGCATCGACGCCTGCCTGGCCGAACTCACCCGCGTCCACCAGGAAACCCTGACCCACATCGACGGCGAGCGGCTCTGGTGCACCAGCATGCCCTGTCCGCTGCCGCCCGACCGCGACATTCCCATCGGCCAGTACGGCAGCTCCTTCATCGGCCGCGCCAAGACCATCTACCGGCAGGGCCTGACCTGGCGCTACGGCAGCCGCATGCAGACCATCTCCGGCCTGCACTACAACTTCTCCCTCCCGCAGAGCCTGTGGCCCGAACTGGCCCGCATGCCCGGCCTGAAGCTCGACGGCAGCAACCCCAAGCATGCCCGCAGCCAGGGCTACTTCAGCCTGATCCGCAACTTCCGCCACCACTCCTGGCTGCTGCTTCTGCTGTTCGGCGCCTCGCCGCTGGTGCAGCGCGGCTTTGCCGAGGGCATGCCCCACATCCTCAAGGCCTTCGGCCGGGACGCCCTGGGCCTGCCACACGCCACCACGCTGCGCATGGGGCCGCTGGGCTACCAGAGCGAGGCCCAGGCCAGCATCGGTGCCAGTTACAACTGCCTCAAGAGCTACGCCGAATCGCTCTACGACGCCCTCACCTCGCCCTGGCCCGCCTACGAGAAGATCGGCATCCGGCACGACGGCCAGTACCGTCAGCTCTCCACCTCCCTGCTGCAGATCGAAAACGAGTTCTACGGCACCATCCGCCCCAAGCAGCCCATCCGCAAGGGTGAACGGCCGCTGGCCGCCCTGGCCGCCCGCGGGGTCGAGTACATCGAAGTGCGGCTGATGGACCTCGACCCCTTCAGCGCCATCGGCATCACCGCCGAAACCATCCGCTTTCTCGACATCTTCCTGCTGCACTGCCTGCTGTCCGACAGCCCGCGCGACACCCCCGAGATCAACGCTGCCCAGTCGGCCAACCGGCACACCGTGGCCCAGCGTGGCCGTGAGCCGGGCCTCGCCCTGCTCGAAAACGACGGCAGCCACCGCCCGCTGCTGGCCTGGGGACAGGAAGTCCTCACCGAATGCGAAGCCGTGGCCCAGCGCCTGGACGAAGCCTGGCCCGAGCACCAGGGTGCCTACGCGGCCGCCCTGCGCATGGCCCGCCAGCGTCTGGAACACATGGAACACACACCCTCCGCACGCCTCATGGCCGACATCGCCACCCAGGGCAACGGTTCGCTCACCCAGTACACCATGGCGCAGTCCGAGGCCCACCGCCAGCACCTGCTGGCCCAGCCGCTGCCGGCCGACATTCGAGAGGCCTTTGCCACCATGGCCCGCGAATCCTTCGTCGAACAGGCCGACATCGAAGCCGCCGACACCGGTGACTTCGAAACCTGGCGGCAGCAGTACATCACCTCCGTCTTCCCGCTCATCGCCGACTGACCGCCAGCCGCACCGTGACCGAAAACGACGCACAGCAGATCCTGCTGGTCCGCGCCCTCGAGCGCCAGCCCGCCTCCGCCACCTGGACCGAAGACGACCGTCTGCACGCCACACAGCAGGCGCTGCGCGAGGCCGGCCCGCAGGCCGACGCCCCCACCTTCATCAGCACCCGCGCCCGGCTGGCCTGCGAACGGCTGTTCACCCGCAAGCCGGCGCTGGCCGACCTGCTGCACCGCCTGCACTGGCGCGGCTGGTTCACGCCCGTGGCCCTGCTGGTGGCCCTGCTGGCCGGTGCCCTTCTGGATTCAGCCGGTGGCAACCGCATCAACATCCTCAACCCCCCGCTGCTGCTGATCATCGCCTGGAACCTGTTCACCTATCTGGTGCTGGCCGGCGGTGCCCTCGTACGTGCCCTGGGCGGCCGGGGCCGGAAAGGTGCCCAGGACGATGCAGGCCATCACCACATGGCGCCCGCCCCCGGCTCCCCGTCCCCGAACGGCACCCAACGTACAGCCTCCAGTCGCGCTTCACGGCAGGGTACGTCCACACCACGCGGCAGCAGCCTCCCGGACGCACCCGACAGCCCGGCAGCCGTCACCGGCAGTGGTCCCTTCGGCGCCCTGCGCCGGCTGGTCGTGCGGCTGGCCACGGGCCAGGGCTGGAGCACCCCGGCACACAGCGACGACAACCTGGGCGCCCGCTTCACCCGCCAGTGGTTTGCCGTGGCCGCGCCGCTCTACAGCCAGCGCGCCCTCACCCTGCTGCACGCCGGCGCCCTGATGTTTGCCACCGGCGCCCTGGCCAGCCTCTACCTGCACGGCCTGGTGCTCGAATACAGGGCCGGCTGGGAGAGCACCTTCCTCGTCGCCCCGCAGGTCGAAACCCTCACCCACGGCCTGTGGGGCCTGGCCAGCCTGCTGAGCGGCATTGCCCTGCCCGATGCCGCCGGGCTGGAAGCCATGCGCTTTCCGCAGCATCCGGGCGTCAACGCCGCCCCCTGGATTCACCTGCAGACGCTCACCGTCGTGCTGGTGGTGATCATCCCCCGCCTGCTGCTGGCCCTCTGGCACCGCGAGCAGGTCCGCAAGCTGCGCACGCACTTCCCGCTGCCGCTCGACGACACCTACTTCCGCGACCTGCTGCGCAACCAGCGCGGCGAATCGGCCACCGTCTGGGCACAGCCCTACAGCTACACCCTGAGTGACGCCGCCCGCGCTGGGCTCACCCCGCTGCTCACCCCCGTGCTGGGCAGCCAGATCCGCCTGCGCCTGCAGCCCTCGCTGGCCCTGGGCGACGAGGACGACCTGCCGCAGCCCCTGCCCCATATCGACGGTGCCCAACTGGCCGTGGCCATCTTCTCGGCCTCGGCCACCCCCGAAGCCGAGAACCACGCCACCTTCCTCGCCACGCTGGCCCGTCGCCTGCCGGCTGGCCTGCCCCTGCTGGCCCTGGTGGACGAAAGCGCCTTCATCGCCCGTTTCGGCCACGACACCGCCCGGCTGGACAGCCGCCGCACCGCGTGGCGCCGCATCCTGGGCAGCCGCAGCGACATCCTCCCCGTCTTCGTCAACCTGGCCGCCGACGCCCAGCCTGCCGACGTCACCGGACAGCTGGAAAGCCTGCTGAACGCGGTGCCCGCCTGACCCCGGCCCTGCGCCCGGAAAGCCCCGGCCACATCCTGCCGGATACGATGGGATACGTCCTGCTCCCGGGCGCTTCCAGACAAGGCAGATCCGGCCGCCAACCACGTTTCAGGATCCGCACGGCGTCCAGGTGCTTCCGGCCACTCCCGTACCCGGCAGGCAATCCCGTCGCACCGTATCAGGAACTGCCAGAGTGTGTATCGGACTGCGCATTCGGCACAGCGAAGCAGGGGCGGCTGATGGCACAATCATGTCTGTGCCCCTGTCTTCCCGTCCTGCCGGTCACACCGGCCGCAACCTTCCGGGTCATGCCGGCTGCCGCCGGCCTTTCCGACCGGATACCCTTCCCGCCGTCACAGCCGTGCCTGCCTCAGACGCCAACACCATCTCCCTCAGCCTGGTCTCCCACACCAACGTGGGCAAGACCACGCTCGCCCGCACCCTGCTTTCCGAGAACGTGGGCGAAGTGCGCGATGAGCCGCACGTCACCGACACCGCCGACCGCCACGAGCTGGCCGCAACCCCGCAGGGCGACCTGCTGCTGCTGTGGGACACCCCGGGCTTCGGCGACAGTGCCCGGCTGGCCAAACGCCTGCTGCAGTCCGACAAACCCATCGGCTGGTTCGTCAGCCAGGTCTGGGACCGCTTTGCCGACCGCGCCCTCTGGTCCAGCCAGCAGGCCGTGCACAACGTCCGCGAAGAGGCCGACGTGGTGCTCTATCTGGTCAACGCCGCCGAAAATCCCGAGGACGCCGGCTACGTCGAACCCGAAATGAAGATCCTCGCCTGGATCGGCAAGCCCATCATCGTGCTGCTGAACCAGATGGGCCCGCCGGCCAGCCACCATGCCGAAGAGGCCGAGATCGACCGCTGGCGCACCTACCTCACCCGCTTCGGCAACGTCCACCAGGTACTGGCGCTCGACGCCTTCGCCCGCTGCTGGGTGCAGGAAGGCGCCCTGCTGCAGGCCGTCGAGCCGCTGCTGCCGCAGGCCAAGCGCGAGTCCTTTGCCCGGTTGCACCGCCTGTGGCAGAACCAGCGACGCCAGACCTTCGACCGGTCCATGCACATCCTGGCCGAGCGTCTGGCCGCCACCGCACTCGACCGCGAACGCATCCCCAACAGCAGCCTGAAGGACCAGCTGCGCGAAGTCGGCAAGGTACTGGGCGTCTCCCGCCAGAAGCAGGACGACCCCAAACAGGTGGCCATGAACCAGCTGGCCGAGCGCCTCAACACCGCCATCCGCCACTCCACCGACGAACTCATCACCACCAACGGCCTCACCGGCCACGCCGCCGATGAAGTGCTCAGCCGCATGGCCGACCACTACGACGTGACCGAAAACCTCAACGAGGGCCACGCCGCCATGGTCGGCGGCATCGTCACCGGCGCGCTGGCCGGCCTGAAGGCCGACTTCCTCAGTGGTGGCCTCACCCTGGGCGGTGGCATGATCGCCGGTGGCGTGCTGGGTGCCCTCGGTGGCGCCGGCCTTGCCCGGGGCTACAACATGGTGCGCGGCATCGACGCCATCACCGTCACCTGGACCGACGCCGTCATGAACCGCCTCGTCCAGTCCGCCCTGCTCACCTATCTGGCCGTGGCCCACTACGGCCGGGGCCGCGGCGACTGGGCCGAATCCGAACACCCCGCCCACTGGGAAAAAACCGTCACCGACGTCCTGGCCCGCCAGCACGAGCAGTTCACCCAGTTCTGGCGCAAACGCCAGAACTTCGGCCCCGACCGGCTCACGGCCGACCTGCAGACGGAGCTGACACTGGCCATGGAGCGGATCCTCATCCGTCTCTACCCCAACGCCCTCTCCATGGCCGCACTGGGCAGCGGCGCCAAGCGCCTCAACATCGCGCTGGCCGCCGACCTGGCCGAGGCCCGGGGCGAACACGAACAGGCCCGCAAGGCGTCCCGAAAGCAGGAAGAGCCCACCTACGCCGCCGAACTGCGTGCCGGCTTTGCTGCCGGCCGCACCGCCTCCACTGCCCGGCTCGACACCCCGCACCATGCGCCGGGCAGCACACCCGACAGCGTCTCCCCCGGCAACATCCCCGCCAGCAGCATCCCGGGCAGCACGACCCCCGCCGGCAGCACAGCCCCACCCATCACCAGCACATCGGCCTCCGGGGGCAGTAGCCACCGAAGTCCACCCGAAGAGGCGGCTGAAGCAAGTGAGAACTCACTTCTGGAGGGTGCCCTGGGTTTTTTCGGCGCAGCCGGCGACCACGCCGATAAAGCCGGCGCGCCCGAAACCCACGGCGTGAACAGCAGTCCGTCTGCCCGCAGTGCCCAGGGCACTGCCCCCCGGGGTAGCGGCCGCATCTCTGAAAGCCATGTCTCTGCAGGCGAAGCCCTGGAAGGCCCGGCCCCGGAAAACCGCGCGCCCACCACAAACGGTGTGATCCCAGGTGCCAGCAGCACTGCTGCCGCTTTGGAAAACCACGTGCCGGAAACGCAGGCACGAACTACCGCTCCCCTGAGCGGCGCCTCCGAAGCTTCGGAGGTCACAGTGGCTACCGGCCCAGCCCTCACCACGAAAGATACGCCAGACGACCAGGCCACCAGCGCCAGTCATGCCGGCAGCACCTCGTCTACAGGCGTCCCATCTGCCAGCCCGCCTGCCACCGCCAATATATCCGGCGCGGCAAGTGGCAACCCACGTGCCAGCGGCACAGGCCAGGGCAGTTCCGGCACGGACGGCGTTACCCACAACAACACCAGGGGCAGCGCCAGCACCGGCAACGCCGACGCACAGAACCGCAGCACCGCCAAAGCCACCCGCGCCGAGCAGCACACCGCCTCCACCCGCAGTTCCAGAGGCAGTCACTCTGGCGGAAAATCCCGCCGCAGGCGCAAGCACTGACCTTGCTGAAGACCTCCCGCATCAAACGCTGGTTCATGCTCACCCACCGCTGGCTGGGGGTGGGCATGTGCGTACTGTTTTTCATCTGGTTCCTGTCCGGCATGGTGATGATGTATGCCGGCCACCCCAAGCTCACCCTGCAGGAACGGCTGGCGCACCTGCCACCGCTCGAGAACGCCGCCACTGGCTCACTTTCCGCACGTGCCAGTGCCCTGCAGAATCCAGAAGCCCTCCAGAATCCGGATGCCCCCCAAAGTCCGGACACCCTTCTCTCCCCTGCCGAGGCGTTCACGGCCGCGGGCTTCGACACCAGCCAGCCGGTCGAAGAGCTGCGCCTGTCCCGGAGCCGTGCCGGCCAGCCCATCTATGTCCTGCGGGGCGAGGGCAGAACCTTCATTGCCATCGACGCCCGTACCGGCCAGCGCGTTCCGCCCACCGACCGGGCCACTGCAGTGGCCAGTGCCTGCGTCTACTGGATGTACAGCACAGATCCTCCGAAGCCGCAGCGCTGCCCGCCCGCTCCTCCGGAGGCACATCCCCACCTTTCGGCCGATGCGGACGCCCCGACGCAGCAATCCCATACGGTTTCCCCGACACCCCACCCCGATACAGCCGCCGGCACGCCGCCCCCAGCGGTACCGGAACACACAACGGCACAGTCTGAACGCATCCCGGCGCCCCGCTACCTCGGTACCGTCCACGAAGACGCCCACACCCACAGCCACGGCCTGAACGGCCATCGCCCGCTGCACCTCGTGCAACTGCCCGACGCCCACAACACCCTGCTCTACATCTCGGGCACCACCGGCGAAGTCGTGCGCGACGCCCCGCAACCGGAGCGCGCCCTCAACTATGTCGGTTCGTGGCTGCACTGGCTCTACATGTTCCGCGACACCGCCATCAACTGGACCAGCCTCATCATCGTGCTGGCCCTCATCGGCATCGCCACCGCCGTCACCGGCATCGTCGCCGGTCTCATCCGCTGGCGCTTTGCCGGCACCTACCGCAGCGGATCACACTCGCCGTTCGCCCCGGGCATGATGCGCTGGCATCACATCCTCGGCATGGTGTTTGCCCTGAGCACCATCAGCTGGATATTCAGCGGTCTGATGTCCATGGACCCCTGGGACATCTTCACCGGCCCGGAAAGCACCATCGATGCCGAGACGATCAGCAGCGAACGGATCAAACCCCGGCGGGCGAAGGCTACCCCACAGGCCCTGCTGCAGGCCATCCGACAGGGCAACCCTGCCGCCCCCGAAGAAAACCCTTCATCCAGACAGGCCCCCACCTCCGGACAGAACCCCTCCTCCGAACAGAAACCCGCTGCCGCCTCAGCAAAGGCCGTATCGACGCCGCACGTCGTGGAACTGCAATGGCGCATCGTGCTGAACAAGACCGTCGTGCAGCCAGTCTTTCAGCCGTTGGCAGATGGACATGCTGCGCCTCCACCCATTGCCGCCATCACCCATCCCGACCACAGCGCAGCTGCCGATACAACCACGCACACGTCCGGCCACACCAATACTGGCACCAGCGCCCGCGTTTCCCCCAATCGGGGTGATGGCAGGAACACCCTGTTCGCCGCCCGGGACGCCCGTCCCTGGCACTTCAGCCCTGCCCGCCTGCAGGGTGCCCTCATCGGCCTGAGCCCGGACCTGCCACCGCGCATCGAAACGATCGCCCAGGACGACTTCTACTACTACCGCCGCGCCAGCCACACCATGACCGGTGGCCGCAGGGAACATCCGCTGCCCATCTGGCGCGTCCGCTACAGCGACCCGCAGCAGACCTGGCTGCACATCGACCCGGCCACCGGCACCGTACTGGGCCAGTCGGACAGCCGCGCCCGGCTGGAGCGCTGGCTGTTTGCCCTGTTGCACAGCTGGGATCTGCTGCCCCTGCTGCAGCACCGGCCGCTCTGGGACATTTTCATGCTGGTGCTGGGCATGGGCGGCCTGCTGCTCTCGGGTACCGGCATCTGGGTGGGCGTGCACCGCTCCCACCTGAAATGGCGGAGCTGGCGGGTCAAAAGGGCACGAACGCTGCGGGACGGCACCTGATATCGAAGTCGCGGGCTGCCGGCGCCTTCCCGCAAGAGGGCCACCCATAAAGAAAGCAATACGGACGCACTTCCCGCAAACCTGCCCAAGCAAGCAGCCAACCGCCTGTCCTCCCTTGCGAGTATCCGCTACAACCACTGCCAGATGCCCGGTCGTCCGTGGCGCAGCCATTGACGGCAAACGACAACGCAGCGGATCACCCGGCCATGGGGCAAAGTGCCGCAGGATTTTTACAGAGATTCTCAAAACTCCGGTCAAACTGTGCAGTAACTCACCTGATATCCATTCGGCCTAACCCATACGACAGATCAGGCACCTTTTCAAAGGCCGGCGAAAAGCGCATGATGCTCGCCATGCACGGAGCAATGCACACACATTTCTCCGCTCCTCCTGCCTGACCTTCGCTCCAGCCATTCAGCCATGCCCAACCCCCGTTCTCTGTACATGCTGCTTTCTGCAGCACTGATTTCTTCATCCATGGTCGCGTGCGGCGGCCCAAACGTACCCGACAGCACAACCACACCACCGGGCAACTTCAAGGAAGCCTTTGCGCAGCTTGAAGCTCGAGGTGAACTACCCGTGCTGGACCGGACCGACACCATTGCTGGCATCGACGCCAACCAGAATGGGGTGCGGGACGACATCGAAGCCTTCATCAACAGCCTGCCCGACACACCAGTTCAGAAAAAACGACTGTACAACCTGCAACGCGCGCTCAACAATTCCATGCTTGTCGACCTGAATGACAAGTATCGTCTTCGTGAGGCAGCCAATGACGTCAGCCGCTCGGTAACCTGCGTATCCATAAGTTACCAGGACCCTGCCACAAGGCCACGACGCAGTTTGCAAATCGAAAAAATGACGGCAAACACGCGTCAACGCTATCGGGCGTACATGAAATACAACAGTGCACTGAACGGATCCGTCTTCAGCATGGTCCCGGATTCCGTATGTCCAATGTATGACAAATGAGCGACATCATGCATGCTCATGCCAAAACCATCGTTGCCGCCATTATCTTCGGATCCGCGTGCACAAGTCTCCATGCACAGACGTTGTCACAAGGCGCCATCTGCGAGACAAGAGGCTACACCATCGGTTTTTTCAATGGGGTATGGAACACCCAGGTTCAGGCACAGGAAAGCCTCGACGAACTGAAATCGATGATCGGAAATGCATATGCGTCAAGCCCTGTCCGGTTCGAGCTTTTCTACAACCAGTCTGGCCTGGAAATCGACGGAGCCACACGAGCCCAGGATCTGGCAGAAACATTCATCCAGCGAGCGAAGGAATTCGATAGCAGCGGTGAACTGGGCAAGCGTTTCGAGTATCTGTGGGAGGCAGCATCCGGCGAAACATCATTCTGGAACAAGGTCACAAATGTGTTCAGTGCTGCAGGACAGGCCCTCGAGGCCATCTACACATCGTTCATGACAAAGCTCGTCGCCGGTCTTTCAGCCATGCTCAGCAACCCGCCCACAAAGGTTGACTATGCAGAGCATCGCAGCAAGATCGACACGCTTGCTCTGGAAGGCCAGAAGCTTCTCTTGATGGCGCATTCACAGGGGAATCTGTTTGTCAACCCAGCCTATGACTACGCCAGGAGCAGGTACGCCACAAACAGTGTTTCCACCCTGCATATCGCCCCTGCATCGATGACACTGCGAGGCAACCACGTGCTTGCCGACATCGATCATGTAATCAATGCGCTTCGTGCGTTTGGATCACACAGCGTTCCCTCGAATAACCTCATCCTGCCAAAGTCAAACAAAGACAGAAGTGGCCATATGCTTCTGCAGACCTATCTGGACGCATCACGCGCCGGCAGGCATCACATTCAACAGCTTTCGCTCCAGAGTCTGGCGTCACTTGAGAGCCCGGAGGCAAAAGCCCAACCCGGTTTCTTCACAACCACTCTTACCTGGGACGGCGAAGGAGATGTGGATCTTCACATGCTGGAACCTGGCGGTACCCATGTTTACTATCTGAACATGGAGGGATCCGCAGGCACGCTTGACGTGGACAACCGGGTTGCCAATGGGCCTGAGCATTACTATGCCTCCTGCGACAGCAGCAGACTTCAGGCTGGCATATACGATATCCGGGTGAACAATTTCAAGGGTCCAGAGCGCAAAGCGACGGTACAGGTAAACTTTGCCAATGGAGGGCAACCGCTGACCAGGATCATAGACACTGGCCCCCAGCGTGGCAGACTCGGTGATCCAGACCCCCTGCCTGTAGCACGGATCAGCGTGCAACGCGACGATTCCGGAAACTGGACAGCCACCCCCGTTCAGTAGGGACACCAACCAGTTCACGCCTGTGCTCCTGCTGACCCATTCACGCTACATCGTGGTGGCGCAGTACATAGGTATGGAGGAGAGGGAAGAGAATAGTCGGTATCATGAGGCCCTGAAATGGAGGCAAGACCATAAACACCACACAACGCTTCACCAGCGTCTGGGACGCCCTCGAAGACACGCCCGCCGAAGCTGAGAACATGCCTCTTCGCTCGGCGCTGATGGTCGCCCTCAAGCAGCACATCGCCCAGTCCGGTCTGACCCAGGCCCAGGCTGCTGCGCTGTTTGGCGTTACCCAGCCGCGCATTTCCGATCTGGTACGTGGCAAGATCAACATCTTCTCGCTGGACACGCTGGTCAACATGGCATCCGTGGCCGGGCTGCGCATCGACATGCAGATCCAGCCTTTTCCGGAAGCCTGATCAACCGGCCATCTCCCGCTCCCACCGCCCCCGTGTCATGACATACAGGCAGTGTCGCTGCAGCACATGTCCAGCAGGCAATGCGGGATGATCAAACACCTCTCCCGTATCCTCCATACCGATTTTCGTCATGACCCGGCGTGAAGGTCCGTTGACCGTCGCCGTGAGCGCATGCACGGCATCCAGCGCCAGCACCTCGAAGGCAAACTGCATCACGCGCCGGGCTGCTTCGGGTGCATAACCCCTTCCCCAGTGATCCGGCAGCATGCGCCAGGCAATCTCGGTCAGCGGCGCATGGGGAATGCCACTGTCCTTCTCCACCGCATGCAGACCCGTCATGCCGATGAATTCCCCCGTGGACTTCAGCGTTACCGCCCAGACGCCCCATCCATGCGCCACCAGAAATGCCTGAAGCCGGCTCATCTGCGCACGGCTTTCCGGGGCAGACAGTACACGTGGAAAATAACGCATGACGCGCGGATCGGCATTCAGCTGCGTGTACGGCAAAAGATCGGCATCCGTCCACGACCGCAGGGACAGGCGAGGCGTATCCAGTATCGGCACCTGCCGACCTGCATGCTCCTCGTTACCCCAACCGGTATGCTCGTCATCCCAGCCGGCATGCTCGCCACCCCAACCAGCATGTTCGCTGTCCCACCCGGCATGCCCGTCACCCCAACCAGCATGCTCGTTGCCCCCGGCACGTTTGTTTCCTCGCCTGTCTACCGGGCTGCTCACGGTTTCTCCAGCCGCAGCAGGCGTCCTTCATCGCTGTCGGTGATGATGTAGATCTGCCCATCCGGGGCCTGCCGCACATCGCGCACACGCTCGTCCAAAGGAATTTTTTCTTCCCGCACCACGTGCCCCTTCCCGTCCAGCACCAGTCGCCCCAGATAGCCAAATTTCAGCGATCCAACCAAGAGGTTGCCATCCCAGTCCCTTCCATAGCGGGTCCCGCGAACGAACTGCATGCCCGATGGCGCAATCGATGGCAGCCAGTAATAGCGCGGCTGCACTGTACCGGGCGCCGTCGGCTTGCCATTGCCAATCGGACCACCGCCATACTGCTCGCCATAGCTGGTCAACGGCCAGCCATAATTGGCACCGGGTTCGATGATGTTGATTTCATCCCCGCCCTGCGGGCCATGCTCGATCATCCACAGTCGCCCATCCGGCGCCAGCGTCGCCCCCTGACCATTGCGGTGTCCGTAGCTGTAGATTTCCGGCCGCGCACCCCTGCGCTTCACGAAGGGATTGTCGGCCGGCACGCTGCCGTCCACACCAATGCGCACGATCTTGCCCAGATGGTTGTCCAGCCGCTGGGCCTGCTGCGCCTCGCTGAAGCGCTCGCCCAGGGTCAGATAAAGCTGCTTCCCCTGCTGCACGATCCGGCACCCGAAATGCAGGGTGCTGGCCACCTTCGGCTGCTGCCGGAACAGCACGCGCAGATGCTGCAGCTGCCGATAATCCTTCGACAGCACACCGGTTGCCAGCGCCGTGCCATTGGTGCGTCCGTCATCCGATGGCGCTCCATAGCAAAAGTAGATGCGGCGGTTCTGCGCAAAATCCGTGTCCAGCGCAATGTCCAGCAATCCGCCCTGCCCGGTGGCTGCCACGCGCGGCAGCCCGTTCACCGGCGGCATGATCTGCCCGCTGCCCGTGATGCGCCGCAGTGCACCACTGCGCTCGGTCACCAGAAAACCGCCCTCGGGCAGAAAGGCCAGCCCCCAGGGGTGGTTCAGATGATCGGCCACCGTCACCCATGTCCACTTCTGTGGACTGTCCACCGGGTTGGCACGCCGGGCAGGAAGCGCATCCGGGCCAGGCACGGCGTCATCTGTCCTGGCCTGTTCCGCAGGCTTGACCGTGCCGGCAGCTTCGGCACCCTGTACGAACTGAACCGGTGACAGCAGACTGCCCAGCAGCACAGCCAGCAGCATGTGGCGCCGGCCACACTGGCCCCGCACATGCAAAACAGACCCACGCAGCCCAGGGAGATGAGCGAACCGAAGTGATACCGACATGACCGGATGACCAGAAAGGAAGAAGACCGCAGGAAACTGCCTGCGCCAGACCGCCCCATCAGGTCACGATATCACCAACGCCTTTCGCGTGCGCCGGCCCGGTCATCGATCATTGCATCTGCTTACAGATCGAAGGCCGCATCGATCAGCCGCTGCGTGTATTCGGTCTGCGGATTGCGGAAGATCTGCTCGGATGTTCCGTACTCCACCATCCGGCCCTGCTGCATCACCACCACGTTGTTGCTGACGGCGCGCACCACGGACAGGTCGTGGCTGATGAACATGTAGGTCAGGCCATACTTGTCCTGCAGGTGGCAGAGCAGCTCCACCACCTTCACCTGCACCGACCGGTCGAGCGCCGAGGTCGGCTCGTCCAGCAGGATGAACTTCGGCCGCAGGATCACCGCGCGGGCAATGGCAATGCGCTGGCGCTGCCCGCCCGAGAATTCGTGCGGATAGCGGTTGAGCGCCGAGTGCGGCAGCTGCACCTCGTCAAGCACGGCCAGCACCCGTTCGATGCGTTCCTTCTTCGACAGCTCCGGCTGGTGGATGCTCAGCCCCTCGCCCACGATCTCGCCAATGTTCAGACGCGGTGACAGCGAACCGTACGGATCCTGGAACACGATCTGCCGCTCGGCCTGCAGCCGGCGTGTCTCTTCCTTCGAAAGCCCGCGCAGGTTGCGCCCTTCGAAGGAAATGTCACCCTCGTAGTTCAGCATCTGCATGACGGCCTTGCCGAACGTGGATTTGCCCGAACCGGATTCGCCCACGATGCCCAGTGTCTCGCCGCGGCGCACCTGCACATCCAGACCCTTCACGGCCTTGAACACCTTGGTGGGCTTGCCGAATAAGTTCTTCTTCAGCGCAAACTCCACCCGCACGTCCTTCGCGTCGATCAGTACGTCGGGGTTGCCCTTGACCGGCTCCCGCGTGCCGCGGGGAATGGAGTTGATCAGCTCGATGGTGTATTCGTGCTTCGGCTCGGCAAACACCTTGGCAATCTTGCCGCGTTCGACGATCTCGCCGTGGCGCATCACGCAGACCGTGCGGGAGTAGTGCTCGGCCAGCCCCAGATCGTGGGTGATGAAGATGATGGCCATGCCCATCTGCTGCTGCAGGTCGTGCAGCAGGTCGAGGATCTCGGCCTGGATGGTCACGTCGAGCGCCGTGGTGGGCTCGTCGGCAATCAGCAGATCGGGGTTGTTGATCAGCGCCATCGCAATCATGATGCGCTGCAGCTGTCCGCCCGAGAACTCGTGCGGATACTGCCGCATGCGGCGTTCCGCCTCGCGGATGCCCACGCGCTCCAGCAGCTCCAGCACCCGCCTGTTGGCCTCGGCCCGGTTCCAGTCCGGGTTGTGCAGTAGCGCCGACTCCATCAGCTGCTTGCCGATGCGCATGAAGGGGTTCAGCGAGGTCATCGGCTCCTGGAAGATGAAGCTGATGCGGCCACCGCGCAGGTTGCGAAGGGTTTTCTCGTCGGCATCCAGCACCGAGGTGCCCTCGAAATCGATGCTCGACCCCTCGCCGTAACGGGTGATCTTTTCATCCAGCAGGCGCATGATCGACATGGCCGTCACGGATTTGCCCGAACCGGACTCGCCCACCAGCGCCAGGGTCTCGCCCCGGGCCACCCAGAAACTCACCCCGCGCACCGCATGCACGACCTGGTCGTGGGTGTGGAAGTGCACGTTCAGGTTGTTCACCCGCAGCAGAATTTCCTGCCCGTCCGAGTTGCGCTCGCGGTCCGCCCCGGTCAGCACGGGCTGCGCCGTGGAGGCATCTGCACTGGCAGCCTCACCGTTCATGGCCGCCGCGTTCATTCCTTTCGTTCCGGTCATGCCTGCCATGCCTTTCGTGTTTTCGTTCATGGTCGTGTATCCCGGCATCAGCGGTCTTTCGGGTCCAGCGCGTCGCGCAGACCGTCACCCAGGAAGTTGAAGCAGAACAGCGTTGCCACCAGGAAGAAGGCGGGCACCAGCAGCTGCCAGGGGGCCGTCTCGATGGTGAGCGCCCCTTCCTGCAGCATCGAGCCCCAGCTGGCCATCGGCTCCTGCACGCCCAGCCCCAGGAAGCTGAGGAAGGATTCGTACATGATCATGCCGGGCACCAGCAGCGAGGCATACACCATCACCACCCCCAGCACGTTGGGGATGATGTGGCGCACCACGATACGGCGCCGCGACATGCCGCTCACCCGGGCCGCCTCGACGAACTCCTTGTGCTTGAGGCTCAGCGTCTGGCCACGCACGATGCGCGCCACATCCAGCCACGACACCAGGCCCACCGCCGCAAAGATCAGGATCAGGCTGCGGCCGAAGAACGTCGTCAGCAGGATGACGAAGAGCATGAACGGGAAGGCGTTGAGGATTTCCAGAAAGCGCATCATCAGCGAGTCGATCTTGCCGCCGAAGAAGCCGGCCAGCGCCCCATAGAGCGTGCCGATCACCACCGCCACCAGGGCGCCGGACAGGCCCACCAGCAGCGAGATGCGGCCGCCGACGGCCGCCCGCGACAGGAGGTCCCGCCCCAGCGAATCCGTCCCCAGAAAGTGCCGGGCAGACGGCGGTGCCGACAGCGCGTCCCAGTCGTTGAAATCGTAGGCATAGTGGGTGAGCATCGGCGCGAAGATCACGAACAGGGTGATCAGCGCCAGAATGGTCACGCTGTACACCGCGGCCCGGTTCTTGCGAAAGCGCCGCCAGGCGTCGTCCCACAGGCTGCTGCCCTGCATCTGGGCACGTTCTGCAGCGTCTGCCAGGGCTTCGGTTTTTTCTTTCTTGACTATCATGTACGTTCTCTGCTCAGGTGCCCTGCCAGCTCAGTAACGGATTTTCGGGTCGATCAGCGCGTACAGGATGTCCAGAATCGCGTTGAACACGATGGCCAGGACACCCACCATGATCGTCAGGCCGAGAATCATGCCGTAGTCACGGTTCAGTGCCCCGTTGACGAACATCTGGCCAATGCCCGGCAGGCCGAACACCGACTCGATCACGATGGCGCCGGTGATGATGCCCACGAAGGCCGGCCCCAGGAACGACACGATCGGCAGCATGGCCGGACGCAGGGCGTGGCGCAGCACGATGGCGCGAGTGGACAGCCCCTTGGCGCGGGCGGTGCGGATGTACGGGCTGTTGAGCACCTCGATCATCGCGCCCCGTGTGATGCGCGCAATGCTCGACACATAGCTGATGGCCAGCGCCGCCACCGGCAATATCATGTTCATGAGCGCCCCGTCATTCCATCCCCCGGCCGGCAGCCACTTCAGGTAGATGGCAAAGATCAGGATCAGGATCGGCGCCTTCACGAAGCTGGGCACGATCACCCCGATCATGGCCACCGTCATCAGCGTGTAATCCACCCAGGTATTGCGCCGCAGCGCCGCATAGATGCCCAGCGACATCCCGACCACCACCGCAATGGAAAAGGCGTACACGCCGATTTCCACCGACACGGGCAGCGCCTGCGCCAGCAGCTCGTTGACGGAAAAGTCGCGGTACTTGAACGACGGCCCCAGATCCCCCATGGCCAGCTGCTTCAGGTAGTGGAAATACTGCAGATACATCGGATCGTTCAGGTGGTACTTGGCCTCGATGTTGGCCATCACCTCCGGCGGCAGGTTCTTGAGGCCCGTGAACGGGCTGCCCGGTGCCAGCCGCATCATGAAGAACGACACGGTGATGAGCACCAGCATCGTGGGAATGGCTGCCAGTATCCGTTTGAAGATGAATTTCAGCATGATCGTTTCATGTCCTGGCGGCCTGCGCCGCCTGCAAGGCGTGGCGGGTTGGCGCACACCATGAACTCACGCACCCACACGGGACGCATGAGTTCATGACGCGCCCTATTTCTCGGGGGTCTCGGGAGCAAAAGACCACCGCTTCACCACGTAGTTCAGCAGCGGGTCATGGTCGGAATAGCCGCGGATATCGGGCTTGACCATGTTCACCATCACCTGGTGGTAGAGCGGGATGAAGGCCGTATCCTGCTGCAGCATCGCCTCGGCCTGCGTATAGAGCTTCGTGCGCTCTTCCGGCGTGCGGCCGGCGCTCAGGGTGTCGTCCAGCAGCTTGTCGAAGGCCCGGTTCTCGTAATGGAACACGTTGTTCGCGCTGCCCGCACGGAAGATGTTCAGCATGCTGGACGGGTCGTTGAAGTCGGGGCACCACCCGCCGAACGACAGGGTGAAACTGCCCGTGTTGCGCGTGTCCTGGTAGGTTTTCCACTCCTGGTTGATCAGGCTGGCCTCGATGAAGGGCACGGCCGTCTTCCAGATGGAGCGCAGCGCGGAAATCTGCTTGCGCGAGCTTTCGTTGGTGGAATAGAGCACCTCGAAGGTCAGCGGCTTGCTGTCGTTGTAGCCAGCCTCGTTGAGCAGCCGGGTGGCCTCGGCCACCTTCTTCTCGTGGCTCCAGTCCTTCCAGTCGGGGGCAATCTGGTCGACGCCCTGCATGTCGGGCGAAGTCAGCTGGTAGGCGGGCCTGTCCCCGCGTTGCGCCACCTTCGTCACAATGTTGCGGTCGGTCAGCATGCTGAGCGCCCGGCGCACCTTCGGGTTGTCGAACGGGGGCATGCGATGGTTGGGCTCCAGGTACCACGTGCACAGCGAGGTGATGTGGTGCACCTGCCCGGGGAATTCCTTCTCGGCCGACTTGATCTGGTCCTGCGGGACCGAATAGGTGACATCCACCTCGTCGGCCCGATAGCGGTTGAACTCGTTGCCGGCCGGCAGCATGGTCACGGCCGGAATGGACACGCTGTCGTGGTCGTAATATTTCGGGTTCTTCTCCATCTTGATATGGCTGTTCACCCGCCAGCCCTTCAGCAGGTAGGCGCCGCTCGACACATAGTGCTCCGGCTGTGTCCACTTGTCCCCGTACTTCTCCACGGTGGCCCGGTGCACCGGATAGGTCCAGGCCATGACCATCATGTCCGGAAAATAGGGCACCGACTCGGTGAGCGTGAACTGCAGCGTCTTTTTGTCCAACGCTTTCACACCGAGTGTTTCCGGCCTCGCCTTGCCCTGCATGATGGCGTCGGCATTGAGCACCTTGCCATCGGCCAGATACCCGCCGTAGATCCCCCCCGTCTTCGGGTCGGTCAGGCGGCGGAAACTGTAGACGAAATCATCGGCCGTGATCGGATCGCCATTGGACCACTGGGCATCGCGCAGATGGAAGGTCCAGATGCGGTCGCCCTGGCTTTCCCAGTGCGTGGCCAGCCCCGGAATGGTCTTGCCCTCACCGTCGGAGGCGGTCAGGCCATCCATCAGCTGGCGGATGACCGTATTGGCAGCCATTTCACCGGCCTTCTGCGGGTCGAGCGTGGCGGGCTCGACACTGTTGCCGATGACGACGCGGTTGTACTCGGTACGCTTGAAGGGAGGCGCCGGCTTGACTTCGCGCTCGCAGCCCGACAGCACCAGAGCGGCAGTGACGGACAGACACAAGACTGAATGAGGCTTGACAGAGAACACCACACTTCTCCCGTTTTTCTTTTTGTACGGAACTGGCCGACACCCTGGACACCGTCATGCTTCCGGCAGCGCCAGCTGCATGTATCCATTATGCGACAGACCGGGGCGGTACCACGACGACTGCACACAATCCTGTTACGCGCCGGGGATATTAGCAGGCGCACGGCCTGATTCACTCCTTCGGGAAAACCCTGCCCTTTTGCGGCGTCTTCACGCGCCGTACCAAAGGTAGCGGCGGGCTTCACCGGGAAGGCCGGCAACAGCCGGGACAGCCGAACAGGAGAGGAGCGTCACGGCTCCCGACGTGATCTCGGGCCATCCGCTGATGACCCGCTGATGACCCGCTGATGACCTGCTGATGACCTGCTGATGACCTGCTGATGACCTGCTGATGACCTGCTGATGACCTGCTGATGACCTGCTGATGACCTGCTGATGACCCGCTGGTGGGCCGATGACTGCCCGACGGCTCCCAAGGCAGCAGACTGCAGGGGCTTGGGCACTCCGCCAGCATCGGGCGGGGTAGGATATCGTCAGCGCGTCGCGGACCTGCCCATCCCCGCGCCCCAGCGTGTAACGGACCCATTCGTCCCCGCACGCCAGAAACACACCCGCACGGAGCATCCCATGAAGATCGCGATGGCCGGAGATCACGCCGGATTTGCCATGAAGGCCGAGCTGAAAAAGCTGCTGGAGCAGCAGGGACACGAAGTGACCGACTTCGGCCCGTTCTCGGAGGAAGGCTGCGACCTGCCGGACTTCATCTACCCGGCTTCGCTGGCCGTCAGCAATGGGGAGGTCGAGCGGGGCATCTTCATCGATGGCGTGGGCTATGGCAGCGCGCTGATCGCCAACAAGCTGCCGGGCGTGTTTGCCGCCGTCTGCCAGGATCCGTTCTGCGCCGGACTTGCCCGCTCGCACTCGAACACCAACGTGCTGTGCCTGGGCGGCAAGATCATCGGCTCTGCCATCGCGCAGGAAATCGTGAAGACCTGGATGACCACCAACTACCTGGCCGACAACCCGCGCTACACCCAGCGGGTAGACAAGGTGGTGGCCATTGCAGCGAAGCACACCACGAAGTGAGGCATCGCGACACGGCATAATCCATGGGACATCCAGAATGCATCGAATGACGAGGTGACGTCCCATGAACTCCGGCACTGTCAAGATTGTCGACCGTCTTTCTGCGGTCGAGGCCATCAACCAGATGAGCGAGGAAGATCTGGTCTTTCTCAACCGGCTCATCATCGAGCGCTGCAAACTCATCCGCCAGGCGCGCGCCACCGTGCAGATGACCCGCTTCAACGTAGGCGACCGGGTCAGCTTCATCGCCCATGGCGAAGACAAGGAAGGCACGGTCATCCGGCTGAACAAGAAGACCGTCAGCATTGCGGTCGATGACGGCCACCAGTGGAACGTCGCGCCCGGGCTGCTGAAGCTGGTTCAGTCGGCCGGGGATGAGCTGTGGCTGGGTTGATGACGGTGCCGCTCCTCACCGCCCCCGGCGCTGCCCCACGTTGATCAGCGCAAGCCCCACCACGGCCAGCACCACCCCCAGCAGCAGCGAGGCATCCACCGTCTCGCCCAGCCACCAGGCGGCCAGCCCGATGCCGAAAATGGGCACCAGCACGATGTACGCGGCTGCATTGCCGGCCCCCAGCGCCTTCACCCCGCCAAAGTACCAGGCATAGGCCAGCACGGTACCGACGAAGGCCAGCGCCAGCATGTTGTACCAGGTATAGGCCGAGGCGCCGGCCACGGCCTGCCATCCGGCCACACCGTCCACCATCAGCCCGGCCGGTATCAGCGCCAGACCACCGATGACCGCGCTCACGGCCGTGGCGGTGAGCGGCGGAATGCCCTTCATCACCACCCGGCTGAGCAGCGTATAGCTGGACCAGCACAGCGCCGCGCCCAGAATCAGCGCCTCACCGGCGCCCACGCCACCGCGCCACAGCAGGGAAATGTCACCATGCGAGACGGCCACCATGGCCCCCGACAGGGACAGCACCATGCCCAGCCCGATGACGGGGTTGAGCTTCTCACCAAACAGCCAGGCGGCCACCAGCAGCGTGATGGCCGGGTTCAGTGTGATGATCACCGCTCCCTTGCCCGCCGGGATGTACTGCATGCCGGACATGAACAGGACGGTGTAGAGAAACACCCCCACGGCGGCGCAGGCCGTCAGGCCCAGCCACTGCCGGCCATCCAGCGCGCGGATGCTGCGGAAGCGGTCGACGGCAAACACCCAGGCCAGCAGGGCCGCGCCTGCCAGCAGGAAGCGCAGCGCCGCACCGGTGACGGGCGGCACCGTTTTGACGATTTCACGCGCCCAGGACCAGGTGGCGCCCCACGATGCAGCCACGCCGATCAGGCGCAGATGGATGCCGAGGTTGTTCATGTCGTGCTCCGCAGTTGCAGGGCAACATGATGACGGGGGACGGGGGTGCTGTCCAATCAGGCTGGCGTAACACGCGGTAAACCGGCTGCTGGGTGACCAGAAATTGACAACAGACAGGGGCGAACACAGCACAAAGCAGCCCCTGAGACACCGGCGCTCCAGCTTCCTGAAAGAAAACCGGAGCGCCTGCATGTCATTCATCCAATGTCAATGTCTATATTTGTGCCATTCCCTTGCCAACGGAAAGTTGAAAAGACTGAACCGGGAATGTTTGGTGTATCCTCAATATAAACTCCACCGTTACCGAAGCGGTGCCCGTAGCTCCAACCCTCCTGAATCGTCCACAACGAGCAGTGCAGTCGCTTGGCTGGATTGTAGCTGTCCAGGTTGTAGGAAATTTCATAGCATACCTGAACATCACGGTCGTCTTGCCCTGCTCTCCAGAAAAGACGAACTTTGGCTCTTGACGATTCCCACGTCTGGATCGTTTCGTTCTCCAAAAATCGCTGCCTGTGCGAAATAACGCGTTTTGTATTTGCATGAAGAACACTCTGATCCATCCACCGGACCCAATAGTTGTTGAATGGATCACCGCCCAGCGTCAGAACCAGCCTGTCCGGCAACGACAGACTCTTTTTCGAACCGTTTGCAATAAGGGTGAGCGTGACGGCCTGGAAGGAGTAAACTGACTCGGCTGAATAGTCCCCTATGGGCTTCGAGTAGACGTTGAGGATGTACTCGCCCTGCGCAGGCTCATACTTTTTCATCCCTTCGGTGTTGTGGCCTTCAATTTCCCTGGCGGGAGAGTAGAAATTGGGGGTAGTATTGCTGCCAGCTTCGATGCGGGGATAATTGCCCGACTCGCGTATTATATTGTTTGATTCATCTACCGGCCAGAATTCCACTGAATAATCGTCCCACTTATCCTCGACGATGGTTCCGATGATATTTCCCTGATCATCGTACACATCACGGGCCTGGATGCGAGAATACGCGCCAACAGGAGTGGTTGCATCCAGCATGGTGGACAGTGCATCACCTCGCAATTTGCGCGACTGAAAAATCGCCGCCTTTCTGTCTCTATCCTGCACGGCGAGTTTTTGTGCCACTGCTGTATCCGTCGATAGCACCGTCTGCCCGCCTGTCGGCAGAATGATGGAAGTTTTTGTCCCTGTAGCAGGCGTGGAAACCGGCGTCACCGACGTACCCGTATTGGATCTGGAAGCAACATCACCCGTACCCGTATGTATCGATGACGTAGCAATCACCGCCGTCTTCGGACTGCTGGAGGCCGCCTTGCCTCCCTCACCACTGCCATCACCTCCACCGCAAGCAGACAGCAAAACGGCGACCATAACGGCCGGCGAAATCGATTTTGTAGACAGAGACATACGAATGACTCCTGGGCTGTTGAAAAGAGAACGGCCCCTGCGGCATGGATGCTCCTCTCAGGGGCATCTGAGACTTCAGACGTATAGATAGTAGATTTTTCAAAGACGAATTTGCACATTTCAATCTTTTTCTGGATGCAAAAGCAACACTTGCTGTTGTATATGTCGCCAATACAGCGTGGACACCGTAAGGCGACCACCTATCCATACAGTTTGGCGCTTTCAGACGCCAATCCAGACGCCAAAACAGATATTCGCCTGAATTTTGAGCGAACATCTGCTTTGGCGTCTGAGTGGTAAAACTGTGAATGTACGCGGCGCTGTTATGAGCCGAATTCTGGCGAAGCTGCGACGTGCGCAACCAGCCTGATGCCAAAAATGAGCGCCAGCACGATATATGCGGCTGCGGGGCCAACATGGTGGCCAGATGCCCCCGCAGGAGGAAGGGTCAAAACGAACCAGGAAACCCCTGCCGCCCATGTACCACAGCCAGGATGGTCACCACCTCATCCGATAATTGATTGATATTGAAGCTACCCCAGTCGGGCAACAATCCGCTGGCGCATCTCCGCCATGACGACACTGTGTTCGGTGCCCGGGCCAGTCTCGGCCCGGCTGATGGCGACCCGTTCACGAAGCCACTCGTTGTACCTGGCCTCAGAAATCCCAGTCCTCATCCTCGGTAGCCACCGCGGTACCGATCACGTAGGATGAGCCGCTGCCCGAGAAGAAGTCGTGGTTCTCGCTGTCTGGCGACAGCGCCGACAGGATGGCCGGGTTGACCTCGCACGCGGCCGGCGGGAACAGGGCCTCGTAACCCAGGTTCTGCAGCGCCTTGTTGGCGTTGTAGTGCAGGAAGGCCTTCACATCCTCGGTCAGGCCGATTCTGTCGTACAGCAGCTCGGTGTACTGGGCTTCCACGTCGTACAGTTCCAGCAGCAGCGAGAAGGCAAAATCCTTCATGGCGGTACGCTCGGCCTCGGACAGCCTTGCCAGTGCCCGCTGGAACTTGTAGCCGATGTAATAGCCGTGCACCGCCTCGTCGCGGATGATCAGCCGGATCAGGTCGGCCGTGTTGGTCAGCTTGCCGCGGCTGGACCAGTACATGGGCAGATAGAAGCCCGAATAGAACAGGAAGCTCTCCAGAAACACGCTGGCAATCTTGCGCCGGTTGGGATCAGCCGCCGCATCGTACTCTTCCAGCACCAGCCGTGACTTGGCCTGCAGCTGGGGGTTTTCTTCGGACCAGCGAAAGGCTTCGTCCACTTCCTTCGTCGAGCACAGCGTGGAAAAGATCGACGAGTAGCTGCGCGCGTGCACGGCTTCCATGAAGGCGATGTTGGTCAGCACCGCCTCCTCGTGCGGCGTCTGGGCATCGGGCATCATCGAGGGGGCACCCACGGTGTTCTGGATGGTGTCGAGCAGCGTCAGCCCCGTGAACACACGAATGGTCAGCGTCTGCTCATCCTCGCGCAGCGTGCCCCAGCTCTGCACGTCGTTCGAGAGCGGCACCTTTTCCGGCAGCCAGAAGTTGGCCGTCAGGCGGTTCCACACCTCCAGATCCTTGTCGTCCTGCAGCCGGTTCCAGTTGATGGCCAGCGGCACCGGGCGCACGTTCCTTTTGCTCGTTTCACTCATTCCAGTCTCCCTGTTCACAGCGTGCACGACACGCACCCCTGCACTTCCGTGCCTTCCAGCGCCGCCTGCCGCAGGCGCACGTAGTAGATCGTCTTGATGCCCTTCTTCCACGCGTAGATCTGCGCGCGGTTGATGTCGCGCGTGGTGGCGTTGGACGGGAAGAACAGCGTCAGCGACAGGCCCTGGTCCACGTGCTCGGTGGCGGCGGCATAGGTGTCGATGATGGCCTCGGGGCCGATCTCGTAGGCGTCGCGGTAGTAGTCCAGATTGTCGTTCGTCATGAACGGCGCCGGATAGTACACGCGGCCGATCTTGCTTTCCTTGCGGATCTCGATCTTCGAGACGATCGGGTGGATCGACGAGGTCGAGTTGTTGATGTAGCTGATCGATCCCGTCGGCGGCACGGCCTGCAGGTTGCGGTTGAAAAGGCCGTGCGCCATGACTTTCTCGCGCAGCGCCGCCCAGTCTTCACGCGTGGGCAACGCGGTGCCCAGCCGCTCGAACAGCGCCTTCACGGCATCGGTTTCGGGCAGCCAGTCACGGTTGACGTATTTTTCGAAGAAACTGCCGTCGGCATAGCGCGAGTTCTCGAAACCCACGAAGGTGCGGCCCCTCTCCTGCGCCAGCAGGTTCGAGGCACGGATGGCATGATAGGCCACTGCCGCAAAATACACGCGGGTGAAGTCGATGCCTTCGGGGCTGCCGTAATGGATGCGCTCGCGAGCCAGAAAACCGTGCAGGTTCATCTGCCCCAGCCCCACGGCGTGGGCCTCGTCGTTGCCGCGTTTGACCGACGGCACGCTGTGAATGGCCGACATGCTCGATACGGCCGTCAGCGCCCGGATGGCCACTTCCACCGTGGCGCCCAGGTCCGGGCCATCCATGGTGGCGGCGATGTTGAGCGAGCCCAGGTTGCAGGAAATGTCGGTGCCGAGGTGGTCGTAGCTGAGGTCCTCGTGATAGGTGGAGGCTTCGTTGACCTGCAGGATTTCCGAGCAGAGGTTGGACATGGTGATGCGGCCGGCAATGGGGTTGGCCTCGTTCACCGTGTCTTCGAACATGATGTAGGGGTAGCCGCTCTCGAACTGGATTTCGGCCAGCGTCTGGAAGAATTCGCGGGCGTTGATCTTTTTCTTGCGGATGCGCTTGTCGGCCACCATTTCCTCGTATTTTTCCGTGACGGAAATCTCGGAAAACGGCACGCCATACACCTTCTGCACGTCGTGCGGCGAGAACAGGTACATCTCGGCATTGCGCTTGGCCAGCTCGAAGGTCACGTCCGGAATCACCACGCCCAGCGACAGCGTCTTGATGCGGATCTTCTCGTCGGCATTCTCGCGCTTGGTGTCCAGAAAGCGCAGGATGTCCGGATGGTGCGCGTTCAGGTACACGGCGCCGGCACCCTGGCGTGCGCCCAGCTGGTTGGCATAGGAGAAGGAGTCTTCCAGCAGCTTCATCACCGGCACCACGCCGGATGACTGGTTCTCGATGCCCTTGATGGGCGCCCCCAGTTCGCGCAGGTTGGTGAGCATCAGCGCCACACCGCCGCCGCGCTTGGAGAGCTGCAGCGCCGAGTTGATGGCCCGGCCAATGCTTTCCATGTTGTCTTCCACGCGCAGCAGGAAGCACGAGATCAGCTCGCCCCGGCTTTTCTTGCCGGCGTTGAGGAAGGTCGGCGTGGCCGGCTGGAAGCGCCCGGTGATGATTTCATCCATGAAGCGCAGCGCCAGCGCCTCGTCGCCCTGCGCCAGCGTCAGCGCCACCATCACCACCCGGTCTTCGAAGCGCTCCAGATAGCGCTGGCCGTTGCGGGTCTTGAGCGTGTAGGAGGTGTAGTACTTGAAGGCACCCAGGAAGGTGGGGAAGCGGAACTTGCGGGTGTAGGCTTCGTCCCAGATTTTTCGCTGGAAGTTGCGCGAATACTGGTCGAGCACTTCGGGGTCGTAGTAGCCCTCGTCCACCAGATAGCGCAGCTTTTCATCCAGATTGTGGAAGAACACGGTGTTCTGGTTGACGTGCTGCAGAAAATACTGCCGCGCGGCACGACGGTCGGCCTCGAACTGGATGTTGCCATCTGCATCGTACAGATTCAGCATGGCGTTGAGGGCATGGTAATCCAGACCGGGTTTGGTCTCTTCCAGGGTGTCTTCGGACATGGAAATTCCTGCAGGATGGTCCGGGCAGTCCGGCAAGGAAGCCTCTGTGCAAATCCGGGGCTTCCAGGGGCACATCGCCCGGGGGCTTGCGCTGGCCGGCGGACCAGGGGCACCCTGCACTGGCATCGGTCAGTGCCTGTGATGCCCGGCTCGCGGCAGGCAGCCGGTAAGCGTCAAAGTCAAAAAACAGAAAATGTTGTCAAAAGCAGCCAGCCCGACAAGGTCAGGCACGGTGGCATCTGTCAGGCAGCTGCATCCTCATGGGGAAACGGCGTCCCGGCCGGGTTACCGGCTTCAGCTTCGGCTGCTGCTTCCCAGAACCGCTCCAGCCCTTCCAGCACGCGCTCCACATCCAGCGACGTGCCGGCCAGCTCGAAACGGTAGAGCAGCGGCACGTTGCACTTATCGGCGATCACCCGCCCGGCGTGGGCGTAGTAGATGCCGAAGTTGCGGTTGCCGCTGGAAATCACCCCCCGCAGCAGGGCGCGGCGGCGGGGATCGTTCAGGAAGCGGATGACCTGTGGCGCCACGGCCCCCTTGCCTTCGCCATCGGCGTAGGTGGGGCTGATCAGCACGTAGGGTTCATCGGGCTCGGGCATGGGTTCGTCCGGCTCGATGGGAATGCGCTCGGCCTCCACGCCCAGCTGGTCCACGAAACGGGCCGTGTTACTGGAGGAGGACGAGTAGTAGAAGAGCTGGGCCATGACGATAGCGGTGAAGTGGCTACTGGCCCGCACCACGCGGGCGCCGGCGCTGCAGATCAGGCAGCCAGACGGCCGATCATGTCGGGGCGAAAGCCCGTCCAGTGCTGCTCGCCGGCAATGACCACCGGCGCCTGGCGGTAGCCCATGGCCAATACCTGGGCCATGGCCACGGCGTCCTGGGTCAGGTCGACCAGCGTGTAGGCAATGCCCTTCGCGTCGAGCGCGCGAGTGGTGGCGGTGCACTGGACGCAGGCAGGCTTGGAATAGACGGTGACGGTCATGCTGGCAGATCCTTGAGGGTTGAGGAGGCGGGCACCAGCAGACGGCAGGCAGCAACGTGCACACGCACGCCGGCCATTTCCGCGCCATGCCCACCGCATGGGGTTCATCAGCGGGATCCGGATCCCCGATGCGCGCTGCGTCGACAGACAGGCAGCAGCGCGTTCGAAGCCTCCGGGACATCCCGGTCACGGCAGGTCTCCTGGCTTGCGGGTCATCGTATCGGGGCGCCCTTCCCGGATTGGGATCCAGTGGTCATGCACCCTTCACTCGCCGCCTACAGTTGCGGGGGCAGCGCCGGCCTTGGCCTTCGCAGAACATCGCGCTGTTCCGCGAAACCGCACCGGCTTCCCTCTTCGGGGCATCGCAGGACACGGGCAGGCCCGATGCCGCTTCAGCACCCCGTCCCTGAAGACACCGGCCTTGCGGCCGGCACCTCCTGAAGCGCCGCAGCACTCCGGGAACCGTTGACGGGGTGGATTATAGGCAGCCCCTGGGGCAAAAGGCCAGCCACAGACACAAGATATAGCGTTGGTATTTTGCAAACGCCGCTATATGTTGCGCAGCGCTGCAACACACGATAACGCGCGCTCTGCCCCCGGCACTTGCAGAGCCTCGCGAAAGTGTCTGTTATTACTACATTTTTTGGGGAGCCTCGCCGTTCATCGGCTGGGCGACCGTTCGTCGGGGTTACACCACGGGCAGGTGTTACCAATGGTCACGGGCACTAGATATGGTGCACGGGCGCCACAGCGGCACCCAAGCCACCTTACTGCTCGGCAAACGCCCGTTCGATGACGAAATCGCCGGGGGTGGAGGTGTTGCCCTCGTTGAAGCCACGCTTCTCGAACATCTCCTTCAGGTCGCGCAGCATGTCGGGGCTGCCGCAGATCATGATGCGGTCTTCCTCGCGGTTGAAGCCGGGCAGGCCGAGGTCGGCGTTGAGCTTGCCGTTCTCGATGAGGGTGGTGATGCGCCCCTGGTTGCGGAACGGCTCACGCGTGACAGTGGGGTAGTAGAGCAGCTTGCCCTGGACGATCTCGCCCAGATACTCGTGCTCGAACAGGTCCTTCGTGAACAGGTCGTAGTAGGCCAGTTCGTTGACCTGGCGCACGCCGTGCACCACGATGACGTGGTCGTACTTGTCGTAGGTTTCCGGGTCGCGGGCGACGCTGAGGAACGGGGCCAGGCCGGTACCGGTTCCCAGCAGCCACAGGCGCTTGCCGGGCAGCAGGTAGTCGGTCAGCAGTGTGCCGGTGGGCTTGCGACCGACGATGATCTTGTCGCCCGGCTTGATGTGCTGCAGTTTCGAGGTCAGCGGGCCGTCGGGCACCTTGATGCTCAGGAACTCCAGATGCTCTTCGTAGTTGGCGCTCGCTATGCTGTAGGCGCGCAGCAGCGGCCGTTCTCCCTCTTTCGGAGGCAGGCCGATCATGGTGAAGTGACCGTTCTTGAAGCGCAGGGCCTCGTCGCGGGTGGTGGTGAAGCTGAACAGGCGGTCTGTCCAGTGATGAACGGTGAGAACCTCTTCTTCGCTGAATGCTTTCGATTTCATGGAGTACCCGGATGTTGTCCGGCTGCTGCGGAACCGGCGATCAGGCCGGCAGTGGCGCAAGGCCCGTGCCGGATCAGCGGTTCCCTGGTGGAAGGGGCACGACCATGCCGTCCCCGGAAGATGAAAGGGTCCGCTGGCAGGCTGTCAGCGGATTCCAAAGGGCGCCATTATGAACCGATGGCCGCAGAAAGGCAGCACACCGGCCCTTTTCGTGCAGGGAAATCCATGAATGTGCCGCCGAAGGCCCCTCAGTCGAAGGTACGCGAGCGCAGGATGTCCACCGAGTTCTCCGTGCCGCTCTGGGCGCGGAACACATAGCCCTTGCCCAGCGTGTACTGGATGCGCAGCAGGTTCCACACGCCCCGCACGCCCTTCTCGTAGCTGACGAACAGGCGGTCATTGATGCGCTTGCCCAGCGACACCACGCCGGTCTCGGCTGCGCTGCTGTCGGTGCTGCTGCCGCTGGCCACGCCCTTGGGCGTCATGGTGTTCTGCACGCCGGCCTGCGCGGAAGCATCGGAGGCATAGCCGTAGTTCAGCACGTCCAGGCCCAGGCGTTCGGCAATCGACGGACCACGCACCCCATCGTTGCCCCCCAGCAGCAGGGAACCTGCCTGCTGCAGGGCCAGTGCCTGGGCACCACCGCCCGCCTCTTCTGCCGGCACGCCCAGCACCAGCCAGGAGAGCTTGTCGTTTTCCGACATGGAAGGCCGCGAGTACAGCGCCACCTGCGGATTCTGGGCCGTCCCGGTGATGCTCAGACCCACATCCACCGGGACGAAGGGCCGCTTGGCCTCCATGTCCAGCGACGGGTTGTCGACCGGGCCATTGAAGCGGATGCGCCCCTTGGTGAACTGCAGGTTCTGCCCGTAGGCCTGATAACTGCCCTCGGCAATCTTGACCAGTCCGACCAGCGCCGGCTCGCCGGGCAGGAAGCCCCGTACCTGCACGCTGCCGCCCAGGCGGGCCTCTACCCCCATGCCGTTGATCTTCAGCTTGTCGCCCATCTTGACGACCAGATCGCTGGCGATGCGCAGACTCTGTTCGGTGCTGGCCGTTTCGGGCTGGTCCTGCGGAATCTGCTCGCCCGTCACCTTCACATCACCGGGCAGGGTGGGCGCCGAGGAGCCCTGCAGTTCGATCAGCCCTTCGTCCACCGCCATGTCGCCGGCCAGGATCAGGCCCACGTGATTGCTGGTCAGCCGGGTGGCGCCCGAGATGGTCACGCGCTGCCCCGGCCCGACCGGCACGAGGAAGTGGTCCAGCGTCACGTCGAACGCGCCTTCCATCGGCAGCAGCGAGGGCGGTTTGCCCACGTTCTTGACGCTCTGCTCCATCAGGGCGGCCCAGGCCGTTTTCTGGCGCGCCTCGGCCTGTTTCGGGTCGCCACGGTCCACCAGACGGGCCGCGCCCCGCAGCAGCAGGCTGCCCTTGCCGGCCGAGAAGCGCAGTTGCTTCAGGCGCAGGCCCTGGCTGTCGAGGCGTGCATCCAGCGTACCCCCCGACAGCCGCATGCCGGCCGAGCGCTGCAGCACCGACAGCTCGTTGCCGCGCAGGGCCAGATCGACCAGCGGGCTGTCCAGCGTACCGGTGACGGTGCCATCCACGTGCAGCGAGCCATCGAAGGCCATGTCGGGCCCGGCAAACAGGTTGAGCAGCTCGATGGACGGGATGTCCAGTTTGGCCTTGCCATCCACCTTGCGACCATCGAAGTGGATGAAGGCACCATTGTCGGCACGCAGACCCAGACGCTTCTTCTGGCCGGCAGATGCCTGCTCGTAGATGGACACCCGGACATCACCATGCAGGGCGTCGGCCCCCTGGCCACGCAGCTGCCACTCTCCCTTGCTGCGCACGCCCTGCAGCACCTCCAGCTCGCGCTGGCCATCCAGGCCCAGCAGCTGGTGAAGCTCCAGCGGGGTCAGGCCATCCAGCTGGCCCGCGGTCTCGTATTTGAGCGGCCCGGTCCAGTCCAGCAGCAGGCGTTTCAGGTTCACCCGCCCTCCCAGTGCCGACAGGCCGAAGTCGTTGAGCGTGAGCTGATTGGCGGTCAGCACCATCGGCGCCGGATCAATCAGCCGCACACTCGTGCGACCACTGAGATCCACCGTATCGAGCGTGGCCCGGTAGACCGGTTCACTGCGGGGCAGCGACAGCGCACCATCCAGCCGTACCTGCAGGTGGTCCTTGCCCATGCGGCCAGCCACACTGAGGTGGTGCTGGGCGGGTGATCCCTTCAGGCCCACGTTGATGGCGTCCAGCTTCTGGTCACCCAGGGTCAGCTGCTGGGCGGCCAGCACCAGATCGAGCGGGTCGTTCAGGCCGTCGGGATGCAGCAGCGACAGCGGCGCCGTGGCGTCCAGCTTCAGCTCCTTCAGGCCCAGGCGGGAGGCTTCCCCCTTCTCGTTGCGCCCGAGCCAGCCCAGGTCGGTGGCACGACCGCTGAGCCGCGCGTTCAGATCATCGAAACGGCCAGCCAGCTGGCCGTCCAGGTTCAGCGCCCCGGACAGCCGGGTATCCAGCGCCGCCAGCCGCGACAGGGCCACATCCAGCTTCAGCACATCCTTCGCCCGGCCCAGCGCCCCCTTCGCCTGCAGGCGATTGGCCGTGCCATGGGCAAGCGTCAGCTCCAGCCCGTCCAGCAGCTGCGGCTGCCACTGGGCATCCAGCTCGGCGTGGGCGCGCACGCCGCCGGTCAGGGGCTGGCCGGCCACCTGGCTGTCCACCAGTTTCAGGGCCACATTGGCCTTCTGGTCCGGTCCCTGCAGGCGGCCGTCCAGCGACCAGTCGGCCCCCAGGGTACCCTGCCGCCAGGCCGGGTCCACCGGCAGATCGGCCGGCAGCCACTGGGCCAGGTCCAGCCGGCGCAGCGTGCCACCCAGTTTCAGGTCCAGCGGCGCCCGCACCGAGGCCTGGCCGGCCACGGTGACCACGCTGTCGCCCAGGGCAGCGCGCCCCTCGGACAGTTTCAGCCAGTGATCGTCGAGGGTACCGGCCAGCCGGAGCTGCGCGTCGGCCGCCAGCTTCTGCAGATCGGCCGGCAGCAGCGCGCGCATCCGTTCGGCCCGCTGGTTCAGATCCACCCGGAACTGCTGGCCATCCACCTTCACCGTGCCACCGAGGGCCGTCTGCGGCAGGCCCTGCCAGAGTGGCGCCAGGTCCAGGCCGGTCAGTTTCAGGTCGCCCTTCAGGCGGGGCAGGGTGACGCCGGGCACGGTCATGTCCTGTTCGGGCCAGGTCTCCAGACTGCCCTCGATGCGGGCCTCGCCCTTGTCCGACAGGATGAGCGGCCGGGGCGCGGTGCCGGCAGCGGGCCGGGCAACCACCGGTTTCCCGGTTTCCGGCCGGGACACGGCATTCCCTGCCGGAGAGGCAGCGGTCGCGGCTGTACCGGGCTGTGCCGCACTCACCTGTGTCGGGCCGGCGACCGCATGCGCGGCGCTCACCGGCAGGCCGATGGCCAGATCCTTCAGGGCGATGTGCAGCTGCGACCACTGCTCGGTGGACGGCAGGCGGAAACTCAGCCCCGAGCGCAGGTTGCGCAGCGGAATGCGGTTGGCAGCCAGCGTGCCGGGCCGGCGGTTGCCCGCCTTGATGTGCCCCTGCCAGTATTCGGCCTTGCCCTTGACCGGATCGATGTCGAGGTCGAGGTCGATGCCGGATTCGGGCAGGGACCCCAGCGCGGTGAAGCGCAGCAGGTTGATGTCGGCCAGCCGCAGGTGCAGGTTCTCCACCGGCATCCGGCCCAGCGGTTTCACCACCGCGTGAATATTGGCCAGACCATCGGCCAGCGTGCCGTTCAATACGGCCGGCAGGCGGGCAAGGTCGCCATCCACGGTGAGTTTGGCGTTGTACGGCCACTGCTGGGCATAGCCATTGGCCTGCACCTCACCCTTCAGGGCATGCGGGGGCGCAGACTTCATCTGCACGGCGGCCGATTTCACATCCCCCCACGGCGTGCTGCCGGTCAGCGAACGGATGCGGTAGGTACCCAGTTCATAATCGGCCCAGCCGTCGATGTCCTTCAGCAGGACGTAGGGCTCGGCATCCTTGCCGTTCTGTGCATGCGGCTGAATTTCCAGCCGTTTCACCGCCACCTTGCGGATTTCCAGCGGCACGGGCAGGCCGAAATCGCCGGGCATGTCGGTGTCGGTGCGCGGGGAATCATCACCGGGTGGCAGCTGGATGATCAGCGTGTCCAGCGACAGCAGGTGCACATAGCCCCGGCCGGAGAGCAGGCTGCGCAGCGACCAGCGCAGATCCAGATCCGTTCCCTTGACCACGGTATCGAAGCCGCGCCATTCCACCCGGCCCAGATGCACACCACCCCGCCACAGGTTGCCCTGCACCCGGTCGAAGGCCAGCACCTGGCCCTGGCCGGCCAGCAGCCGCTGCGTCCACGACAGGGCGGTGCTCATGCCGCTTTCGGTACCCAGCCACACCAGGGCGGCCAGCAGGACCAGCAGAAGCACCAGCAGCAGCCGGATGAACCACCGGAAGATCCGCCACCACAGCGGATGGCGGACGGGCGGCTCCTTGCGCCCCCCCACGGCAGCACGACGGTCTGGTGCCGGCACCAGCGATGCGTTTCTGTCGTCCATATCAGAAGGTGAACCCGATGGAGAAGTGCAGACGGTAGCGGTGGATGGCCTGGCCATAGGCGATGTCCAGCTTCACCGGCCCGACCGGCGTACGCAGCTGCACACCGGCCCCGTAGCCCGACACGGGATCGATGTCGCGCCAGGCATTGGTGACGTTGCCGTAGTCGTAGAACACGTCCAGCGACACCATGTCGGTGATGCGGTGCTGGTACTCCAGCGAACCGATGGCCAGGAAGCGCTCCCCGACGATGGAATTGTTGACGTTCAGCCCCAGCGAACGGTAGCCATACCCCCGCAGCGAGCCGATGCCGCCCGCGCGGAACAGGTTGTCACTGGGAATGTTCTGGATGCTGTGCGAGTTGACGGCACCGAACTCGATCCGCCCCACGAGGGTGCCATTGCGCCAGATCGAGCGGGATGGCAGGGGCCGCAAGCCCACCATGCTGGTATAGAAGCGCGTGAAGGTGGCGTCACTGACCAGCTTGCGGCTGGCGGCGGAGATTTCGAACTTCACCCCGTAACCGCGGCTGGGATTGAGATCGGAGTCGAAACGCTGCAGCGTCCAGGCCTTGCCCAGCACCAGCGCCTTGATGCCGTTGTGCCGGGTAGGGTTGTGGAAGTGCGTCTCTTCCTGCTGGAGCTGCAGCGAGGTAAAGGCATCGATGGTGTCTTCCCGGTGCCCGTACCCTGCGTACACATTGCTCTTGAATGTGTCGACATCCGACTCTTTCTCGCGCTCCAGCCGCCCGCCGAAACCGAAGTAGCGGTTGTTGGCATCGAACGGCGTGCGCAGGTTGGCAAAGGCCCGCTGGCGGCGCTGCGAGAGCACCACCGACGATTCCATCTGCAGGCCGAAGAGGTTGCGGTCCTGCCAGCCCACCTGGCCACGCACCCCATCATCAGTGCTGTAACCCAGACCATAGACCATCCGGTGCCGCTGCATCTCTTCCACCACCACGGTGATGGGCACGGACTTCAGATTCGTGTCTTCCTGCAGTGCGATCAGATCGGGCAGCGCACTGGCGGCGCTGAAATAACCGGCATCACGCAGACGCTTCTGGAAGCGCTGCAGGGCCACCTCGGTATAGGCGTCCCCCTGCCTGAAGGTACGCAGGTCTTCGATGATGCTGGCCGGATAGCGGGACAGGCCGCGGATTTCCAGCGGACCGAAGGCCAGCCGGTCTCCCGAATCCACCACCACCGTCAGCTTTGCCTCAGCCGTATGTGCATTGATCTGCGCCGAACTGCGCGCAATGCGCGCCCGCAGGTAGCCTTCACGCTTCATCGCATCGAGCAGTGCGCTCTTGCCGCTCTGCCAGTCATCGCTGACGAAGGGGGCGCCCACAGCCATGCCGAACTTCTGTTTGATGTTGCGCAGCGCCCGGTTCTGCGTGGCCTCGCCCTCCACCTGGATGTCGAGACTGCCCACCCGGGTCCGCCGGCCCGGCTTCAGCACCACCTTCACCTCGCTGGGCGCCTTCGAGGTCACGTCGATTTCCGGCTCGTAGTAGCCCTCGGCCTGAACGATGGCCAGCACCTCGTCGTGCAGCCTGGCCACGAGGCCATCGAACTGCACCGGGTCGTAGTCCTTGCGCTTCTGCCAGCGACCCACCAGGGTGCTGCTGCGGATGCTGGACGCGAACTCGGACGGCGCCTGCACGACGAAGGTGTAGTTGTCGTGCTGACCGAGCAGGTCGTTCACGACGTTGTCATCTTTCTTCTTCCGGACGGCATCGGCGGCCTTCTCCACCAGTTCTCCGGCCTTTTTGGCCACGCCACCGATGAGCCCCCGGTCCTCGCCGGTCTGGTCGCTGCTGGCGGCAGTCTGGGTGTTTCCGGTGGCTGCCTGCGTGTCTGCGGCGGCCAGCACCCGCCCCGTCACCGTGTGGCCGGCACGGCCCTGCTGCGCGGCACCTGCCCCCTGGGCAGCCGCCAGCACACCACTGCCAGCCAGGGCCAGCACCGCGGCCAGCCCCAGGCACCTGTCCATAGCCTGTTTCTTCATGACATGAGGCACGGCCTTCCGTGCAGCGGGAAAATCAGAGACCTGTGGGGTGCTGTCCGTCCGGTGAACACGTCAGCCTGTCCCGGCAGACAGGCGGATACAGCATCACCCACCGCGGCGAGTATAGAGCCTGTCCGAATGCCACAATGAAAAACCGTGACAAATCGCACACGTACCGGGACGGGCAACCCTGAAAACCCCTGTCTCACCAGGCGGATGATCCTCCACCCTTGCGGCACCTGCCCATGCCGTCAGGATGGCCGGCCCGCATCGGGTGCCGGACGCAGCCAGGCCAGTCCGCCTGCAGTCTGGCGCTGCGGTTACAAACGCACGGAACCCGGAGCCGTACTGCACTCCGGGTTCCGCAAGGCGAGGTTTCGTGAGGATCGAATCAGTCAGCCAGACGGTACTGCTTCGTCAGCTTCACGAAGCTGTCCAGCTCGGCCTGTTTGCGAGAGTCACTCCAGCCCATCCGCTTCGCCATGAAGTCGGCCACGGCCGGCGCGGCGGCTTCGGCGGCACGGGCATCCAGGAACAGCAGGCGGATACGGCGGGCGAGCACGTCTTCCAGCGACTGGGCGACCTCTTCATCGATGGCCCACTGCACCTGGGCAAAGGTGAAGGGGTATGCGGGATGGATGCGGTCGGCCAGCTTCGGCTCGGCGGCGATCAGCTTGCCGATGGCCATGGCGTCACTGCCGTACAGCGTCAGCGGCGTATCGTCCATGTGCTGCTTCTCGTCGATGTAGCCGTGCAGGCGCAGTTCCTGCGTGCGGCAGGGTTTGGCCGGCAGCAGCCCGGCACCGATGGCGGCATCCACGCCGTCCTCGGCCATCTGGCGGTAGGTGGTCCACTTGCCGCCGAAGATGTTGACCATGCCGGAGTGGCTGACCTCCACCTTGTGGCTGCGCGACACTTCCTTGGTGGACTTGCCCTCGTCCTTCGGCGCGGCCAGTGGACGCAGGCCCACGTAGACGCTGCGCACGTCGGCCCGGGTGGGGGCCTTCGTGAGATAGTCGCGCGACGTGTTCAGGATGAACTCGATTTCCTGTTCCAGCGGCAGCGGCTCGTAAGACGGATCCTTGACCAGGGTGTCGGTGGTACCCACCACCACCTTGCCATGCCAGGGCACGGCAAACAGCACGCGGCCGTCCGATGTTTTAGGCACCATCAGGGCGTCCTCACCGGGCAGGAACTCGCGGTCCAGCACCAGGTGGATGCCCTGGCTGGGCAGGATGGGCGGTTTGTCGTGCGGCTCGTCCATCCCCAGGATGGGGTTGGCAAACACACCGGTGGCATTGACCACGCACTTCGCCTTCACCTCGAAGGTCTCGCCGGTCAGCTCGTCCTTCGCCGTCACGCCTTTCAGACGGCCATTGCCTCCCTTCTTCAGCGCCGTGACGGCGCAGTAGTTGAGCACCGTAGCACCGTGGTCGGTGGCCGTCTGCGCCAGGCACAGCGCCAGACGGGCGTCGTCGAACTGGCCGTCGTAGTAGCAGACCCCGGCGCCGACCTTGTCGTCACGCACCCCCTTCAGGCGCCGGCGGGCATCGCCCTGGCCCAGATAGCGGGTCTTGCCGATGCTCAGCTTGCCGGAGAGGCGGTCATACATCCACAGGCCGAAGGTGTAGTACGGCGCCGTCCACCATTTTTCGCCCGGGATGATGAAGGCCTGCTTGCGGAACAGGTGCGGCGCATTGTGCGAGAGACGACCGCGCTCGCGCAGCGCCTCGCGCACCAGGTCCACATAGCCCTGGGCCAGGTAGCGCACGCCACCATGCACCAGCTTGGTGGACCGGCTGGACGTGCCCTTGGCAAAATCGTGGGCTTCGAGCAGCAGGGTGGAATACCCGCGGGTGGCGGCATCCACCGCCACCCCGAGGCCCGTCGCACCACCGCCAATCACCACCACATCCCATTCACCGTGGGTCCTGAGCTGTTCGATGGCCTTGTTGCGTTGCATGCTGATGACCTCCTGTGATCACTTTTGCAGACGTTCACTTTCGGGAATCTTCGCCTTGTGGCGGCCCTCTTCGATCATCGTGATGAAGAGCAGCACCACGGCCAGCACCCCACCCCCGATCATCACATAGAAGCCACCATCCCAGCCATAGTGCTGGGCAGCCCAGCCCACCACGGCCGCCGCCGACACGGTACCCCCCAGATAACCGAACAGACCCGTGAAGCCCGCCGCCGTACCGGCTGCCTTTTTGGGTGCCAGCTCCAGCGCGTGCAGGCCGATCAGCATCACCGGACCGTAGATCAGGAAGCCCACGGTGGTCATCAGGATGAAGTCGGTCAGCTGGTAGGGGTTGTAGATCCAGGACTTGCCGGCATACTCGGCCACCTGATCGGCCGGCGTGGCCGGGTTCAGCCACAGGGCCACCACGGCTGCGGTGGTGAGGATCATGAAGATGAAGCCCGTCAGGCCGCGCTTGCCCTTGAACACCTTGTCCGACACCCAGCCGCACAGCAGCGTACCCGGAATGGCGGCCAGCTCATACACCGTATAGGCCCAGGCCGTGCCCTTGAAGTCGAAGTGCTTCACTTCGCTCAGGTACACCGGCGACCACTTCAGTACGCCATAGCGGATGAGGTACACGAACACGTTGGCAATGGCGATATACCAGAGCAGGCGGTTCTTCAGCACGTAGGTGAGGAAGATCTCCTTCGTGGTCAGATCCTTCTCGGCCGTCTTTTCGTCGTAGTCGTCCGGGTAATCATTTTTCCACTGCTCGATCGGCGGCAGCCCGCAGGACTGCGGCGAATCCTTCATGATGAAGAAGATCGGGATGGCAATGACCATCGCGGCAATGCCCGGATAGTAGAGGGCCTGCTGCCAGATGTCCTTGTTGGTGGCCTCCACCCCGTGGGTCTGGAAGTACACGGCACCGGCCAGCAGCACCATGGCACCGGGCATCATCCCGCCCAGGTTGTGAGCCGTGTTCCAGATGGACACGATGGAACCGCGCTCGCTCTTCGACCACCAGTGCACCATGGTCTTGCCGCACGGGGGCCAGCCCATGCCCTGGAACCAGCCGTTGATGAAGATCATCGCAAAGGCGATGGCCACACCCGACGTGGCCCACGGCATCAGGCCCATCAGCGTCATGCACAGGCCCGACAGCAGCAGGCCGATGGGCAGGAACACCCGCGGATTGGAGCGGTCGGACACGGCCGCCATCAGGAACTTCGAAATACCGTAGGCCAGGCCAGCAGCCGCACCGATCTGGCCCAGCTGGGCCTTGTTGTAGATGCCGGCATCGATCAGCCCCTTCTGCGCAAGGTCGAAGTTGCCGCGAACGAAGTAATAGGCAGCATAGCCAAAGAAAATGCCCGCAAACACCTGCCAGCGAAGCCGCTTGTAGGTGGGGTCGATCTGATCCGCGGGCAGCAGCGGCTTGTGAGGCGCCGGCTTGAGGATTCCAATCACGGAAGTCTCCAGAGGGAAGGAAAAAAATGGTCAAACGCCTCTTCCCGGCACCTGCCGGCCCGTGGACGTTTCAGCACCCCTCCGGACCATTGATTCCGTGAATATGACGCTTTTCGAGATCGAATCATACGCCTGACGCATAAGGAAATCTTGTCCCTTTTCAAGTTGTCAGCAGAACGGTCGCCCGGCGCACGGAAATTCGTCACAGCTTGTTAAAACGCCTCTCGAAAAAGCATCGCCCCCGGTCCGGCGGCATGCCGGAACCGGGGGCGAACAGGTTCAATACCCGTATCTGAAAAGGAAACGTCCCGTTCGTGGGCTCACCACGCTGGCCGTTCGGGCACGGCTGGCTTCACGGTAGCCTGCACCCGGCGCGGGCCAGGCCCGACAGAATGCCCTTGAGCGAGGCCGTCAGGATATCGGCATCCACGCCCACGCCAAACAGGGTGTGATCGCCCACTCTCAGCTCAAGGTAGGCCACAGCCTGAGCATTGGCCCCCGAACCGATCGCGTGCTCGCGGTAGTCCATCACCCGCACCTGGGCCAGCCCCGTGGCGTTGAGACCGGCCACGAAGGCGTCCACCGGACCGGTACCCTCGCCCTGGATACTCACCGTCTTTCCGCCCAGCTGAACGTCGGCCTTCAGCGACACACGGGTGTTGCCCGCGTCGTCGGTCTCGGACATGGCCCGCTGCTTCGGTGCGACGATCTCGTCCAGCCGGTATTCCTTGCGGAACAGCGCCCACAGGTCCTTGGCCTGCAGCTCCTTGCCCGAGGCATCCATCTCGTGCTGCACCACCCGGCTGAACTCGATCTGCAGACGGCGCGGAAGCTCCAGCCCGTACTCGTTCTCCAGCAGGTACGACACGCCGCCCTTGCCCGACTGGCTGTTGACGCGGATCACCGCCTCATACGAGCGGCCCAGGTCCTTCGGATCGATGGGCAGATAGGGCATGTCCCAGATATCACCTTCCTTGCGGGCGGCAAACGCCTTCTTGATGGCATCCTGGTGCGAGCCCGAGAACGAGGTGTAGACCAGGTCGCCCACATATGGGTGACGCGGATGCACCGCGATCTGGTTGCAGTGCTCCACCACCCGGCGGACCTCGTCGATGTCGGAGAAATCCAGCCCTGGCGAAACCCCCTGCGTGTACAGGTTCAGCGCGATGTTGACCAGGTCGCAGTTGCCGGTGCGCTCACCGTTGCCGAAGAGGCACCCTTCCAGCCGCTCAGCCCCGGCCATCAGCGCCAGTTCGGCCGCGGCAATGCCCGTGCCCCGGTCGTTGTGCGGGTGCACCGACAGGATGATTGAATCCCGCTTGGCCAGATTGCGATGCATCCACTCGATCATGTCGGCAAAGATGTTCGGCGTGCAGTGCTCCACTGTCGTTGGCAGGTTGATGATGCACTTGTTCTGCGGCGTGGCTCCCCAGGCATCCACCACAGCGTCCACCACCCGCTTGGAGAAGTCCAGCTCGGTGTCCGAGAACGTCTCGGGCGAATACTCGAAGCCCCACTCGGTCTCGGGATGCTCGGCCACCAGCTGCTTGACCAGCTTCGTCTGGCCCACCGCCATCTCGACGATGCCGTCCTCGTCCATCCCCAGCACCACCTTGCGCATGACGGGTGCACAGGCGTTGTAGACGTGCACCGTGGCCTTTCGGGCCCCTTGCAACGACTCGATCGTGCGACGGATCAGCGACTCGCGGGCCTGTGTCAGCACCTGGATGGTCACGTCGTCCGGGATCAGGTTCTCCTCGATCAGCCGGCGTACGAAGTTGAACTCGGTCTGCGAGGCCGACGGGAAGCCCACCTCGATCTCCTTGAAGCCGATGTTCACCAGCAGCTGGAACATCTCCAGCTTGCGCTCGACGCTCATCGGCTCGATCAGCGCCTGGTTGCCGTCGCGCAGATCGGTGCTCAGCCAGATGGGTGGTTTGGTCAGCACGGCATCGGGCCACGTGCGGTCTTTCAGACCGATCGGCGCAAATGGGCGGTACTTGGTGGCGGGTTGCTGCAACATGTGGGATATCCTGACAGGAAGTGGGTTGTTGGGAAGGCATGGAGACCTTTGGCCCCCGTCCCCGCGACGGGCTGCAAAAACGAACGGCCCGCTGCGGGAAGCATACGGGCCGTTGGGTAAAGCGGGATGCACGTGCGCAGCGCTACCTTCGCCCGAAAGCGAACAGCAGTAGTGCCAGCAGCAGGTTCTTGCGTGTATCCATGAGGAGGGAATTTAACACATCGCATCCCTTCGTGCGGGGCCTGGCCCCCTGATATGTACAGGGGAATCCCGGAGAGGGCCGCCGGCCGCTTCGGCAGAACACTTCGGCAGACCACTGCAACGGACCGCTTCGATCCACTGCCCCAGTGTGCCCCCTGGGTCTGATGCGCCTCCCTGCTATGGCCCCGCACCCCTCATAGGGAATCGCTATCCCGCCCATATAGATAAATCAATTTACGGCACCCCCGGATTGCGACGATCATCTCTTCCAACGCATCCGGCCGGGTGCCGGATACCTTCCGGCCACAGGCTGGATCCCCGGAGTGGGTCATGAGCCCATTCATCCCCGCACCCCTATCCGGGCGTGCAGGATGTGCTCACGACACGCTCCACGCGAAGGGCCCCGGCGGGCAGCACCACTGCAATCGCCGGGAAGATTCGACTCCCCCGCCAACGGCCCCGCCGACCGGCGGGGCGCGCCGCCGGGGCCGCATCGCACCGTTTCTCCCCATACATTGCACCGTTTTTCCCCACAACACGAGGAATCGACACATGTCGCTGATCAACACCCAGATCAAACCCTTCAAGGTCCAGGCCTTCCAGAACGGCAAGTTCTTCGAAGTGACCGACGAGACCCTGAAAGGCAAGTGGAACGTCATCTGCTTCTACCCGGCCGACTTCACCTTCGTGTGCCCGACCGAGCTGGAAGATCTGGCCGACCGCTACGAAGAATTCAAGAAGCTGGGCGTGGAAGTCTACTCGGCTTCCACCGACACGCACTTCGCCCACAAGGCCTGGCACGACACGTCGGACGCCATCAAGAAGGTCCAGTACCCCATGCTGGGCGACCCGACCACGCAGCTGGCCCGCAACTTCGACGTGCTGATCGAAGAAGAAGGTCTGGCCCTGCGCGGTACCTTCCTGATCGACCCGGAAGGCTACATCAAGGTCTGCGAAATCCACGACAACGGCATCGGCCGTGACGCCGGCGAGCTGCTGCGCAAGGTCAAGGCAGCCCTGTATGTGGCCTCGCACCCGGGCGAAGTCTGCCCCGCCAAGTGGAAAGAAGGCGCCGAAACCCTGAAACCCTCGCTGGACCTGGTCGGCAAGATCTGACCGCACCCTTTCCCATGACGGGCTGGGGGCGCCCGGACCACCCCTAACTTATCGGTCCGGGTTCCCCAAGACTCCACAGCCCGTCCCTTGGGGGCCTGCAGGAAGCTGCCGCCAGTTCCGCCGGGGCTGGACCACGGTCCGGCCACGACAGGCTGCGGCACTTCCCAAGGGCTTTCCCGCGCCAGCCCCGCCCCACGTACCCCTCCTTCCTTCCGGTTCGTACTTGCCTGTACGCCGGAGACCGGGGCCGGTGGCTGGCTTTTTTGTTGCCCGGAGCCCCCACGCCTCCGACCCAACCCGTTTCCGCCCGAAGACCATCATGCTTGACGCAGATTCCAAATCCCAGTTGCAGGGCTATCTGGCCCTGCTGAAACAGCCCATCGAACTGGTGGCCACACTGGACGACAGCCCGAAGGCGAAGGAAATGCAGGAACTGCTGCAGGACATCGCCAGCCTGTCCGACCTGATCAGCCTGCGCGAAGACCCGGACGCTGCGGTGCGCAAACCCTCCTTTGCCATCGATCGCGTGGGTACCGACATCGGCGTGCGCTTTGCCGCCATCCCGATGGGGCATGAATTCACCTCGCTGGTGCTGGCCCTGCTGCATGTGGGCGGCCACACCATCAAGCTGGATCCGGCCACCATCGAACAGACGAAGGCGCTGCCCGGCCACTACGATTTCGAGATCTACATGTCGCTGACGTGCCAGAACTGCCCGGACGTGGTGCAGGCACTCAACAGCATGTCGGTCATCAATCCGCGCATCCGCGTGCAGACCATCGACGGTGCCCTCTTCCAGGACGAAGTGACGGAACGCGGCATCATGGCCGTGCCGACGGTGTTCCTGAACGGCGAGGTGCTGTTCCAGGGCCGTTCCAGCGCCGAAGAGATTCTGGCAAAACTGGATACCGGCGCCGAGGCCCGTACCGCCAGCCAGCTGTCGGAAAAGGATCCGTTCGACGTGCTGATCGTGGGCGGTGGCCCGGCCGGCGCCGCAGCCGCCGTGTATGCGGCCCGCAAGGGTATCCGCACCGGTGTGCTGGCCGAGCGCTTCGGTGGTCAGGTGCTGGACACCATGTCCATCGAGAACTACATCTCGGTGCTGGAAACCGACGGCCCGAAATTTGCCGCCGCGCTGGAAGCCCACACCCGCCACTACGGCGTGGACATCATGAACCTGCAGAAGGCCGAGTCGCTGAGCCGCGACGAAGCCACCGGCCTGGTGACGGTGAAGACCGCCAGCGGTGCCGCGCTGAAGGGCAGGACGGTCATCCTGTCCACCGGCGCGCGCTGGCGCAGCATGGGCGTACCCGGCGAGCAGGAATACCGCAACAAGGGCGTGACCTACTGCCCGCACTGCGACGGCCCGCTGTTCCGGGGCAAGCGCGTGGCCGTGATCGGCGGCGGCAACTCCGGGGTGGAAGCCGCCATCGACCTGGCCGGCGTGGTGGAGCACGTCACGCTCTTCGAGTTCATGCCCACCCTGCGGGCCGACGCGGTGCTGCAGCGCAAGCTGGAGAGCCTGCCCAACGTGGACATCCTGAAGAACGTGCAGGTGACCGAGGTGCAGGGCAACGGCGCCCAGGTCACCGGCATCGTCTACCGGGATCGTGCCACCGAACAGGTGCACGAACTGGCGCTGGGTGGCGTGTTCGTCCAGATCGGCCTGGTGCCCAACACCGACTTCCTGAAGGGCACGGTGAACCTGTCGCGCACCGGCGAGATCGAGGTGGATGCCCGGGGCCAGACCTCGCTGCCCGGCGTGTTCGCGGCGGGAGACTGCACCACGGTGCCGTACAAACAGATCATCATCGCCGCCGGCGAAGGGGCCAAGGCCGCCCTGGCGGCCTTCGACCACCTGATCCGCACCTCGGCGTGACACGGGTCCAGCCCCCGGCGTGATGCAGCGCCAGTCTGCCGCTCATCGGGGTTCCGTCGCCCTTCCGTCGGCACCCGCGTTGCACCGGGGGCTGGATCCGGTAATCTCCTTCCTGCACTGATGTTGCACACGGTGAATCAACCGGACTGTTAGGGGGTCCTGTTGAGGTCCCCGCCCAGCCCCGCACTGGGCGGGGATTTTTTATGCCCGCTGCCAGTAAACTGGCGGGCATGAAGACCGAACACCCGCTCCACACACACCACCACCTGCAAGCGGGGGCACGGTGGCTGGGCCATCTGCTGCTGGCCCTGATGCTGCTGCTCCCCCTGGCCGCCACCAGCCTGCCCGATGCCCTGGGCGCAGACGCGCCCGCGGCGGCAAAGGCCGATACCGGCAAGAAGGATGCCAAGGCCGCGCCGGCGCCGGCACCCACTGGCACTCCGCCCGCACCAGCCGACATCCAGACGGCGGCCATTCCCGCCGCCAACGTCGTGGCCCGGGCCGAGAGCGACACCAACACGCTGAACATCATCCGCAACCGGATGCAGGGCGCCATCCAGTACACCAGCATCCGGCAGCAGCTGCTGCGGCTGGGGCAGGACGCCACCGACACCCGTGCTCTCAGCCACCTGGCGATGGACTCGGACAGCCAGCGTCGCATGCGCGACATCGAACCCACGTGGGGCAAGCTGCAGTCGGACGTCACCGCCATCGACCGGCAGCTCACCCAGGGCGCCGAGTCGCTGCAGGAAGACTTTGCCCGCCTGGGCCGCATGGAAAAGACCTGGACCGCCACGCAGGACGCCGACGAGATCAGCTCGGCCCCGCAGGTCATCCGCACCCGCATCCAGGAAGTGCTCAATCTCATCCAGGACACCCGGCGCAGCGCCAACAAGGTACGCAGCGGCATCTTCGACCTGCAGGCCCAGAGCAGCAAGCTGCAGGCCACCATCGCTTCCGAGCAGACACTGCTCAAGAACACGCTGACCAACTCCATCGATTCGCTGTTCAAGCCCGACAGCCCGTCCGTCTACGGCGCCGCCAATCTGGACAATGGCCGGGATATCACGACCCTCACCGGCGTGGCACGCCTTCGCGCCGACGGACGTTCCATTGCCGACTACCTGCGTTCGCACCGCACCCGCACGGCCTGTCTACTGATCTGCCTGATCGTCTGCTACGCCACGCTCTACTACCTGCGGCCGAAGGTGGCCGCCAAGTCCAGCGAACAGCCCGTGCTGCGCTCGGTGCGCTGGCTGCTGGCCGATCCGCTGTCGGTCTCGGTCCTGATGACGGTCGGGCTGGCCGCCGTGCTGCTGCCCTATCCGCCCGGCGCCCTCAATCTGGTGCTGGGGCTGGTGGCCCTGCTGCCCACCGTGCTGCTGCTGCGCAAGGTGGTGGAGAAATCGCTGGCCACCTATCTGTACTGGCTGCTGGCCATGTACGCCTTCAACCAGGCGCCCGAGATTCTCCGGTTCGACGCGGCGTGGGAGCGTCTCTTCTTCCAGAGCCAGATGTTCGTGACGGTGGCCCTGCTGGTGCATCTGCAGCGACGCCGGCGCCGCGCCTTCCTGCAGGCGCGGGCCGAGGCCGCCGCCGAGAACGAAACGGTATCGAGCGAGGCCCTGCCACCGGAAGACGACAATGCCTCGGCCAGCAGCGGCAGCAGCACGGAAGAAACCCGGCAGCTGCGCCTGACCGGCTATGTGATCAACACGGTGCTGGCTGGCTGCGCCACCGCGCTGGGCAGCGACCTGCTGGGCTTCACCCGACTGGCACGCTTCGTCAGTCAGGCGACCCTGAACTCGCTGTTTGCGGGCGTGATCCTGCTGGCCGGGGTGCTGGTACTGCTGAGCCTGCTGCGCCTGGCCGGCAACCTGCGTCCGCTGAACCGGCTGAAGATGCTGAACGATGATGGCGCGCTGATCGAGGCCCGGCTTCGCCGCATCATTCACTGGGTGGCGGCACTGATGTGGGCCGCCTTCACGCTCGAGCAGATGATGCTGCTCTCACCGTTCACCGACTGGGTGGCCGCCACGCTGTCCACCCCGGTGCACATCGGACAGGTTTCGGTGTCGCTGGCCGACATCCTGCGCTTCGGCGTGGTGCTGTGGCTGACCATGAAGCTGTCGCAGCTGATGCGCTACATCCTGGACCGGGAGGTGTTCACCCGCGTGATGCTGCCTCCCGGCATCCCGTACGCACTCAACAGCGTGCTCAACTATGCCATCTGGATCGGGGGCCTGCTGCTGGCCATCGCCTCCACCGGCATCAGCCTCGACCGCTTCACCATCTTCGCCAGCGCGGTCGGTGTCGGGGTCGGTTTCGGCTTGCAGAGCATCGTCAACAACTTCGTGTCGGGCCTGATCGTGCTGTTCGAACGTCCGATCCGCGTGGGTGATTCGGTGGACATGGCCGGCCAGAGCGGCAAGGTCAAGCGCATCGGCATTCGTGCCAGCATCCTGCGCACCGGGGCGGGCGCGGACGTGATCGTGCCGAACTCGCAGCTGATCGCCAACCAGGTGGTGAACTGGACCCTGTCGGACAACCAGCGCCGCATCGAGATCGCCCTGGGCGTGGACTACGAAAGCGACCCGGCCGCCGTCATCAAGCTGCTGACCGAGGTGGCACGGGGCCACGACGACATTCTGGCCACCCCGGTACCCAACGCCCAGTTCATCGACTTCGGCAGCAGCGCCCTGCAGTTCAAGCTGTTTGCCTGGACGGCACGCGCCGACCGCATCGGCGCCATCCGCAGCGAGCTGTGCGTGGCCATCCACGAGGCGCTGAAGGAGAACGGGGTGAAGCTGGCCTCGTCGTGATTCAGGCAAATTGCCCGGCTCCATGACCCCGGTGTCTCACCCGGGAGCCCGATATGGAGCCGGGCAACACATGCGCCCCGTCAGAGCGTGTCATGGATTCATTCATCCCCGCGCCCCCCTTTGGGCGTGCGGGACAAGGCAGCAGGGCAGCGTCACGTCAGACCGGCCACTGTTCGAGGCGATAGGCGGCGTCCCAGAACATCCATTCCAGCCGCGCGGCCTGGGTGTAGGCTGCGTGCATCTGGTCCCGCACGGCCGGCGTGGATGCCGCCGCGATGCGGTCGATGGTGGCACGCATGCGCGTGACCAACCCGTGAAAATGCTCGTCGGCGTAGGTATCCACCCACGCCTGCCACGGATTGCCCGGTACGCTGCGACCCACCGCGTCGCGCCCCACCTCCGCGTAGATCCAGAAGCAGGGCAGCAGCGCCGCCATGGCCACCGGCCAGGGTGCACCCCAGGCCGTGGCCAGCAGGAAGCTCGTGTAGTGCTCGGCGCTGGGCGAGAGCGGCACCGCCGCAAACTGTTTGGGCGTGACGCCGAACTGCTGCATGAAGCCTCCATGCAGCTCGCGCTCGGCCACCACCGCCTCCTGCGCAGCCTCGGCCAGCTGCACCATCGTGTCGGCGTCATCGGCCCGCGCCGCGGCCACCGCCAGCGCCCGGCCGAAGGCCACCAGATAGTGCGCGTCCTGGATCATGTAGTGCCGGAAGCGCTCGGCCGACAGGGTGCCGTCAGCCAGTTCGCGATTGAACGGCATGGCGAGGGTTTTCTGGAACAACGCTTCGTTGCGGGTCCAGGCTTCTTCGGTGAAGGTGGGCATGGGGGTCTCCTGTGTCGGCCCTGTTGGGCTGGTCATTTGAAAAGGTTCTGTCACAACCTGACCCCTTCCTGGTCGATGTTGCGCAGCAAGGCCGGGTTCGAATACCCCTCCGGGTGCTCCCACTCTTCCAGCCACACCGGCAGGGGCGACACGAGAATACCGGTCTCCAGCAGCACATCGAACGCAACATCAGCCATGTCCAGCTTGGTAGGCAGAAGCCGCTGCGGTTTTCCCCGAAGCAGCACAGCCACATCCGCATCACTGTCGGGCTGATGATCACCACGCGCACGACTGCCGTAGACAATGGCACCGGCCATGTCGTAATCGTGGGCAATCCGGTCCAGAAAGTGCCGGACTGCGTGCTCGGTATCGTGATCGAGAGGGATCATGCGGGCTTGCCCCGAAGGAAACGGGTTGACATGACAGACACAGCCCGCAGCATAGCAAGCCCCGGTCGGGTTTCCAACATGGCGCTGCGACCGGCAGGCCCCGCCCGGCGTTCCGCGCCACGCTCGCCCACGCAACCGGCGTGTCATGCTCTATGATCGGGCAATGCTCACTCGTTCACCCCTGCCCCGCGCCGGGCGCTGCTTCCCGCTGCTGGCCACACTGCTGCTCACCGGCACGACGGCCCATGGGGAAACGGTTTCCCCCTCATCTGTTTCGTCCGCCATGGCTCAGACATCCCTCCCTCCAGCAGAATCCACCCCGCCTGGCAAGTCCACGCAATCTGCCGGCCACACTGTCCGGACTGTGGGGTCCAGCACGCCATCTGCCCATCGTCCCGCCAGCCCCGGGCTGTCCCCCCTTCCGGTACCCGGTAACGACAGCCCCCATCCCCACGGCACGCTCACCGGCAGTGGCCCGGCCATTCTGCCCACCAGCGAACAGCACTGGATCACCTCCAGCCACACCGGCCGCCGCTACCGCATCCAGACCACCATCACCGGCCCGGCCCCGGAAAGCGGCTACCCGGTGTTCTACACGCTCGACGGCGACACCCTGTTTGCGGTGGCGGCCATGGCCGCGCATGCACTGACCACACGCACCGGCGAAAATGGCGTCGAGCCCATGCTGATCGTGGGGGTGGGCTACAGCGACGGGGCCTGGCTCAATACCGATGCCCGGGTGGACGATTACACACCCCCCGTTCCCGACGGCAGCGCCAGCCACGATCCGCGCGGCCGTATCCAGGGCGGTGCCGACCGTTTTCTGGCCTTCCTGAAGCAGGAACTGCAGCCGGCCCTTGCGCAGCGGTTCCCCATCGATCCACAAAGCCAGAGCCTGTTTGGCCACTCCTTTGGCGGCCTCTTCACGCTGCACACGCTGTTCACGCAACCCGACGCCTTCCAGTGCTACATTGCCTCCAGCCCGTCACTGTGGTGGCACGACGAGTATGTCCTGAAGGAGCGCGACGCCTTCGTGACGCGCATGCGGGCGGCACTGACCGGCAAACCGGCTGGCGGCAGCCCGGTTGCCCTCCCGGCCACTGTCCCGGGCAGCAAGTCTGATTCGGAAAAGGGCCACACGACAGTTCGCGAAAGCACCTCCCCGGACACCAGCCATGCCACGCCAGCCCTGCCCCGGTTGCGGCTGAGCATCGGCGAGTACGAGCAGAAGCACGCCCCCCGCATCGCCCCCGACAGCCAGCGCGCGCAGATGCTGAAAAATCGTGCCCAGGTGGACCGTGTGCACCGCTTTGCGCAGCACATGCACGAGGCACTACCGGAACTGGATTTGTCGATGACCGAGTACCCGGGCGCCACCCACGGCAGTGCGCAGATGTATGCAGTGCTGGATGCATTGCGACATGCGTGCGGGAAGGAGTGAAAATGGACAACCCAGGACGAGGAATCCCATGAGCAGCATTCAACTCGACCTGACCCCACTGGACAATGCCATCGCCCGGCTGGATGAGGGCTGGACGCGCTACCAGCGGGATGTCTCCGATATCCAGATCCGGGACGGGCTGATCCAGCGTTTCGAGTTCACCTACGAAATCAGCCACAAGATGCTCCGGCGCTTTCTCGAACTGACATCCGCAAACCCGGCAGAGTTTGATGGCATGGCGTTTCAGGACATGATTCGTACGGGCAACGAGCGCGGCCTGCTGCTGGGTGACTGGCCGGCATGGCGGAAGTATCGGGAGATGCGCTCCAGAACCAGCCACACCTATGACGAAGAAGTGGCCATCGAAGTCGTGAAGGGCATTCCGGCATTCCAGCGGGAAGCAGCCCATCTGCTGCAACGACTGCGCGCAGGCATCGAATGACACTTGACCTGACTCCGGAACAGAAGTCCATCGTGCTCGACATTCTGCGAACACACGTTCCCCGGCATGAGGTGTGGGTTTTCGGATCTCGTATGAAGGGCACAAGCAAGCCCTATTCGGATCTGGATCTGGCCATCATCACCCAGCAGCCCCTTTCATTGGATATTCTGGCAGAGCTGACGGATGCATTCTCATCGTCCGACCTGCCCTGGAAGGTCGATATCGTCGACTGGGCCACAACGCAGGAGAGGTTTCGCAGAATCATCGAGGCACAGCATATCGTGCTGCACAAAGCATGCACTGATTCCGAGATGAATCATGATGTATGACGAGTCATGATTTGCGATCGATCAACATAGTTTATATTTTTTGCGAAACATCAATCTATCGACCATCAAGACCCGAATGGCCTGCCAGCCTGCTCCGACTATCCCCTGATTTTTGGGCGGATCATTTGCACCACACGCATCCGTTACACTGTATCATGGCACGGCAGGCGTCCGTCTGCCCCGTTTCAGACCACACCCCTCTGACCGAGAAAGAAAGCCATGAAGAAACTCCTTGTCGCTTCCCTGCTCTGCACCGCCTCGCTGGCCCAGGCGCACGATCTGTGGGTGACTGCCCCCGCAACACTCTCGCCCTCCGAGACGCTGAAGGCCGACCTGTCCTACAGCCATGACTTTCCGTACCCGGATGAAATTCCGGCCGACCGGCTGCACATCTTCGAACCACTGCACATCACCTCGCCCGATGGCACAAGGAAGGATCTGGTCCAGCAGGGCAAGAACTATCAGTACGTGTCCGAAAGCCAGCTGACCAAGGGCAGCTATGTGCTCACCGCCAACTACCGGCCAACCTTCTGGTCGGAATTTGCCGATGACAAGTGGGCTCAGGGCGACCTGACGAAAAACCCGACCGCCGTGGCCTGCCAGCAGGCGCAGATGTTCGGCAAGAGCATCGTGGTGGTGGACGGCGGCGAGAATCTGGAAGCGATCAGCCGCCCCATCGGCCAGGAACTGGAAATCGTGCCACTGGCCAACCCCAATTCAGCGAAGGTGGGCAAGCTCTTCCCGGTGCGCATCCTGTTCCAGGGCAAGCCGCTGGCCGATGAAATCGTCACCGCCACGGCAGACACCATTGCCCTGATGGACGAAGAAGCCACGCACGATCACCGCGAGCCGCAGATCTTCTCGGGCAAGACCGACAAGGAAGGCAAGGTGAACATCATTCCGCTGGTGGAAGGTTTCTGGAAGGTCAAGGTCAAGCACAAGACACCGTTTGCCAACCAGAAGCAGTGCCACGAGAACTCGCTCAGCGCCACACTGGCAATGCAGATCGGCACCAAACGGGTGGATATCAGCAAGCCGCACGCGCACGACTGAGGCAGCCCCCTCGGGACCGGGCGATGCCGCCCGGTCCAGAGCATGCCGGGACCGCATGCGTTCCCGCGCTGCTCCCCTTTTTGGGGCAGCATCTGTCACCTCTTGCTGAAACCTTCCTTCATTCCGGCAACCGCGCAGCCCCCTTTGGGCCAGCCCTGCATTCGTGCCGTGCAGAACTCTCTCACTCCTTATGCAAGGCATGACATCTGCGTGTTCACCCCCCTTATGCCAGCTCCCGGGGCAGGGCCTCCGGCGACGCGGACCCGTCGGCATACCTTTCCCCATGTCTGCCGGCGGCATCCTGAATCAGGACGGCTGCCGGAATGCCCAGTCCTTCATTGAGACGGCGGATCATGGACAGTGAGAGAGGACGTTTGCGTGAGAGAACCTCCGAAACCTTTGAAATCGATCCAAAGTACGGAATCATGTCCTTGCGGGAAAGTCCCATCTGATCCATCCGGAACAGGATCTGTTCGACGGGGTCAGGCACGACAGGCGGAATCGTTCTGGTCTCGTAATCCTCGATCACCAGCGCAAGCAGTTCCAGCTCGTTCTCTTCTGGCGAATCCGGCGGCGGGTCGAGCGCCATCAGCGCCTTCAACCGGGCCATGGCATCGTCATGCTCCGCCTGAGTCTTGATGATCTTCACTTCCATATCTGTCACCCTTTCCGGAAAGCATCCTCAATCCCGAAAATTTTGTTTGGAATACTCGGCATGGGTTCCCACCCAGTCGATCACCACAAGTCCATTGCGATACCTGACTGCCACGACAAGGCGATAGGCATTCCCCTTGATGTTGAATATGGCCCGGTTGCCGGACAGAAAGTCCACGCTTGCATATTTGTCCTTGATATCCTGTGGCGACAGCCATGTCGAATATTCGACATCCGTTTGCCAGGCATTCAGCGGCCGCCGTGCATCGGCATGCTTCTTCCTGAATGCATCGAGAATGTCCAAACCCACGATCCGCATGCTCTGACGTCGCCAAAAATAAGCTCCCGGCATCTTACTTCCCAAAAAGGGAAATCGCAAGACGGTTCATCGGCTTGCTCCACTACGTTCAAGCCAGCCAGTCGCCTGCAACGCTACCGCCTCACGGAACGGGGCCAGTCTGCGCTAGACCAGCACCCGCCTGCCCGGGAATCCTGAGAGCCATGGTACGGACCTGTTCGTCCCCGCACTGAGACATCCGCGGTGGAGCAATTCCGCCCACGAACGGCCCCTGTCCCACCGTCCCCTCCCGGCAACATCCGCACCCCGTCCATCCCCGCAGACGCGACGCCCACGCTGAATGGGCGCATGATGAACAGGCATCCGCCCGGCCTGCTGCCGGCGCGGCGATCTGTGCTTCCGGGAACACGCGTTCACACCGAGGGGATTCCATGTCTGCTGGTCCGAAAACCCGCCTGCTGCGCCTGCTGGCCGTCTGCCTGCCCCTGACACTGCCGGCCGTCCAGACGGCGCCCGCCGCCATGGGCCAGTCCCATCCTGCCTCAGCCACGCTCTCCCATGCAGGCCAGGCACACAGGCCAGCCCCCACCGCAACCGCCCTCACCATATCCCAGCCACCGGCAGCACCGGCTCCCCGCACCGGCGACATCCCCAGCGCGCTGCAGGAATGGGTTCCCTGGGCCATGCAGGGACACGAGATGCTGGCCTGCCCGGGCGCGGCAGATCCGGATTCGCCGCGCGCCTGTGTCTGGCCCGAGCGGCTGACGCTGGATATCGACGGCCGCCAGGCACGCTTCGTGCAGGTGGTGACGGTCTATGGGGCGCCCACCGCCGTGTCACTGCCCGGCGAGACCGGCAGCTGGCCGGTGGAGGTACGCAACCAGCGTGGACAGCAACTGGCCATCACAGCCATCGGCAGTCCGGCGGCAAGCGGTGGTGCTGCGGCGAGTGGCGGTGCTGCGGAGGACCATGCCTCCCGGAGAACGCTCATCCCCCGGGTGTGGCTGTCCGCCGGCCAGCATGTCCTGAGCGGGCAGATCACCTTTTCGCATCCGCCGCAACTGGTGCGGGTACCGCCACAGACAGGGCTGCTGTCGATCACGGCCAATGGACAGACCGTGCAGCCCGTGCTGGATGCCAACCAGCGCGTGTGGCTGAAGGAGCGGCGTAGCGCCAGTGCGCCGGAGGCCGTCAGCAATACGCTGACCACCCTCATTCGCCGGCGCATCGACGACACCATCCCGCGCCGCATCACCACGCATTTCGAGCTGAACGTGGCCGGTCTGCCGCGCGAGGTGAATCTGCCCGCCGCACTGCTGGCCGGCACGGTGCCCCAGCGGCTCACCAGTGACATTCCCGCCCGGCTCTATCCGGATGGACGGTTGCAGGCACAGCTGCGGCCCGGCACCTGGCATCTGGAGGTGGAGGCGCTGCAGATGGCGCCGGCCACGGAACTGAAACTGCCGGCCGATGCACCGGATACGGAAGTATGGTCGTGGGTCGATCACAACGACCTGCACGTGGTGCAGGTGGAAGGTGTGCGGGCGGTGGATGCCCAGCAGGCCCATGTGCCGGCAGCCTGGAAGCATCTGCCGGCCTGGCAGGTGGCGCACAGCGACACCTTCCGGCTGGTGACACAGACCCGCGGTCAGCAGAATCCGGCATCCGGCGAGATTGCCCTCAAGCGCACCTGGTGGCTGGACTTCGACGGCCAGGGCATGACACAGAAGGACGAACTGAGCGGTACGATGTCCACCCCCTGGCGACTGCAGCAGCAGGGACCCGCCCGGCTCGGCCATGCACGCGGGCCGCAGGCGGCCCTGCCCATCGGGACGCTGCCGGCGGATGAGCAGGACGCTTCGACCTCCCGTGCTCAGGAAGCCAGGACACCCGTCGCACAGCCCGACGGCATCACAACCGGTCACGCTGCGGACACCCTCGATGCGGCGGCAAACGATGCAGCACCGGCAAACACGGGAACCGGCAATACCGGCCGCAAAACCCCGGGTACGTCCACCCAGGTGCCCCCCGGGGAACCCGGCGTGGAAATCCGCCGGCAGAAGCTGGCGCTCACGACGCTGTCGCGCCTCGACACACCTGCCAGCGCCTTCCCGGCCACGATGCTGCCGGCCAATGGCTGGAACACGGTGCTGACGGGCATGGAGGCGCAGCTGCAGCTGCCCCCGGGCTGGATGCTGCTGTCGGCCTCCGGCACGGACGAGGTGTATCCGCCCACCTGGACTTCACGCTGGCGGCTGTACGACTTCTTCTTCATGCTGCTGATCAGCCTGGCTGCGTTCCAGCTGCTGCGGCCGCTGCCGGCCACGGTGGTGATGCTGGCCGCCCTGCTGAGCTGGTACGACCTGGAACTGGCCTGCTTCCTGCTGATCGGGCTGCTGGTGATGCTGGGCTGCCTGCGGCTGGCGCGGCGGGGTTCGCCTGCAGAATCGTGGCTGCGGGGCATTGGCCAGCTGCTGGCCATGGTGATGCTGCTCGTGCTGCTGCCCTTTGCCGCCGCCGAGATCCGGATGATGATCTATCCGGTGCTGGAGCACCATCAGGCCTGGGACGGCAGTTCCGACTATCTCTCGTCGAGTTTCGGGGATTCGCGCGCCCGGCACACCGTGCGCAAGACGCGCAGTGCCCATGCGGATGACATGGCCGACGATGACGGGACGGAAGCAGCCACCTCCCTGGCGGCCATGGATACCGTTGAGATGGCCGGCACCGGTGCAGCAGATGAGGCGGCGCGCAACCGCTCCCTGTCCGTCGCCGGGAAGGCCGGGGGGCATCTGCAGGGTGCTCCCGGCCCCCGGGATACCCTGAACCGGGCTGCGCAGCAACGCCCGGCCATGCCTGTGCAGACCGGTCCGGGCGAGCCGGCCTGGTCGTGGAATGCCCACACGCTGACCCTGCATGGCGATGTGCAGCCCGACCAGACCGTGTCGCTGCATCTGCTCTCGCCCTGGGGCACACGTGTGCTGAAACTGGTGCGCCTGCTGGTGCTGTTCGGCAGCCTCTGGTTCCTGTTCCGGGCACTGCCTGGTGGACGGCGGCCTCCGGCAGGAATGGGTACACCCCCGGGCCTGGCCGCCCTGCTGCTGGCGGGCCTGATGTTCACCGGTCTGGCCAGTAACGATGACGCCCGGGCTGCAGACGATGGTGAGTCGCGGACTGCGGACAGCGCACGAAGTGGCTACAGGGCCAGCGAGCTGCAGGCCATCCGCGATCATCTGTATCCGGCCCCTGCCTGCGCCCCACGCTGTTCGGCCCTGGCCCAGATGCGCGTGCAGGCCGGCACCGACCGCATGACGCTGCTGCTGCTGGTGCACGCGCAGGCGCTGGTACAGGTACCGCTGCCGGCCCACGACACCGCCGACAACTGGCGGGTGGACACAATACTGCTCGACGGCCAGCCGGCCACCACGCGGCGCGATGAAGATGGCCTGCTGTGGGCACTGGTACCGGCCGGCATTCATACCGTGCAACTGCAGGGGCCCCTGGGCCAAGGCACCAGCATCCGGCTGCCGCTGCCCTCGACCCCCGGCATGCTGCAGATCGAAAGCGCTCCGTGGACAGCCGAGGGACTGAACGCCCAGGGCATTCCGCAGGAAGGCGTGCTGACGCTGTCCCGCCAGGCGCAGCGTCAGGCCGGCACCGCCATTCAGGTGCTGACCCACGTGCCCGACGCCCTGCCCGGCTTCGTGCAGGTGGACCGCACGCTGATGATGGACGAGCGCTGGCGGATGGTGACGCGCATCAGCCGCCGGTCCGTCAGTCAGGCACCGGTGCGCGTGCGCTTTGCGCTGCTGCCGGGCGAGTCGGTGAACGACGAGCGGGTGACGGTGCGTGACGGCGTGGCCGAGCTGTCGCTGGGCCTGCTGCGCGAGATGGTGGTGGAAAGCACACTCCCGATCAGCCCCGCCTTCGACTGGCGGGCACTGCCCGCGCAGAACCAGATCGAGACCTGGTCGATGCGCTACGGCCCCACCTGGCATCTGCACTGGCAGGGCGTGCCACCCACCCAGTATGTACAGGGTGGCCGGCTGCTTCCCCGCTGGACCCCCTGGCCGGGCGAGACGCTTCACGTGCGCGCCCTGCAGCCCGTGGCCATTGCCGGGCCGACACTGACACTGGAAAGCGAGCAGACCGAAGTGACACCGGGTGCGCAGAGTACGCTGGTCAAGAGCACGCTGGTGCTGCGCGCCAGTCTGGCCGGCACCCAGCGGGTACAGCTGCCCGAGCGGGCCGTTCTCCTGGAACTGGCGCTGGACGGGACCAACGTGCCCCTGCAGGTCAGCGGCCAGACGGTGGACCTGCCCGTGCTGCCCGGCAGCCACGAGCTGACGCTGCGCTGGCGCCAGCCGGTGGGCACCGACGGCATCTTCAACCACTTCCGGACACAGGCCCTGTCGCTACCGCTGCCGGGCGTGAACGCCGTGACCCGCCTCTCGCTGCCGCCCAGCCGGGTGGTGCTGCTGACGGGCGGACCGGACCTGGGTCCGGCGGTCCGCTTCTGGGGGCTGTTCCTGCTGCTGGTGGCCGGCGCGATGGTCTTCGGCCGGGTGCGGGACATGCCACTGGGCCGGGTGGGCTGGCTGTTGCTGCTGCTGGGCGTGGCGCCGATGTCGCTGCTCGGCGCCCTGCTCGTGGCCGGCTGGTTCTTCGCCCTGGCCTGGCTGCCCCGTCGCACTTGGCTGGTCCAGCGCATGGCCCGTGCAGACGGTCTGATCAATCCCCATCGTCTCACACCGGTCACGCAGCAGCGTGGCCGCACATTGAAGACACTGGTCCCCTGGCTGCTCGGCCTGCTGTCGTTTGCGGCACTGGCCGTGCTGTTCAGCACCATCAAGACCTCGCTGCTGGGTTATCCGGACCTGCTGGTGACAGGCAACGGCTCGACGCACCTGAATCTGAACTGGTACCAGGACCGCTTTGCCGACCGGCCCGAATCCGGCTGGGCCATCACGGTCTCGCTGACGGCCTACCGGGTAATGATGCTGGCGTGGGCCCTGTGGCTGGCCTTCTCGGTACTGAAGTGGATCCGCTGGGGCTGGCAGCGCGTGGTGGCTCAGGGGTATGCCGGCACTGGCGACGGTGACAACCCCGGCGGCGATGATGGTCCCGGCGGCCCAGGCACCTCCGGTGGCCCGGGACGTGGGGATGAACCGGCGTCGGGTGACAGGCCGGACGAATCGCACGTCCGCCCGGAGAACCCAGGCCCTGCTGCCGGTGCCCCGGCCTGGACCGGTGCCCCTGCTGCCTGGGTCAGTGCTGCTGCCGGTATCGCGGCTGATGACGGCGCCAGCCCCCATGCCGCTGCCGAAGCCGATACCCGTACCGATGCGGGTACCCGCATGAACACGGGTCCGGCGTCAGGCACCGGGCCGGGCCTGAGTTCTGGCCTGAGTTCGGATTCGGATTCGGGTTCGGGTTCGGGTTCGGGTTCGGGTTCGGGTTCGGGTTTGGGTTCGGGTTTGGGTTCGGGTTTGGGTTCGGGTTCGGGTTCGGGTTCGGGTTCGGGTTCGGGTTCGGGTTCGGGTTCGGGTTCGGGTTCGGGTTCGGGTTCGGGTTCGGGTTCGGGTAAAGGCATTGCACCAGAGGGTGCAAGACCCCGGCGCACGCAGGCTGCGGCACCGGCTGCCCCCCACGCACGGCGCCCGGTCGTGCCCGTCCCTCAGCCACTCAAAACCAGGGGCATCCTGCACTGGCCGTTCGCCGTCGTGAAGGGACTGGCCATGGCAATCGGCTTTCTGATCCTGCTGGTGCTGTTCCTGAGTCTGGTTGGGGGCTTTCTGAACATTTTCCTGTGAGTGGCAGCGCCCTGCCGGCCTCGTCTGCCTGCAGGAACCTCTGCAAAAGTCCTGCGGCACTTTGGCTCCCATGTTCGGGGTGATGCAGTGCGTGTCATGGGACTCAATCGCCCCCACGCTGGCCCCCGGCCATGTGCTGACAGGACGCCACGCAGGCAAGGATGGCGGCCGTCTGGCCAGGCAAGGCAGCGCCCTGCCGGCTTCATCTGCCGGCACAGGCAGCTCGCTCCAGCGGCAGGCAGCCGCTGCATATTCACCACAGAATCACCATAAAGGGGACACAAAGGGGGCACAGTGTCCCCCTGGTATCCCTTGTGGGGCTGCGCGGGCTCGAACAGATCCGGGACACGCTCTATAATGGTGGGTTTGGAACGCGTCATGGGCTCAGTCATCCCCACGCTGCTCCCGAATCCGTAGACTGACAAGGTGCGCTGCCGGGCTGCCTTCTGCCAGTCTCTTTCTCTCTCATTCCTCCTGCCGCTTACCTGTTTCCGACGAGGCCCGTACCGGGCCTCAACCAGCCATCCCGACACAGGCGCAGATGATGCGGGCCATGCCACGGCATGCCGGCCGGAACGTATCCATGCCGTTGCCAGCCACGTGCAGAGCGGCCGCCCCATCAAAAACCCGCCTTCTCCCCCAACTCCTCCCTTATCCAAACGGCCCCTTCCGTGCGCCAGCCGGTGCATCCGGAACCGCGGGGCTGGAGCAACGATTTGAATACTGAAGCAACCTTTTCCAGCCTGGGTCTGGCCGATACGCTCCTGCGTGCGCTGGACGACGTGGGCTATACCCGCCCCACCCCCATCCAGGCCAAAGCCATTCCCGTGGTGCTCACCGGCCGCGATCTGCTGGCCGCCGCCCAGACCGGTACCGGCAAGACCGCCGGCTTCACGCTGCCCATCCTGCAGCGCCTGCTCGAAAAACCGGCGCAGGGCCGCAAGCCGGGCCGTCCCCGCTGTCTGATCCTCACGCCGACGCGCGAGCTGACGGCCCAGGTGGCCGAGTCGGTGGAGGCCTATGCCAGATACACCCGCATCCGTTCGGTGCTGATCTTCGGCGGCGTGAGCATCAATCCGCAGATCCAGGCGCTGCGCCAGCCGGTGGACATTCTGGTGGCCACGCCGGGCCGGCTGCTCGACCATGTGCAGCAGGGCACGGTGGACCTGTCGGGCATCGAGATCTTCGTGCTGGACGAGGCCGACCGCATGCTGGACATGGGCTTCATCCACGACATCCGCCGTGTCATTGCCAAACTGCCGGCAAAACGCCAGAACCTGCTGTTTTCTGCCACCTTCTCGCCAGAAATCCGCTCGTTGGCCCATGGCCTGCTCGACAGCCCGGCCGAGGTGGACGTGGCGCCGCGCAACACCGCCTCCGAGCTGGTGGACCAGAGCGCCCATCTGGTGCCCAGGACACGCAAGCGGGCGCTGCTGTCGTACCTGATCGGCTCGCGCCGCTGGACGCAGGTGCTGGTCTTCACCCGGACCAAGCATGGCGCCAACCGCCTGGCCGAGCAGCTGGGCAAGGACGGCATCGAGGCCATGGCCATCCACGGCAACAAGAGCCAGGGGGCCCGCACCCGGGCACTGTCGCGCTTCAAGGATGGCTCGCTGCCCGTACTGGTGGCCACCGACATCGCCGCCCGTGGCCTGGACATCGACGAGCTGCCGCACGTGGTCAATTTCGAGCTGCCCAACGTGCCGGAAGACTACGTGCACCGCATCGGCCGTACCGGCCGGGCCGGACGTGAAGGCACGGCCGTGTCGCTGGTCGACCGCGAGGAAATGAAGCTGCTGACCGGCATCGAACGGCTGATCAAGCGCCAGATCCCACGCGTGGAGGTGGAAGGCTTCACCGGCTGGCAAGCCCAGCCGGGCGATTCGGCCGACGACATCAACGACCGTCCGCCGCTGCCCCCGGGCCAGCGCCGGGGTGGCCGGGCACCACAGGGGCGTGGCCAGGGTCAGCCTCGTCCGGCCACCACGGGTGCCGGCCGCACCCCTGGCGCTGCTGCACCGGCTGACGGCCGCAGCAGCCGGAGCGCCTCCTCCCAGGGTGAAGGCCGTGGCCACGGGGGTGCAGCCTTCCAGGGCGAGGGCCGGGGCCGGACGGCCTCCCGGGCAGCCGAACCGGGCGCCCGTCCGGCCGGCTCTGGCAATGGCGCCCGCCGTCGCAGCCGCGGCGGCCGGGGTGGGCGTGCCGGGGGCAATCTGGGGGCAGCGCAGGACTGATCTCCCCAGGGGCACGGGGCCGCACACGCCCCGTCATGAGCAGCCCCTGCCAGATGTGCCACCTGTAAAAAGAACCCCGCATTCCCCTCCCACCGTTGGAAGGAAACGCGGGGTATTTTTGACGGCCTTCGCAAGCGCAGCCCTGACCAGATGTAGCGCCCTTAAATAGAGCCCCGCATATCCTTCCGCCTGCATGGAAGGATATGCGGGGTTTTTGATGGCCAGCGCAGGCGCAGCCGTCAGGGCTCGTCCTGCAGGTCCGGATCCTGGGCCGCAATGGCACCGCGCAGGCGGGCCAGCACCCGGCGCAGGCGGGCGGCATTTTCGGGGCCGACCCGGATCATGATCTTCTGGCCGGCCGACAGGTTTTCCAGTTTGTCGGACTCGAAGCGATACAGCACCTTCGGCTGCACCAGCCGGATCGGCCCATTGACACGGGGCGCCGCCAGCATGTCGTCGATGGCTGCCAGCATGCGGTCCTGGAAGCGCTCGCCCGGAAAGCCCGTGTTCTCGTAGGTGTGCTGCAACAGCGGGTAGAACTTCGCGTACAGGCGGGCCAGTTTCGTGACGTTGAGCTTTTCCACGTAGCCGATGATGGGCGCATAACGCGCGTAATTGGCCTCATCCAGCGTGATCGTGTCGCCTTCCTTCTTCACGCGCAGCAGACCGGGCACGCCGCGCGCCACCCGCATCTGCGAGGGCACGTGCTCGCGCGACAGGTTGTCGACGGTGATCACGGTACGCCGTGCCTGCTCCTGCAGGTTGAAGTACTTGCGTACCTGGGCCAGCGGGAAGCTGCGGGCAATCTCGCGGTTGATGGCCGCCTCGCTGGCATTGACCGGTGCCCGCTTCAGGCGCGGTTTCTTCCTGCCGGCGTCCGGCTGTGCGCCAGCTTCGGTGCCACGGCCGGCGGCGGCCTCGGCCTCCTTGCGCGCCGTTTCTTCGATGGCAGCCAGCTCGGCAGCCAGACGATCGGCTTCGGCCTTCTCGGCGGCCGCCTTCTCTTCAGCGGCTTTCTGTGCGGCTTCCTTTTCGGCGTCGGCCTGGTCTTCCGCCTCGTTCCTCTCGGCGGCAGCACGGTCTTCGGCAGCCTTGCGTTCCTGCTCCGTCCGGCGGCGGGCGTCATCGGCCTCCTGCACGGCACGGCTCGTTTCTTCCGCCCCGCCAGCACGCTTGTAGCTGTCGAACTGCGCGGGCGAGAACAGCCCCTTCACGAAGTTGCCCGCCTGGTTGAGCATGCCGGCCTGCCAGCCCCACAGCAGCAGCAGGGCCACCGCCGCGGCGGCCACGGCCAGCCAGAAGGTCAGGGCAGAGGAAGGTTTGGGAGGTCCTTTGGGAAAAGCCATATCGCACAGGGGTGCCCAAAACAGCCCCGCCCGCTGCCAACCGGCAGCCGGCCAGACCCTTGCACCCACGATGAAAGTCGGAAGGAAGACAGGAACATCCGCGACAGGGCGCGGGCGTCCCACCATGCACACCCGGTCCGGCGTGCCATTTTCAGAGCCCCCCCCGCAAATGCCCTGCGTCACGCTGATTTCCATGTCCGGGCGACCCCGTGTGTTGTCATTTGCCGTCAATGGCCCTGCCATTGCCGGTAAATGGTGTCTTCCGGGTTCATCCCGATCCTGGGTCCAACGCACTCGCAGACTTTTGCAGAGGCCCCTCAATGGTACCCGCTGCACACGCCCCCACGACAGCCGATGCCCCTGCACGTGCAGGGAACCGCCAGTCCCGGGGATGGTCATCACGACATGCACGACGGGTCATCCTGGAGCGTGTCATGGACTCATTCGCCCCTGCACAGGAATGCGCGAGGATCAGGCCAGGCATCCGGCTGCGACATCCAGCCAGTCGCCCCCGCACGAGGGCGCACGGGTCCATGTCAGGCCATAACGCTCCTGGCACCCTGCGGGCCGACACAGGACTCAGGACAAAGGACAAGACAGGACAGGACAGGACAGGACAGGACAGGACAGGAAGAAGGCTGACACACCGGCACACGGATTCGGGACCAGCAACGAAGCAGGAGCAGCACATCCAGCCGGGCAGCCCACCCAAACAGGGCAGACGGCAGTACCGCATCAACAACCACGCTCCCGATACGGTTGCAGCCCGGTCTGGGCCACAATACCCCCTTTCCCGGTCTGCGTGTCCCCGCAGCGACCGGCGCATGCCCCTGCCGGCCCGTTCGCGCCGGGCGGGCACGCCCGCCGGGCTCACCCCCTTTCCTTTCACGCCCTGCCATGAAACTCGCCACCCGCAAGGACGATTCCCGTGACGGCCAGCTGGTCGTCGTCTCCCGCGACCTCAAGCACGCCGTGATGGCCGACCAGATCACCGGCACCCTGCAGCGCGCCCTCGACGACTGGGCCTTCATGGCCCCCCAGCTGCAGGACCTGTACGACGCCCTCAACCACGGCAAGGTGGCCAACAGCTTCCCCTTCGACCCGGCCGAATACATGGCACCGCTGCCGCGCGCCTTCCAGCGGGTGGAGGCGCAGGCCTGGCCCAGCCACGAGAAACGCCTGCAGAAAGCCGCCCTGACCAGCCAGACCGGGCCACTGCCCGACGACATGGTGCCCCTGCGCGTGGCGCCCTCGCACGTGCTGTTGCCCGGCCACGGCATGGTGTCGCTGCGCTTTCCGCTGGGGCAGCCCGCCACCCGGCCGGACGAGGACGAAGCCGGCGAACAGGAAGGCCGCCGCACGGCGGAGGGTGAAGCCCCATCCGGCACCAGCGCGGCCGCCAAAGGCGTCCCGGCCGGGACTGCCACGGGCACTGGCCGCACCGACGCCCCTGATGCAGCAGCACGTCAGGCCGCAGCCGCCGCCGCGGCCGCCCGGGGTGGACTGGATTTCAGTGCACAACTGGTGGCCATCTGCGGTGATCTGCCCATCGACCTGGAAGAAGACGACGCCGACCGCCACCTGCTGCTGCTCGGTCTGGCCAGCGCCTGGCGCATCCATCCCGACAGCGAACCGGTCAGCCGCGAACGCAGCCGGGACCGTGGTCTGGCACTGGCGCCGGTGCTGATCACACAGGACGAGCTGGGCGAAGACTGGCGTGATGGCCGCATCCACCGGCCGCTGCACTGCCGCCTCAACGGACGTTCCACGGGACGGATCGACTGCGGGACCGACATGCGCTTCGGATTCCGGCAGCTGCTGGCGGCGCTGGCCCGCCAGACCCCGGTGGGCGCCGGCTGCCTGCTCACCTCCGGCCCGGTCAGCAACGCCGACCCCGACAGCGGCTGGACCTCGGTGCTGGAGGCCCGCGCCCGTCGCCGTCTGGAAAACAGTACCCAGCCCGGCCCGGCCTTCCTGCAGCCCGGCGACCGCATCCGTATCGACATGGCCGATGCCCGTGGCCAGTCGCTGTTCGGCGCCATCGAGCAGCAGACCGTGGCCTGAGAGGCCTTTGCAGAATCCGGCCGGGTTCGTGCCCAGGGGCCTTGAACCCTGTGCGGGCTCCTGATCCGGGCTGACAGGACATTCATGCACAGGCAGAACTGACCTGGCCATCCATCCGCCCCGATCGCCCATTCGCCCGGCAGCACGCGACCGGCCGGGGCTGCCCCCGCGACAATGAAGAATCGAAACGCAGGAAATTCGCCATGGCAGCCCTCGAGCAGGTGTTTCAGCAACCGTTCCGGTTTGCCCATGCCGCAGAACCGGCCTGGGTGGACAGTGTCGAAAGCATTGCCCTTCAGCTGAGCGCCACCCCCGTCCCCCCCCTGCCCCTCGACGCCGAGGAGCTGGGTTTCATCTACCTGCACAGTTCCCTGCATGCCCATGCGGGAGCCATTGCCCATGCCCTGCGCACCGTCACCGGTGTCAAGCGCTGGGTCGGCACGGCCTCACCCGGGGTGATTGCCGGCCACGCTGCATACGAGGATGTGCCCGGCATCGCCGTGATGCTCGGTACCTTCCCGGGCGGCAGCATCCGCTTCTTCTCCGAGGTGTCACCCCTGCCGCGACTGGACCTGCTCGACCGGAGCACGCCCTGGTGGACGGCACTGGTGAGTGGCCACGTGGGCCGCACCGAGGCACGCGAGACCCTGCGCCACATCTCGGCACTGCTGGGCAGCGGGTTCCTGTTCGGGGGTCTGACCGGACGCCCCGGCCCCGGCCGGGTGATGCCCGTATTCACCGGCCAGGAATCGAATGCCGCCGGCCTGCTGGGCGGCGTGGCCTTCCGGGTGGACAGTGGTTCCCGCGTGCATGTGCGCATGGCCACCGCCTTCCAGCCGATGGGTGAACCGCACCAGATCACCGAGACGCACGACAACGTAATCATGGAGCTGGACGGCAAGGGCGCCAAGTCCGTACTCGACAGCGACTATCTGGTCAAGCCGGGCAACCGTCCCGCCGAGCTGCTGCAGGCACTCAACAACGCACCGGAGATGCTGGTGGACGCCGGCGTGTACGAGCCGGTCCGGGTGGCCATCAGCCAGAACAACCGGCAGCAGATGGACAATCTGGCCGACTTCGAGCTGACTTCACTGGAAGACGTGGAACCGCTCAGTGGCGCGCTCTGCCTGAAGCTGGAAGAAGGCGCCGAGCTGCCCCGTACCGGCCGGGTGCGCTTCTGCACCTACGACCCGGAACACGCCCGCGGGGAACTGGGCCGCGTGCTGGGCCTGCTGTGCGAGGACATCCTGCGCGAAGGACGGAACGTGCGCGGTGCGCTGTACATCAGCAGCCGTCACCGTGTGCCGGCGATTTTCCCGAGTCTGGCAGACGAGCTGTTCCGGGTACGCCAGGCGCTGACCCCGCTGGGCGCCTTCCCGATGGTGGGCTACCAGAGCGAGGCCGAGCTGTTCCACGACTTCCATCATCACCACGCCGGCATGGTGACGCTGTTCACCGACTGAGTGTCAGCGCGCGCCAGGCCCCGGCGCCGGTCCCGGCCGGGCATCACGCCGGTCACCCTCCTGCCCGGCGGCCGGCAGCACCTTCACCCGCCCGGCGTCGATCTGACGCTCCATGCGGCCCGGATCGGGCTGATCACCGAACAGCGGCGGCAGCACGCCCAGCAGCGACAGCATCAGAAGCACGTTGAGCAGCACCAGCGCGGGCAGCAGGTAGTGGCCCAGGGTGCGCCGGCGGGCGGGAAGAGGAGGATCTTCGAGCAGGGAGGACATGAAGGTCGGTCGCGGTAAGATCATCGCAGCTTAGCGGATCACCCCGGCCGCTTCAAGCCCGCGCCGACCGGGGGTGTGCGCATTGACGCGCCCGCGCGCCAGCGCCCGTGCAGGGCCGGGAGCACCCGGAGCGCGGCCATGAGGCCCCGGAACGCTGCCATGAGTACCCCACATCAAGCCCCCACATCATCCCCGCGGCCGGATGCTGACCTGCTCGGCCGTCAGTGTGGCCAGACTCTCCGCCCCGGCCCCGTCCTCATAGCGCACCTGCAGGCCACCCGCCGCATCGATGCCCAGCGCCACCGCATCCCGGCTGCCATCGGCATGGTGCACACGCACAGGCCGTCCGGCCAGCACGTCCAGCTGCTGCCAGCGCGACATGAAAGGCTCGAAACCGCTGGTAACCAGCTGTTCCACCCCGCCCAGCAGGGCCTGCCCCACGCCCAGCATCACCCGGGCCAGTAGGGCATCGTCAGGACCGGCATCCGTTCCGGCCAGCCTTGACGCCGGATCATGTAACCGGGAATCCGGGCCGTCGCCAGCGTCTGCCCGGCCAGTCGATCCATGGCCGAACACCGCGCCAACCGGCTGGTCGGCATCCAGCCCACCCGGCAGCCCGAACAGGTTCAGCCCGCAGCCGATCACCAGCCGGCTGCCCGTACTGCGACTGCGCATCTCACACAGAATCCCGCCCACCTTGACCAGCGGCCGGGCCGGATCGTCCTGCAGCAGGCAGAGGTCGTTGGGCCACTTGATCTTCACCAACGCGCCCAGCATGCCCAGAAACTCGGCAACCACGATACCTGCCACCAGCGGCACCAGCCCGGGCGACATCAGCTGGCCAGCCGCCAGCTCGCAGCCGAACGAGGCCGTCATGGCCTGTCCGGGCCGCGAGCACCAGACCTTGCCCCGGCGCCCGCGGCCCTGCGTCTGCTCGCCGGCCATCAGCCAGACGGCCACCGGCCCCCGTGGATTGCCGGCCGCATCCGGCGCCGTATCGCCCTCCGGCACCAGCACCTCACGCTGCATCAGCGTCTGGTTGGTGGAACCGATGCTGTCCACCCACTCCACCCACAGGTGCCCATCCTGCCGCCCCCCCGCGTATTCATCCTGCCAGCGTGTATCCATGGCCTTCTCCTGGCTCTTCTGCCGCACCGACCTGCCGTATCAGTCCGCTGCAGCCTGTTGCACGGGCCTGACGCGCCCGCCCGCCAGACTGACCTGCCACACCCATCTGCCGCACCTGCCGTGCTCACACCTGCCGGACCCGTAACCACTTTTACTGGTCCATGCCACAGCTGCAGGACAGGCACAGTATGCCTGCACGGCCCACAGCACGTTGATGAAAGCGGTACCGGCGGGTCCGCCGCACGGCTTCCATGTTATAACCTTCCCCATGCGCCCAGACCCTACCCGGCCAGACACCCGGGCCACGGCCCACCCCGTGCTCTGGCTGATGGCCTTCGTTGCCATTCTCTACCTGTCCCTCTATCCGTTTGGCGAATGGAGCCTGCGCCGGCCGGGCACATTCTCGTGGCTGTTTGCGTACCACCGGCTCAACTATTCGTGGGGGGACCTGATCGTCAACATCGGCGCCTACGCCGGCTTTGGCTATCTCACCGCCCGGCAGCTGCAGGGGCGCTTCACGCTGCCGGCAGTCGTCCTGATCACCTCCGCCGGCTGCACGCTGCTCTCCTTCATCATGGAGTCGCTGCAGTCCTGGCTGCCACGGGTTCCCTCGCTGGTCGATCTGGCCACCAACGGGTTCGGCGCCGTCCTGGGTGCCCTGGTGGTCGTGCTGGTCACCACCTGCGCACCGCTGCGCGCGCTGCGCGACCGCGCGGCCTCTCTCGTCTTCGGCCGTGAAAGTGAGCACAAGCTTCGCCGCTTTGTCGCCGTACTCCTCGTGCTCTGGCTGGCCAGTCAGGCCGTGCCCCAGCCCCTGCTGCTGGCCACCGGCCCCCTCACCCCCTGGCCGGGCGAAGGGCTGCTGTCCGTCTTCCTGCCCTTCGAGCGCCTCACCCACCTGCTACCCGACGCCACCCTGCCGATGGCCAGCACCCTGCTCACCGCCGCCTCGGTGCTGCTGCTGGCGCTGCTGGTCATGCGCTGCGTCGAAACACCCCGCAACCGCCTGCTCCTGTGGCTGGGCCTGCTGGCCGCCGCACTCGTCCTGCGCATCACGGCGGCCCTGCACATCTACATCGGGGCCGACCAGTTTGCCCTGCAGCTGCCCGTGCTGCTGGCCGGTCTGGCGCTGACGGCCCTGCTGCTGCGCCCCCTGATGCGCTGCAGTGACACCCGCCAGCGCCAGCTCGCCATCGTGCTGGTCGTGTTCATCTGCTGCCTGGCGCTGCTCATCCCGGTCGATCCCGACCTGCAGCCGCTGCTGGCACGGCGCACCCTCACCACCTGGATGCGCATGGCCACCCCCGGATTCCGGGGGCTGCTGCGTACCATCGCCGCCACATGGCCGCTGGCGGTGCTGTACTTTTTTGTCATCGAAGCCCCCACCTCATCGGCCAGACGCCCCCGGCCGGCGGCCAGCGTGAACGGTCCCACGGCCTGACTCACACAATGGTTTCCACGGGGGCGGCCTTCAACCCGCTGCCACCACACCGTTTGCCATGAATCCATCCACCCGCGTCCTGTCCATCCCCGGTCCCGTCGGCCCCATCGAGTGCTCGCTCGATGTGCCGGCCCAGCCGCGACTGCTGGCACTGATTGCGCATCCGCACCCGCTGCAGGGGGGCACCATGAACAACAAGGTGGCCCAGACCATTGCCCGGGCGCTGCTGCAGCAGGGTGCCATCTGCTGGCGGCCCAACTTCCGGGGCGTGGGCGAAAGCGCAGGTGAATTCGATCATGGCAACGGCGAAACCGATGACATGGAAGCCGTTCTGACGCAGGCGCTGGCCCACGAGAGTGCCGCCGCGCTGCCGCGCCCGGTACCCCTGGTACTGGCCGGGTTCTCGTTCGGCACCTTCGTGCAGTCCCGCCTCATGCAGCGCCTGGCCAGCCACCCGGTCGAACACCGGCCGATGGTGTTCGTCGGCCCGGCCGTCTCGCGCTTCGACGTGCAGGCCGTGCCGGCCGACACGCTGGTCGTGCATGGCGAGGAGGACGACGTGGTGCCGCTCGCCAGCGTGCTGGACTGGGCCCGTCCACAACAGCTTTCCGTCGTCGTCGTTCCGGGCGTCGGCCACTTCTTCCATGGCCGGCTGCCGCAACTGAAATCGCTGATTCTGCGACACCTGGCAGGAACACATGTCTGACACCACGCTGATCGAACGTCCGGCCACTGCCGGCCGGACGCCCTCTTCCCCGAACGCTGTCCAGGCAGCCCAGGCCGCCGCCAGGGCCGCCACGCTGACGGCCGCCACCACGGCCCGTGCTGCCGGCAAATCCGCGGCCACACGTCCGGCAGCAGGAAGAACATCCCCAGCCCCGGCCGGTATTCCTGCTGCGGGCAAGCCCGCTCCCGTCGCAGCCGGCATGTCTGCAACGGACAAACCTGCCCCCATCGCTGCAGTGCGCCCTGCAGCGGGCAACACCGCCCCTGCCGGCGCCCGCACGGCAGCCGTTGCGCCTGCCACCCGCACCGTACTCAGCTTCGAACGCACCGCGGCCGGCAGCGCCCAGCTGCGCGACCCCGGCGTCGTGCTGTCGCCCAACGCCACCCGCCTGCTGATGCTCTTCGAAGAGCCGCAGACCATCGACGGCCTGCGCAGCATGATCGACGAAGCCTGGCTGCCCGAGGCCCTCATCGAACTGGAGCGCCGCAAGCTCGTGCGCCGCTCCACCGTCGAGTGCCCGGTCGAGGCCGCCCCTGCCCAGCCGGTGCCCGAAGCCGCCATTCCGGTCGTCCGGACCCGTGTCGGGGAAGCCCCCGCAAGCAGCACACGTACGGCCGCCGCACATGGCGCAGCAGGCCACGGCACGGCAGACAGCATCGCAGCCAAGCGCACCAGCGCCACGGCCGCCCCCCACGGCGCAGCAGGCCACGACATGGCAAGCGGCATCGCAACAAGGCACACCACGGCAGACCACACCCGGGCAGACCACACCCCGACAGTCCGCACAGCCGGGACACGTACGGCCGAAGCACACACCGCCAGGCCCCATGCCGGCGAGACTCGCCCCATCGATCCGGCCAAAGAGGCCGCCGTCCGTCTGGCCCGCCAGCGCGCCCAGGCCCGCATCCTGTTCCTGCAGCAGATCGGCCGCCTCAGCACGCTGATGATCGACCGCATCGAATCCTGCCAGTCGGAAGCCGAACTGCAGCGTCTCACCCCGGCCTTTGCCGACCTGCTGCCGGCCGAAACCACCCGGCAGGCCCGCGCTGCCTGAACGGATCGTCTCGATTTACGAGACTGTGGTTTTGTAAGCAAATGAAACCAATTTACGGCAAACCATAGATGAATCAACGGCGCAGGCACGTTATCATTATTGGCATAACGTAACCAAATCTGCGCAATGCGCAGAGAGGGCCGGTTTTCCGGCCCGGTGAGTGACGATGCCCGCGCCCAAAATCGCCAGACTTGAACCGGTCCGCCACACGGACCCCGACAGCTGGGAGCCGCCCCGCTCCTGGACGGCGTCGCGCATCCCCTCGGCGCGCCTGCGCGCCATTCATCTGGCCCTGGGTGACGGGCGAGACCAGCCCAACCCGCGCATGGTATTCTCCCTCACCGAAACCGGCATGCAGACGATCAAGAACCCGCGCCGCATCATGTCCACGCCGGCGCGGCGGCTGCTCAACCTGCTCGACGGCCGGCGCTCGCTGGGCGAAATGCCCGCCATCGTCCGCCCGGCCGACCTGCCCGAGGCACTGAAGGAACTCATCTCGCGTGACATGATCGCGCTCACCGGCATCGCCCGGCACGACGCCGCCCCCACCGACCCGCAGACCGAACTCAAGCTGCAGGCCATCAAGCGTGCCCTGCATGGCGCCTTCGAAGCCGAACTGGGGCCCGACGCCTCCGTGCTCGAGGCCCGTGTCCAGGACTGCGTCAACCTGCACGTCCTGCGCCACGTCCTGCGCGAACTCATCAACCTGGTCGGCCAGCGCAAGAACCCGGCGGCCGCCCATCGCATCGCCACCCGCGTGCGCCGCCACGGCCCGCTCTGACCTTTCCCGTCCGTGCCCACCTTCATCCTCCCCCCTGCGGCCCCGCAGCGCCAGCCCTCCCCCCGTTCCACTGCACCGGCGAACGGCATGCACTGTCCACCGGCCATGGCTTCGATCCATGCGCCTGACATCCCACCCATGCGTCGCTCATCACCCGGCCCCATGCTGCGCCGTGCCCTGTCGGCCCTGCTGCTGGGCACCAGCCTGGGACTGGCCGCCCTGACGGGCCCAGCCGTTGCCCAGAGCGCCAGTGTGCCGCCGCCCGATATCGCCGCCCGTTCGTGGTTCCTGTTCGATGTCACCACCAACACGGTGCTCTACAGCCAGACCCCCGACGAGCGCGTCGAGCCGGCGTCGCTGACCAAGCTGATGACCGCCTACGTGGTGTTCGAGGCCCTGCGCGACGGCACCCTCAAGCCCGACGCCCGGCCGCCGGTATCCAACCGCGCCTACAAGTCGGCCGGCTCGCGCATGTTCGTCGACCCGCGCAGTCCCGCCACCGTCGATGAACTGCTGCACGGCCTGATCATCCAGTCCGGCAACGACGCCGCCATCATCCTGGCCGAAGCCGTGGCCGGCAGCGAGGAGCAGTTTGCCGAACAGATGAACGCCGAGACCCGCCGCCTCGGCATGAAGAACTCGCACTTCGTCAACGCCTCCGGTCTGCCCGCCCCCGACCACTACTCGTCGGCGCGTGACATGGCCGTACTGGCCACCCGCATCATCAAGGAATTTCCGCAGTACTACCGGCTGTACTCCGAACGTGAATACACCTTCAACGGCGTGCGCCAGCCCAACCGCAACCGCCTGCTGGCCATCGACCCGTCCGTCGACGGCATGAAAACCGGCTTCACCGACGCCGCCGGCTACTGTCTGGTGGCCTCCGCCCACCGCGAACAGAAAAACGCCACCGACCCGCAGGGCAGCCAGTTCTCGCGCCGCATCCTGTCCGTGCTGCTGGGCGCCAGCTCCGATGCCACCCGCGCCACCGAATCGCAGAAGCTGCTCAACTACGGCTTCCAGAACTTCGAAGCCCTGCAGCTCTACCGCAAGAACCAGCCCGTCGGCAACCACCCCGTCTGGAAGGGCCAGCAGCCCACCGTCTCGGCCGGGTTTGCCGACGACGTGCTGATCACCGCCCCGCGCGCCCAGATCGGCAACATCAAGGGTGAAATCGAGCGCACCGAACCCCTGATCGCCCCCATCCACGCTGGCCAGCGCATCGGCACCCTGCGCATCCGCCTGGGCGAGACCGTCATTGCCGAGCGTCCGCTCATCGCGCTGGAAACCGTCGAAACGGCCGGCTGGTTCAAGAGCACCTGGGACACCATCCGGCTCTGGGTCAAGTAAACGGCGCCCCTGACACGCCCCCCGCCACACCTCGCGCCCGTACCGTCCGTACGCCGCGAGGTTTTTTGTGTCCGGCCCCGGCGGCACACAAGGACATGCCAGCGCCCCCTTCCCTGCAAAGGAGCGAGTCCTGACGGCGTACGACGTGCCGTTCTGTTCAAGGCTTCCAGGCCGGCGCTGAAGCGAACAAACAAATCCGCGGCACGCTCTAGAATCATCCCTTTCTCTTGCCAACAGGGAGCCCGCCGTGGCCGAAGAACAGACCGTCTATCTCAATGGTGAATACCTGCCGCTGTCCGAAGCGCGCATCCCGGTACTCGACCGGGGTTTCATCTTCGGTGACGGCATCTATGATGTCGTCCCCGTCTACGAAGGTCACCCCTTCCGTCTGGCCCAGCACCTGACCCGCCTCAAGCGCTGCCTGACCCAGATCCGCATCGACCCGCCAATGGACCAGGCCGGCTGGAGCGCCCTCGTGCGTGAACTGGTCGAACGCCATCCCCAGTGGCCCAACCAGATGGTCTACCTGCACGTCACCCGCGGCGTGGCAAAGCGCGACCACGGCTTCCCGCAGGGCATCACGCCCACCGTGTTCGCCATGACCAACCCCTTCGTGCCCCCCACGCCCGAGAACATCGGCAACGGCATGAGCGCCATCAGCCTGCCCGACGAACGCTGGCTGCACTGCGACATCAAGTCCATCTCGCTGCTGGGCAACATCCTGGCCCGCCAGAGCGCACTCGATGCCCACGCCAAGGAAGCCATCCTGTTCCGTGACGGCTACCTCACCGAAGGCGCCGCCTCCAACATCTGGGTCGTCCGCGACGGCACGCTCATCGCCCCGCCGCACGACAACCTCATCCTCGAAGGCGTGCGCTACGCGCTGATGGAAGACCTCGCCGCCCGGTGCGGCATCCCCTTCGACATCCGCCGCATTCCTGAATCCGAAGTCCGTCACGCCGACGAACTGCTGCTCACTGCCGCCACCAAGGAAGTCCAGCCCATCACCCGGCTGGATGGCAAACCGGTTGGAAACGGCACCCCCGGCCCCATCTTCCAGAAACTGTTTGCGGCCTACCAGCAGGCCAAGGCCGAGTCCCGTCAGACCACCGCCTGACAGCCGTGCCAGGCTGCTTCCATGCTTTCCCCCGAACCCCATGACCGATCACACCCATCCCCAGCCTCCCCATCACCCCGGCCACCTCACCAACGAGGGTGAGCGCATCGAACCCAGTGCCGTCGACCCGATGGAATTCCCCATGGAGTTCCCCATCAAGGTCATGGGCAAGAACGAGGCCGACTTCACCCCCTTCGTCGCCGGCGTCATCGCCAGACATGTTCCGGACTTCGACCCGTCCAGCCTGGAGGCCCGCGAATCGAAGGGAGGCGCCTACCTGTCGCTGACCGCCACCTTCACCGCCCAGTCACGCGAACAGCTCGATGCCCTCTATCGCGAACTGTCGGCCAGCCCGAAAGTTTCGTACCTCATTTGATCCAGCGCAGAACCCCGTGCCCCGGGTTGCGCACAATACGCCCCGCGAACCTTTCGTCCCCGACGGAACGTTCGCGCCGGTGCAAACCGGGCACTGCCACGGCCGCCCCGCCAGCGGCCACCATCAGGGCTTTCCCTACTGTGGCTGGTGACTGAATCTGATACGCTGCCCGGCTGGCCCACCACAGCGTCCCCGGGTTCGTTGTACCGGCTATCATTCCCGGCTATCCCCGGGTTCTTATCCAACACGCCCCGCCGTCCCGACGGAAGCAGCCCCGTTTCACGGCCCATTTTCAATGACTGCTGCCCCTCCCATCCGCCTGCGCCTGCTGGGCACCGTGCCCTATACCGAAGCCCTCACCCGCATGCGCCAATGGACGGCCGCCCGCCAGGCTGCCCGGCCTCCCGTGGTACCGGCACGCCGCGCGGGCAACGCCACCGGCACCGGCGGACGCCCCCACCTCACCCTCGTGGGCTCCGGGCGCTCGTGGTCACATGCCCCCTGTACCCCCTCTGCAGCCGGCGCGGCACCTGCTGCAGACAGCCCCACCAGCCTCACCCGCCCGGCACTGTGCCTCAACTGGCCCGAACTGCACGACGCCGCCACCGCCGGTGACGAAATCTGGCTGATGCAGCACCCGCCCGTCTTCACCCTGGGCATGAACAGCCAGCCCGGGCACCTCCTCGATCCCGGCGACATCCCCGTCGTCCCCACCGAACGGGGCGGGCAGATCACCTACCACGGCCCGGGCCAGATCATGGCCTACCTGATGCTGGACCTGCGCACCCGCAAACTGGGCATCCGTGTCCTAGTCGAACGCATCGAGAACGCCCTCATCCAGTGCCTGATGCACTACGGCGTCACCGCCATCCGCCAGGCCGGCGCCCCCGGCATCTACGTCCTGCCCCGCCATCCGGCCCAGGCCTTTGTCCAGCCCTTCGAGGCCCTGCAGGCCTGTTCGGGCAGCGCGGGCCTGCCCATGGCAGGTTCTGCACAGGTGACCAGCCCCGCCAAAGCAGCCTGCACCGGCAGCGCCACCGGCCCCAACGGTGCACTTCGCAACAGCGGAGCCAGCACGATCACTGGCATGGCCCATGCCGGCGCCTCCGGTGAAGCTGGCAGCATCGCCCGCCCCCCCCCTGCGCCCACTGCCGCATCGACCGGCCCCTCCGCCGGAACGACATCTTCCATCGCAGCCGGCACAGGCCACCACCCCCATCTCGCCGTGGTGCCCCCACCGGCCCCGCGCCCCCATGCCCGCCACGCCCGGCCCGCCCCCGGCGTGGCCAAGATTGCCTCCATCGGCCTCAAGGCCAGCCACGGTTTCTCCTACCACGGCCTGGCCCTCAACGCCCAGATGGATCTGGCCCCGTTCTCGCGCATCAACCCCTGCGGCTTCCAGAACCTGCAGATGACCGACATCCACCGCGAATCGGCCAGCCCTGCAGACATCGATCTCGACGCCCTGGCGCTCGATCTGGGCCACGCGCTCATTCAAGCCATTGAAGGATATTCCCGATGAACCTGACCGACAGCCCCCTGACTGCCAGCAAGCCGCAGCGTCCGCCCGTCGTTCCCGTCACCCTCGAACCCGACAGCACACCGCACGGCCACGGCGCTCACGCCCGCAGCCAGCCGGCCACCGGCCAGACCCCGCAGGACACCATCCCGGCCTGGGGCGCCGCCATCACCCCGCCGGCACGCCCGGCCGCCACCGGCAATGGCTCCAGCAACGGCAACGGCAACAGCGTCACCAGCAGCGCAGCCACCACCCGGCCCGACACCATGACCGTTGCGCTCGAACGTCCGGCTGCGGCCACAACCACCCCGGCCGCTACCCAGACCGGCACGGCCCCCGCCGGCAGCACCGCGTCGGCCAGTGCCCGTGCCACGGCCAATCAGGCCGCCGCCGCCCCGGTGGCCGATCCCCGCATCAAGCAGAAGGGCGAAGCCAAGACCGCACGCATTCCCATCAAGATCATCCCGATCAAGGACATGCTGCGCAAACCCGAGTGGATCCGCAAACAGACCCCCAAGCTCGGCAGCCGCTACTACGAAATGAAGGAGATCCTGCGGGATCACAAACTGCACACCGTCTGCGAGGAAGCCTCCTGCCCCAACATCGGCGAATGCTTCGGCAAGGGCACCGCCTCCTTCATGATCATGGGTGACAAATGCACCCGCCGCTGTCCGTTCTGTGACGTGGGCCACGGCCGCCCCGACCCGCTGGACCAGGAAGAACCCCACAACCTCGCCCAGAGCGTCAAGGCGCTGCGCCTGAAGTACGTCGTCATCACCTCGGTCGACCGCGACGACCTGCGCGACGGGGGCGCCGGCCACTACGCCAACTGCATCCGCGAAATCCGCCGCCAGTCGCCGCTCACCCAGATCGAGATTCTGGTACCCGACTTCCGCGGCCGTCTGGACAAGGCACTGGACATTCTGGACGCCATGCCGCCCGACGTGATGAACCACAACCTCGAAACCGTGCCCCGCCTGTACAAACAGGCCCGCCCCGGCGCCAGCTACGAACACTCGCTCAAGCTGCTGAAGGACTTCAAGATCCGCCGACCCGGCGTGCCCAGCAAATCGGGCCTGATGGTGGGCCTGGGCGAAACGGACGAGGAAATCCTGCAGGTCATGCGCGACATGCGCGAACACGACATCGACCGCCTCACCATCGGCCAGTACCTGGCGCCCACCCGCCACCACCTGCCGGTCGAGCGCTACGTCACCCCCGAAACGTTCAAAATGTTCGAGGAAAAGGCCTACGAAATGGGCTTCCAGCACGCAGCCGTCGGTGCCATGGTGCGCAGTTCGTACCACGCGGACATGCAGGCTGAAGAAGCTGTGCGCAACAGCGAACAGAAAACCGCCTGAGCCCTCTTTTCGCCGGGCGGCAATGCCTGCCCGGCAGGTACCTATACCCTTTTATACAGAAGTATATGCATGTATAACCGCGTATAACCCCTCCGGGCCACACCCCGCATACAGGGTCATGCGTGGCCACGAACACCCCGTTTTTCAATCGTTCACAATAATTTTGCCAGCCCGCCGTTTCCTAACCTGCCACTAAGTCTGCCCGCGCAGAATGCATTCCGTCGACAGCAGCAACGCTGCCGCACCGATGCAGAACACCGGGCCACAACCTTCGGGAAACCGTCCCACAACCACCCGGTTGCCCCTGCGCCGCCAACCTCTCGGACTCAAAGGAAACGACCATGAACAAACGCACCCTCATCTCCCTGCTGGCCGCCTCCGCCATCGCTGCCGGCGCTGCCGCCCCCGTTTTTGCCTCCGATGCGCAGGACATCGCTGCCCTCGGTCAGGCCAGGGTGACCCTGCAGCAGGCCATCACCGCGGCCCAGCAGAAACACGCCGGCGCCCGTGTCATCGACGCCGACTTCGATGCCCACAAGAACGGCACCGCCGAGTACAAGATCAAGCTCGTCACCGCCGACAACCAGGTCTTCAAGGTCATCGTCGATCCGCAGAGCGGCAACGTCACCGCCGACCGCGCCCACGGCCAGCGCAACAAGCCGGTGCCCAACCCCACCATCAGCCTCGAACAGGCACTGGAGACCGCCCTGCAGCAGCATCAGGGTGGCAAGGTACTCCAGGCCGAGCTGGAAGGCCGCAAGGATGGCACCGCCGACTACGAGTTCGACATCGCCACCGGCAACAACCAGATCCACAAGGTCCGCATCGACGGCCAGAGTGGCAAGGTCGTGGCCAACTACCTGGACGACTGATCCCGGGCAGCCCGCCGGCCACCGGTTCCGCCGCCCCTTCACGGGAAGGGGCTTCCCCTTGCGCGTGTCATGGACGCAATGGGTTGAACTGCCGGATTCCCGGGATGCGGGGCCATCCCCTTGAGCATGTCAGGGACTCATTCGTCCCCGTGCCGGCCCCAGCCCTGCGCCGGCAAGGCGCCACGCAGGCAGGGACGGCCACCGGTCCGGGCTGTCGCGCCCGTTCACCAGCTCGCTACATCGTTACGGATCTGACGTACCCCACATACGCCTCTGGGTTAGTCTTGAACTTTTTGCCGTTCCCGGCACGCGTCATGATCCTGTTCGTGACACGCTCCGGACGAACCTGTTTCAGGATTTTCCCAAGGGGAGTTTCATGAACCGTAACGCCCTGCACGCGCTGGTCGCGGCAGCCCTGCTGGCTGGCGCCGGCACCAGCCTTGCTGCCGACATCCGTGACATCGCCGCATCGAAGCACGTCAAGGTCAGCATCGAACAGGCCATCGACACCGCGCTCAAGGTCCATCCGGGCAGCATCGCCCTCGATGCCGATCTCGACGGCCACAAGGATGACACCATGGACTACGACGTGCGGGTCGTCACCACCAGCAACCATGTCTTCAAGGTACGCATCGATCCCATCACGGGCGAAGTCATCCGCGACAAGGCCCAGGGTCCCCGCATCACCTCTGCCCCATCCCTGCAGATCTCCCTGAAACAGGCCATCATCACCGCCCAGCAGCAGCATCCGGGCAGCAAGGCACTGAATGCCGACTTCGACGGCGCACGCGGCACACCCCGTTACGTCATCGAAACCCTGCTGCCCACCGGCGAACTGCGCGAACTCACCATCGACGCCCAGAGCGGCCAGGTCATGGAGGATCATCCCGACCGGGCCGACTACTGAGCCGCTCCGGACACAGGCAAGCCCTGTCCGGCGCACCATGGTGCAACCGCAGGCCATCCCGCCTGCCGCAGCTGACCCCGCACGTACATCCCCCCGCTCCGACCCCAAATCTCCCCTGCACCATGCGCGTCCTCCTCGTCGAAGATGACCCCATGATCGGCAACGCCGTCCACGGCGCCCTGAACGATGCCTCCTGGGCAGCCGACTGGGTGAAGGATGGCAACAGCGCCCTCACGGCCCTGCGCACCCAGCACTACGACCTCGTCCTGCTGGACCTCGGCCTGCCCGGCCGCGACGGCCTGGAGGTACTGCGCAGCATCCGCAGCCAGCCCACCACCCTGCCGGTGCTCATCGTCACCGCCCGCGACGCCCTGGACGACCGCATCGCCGGGCTGGACGCCGGTGCCGATGACTACATCCTCAAGCCCTTCGAGATCAGTGAACTGCTGGCCCGCATGCGCGCCGTACTGCGTCGCCAGGGCGGCCAGGCCACGCCCATCCTCAGCAGCGCCCTGCTCACCCTGGACCCGGCCACCCACGAGGCCAGCCGCCAGGGGCAACCCGCCGTGCGCCTGTCCAACCGCGAGTTCGCCCTGCTGCACGCCCTCATGCAGCGCCCCGGCGCCATCCTCTCGCGCGCCGACCTCGAAGACCGCATCTACGGCTGGGGCCAGGAAGTGGAAAGCAACGCCATCGAATTCCTCATCCATGGCCTGCGCAAGAAGCTCGGCAGCGACGCCATCCGCAACATCCGCGGTGCCGGCTGGATGGTCACGAAGCAGGACTGAGAGCCCATCACACGCGCTGAAGCGTACCGGCACGCCCGGCACGATCCAGCCCCAGCCTGCGCCAATAACCCGCTTCCGGCCTGTACCAGATGCCCCACGCCTGATACATCCACCACAGCCGGGTGTATCCCTGTCCCACCCCAACATCCTGCATCACCATGCCCGGCCCCACCAGCATGCACGACGACAGCCCCCAGCGGCGCCTGTCCCTCCCCCTGCATTCCCTGCGCTTTCGCCTGGCCGGGGGCATCTCGCTGGCCGTCCTTCTGGTGGGCACCGGTGCCGGCGTCCTGTCATGGCACGCCACCCTCGACGAAGTCCATGACTTCCAGGATGAAGTGCTCGAACAGGCGGCCCGCCTCGTCCAGCCGCGCAGCGGCACCCCGCTCATCAACCTGCCCGCCCAGGGCTGCGCCCTCACCGACGACGACGAAGAAGGCCTGATCGTCCAGCGCCTGCCCTCCAGCACCGATACACCGGCTGGCGACGAGGCGCACGCACATGAACACGCGCAGAACCGTGACCGGGAACCCGACGATGACGATGACGATGACGATGACGATGATGATGACACCCAGCCATCCCCCCAGCCCCATACCACGGATGCCGCAAATACCCCCCCAGCCGACGCCGCACCGGCCGCCCTGCGCCTGGACAAGAAGCCCCGTCACCGGCAGAACGCCAGCAAAAACGGCGACACCCTCTGCCTGCCACTGTCCAGCGATCTGAAGAACGGCTACCACCTCATCAGCCACCGGGGCAACGGATATCGCGTCTACATCCACGGCAAGGGCAACCAGCGTGTTGCCGTTGCCCAGGACACCCGCATCCGTGACGAAATCGCCCGCAACAGCGCCCTCTACGCCGCCCTGCCCGTTGCCCTGCTCGTGCCCCTGCTGCTGGGCCTGGTCCTGCTCATCCTGCACCTGATGCTGCGTCCACTGGCTGCGCTTGCCCGCACGGTAGACCAGCGCCCCGACAACGACCTGCAGCCCCTGCCCCATCAGAACCTGCCCAGTGAGCTGCTGCCCTTCGTCACCGCCATCAACCGCCTGCTGGGCCGCACCGAAGCCGCCATGACCCAGCAGCGCCGCTTCGTGGCCGACGCCGCCCACGAACTGCGCTCGCCCCTGGCCGCCCTGTCGCTGCAGGCCGAACGCCTGCAGGCCGCCCCCATGTCGGCGGAAGCCGCCGAACGCCTCGGCACCCTGCGCGCCGGCCTCGACCGCAACCGCCACCTGCTCGACCAGCTGCTGAGCCTGGCCCGCGCCCAGAACGCGCAGCATGCCGGGAGTACCCGGCACGATCCCGACACACGGCACACGCCAGACAGCACCCAACCGTCCGGCAAACGCACGCCGACTGCCCCCCGCACGCCCGTCATCCCCGTCCTGCACCGCATCCTGGAAGACCTGCTCCCCCTGGCCGACCGCAAGCAGATCAACCTCGGTCTCCTCGAAACGCCAGCGCCCCATGGCAGCGTTCCGGAGAGCGCACACACCGCCTCTCCCTCCCTTCCCCTGGCAAGCCCACCCACCACGCCGGCCGCGCGGAGCCGTACGATTCCGACGGGCCAGCCCGCCCCCCGCCAGACCGGGATGCCCTGCGTCCAGGCCGACGACCTCAGCCTCTACACCCTGCTGCGCAACCTCGTCGACAACGCCATCCGCTACACCCCCGAAGGCGGCCAGATCGACCTCTGGACCGAGGCCCGCGCCGGCCGGGTACTCATCGGCGTCGAAGACAACGGCCCCGGCATCCCCGCCGACGAACGCAGCCGCGTCCTCGACCCCTTCTACCGCGTGCTCGGCACCGGCCAGCAGGGCTCCGGCCTGGGGCTCTCCATCGTCCGGACCCTCATCCAGAACCTCGGGGGTGAACTGCAGCTGCACGACGCCCGGCACTTCCCCCATGGCCTGTGCGTCGAGGTCACGCTGCCCGCAGCAGATGCCCAGACAGGGACAACGCCTCCGGACACCTGAGACAGGCCCGTGTCATGCATTCAGGTCGTTCCGGCACCCCCTGGGGCGAATCATGGGCTCATCATTCGCTGCCGCGCCTGCCCCGGCCATGTGCCGACGAGACTCCCTGCGCAGGTGCCCGGGCACGATGTAACCGGCCCCGGCAACCTGCAGCATGGCCCTGTCGCTTTCCGGCGCACTCCCTGCCGTCGGAAACCCACACACTGTGGCCATCACGCAACAGAACATACCATCCATCAGTCAGCTCAAACCACCTGTCGGCCCGTGGCGGAAGCCATCCAGCGCGCAACGTTTCGATGCCGCCACCACAAAGGCTGTCCTGCCAACGGTCAAAAGCCCCGCAGCCTTTCTATAATGGGGCCAACGTCATGGAGAATGCCCCAATGAGCCAGCCCAGCGCCCTTTCGCGCCGACTCGTATCTGCCGCCGTGCTCGCCGCCACCCTCAGCCTCAGTGGCTGCTTCGGCCTGGCCGTCACCGGCGCCGCCATCGGCACTGCCGCCGTTCTGGACCGCCGCTCCATCGGCGCCCAGACCGAAGACGAAACCATCGAGCTGCGGGGCGCCCGCGTGCTCAACGAAACCGTCAACAAGGATCCGATGGTTTCCGTGGGCATCACCAGCTTCAACCGCCGCGTGCTGCTCACCGGCCAGGTCGACTCCGAAGAAACGCGCCAGGTCGCCGAAGAAGTCGTCCGTTCACGTGTCCCCAACATCAAGGACATCTACAACGAAATCGAGATCAAGCCGGTGGAGGACTTCGCCGCCAGCACCCGCGACTCCTCCCTCACCGCCCGCGTCAAGGCCGGCTTCGTGCGTGAACGCAACCTCACCGCCAGCGCCATCAAGGTCGTCACCGAACGCAACGTGGTGTACCTGATGGGCGTGGTCACCCGCGAGGAGGGCCAGCGCGCCGCCATCGTCGCCTCGCAGGTATCGGGCGTCTCCAAGGTGGTCACGCTGTTCGAGTATGTTTCCGACGCCGAGCTGTCGCGCATCCTCGGCACCGACCGGCCGGACGGGAAGCGGGCCAACATCACCAGCGGCACCGCGCAGTAAAACCCGGTACCCAGACACGCGAAAGCCCTGCAGGATCACACTCCGCAGGGCTTTCGCTTTTTTCCGGATCAGCGGCCATTCTGACCGTTGTTCGATGTATCGCCGGCCGGCTGCACGGGCTGTGCCGTGCCACCGCCGGATGTACCGGAATCTGCCGTCGCGGCAGGATTGCGCACCTTGATCACGCAGGTGCTGTTCATCTCGTCACCTGTGGCCGGATCCTTGTCGGTGTTCTGCTGGAAAATTTCGATGTTGTCCTTGTCACTTTGCATCCGGAACACCACGCGCTGGCCAACCACTTCATTCTTCACGGTATAGGACTTGCGGCTGTTGAACACCAGCGCCATGTTGCCGCCCACGTCAGCCCGTACGAACTCCAGTGGCTGATTGTTGGTAAAGGCCGTCACCACCTTGTTGCCGGACACATGGCGAATTTCGCCGTCCAGCTTGATGGACGTATAGCAAACTTCACCTTCGGCCGTTTTGCCGTAATACAGGCCCGCCACGCAGCGGTAGACAGCACTCTTGTCCTGACCATTCTCGATAGGGCACGTACTCCGGTAGTAGTCATAAACCGTATCCCCGTACAGGGACACGTACTTTTCCTTGATCTCGGGTGCGGCCTTCAACAACGTCGCATCATCCAGGCCCACCACGACCATCTTCAGCTCTTCCTTCTTGTTCGGATCAGTCACGGTGGGGAAGCTGGCGCGGTAATTGTTCACCGCCAGCTCCAGCGCTTCCTTGCGGATCTTTGCCAGCTCTTCCTCCGACAACTTGCTGGATTCCTGCGCAGAGGGGCTCACGGCAATCGGCTGGTTGACGCCAGCCTGATTACCGGACTGCTGCCCCCTGCTCTCGTCAGACGCACTCTGGCCGTCGCCATTCTGTGCCACCTGGTTCTTGCTGTTGCTGTACCCCGGCGGCAGGGAGGCATATTCATAGCCTTCCCGTGAACCGCTGCCGCAGGCTGCCAGCAGGGAGACGAGCAGCGCCGACACGGCCAGCGCCCCCGCTTTTTTCGTAAAATGATGTGATTGCTTGATGATCATGAGAACACTCGCGTGTGACATGCGGCCCTGTGCGACGCTGCGCAAGGAGCAACATGGATTGTTGGATGGGTGAAGAAAAATGGGGGAGCGGATCATCCGGCGAGTTTTCTGTAGCCTGTATCGGAGATGACAGAAAACGCGCAGACAGGAACAAACTCAGAAGGTGATACGGCAGGTCGCGTCCAGGTCCGAGCCGTAAACGGGGTCCGTGTTCTTCTGAATGATGTCGAGATAGCGGCCATACCGTGTATCGACATCCATGCTGATCTTGAGCCTCCGACTCATGAAAAAAATGGGCTCTTTGTTCTTGCCTTCCAGATGGAAGACCCATGGACCACTCTTGGTCTTGTCCATGTGATAGGCAAAATCAGCGACCAGATCGAAGGTCCTGATCGTCTTGGCGCCGTTGATGAACGACACCTGACCCGTTTCGGTCAAAATGGTGGTGCACTCAGCACCAGTCCGCACATCCGTGCCCTTGTAGGTTCCTGCCGCGCATGACAGGAAACTGATTTGCGTGCTGTTATGTACTTCAGGGCAGCTTTCGTACAGTTTTCGTACGGATTCGGAATTGATTTTTTTCGCTACTGAATGGGATCCGGAGCCGTCATCAGCCCCCCCCCGCAGGCGGAGATCGAGGCCGTAACGACCGCTACAAGGCCTGCAAAGGCCATTTTCGAAGCAGGATGTCTGGACATGATTGCCATGGTGTATCCGAAAGGTGGAAACGGATGTCCAGCCATCCTATGCAAGGCCGTTTTGCATGACCAACGCCTCCTCCCGTACGGCATGTGACAGCCGCCAACCGGCTACTTTCACTCCCGGCAATTTCAAACGTCCGTATCATGCGGCCACACCGGGAGTCTGCCCCCTCTGCCGCCCGTATCGCTCCCTCTGGCAGTACCGTTACAGGGCATAAGGATCGTCACAGGCAGAAGCGTGTTAATGTCCAAATGCCCCCTGCTGTTCAACAGACAGCATGGCCAGCGCGCATCATGGACCTGTTTGCCCTCACCCATCCAGCATCCGCATCCCTTCTTCCGCCACACTGATCCACCGCCCCCCACCCATGAAAATCCTCCTCTTCGGCGCCACCGGCATGGTCGGCCAGGGCGTCCTCACCGAATGCCTGAAGGCAAAGGATGTGACCCATATCGTTGCCGTCGGCCGTACAGCCCCGCCCCAGCAGGATCCGCGTCTGCACACCCTGCAGGTACCCGACATGGCGCTGGCCGACCTGTCGTCGCTGTCGGACTTCGACGCCTGCTTCTACTGCCTGGGCGCCAGCTCCAGCGGCAAGACCGAGGCCGAGTACACCGCCCTCATGCACGACCTGCCCCTGTCGGTGGCCCGCAAGCTGAAGGACGCCAACCCGCACCTCACCTTCGTGTTCATCACCGGCGCCGGGTCCGACCTCAACAGCGACACCATGTGGAAGCGTGTGCTGGGCATGGCCGAACACGACATCCAGGCGCTCGGGTTGCATCGTTTCTTCGCCTTCCGCCCGGGCATCATCCAGCCGCTCGGTGGCATCCGCTCCAAACAGGGCAACTATCAGCTGTTCTACACGCTGATGAAGCCCTTCTTCCCCCTGGTGCGCACCCTGTTCCCCAATCACATCCTGACCACGGCGCTGGTCGGCCAGGCCATGCTCAACGCAACCCGGCAGGGCTTTCCGCGGCCGGTGCTGGAAATCCGTGACATCCGGACGCTGGCCGATCACAGGCCCTGAACGATCCGCCCCTCTCTCACGCGAACATCTCCTTTTGCACACCCGATCAGCGCAGGTCAGGGCCGCCGTCACCCCGGCGTGCCCGGCGTGCCCGGCGTGCCGAAAGGCAGACAGTCTGTTTTCATCCTTTCGTACCCGGCTGCGCATCCATTTCCGGCAGGGGCCTCCATAATCCCGGCAGTGCGGCGCGGTCCGGCAATCCGCGCTACAGTTGAGGCTCTCTCCCGTTTTCCAGAGCCACCGACCATGAAGCTCCGCCCCTGCCACCCAGCCCCGCTGCTGCGTCCCCTGCACGTGGCCCTGCTGATGGCCACCCCGCTAGCCGCCGCGGTTCCTCTCAACGTTCACGCCGCCCCTCACCCGGCAGCGGCCACGGCTGCCCGCGCCACCAGCAGCCTGCCGGCCGTCCAGAACGCCCAGGACGTCCCCCTTGCCGCTGCCACCACCCCGCAGCTGCTCGCCGCCGCCACATCCCGCGACACCAGCCCGGCCGCCGCCCTGACCGACAGCCCGTCCCAGCGCTGCGCGGAACTCAAGAGCATGCACATTGGCGGTACCCGCATCACCAGCACCAGCTGGTCCACGGGCGGCATCGAAGCCGACAGCATGGCCGCCTTCACCGGCGGGCAGGCCGCATCCCAGCAAGTGGGCGCTCACTGTGTCATCGAGGGCGAGATCGGTGCCCGCACCGGAGCCGACGGCAAGCACTACGGCACGCGCTTCCAGCTGCGCCTGCCGGAACAATGGAACAAGGCCTTCCTCTTCCAGGGCGGCGGTGGCGTCGACGGCTTCGTGGCACCTGCCGTGGGCAACATCCCCTTCCAGCAGACCACGGCCACCCCGGCGCTCAAGCGCGGCTATGCCGTCGTGTCCATGGACGGCGGCCACCCCACCCCCACGCCCGACTTCGGCGCCGACCAGCAGGCGCGGCTGGACTTTGCCTACCAGTCCACCGGCAAGGTCACGGCCGTGGCCAGGAAGCTGGTCATGCAGTTCTATCAGGCCAGCCCCCGCCACAGCTACTTCATGGGCTGCTCCAACGGCGGCCGTGAAGCCATGATCGCTGCCCAGCGCTACCCGCTGGAGTTCGACGGTGTCATCGCCGCCAACCCGGGCTTTCGCCTCTCGCGCGCCGCGGTAGCCGAGGTATGGGACACCCAGCAGCTGATGGCCATCGCCCCACCGAATGCCCACGGCCAGAAGATCCTCGCCAATGCGCTGACCCAGCAGGACCTGGACCTCGTCTCCAAGGCGGTGACAGAGAAATGTGATGCCAAGGACGGCCTGAAGGATGGCGTCATCAACGCCTGGGAGCGCTGTGACTTCGACCCGGCCGTGCTGCAGTGCGCCGAAGACAACGCCACCGGCAGCCTCGCCGACAACCTCAAGACCACACCAGCCACACAGACAGCCGGAAAGGCACACGCCGCCCCGCACGGCGGCACTGCCGCTGGCCCAAAAAGCCATACCCGCCAGCACAGCACCAGCACGACGGGCTCCAGCGCCGGCACATCGAAAGTGAGCGCAGGCTCACAAACCGCAGCCAATGATGCGCCTCTGCCCCAGTGCCTCCCCGCCGCCAAGGTGCAAGCCCTGAAAGCCATCTTCGGCGGCGCAAAAAACAGCCACGGCGAACCCATCTACAGCGGCTGGTTCTACGACAGCGGCATCAACCAGCCCAACTGGCGCCAGTGGAAACTGGGTGACTCGCAAACGGCCAAACCCAACGCCAACAACGTCATCCTCGGCGGCGGCTCGCTTACCCAGTATTTCATGACGCCATTCAACCCGGCCTTCGATCTCACGAAGTTCGACTTCGACCGCGACACCTCCAAAACCTACCAGACCGGCGCCCTCAACGACGCCATCAGCACCGACCTCTCCACCTTCCGCAAGAACGGTGGCCGGCTGATCATCATCACCGGCGTATCCGACCCGGTCTTTTCCGCCATGGACCAGCGCAACTGGTTCAAACAGATGCAGGCCGACACCCCGAAGGCCCAGGACTTCTCCCGCCTCTTCATGGTGCCGGGCATGAACCACTGCGGCGGCGGCAACGCCTTCAATGACTTCGACCCGCTCACCGCACTGGAAAACTGGCACAACAACGACCGCGCCCCCGACTACCTCGTCGCCCAGGGCAAGGCCTTCCCCAACAAGCAGATGCCGCTCTGCGCCTGGCCGAAAGTGGCCACTTACACGGGGGGCATTCCCGGGAAGCTGAACAGCTTTACCTGCCGGTAAGCTGCGCAGATTCCGGCAGACATCGAACAACGCCCATCGCGGAACCACACACTGCGATGGGCGTTGCATCTTTTCTCTTGCGTATCCCTTTCACGCCGCAAAAACGGTCAATGATGGCGGCCAGGTATTCCCGGGCTGCCGGACGCCATGAAATGTGCGGCGGCTCAGGCACTTTGCATGCTCTTGCGTGCCTTGATTCGGGCGATGCGTTCGCGCATCCCGGCCATCACCTCCTCGTGCGGGATCGATGAGCGCGGATCATCGGTGCTCGCCTGGAGCCTGGCGCGCAGCCAGGCAGTGTACGCCGCTTCTTCCCCGCCGGCAGGCCCTCCCCCGCACAGCCATGAACAACCGCTTCGAAGCCCTGAAAGTCTTCTGCTCCCTGGCCGAGACCCTGCAGTTCAAGGAAACCGCCAGCCGCCTGGCCGTATCGCCGCCGGTGGTCAGCCGGGTGATCGCCGAACTGGAAGCCTGGCTGGGTGAGCCGCTCTTTCAGCGCAACACCCGCCAGGTCAATCTCACGGAATTCGGCCAGCAGTTCCTGCCACAGGCCATCCAGCTGCTGGAAGACAGCGAGCGCCTGTTCACGCCTGGCAAAAAACAGCAGGCCGAGGCCGTCGCCGGCCTGGTGCGCGTGACCGTCCCCGATCTGCCGGATGAAGACACCTTCCTGCTCACCCTGCTGGAACGGCTGCAGCCCTATCCCGAGCTGGTGATCGACTGGCGCAAGGACACGGCCCGCCTGAACGTGGTGGACCAGCAGATAGACCTGGGCGTGCGCATCGGCATGCCGGCCGACAACCGCTTCATCGTGCGCAAGGTGGGTGAGGTGCGGGAACACATCGTGGCCACCCCGGAACTGGTGAAACGGCATGGCCAGCCAGCCGACTGGCAGGCGCTGCAGCAGCACTGGCCACTGGCCGCCAGCATCGACGCCAACACCGGCCGGCCGCAGAACTGGTACCTCAACCGCGAGCTGCAGTTCCTGCCCCGCAAACCCGTCTGCGTCTCCAACGAAATATCCACCCAGCTGCAGATCGCCCGCTCGGGACGGGCTGCCGTGCTGCTGCTCGACTGGCTGTGCCGCCCGTATCTGGAAAATGGCGAGCTGGTGGAACTGCTGCCCGACCTGCCCCGAACCGCATGGCCTGTCTACGTCTACCGTCCCCAGCGCACCGTCACCCCGCTGCGCGTCAAGGTGGTGTTCGACACCCTGGCCGCATTGCTTCAGGAGCGACTGGCCGCCCCCAACCGTTCATGACACGACAAAACGGCCATGACCCCGGACCTCTCCCGGCATCATGGCCATCGCAGCTGCCTGTCCCTACTGTTCCCGGCCATTGCACGGGGTGCAGACCGGTCAAAACCACAGCGTCAGTGCGCCTCCATCATTTCAGGGTTTTCCTGAAGAACTGCTCGAATTTATCGAACGGGATTTTCTCGCGGTTGTCGTACAGGTCCACATGGTCGGCATCCTTCACCACCACCAGCTCCTTCGGCTGGTTGGCCTTCTCGTACACCGTTTCCGAGTAGTAGCGCGAATGTGCCCGGTCGCCCGTCACCAGCAGCAGCGGCCGGTGGTATTTGTCCAGGTTGTCCATCAGGTTGAACGCGAAGAAGGCCATCGGCGTGGTGGCCGTCCAGGCGCCGTTCGAATTGATCGAACGCGGGTGGTAGCCACGCGGCGTCTTGTAGTAGTCGAAGAAGCGGTAGACGAATTCCGGCATTCCTTCCGGCAGCTTGCCTTCCTTCGGGAACAGCGTCGGGCCGGTCATCACGTTGCCCTTGTCGTCAAAGCCCAGCTCGTGCCAGCCCGGAGCAAAGGTACCGTTCTCCGCATCCTTCCAGCGCTGCTGGCTGATGTGGTCCACCAGTTTTTCCCGCTGTTCCGGCGTGTAGTAGTCCTGATATCCCTTGCTCATGCTGCGCGACATGTCGTACATGGCCGTCACCGCCACCGACTTGATGCGCGAGTCCGCCGTAGCCGCCGTGATGCCCATGCCAGTCAGCCCGCAGATGGCCAGCACACCGATCCGCTCGCGGTCCACGAAGGACTGCAGGCCCAGATAGTCCACCGCGGCGCTGAAATCCTCGGTAAAGATGTCGGGCGAAGCCACATCCCGCACCTCGCCGCCACTCTCACCGGTAAAGGACGGATCGAAGGCCAGCGCCACGAAGCCGCGTTTGGCCATCTCCTGCGCGTGCAGGCCGCTGGACTGCTCCTTCACGGCACCAAACGGGCCACTCAGCACCAGCGCCGGCAGTTTGCCCTTTGCACCTTTCGGCATGTAAAGGTCGCCCACCACCGTGATGCCGTAGCGGTTGCGGAACTGCACCTTCTGGTGCTCCACCTGGCTGCTCTGCGGGAAGGTCTTGTCCCATTGCTGTGTCACTTTCACTCTCTGAACTCCTTTCATCGGTTTCACGCGGATGTCGGCCATGGCCGAGGTGCTGAACGTGGCGGCCAGGGCGGCGGCCATCAGGGTGGTTTTGAGGAATTGCCGTTTCATCATGATCGTACCTGTGTATCGGAGGGGGGTGCCCGGGGCACCCATTGCCACCGGGCGAACCGGACCGGCGCACCGGGAAGCGTGCCGCGCCCCCGGATGGCCCCGTCATGTGCACCGGCCCGGCTGCATGCCGGAGCCCGTGCCCGCGTCCGGCCCGTCGTTCGATGAAAGGCATTCTAGGGATCAGATCATTCCGTGTAAATTCATAACATGGAACTTTATAATTTCTAATTCAGAAATTATGCTGCACGGAGACTCATTTGCAGGCATAGCTCTCCGGCCGGTTCACATCCCCGCCCACATAGGTGGTCACCGTCGGATACGCGCAGATCGGCTGCGACTTGCCCGGGAAGGCCTCACCCTTCGCCAGCAGGTGCGCGGGCGCCTTGCCCTCTTCACGCCACTGCTCCAGCGCCGTCAGCGGATCGAAGTCATCCAGTGCCCTGCCGCCACCGCAGTGTGTCATGCCCGGCACGATGAACAGGCGCGCAAACGACTGGGCATCGCCCGTGGTCTCGTGCATGGCCCGGTACCAGTCACGCTGGTCGAAAGCCGAGAAGATCGGGTCCGACACTCCGTCGAAGATGATCATCCGTCCTCCATTGGCCTTGAAGGTCTTCAGGTTGGGGCTGTCGCCATCATTCAGCCCGCGGGTGTTCAGCGTGCTGGCCACATCACGATCGAAGTCGAATTTCAGCGGATCGCGTGTGGTGCTGTAGGGCTGCATGAAGTAGTTGGTCAGCAACGGAATGCTCAGGATGTTGTTGGACGTATTGACTGGTACCGAGGCATCCGTACCCAGCCACCACTCGCGCCAGCTCGTCTCGGTCAGGGCCGTATCGAACGGAAAGCCAGCATACAACGCCTCACCACGGCTGTTCTTCGCCCCGCCGAAAATGGCCTTCAGCAACGCCACCTTCTTCGCGCCGATTTCCTTCTGCACCATCTCCGGTTTGAAGTCGCACGATTCCCAGGCATTGACGATGCCATCGGCCACGCCATCCTTCGCATCACAGCGCTTCAGCACCCCCTTGACCACGGCGTCCAGATCCTTCTGCGACAGTGCGTTGGCCAGAATCTTCTGTCCCTGCGCATTCTTTGGAGCCGCCGCCATCAGATGCTGATAGGTCCAGGTGGCGCCCAGCGTGGCACGCGACAGCCGGAAGGCCGCATTGCCCACCACCACGCCGTCGAATTCGTTCGGATAACGCTGCGCTGCAATCATCGATTCACGTCCGCCGGTCGAGCAGCCCATGTAGTAGCTGTGCTTCGGCGCCGACCGGTAGTTGGCCTGCACCAGCTGCTTGGCCCGTTCCGTTACCTTGCCGATGGCGGCATAGGCATAATCCAGCCGTGCCTGCTGATCGGCCGCGAAGGCCACATCGAACACCGCCGGCAGGTTGGGCGTGGTGCCCTGATGACCACTGTCCATGCTCACCACCGCATAGCCTCGCAGCAGCGCCGGCGTGGCCGAGCTGGCCTGTACCGGAATGCTGCCCAGCGCAGGTGCCACAAACCCGTTGGCACCGCCACCACCCTGGAACAGGAACTTGCCATTCCAGTCCTTCGGCAGGCGCAGCTGGAAGTTGATGCCATAGTGCTTGCCATCCACCCCGGTGCGCGGCTCGATCTCGCCCTGCACAAGACAATGCGGCCCCGCCTTCATATCACGCACCGTGGTGCCCGTGAAGGCCGAGTTGGGATCAGCCGCAATGGTGCCATCGGCCACCCATTCGGCACGCGTGAGGGTGGTGTGATAGAGCGGCACATCCCTGAGCGCTGCGCATTGCTGCGCCGGGTCGGCATCAGCGGCAAGCACCTGGGTGAACGGCGTACCCAGCAGCAGTGCGCCGCTGGCCAGTGTGGCATACAGGGGGGTGGATTTCATGAACGATGGTCTCGCGAAAGGTTTCCCAGCCTGTCATTATGCGGCACCCCATCCCCGCACTCAACCCACAGCCCAACAGCCCACACAGCCCTCAGCCCTCAGCCCTCAGCCCGAGGTTCGCGGTTCGCGGTTCGCGGTTCGCGGTTCGCACCGCATCATTGCACACGTCATGATTCGTGACCGTACCACTGAATGGGGTATCACCGAATAATCTGGAAATGCCACGGCCATCCGGCAGATGACATTGCCACGCCGTTCACACCGTCAGCCTCGCCACCAGAAAATCGATCAGTGCCTGCACCCGCCGCTGCTTCTGCGCATGCTGCAGGTGGTACAGATACACGCCGGGATACGTCTTCCACCAGCGCTCCAGCACCGGCAAAAAACTGTCGCGATCAGGCTGCAGTGCCCGGATGGGCTCGAAAATCCGGCCAATGCCCAGCCCGTCGCGGATGCCGTCAGCCATCACCTCGATGTCGTTGCTCATCAGCTGGAAGGGCATCTCCACCGTCAGGTCCTGTCCGTCCTCCTGCAGGATCAGCGGCAGCACGCGGTTGGCCGTGATGAACCGGTAACCGATCAGCACATGCCGGTGCAGGTCCCGAGGCCGCTGTGGCACCCCGTGCCGGTCCACATACGCCTGCGACACATACAGCCCCTCCCGGAACGGCGCCAGCAGCCGGCGCGCCACCACCCCATCCTCCAGCGTGTTGCCAAAGCGGATGCCCAGATCGAAGCCCTCGTCCAGAATGTGGATGGTGCCATCGTAGATGGACAGCTCCAGCTGCACCTGCGGATGCTGTCGGCAGAATTCGGCCATCAACGGGCGGAAGATCAACTGATAGGCAAAGCGCGACATCGTCACCCGCACCAGCCCCGCGGGCGCCATGTTGCTGCTGCGCACGCTTTCCACCGCCCACTGCAACGACTGTACCGCGTCGGTCGTGCGTTCCAGCAGCGCCCGGCCCGCATCGGTCAGCTCCACCCGCCGTGTCGAACGCAGAAACAGCGGCAGCCCCACCTGCTGCTCCAGCAGCTTCAGTGCCTTGCTCACCGAGGGTGGAGTGATCTCCAGCTTGCGCGACGCAGCCGTAATGCCTCCTTCCTGCGCAATGGCCTGGAAGATGCGGATCTGGTTGTAGAGAGCGTTGTTCATGACAATGGAGGGCGAACGCCCCGACCGGAAAAGCCGGGCGCGGAGCATGTCATGGGCCTGTACATCCCCGACAGGCCCTGCCGCAAGCCACCGGACCATGGCAACACGCGACCCGCCTTGCGGAAAGGCTGACATTCTAGGATTTCGCGCATTCCGGACAGATTCAGGAAACAGAAATTCATGATTTCCCCCAGGGAAACAAACAGCCTCCGTCACATGCGCCCGATGGAGCAGGCCCCATCAGGGCTGGACAAGACCCTCCATTGTTTCCCTGACGCTAACAGTGCTTGAAGACAGGGTAAATTGGCTTCAGGCAATCGAACGCCCATAATCCCCCCATCATCTTCGGCGCCATCCTCCCGGCACATGACCTCGCCGAAGTATCCTCACTCCCGGCCGCCACACAAGCGCGCCAGAACATCCCCGCTTCCAGCGGCCACAGGAACGGCATGCAGGCCGGGCACCGGCCTCAGCACAAGCAGGCCAGCGTCTGGCCCTGCCAGCATGATGGCCGGCACCAGCCCCTGCATGAGGGCCGGCGTCCGTCCCTTACTCCCACCACCACACGGAATACTCATGGAAAACGTACAGAACAAGGTTGTCATCATCACCGGTGCCTCGTCGGGCCTGGGCGCCGAAACCGCCCGTCACCTGGTCAAGGCCGGGGCCAGGGTCATTCTGGGCGCCCGCCGTCTGGATCGTCTGCATGCGCTGGCCGACGAACTGGGCATCGGCCACGACCATTGCGTGCAGACCGACGTGGCCGACCTGAAACAGGTACAGGCCCTGGCCGACCGGGCGCTCAAGCTCTACGGCCGCATCGACGTGCTGCTCAACAATGCCGGTGTCATGCCGCTGTCACTGCTGGAAGAGCTGAAGGTCGATGAGTGGAACCAGATCATCGACATCAACATCAAGGGCGTGCTGTACGGCATCGCCGCCGTGCTCCCCACCATGAAAGCACAGAAGAGCGGCCAGATCATCAACGTCTCCTCCGTGGCCGGTCACGTCTGGGGGCCGCTCTGCGCCGTCTACGCCGCCAGCAAGACGGCCGTGCGCGCCATTTCCGAGTCGATGCGCAAGGAAGTCAAGCCCTACAACATCCGCTCCACCATCCTGTCACCCGGTGCCGTGGCCAGCGAACTGAAACACGGTTCCTCCTCCGAAATGGCCTCGGGTGCCATGCAGAATTTCTACGAGAAAAACGAAATTCCGGCCTCCAGCTTTGCCCGCTGCGTGCTGTTTGCCATCAGCCAGCCCGAAGACGTGGACGTGAACGAAATCATCTTCCGGCCGACCCGGCAGGAAGTCTGATCAACCGTCTGCTTCTCCCATGAAACTCATCTGCCTCGAAGAACACATCCTCGACCCGGCCACGGCCGGGGCTTCCATGCCCGCTGCCCTGAAGGCAGCCCCCTTCCTGCCCGGCTGGGGCAGCACCGTGAAGGACGGCAACAACCCGGACCGCAGCCGCCCGCAGGTCATTGCCAATACCGATTCCACCCGCAAGGGCATGGACTGGGAGCAGGAGCGCCTGGCCGACATGGACGCAGCCGGCGTGGACATGCAGGTGCTGTCGCTGGGGGGCTTTCCGCAATTTGCCCCGGCGGAGCAGGAACTGTCGCTGGCGCAGGCGGCCAATGACCGGCTGGCCGCCACGGTAGCCGCCCGCCCCACCCGATTTGCGGCCTTTGCCACCCTGCCATGGAGCCAGCCCGCACTGGCCGTGAAGGAACTGGAGCGCGCCGTGCAGCAGCTGGGACTGAAGGGTGCACTCATCAACGGCCGCCCCGCCGAAGGTTTTCTGGATGCACCGGAGTATGCCGGACTGCTGGCCGCCTTCGATGCCCTGGACGTACTGCTGTATCTGCACCCCGGTATTCCGGTGCCTGCCGTGCAGCAGGCATACTACGGCGGGTTTTCAGCCGAACTGACGGCGCGGCTGTCCATGTTCGGCTGGGGCTGGCACAACGAGGCCGGCATCCATCTGCTGCGCCTCATCCTGTCCGGCGCATTCGACCGCAACCCGAAGCTGCAGGTCATCAGCGGTCACTGGGGTGAAATGCTGCCTTTCTATCTGCAGCGGCTGGACGACAGCATTCCGCAGGAAGCCTCGGGCCTTGCCCGCAGCATCACCCAGACCTTCCGCGAACAGGTCTGGGTCACCCCCAGTGGCATGCTGACGCTGCCGCATTTCCGCTTCATCCACGACCTGATGGGCGCAGAGCGCATCCTGTACTCGCTGGACTACCCCTACCAGAGCCTCGACGGCGCCCGCGCGTTCATCGACAGCCTGCCCGTCCCCGACACCGAAAAGGCGATGATTGCGCACGGCAATGCCGAACGGCTGCTCAAGCTCTGACCTCACCCCGCATTCTCCACGTATCCCTGTCGGCATCCGGCTGGTACGCAACCCATGCTGTCCGCGCGTTCGCCTCCTCCCTGCCGGCCTGCAGCCCCCAGCAGCACGCGAGTTCACGAATCCCATTCCCGACAGGCACGCATGAATCTGTTCAAAATAGCCGCGCTCGCGATGGCGAGCCTGATCACCATGAATCTCCAGGCCGCCCCCACGCCCGACGCCTCCCACACGTCCGGCGCCGCCCCTGCAGCCGGCACGCCCCCCATCTTCAACATCTTCGAACTGGGCATCCAGCCGGGACAGATCGCCGATTACGACAGGGTGGGCACGCACAACATCACCACCTCGGTTGGCCATGAACCCGGTACGCTGGCCATGTATTCACGCCAGATGACCGTCCACATCAGGATGACTCTTTGGCTGCGTGCTGCTCGTAAAGGCGGGCCAGACGCAGGGTCATTCGTCGTTCCACCTCTTCGTGCGTGATCGATGGGCGTGGGTCATCGATGCTCGCCTGCAGCTTGGCACGCAGCCAGGCGGTGTGTTCGGCTTCCTCTTCTGCGCTGTCGTAGATGGACAGGAGCGGATCAAATATGGTTTGTGTTGTCATGATGGGGGCATGGAGTGAGCTATTCACTATGCCACGGATAGCCTGTTTTGGGTAGAGACGGAAGGTCGAAAAGTGTGCATATTCCGATGATCGTGACCAGCGATTCCGGCATCGTGACCGCCCAGTCCGGTCATCGTGACCGATGTCGAGTGGTCAGAGACATTGCCTGCCAGGCAAATTGTACGATTGCCTGATCCGGGGGGCCTTTCAGCCCCCCATTGCCTCCGGGAAAGCGTCAGCTCTGATTGGCAGATGGAGGCGTTTTCCGTGCCCGCGCAGCGGGCAGTGACTCCCCCTTGAGCACAATCCGCCGCGCCTGTGGCAGCAGACGATCCAGCATGGCGTCGGCCACCGCCGGCGTACCCGCGCAGCTGGAGGTCGTCGCCGGCCGTGTGCACGCGTTCGAATCCGTCGTCCCCGACAGTGCAGAAAGCGAACAGTACCGTCAGGACCTGGACCAGGCGATCCAGGGCATGCTGAGCAGATAGTCCTGAGTTTTTCTCACAGCTGTTGGTTCCGTCCGGCCAGATGCACCGCCGGCCCTGCATGCCATAATGCGTGGCCCTTCCCGGGATCTAAACGCTCCCTCACCCGCGGCGCATGACTGACAACCGGAATTTCAACGATCTCTACGCCTTCACCCAGGTCATCCGGCAGGGTAACTACAGCCGGGCCGCCCGGGTGCTGAACGTCCAGCCCTCGGCACTCAGCCACCGCATGGCCGAGCTGGAAAAACGGCTGGGCATCCGGCTGATCAACCGCACGACACGGGCCATGTCCCCCACCGAGGCGGGGCAGCAGCTGTTCGAACACATCGCCCCCAGTTCGACAGCATCCAGCGCGGCGTCGATGCGCTGGATGATTTCAGCCAGACCGTCAGCGGCCGGTTGCGCATCAACAGCGCAGAAAACCCGGCCTGGCACTTTCTGTATCCCGCCATGCGGCGTTTTCTGCATGATCACCCGGATGTGAACATCGAGGTGATCATCGACAACAACATGGTGGACATGGTCACCGAAGGTTTCGACTTCGGGGTACGGCCCATCAACCACGTCGCCCAGGACATGGTGGCCCTCCAGCTGTCCGGCGAACGCCCGATGGCCGTGGTGGCATCCGACGACTACTTCAGCCGCTTCGGGCTGCCAACTTCGCCGCAGGAACTGACCCGCCACCGCTGCATCGTGCCGGCCTTCGACGCCTTCAGTCGCATCACCGCATGGGAGTTCATCCAGGAGGGCCAGCTCATCCGCGTCACGGTACCCGCCTCGCTGAGCTTCAACAACACCACCATGGTCAAACAGGCCGCCCTGGATGGACTGGGCATTGCGTGGATTCCACGATACGCCGTGGAGGCGGAAATCCACCAGGGCCTGCTCACCGAAATCCTGCATGAGCAGCGGTTCACCTATCCGCCCATGGCGCTGTACTACCCCAGAAACCGGCACCGGACACTTGCAGCGCAGACGCTGATCCACTATTTACGCCCGGAATCACAGGCGCTCGCTGGCGCGCCATGACATCACGGTGCGACAGGAAACCAGCAGCCCGGCCTTCGGCCGATGATATTTTTTCACGACGGCAACCCTGCTCTGGGGCTTGTCCCGCAGGGTGCAGCGACAACAAAATGCACGCCCCGTCCACTCACACTGGCCCGTGCACATGTTCAGCCGTTCCAAGGCCATCCTTTCATCCTTTCTTCTGACTGCAACCCTGGGGAGTACAGCCATGGCTTCAAACTACCAGAACAACCCCTTCACCCTCACCTATGCCGATGCCATCACGGCAAACGAGCCCGGCAAGGTAAACATCCATCCGGTGAAATACACCCAGCACCAGACCGGTATCGATGTGGTGGCCAATGTCTACACACCTGCCGGTTACGACCCCCAAAAGAAATACCCCGTCATCGTGGTGGCCCACCCCAACGGGGGCGTGAAGGAGCAGGTCTCGGGTCTTTATGCCCAGAAGTTTGCCGAGCAGGGTTATATCACCATCGCCTTCGACGCTGCATATCAGGGCGGCAGCGGCGGCACGCCACGCTACACCGACAAGCCGCAGAACCGCATCGAGGACATCCGCGCAGCAGCCGATTTCATCACCCAGTACGCCGGAGCCGATGCCAGCCGTCTGGGCCTGCTGGGAGTTTGCGGCGGTGGCGGCTATTCCATCAAGGCTGCGCAGACCGACAAGCGTTTTCGGTCCATCGCCACCATCAGCATGTTCAACACCGGGGATGCCCGGCGCAATAGCTACATGCGCAGCCAGAAGGACTCCATTCAGGAACGCCTGGCCAAGGCCGCCGAGGCCCGTGCCCTCGAAGCGCGCACCGGCGAAGTGCAGTACACCCCCGAATTCGGCGCCGGCATGACGCCCGAGCAGGTAGCCGCCATCGAGGTGGACCTGTACCGGCAGGGCTACGAATACTACGCCGACACCCACTATCACCCGAACTCGAAAACCAACAGCACCGTCAGCAGCCTGGCCGACCTGATGGAATTCGACGTGAACACCAACGTCGACCTGATCAACCAGCCACTGCTGATGATTGCCGGCGAAAAGGCCGACTCGCTCTACATGACCGAGGAAGTGTTCGCCAACGCCACCGGTACGGATAACAAGGAACTGTTCAGGGTACCCGGCGCCACCCACATCGAAACCTACTGGAAGCCCGAGTACGTGAAGCAGATCAGTGAAAAGCTGACGGATTTCTTCGACCGGAACCTGCGATAACCGGTGAATCAGGGGCAAGGCACAGCGCGTGCTGGACGGCCCCGATACCCGATCCACCCACCCTGAAATCACCCCATGAAAACTCGGCTGAAACTCACTGCCGCCCTGCTGGCAGCCACCCTTTCCGGAGCGTCCATGGCTTCTCCCCTGATCATCGAAGAACAAGGCAGCTTTGCCACAGGCGGCAAGGTCGTCACCAGCCCGGGCACCTACACCGGCACACCGGACATCGTCAAAGGCAAATCGGGCAACGATTTCATGGACGTTTTCCGGGCATCCATCAAGGCCGGCGGCCAGACCCTGCATGGCGATCACGCCACCGTGTTCTACCAGATACCCGCAGAGCCCCGAAAGCTGCCGCTCGTCTTCCTGCACGGCGCCGGCCAGTCCATACGTACCTGGCAGACCACACCGGATGGCCGCGAGGGCTTCCAGAACATCTTTCTGCGCAAACGCTATCCGGTCTATCTGGTGGATCAGCCCCGCCGCGGCTGGTCCGGTCGCAGTACGGTAGATGGAACCATTCCCGCCACACCCGATGACCAGTTCTGGTTTGCGCAGTTCCGCGTCGGCGTCTGGCCCAACTTCTTCAAGGGGGTGGCCTTCCCGCAGGACAGCGCATCGCTGGACCAGTTCTTCCGGCAGATGACCCCCAACACGGCCCCCTTCGACACGGGCGTCATTTCCGACAGTCTGCAGGCCCTGTTCGACCGCATTGGCGATGGCGTGCTGGTCACCCATTCACAGGGCGGCATCGTCGGCTGGTTTGCCGGCATCAAGAGCCCGAAACACGTCAAGGCCATCGTCGCCTACGAGCCCGGAAACTTCCCCTTCCCCGAAGGCGAAGTACCGCCCACCATCCAGAGCAAGTTTGGCGACATTCCGCCCGCCCGTGTCAGTCGTGAAGACTTCGCGCACCTGACGAAAATGCCCATCGTCATCTACTTTGGTGACAACATCAGGGACAAGCCCTCCGATGTTCAGGGAGAGGACCAGTGGCGCATCCGCCTGGCCCTGGCCCGGCAGTGGGCAGATGTCGTGAACCGGCACGGAGGCGACGCCACCGTCGTTCACCTGCCCGACGCGGGCATTCGGGGCAACACCCATTTTCCCATGGCCGACCTGAACAACGTCGAGGTTGCCGACCATCTGGCCAGCTGGCTGCACACGAAAAAGCTCGACCGATGAGAAAGCCCTTCAACTCCAGCTTCATCAGCCGCACGGCTTCCATGCTGTGCGGCGTCCTCGTTGCCCTGGGCTGTTCCGTATTCGTCATGCCATCGGCCTTTGCCAAAGATCTGATCGTCTACCTGAGCCGCAGCCACAACACCGAGGCCGTGGCACGCATGATCCAGACGGAAACTGGCGGAGAACTGGTGGCCCTGGAACTGCAGAAGCCCTACCCCGAAAATTATCGGGCCACCGTAGCGCAGGTGCAGATGGAGGATGAAAGCGGCTATCTGCCTCCTCTCAGAACCCGCATCGACAACCTGCAGCAGTTCAACCGGGTATTCATTGGTTTTCCCACCTGGGGCATGCAGCTGCCGCCACCGATCCGCAGCTTTCTGGCCAGCCATGATCTGAAGGGCAAGACCGTGGCACCCTTCAACACCCATGCCGGCTACGGCGTGGGCAGCGGCTTCGAAGAGATCAACCGCCTGTGCAAGGGCTGTCGTGTGACTCCGGGTCTGTCCCTTCAGGGCGGGCGCGAGCGCGATGGCATCCTGTTCGTCATGGAAGGCACAAAAGCCGAGGAAAGCCGCGCACAGGTCCGGCAATGGCTGTCCAGACTGAAGTGACATCAATGGATACGGGCCGAAGCTCATGCTATCTTGCCCCGTATATCCGGCGAGCGTCCACAGGCAACCTGTGGAGACCCGTTGCAACCCAAAAGCGAAGCGGGCACCCAGAAACATCTGCAAGCCCAGCTCCCCAATCCCATGGAGGAAAGCCTCATGTCCCAGAAACAAACGGCTGGCCGCGACCGGCTGGGTGACTTCGCCCCCAAGTTCGCCGAACTGAATGATGATATCCTGTTCGGACAGGTCTGGTCGCGCGAGCAGGAGCTGGCGCCCCGCACGCGCAGTCTCATCACCATTTCCGCACTGATTTCGGGCGGCAATTTCGAACAGCTCCCCGCCCACCTGCGCATCGGCAGGCAAAATGGCATCACCCAGGCAGAAATTGCCGAGGTCATTACCCATCTGGCCTTCTACGTGGGCTGGCCCAAAGCCTGGTCGGCCTTCAATCTGGCCAAACAGATCTATACGGACAAGGAGGAACAGCCATGAACAGCGAGCAACAGGTCAAACACGGCATATTCCCGTTTGGCGAGAAGAACGACAAATACGCCCGCTCCTTCGTGGGACAAAGCTACCTGAGCATGCTGGCTGCCAACCCGGACATTCCGGTCGCCGTGGCCAATGTCAGCTTCGAGCCGGGCTGTCGCAACAACTGGCATGTGCATACCGATGGTTACCAGATCCTGATCGCCGTTGCGGGCGAAGGGTGGTATCAGGAAGAAGGCCAGCCAGCCCGGGCGATGAAACCAGGCGATGTGGTCATCACACCCAAAGGCGTGAAGAACTGGCACGGCGCCACGAAGGACAGCTGGTTCAGCCACGTGGCCATCACGGCCGGGGCCACCGAGTTCTTCGAAGCGGTGCCCATGGCCGACTATGATGCACTGCCGGGCTGAGCGGCAACGTATCGGCGCTCAAAACGGACAATGCTCGCGGCCATCGCCACCGTCATGATGGCCGTAACCAGAAGCACCAGCCGGCCATTGCCGGCATCATCCACAGCCCATACCACCAGCGCACCAGGCAGGAACACAGCCACCTGCTCCAGCAGAAAGCGTCCCGGACAACGAAACTCCTACGATGGCAAGCGCTGCTCCTGAAAGGATTCATGGACCGTCGGCCAGTTGCTGATCCGCCACTTCAGCCCAGATGACTGCTTTCTGAATCAGTCAGGATTCTGCGCGTTTTCCTTCATGAAATCGATGAACGCCCGGGTTCTGGCCGGCAGCAGCCGCGTGGCCGTCAGCGCATGAACGGGCACCGTACTGCCAGCCCAGTCCGGCAGCACACGCTGCAGCCGGCCTGCCTCTACGTCCTTGCGTACGCCAATTTCCGGCAGCAGCGCAATGCCCATACCCTGTGCAGCAACCCGCTGCAGCAGCCCCAGACTGTTGGCACTGTAGGCCCCCGGCACACCGCCGCTGTGGTCCGTCCACACCGCTTGCCTCCTTCAACCCGCGCCGCCGCAAGTTGCCCCTGAACCCAGCACACGGTCGGCGCCCACACAACAGGACACACGCATGAAACTGCTCGAACCCACCACCCTCGGCCCCTACGCGCTCAGGAACCACATGGTCATGGCCGCCATGACCCGCAGCCGCGCCGACACCAGCGGCGTGGTCGGCCCGCTGACGGTCGAATACTATGCACAGCGCGCCTCGGCCGGCCTGATCATCTCGGAAGCCATCAACATCTCGCCGGACGCCATCGGCAGCCCGCTCACGCCGGGCCTCTACACGGCGGAACAGATTGCCGCCTGGAAGCAGGTGACCGACGCCGTGCATGCCAAAGGAGGGCTCATCTACGCCCAGCTCTGGCACACGGGCCGGGTCTCGCACTCGGTAGAACGGAACGGCAAACTGCCCTCGGCACCGTCTGCCGTGAAAATCGAAGGCATGCAGCACTTCACGTCACAGGGTCCGAAAGACTTCGAAGTGCCCCAAGCCATGACGGTGGAAGAAATCCGCCAGACCATTGCCGACTACGGCACCGCAGCCAGCAACGCCATGCGCGCCGGCTTCGACGGCGTGGAGCTGCACGCCGCCAATGGCTACCTGCCCCAGCAGTTCCTGTCGGATTCCACCAACCAGCGCACGGACGAGTACGGCGGCAGCATTGCCAGCAAGGCCCGTTTCACGCTGGAGGCGATGCGCGCGATCATCGATGCCGTGGGCGGTGACCGGGTGGGCATCAAGATCAGCCCGCTGCATCCGTATGCCGGCATTGCGTTCGACGATCCGGTGGCCACCTACACCCATCTTCTGAAGGAGCTGGACGGTCTGGACTTCTCATTTGTCAAGCTGATGAAGCGCGCGCCGATGTTCCCGCTGCTGCCGCACTACCCGCAGGGCGATGAGCTGGCACTGTTCCGCCCGCTGATCAGCAAAACGCTGATTGCCGGCACCGGCTATACACGCGACTCGGCCGAGGCCGAGCTGGAAGCCGGCAATGCCGACCTGGTGGCCTTCGGCGCCACCTTCCTGGCCAACCCGGACCTGCCGCGCCGTTTCGAGCTGGGAGCCGAGCTGAACCAGCCGGATCGCGGCACCATGTTCGGGGGTGGCGAGCATGGGTATACGGACTATCCGGTTCTGGCGTAACGTCCCGGTACCCGGGCAGCCAGAGAACCATCTACAGGAGCGTATCCGCCGCTTCCTCACAGAGCCGGGCGGGAAGGCTCAATGAATACAGAAGACGGGGCCGATGCCGCACCGCGGCAGCATCGGCCCCGGTCCGTCAGAACATCCCCGTTTTCACGTGGGGCACGTACGGCGCTTCCAGCGCCTTCACCTCGTCTTCATCCAGCCGGATGTCGAGCGCAGCCACGGCTTCCTCGATGTGCTTCACGGACGTGGCCCCCACGATGGGCGCCGTGATTTCCGGCTTGTTCAGCATCCACGCCAGCGCTTCCTGGGCCATCGACCTGCCACGTTCCTTCGCGACGCGCTCCAGGGTGTCGACTACCGGTTTGTCCACCGCTTCGGTGGACTGCCAGACCATCGGCGAGACGCCATCGATTTTCGAACGTTCGGTCTGCGTGCCCCACGGCCGGGAGCAGCGGCCGCCGGCCAGCGGGCTCCACGGCACCACCGCCATTTTCCGGTCGCGGCACAGCGGCAGGATTTCCCGCTCTTCTTCGCGGTAGATGAGGTTGTACTGCGGCTGCAGGGAGGCAAACTTCGTCCAGCCATGGCGCTCGGCGATGTTCTGCATGCGCTCCAGCTGCCAGGCAAAGATGGTGGAAGCGCCAATATAGCGGGCCTTGCCGCTCTTCACCACATCATGCAGCGCTTCCATGATCTCTTCCATGGGCGTTTCGTGGTCCAGGCGGTGAATCTGGTAAACGTCCACATAATCCAGCTGCAGGCGACGCAGCGAGTGATCGATTTCGGCCAGAATGTTCTTGCGTGATGAACCGCCCCCATTGGGCCGGTCCGGGCGCATCGGGAAATGCACCTTGGTGGCCACGACGATCTCGTCCCGGTTCAGGCCGAACTCCCGGATGAAGCGGCCCGTGATCTCCTCACTGGAACCCATCTGGTAGACATTGGCGGTATCGAAGTAGTTGATGCCCAGATCGATGGCCCGCCGGAAGATGTCCTTGCCTTCATCGAAGGTCTTCGCCCACGGAAAGAGCCCGTTTTCGCTGCCCGGCTTGCCAAAGCTCATCATGCCCAGGCAAATGCGGGACACATCCATGCCGGTATGGCCAAACTTCACGTACTGCATCTGTTCTTTCTCCTGAAATCAGACCCTGCCGGCGTCGCGGCAGCAACGTTCCGTCATTGTAGGCAGTGGTGGCCGGCAGATAAACGGCCGTCATCTCAATGAACTGATGAGCCACATTCAACAATCATGGCGATGCTACGGCGACCATTCTGCCCATTGAGCATGCGGCCCGCAGCGTTTCCCGCGCAAACAGCCCCAAAGACAGCTGAACGGAGACCACGCTCAGCCCGCATACCGAAGCGCTTCCACCACCGCCCGGAACACCGGCGACTGGTGATGACGGTTGGGGTAGTACAGGTGGTAGCCGGGGTAGGAAATGGCCCAGTCTTCCAGCACCGACACCACCTCACCGGCTGCCAGCAGGTCCGCCACCGTATCCTGCGGCGTCCACAGCAGCCCCTGGCCGTGCTGCAGCGCCGACCGCAGGCAACCCTCCAGATTGGAGGCAAGGCGCCCCTGCGGCTGCACCTTCGCCACCCGTCCCGGCTGGGCCGGATCGGCAAATTCCCAGACCAGTGCGCTGCCATCGGCCAGCAGCATGCGGATGCATTCGTGGTGGACGAGATCGGCCGGTGTCTGCGGGGTACCGTGTGCAGTCAGATACGCGGGTGTTGCCACCACGCACATGCGCATGTCCGGCGACACCCGGACCGCAATCATGTCCTTCTCCACATCGTCACCCAGCCGGATGCCAAAATCGAAACGGTCGGCCACGATGTCCACGAAGCGCGAATCTCCCATCAGCTCGACCTCGATTTCGGGGTGCGTCTGCACGAAGCGGCCAATCCGTTCCCGCAGCACGTGATCGAACACATGGCGTGTGCCATTGATGCGCACCTTGCCGCGCACGGCATCACGCACCTCGCTCAGTGCGTCCACCTCACGGTCGATCCCGTCGAACAGCGGCAGCAACCGCTGATACAGGCGCTCACCCGCGTCGGTAGTGGACACGCTGCGCGTGGTGCGGTTGAAGAGCTTGACCTGCAGCCGTTCTTCCACGCCCCGGATGCTGTGGCTGAGTGCCGAGGGCGAGACCCCCATCTGCCGCGCGGCCTTCGTGAAGCTGCCCTGCTGGGCCACGACGAGAAATGCGCGCAGGTCGTTGAGGTTTTCTTTCATGTCGCTCCGCCATGCTCTTCATCCAGAATCTGGGCAACGCTTCTGGACGAGATCCTGCCGGCACGGGTGTTGCTGACGCGCCGCCTTAACAGAGTCTGCAGATCCTGCCATGCCTGATCTGCGCCCACATCTCCCGGAAACAGGCGCTCGGGCACATGCCGTTCGACCGTTTTCCCCTGCAGGTCGGCCATTGCCTTCAGGCTCTCGTGCTGCTGCTCCGTTATGTTGGTGGTCAGACGGCTCACAGGAAACTCCCACGAATCACCAGATTGTGTTATGAACACATAACATACGCTGACTCCCACACTAGCACACCTGAAGCAGATTACCCACAGCCGCTTCTTCCAGTCCGGTCCACGGAAACATGCGCCTCACCCCGCTTCACCCCGAATCCCCGTTCTTCCTGATTATTCTCGGCGCCCTGATGGCGATCACCTCGCTGTCCACCGACATCTACCTGCCGGCACTGCCGGCCATGGAGGCGGCGCTGCATGGCAACGCCGAGCTGACCATCACGGGCTTCGTGGTCGGGTTTGCCATCGGGCAGCTGTTCTGGGGGCCGGTGGCCGACCGCATCGGGCGCAGGCTGCCGCTCTTCATCGGCATCGTGCTGTTCATCATCGGCTCGGTGGGCTGTGCACTGGCGCAGTCGATGGACACGCTGGTGCTCTGGCGCTTCTTCCAGGCACTGGGTGCCTGTGTGGGCCCCATGCTGTCGCGCACGATGATCCGCGATCTCTACGGTCCCCAGGAAGCGGCCCGCATGCTGTCCACGCTGGTGATGATCATGGCCATCGCCCCCATCCTCGGCCCGATGCTGGGCGGGCTGCTGCTGAAGGTGAGCGGCTGGCAGGCCAATTTCTGGCTGCTGACGGCCATTGGTGTGGTGATGTTCCTGGCGGCCTGCCGCCTGCCCGAAACGCTGCCTGCCGAAAAGCGGGCCACGGGTTCACTCGCGTCGGCCTTTCGGGCCTACGGGCCTCTGCTGCGCAACCGGGCCTACATGCGCACCACGCTGTGCGTGACCTTTTTCTATGTGGCAATCTACGCATTCATTGCCGGCTCACCCTTTGTGTACCTCACATACTTCGGGCTGGACAGCAACTGGTACGGCCCCCTGTTCGGGGTGAACATTCTGGGCGTGGTGGCGCTCAGTGCCGCCAATCGCCGGCTGCTGCAGCGCTGCAGTCTGGCACAGATGCTGAAGGTGTCCACCCGCATTGCGGCCGCGGCCGCCCTGCTGCTGTCGGCATTTGCGCTGACGGGCATGGGCAGCCTGTGGGGCATCGTGCTGCCCATCTTTGCGGTATTCAGCATGAACGGCATCATCGCCGCCTGCTGCAACGCAGCCTCGCTGGCCAGTGTGGACAGCCAGAGTGCCGGCAGCGCCGCCGCGCTGATGGGCGCCCTGCAGTACGGCAGCGGCATGGTTTCCTCGTTGCTGCTGGCAGCATTCTCCACAGGAACACCAGGCACGATGTCGGTAGTGATCACCGCGTTCGTGGTGCTGTCGATGCTGATGGTGCAGGGAAGCCCCGTCAGTCCTCCACCCGCACCCGCTCGCTGATGTCGCGGATTTTCGAGAACTCTTCGAGCAGGTGCGGCGCATCATCGATGCTCATGGCAAAGGACCACAGATAGCTGACCACCGCGTACAGATGGCCGGCATCGGCGTGACCGCGCAGCGTCAGCATGCCCAGCGTGATGCCAAACAGCATGGCCAGTGTCACGCCAATCACGGCATAACTGATGGCTTCCCGGTTCGAAATTTTCACCCGCAGGCGTGACAGCAGGCCATAGTGCTTCGTCAGCAGACGGCTGTCGTAATGCTCGATGACGTGCACATCACGTTCGAGCCGGTTGTTGAGCCTGAAGTAGAGCCGGTCATTCACCCGCGAGTAGCGGGGCACCACCCCCATGAACACCAGCAGGATGACCAGACTGGTCACGCCGGACCAGAATTCGATGATCAGCAGCATGACCACCGCCCCCAGCACCGTAATGGTGGAGGTGAGCAGCGTCGGCAGGTGCTGTTCGAAGAAGTCCACCAGCTCGCGCGACAGGGCTGCACGGGCAGAAATGGTGGACACACGCTCCCCATCGGCACGCTGCCGCAGAATGACCGGCACCACCATCTCGGCATAGATGCGTGTGAAGGTGCGGGTATCCACCGCGCGCCGGGCCGACCCCACCGTCCACATGACCAGCACCACGCCCGCATAGCCGAGTGCCTTCCAGAGGTTGCCCTCCAGCACCCCATTGATGGCAAAGCCCCCCAGAACCGGGTAGGTCACGAGCAACAGGTTTTCGGCCAGCACCAGCGAAAAGGTGCCCACGAGGCGGGCCTTGTGGGTGCGGGCGATCTGGATCAGGTTGTTGAAGACGCTCATGGAAACGGTTCGGCGGATGGTGGAATACCGGGAGCAGGCTGCCGGGCGGGGAATTCTAGTCCGGTCAGGCCCATGATGGCGCTACCATGGACGCATGTCCGGAACCTGTTGTCCCCACGCTGCCCGTCAGAGCGGATCATGGATCCATTCGCCCCCACACCGGCCCCGCCATGTGCCGACGGGGCACACCACGCAGGCAAGGCTGGCTGCCCTGCCGGCAGGGCAGCGCTGGCAGCACCCTTTCTCCGATGGAGGCTTCCGATGTTTCACACATCACATCACCCTGCCCGTTCGTTCATCTGCTGCGCCGTGCTGCTCCTGCTGGGCGCCTGTTCCCGGCACGCCGTCATGCTCAATTCGAAGCCGCAGGTACTGAGCGCCCCGCCGTCCGCAACCCAGTCGGCCAGCGAAGCAGACCAGCCGGGCATCCATGCGAACGCCGCGGGGCCCGACACCACGGAAGCCAGTGCGCCCTCCTGCACACCCGTTGCTGCAGACGGGGTCAAGGCGGTGCATGCGACTCCGCCCGCCTCGCAGCAGCCCGATGATCCGCAGAAACAGAAGGCCCGCGCACTGCTGGATGCCGGCATTGCGGCGTACGACGCAGGGGATTATGCAAGGGCGCTACCCCTTTTCGAACAGGCCGACGCAGCCGGCCACCTCAAGGCGCAGCGCTACATCGGCCTGATGTATCTGAATGGTCAGGGCGTTCAGGCCAGTCCGGACAGGGCGTTCAACGCCTTTCAGGCGGCCGCAGACCGTGGGGACATCACCTCGCAGTGCTGGCTGGGGCTGATGTACGAAAACGGCACGGGCACGTCACAGGACATGGCACAGGCCGTGAAGTGGTACGAGACATCGGCGCAACGCGGCGACCTGATTGCGGCACCGGCCATGACGGCACTGGGCCGGCTGTACGAATCCGGCAAGGGTGTGCCGCGCAATACCGGCACGGCCATCGGCTGGTATCGCAAGGCCGCCGCGACGGGTGAAAAGGATGCCATCGACGCGTTGCAGCGGCTGGACGCCGGTACGGGCACCAGGCACTGACATGCCGTGGCCTTCCCCAACAGCGCGCGGATTCGGGGCCAGCCCTGGGAAAGCCCTTTTGGGCACGCATGACTGTGTTGGCCGTGCCTTGAAGCCATCAAAGGATTCTGCGGCACGGTCGCCTTGTCCTGCACGCCCTGCAGGGGGGTTCGCAGGGACATGAGCCCACGACAGGCGCCAAGGACGCTAAGCGCTTCGTGCGCGCACCGCCGAAAAGGCGCGCCATGCGCTGAGCAGCGCCAGGACGGCCAGCACCAGCAGCAGCACGAAGGCATACTGGCTGCCATGGCGGGTGCCCTCGGCCAGGCTTTGCGGATAATGTGCCTGGGTACCGGCCACGATGCTGGCAGCCACCGAGGTGCCCACGGCCCCCGAGAGCTGCTGCAGCGTGTTGAGCACGGCATTGCCGTCGGCCGAAAGATCTGCGGGCAGCTGGCGCAGCCCATCGGTCATCATGTTGCCCACGGCCAGCCCCTGGCCCGTTGCATACAGCGTATAGAAGCCCATGAACAGCACGGTGGTGAGCTGCAGGCCATATACGGCAAACAGCGCAAGCGACACGATGATCACCACCGTACCCCCCAGAACCGGCCGTGGCGCACCCAGCCGGTCAAGCAGCCGGCCGGCAAAGGGCGCCATCAGCGCCCCCACGACACACCCCGGCAGCAGCAGCATGCCCGCCACGCGTGCCGACTGGCCATCCACCAGCTGGGAATAGTTGGGAATCAGATACCCCAGTGACAGCACGCAGAACTGGATCAGCAGGATGAACGCCAGGCTGAACACAAAGGCCTCGCGTCCGAACACCTCCAGCCGGATCAGGGGCGTTTCACTGCGCGCAGAACGGCGGCAGAACTGTGCGAGCGACAGGGCACTCAGGCCAAACAGCCCGCCCACCACGGAACTCATCCAGCCATGCGAGGCAGCCTGCTCGGTGGCGAAAATGAAGGCAGAAAATCCCACCACCAGCAGGGCGTAATCGGCCACGGAAAAAGCCCCGTTTTCGGCCGCGCTGGCCGCTTCGTTGCCCTCGTGGTGAGATGCTGTCTGCTGCGTGCCCTGTGCAACGGATCCGGATGCTGGCTGGCGTACCGTTTTCACACCCAGCCCCAGCGACAGCAGCAGCACCGGCACCAGCATCCAGAAAATCACGCGCCAGCCATAGCTGTCGACGATCACGCCGCCCAGTACCGGACCCACGGCCGGCGCCATGGCGGTGATCAGCGAGCCCACCCCCATCAGCAGGCCCAGCCGGCTGGCCGGTGCCTGCCCCAGAATGATGTTGAACATCAGGGGCAACGCAATACCGGTGGCGGCCCCCTGTATCAGCCGCCCGGCCAGCAGCACCGAAAAGTGGGGTGCCAGCGCGCACAGCACGGTGGCGCCCAGAAACAGCAGGTTGGCCACCAGAAACAGCGCCTTCAGTGTATGGCGCCGCTTCAGAAAGGACGACAGCGGCACCACCAGGGCCAATGCCAGCAGATACCCGGTGGTGAGCCATTGCACGGTGGAAGTGCCGATGCCCAACTCACGCATCAGGGTGGGAAAGGTGACGTTCATGGCCGTCTCGCTCACCACCCCGGAAAACGACATCAGCCCGGTAGCCACGATGGCGGCCACCAGGCTGGGGCTGATTCTGTCCTGCTGCATGCTTCACTCCACGGGTAGGCCAGTACACATTATGGGCCCCCAAAAGCATCGCAGGAAACCGTCACCCCCGGCGCTGGCGGAATATCCATTCGCGCACCGGGGCGATGTCGTACGCGTATTGCCAGGTGGCCGTGTGCCCCGAGGCGCCGCCTGCATTGGCCTGCGCTTCCGTTTTGAACACCGAGCCTTTGGTGAAGGACACGAAATTGATGTTGGCCCCTCTTGCATCCATGCGCCGGAAAGCGGCCAGAAATTCGGCGGGCGTCCACTGGGCATTCCATTCGCCCCGGGCCACCCTGGCGCCGTATTCGGCCAGTTTTTCCACGATGGCCGTCTGGCCGGGGTACGCCTTGGCATCATCCTGCGAGACAGTGATCCACCATTTCACGCCGGCCATGTTCTGCGTGATCAGGTCGGCATTCCACTGGCAGGCAACCAGATACGAGGCAGCAAAGAAATCTGGATACTTGATGTTCATGGCAATGGACATCATGCCGCCGCCCGACTGGCCGGTGGTGTAGATACGGTTTTCGTCGATGGGCAGGTCACTGGTCAGCTGCCTGACCAGGTTGATGGTGGCATCCAGATAGCCGGAGGTTCTGTTGTCGTCGTCGGCGATGATCTCGTCGAACTGCGGGGCCAGCACGAAGCACGGGTTGCGCGACTGGGCCTCGGGCCGCGCCCAGGCAATGGCGCCATCGCCCTGATAGAGCGTGGCTTCGACATTGCTGCCGGTCACGCCCGCATCGTGCATGAACAGCACCAGCGGATAGCGCTGGCCGGCCCGGCGGTTGCGGGGGGCAAACAGGTTGTAGCGCACCGTCTTGCCGGTGGCTTCATCCCGGTATTCGAAGTGCTGGAAATCGTCGAACACACGGTTGACGGCGCGGGAGGTGGTGAGCGTCTGCGCACTCCCCTGACCGTTTGAAGGCTCCACGATCACCGTGGCACGGGCAGCCTTGAGCGTGGGGGCGGCTTCCTGTTTTTCGCCGGCATTGCCGGGACCTTTACCCGCATCGGCTGCCGCCGTATTGCCGGAGGCGGTACCGGACGCATTGCCTGCCCCGATGCCCGCAGCGTTGCCGGATGCGGCACCGGACGCACTGCCCGCTCCGGCACCGGCAGCGTTGCCAGATGCTGCACCGGACGCACTACCTGCCCCAGTGACGGCAGCATTGCCGGATGCTTCGTCTGCGTTCTGGCCAGCCGCTGCGCTGGCGTCTTTTCCAGCCGGCGGGTGCTTGACCACCAGCAGGGCACCGGCTTCGTCGGGGTTCAGCTCGATGACCACATAGCGCCCCGAACGGTAGGGCGTACCCGCGGGCGTACGGCTGACATAGACCTCGCGGATGGTGCGACCTTCCACGCGGTAGTCCGCCGCCTTGATCTGGGCCGCATTGACGGGACGGCGGTATTCGACCGATACGCCCATCAACCGCATGCCGTCGCCATAGACCTCGGTGATGGCGGTGGCATTGTCGGCAGGATTGTCCTGTTCACGGGCCTGTACGGACAGGCTGAGGGAAGCAGTGGCTCCGGCGGCGGCGACACCCGCGGCAGTGACCAGAAATTCGCGGCGGTTGGGCATGGAACGGCTCCTGAAAAACAACGTCTTGACAGTATGCCAGCCACCCCGCCGGGCGGGCCTTCGCAGACATCACACGTCCCGTGGCCGGGCAGATACGTGGCATGCGCGCAACGACAGACGGTACTTCACGCCCTGTGGGAGGGCACGGGGACGAATGAGTCCATCAAACACCCCCAGGGTCAACGGCGGAAACGCTCAATACAGCCGGCAATGCTCAATATGGTCAGCAATGATCAATACAGGCGGAAATGGTCAATACGTCCTGAACCCTCATTCAACAATGAACATCGCCATCTGGTCAGTGGCCGTTCCTATAATGGCCTCAGATATTTCCTCCCCTCCCCACGCTCCCAATGACTTTCATCCTTTCCGTCCTCAAATGGCTCACCCTGTTTGCCCTCGTCCTGTGGGGAATCTACTGGGCCTACATGAAGTTCAATCCGGTGTTCGGTGGCACGCCGGATGCGGCCAGCATGGCACGCATCCAGCAGTCCCGGGCCTTTGCCGGCGAGGTGTTCCACAACCTCACGCCCACCACACTGCAGACCAGCGAAGGCGAGCCGATGACGCTGTGGTCGTGGATGAACAACTATTTTCTGCCGCCCACCGGCAAGAACCCCACCGAACCGCTGCCCAGCCGGGCGCTGGACACCGCAGCCCTGAAGGATGGCTCGCTGGCCTGGTTCGGGCATTCATCGGTGCTGTTCCAGACGGCAGGCAAGCGTTTTCTGGTGGATCCGGTGTTCTATCGGGCCACGCCGCTGCCCTTTGGCGGCCAGCCGTTCCGGCAGAAACATCCCACACTGCCGCCCAATCTGCCGCCGCTGGATGCCGTACTGATTTCACATGACCATTATGACCATCTGGACATGCGGGCCATCAGGGAGCTGGCACCGAAGGTGGGGCACTTCTATGTGCCGCTGGGTGTGAAGGCGCATCTGCAGCGCTGGGGCATTCCCGACGGGAAGATCACGGAAATGGACCAGCTGGAAACAGCCGGGCTGGGCGACGTGAAGCTGACACTGACCTGGTCACGCCATTTCAGTGGCCGCACCTTCGACGGGCGCAACAAAACGCTGTGGGGCTCGTGGGTGGTGAAATCGCCGGGCTTTTCGCTGTTCTTCAACGGCGACAGCGGCTACGACAAACACTTCCGCATGATCGGCGAACAGTTCGGGCCGTTCGACATCGTGCTGATGGAAAACGGCGCCTACAACGGCAACTGGGCGCAGATTCACATGAAGCCCGAGCAGTCGGTGCAGGCCGCGCTGAATGTGCGCGCCCGGCTGGTACTGCCCATTCACTGGGGCAAGTACGATCTGGCCTTCCACGAGTGGCGCGAACCCATCGAGCGCTTCATGGCCGAATACCGGCGGCTGATGCATCCGGCCGATGGCAAACTGCCCACCTTCGATGGCCAGCCGATGAAGGTGACCACGCCGCTGCCGGGTGAGGTCTTCAGCATCGGCCAGCCGCCACAGACGGACTGGTGGAAAGAGGCCAAATGACCGTCACTCGCCTCCGGGCAAGTGCTGTTTCAGAACGCCTGCTGTATCCAGTTCATCCGGCCGGCCTCGAAGGCCACGACATCGAAGCGGCACGGCGGCCAGCCGTGGCTGCCACAGTGCGCCTGCATCCAGAGCTGGGCAGCGCGAATGATGCGCTGCTGCTTGCGGCCATCGATGCTGCCGGCGGCCCCACCCCAGCCCAGCGAGGCACGGGCACGTACCTCGACGAACACGATGATGGGCCCCTCCCGCATGACGAGGTCGATCTCGCCCAGCTTGTAGCGCACGTTGGCCGCAATGAACACCAGGCCTGCCTGCTCCAGGATGCTCCGTGCCCGCCGTTCGGCCTTCTGGCCCGCTCGCTGGCGGGGAGTTTGAGGCGATGCAACGGCCATGGCTGGCCCACCCGACATCGGCATGGCATGGCGGGGCAGCGGCGCAGGGTCAGCCGATAGCGCTGTATCCATGGCCTTGGCCATCGCGGCAGCCGCCACGGCACGGCGCCTTCTCGGCAGGGCGGGTTGCATGTTCGTGAAATTGTCGCCGTTTTCCACTGCGGATACTCACAAAAAGGGCGGCATCTGCCGCCCGTGGCGGGAAGGGCTACCTTAGCAAAGCCCCCCACCTGTCTGAAGTATCCGCTGCCGAACGGTTTGCCACAGCCCTGTACCGGCTGCACGCCTGCTGCACTTCAGATGGCCACCGGCACACCGTTGCGGTATTCGGCCGGGACCAGCGTCCGCTCGATGACGGGATAGCTGCCGTCGTAACGCAGCTTGCCGGTCAGGCCCTGCATGTCGAGGGTGGTGGCACCGCTGAACATTTCGCGGCCGATGCGCAGGGCGTCGATGCCCAGGGCGTAGAGGCGCTTCATTTCGAGGCTGAAATCATCCGGCGGTGCGGCAAAGCCCTGGGCACCAAAGCTCTGCGGCTGGATGATGCCGGGCATTTCCACCAGTTTCACACCGTCCAGCTCCGGAATGGGGTTGTTGGCGTCCGGCCCGCCGATGGAGAGCTGCGAGGTACCGAAGGCCGGTTTGCCCTTGCCGGTGAGCAGGCGCACCGGCCTGGCCAGATGTGAGGCCATGGACAGGAAGTAGAAGTCACCCTGCTCTTTTTTGGCCACTTCACGGAATTTGTAAAGGGCGCTTTCTTCCAGCTCGATGGGCAGGTCGGCCTCGCCGCCCTGGGCAAGCCACTGGCCATGGAAGACGGCGGCAGCGCGGCGGCCCACCTGGTTGGCGGCGGTGATGATGATGGCCCGCGGTGCCTTGCGGCTGCTGGCCTGTTTGCGCATGTTCTGGAAGGCCAGATCAGCCACCTGTACGGCTTCCTGTTCGGCACCGATGGAAAAGACCAGCACGTTCCAGGGCACACTGCCGTCGCCTTCGAACTGGTTGAGCGCCAGGGTGGTGATGGGCACCTCGCCAAAGCCGGCCAGTGCAGCCGTACCATTGCGGGTGAGCGGCCCGATGACCAGCGAAGTCCCCCGGCGCAGCATGCCCTGATAGGCGGCGGTGAGCTGTTTGGGCGATTCGTCGGTTTCGTAGATGTCGATGGCATAGCCGGAGGGCAGCCGCCTGAAGGCGGTCTCGATGCCGGCCTTCAGGGCCTGCGAGGCCCGTCCGAAGGTCTTGCCGGACTTGGGTAACAATAGTCCGATCCGGTCCACGCCGGCAGCGCGCACCAGTCCGGGCCATCCGGTCGTGCCCAGTGCCACCGCCCCTGCCGTTGCCAGGGTCCCCTTCATCCAGTCTCGACGCTGCATCATGCCCTCATGCCAGTTAGCCGGCCCTGCCGGTTCCGGGGAGCACACCGTCCACTCGGCCGACGGTTCTTCCCCTGTGTATCCAACGCTTGCCGCTGCATTATATGTAGTGGCCACGCCCATCGGAAACCTCGAAGATATCAGCAACCGGGCCGCACGGACGCTGCGGGCCGCCACATGGATTGCCGCCGAGGACACCCGCAGCAGCCGGCCGCTGCTGCAGTCGCTGGGTATCGGTCACGCACGCACGCTGGCCCTGCACGCACACAACGAGGCCAGCCAGACCGGAAGACTGCTGGACCTGATCCGCGACGGCGCATCGATTGCCCTTATCACGGATGCGGGTACGCCGGGTCTCAGTGACCCGGGAGCGCTGCTGGTAGCGGCGGCACACGAGGCCGGCCTGATGGTTGTACCGGTGCCGGGCGCCAGTGCGGCCACCACACTGCTCAGTGCGGCGGGGCTGCCGGGCGGGCGCTTTTTCTTCGAGGGATTTCTGCCCACGCGCTCGAAGCCGCGTGCGGAGCGGCTCGAAACGCTGGCGGCCTCCGGACAGGCGTTCATGCTGTTCGAGGCACCGCATCGCATCGAGGCGCTGGCCAGTGAGCTGTGCAGCCTGCCGGGCGCACTGCCCGCCAACGGCACTGCAGGGCGCGAGGTGGTGATCGGCCGGGAGCTGACCAAGCGCTTCGAACAGATCGTGCGGATGCCGCTGGCAGCACTGCCGGACTGGCTGGCGGCAGACGAAAATCATCGCCGGGGTGAGTTCGCACTGCTGGTGTTCGGGCCTCCTGCCGATGGGGAACACGAAGGCGGCAAGTCCTCACTTACATCATTGGGACTCAAGGCCATGCAGCTGCTGTCGGAGGCGATGCCCCCCCGGCAGGCAGCCAAACTGGCAGCGCGCATCAGCGGTGATGCGGCCGATGCGCTGTACCAGGCGCAGTTGGCCAGAAAGAAGTGAGCATGTGCCCACTTCCCTTACCAATGTCAGCGGCGGATCACGCCCGGCTTGTGGCCGGTACGGGCGCCGATGTCGGCAGCAGCAGCCCGGGCCTGCGCTTCGTCACGGTAGGGGCCGAGCAGAACGCGGTAGTTCTCGCCGCGCTGGTCCAGCTCCAGCGGTGGGTCGTCAGGTGTGGTGCGCGCCTGCTGCTCGCGCTGGGCGCGCAGGGCATTGTCGAGCTGGTGGAAGACGCCCAGCTGCAGAAACCAGTGACCTCCTTGCGCAGGCCGGGCCGACTGCGGACTGGCACGCAATTCGCGGGATGGTTCCGAAGCAGGCGGCTCGGCTGCCGCGGATGCCTCGGCAGGTGGGGCATCCGGAGGCGTATCGGAGGGCTGCCCCCCCGGAGAGGCGGCGGATACTGACGCCGGGGTCGATCGGGGCTGGGGCCGGTCTGGTGACTGGGCCTGGCGCTGGTTCTGCGCCCCCGGTTGCTCCTGTGCCGGGGCGGGTGTGCTGGCTGAAAGGGGGGCCGCATCGGCCGTGGCCGCGACAGGCAGCGCCACCTCCGCCTGTTTCAGCGAGACGGGCTGCAGGGCGGGACCATTCGATGAAAGTGAGCGACCGCTCATGTCGCTGTCCAACGCGACGGGCTGAGGGGATGTCGCCGCCATGCGCGTACTGCCGGCTGCCGGATCGAGCAGCTCCACTTCCACATTGGTGTGGCCATTGCCCACATAGCCCAGCTTGCTGGCCGCCATGTAGGACAGATCGATCAGCCGGCCGCGCAGGAAGGGGCCGCGGTCGTTGACGCGCACCACCACCGACCGGCCGTTGTCGAGGCGAGTCACGCGCACATAGCTGGGCAGCGGCAGCGTGGGGTGCGCGGCCGTCATGCCATACATGTCGTAGGTTTCGCCGATGGAGGTTTTCTTGCCGTGGAAGCGCTGGCCGTACCAGGAAGCCACCCCCTGCTGGCGATAGGGCTTGCGTTCGGTCATCGGCACGAACTTCTGGCCCATCACCTCGTAGGGACGGTTGGCGCGGGCACGCAGCGGTTCATCCTTCGGGACGGGATCGGGCTGTTTCATCAGCGCGGCCACCCGCTGGGGGTCGGGACGGCCCGGGCCGTCATCCAGGTAATAGCCGCCGCCCGACTGGGCGCGGCTGGCGCAGCCGGCACTGAGTCCCAGCGCCAGCAGGGTGACGGCGCCGAGCGTCCTTCCGGTGGTGTTCATGGGCGCTGCTCCGGCGTTCTGCCCTGCCCTGCTGCGTCGTGCAGTCCTGCAGGGCGCTGTTCCGTGTCGTGCCGTCCGGCGTGGCGCTGTCCCGCATCGTGCTGTGCTGCGCCGCGCTGTGCTGCACTGTCGTGCGGTCCGGCATCGCGCCGCCGGGCAAGTTCGGCCTGCTCGGCCTGACGTGGCTTGCGGCCGGCGCCGGTAAACGCGAGGTCGTAGAGCCAGCAGGGCAGAATCCGCAGCAGCCGGGCCACCCAGCCCATCTGCCAGGGAATCACCACGCGCCGGCGCCGCGCCACGATGGCGTCGACGGCCGCCCGGGCGAAGCGGTCGGCCGGCATCAGGAAGGGCATGTGATAGGGGTTGATCCGGGTCATGTCGGTATCGATGAATCCCGGGGCGATGGTCACGACCGACACGCCGTGGGGGCGCATTTCCAGTCGCAGACTTTCCAGATAGACGGCCACGGCGGCCTTGCTGGCACTGTAGGCGCCCGAGCCGGGCAGCCCCCGCACGCCGGCCACGCTGGCAATGCCCACGAGCGTGCCGGTACCGGCGGCCTTCATGCTGGCCAGGAACGGAGCAAAACTGTCGTAGACGCCCTGTACGTTGACGGCCATGACACGGGCGAACACGTCACGGTCCTCGCGCTCTTCGGTGAGGGTGCCGACGCTGATGCCCGCGTTGGCGATGACGATGTCCGGGGCGCCATGGGCCGCCACGAAGCGCCCGGCATGCAGGCTCAGGGCCTCGTGGTCGGTGATGTCGACCGTCTGGGTGATGGCCCGGATGCCGGGCAGTTCTGCCGCCAGTTCGGCCAGCCGGTCGGCACGGCGCGCGAGCAGCAGCATGGTGCAGCCCGGAAAACGGGCCGCCAGTTCCAGGGCCATGGCGCGGCCCAGACCGCTGGAGGCCCCGGTGATGACGATGCGCTTGCCCGCACTGGCCCGCGGCTGCCCGGCAGATGCAGCCGGCCCCGACGGATCGTGCATCGGGGATCCGGCCGGCCCCGACGGATCGGGCGCCGGGAATCCGGCCGGCGTGGCAGGATCCGGCGCCGGTGATTTGCCGGACACGGCCATCACCCGGGGAGCTTCGGCGGTTTTCACGTCAGCCCCGCGTGGAGACGATGGGTTGGCATGGCCCGGCACCGCGGCATGGTCCTCAGTTGGCGGCCTTGCTGCCCGACTGGATGCGGGCCAGCAGGGCGTTCAGCACGTCGATGGCCGCCTCGTTGGAGCCAGCCATGGCCGGACTGGTGACGTACTGGCCACCCACGGCCAGCGTCGGCACACCATCCACGCCCCACGCGGTGGTGGTCTTGTTGGCGCGCTGCATCTGGGTTTTCACGCCGAAGGAGTTGTAGGCGTTTTCGAAGGCGGCAGGGTCGACCTTGACGTTGGCCAGCACTTCCTTCATTTCATCCAGCTTCTGCATGGGCTTGCGCTCTTTCTGGATGGCCTGGAAGATGGCGTTGCGGGTTTCCTCGTCTTCCCGGTTGATGGCCTGCAGGGCATAGAACATCTGCTGGTGCGGACGGCTGAAGAACGGCACGTGCACACGGCGGAACACCACGCCTTCCGGCACCTTCTTGCTCCAGGCCGAGATGGTGGGCTCGAAGGCGTAGCAGTGCGGGCAGCCATACCAGAAGAATTCGATGACCTCGGTCTTGCCGGCCGGCACGTCGGAGGCGATGCGACCGGACATGGTCTTGAAGTTCTTGCCCTCGGACAGGTTGTCGGCGGCCTGGGCGGCCAGCGGCATCAGCGCCAGCGCAACGGCAGCGGAAACGGTCGAGAGAAACTGTTTGCGATTCATGGAACCATCCTCGAGATAACGGCGGCAGAGAGATCCACATCGCCGAAAACCAAACATCCCTGCGCACATCCCGGTGCGTGCGCAGCCAAAAAAGCTCAAACGGCAAGCTTAACCGCCCGGTTTACGTCATGCGTACGCGGGCGGCACCGTTCGTTAGCCAAACGTAACCATGTATCGGGGCGCCGTTCAGCGCATGCGCACGGCGGCGGCCTCGATGCCATCGTCCGCCAGCTCGCGACGAATCTGGTTGACCTGATCGAGCGAACCATAGGGGCCAATGCGTACCCGGTACACCGTCTGCCCCCCCACGGCGGCCGATTCCACCCGGGCTTCCAGCCCGCGCAGTGCCAAGTTGCCCTTGAGGCGGTCGGCATCGGCTTGGCGGCGGAACGAGCCAGCCTGCAGCAGAAAACCCCCCCGGGCAGCAGGCGCAGCCGCGGCAGATGCGGCATCTGCCGCAGGGGCGTCGGCCGGCGCCACGGGGGCGGCGGCATCCAGCGCCGCCGTGTCATCGCCGGCGGCCACGTCCACGGTCGATACACCCTGTGACTGCACCACGTTGCGCGGATCGGGCTGGGGCATGACCTGCTGGCGGCTGCTGCCCTGGTTGGGATCGGGCAGGGTGCTGCCCTGGGGAGCGTCCACACTGGGTACCGGCGAGGGCACCTCGGGGGCCGACTGGACCACCTTGCCCTTGTCGGGGGTGGACGGGGTGATGAACGGCAGCGGCGACTGGTAGATGTACCAGGCAATGCCGGCAGCCGCCCCGGCCCCGAGCATCAGGCCCAGCAAAATGCCCAGAAAGGTGCCGCCCTGCTGGGCGCGTGGCCCGCGCCAGACATGATGCGACCGGGTGTACGTCATGGGTACCCTGCCGGCGCCGGCATGCGTGACTGCATCGTTCTGGCACGGCAGGCCCATGGCGGCATGGCCCGCTTCCCGGGCAGGTCGTCGTGGACCGGTCTGTATGTCGGAATGGTCAAGTTGCATCAAACGGCTCCCTCGGCCGGCTTCGTTCACAGTCGTTCCGGCGCCGAAACGCCGATCAGCGCCATACCGCACCGCAGCACGGTGCGCACGGCCACCAGCAGGGCCATGCGGGCCTCCTGCAGGGCGGCATCGTCGATACGCACGCGCTCGGCGTTGTAGAAGGCGTGAAAATCGGCGGCCAGATCCTTCAGATAATAGGCCAGCTGGTGCGGCGCAAGCTCCCGTGCCGCATCGGCCAGCAGGGTCGGGAAGGCCGCCATGCGTGCCATCAGCGCATATTCGGACGGCGCGACCAGTCGCCCGATGGGGGCCTTTGCAGCCGCCGCCAGCGCCACTGCCTCGTCGGCATCGGCCAGGGCACCGCCGGCCTGCGCCAGAATGGAGCAGATCCGGGCGTGGGCATACTGGATGTAATAGACAGGGTTCTCGTCCGAACGCGACAGGGCCAGGTCCACGTCGAAGGTGAACTCGGTGTCGCCCTTGCGCGAGATGAGGAAGAAGCGCACGGCATCGCGCCCGCGAACCTCATCCCCGCCCCCCGACCATTCGATCAGGTCACGCAGCGTGACGTAACTGCCGGCACGCTTGGAGATCTTGACCTCCTGACCGCCACGCACGACGCGCACCATCTTGTGCAGCACGTAATCGGGGTAGCCCTGCGGAATGCCGGCCTCCAGCGCCTGCAGGCCGGCGCGCACCCGCGCCACCGTACCGTGATGGTCGGACCCCTGGATATTGATGGCCTGCGTGAAGCCCCGCTGCCACTTGTTCAGGTGGTAGGCCACGTCCGGCACGAAGTAGGTGTAGCCGCCCCCCGACTTGCGCATGACGCGATCCTTGTCGTCGCCATAGTCGGTGGTGCGCAGCCACAGCGCGCCATCCTGCTCGAAGGTATGGCCGCCTGCAACGAGACGGGCCACCGCGTCCTCGACCTTGCCGTCGGTGTAGAGCGACGATTCGAGGAAGTAATTGTCGAAACGCACGCCAAAGGCCGACAGATCCAGATCCTGCTCGCGGCGCAGGCAGGCCACGGCAAAGCGGCGCACGGCCTCCAGGTCATCGAGGTTGCCGGTGGCGGTTTCGGGCGGCTGGCCGTCGACCTGCACGGTTTCCTTCGCGACGAAGGCCCGCGCGATCTCGACAATGTAGTCACCCCGGTAGCCATCGGCCGGGAAGGACGGATCGTCCGGCGAAAGACCCCGGCCACGCGCCTGCACCGACAGCGCCAGATTGTTGATCTGCGCGCCGGCATCGTTGTAATAGAACTCGCGGTGCACCTGCCAGCCCTGCGAGGCCATCAGCCGGGCCAGCACATCGCCCAGCGCCGCCTGCCGGCCATGGCCGACGTGCAGCGGGCCGGTGGGATTGGCCGACACGAACTCCAGCATGACCTTGCGGCCACTGGCCGGCTGCCGGCCGAAGTCCTGGCCCTGTGCCAGCACCTCGTGCACCACGCGCTGGCGTGCCGCCGGGGTGAGCCGGAAATTGATGAAGCCCGGGCCGGCGATGTCGGCCTGTTCGATGAGGGCAGCGGCACCCGGCAGGGCCATCAGGGCGGCCACCAGCGACTCGGCCACCGCACGGGGCGGCTTTTTGAGCGCCCTGGCCAGCTGCATGGCCAGATTGGTTGCAAGATCACCATGTTCGGCCTGACGCGGCCGCTCCAGCGAGGGCACGACGGCAGCGGCCTGTTCGGCATCCACGCCGATGGCCACCATGGTCTGTGCCAGCAGCTGGCGCAATTCGTTTGTCTGTGTGGGAAGCATCCCGGCATTCTAGAGCCTGCCGCGCCGTTTGGGCGGATCGGAAAGGCTGGCTGATGTGTCCTGCCGACGGCCGGCCGCATCAGGGCACGTCATGGACACATGCGCCCCCGCGCCGGCCGCGGTCCCGTTCCCATACCAGTTCCAGCCCCAGCCCAGTCCCAGCCCAGCTCTGGCCCCAGCTCTGGCCCCAGCCCCGGCCCCGGCCATGGCCACAGGCTGACAGGACACTTTTGCTCTTTCGGCTACCCGTCGGATTACCTGACTGAATCGCCACGCCCCGGGGTGCGCCCTGCATGCAGTATGCCGTGGGTCGTTACAATACGGGCGTTACATAATTCTCACCGGAAAACCACCCGCACTCACGGGAGCCGCTGCGAAAGTCTGCGGGCACTTTGGGCCCAGAATCGGGATGAGCCAGAACACGTCATTTGTCCACAGTAGCGAGGCCATTGACCGCAAGTGACGATGCACTGGATCACCCAGGCATGGGAGCCAGGGTGCCGCATTGCGCTTTCACGACCCCGTCGGTGTGTTGGGCCAGTAGCGCGCAGCATGGCCGCTGGCCTGCCCGATACCCGGGCGGAGGCACGGCCTCGCATGCGCCGTCGCGCCGCATGCCATGGCGCGCGCCACGTGCCTGTTCCCGGGCGTTTTCCTGTCACCCGTCTCTTCCACCGTCTGGACCATGGACGCCAATTACAAGATCTCCCGCTCGTCCCTGCACATCGAAGTCACCGACCGCCTGCGCGAGATGATCTACGAACGCAGCCTGCAGCCCGGCGAACGCATCGACGAACTGGCCCTGTCGGCCCGCCTCGGTACCTCGCGCACCCCACTGCGCGAGGCCCTGAAGGTGCTGGCCCATGAAGGTCTGGTACGGCTGGTGCCGGGCCGGGGCGCCTTCGTCATCGAGCTGTCGTCCGCCGAAGTCGAGAGCCTCTTCCCCGTGCTGGGCCTGCTGCAGAGCCGTTGTGCCGGCGAGGCCGTCCGCCACCAGATCCCCGAGGACATCGTGGCGCTGGATGAACAGCTGGCCCGCATCGAGCAGGCCGTCACCGACGTACGCGAACTCGACTACTACCGCGCGGTCGACGCCTTCCACGGCCGGCTGCAGGCCATGGCCAACAACCCCTGGCTCACCCGCTCGCTCACCGACCTCGGTCACTTCCTCCAGATGGTGCGCAACCTGATGCCGCTGCCCGAAAACCGGCTGCGTCAGTCCATGGCCGAGTACCGCACCCTGATGAAGGCCATCCATCGCGGCGATGCCGAGGCAGCCGAACAGGTCGTCTACCTGCAGGCCACGGCCCAGCAACGTGCCTGGCGCACCCATCAGGCCCAGAGCCAGGCGGCAGTCGAAGCCGCCGGGGCATCAGCCGCAACCGGCGCACACGGCAGCAGAACCGGGCAGCCGGCGGACAGCACTGCTGCCGCGGCCACGCACACCACCGCTCCGGTCTCCACGGCCGGCAGCCATGGCGCAGTGCCCGGCACCACCACGGCCAGCCACGCAGGCGCCACCGGCAGCCACGCCGCTGCCAGCACCTCCATGGCCAGCAACACGCCCGTCAGCCACAACCACACCAGCGACACCCCCGCGAACGGCAGCACCGCCTCCGCCAGCACAGCCAGTGCGGCCAGTATGGCTGGCCATCATCTGCATGAACAGCCGGTTTCCAGGCATGTGAATACTCACACCACGACAGGGGGCCATACGGTCAACACCATCCGGCACGACCACGTCGTCGCAAGCAGTGCATCCACCACGGCTGCCACCATGGGCACTTCCCGCCCGCAGACACCACAGGGCGGTCATGGCCACGGCACGCGAAACACCGGCCATGATCAGGTGCAACACCAGCCCGAGGCCGAGTCGCTGGACGCCTGACATGGTGGATGCCAGCCAGGCCAGGCACATTGATGGCAGGGATATCTGATGGTTGGATGCATGCCAGGCTGTATTCATCTCAGGCACTCCCTGCGGCAAGCCAGGCTCCCCCGGACGACGGGCCAGTACCTTTGCGCAATGGATCACCTGCCCGCCCGGCTTCGCAGTCGTTCAGACCCATAGGCACCTTGTCGTTGAGGAAAACACTGGCCGTGAACACAACTGCACATGTGCGTAACCCGCAGGTCCCCCTGTCTGACCCCGCTGTCATGGCAGCGGTTTCAACCCCAGGTGGCCCATATTTCCGCCATGACGGAATTTTGAACATTTCTGAAAAATGTTCTCACAAATGCGGTAATCTCTGCCCTGTTGACTGACAACGCCACGCAACCTTCATCCCGGTGAACCTAGAGGCACACATCAGTGTCGGGGGCAACGCCGCAAACCGCAGCGAAGACGCCCTGATCCAGCAGCAGAACACCGTCCTGCTGCTCGACGCCGACCCCGCCACCCGGCACACGGTTCAGCGCGTGCTGGACACCCAGCATCTGGGCACCCTGCGTGTGGCCGACAGTCTGGAAGAGGCCGACGAACTCATCGACAGTGAGCCCACACTTGCGTTGCTGCTCCTGTCGGTAGACGGTCCGGATGACGAGCGACTGCAGTGGGTGCGTCGTGCCATCCGCACGGCGGCCTGGCAGCGGCTGTCGGTCATCGTGCTCACGCCTGGCTCGCGCAACCCGCTCTGGCCGGAAGCCCTGGCACTGAACCTGTCCGACGTCCTGGGCAAGCCCCTCGACGAAGCCGCCCTGCACCTGAAGCTGCGCCAGTGCCTGAGCCTCAAGATCTATCGTGACCGGCTGCTCAAGCAGGACCTGCTGACGGGTCTGACCAACCGCAGCGGCTTCATGCGCCGGCTGGAAGTGGTGCTGCGCGCCCGCGCCACCGCCCACACCGTGATGCTGCTGGACCTCGACCGCTTCCGCCAACTCAACGACGGCCTCGGGCATCACATGGGTGATGCCTTCCTGAAGGCCGTCAGCCAGCGGCTGGATGCCGTGATCAGCCACCATACCGGCCCCGAACGGCGCCGTCCCGCCATCACCACCAGCCCTTGGCTGGCCCGCACCGGTGCCGACCGCTTCATGGCCCTGCTGCCCGGCCGCCCCGGTGAACCGGCTCACGAACAGGCACTGGAGGAACTGCAGCGCAGCCTGGTGCTGCCCCTGCACATCGAGGGAAGGGAACTGTTCATCTCGGCCAGCATCGGCCTGGCCGTGTTTCCCGACCACGGCAGCGACCACAACCAGCTCACCCGGCACGCCGAACAGGCACTGGCCGTGGCCAAGCGGCGCGGCGGCCACCGCATCGAGTATTTCGACCCCGCGCAGAAGCGGGTGGGCATCAACGCCATTACCCTCGAGAACCACCTGCGCCACGCCATCCGCTACAACGAGCTGCAGCTCTTCTATCAGCCCAAGGTCTGCAGCCGGACCCTCGAGATCACCGGCGTCGAGGCCCTCATTCGCTGGTACCACCGCGACCGGGGACTGATCCTGCCCGAGCACTTCGTACCCGTGGCCGAACGCAGCGGCCTGATCAGCGAGATCGGTGCCTGGGCCCTGCAGGAAGCCTGCCGGCAGGCCCGCGCCTGGCTGGACGCCGGCCTGCCCGCGCTCAGGATGGCCGTAAACATTTCAGCCGCCCAGACCCAGCGGGGTGATCTGGTGGCCACCGTCCGGCAGGCCCTCGACGACAGCGGCCTGCCCCCCGAACACCTCACGCTGGAACTGACCGAAACCCTGCTGGTCGAAAACGGCGAGCATGCGCGCCAGCTGATCGGCCGGCTCAAGGAACTGGGCCTGGCCCTGTCACTGGATGACTTCGGCACCGGCTACTCGTCCCTCACCTACCTGCACACGCTGCCGTTCGACGAAATCAAGATCGACCGCAGCTTCATCCAGGGGCTGCCTCATCAGGCCGTCTCCCGCGCCATCGTCAACGCCATTCTGGCGCTGGCCGAGGGTCTGGAGCTGGATGCCGTGGCCGAAGGCATCGAACGCCCCGACGAGTTTGCCTGCCTGCAGGAACACCTGCCCAACTGCACCCTGCAGGGCAACCTGTTCTGCCCGCCGATGAGCGCTCCCGCCCTGCAGGACCGTCTGCGCGCCAGCACCCGCTTCCAGCCGGCTGTGGCCTGAGCCGATCCCGGTTTGGTGCGCGCCCCATTTTGTACGCCGCCCCATGTCAGGGGGTTTAACAAAAAGCAACGTCCTTGCTTTATGACAGGGTGAACATGCCCCAAAGCGGGCAAAGTGTTCTATGCTGTCAGCAGATACATCAACCCGGCCTGAAGGAGACCTTCTCATGTACAAGCATGTTCTGATTGCCACCGACGGTTCCCCCCTGTCCGAACGCGCCGTCGATGCCGGCATTGCCTTGGCCAGCACGCTGAAAGCAGCGCTCACCATCGCCAACGTCGGTGCCCCCTATGCCCCGCCGCTCTATGCGGGTGACTTGGTGCCGAACAACTACCTCACCGCCAACGAGCATGACGAGAAGGTACGCACCGCCGGTCAGGAAGTGCTCGATGCCGCCCAGGCCAAGGCAGGCAAGGCCGGTCTGACGGCCGACACCGCCTTCGAGATTGCCGACGAACCGGCCGACGGCATCATCAAGATTGCCAAAGACAGGAAAGCCGACCTGATCGTCGTGGCCTCGCATGGCCGGGGCGGCCTGAGCGCCCTGCTGCTGGGCAGCGCCACCCGCCGTCTGCTGAGCAGTGCCAACATCGACCTGCTGGTCGTCCGCAATCACGACGGCGACGAAGGCTGAGCACTTTCGCACCCGTCTGGCACCCTCGCGGTCCGTCCGCCAGGGTGTCCCGAAGCCCGCTGCCACCTCCGGTGCCGGCGGGTTTTTTGCGCTCTGGGAAAGAAGATTTTTTCCTGAAACGCAACATCAGCTTCCCGGCAACATCAGCTTCCCGGTCAGAACGGGGCCACAGCTTTCTTCCCGGAACGGCGTCCCTGTCAGGCGCCCCTGTCAGCACACGTCTGGGGCCAGCCAGCGCGTGAACGCATGAGTCCACAGACGCACGCCAACAAGGCAATGAAAAGCGGCAGACCTCGAACCAGCGTCTGCCGCCCTGCGGAGCCCTTGCAACTCCGCATGAGTCACACCGCGTGATTAGCCGGTTACCACGAGAGTGTGTACTTACCCGCTAAACCAAAGCTGTCCTGTCGCTGGCAGGCCTGCTGGACGGTGACCGTTCAGGCCCACGGGGCCGGAGACCCGGCCCCGATGGGATGCCCACCTTTTTCGGATGGACATCACGGCGCACCCGCAAGATGAAACACCCAGCAGATGGGACATCACGGCGCCTGCAGGATGAAGCTCCCTTATGGATGAAACACCACGGCGCGGGCACCGGATGCCGCCGCCGTTCAACGCCCCAGCGACAGCCCAATCCCACTATACGCCGGCAATGACTCGCGCGCCAGATACCGCCGACCATCCACCAGGGGTACTGCCGAGCGCCCGGCCTTGGACTGCAGCTCCGGCACGGCCTTGTATTCGGGCCAGCTGGTCACCAGCAGCACGGCCTCGGCCGACGCCAGTGCTGCGTCCAGCGAGGGCGCAAAACTCACCGCATCGGCCGGCACCCCGTAGTCGGCCAGTGCCTTGCGACCGGTCTCGACGGCAATCGGATCGTGAGCGGTCACTTTCGCGCCAGCCTTCACCAGATCGGCAATGACCGGCAGCGCAGGCGATTCACGCACGTCGTCGGTCCCCGGCTTGAAGGCCACACCCAGCACCGTCACCCGCCTGCCGGCCAGGCTGTCGCCCAGCTGCTCCTTCAGCAGGCGCAGCATCTGTCCGGGCTGCGTTTTGTTGGTGGACAGCACGGCGTCGAGCATCGGCGTGTCCACACCACGATGCTGGGCATGCGCGGTAATGGCCTTCACATCCTTCGGGAAGCAGCTGCCGCCAAAGCCGCAGCCCGCCCACAGGAAGGAAGTGGCGCCGGCCTTCTTCAGATTGTTGTCGGCATCGCGGTAGATCAGGTGCTTCATCAGGTGCAGGCCCTTGAACACCTCGGCCGCATCCAGCCCGCCAATGCCGTCGCAGATCCGCGCGATCTCGTTGGAGAACGAGATCATCGTGGCCATGAACGAATTGGAGGTGTACTTGATCATCTCCGCCGTGCGCGGCGTGGTCCGCACCACCGGCACACCCTTCTGCTCGAAGGTGGCATACATGCGGGCCAGCTGTTCGGTGCTGCGCTCGTCGATGCCGCCGACGACGATCCGGTCCGGATCCTGGAAGTCCTTGACGGCCACACCTTCGGCCAGAAACTCCGGATTCATGCCCAGACCGAAGTCCTTGCCGGCCTTCAGACCCGACACTTCCTCGATGGCCTCACGCACCACCGTGTCAGTCGTGCCCGGCACCACCGTGCTCTTGACCGTCACCACACAATAGTGCGGCTGCTTCCCGGCGGCTTTTGCAGCCGCGGCCTGATCCTTCAGCACCTGGCCGATCTCGCGGGCCACCTGCAGCACATAGCTGAGGTCGATCAGCTTGCCATCGAAGGGCGTGCCCACGCACACCAGGGCAACATCGGCATTTTCCATGGCGCTGGCCAGCGAGGTCGTTGCACGCAACCGGCGGCCGACGTTGGCCTTCAGCAGCGCTTCCAGCCCTTCCTCATGGATCGGCGGCTCGCCGCGGTTGATGCGCTCGACCTTGGCAGCGTCCACATCGACGCAAGCCACCTCATGGCCGACCGAAGCCAGCCCCGTTCCCGACACCAGACCGACGTAGCCGGTTCCCACCACACAGATTTTCATCATGCAGCCTCTGCGTCACGATTGAAGTAATACCAGTTGAGGATGCGGCGCAGGCCGGTATCGACATCCACTTCCGGTGCATAGCCCAGCTCGGTGCGTGCCTTGGTGATGATCGGGCAACGACGGTTGGGGTTGTCCTTCAGGTACACCTCCCCCTCGTCGGAGAGCTTGTGCACCACCTTGCCCTGATAGCCCCACAGCTCCCGGGCCAGCTTCTGCACCCGTTCGGCCAGCTCGCGCATGCTGATCTCGGGGGTTTCGATGCCGATGTTGTAGGGCTCACCGCGGCGGCCATTGACCAGCACGCGCAGGTAGCCCGACAGCGCATCGGTGATGTAGCAGAAGGTGCGGGTGGGCGAACCATCCGACAGCATGACGATGTCACGGCCGGCCAGCACGTCGCGGGCAAAGTCGGGCAGCACACGGCCGTCGGTGATCTTCAGGCCGGGACCATAGTTGTTGAACGGACGGGCCTGCGACACCGGCACCCCCTTCGTCTGGGCATAGAGCACGCACAGCGTCTCGCCCACACGCTTGGACTCGTCGTAGCAGGCGCGCGGGCCGGTGCACGACACCAGGCCACGATAGGTTTCGGGCGTGGGAATGGCATCCGGCGTCGGATCGCCATAGATCTCGCTGGTCGAGAAGAACAGGAAGCCCTTCAGCGAACCCGGCTCCTTCTGGTTGCGTTCGGCCGCATAGTCCAGCATCAGGCGCAGACCGTTGACGTTGGCGTCGATGGTTTCCAGCGGGAACTTGCGGTAGTACATCGGCGAGGCGATGGACGCCGCATGGATGATGAAGTTGGCCGGTTCCAGATCGGCCGGAATCGGGTGCGTCACATCATGCTTGCGCAGCCGGATTTCGGCGGATTCGGCTTCCTTCAGCCAGGCGGGGATGCCGCGCACGTAGTTGTCCAGCACCGTCAGGCGAATCTTCCTGTCGGCGGGAGCGGTCCTGTTCCAGTGGCCGATGGAGAGCACCAGGTAGTAGCCCAGGAAGCCAGCGCCCCCGGTCAGCCAGAGGTGGTTGCCGGCCAGCGCCTCGTACTGCGAACGGGCCTTGCGGATCAGGTCGTCCAGATCCTGATTGATCAGTTGGTCGAGGGGAAGCAGGCCAGAAGGCGTTGTCATTGTGTCACCCTGAGAGTAAGCACTGACTTCAGTCAGTCACTGCGAAAGAAGATGGCGCGGATACCCTGCATCGAAACGGCATCGGAACGGTCTAACACCCGGGCATCCGCGCGCTCTTCAGATTATCGTCAATTTGGCCGTCACCCGCGCGTGAATAGTTGGCATTGGGGTGCATGAACAGCGAGATTGCCGGGAAGGAGACAGACGGCGAGCGCTGCGCTGGGACAAGACGTCGTCACTTGAAGCAGAGAGGCGCAGAGCAGAAACGACGTGAGACAGGGCCCCCCGGAAATGCCTGATTTTCAACAGTAAGCACATACTTACGCAAAACCACTTCACTTGTTCGGAGAGCGAAATGGGCTTTGCCGGCCCTTCTCTGCCCCCCTTTCTCTACCCTTCTCTACCCTTCCTCGCTTTTCCTGCCCACCCCCGCGCATCCAGCGGCTCCGGGTGCAGCACCCGGAAGCCACGGGAAGCCACGAATTGCCGGCCAGGCAACAGGCGTCATCAGGTCCTGTTGGCGGCGCGCATCGCCTTCAGCCCTTCATCGAGGTCGGCGATCAGCGCTTCGGCCGGCTCCAGGCCGCAGTGGATACGAACCAGCTGCTCGCCATGCCACGGCGTGACACTGCGGCAGCCCCGCAGATACGCCGGCATGATCAGGCTCTCGTAACCGCCCCAGGAAAAGCCCAACTGGAAATGGCGCCGGCCATTGCACAGCGCCTGCACCGCCTCCTGCGACACCGGCTCCAGCTCGAACGAGAACAGCCCGTTGCTGCCCAGGAAGTCGCGCTTGAACAGCGCGTGACCGGGGTGGCTTTCCAGTCCCGGGTGTATCACTTTTGCAACGCCCGGCTGCTTCTCCAGCCAGCGGGCCACCTTCAGCGCGCTCTGTTCGTGTACCGGCATGCGGGCATTGAGCGTGCGCATGCCACGGAGGATCAGCCACGCATCGTCCCCACCCACGCACATGCCCAGCTGCCGCACGGCAGACCAGAGCTGCTGCCACAGCCCCTCGCGCACCACCACGGCGCCCATCAGCACATCGGCGTGACCGCTCCAGTACTTGGTCAGTGCCAGGACCGAGATGTCCACCCCCCAGTCGAACGGACGGGCCAGCTGCGGCGAGGCATAGGTGTTGTCGATGGCGGTCAGAATGCCGCGCTCGCGCGCCCAGCGACTGATGGCCGGCGTGTCCTGGATGTCGAAGGTATAGCTGCCCGGGCTTTCCAGGTACACCATACGTGTGCGAGGACTCACCAACTTTTCCAGATCGTCCGGCGTGGCCTGCGGATCGAAGTAGATGGTCTTCACACCGAACTTCTTCAGCAGTGTGTCATTGAAGGTTCTGGCCGGCCCATAGACCGAATCGGTCACCAGAATCTCGTCTCCCGGCGAAGTGAACGCCCACATCAACGTGCTGATTGCTGCCAGTCCCGACGGCATCAGGGCGGCACGCACCTTGTGCGGCGCACCTTCCAGTTCGGCCACCGCGTCCATCAGTGCATAGGTGGTTTCGGTACCCGCCGTTCCGTAGCTGGACTGATGCAGCTCACCCTGATCGGTGCGGTTGCTCATCTCGACGGCATCCTGCACGGTATCGAACACCACGCTGGAGGCCCGGATCAGCGGTGGATTCACCACACGAATGCGGCGACTGATGCTGTGGCCTGCCTCGATGGGCAGGCAGCCCAGCACCGGATCCTGGGCAGCAGGACGCCCGGCGCCCTCCCCTGCTCCTGGTTGCGTCGTGGTGCCGGTCTGGCCGGCGGCGTTTTCTCTGGTCACGTCTTTCCCCTTGTTTTCAACAAAATCTGCTGCAGCCCACATCCACGTGGCCTGCACCTGAATACAGCGGTGAGTACCCACATACTTTCATCTGGATACCCACAATTGGCCTGTAGCCAGCTACCGCTCCCACCCTTTCACCGCCCTCCCCTGCCCTGAAGCGCCCCTGGGGCCACTGCAAACGGAGAGCAGCACACGGCAGAACAGCGGCATCAACATTCTCACGGCTGCACAGCCCCATCAGTCACGACACAGGCCCCCCCATCGATGACGGTACAGACCTGTCGGCCGGCAACAGCACAGGCCCACCAATGGCAGCGGATGCCAGCAGCACAGGTCAGTCTCGGCAGGGCACGTACTCCCACGGAATGGCAGCCACATTCCACGAAAAAGCGCCGCATTCCACGAAAGCAAGTACACACATCTGCAGAAGCAACGGGCCACCAACAGCCCGCCGCCCGAGTAATCCCGTGAATCAGCCGACATTCACGCTGGCGTGCGCACCCGCTGATCCACTCCTGATTTGACATCAATAACGGCACCTTTGCCACTGGCCCCAGCCGTGAGCAGACCTGGCGCACTGCGCGACAAGGCTGGCCGCCCTGGCAAGCTGGGCAACGCCGGTAGCCCACGGTCAGGGACAGCCCAGAAGCGCCCCTCTGGGTGACTGGCGACCATGTTGTCCGTGTCCTCTGGTGGTGACTCGTGAGACAGGATTTCCCGGCCACACCAGCGCATCTTGTCCGTGCCCTCTGAGTGGTGAGCGGCTATGTTGCCCGTACTCTCTGGATGGTGGGTGGCCATGTTGCCCGTGCTCTCCGGGTAGTGGGTGGGGCGCAATGTTGCCCATGCCCTGAGTCATCAGGATTCCCTTGCCCCACAGAACCTGTTGTCCCCACGCAACTGTCATATTCCTTGTACTGGATCAGAGAAACGTGTGGAGATTCGTGTCATCGTCAGACCCGTGCCTGCGGAGACTTGCCATTCCTGCCGTCAAAGCGTCCGACAGACTGTTGGGGCTTGTTGGCGAAAACCTCGCAAAAGGCATACGATCAACCCTGAGCCATCCGAACGGTTCCGGAAGCCGGTTGTGCGGCCCGCAAGGGCAGCGACTTCCGGACGGGACTGGCGGAGGGTTCGCCGGAAGGCCGGACGGTCTTTGCCGTTCTTCCCTCCATGGAGACAGTGTCATGTCTGACGCGCGCCATGCTCCTGGGTTGCCCGGGTGCATCGCACGCTTCAGGAGACATTCCTGTGAACGGCCCGTTCGAAGTGCCGGCAGTGCATGCACTGCGTTGTTGGCCCCGACCCGCCGTTCACCCGAGCCCGGTTCTGGTGTTTTTCAACTTCACAACAAGGAAACAACATGACAAAGACATCATCGGCTGTCGATATCGGCAACGTCCCGTCCGAAGTACGGCACACCGGCATCATCGACTGGGTGCGGCAGATTGCCGAACTCACCCAGCCGGCCAACGTCGTCTGGGCAGATGGCAGCCAGGAAGAATACGACCGTCTGTGTGAAGAGATGGTCGCCCGCGGTACGTTGATCAAGCTCAACCCCGCCAAACGTCCCGGTTCCTATCTGGCCCGCTCCAACCCGTCCGACGTGGCCCGGGTGGAAGATCGCACCTTCATCTGCAGCGAGAAGGAAATCGACGCCGGCCCCACCAACAACTGGATGGAACCGGCCAAGATGCGCGCCACGCTGCAGGGTCTGTTCAAGGGCTGCATGCAGGGTCGCACCATGTATGTCGTGCCCTTCTCGATGGGTCCGCTGGGCAGCAAGATCTCGCAGATCGGCATCGAACTGACCGACTCCCCTTATGTGGTGGCCAGCATGCGCATCATGACCCGCATGGGCAAGGCCGTGTGGGACGTGCTGGGCACCGACGGCGAGTTCGTGCCTGCCGTGCACAGCGTGGGCATGCCGCTGACCGAAGGCGTGGAAGAAGTGACCTGGCCGTGCAACGATGAAAAGTACATCGTGCACTTCCCCGAAAGCCGCGAGATCTGGTCCTACGGTTCGGGCTACGGCGGCAACGCCCTGCTCGGCAAGAAATGCCTGGCACTGCGCATCGCCTCGGCCATGGGTCATGCCGAAGAAGGCAACGGCAACCCCGGCTGGCTGGCCGAGCACATGCTCATCCTCGGCGTCACCTCGCCCGAAGGCAAGAAATACCACGTGGCAGCCGCCTTCCCGTCGGCCTGCGGCAAGACCAACTTTGCCATGCTGATCCCGCCGAAAGGCTTCGAAGGCTGGAAGGTCACCACCCTGGGCGACGACATCGCCTGGATCAAGCCCGACGCCAACGGTCGCCTGCTCGCCATCAACCCCGAAGCCGGCTACTTCGGCGTGGCCCCGGGCACGAACGCGAAGAGCAACCCGAACTGCATGGCCGCGCTCAACAAGAACGTGCTGTTCACCAACGTGGCCCTCACCGACGATGGCGACGTATGGTGGGAAGGCATGAGCGAACCGCCCGCCCACGTCATCGACTGGCAGGGCAACGACTGGACGCCGGCCGACGGCAAGAACGGTCGCAAGGCAGCCCACGCCAACTCGCGCTTCACCGTGGCCGCCACCAACAACCCGGCGGTCGACCCGGCCTGGGATGACCCGGCCGGCGTGCCCATCGACGCCTTCATCTTCGGTGGCCGCCGCTCCGACACCATCCCCCTCGTCACCCAGACCCGCAACTGGACCGAAGGCGTCTACCTGGCCGCCACCATGGGTTCCGAGACCACCGCGGCCGCCGGTGGCAAGCAGGGCGTGGTGCGCCGCGACCCGTTCGCCATGCTGCCCTTCTGCGGCTACAACATGGGCGACTACTTCCAGCACTGGCTCAACCTGGGTGACTGGCTGAAGTCCAAGGGAGCCAAGGTTCCCCCGATCTTCAGTGTCAACTGGTTCCGTACCGACGACAACGGCCGCTTCATCTGGCCGGGCTTCGGCGACAACATGCGCGTGCTGAACTGGATGCTGGAACGTCTGGAAGGCCGCAAGCAGGGTGGCATCGAGCACGTGCTCGGCACCACGCCGCACTACGAAGACCTGAACTGGAATGGCCTGGACTTCGGCAAGGACGCCTACGAAAAGGTCACCTACGTCGATCCGGAACAGGTCAAGGCCGAGTTTGCCCACCACGACGAGCTGTTTGCCCGCCTGGGTGAACGTCTGCCCGCCGTGCTGCGCGAGACCCGCCTGCATCTGGAAGGGCTGCTGAACAAGCACTGATCCAGAACCCGCCTGTGGCCCTCCCATCAGGGCCACGGGCACGAGCGAAATGCCTGGGATCGGACTTACCCGGTTTCGCTGCCGGGATCAGGTTCTGCCCTAGATTCACGAAACCGCCGCGATGGCTTTCACGCGGCGGTTTTTTCATGGGAGTCGGCGCCTGGCGGAACACGGAGGCCGACACTGAGCGCGGAAACTGGCTGGGGTGTCAACGCCGATTGCAGAACCGGACCCAGCCGCTCAGCAGCCCGCTGTCAGCCGCTCGGCCATCTGCATGGCCGCCAGCATGCTGGATGGATCGGCCACCCCCTTGCCGGCTATGTCGAAGGCAGTCCCATGGTCGGGACTTGTGCGCACGAACGGCAATCCCACGGTCAGGTTCACACCGTCCTCAACGCCCAGATACTTCATCGGAATCAGCCCTTGGTCGTGATACATGGCGATCACCACGTCGAACTGCGCAAAGCCGCGGGCCCGCATGAACACCGTATCCGGCGGAAATGGCCCCTGTGCATCGATGCCCAGGCCCTGCGCCTCGCGAACCGCGGGGCCAATGATGCGGATCTCCTCATCGCCCAGCAGCCCATCCTCCCCGGCGTGCGGATTGATCCCTGCCACCGCAATCCGTGGCGCCTCGAGGCCCGTACGGCGCAGGAAAGCATCGGTCAAGCGGATGGTTTCGACGATCCCCGCCACCGTCAGCCTCTCGATGGCCTGGCGCAGCGGCACGTGGATACTTACCAGCACCGTACGCAGTTCCTCGTTGGCCAGCATCATTCGCACCGGCACATTGCCCGCCACCTCGGCCAGAATCTCGGTATGGCCCGGATACGCGTGCCCGGCCAGGTTCATTGCGGCCTTGGAGAGCGGAGCCGTCACCACCGCACGCACCTTTCCGGCCATCGCATCCTGCGCCGCCTGACGCACGGCACGCCAGGCAGCGTCCCCTCCTGCCGCCGAAATCTGCCCAACCTGAAGGTCTGCAGGAACATGGGCACATGAGACCACCTCCAGGAGGCCCGTATCGGGCGCAAGAGCCTCTGGAATGGCGTCAAGCCACTTGGGGTCACCATAGACCACAAAAGGCCCCTGAAGGCCGATTTCAGGCGCTTTCTGCAGCGCCTTCAGAATGATCTCGGGGCCGATGCCGGCTGGATCACCCATGGTGATGGCAACAGGGCGTCGGGCGGAACTGTCCCTGCTCCCGGGACGTCGTACGCTGGACGGGGTGCGTTGGGTAGCGTGCTGGCTGTCGGACATGGGGAGACTCACGGGCATGGGGGAAGAGAAGAGGCCGTTTGAGAAACGGGCGGAGGCCCGGCGTGGGCGTGGGCGTGGGTGTGGTGTCGGGCGTGTCGGGGTGCGCTCGTTCTGGCGGAGATGAACAGACCCAGATCCAGAACACATTCCAGGGGCGGGAACACTTTACCGCAATAGAGGGACAGGGGCTGCACGACACCGGGAGTGGGTGTGAGTCGCGAGGGCTGGAGAGAGAGCGGCTGGAAGACAGAATTGGCGGTTTGCAGTTGGGGGGGTGGCAGTTGGGGGGGGCGGTTGGTGGCTGGTGGCTGGCAGCTGGCGGTCGGTATTGGTGTTGACGATTGGTTTGTAATGGGTGACGGCTGGCAGTTTGTACTGAAGAAAATAGGCACAGCATTCCTGACTATTGCCTCATAAAGATTAATTGAGTTTTTATATGTTTGTGTGCGCTCACTTTATAACGGCATACTTTTAAGTACAGAATGGCGGGCGTGAGGGGCGCATCAGGGGTTTGGCTGGATTCAGCTCTCTCCTGATAGATTCCTGCAAGAGGGTGGTTGTCTTCTGAGGGTGTTCGTCTGCGGTGATCGGTCGTCCCGCGCATGTCCGTCGTCGCGGCTGTATCGTCTGCTTGTGAACGTTGAACGTTCGTTGTCTGCGCCCTTCATTCCATAGGTTTGTCGTCCGCGCGGCATCATCCACTAGGTTTGCTTCACCACTGCCCCACGTTAGTGATTACGGAACGCCGCCCACCCTGACGACGAAACTCTCCTGGCTGCCCAGGGAGAAGGCGCCGGGCAGACGTTCGGCAGCACAAGGAAGGATGCCGCCTGATTCAGGATGCTGACTTGTTTTACATCCTCAGATCGATCGCTTGCTTCGGAACTGGTCAGTTCAAAGTCGGAATGAGCCAGAATGCTCCTGCGGCAAAAGGCAACGCACTGCATCGCCCGGCATGGAGATCAAAGTTGCGCAGGACTTTTGCAGAGATCCCCAAGCGTTTGGCAACCTCCAAGACGAGTCCTTCGGCAGAACATCTGAGCATTCAGTGTCATCAGGTACTTATGCCTAGCGCGCCGGTTCGTTGAGACGTCTGCGACACGTGGGTCCTCTTGCCTAGAACGGTCTCTGTAAATTGGTTTGTGCCGGGGTCGGGGCTGGGGCAGAGACTGGGGCAAAGACTGAGGCAGGGACTGGGATCAGGATTAGCCGGACGGAATCTCGGTGGCAATGGCCGAGGGCCACGGCGGTAAATGACAACGCACTGGAGGGACGGAGGTCAAAATGTTACGCAGGACTTTTCCCTTGACTGAGCAACTGCGATGATTGTTCCTGCCGGTTAACGGTGGCTGTCGGGCTTGTCTCTGGTCATATCAGACTTGATGACTGTAGGGGGCAGAAGCAAAAACATTTATGCTCCCAGATTCGCCCTCCTGCTCGCACCGTTTCATTCCAGAAATTACTGCCAGAAATGGCCCGCGGATGAGGCGCGCGCTAAACGATCTTCATCCCCTTCGTTCGCCAGGAGGCGTGCCGACTGGCCGCTGGAGTAGAGTGATAATGAGAGGATAGACTCCCCAGATTTGCAGAGAATTTTTTTACCCACAATCTGTGGACGTTATTCCCCGCCCCAGCCATCAATTCACACTGACGCCGCCCCAAAGGGGAAATTTCTCATATCAGATATCTACGGACTGAGATGTACTGCGGACGGAGAGCACAGCAACCGTAACACGTTCATTGCTCATACAGCCATGTCCATTTCCGACCGGCGATTGAGTTTAAACGCCATAAGAGCGTGTTGGGCTCTCTTCTTTCGCATCAAGAGCATTGCATACAGATCTCAGATTTTAGCCGGGAGAGAAGCTTCATTGGACAATCCATGGCAGCCATCCGCCCGTGCATGATCAACGCTATGCGCCCTTCCGCTAGATCTGCGCTGGCGTGACAGAGATCATCAGTTATGCACCGTCTTCGTCATCGATGACTTCAGTTTCTGCTCCCTCCTGCTTCAGGAAGCTATATGCAGCTAGAATCCATCCGCCATCCATGGCAAGCCTCTCCCGATCATAAGCCTGACGGAGTTTGGGTTTCCAGAAGAGGCCTGTTTCACGTGGAACAATCCGCAGTCCTCATGCGATCACCCCCACACGCCAGAACCAATAGCACTACTGTAGGACTGAAAAACAAGCGCGCACTTATCCAGGTTTCCAGTAGACAACGCGGAATAGCGCGATCAACAAACAGACCAGCATATTACTGCGTAATACGTGAGCGCTTACTTCTAATATTATTTAACCGGCGGACGAATTCAACTGATAATGACAAGAGGACCACGACCCATCGGGTTCTCTTGACCTGAACCTCGAGAACAGAGGAAACGCGCACGCACGCTAGTTTCCCTATGAGAGCGTAAAAAGCCCTTCCCACGTGTCACACCAAGACAAATAGAATAAGCTGCGCCACAGCAATACGCGAGATAACCAATCCTGTCTTTACCGCAAACCCGTACGTTGGCGCAATCCGCGCAGAATCCACGGATGCATGAGCATTCCGCGCCAGCGGACCTGGCAGTTAGTTCCTTCCGCGACCATGAAGCCATATGCGATAGCGGCATTGCTTTCATCCCTGACTTTAGACTTTAGTCCAGCCAGGCTACTGATATTGTCAGTTGATTAAAGACACTATCCAACAAGCTACCTGCGCCAGTGCAGGCGAATCTACTGACAGAAAGAACATGGTCAGCGTATTGCTATTATTCGGCGGGTACCTGGACTCCCATCCAGTCGCGCATCGCTGTGTCTTTGCCCTTCTCTAATTTAGGTCGACTTCGAAGCACTGCGCAGGTTGATGACTGATCTAGGGAGTTTTGACGTAGACACGAAGGCCGGTCTGTACGGAGATAGGTAGGTATACGCTTCATAGATATGTCAGCCGAGTAGACAAACCATATAACAAGAGCTTCTTAAGCCACGGAACACCTACTCTGCAATTCTGTCGATACTGATGGTACTAGAAACTCATCACCACACACTCAAGGAGGGGAGGAGCTGTATCTACCACCTCCAATGTGAACTCACTCTAACGCTTATTCGTTTGCCCAATGCAGTGTTCCACGTGGAACAATACTTCATGAAACCAGTTTCACACCCTTCCGGCCAGCAAGTTCCTCCCCCTTAGATGCTTTGTCGCCTTCGTCACCCCTAAGGTTCCCTATCGCCCCCTAGACGTCCCAACCAGACCGGGAATCGCTCCTAAATGATTACCTAACGCCCCCATCTCAAGCGGTTGGCAGGAGGAATCCCCGCACGCAGAGTCGGTGATTGGTTCAAAATGTGACCCAAAGGCGATCTGAGGGTAGGAAAATGGATGTGGAGGAGGCCCTGTCGCGCCATCCTTGCACTCGTACAAGCCCCAGGGCTGGAGACGATTGACTTGTACATGTCAATAGAGTGTATCGGGGTCAGAGATTAAGGTTTAGTAGGCCGGATACAGATATGCCCCCGGTTTGACGCTGTGTAGCAATGATAGCCGTTCGCTCTGGGGATGCTCCCCCTCCCCCCCTAGGGTCAGACGCCCAGAACAACCGAACAACCACGCTTCTGCGTTTGATACTGTACTACCTTGTCTCAGGGAACTGACTACCGGCGGGACCTCGCCTCGCCAACGCACCAGACACACGATCCCACGTGAATAACAACGAAACCATTCACACGATACTTAAAGGGTTTCGATAACAGTGAGCGCTCGCTTCCATTATAGAGGTGCTTTTCTGAGCGGTAGTACCCCCCTCACACGCGTAGCCCCCCCCGGTTTGGTCGAGGAAAACGTAAGCATGCTTGCAAAAGGAGCTTTTTCTTTATCTTGTGTTGTACACTGGGCAATAAACTACAAGCTTGCCCATCGGGGCCCGCGTTTCCCGGGAATCGTCCGTCTTTCTCAGGGAATGATGACTGAACGAGGTGATATAACACCGTACATCACAAGTCATTGATGATGTTCTCGTTGGGGGGGGATCCAGCCTATTTTCCGATCCGTTATATCTTCGTCATGTCCAGCTTCTCCACTTCCTCCCGGATTTGCTCTGATCTGCCCCTGATCTGCCCCTGATCTGCCCCTGATCTGCCCCTGATCTGCCCCTGATCTGCCCCTGATCTGCCCCTGATCTGCCCCTGATCTGC
>NZ_RRUE01000002.1:381654-1203000 GCF_003892345.1 Lautropia dentalis
GGAGGTCAGACCTGTGCTCTTCCGATCTTCTGCCCCTGATCTGCCCCTGATCTGCCCCTGTTCTGTCCCTGTTCTGCGGCTACCTATCCAGCCATATTTGCTCCTTCCTGAACTGTTTGCCCCTTATCTCAACCCCTCTAGATCCAATTCCTGATGCCTGCCCCTCATCCGTGCATGATGCTTCTCGCTCCAATACTCGTCTTCTGCACATCGTACAGCCCGTGATTGCGGCACGCGGCTTCAAGCTCAGGTAAGTCGTTCAAGGTCGTTTGGTCCAGGTTTACCGGTACTTTCAGGTTTCTAGCACTTCCTCAGCGTGTTGGCCGCAATGCGCTTTCGGAACAGGACTACCCTTGTTCCACGTGAAACATGCGTCCTCCAGTGATGGAACGTTAGTCCGGAGTAGTCCTCTTTCGGTCAGCAACCCCATACTTAACTAGACAAGGAAGAATCTCATAGGATTACAGGGATGGTTTGAAAGACCCCTCCTCATCGATATGCACAAGGTATTTGCGTCAGATAACAAGACTTTAGTACCCCTGACATTTCCGGTTCACCACGGCACAGCGTTTGCATGCGCTAAACCGGCCACCAAGGCATTTGTTCCACGTGAAACAGCCGGAGACTGGCTACGACTTTAGATTCAGATACTAGGGCGAGCTGGGGGTAGAGTATCCAGAACCAAAGAGTTCAGGGACAGCTAGATCCTCCGTAAAAGGGGGAAGGCCCCCTCCAAAACCAAAATTTTTCAGAAAGATGAGAGAATGCCCATCGAAAGCATTCAGATAACACCCAAGAAAGCAGGAAATTTGGAGATGGAGGGACGAGCGCAATCAAACATGAATCCCCGGTCAGTCAAAGGCCTCCCCTTGAAGAAAGACCTACCTGATGTCCTGATATCTCCTGTTTCTCGATCATCTGACGAGTTAGAGTGAACCCTTCGCTGCTGCATTATGTCTAGCCCTCACCAGAACGTTGATAATAAGAAAACACGGAGCGGCGAGTGTAGAGATAGATTTTTGTATACTCGATTCCGTCGCGCTTCCTGACAAACAGACATTCAGATATTGGAGATAAGTATTTCTCTCACGCACCCTTTGCCCTAAACCATTTCCGCAACAGTAAAGGCATGGAAACCTCATAGAAACGGAAGCGAGAAGACCCTGTGCGCAGGTTAACGCCGGGTAATTCCCCTTCCAGGACATACCGATACTTATGGTCAATGAACAGCAACATTGAACATGGGTCCAGGGATCTCAACTGATTCCACCCCCGACGCGAGTGCTACATTACAGCAAAGGAGCGCAAGCGTTCCATCTCTCTTCACGTGCCAACTGGATGTTCTCGATTTTTGCGGCGGAAGAAACATCAAGTACGTGAGTAGTCACTATTATATTCAAATAGATGCCCTGTCTACCTTATCTCTTCTCTCATCTTCCGTGCTTCCTACTCATTGCTGGCTGCAGCAGTATCGACCGTCTCATTCACGAATCTGCTCTGGCACGGTGTGCCATCATTCTCGATGACCGTCGAGAAGACGTCCATCCCCCCCAAGATCTTCACCACAGAAGCGGTCAGTGAGGGGTATATGGCAAGTCAAGGGGCGCCCTCTCTCGAGCCGTGTTGAGTTCCAACAACTCAGGTTCACACTATTTTGTTCCATAGCCTTGCAGGACGAATCAATGGTTATATGCAGTCTCTCCCGGCCGACCGAAGAGATCAGTAGCCTGTTGAAGCATTTTTAACCCCGCAACCCGCTTCCGAAACCTGCCCTAGCCAACCTGCCCTAGCCAACCTGCCCTAGCCAACCTGCCCTAGCCAACCTGCCCTAGCCAACCTGCCCTAGCCAACCTGCCCTAGCCAACCCACCCTAGTCAACCCACCCTAGGCAATCTGCCTAGTTAGTCTCGTCCTCGCAACCCGCCCCCACGGCCTGCTTTCCTAACCTGTACTCACCCTCCATTCTCAGCATACTGGCTATCTTGCTCCGAGCTTTAGGTTTGGGATCTGACAGCTCTGATTCAACCGACTGCCATATCGCGTTTTGTTCACCAACCTCCTCCGCATGCGTTAGCGTACTTGTCCCTTTCACATACGCTGCCGCGGCTCGCCCACCGGTCGTCAAGGCGTACGGCAGACGGCGCAACCAGGTAGTTTGCCGCCTGCCCCGCAGTCACCCAGAGCTGTTCCATCACCTGCCTTGACGCTCCTATCCACGTTTCTGGCCAGTTTTTCGTCATGCACCTCCCTGCTTCTTCAGCCCCCTTAAACAACACCCTTGGGAACCTTTTCCCTCAAATCATCCTCTTGTCATCTGATGATCATCGATCCCTCCACCAGGGCGCACATTCATGCGCTCCCTACTCCGGAACCTGCATAGCTCCCCAAGGCTTTGTCCCAACCATCATAGCGTCGCCCCAGACAAAGCGATCCGCGCACCCGTTTCCACGTACTTTCCTTTTGGTTGCTCCTCAACCGGGCTGGGCGCATACAGTCAAACCCCAATCTCTTCTCGTTCTCTGCTCGTCTTCCGATTTTTCGATTCTCTCCCTGGGCCTCGCGCGTCTCTTTCGCGGCCGGCAGGTTGCCTCGCGAGCAAGTTTCAACAGACAAACGCATGGAGTTCAATCCCTCCAGCTGGCCCCTAAAGCCCTCAGCCCCGGCCTCCGCAAGGAAATCCGACACACTTCTTCGCTGTTTCACGTGAAACATCGCACATGGACGAGCACAAACGACCTGCCAGCGTTTTATAATGGCGCATGAACTTTCACCCGGAATTCTTTGATGTCATCGTTGTGGGCGGAGGCCACGCAGGCACCGAGGCCGCATTGGTAGCCGCGCGCACGGGCGCGAAAACGTTGCTTTTAAGCCACAACCTTGACACATTGGGGCAGATGTCGTGCAACCCGTCTATTGGAGGGATCGGCAAGGGCCATCTGGTGAAGGAGGTCGATGCGCTGGGTGGCGTCATGGCCGTGGCAACCGACCAGGCCGGTATCCAGTTTCGCATCCTGAATGCCAGCAAGGGGCCCGCCGTGCGTGCTACGCGTGCGCAGGCAGACCGGGTGCTGTATCGGCAAGCCATTCGTCAGACACTGGAGAATCAACCCAATCTCACTCTGTTTCAGCAGGCAGTGGACGATCTGCTGCTGGAGGGAGACCGCGTTTCCGGTGTAATGACACAGCTTGGCATTGCGTTCCATGCGCATGCCGTGGTGCTCACGGCCGGTACCTTCCTCAACGGGAAGGTGCATGTGGGCCTGGACAATTATGAGGCCGGACGTGCGGGCGATCCTTCCGCAAAAACGCTGGCCCATCGGCTGCGCGAACTGGCCCTGCCACAGGGGCGTCTCAAAACGGGTACGCCGCCCCGTATCGACGGCAAGACCATCGACTACAGCCGCCTGGGTGTGCAGCCTAGCGATACGGATCCAGTGCCCGTATTCTCGTTCATCGGCAACGCTGCTCAGCATCCACAGCAGCTGCCCTGCTGGATTACGCATACGAACGAACGGACACACGACATCATTCGTCAGGGGCTGGACCGATCCCCCCTGTTTACCGGTGTGATCGAAGGGGTTGGGCCGCGCTACTGCCCATCCATCGAAGACAAGATTCATCGCTTTGCCGACAAGACTTCCCACCAGATCTATCTGGAGCCGGAAGGGCTGCGCACCAACGAAATCTATCCCAACGGCATTTCGACCAGTCTGCCCTTTGACACGCAATTGGCGCTGGTTCAGTCCATGGCGGGCCTGGAGCAGGCTCATATACTGCGCCCCGGTTATGCGATTGAGTATGATTACTTCGATCCGCGTGCCCTGAAGCCTGGGCTGGAAACCCAGCAGATTCACGGTCTGTTCTTTGCCGGGCAGATCAATGGAACCACCGGTTATGAGGAGGCAGCGGCACAGGGGCTGCTGGCGGGGCTGAATGCGGCCCGGCAGACGCGCGGGGAAGCCCCCTGGGTGCCCAGCCGCGACCAGGCCTATCTGGGTGTCATGCTGGACGATCTGCTCACCCAGGGCGTCATGGAACCGTACCGGATGTTCACCAGTCGGGCAGAGTACCGGTTGAGTCTTCGCGAAGACAATGCAGACCTGCGCCTGACCGAAATCGGTCGTTCCATGGGCTGCATCGACGACGTGCGCTGGGCAGCGTTTACCGCCAAACGTGAGGCCATCGAGCGGGAGATCGGGCGCCTGCGGGCAACCTTCCTTAACCCCAAACGGGTAGCGCAGCTACAGGCATTGAGTGAAAATCTGCAATTATCTGGTAGTGAGCGCTCACTTTACGATCTATTGAAGCGCCCTGATGTGACGCTTGCGCAGCTCCGTGCGCTCCCGATCGAACCCGAGATGCCAACGGAACAGTCCGCTGACGCGCCGGATATTTGCGCCAGGCCGGATATGCCGTATGCCGCGACACCTGCCACGCACACCCTGAGCGGGACAGTATCCGTCCATCAGGATGTCCCGGCAGCCGATGATACGACCTATACGTCAGCGGACACTCACTTTGCGGAAAACGACCGTAATTCGTGCCTGCTGCGCACAGCCCACCATTCCTCCCCCAAAGCAGGGGCAACCGCTGCAACGGCAGACATTTCCACGCATCACCGGTCTTTCCTCCCGGAGCTCTCCCCGGCCGTCATCGAGCAGGTCGAGATTCAGGTGAAGTATGCCGGCTACATCGAACGACAGCGGCTGGAAGTAGAGCGCATGGCTCAGCAGGAAGCCATGTCCATTCCGGTGGACATGGACTACAGCCGCATCTCCGGTCTGTCCAATGAGGTGCGCCAGAAGCTGACGGCACAACGCCCGGCAACCATTGGCCAGGCTGGGCGCATCCCCGGCATGACGCCGGCAGCGGTGTCGCTTCTGCTGGTTCATCTCAAGAAGAAGCGACCACTCACTTCCATGGAACGTCGCGCTGGATCATCCGGTAACACGGAGGCGCGCCCATGAAACACAAGGCGCCAGCCCAACGGGCCGATACCCGCTGGACAGACGCAGACACGCAGCATCTGCGTGACAGTCTGGACACACTGTCCGTGCCACTGGACGAACGGGCGTTCGGTCTGGTGGTGCGCTGGGCGACACTGCTCAAGCAGTGGAACCGCACCTTCAACCTGCTGGGCAACAGCAACAGCGCCGAGCTGATCGACGAGCATCTGTTGGATAGCCTGGTGGTTCTGCCCGCCCTCCAGAAGCTGCTGCCCAACACGCGCGAACCGCTGTTCGACATTGGTACCGGTGCCGGTTTCCCGGGTATTCTGCTGGCCATTGCCCAGCCGGAACGGCCCATCTATCTGGTCGAACCCGTGGGCAAGAAGGTGGCCTTTCTGCGTCAGTCAGTGCTCACACTCGGCTTGACCAACGCCACGGTGCTGGCTGGCAAGATCGAAGAACTGGATGCCCTGCTGAGCCATTCGTCACCTGGGCCACTATCCGGAATGAACCGCGGCAGGAACGCTGCAGGCAGCAAGGGCAGCTCGGGCGATACAGGCGTGGGCATTGCTGACAGTGCCAACGTTACTGACGACACGGGGGACGATACGTGTGACATGGCAGGCGCGAGAAGTACCGCCAGCCCTGCCCGTCAGTCCGGCAGCACCTGTGACGCCTCCCTGCCACGTCATTTCATCTGCCGCGCCTTCACGGCACTCGGGCATTTCGCCGAGCTGTGCCAGCCCTACATGAGCGAGCGCTCACTTGCGCTGGCCATGAAGGCAGCCCGCCTGCCGCAAGAGCAGGAAGGTCTCCCGGCAACGATCACCATGGCAGCCGTGGAAACCCTGCCCACCCGGGATGGCCGCATCCAGCGCTACCTCGCCGTACTGAAACTGCGGCACGATGCCAACCGCATCACGCAAGCGGGCGCCGACGATGCCACGGCCGGCGACCGTTATGCTTCCAGCCCTGGCGCGTCAAACACACCTTCCAACCAGCATCCTCTCATCTCATCCGCGGAACCTGACAGACGGAGATTCTCGTGACCCTCATCCTGACCATAGCGAACCAGAAAGGCGGGGTCGGAAAAACGACGACCTCGGTCAACCTGGCGGCAGCCCTGTCTCAACTGGGTAAGCGCACACTTCTCGTTGACCTCGATCCCCAGGGCAATGCCACCATGGGGAGCGGCATCGACAAGCGCCGTCTCGACAAATCCGTCTATGACGTGCTGATCGGCGAAGCCACGATCAACGAGGCGCGTCAGCGTTCCGAGGCCGGCGGATACTACCTGCTGCCGGCCAACCGGGAGCTTGCGGGTGCGGAAGTCGAACTGGTCGAGCTGGACCGGCGGGAGCGCCGTTTGCGGGATGCCATCGACAAAGTAAGTACCGACTACGATTACATCCTGATCGACTCCCCCCCTTCCCTCTCGCTGCTGACCCTGAATGGGTTGTGCGCCGCGCAGGGGGTGATCATCCCGATGCAGTGCGAGTACTACGCACTGGAGGGGCTGAGCGATCTGGTCGGCACGATCCGGAAGGTACACGCCAACTTCAATCCGGAAATCAAGATCATGGGCATTCTGCGCGTGATGTACGACAGCCGGATCACGCTGGCCCAGCAGGTGTCGGCGCAGCTGGAAGAGCACTTCAAGGAGAAGGTGTTCAAGGCGGTCATTCCGCGCAACATCCGGCTGGCCGAGGCGCCCAGTCATGGGCTGCCGGGCGTGCGCTTCGATCCGGGCTCGCGTGGCGCACTGGGTTATCTGGACTTTGCGTCGGAACTGATCGAACGCACCCCCGCCTATGTGGCGCAAATGAAGGCCGCCGCAAAAGCCCGTTCGTCGGGCAACAGCCAGACGGCACGTTCAGAGGCCAGCGCATCCCAGGCCGGGGCGGCAAGCAGTGGCAGCGCATCTGCTGATCCCCAGGGCACGATTCCCAGCCAGGGGCTGGGTCATGCCCCGAAAAAGGAACATGCAGGTTCGGATACACAAACCAGTACGGAAGGCGCCACGAGCTGATGGAAGTCAGCGGCCATCAAAAAGACGCCGGCAGGGAGCCTGCTGCACATTTTCTGCTGCGGCACGCGCCACGCCGCAGCACCACATGCAGACGCCCGCTGGCCCCAATCGGCCGGCGGTGCGCAGGAAGAACATCTCAAGGAAGGTAAGGCATGAGCAAGAAGACCAAAGGCGGCCTCGGTCGCGGACTCGATTCGCTACTGGGAGGCGACACCCCGATGCTGGACGAAGCCCCCGCGCCTGCGGTGGCGCCGGCGCCCGTCGAAACACCAGCAGCCCCTCCGGCCGCTGGCGCAGAGGAAGGGATCCGCGAGATTGCACTGAACCTGCTGCAGGCCGGCCGCTACCAGCCGCGTACGCGAATGGACGAATCGGCGCTGCAGGAACTGGCCGACTCGATTCACGAGCATGGCCTGCTGCAACCGCTGGTGATCCGGCCCCTCGACAATGGCCGGTACGAGATCATCGCGGGTGAGCGCCGGTTCCGCGCGGCCGCGCTGGCCCAGCTGGCCACGGTGCCGGTGATCATCAAGGAGGTCAGCGACGAAAACGCACTGGCCCTGGCGCTGATCGAGAACATCCAGCGCGAGGACCTGAACCCGCTGGAAGAGGCAAGCGCCATCCAGCGTCTGATCGACGAGTTCGATTACACCCACGAGCAGGCGGCACAGGCCATCGGCCGTTCGCGCAGCGCAACCTCCAACCTGCTGCGTCTGCTGAACCTGGCCGATACGGTACAGACCATGCTGCTGGCCGGCGACATCGAAATGGGTCATGCCCGTGCGCTGCTGGCACTGGACCGGGCCGAGCAGATCCTGATGGCACACCTGGTGGTGCAGCGTCGTCTGTCAGTACGCGAGACGGAGCGGCTGGTCAGCCAGAAGGTCGAAGAGGCCAAGGGCCAGGCCAAGGTAGCGCAGAAGCGCGCGGCCGACACCATCAACGACCGCGACGTGGCCCGCCTGCGCGAGCGCATCGCCGATCACCTGAACACCACGGTGGAGATCATCAGCAAGGCCAACGGCCGCGGCAAGCTGGTCATCCACTTCTCCAGCAACGATGCGTTTTCGGGTCTGCTGGAACGGCTGAAGCTCAGCGCTGCCGTTCAGGACTGACACCGCTGCGGGTGTACATGACTGTGCTGGCGGTACCCTGGACCCGCGGTGGGCGAGCGTGGCCGTGTCAGCAGTACCCTGGACCCATGGCGGACGAGCATGACCGTGTCGGCGGTACCCTGGGCCCGCAGCGGACGAGCATGACCATGTCGGCGGTACCCTGGACCCGCAGCGGACGAGCATGACCATGTCGGCAGTACCTTGAAACCATCGGGGATTCCCCGTCCCCCAGCCGTCTCGTCATGCACGCCCAAGGGGCGCAGGAACGAATGAGTCAATGACACACCCTGGTGGCTCCTGGCGGTCATACCTGTCCGTTCCGCCTGTCTGGGCATCATGCAGTCTGTGCGTTTGACCGCCCTCACCTGTCGTAATTCACGATTACGAGAACAGAAGTCAAGACGCCCCCCTCCCCACCCACCGTCAGGAGCTACCTGCTGCAGTGAATGCAGTGGGTATGGTGGCAACAGGCGGTCTCGCAGCCGGAACGCGCATGACAGCCAGGACGATCATCAGTGTTTTGTAATGCTGCATTATGCATGCACGAAATCACGAGAGCCGCAGAAATGCTCTCCTGCCACGGATACATGCAGCCTCGCCATGGACGGTCGGCCAATCATACGCACGACCAATGACAACCATTCCCGTTTTGACCAGAAAGCCAGTAGCCCCTATACTGGCGCTGGTGAATGGAATGCAGCGAAACCAGCCAACTTCGCGGTGATCGGTTACATAACCGGCGCATTGCAAGCGGTTACGGGGTGTTAGGCACACTTTACGGTCCGCGCAGAACGGCTACCCGCACAGCGCGAAAGGAGGCGCTCGCGGGCAAGCGGGAGCACCGGGTAAAATGTTGAAAACCGTTGGTCTGCAGGTGGCGCTGGTTCTCGTGGCGGCTGCGTGTGGTGGTCTGTACTGGGGTGCCCTGGGCGCCCGGGACATTCTGCTCGGCGGCTTTGCCTGCGTCCTGCCCAATCTGCTGTTTGCCCGTCTGCTTGCCCAGGCAGGACGACGACCTCCCGGCACTTTCGTGGCGGCCTTTCTGGTGGGTGAGTTCATCAAGCTCGCCTTGACAGTGGCCACCCTGCTGGCTATCGTCATCTGGGTCAAACCCGCCTGTTGGGCGGCCCTGCTGGTGGGCATCGTCGCGGCATTGCAGGCGCCGTGGCTGCAGGTGTTTTTCCGGCGACAACACATTCAGACAGACACTGGGCCAGGCGCTTCCCGGCGCACCGGTTCAGATTCCCAAACAAACCTGTAATCCCATACCAAGATGGCGACAGAAGGCACCCACGGCCCCGCGAATGCGGCTGAATACATCGTTCACCACCTCGCGAACGCCAACTCGTCTGGCCATCCGCAGAAGGCCATCGTCGATTTCTCCATCATCAACTACGACACCATCTTCTGGTCGGTGCTGATGGGTATCCTGGCCTGCGGCCTGATGTGGATGGTGGCCCGCCGCATCACGTCCGGTGTCCCCGGCCGCTTCACCGGCGCCATCGAGTTTCTGGTCGAGTACGTGAACGAACAGGCCCGCTCGATCATCCACGGCGATATCCGCTACATCGCCCCGCTGGCCCTCACCGTGTTCGTCTGGGTCGTCTTCATGAACACCCTCGACCTCGTGCCGGTCGACCTGGTGCCCGCCATCGTCTCGGGCCTGGGTATCTCCCATTACCAGCGCATCCTGCCCACGGCAGACCTGAACGCCACGCTGGCCATGGCGCTGGTGGTGCTGTTTGCCTCGCTCTACTACGGCGTCAAGATCAAGAAAACCCACTTCTTCGGCGAACTCATTTCGGCCCCGTTCGGCTCCGGCGGCAACAGCGGCATCGGCCTGCTGTTCAAACCCATCCTGTGGGTCTGCAACCTGACGCTGCAGGTCATCGAGTACCTCTCCAAAACCGTGTCGCTCGGCATGCGGTTGTTCGGCAACATGTTTGCCGGCGAGATGGTGTTCATGCTGCTCGCCCTGCTGGGGGCGCTGGCCACCTGGTGGGGGGCCGGCCTGCACTTCGCGCTGGGTCTGGTCTGGGCCATCTTCCACATTCTGATCATCGTGCTGCAGGGCTTCATCTTCATGATGCTCACGCTGATCTATCTGGGTCAGGCACACGACGCACACTGAGCGCCGGTGCCCGCTCCAGGCGAAAGACCGGGCGACAGCCTCCCGGTCTTTCACCCGGTTCCCTGCTAGCGCAGGTTCTTTCTGTCTCTCTCAACCTTTCTGTCTTCGACTGAGGAGTCTTTCATGACCAATGCAGCATACGTCGCAATCGCCTGCGGCATCATCGTAGGCCTGGGCGCTCTGGGCGCTTCGATCGGTATCGCCCTGATGGGTGGCAAATTCCTGGAAGGTTCCGCCCGCCAGCCCGAACTGATGGGCAAGCTGCAGACCTCCATGTTCGTTCTGGCCGGTCTGATCGACGCCGCCTTCCTGATCGGTGTCGGTGTCGCCATGCTGTTCGCATTCGCAAACCCCTTCGCCTGATCACATCAGAACGGTAGATAGAGAGAAGTGAGCAGACGGTGGCTGCCTGGCAGCCACCCGCCCACTTTATGTATCGAATTGATACGGAGAATCTCGCGTGTACATAAACGCCACGATCATCGTTCAGGTCATCATCTTCGTTGCCCTCTGGTGGTTCGTCGCCAGATTCATCTGGCCGCCGATCACGGCCGCCCTGGATGAGCGCAGCAAGAAGATTGCGGCCGGTCTGGCGGCAGCCGACCAGGCCAAGGCGGAACTGCAGGCCACCGAGAAACGGGTCGAGAAGGAAATGCAGCAGGCACGTGCCAGTGCCGTCGAAGTGCGCGCCAGCGCCGACAAGCAGGCTGCTGAGCTGATCGACCAGGCGCGTGCCGAAGCAGCGCGCATCATCGCCGCTGCCCAGAAATCCGCCGCCGAGGAAGCCACCCTGGCAGCCGAACGTGCCCGCGACCAGCTGCGTGAGCAGGTCGCCCAGCTGGCCGTGACCGGTGCCGAACGCATCCTCAAGCGGGAGATCGACGCCAAGCAGCATGCCGATCTGTTGTCCAACCTGAAAAACGAGCTGCGCTAAGCCCAAGAACCATGGCGGAAGCACTGACCATTGCCCGTCCCTATGCGGAGGCGGCATTCAAGCTCGCGGCAGAGAATGGAAAGCTGACAGAATGGTCGGACGCCCTCACGCGTCTGACCTCCGTCATGCAGGCCGATGCCGCCCAGGAGCTCCTGGATAATCCCAACATCGACCGTGCCCAGGCTGCCGCCATCGTTTCCGAAGCTGCCGGCAAGCTGACCAAGCCCCAGCAGAATTTCGTGCGGGTCCTGGCCGAGAACGGCCGGCTTGCCTTTCTGCCCGAGATCGGCGAACTGTTCGAGCAGGCACGTGACCGGCACGAGCAGGTGCTGGACGCGCATATCGAGTCGGCTTTCGCGCTGACCGACAAGCAGCAGGCCGCCATCGTCGAGACGCTCAGGAAGCGCTTCGGCAAGGGTATCAAGGCCACCACCACCGTAAACCCCGAATTGATAGGCGGCGTCTCGATCCAGATCGGCGACGAAGTCATCGACGCATCCGTGCGTGGCAAGCTGTCGCAACTCGCCACGACCCTGACGAAATAAGGAGTTTCCTTCATGCAGCTCAATCCCGCTGAAATCAGCGAACTGCTCAAAAGCAAGATCCAGAACCTTGAGGTTGCAGCAGACTCCCGCAACCAGGGCACGGTCATCTCCGTGACCGACGGCATCTGCCGCATCCACGGTCTGTCGAACGTGATGCAGGGCGAGATGATCGAGTTCCCGGGCAACGTGTACGGCCTGGCGCTCAACCTGGAGCGGGACTCGGTCGGCGCGGTGATCCTCGGTGAATACGAAAGCATTTCCGAAGGCGACATCGTCAAGACCACGGGCCGCATTCTGGAAGTGCCGGTCGGCCCCGAGCTGATCGGCCGCGTGGTCAACACGCTGGGTCAGCCCATCGATGGCAAGGGTCCGATCAACGCGAAAGAAAGCGACGTGATCGAGAAAGTGGCCCCGGGCGTGATTGCCCGCCAGTCGGTGTCGCAGCCGGTGCAGACCGGTCTGAAGTCCATCGATGCCATGGTGCCCATCGGCCGCGGCCAGCGGGAGCTGATCATCGGCGACCGCCAGACCGGCAAGACTGCCGTGGCCGTCGACGCGATCATCAACCAGAAGGGCAAGGACCTGATCTGCATCTACGTGGCCATCGGCCAGAAGGCTTCGACCATCGCCAACGTGGTGCGCAAGCTGGAAGAGTACGGCGCGATGGAATACACCATCGTCGTTGCCGCCACTGCGTCGGAATCGGCCGCCATGCAGTATCTGGCCCCCTATGCCGGCTGCACGATGGGCGAATACTTCCGCGACCGTGGCCAGGACGCCCTGATCATCTACGACGATCTGACCAAACAGGCCTGGGCCTACCGTCAGGTGTCGCTGCTGCTGCGCCGCCCGCCGGGCCGCGAAGCCTATCCGGGTGACGTGTTCTACCTGCACTCCCGCCTGCTGGAACGTGCAGCCCGTGTGAACGAAGAGTACGTCGAGCACTTCACCAAGGGTGAAGTGAAAGGCAAGACCGGTTCGCTGACGGCCCTGCCGATCATCGAGACGCAGGCCGGTGACGTGTCGGCCTTCGTGCCCACCAACGTGATCTCCATTACCGACGGCCAGATCTTCCTCGAGACCGACCTGTTCAACGCCGGTATCCGTCCGGCCGTGAACCCGGGTATTTCGGTGTCGCGGGTGGGTGGTGCCGCGCAGACGGGGCTGATCAAGAAACTGGCCGGTGGTTCGCGTATCGCCCTGGCCCAGTACCGCGAGCTGGCTGCGTTCTCGCAGTTCGCCTCCGATCTGGAAGAAAGCACCCGCAAGCAGCTGGACCACGGCCGTCTGGTGACCGAGCTGATGAAACAGGCCCAGTACAGCCCGCTGCAGGTCTGGCAGCAGGCACTGACGCTGTTTGCCTCCGACAACAAGTATTACGAGGACATCCCGGTCGAGAAGGTGCTGGCTGCCGACAAGGCCATGCACGAGTACGTGCAGGGCAAGTATCCGGAGTTCGTGGAACAGCTGGAACGCGACAAGGCCTTCAACAAGGAAGTCGAAGCCAAGATGCATGAAGTCCTCAAGGACTTCAAACAGAACGGCGCGTTCTGATCGTCTTTGTCCCCCAGCCTGCGGGCTGAACCGCGCACCGCCCCGGCGGTGCGCCAACGAGTTTCTCCACTATGGCAAGCAGCAAAGAGATCCGGAACCAGATCAAGAGCGTCAAGAACACGCAAAAGATCACAAAGGCCATGGAAATGGTCTCGGTATCGAAAATGCGCAAGGCACAGGACCGGATGCGGCAGGCCCGGCCCTATGCAGAGAAGATCCGCAACATCACGGCGCACCTGGCAACCGCCAATCCCGAGTATGTTCACCCCTTCATGCAGCATCGCGACGCGGTGAAGAACGCCGGCATCATCATGGTGACCAGCGACAAGGGGCTGTGCGGTGGCCTGAACACCAACATCTTCCGTGCCGTCACGCACAAGATGCAGGAACTGCACGACAAGGGCGTGGGCATCCAGGCCACGACCATCGGCTCGAAAGGCATGGGTTTCATGTACCGCGCCGGGGTCAAGATCGTTTCGCAGCTGATCCAGACCGGTGATGTACCGCATATCGACAAGCTGGTTCCGGTGATCAAGGTGCAGATCGACGCCTTCCTGAAGGGCGAGATCGATGTCATCTATCTGGCCTATACCCGCTTCGTGAACACCATGACGCAGGCGCCGGTCGTCGAGCAGCTGCTGCCGCTGCCCGAGGGGCACTTGGGTACCGCACAGGAACCGGTCGCACAGGGCGACTATTCGTGGGACTACCTGTACGAACCCAGCCCGCGCAAGGTGCTCGACGAGCTGATGACGCGTTATCTGGAAGCCCTGATCTACCAGTCGCTGGCAGAGAACATGGCTTCCGAGCACAGCGCCCGGGTGGTGGCCATGAAGGCAGCCTCCGACAACGCCAAGAAGATCATCAACGAGCTGCAGCTGTCGTACAACAAGGCGCGTCAGGCAGCCATCACGCAGGAACTCAGTGAAATCGTCGGCGGCGCTGCTGCCGTCTGACCGACGACGTATCGACCGATCAACGTACAGTATTCAAAGGAATCCCCATGGCACAAGGTCACATTGTTCAGTGCATCGGCGCCGTCGTCGACATTCAGTTCCCGCGCGACGCCATGCCCAAGGTCTACGACGCTCTCGTCCTGGAGGACTCGGGCGATTCGCTGGCCGAAAAGGGTCTGACATTCGAGGTTCAGCAACAGCTCGGTGACGGTATCGTCCGTACCATCGCCATGGGCTCCTCCGACGGCCTGCGCCGCGGCATGCCCGTCAACAGCACCGGCGCCAACATCCAGGTGCCGGTCGGCCCGGGCGTGCTGGGCCGCGTGATGGACGTGCTGGGTCGCCCGATCGATGAGCGCGGTCCGATCCAGAGCGAAGAGCGTCGTGGCATTCACCAGACCGCTCCGAAATTCGACGAGCTGTCGCCCTCGGTGGAACTGCTCGAAACCGGCATCAAGGTGATCGACCTGATCTGTCCCTTTGCCAAGGGCGGCAAGATCGGTCTGTTCGGCGGCGCCGGTGTGGGCAAGACCGTGAACATGCTGGAGCTGATCAACAACATCGCCAAGGCCCACTCGGGTCTGTCGGTGTTCGCCGGGGTGGGTGAACGTACCCGTGAGGGGAACGACTTCTACCACGAAATGTCGGATGCCAAGGTCATCGTGCAGGAAGACCTGTCGCAGTCGAAGGTGGCCATGGTGTTCGGCCAGATGAACGAACCCCCGGGCAACCGTCTGCGCGTGGCGCTGACCGGCCTGACCATGGCCGAGCGTTTCCGTGACGAGGGCCGCGACATTCTCTTCTTCGTCGACAATATCTACCGCTACACCCTGGCCGGTACCGAAGTGTCCGCCCTGCTGGGCCGGATGCCATCCGCCGTGGGTTACCAGCCGACGCTGGCCGAGGAGATGGGCCGCCTGCAGGAACGGATCACCTCCACGAAAACCGGATCGATCACCTCCATCCAGGCCGTGTACGTGCCCGCGGATGACCTGACCGACCCCTCGCCGGCCACCACCTTCGGCCACCTGGACGCCACCGTGGTGCTCTCGCGTGACATCGCCTCACTGGGTATCTATCCCGCCGTGGACCCGCTGGATTCCACGTCGCGCCAGATCGATCCGAACATCATCGGCGAAGAGCACTACTCGGTCACCCGCGGCGTGCAGGCCACGCTGCAGCGCTACAAGGAACTGCGCGACATCATCGCCCTGCTGGGCATGGACGAACTGTCGCCGGAAGACAAGCTGGCCGTGGCCCGCGCCCGGAAGATCCAGCGCTTCCTGTCGCAGCCGTTCCACGTGGCCGAGGTGTTCACCGGCGCTCCGGGCAAGTACGTGCCGCTGAAGGAAACCATCCGCGGCTTCAAGATGATCATCGACGGCGAATGCGACGAGTTGCCGGAAGGTGCGTTCTACATGGTGGGCACCATCGACGAGGCCTTCGAGAAAGCCAAGACGCTCAGCAAGTAAGCACGCCTCGATGAAAGGCGGCGCAGCCGGCAGGATGGCGTCGACGGCTGACTGGCAACGGTGCCAGCCATGCCCGAAACGCTCTCCACACCGCCGCGCCGCCCCACCTGACCTGTGAGAACCCAAACGTCATGAACACGATTCGAGTCGAGGTGGTCAGCGCCGAGGAATCGATCTTTTCCGGGGATGCCGAGTTCGTCGTGCTGCCCGGAGAGGTCGGTGAGCTTGGTGTCTATCCGAACCATACCCCGCTGATCACCCGCATCAAGGCTGGCCCGGTGCGCATCAAGATCCCCGGCCACAACAAGGACGAGCTGATCTTCGTCGCAGGCGGCATTCTGGAAATCCAGCCCGATCTGGTCACCGTACTGGCCGATACGGCCATCCGCGGCAAGGATCTGGACGAGGCACGTGCTGCGGAGGCCCGCAAGGCTGCCGAGGAAGCACTCAGCAACGCCAAAACCAAGATGGACCTGGCCCGCGCCCACTCGGAAATTGCGGCCATCACGGCCCAGATGAATACCATTCGTCGCTACCGGTCACGCTGATTTTGACACTCAAGAACGACACCTTCCTGCGGGCCCTGCGCGGTCAGCCCACCGATTACACACCGGTGTGGCTGATGCGGCAGGCTGGGCGCTACCTGCCCGAATACAACGCCACCCGTGCCCGCGCGGGCAGTTTCATGGCGCTGTGCAAGACGCCCGAGCTGGCCTGCGAGGTCACGCTGCAACCGCTCGAGCGCTTCCCGCTGGACGCCGCCATCCTGTTTTCCGACATCCTGACCATTCCGGATGCCATGAGACTGGGGCTGAGTTTCCAGCAGGGGGAAGGTCCGCGTTTCGAGAAAACCGTCCGTACCGAAGCCGATGTGAAGGCCCTGTTCGTGCCCGATCCGGCCGACGAGCTGGGCTATGTGATGGACGCCGTGCGCACCATCCGCCAAGCACTGGATGGCCGCGTGCCACTGATCGGCTTTGCCGGCAGCCCCTGGACGCTGGCCTGCTACATGGTGGAAGGTCGGGGCGGCACCGATTTTCACACCATCAAGGCCATGATGTACCAGCGCCCGGATCTGCTTCACCGGCTGCTGGAGGTCAACGCCCGTGCGGTGACCGCCTACCTCAATGCGCAGATCGAAGCCGGTGCCCAGGCCATCATGATTTTCGATACCTGGGGTGGCGTACTGGCCGACGGCATGTACCAGCAGTTCTCGCTGGCCTACATGCGGCGCATTCTGGGCAACCTCACCCCCTACCGGATGGAAAAGGACGAACACGGCAACGAGCATGCCGAAAGTGTGCCGACCATCCTGTTCACCAAGGGCGGCGCTCCCTGGCTGGACGCCCTGTCGCGCAGTGGCGCCAACGCCGTGGGCATCGACTGGACGATGAATCTGGCCAAGGCCCGCCAGCGCGTGGGCCCCACCTGTGTGCTGCAGGGCAACCTCGACCCGATGGCGCTGCTCACCTCGCCTGCGCAGGTACGCGAGCAGGTCGTGCGTGCACTGGACAGCTATGGTGCGGCCAACACGGGCCGGGGTCATGTGTTCAACCTGGGACACGGCATTTCGCAGTTCACGCCGCCCGAGCATGTGTCGGTGCTGGTGGAAACCGTGCACGAGCACAGCCGCAAGCTGCGCCAGTCGCCGTTTGCCTAGCAGATTCGGGGCCAGGGCGCGGGGACGAACGCGTCCATGACACGCGCCAGGCTGCACCCCCTGCAGAACACTGAAGCCGGTCGATCTTCGGATCCCGGCTTTTTTGCCGTGCCAGCGCCAGAAAGCACCTGCAAAGGTCTGCCCGCGCGTTGAATCCAGGATTGGGAGGAACCAAAAGACACCAATTCCCGGCAACAACGACGCTATTGGCGACAGATGACAACGCACGGGATCGCCCATGCATGGAGGCCAGAGGCCCGCAAAGCAGCGGGCCAAGGACGCATTCATCCCCATGTGCAGGACCAGACAACAGAGCCGCAAAACTTTGCAGAAGCACCCCTGTTCAGCAGAAGAAAAAATCTGCCGGAAAAACGCCAGTGCATCCTGTGCGGAATAACCGCTTGCAGCCCGACAAATCCCGCATAATGGATGAACCGTCTGGCGATTCAAGGAGCATATGCCATGGCCACTGCCAAACCCGCAAAAAAAGAAGGTAACTGGCCCCGTCTGGTTGCCGATGTGGGAGGAACCAACGCACGCTTTGCGCTGGAAGTTTCCCCGCAGGAACTCGAACACATCGAAACGCTGCCCACGTCGGATTACGACAGCCTCCACGCCGCCATCCGTACCTATCTGGAAAAGGCCGGGCAACCCAACATCAAGCATGCGGCCATTGCCATCGCCAACCCGGTGGTGGGCGACTGGGTGCAGATGACCAATCACCACTGGGCGTTCTCCATTGAAACGACCCGTCAGGCGCTGGAACTGGACACGCTGATCGTCCTGAACGACTTCACCGCCCAGGCGCTGTCCATCCCGCACCTGCCCAAGCGCGAGCTGCTGCAGGTGGGTGGTGCCTCTCCTGTCGATGACACGCCGATTGCCGTCATCGGTCCCGGTACCGGCCTGGGCGTTTCCGGTCTCATTCCCAACGGCAAGAACGGCTACACGGCGCTGGCCGGGGAAGGGGGGCACGTCAGCTTCAGCCCCTTCGACCATACCGAAATCCACATCTGGCAGTACGCCAACCGCAAACACGGCCACGTATCGGCCGAACGCTTCCTGTCCGGCGCCGGCCTGTCACTGATCTACGAAGCCCTGGCCGACAGGGAGGGCGTCGAGCGGCCGCCGCTGCCCGCCGCCGAAATCAGCAAGCTGGCCCTGAGCGGCCAGTCGCCGCTGGCCCGGCTGAGCCTGGACATCTTCTGCGCCATGCTGGGTACGGTCTCCTCCAACCTGGCACTGACGCTGGGTGCCCGGGGAGGCGTCTACCTGTGCGGCGGCATCCTGCGTCGCTTCATCGACTACTTCGTCACCTCGCCGTTCCGCAACCGATTCGAGAACAAGGGCCGGTTCGAAGGCTATCTGGCCGCCATTCCGGTGTACTGCGTGCTCACGAAGAACCCCGGCCTGCTGGGTGCCGCCGTGGCCCTGTCCAACCAGCTGGACAACTGAGCCCCCGTCCCTCCCCTTCTTTGAAGCGGGGACTCACTTTCCTTTCTGGCGGCGTACCCCCTCCCTGAAAACCGGTACGCTGCCGCGCAGGCCAGCGCGAGCCTCTTCTGTCCTGCATCGGTGCCGTCGCCCGCGCCATGGCGCGGTGTCCGGTACCCGGCGTCCGGCGCCGGCATCGTCCGAACACACCGCAGACATCTACTCGCGCTGACCTGCCCCTCAACCGCCTGGCCCACCCCCAGGGATGGGCCTTCCGGCAAACGCACCCGGTCCGACCGGGCGCCCCGCTGGCCTTCCAGCGCCAGCGCCGCCAACCAGGAGATAAGCATCATGCCCGCATCCCCTCCCCCAGCTGCCCAGCAGAACAACAACCAGGCACTGACCGTGCTGACCGGCCTGTTCTTCATGCTGGGCTTCATCACCTGCCTGAACGACATTCTGGTGCCACACCTGAAGGCCGTGTTCGACCTGAACTACACGCAGGCGCTGCTGGTCCAGTTCTGCTTCTTCACGGCCTACGCCATCACCTCCATTCCGTTCGGCAAGTTCATTTCGCGGCTGGGGTACAAGAACGGCGTGATCGGCGGCTTTCTGATTGCCGCCCTGGGCTGCGTGCTGTTCTATCCGGCCGCCGGCTCCAAGGCCTACGGCATCTTCCTGGGAGCGCTGTTCATCCTGGCCAGCGGCATCACGCTGCTGCAGGTGTCGGGCAACCCCTACGTAACCCTGCTGGCCCCGCCGGGCAAGGAAGCACGGACGCTGACCCTGGTGCAGGCCTTCAACTCGCTGGGCACCACGGTGGCCCCGCTGCTGGGTGCGTTCTTCATCCTGAGTGGTGAAGTGCTGACCAGCGCCCAGCAGGACGCGCTGAGCGCCGAAGAGCTGGTCCGCTACCAGGCCGAACAGGCCGCCTCGGTGCAGGTGCCCTACCTGATCCTTGCGGGCGTCCTGGTGGTGCTGGCACTGGCCGTGGCGTTCATCAGGCTGCCGGACGCCGGCAAGATCGCCCAGGATATTTCCGCCCACCAGAGCGAGGACAAGGGCAGCGCCTGGGCCTACCGGCACCTCGTGCTGGGTACGGTGGGCATCTTCTGCTATGTGGGTGCCGAAGTGGCCATTGGCAGCCTGCTGGTGAGCGTCATGGGCCTGCCCGACGTGGCCGGCATGAAGGATGCCCACGCCGCGAAGTACCTGTCTTACTACTGGGGTGGCGCCATGGTGGGCCGCTTCCTGGGCAGCTTCCTGCTGAACATCTTCAATCCGGGCAAGTACCTCGGCTTCAACGCGGCCGTGAACGTGCTGCTGATCGCCACCGCCATGACGCAGGGCGGCCACGTGGCCATGTATTCGCTGCTGGCCATCGGGTTCTTCAACTCGATCATGTTCCCGACCATTTTCTCGCTGGCCACCCGCGGTCTGGGCAAGTACACCAGCGCAGCCTCGGGCATCCTGTCGACGGCCATCGTCGGTGGCGCCGCGGTGCCGCTGATCCAGGGCTTCGTGGCCGACCACACGACACTGCTGTCCTCCTTCTGGGTGCCGGCGGTGTGCTATGTGTACATCCTGTACTTCGGTCTGGTGGGACACAAGGCGGATGACTGAGCGATGAGGGCCGCAGTCAGGAACTGCGGCTTTCTCCTGCGCCGAAGAGGCTACCCGATGCCCACCTGAAGGTTTTTTCCTCCTGCAGGCACACCCGTAGTCCATCCACGTGGTATCAGGCAGCTTCTTTCCTGACGGGCTGAAAGCCTGTTACGGCCGCCGCTCCATCCACATGTTCAGCGGGCCGGTTCCTTCGGGAGCCGGCCCGCCGGCTTTTCCGGGAGGGGTAGCTGCTCACTTATCCCTTAAGTTATCCACAGCTTGCATACCTGCTGGTTCTAGCCTGCCAGACAGGAAAGGCAGTATCAAACTTCCTATAACATACTGTTTTACAAGAGTTATTTGTTTGATGTCGCTTTGCCGACACTGAACGAATCGGCAGCTATTCCCATTTGACAAGTGGCGGGCAGTTTGTTCTCACAAAGTTATCCACAAAAAAGGACCACGCCATCCACCTGTTGTCCACGCCTTGTCCACCGTATTCCCCGGAAACGACCCGCCCGCTGTCACCGGCACGCCATTTGCCACGCCTTGCACGGCAGGATCCTGCCTGCCCAATATTTAAGCAACATCTGCCCTACCCGCATGGATACTGGCCCTGGCGGGGTTGCCCGGGGTGTTCCCACACAGTTATCCACTGAAACTGTGGGAAACCACACAGTTCCCCTCCCTGTCGAAAACAGAACGACCGTCCAAGTGCCGGCCAGCAACCACTCATCGGCAGCCCGGTTGCCTGCGTCCAAAAAAGCGGCATTCCGGGAAAACCCGCATCAGACGGGGCAAAGAGATGGTTCCGGAGAAAGTTCTGACAGAGTTATCCACAGAATTTGTGCAGAACCTGAAAGCCATTTTTGCCCAATATTCATGCAACCCGGGCGAATGACCGACCGTTCGTCGGCAGCGCCCGGAACACTGCGCAATATTTGGGCAACCCGCTGGAAAGGCGCATCAGAAGCCAGCCTTCACAGGTTGTTTCGGGCACTCTCACACACTTATCCACCGAATCTGTGAAGAACCGCACAACCCATGGCCGACAGACGGCAGGTGGGCATATCGGATGGATGGCGTGGGCAGGCGCCGTCCAGACGCAAAGTTGTCAACAGACGAAGCTCTTGCCTGCGGCACCATCAACGCCGATTGAAAACTGACCCAGGGTGCCGAAGTAAAACTGACCCACCCGGGCACGCAACAGAACGGGACCAGCCCTCAATCAGGCGACCTTTCCCTCCTGCCGGCCACCTGCCGCGGTACCCAGAACCGTCCGGTCACAATCGTCGGAATCAGCGGTCACGATGCCGGAATTGCTGGTCACGATACCGGAATCACCAAATCCACGGCGCCGGAACCACCCGGCCCGATCGCCGGAACCAGCGGTCACGATCATCGGAATACCCATACTTCCCTTGTCGGCCCGTTTGCAGCCCCCGAATCCGGGCCCCCATCGAGCCCCACGGGTCGACAGCCCCGAATTCAAGAGCAACCCCGGGTATGCGAGCGCTCCCTAACATGAAAAAGAAACCCGGCAAGGGGTTATGCACAGCGCCCCGTCTCCTCTGCCACAAACCGGACAGCCAGCGCAACTCGGCACACCAGGAAACTAACCTGTTGTTTTATATTGATTTTTTTGTTGTCCCAATTTGTGGCAGCGCACCCGGTTTGACGTATTCATGCGGCTTCGGAGGCGATTCCCCCCGTTTTCTCACAGAGTTATCCACAGTTTTTGTGGATAAACAGTTCTACCCATACAAAACAATGAGTTATGAGTGATTTGCAGACTTTACCTCAATACAAATCTGCAGCTTTTACGATTGCAGACGCCTGGCCAAGCATGGTTATCCATCTGCAAACCTGTTTCGACATCGCCACACCTTCAGCGTGCCGAGGACTCCTTTGCCCTGCCATCATCTGCGACCTCCCCGGCAAGGCCCCCTTCAAGCAGCGCTTGCCTCCTCTACCATTCGTCGCCACTCTGGCGCCGTTGAACGCCATCTTGTTGCCAATCGACCCGTCATTGTCGATAGCCCCGCAAAACTGCGGCCCCATCGTGAAGGCAAGTGCTCCCTAACCTTTCAACTTGCTTCCGCGCAAGTTATGCACAGTTCGTGCAGGCGCCATGCCACAACGGGCACGGCTTGTGCAAATGAATAACCAAACTCACAAGCCATTGTTTTCATTGAAAATTTTATCTGTGCCATTTCTGGGCAAGGGAGTGCATTGCCACTGTTCATGCGGGTTTGAGGGTCATGGAGACACTTTTCCCACAGAGTTATCCACCGTTTTTGTGGATAAAAACAGCATATCCTTATATATCAATATGTTACGTCAACAATTCTGATATCACATGAAGAATACGCTGCAACAGCACATAGTAACAATGCCAATCCTCACTGCCATCGAAGAGAGGAAACGTTTTTTCACGGCAGCGCCGTGTCGTCCCGTCGCGACAGTCGTGCGCCTCTCTGCCACTGGCACAATAGCCTCCCGTCCCCCACTGTCCCCCGTAGGCATTTCAGGTCGAACATGGCCATTTGTGCCATGGACAACCGGGACTTTGACCGGCCGCCCCCTTCCATCCGGCCCTCTCTTTTCTTTCACCTTTCCCCCGAAGCGCCGTGTCCCTTCCCTATATTCAGGTTCTGATCGACGGGCCGCTGGCCGGCAGCTTCAGTTACCGTTGCCCGGCCGACGGGCCGGAGCCCGAGGGGCATTGGGTTACCGTACCGTGGGGCAAGGGGCGTCGCACCGGCCTGGCCCTGCGGCGACACGATGCCAATACCCTGCCGGACGGGCTGAAGGCCGACAGCATCAAGGTACTGGAGACAGTCCGCACCGACCTGCCGGCGCCCCCCGACGGCTGGCTGGCCTTCCTGCGCTTCGTGGCCCGCTACTACCACGGCAGCCTGGCCGATCTGGCCGTGGGCAATCTGCCCAAGCTCCTGCGCACGCCGCCCACCGGACGCAGCCGCAAGGATGGACATGCCCGCCTGGCGGCCTTCACACCGTCGGCTGCCGAATCCATCAGTACGCCGCCCACGCTCAACCCCGACCAGCAGGCGGTGCTCGACGCGCTCTGTACCTCTCCCGGCCGGTCTTCGGTTACGTCATCCTCCCCCGCAGTCCTGACTTCTCCTGGTTCCAGCGCTTTTTCGGCTGCTGCTGATTCCACAATGCGGGGCGCCCCGACTGGTCCGACTGGTCCGACTGGTCCGACTGGTCCGACTGGTCCGACTGGTCCGACTGGTCCGACTGGTCCGACTGGTCCGACTGGTCCGACTATCCCTATCCCTACGGCCCCAGCCACTCCGCCTCACCCCTCCGCGCCCCCTTCACCCTGGCTGCTGCACGGCATCACGGGCAGCGGCAAGACCGAGGTGTATCTGCACTGGATGGCCCAGCGGCTGGACCGTGATCCACAGGCCCAGGTGCTGATGATGGTGCCGGAGATCGGCCTGACGCCCGCCCTGCAGGAGCAGCTGCGGCGCCGCTTTCCCGGGCAGCCCATTGCCGTGCTGCACAGCGAGATGACCGACGCAGCCCGGGCAAGCCACTGGCTGGCCGCCGCCAGCGGGCAGGCGCGCATCGTACTGGGCACACGACTGGCCGTTCTGGCGCCGATCCCCCATCTGGACGCCATCATCGTCGACGAAGAGCACGACCCATCCTACAAGCAGCAAGAGGGGCTGCGTTACTCGGCCCGCGACATGGCCGTGGCCCGTGCCCGGCTGGCGGGCATTCCGGTGCTGCTGGGCTCGGCCACGCCTTCCATGGAAAGCTGGCACAACGCCCAGACCGGCCGCTATCGCCTGCTGAGCCTGACCCGGCGGGCACATGCCCAGGCCTCCCTGCCCACCATCCAGATGGTGCCACTGCGGGGGGCCAAAACCCAGGAGGGGTTGACGGAGGAAAGCCTGCGGGCCATCGGCGAAACACTGGCGCGCGGCGAGCAGGCCCTGCTTTTTCTGAACCGGCGCGGCTATGCACCGGTACTGGGCTGTGATGCCTGCGGCTGGCTGTCACGCTGCAACCGCTGCGACGCCTACCGCGTCCTGCACCGGCTCTCGGCGCCCACCCGTACGCCGGCACAGCAGACGCCCGGACGCTACCGGCTGGTGTGTCATCACTGCGCCACCACCCAGACCGTGCCGCGTGCCTGCCCCACCTGCGGCAACCAGGATCTGGCCCCCCTGGGCCGGGGCACCCAGAAGCTGGAAGACGCGCTGTGCACGCTGTTCCCTCATGCCCACATCGGCCGGCTGGACCGCGACGTGGCCCGCCACAAGGGCGCGACGCAGGCCTTTCTGGAGGATGTACATGCGGGCCGTACCAACCTGCTGGTGGGCACACAGATGCTGGCCAAGGGGCACGATTTCGACCGGCTGACGCTGGTGATCGTGGTGGATGCCGATGCGGGCCTTTTCACCACCGATTTCCGCGCTCCGGAACGGCTGTTCGCCACGCTGATGCAGGTGGCCGGCCGCGCAGGCCGACACCGGGCCTTGAATGCCCGGACGCTCATCCAGACACGGCATCCGGAGCATCCGCTGTTTGCCGCGCTGCGCCGTCACGACTACCCCGCCTTTGCCAGGGCCCAGCTGCAGGACCGGGAGGCCGGCGCACTGCCCCCCTACGCCTTCCAGGCCCTGCTGCAGGCGCAGGCGCGCGACATGGACAGTGCCCTGGCCTTCCTGCAGGACGCGCGCGATCGTCTGCAGCATGTACAGCAGGCGGCATCGGCACAGCCCCGGCAGCACCAGACCCGGCAAGCCGCCAATATGCCCGGACAAGGCACCGGGTCGAGGTACGGTGTTGAACCCAGCTACAGTGCTGAATCCGGGCGTGGCGCTGGGTCGGGGTGCAATGCTGAAACCGGATGCAATGCCGAAGCCGGACACACCACGGTACCCCCTCTGCCCCCGGCCTCCCCCCTTCCGGCCATCCATCCGGATGCCATGATCGAGGTCTGCGACCCGGTTCCCATGCCACTGGCCCAGGTGAACAAGGTGTTTCGCGCCCAGCTGCTGATCGAAAGCAGCCACCGTGCCAGCCTGCATGCCCTGTTGACGGACTGGCAGACATCCATCGGCGCCCCGCAGACGGCAACGGGCGTGGCAGGCAGCGCCGGCCATCATCACAAGGGCGTACGCTGGCAGCTGATCATCGATCCGCAGGAAATCTGAGCCCCGCCACCTCGTCCTGCTCGCCGCCCAAGGGGTTCCACAGGGACGAATGAGTCCATGACACGCTCCAGGACACAGCCTGCCCATGGACACCTGCCCAGCAAGGAGGGAAAGGCCGCCTGGCTGAGGGCTGGTAACCCGTTCTATCGCGTGCCCAGGTGGGCTAGTTTCACTTCGGCACCCTGGGTCAGTTTTCAATCGGCGTTGACACTGAGGACACGGACCTGAAGACACAACACTGAAGGTACGACGCTGAGGGCACAGAGATCTGAGGGCACAGCACAGGCGGAAAGCTGTCCCAATAGTTATTCACAGCCAAAACACGCCCCAGCCTGCGACGGACTCGTCAGCATTCCTCGGGAGAGGCTTGCATAACTCATTGTTTAACCGGATATTTTTCAAATTTACCCAGAACGCAACGCTGTAAGGGATGACAGCTCCTCCCGTTTGACAGGCACATCTCCATTTGATCTCACAGAGTTATCCACAGGCCGGTGGACAAAATGCCCCCGTCCCGGCCTTCCCGCCTCTTCCTGCAGCTCTCCCCACGGCTCCTGCCCCATGTCGCGGTCGCATTCGCCCCCGGAAAGCCCACTTTGGAGGCACAACGCAAGCTGGCTGGGCGCCGGAAATCCCCGGCGCTCCACTCTGCACACTATTTAGTCACCCCTGTGCCAGGCCGCGCCAGCCGGGCGTTTCGACGGGTTGCCTGGGAGCTTGTCACACAGTTATCCACCGTTTCTGTGAAAAAACGCACCGTTCATCGGCCCGGCACGCGTCCCAACCCCCGTCACCTGCCGTTCGTCGGCCCTGTTCTTGCACAAACTCCCGGCTTCTGTGCAGACCAAAAAAGTGGCAGGGACGATGCCCATCGCACAGATCCCCATAATTAAGGGACCATCCTGCCTGCAGGTACAGCTACCCACAGAGTTATCCACCGTTTTTGTGAACAACTCACAGGGCAACGCGGTCACGATGCCGGAATCGTCAGTCACGGTCGCAGGAAGACGCAGCCTGTTTTACTTCAGTACCCCGGGGCCAGTTTTCAATCGTCGCTACGACCACCGGAATGCGCAGCTGCTCACACCGGGAGACGCAAAACGCCCCACGCAGCGCCTGCAGAAACGCTCCGTTGCAAGGACTCACCATCCCGGCTGCCCGGCGGGGCGGATTCGTCCGATAATAGCCCCCCCACCCTGCTCCTCAGTACATCTCCGCAAAGACTTTTGCGTGAACGCACACTTCACTATTTTCCTTGTAATTACGTGGTGTAATGCGTAATTACGATTCTTTCCTCTATTTCCGTGGCCGATCTCAACCCCGCCCAGTCCCAGGCCGTCAGGCATCTGGATGGTCCCAGTCTCGTCATTGCCGGTGCCGGCTCGGGCAAGACCCGCGTCATCACCGCCAAGCTCTCGCACCTGATCGATGCCGGCTTCACCGGCCGGGCCATTGCCGCCATCACCTTCACCAACAAGGCGGCGGCCGAAATGGCCGAGCGTTTTGCCCAGCAGAGGAAGCTCCCAGCCTCCGAGCGGCCAACCATTTCCACCTTCCACTCGCTGGGCATGAAGATGCTGCGCACCAGCGGCCGGGGTATAGGGCTGAAGCCGTCGTTTTCGATCTTCGACAGCGACGACTGTGCCGGGCTGCTGGCGCAGCTGCTGCAGACTACCGACCGCAAGCTGATCAAGCTGGCCTCGGCGAAGATCTCGCTCTGGAAAAACGCCCTGACCGAACCCGAGCAGGCGCTCAAAGAAGCCCGCGGCGAGAGCGAGCTGCGCATCGCCCGCGCCTTCATGGAATATCAGGCCACGCTGGACGGCTATCAGGCCGTGGACTTCGACGACCTGATCCGCCTGCCGCTGAAGCTGCTGCGCAACGACCAGGAGGCCCGCAAACACTGGCAGGAAAAGCTGCGCTACTTCCTGGTGGACGAGTACCAGGACACCAACGCTGCCCAGTACGCCCTGCTGAAGGAGCTGGTGGGCGACCGCTGCGGCCTGACCGCCGTGGGCGATGACGACCAGTCCATCTACGGCTGGCGCGGTGCCTCGCTGGAGAACCTCAAACGGCTGGGGCAGGATTTTCCGAACCTTACCGTCATCAAGCTGGAGCAGAACTACCGTTCCACCCGCACCATCCTGCACGCCGCCAACACGCTGATCCAGAAGAACCCCAAGCTCTATGCCAAGACGCTGTGGTCAGCCCTGGGCGAGGGCGATCCGCTGAAGGTGCTGCCCTGCGACGACGATGAGGACGAAGCCGAAACCGTGGTCAAGCGCATCCAGGCGGCCCGCTTCGAGAAGCGCCTGCCGTGGTCGGACTTTGCCATTCTGTATCGCGGCAACCACCAGGCACGCGTCGTCGAACAGATGCTGAGAAAAGAACATATCCCCTACCAGATCTCCGGCGGCCAGTCGTTCTTCGACAAGGCCGAGATCAAGGATCTGTGTGCCTATCTGCGCGTGCTGGCCAACGAGGACGACGATCCAGCCTTCATTCGCGCCGCCACCACACCACGGCGCGGCATCGGCCCGCAGACGCTGAAGGTGCTGGGCGAATACGCCGGTGAGCGCGACATCAGCCTGTTTCAGGCCATGTTCGAAGCAGGCGTCGAGACCCGTCTGCCCGAAAAACAGCTCTTTCCGCTGCGCCAGTTCGGCGAGTTCATCAACCGGCTCAAGTGGCGTGCCGAGCGTGAGCCAGCCTCGGAGGTGCTGGATGGCCTGATCAGCGCCATCGACTACCAGCTCTACCTGCAGGAGCAGGGTGACGAGCGCAGCGCCACCAACCGCTGGCAGTATGTCTGCGAATTCCGCGACTGGATTGCCAAACGGGCCGACGAAGACGGCAAGACGCTGATCGACATGGCCCAGCACATCTCGCTGGTCACCCGTCTGGAGGGTCGTGACGAGGAAGGCGACGCCGTGAAGCTCTCCACCGTACACGCCAGCAAGGGACTGGAGTACCCGCACGTCTTCCTGATCGGCGTGGAGGAAGGACTGATGCCGCACGCCGGCCGCGAGGACGACAGCCTCGACGACGTGAACGGCATGCCGGTGGATCGCGAAAAAATCGATACCGAGCGCCTGGAAGAGGAACGCCGGCTGATGTATGTGGCCATCACCCGTGCCCGCAAGAGCCTGACGCTCTCGTGGTGCCGTCAGCGCAAGCGCGCCCGCCAGATGGTGGACTGCCAGCCCTCACGCTTCATCACCGAAATGCAGCTGGAGCCCGAGGGTGCCCGCAACGCGCTCGTTTCGGCCGACGAGGCTCGCAAGAAGCTGGCTGCCCTGCGGGCCATGCTGGAAGCACGCGGCAACGCCTGAGCCGGCAGGATCAATCCTCCCCCTCTTGCGAATCGGCTGGATCAATCCCCCCTTCTCGACGGGATCACTCCTCCCCTTCTTTCTTCTCGCCCTCGACCTTGGGTGCCTCGAAGGTGGCGCCACCGGCCTTGGCCATGTAGGTCATGGCGTTGGCGATTTCCTGGTCGGTGTACTCGCCGCCACCCTGAGCCGGCATGGCGCCCTTGCCCTTCAGGGCCGACTCCAGCAGGGCGTCGGCGCCCTTGTCGATACGGGCCTCCCAGGCATCCTTGTCGCCAAACTTGGGCGCACCGGACACGCCCGTGTTGTGACAGGCCGAGCAGACTTCCTTGAAGACGACCTCACCCGCACGGGCCGGACCACCGCCTTTCTTCTCCTTCAGCTCGAAGCCGGCCACCGGACGGATGCGGGCCTCGATGGCCTCGGGGGACATTTCGTCTTCGGGCCGGGGCTTGCTGCCCGAGGCGCCCACCACCATGGCGATGATGACGACCGGCAGCACCAGCGCTGCCGTGACCACCACCACCATCTGGGTCGTGGACTTGAAAATGCCGGCCGGCCGGCCAGAACCGGCACCGGGGTTGGTGTTTGCCATGGATGCTCCGCGCGTGTGTTCTTGATGTGATGATCTGGAGCGTGTCATGGGCTCATTCGTCCCCAGGGGGACGAAACACGCTCCAGGAGCGGACACCAGCATGCCGCCGTGCCAGAAAGGCACAGGCGCGTCGCGGCCGGCGTACCGCGTGGATGCTCTTTTATAGAGCAAAGCGCCCATCCCCATTTTGATCAGGATCAGCCCGGGTAGCGCGCGGGCCGCCGGATGGTTCACACAAAACACTGGACGGCCGCGCGCAAAACCAGTATCCTTATCAAGATCAACGCGCCCGTAGCTCAGGGGATAGAGTATTGGCCTCCGAAGCCAAGGGTCGCACGTTCGATTCGTGCCGGGCGCGCCACTTTTCCTTCTGCCGCACAGCGGCCCTGCGGCTGCATCCCAAACCGCCCTTCGGCAGAAGTTCGCGGCGCAGCAGCCCGCTCCGGGTGCGCCCCCTGCCCCATGCCAGAATCCACCCCCATCCAGCGCACCACCACCACAGCCCGCTATCTGCTGGCGGCGGGTGCCGTGGTGTCGGCTTCAGCCATCATCAAGGGGTCCATTGCCGGCTCGCTGCTGGCCTGGCTGATGCTCCTGCTGGGCGGCGGCATGCTGATGGCCGCGCGCCGCGCGGGCTGATCGCACAGCCCCGGCGCACTGTCTGCCCCCCACTGTCGCTGCCCCTCCCGGTCTTGTCCGCCCCTGTCCGGTCTCCTGCCGGAGAGGAGCACCCCGCGCCCAGTTACCGCGGTGGATATGCACACTGCTACCCGGCTGCCCCGCAGCCATCCGACGACATCACGGCCCGCTCAAGGAGCCTCTGCGCCCCTTGACGCGTACTGCCGTCATTTTTCCGTTTTTCGGCCGCGCTTGCGGGCGTGTTCCGCCTTGCGGGCACCAACGCCACGACCAGTATCACCACGGCCATCATCCCCACGACCGCCATCCCCACGGCCATCATCACCGCCACTATCACCGCGGGCACCCTCCCCACGGCGCTTGCCATCTCCAGCGCGCAGGCCATCTTCCTTGCGCCCTCCGCCGTTCGCGCTGCGTGGAGGCAGGCGGCCTGCCCGCTCGAACAGCTTGTCAGACGGTTCACCCAGCGTGTGACCATCGGTGAGCGTCAGGGGCATATCGTCAATGAGATCTCCGTCTGCATCGGCAGGGATTGCATCCCTGCCCCCGCCGACTGACATACGCCCGTCCGGGGCAGACCCGATCCCGACGCGTCGCCGGTCATCCGTGGAAGCCGACCCTGCGGCCGCCCCATCTACGGCAGCCATGGAACCACGGCCGGCACCTGCCGTCCTGTCCGCCTCAGCGGACCGCCCAGCACCATCCCTGCGTGCCCTACCATCCCCGCGTGCCCCTCCAGCCACCTGGCCTGACCCGATATTCACGCGCCCCGGGCCACGCGTATCTGCCCCATCGGCCTGGGAGGCATCCGCCCTGGCCAATCTCGCGTCACGCGCACCAGCAGCAGCGCCCGTGTGTTCACCGGACGCACCTGCGATGCCAGCACCTGCGGCGCCAACACCTGCGCCAACACCTGCAACGGCAGCGCCTTCAGCAGCACCGCCTTCGGCAACACCATCGCGGTCGAAACCAGCGCGGTTCGTGTCGCGGGCAGCCTTGCCATCTCGCGCCCGGGCAGTGCCATCGCCCGCACCAGCGGCAGCATCATCAACACCACCATCAACACCAGGGACACCAGCGGCACCAGCAGTACCGGAAGCACCATCAGCGCCAGCGGTACCACCGGCACCGGCAGCACGGCCGGAACCTCCTCCCCTGCCAGAACCGGCGGAACCAGAACCAGCCGGACCAGCACCAGCAGAACCTGCACCGGCCCCACCGTCGTCATCCATCACGGTATCCACCCGTGCCTCGTCCCCCCACTGGCCGCCGGCCAGCATCGCACCGCCGAACTGCACGTCGGTGCGGAAGACCCCCAGACCGAACAGCTTCAGGAACGCCTCGGCGTCCTGACGGCCCAGTTCGTACGTCTGCTGAAAGCGTCTGGCCGAGGTGAAATCCCAGCTCGCCACTGGCACCGGCGCGGACGGCTGCACATAGATGCGCCCTTCCATGGCAAACACGGGCGTCTTGCGGTTGTAGGTGCGCGTGGTCAGCACCAGCGTCTGGCCCGGCACATCGGCCACCAGATCGACCGGCACTGGATCCACCAGCTCGCCCGTCACCACCCGCTCGCCCTCGAACTCCACCGCCGGCACCAGCGGCGGATACGCACTGCTGGCCTGCAGCAGATCACACATCTCGCGCTCGGTGCGGCAATCCTGCAGCCGCTTGACCAGCGGCACGAAGATTTCGGCACGCTCCGGTTTGGCGTGCAGTGACGCCGGCACCAGCCGTGCATCGCGCCGGGCTTCGCGCCAGCCCAGCCTGTCGAGCTGACGGTCGCTCAGCGCAGCCGGCGCCACCGCGCAGGCCACACGGATTTCGGGGGCCTGCCACATCAGCTGGCGGAAGTGCTCGCCCCCCAGCAGCGCACGCATGGCCTTGCGGTAGATGCCTCCCTGCCGGAACAGCGGTTCGTCCTTGCGAAACAGGTTGACCCAGGCCATGTTGCTGCGCACCCCGGCCAGCTCGCGCTCGTACCAGGCCAGCGCCCGCCGGGTGTCGTTGGCGTGGACCAGACAGGCCATGAAGGCCCCCATCGATACCGCACCGATCACCCGCGGCCGCAGCTCGATTTCTGCGCGCAGCACCTCCCAGAAGCCCGCCTGCCACCAGCAGCGATGCCCGCCGCCCGCAAAGACCACCTTGTCAAACATGCCCCAGATCCAATAGATATCCGCCGGTCATTCTACCGTTGCCATCGCGCACGCCCAGTCACAATGCGAGACAATCCGCGCCATGGCAACAACCGATCCTGCCGTGCACCAGGGCCTGCCACCGGTCTGGCGCCGCGATGCCCTCATCCTGCTGCTGGGCAGCTTTCCGGGCACGGCCTCACTGGCCGCGCAGGCCTACTACGCCCACCCGCGCAACCAGTTCTGGCCCATCATGGGCCAGCTCACGGGCGAGCCCCTGCCCGCCCTGCCCTACGAACAGCGCCTGCACCGGCTGCGCGAACACCGGCTGGCCCTGTGGGACACCGTCGGCCACTGCCAGCGCCAGGGCAGCCTCGACAGCGCCATCCGCCACGCCCTCACCAACGAATTCGGCCCCCTGCTGGCCCAGCTGCCCTCACTGAAACTGGTGGCCTTCAACGGCCAGCATGCCGGCCGCCAGCGCCGCTTCTTCGACGAGCAGGGCTACGCCACCGTGGTGCTGCCCTCCACCAGCCCGGCCTACGCCAGCCTCACGCTGGCGCAGAAGGCCGAACAGTGGCTGGCAGCGCTGGCACCCGTGCTGAAGGCAAAGTAAAGAAAGTATCCACTTACTTCTTTCGCAACCCGAACCCCTGCGGCGCCAGCAGCAGGAAGGCCAGCACGGCTGCGGCCAGATCGGCCAGCCGCGTCTTCAGCGGCCGGCGTGACGACGGTTTTTCGCCTTGCGGCAGATGACCCGGAATATCCATCAGGCTCCCCTTTCGGCCACCAGGGCCGGATTGAACGCCGGGTCGTTATACATCTTGAACTGGCGGTACACCTTGAAATATGCCCGCCCCGCGCGACAATCGGCCATCAGCTCGTCCAGGCAGCGGCCCAGATCGTTGCGCTGCGTCTCCAGCCGGGCCAGCCGTGCGCGCGAAGCCTCGCGGTGCGCCTCGTCCACATCGGTCCGCGCCGTCTGCGCCTTCATGGCCCGCACCTTCAGCGCCATGATCGACATCCGGTCGATGATGCTGCCGGCCGTCTCGCTGTTCATCCGCGCCTGCTGGCCGGCCAGGCTCACCGGCGAATCACCACCCACCGATGCCGGATCCACCAGCCCCAGCGCCAGCAGCAGCAGCTCGTCCACCCGTTCGGTGGCATCGTTGCGGGCCTGGTTGTAGCCATCGATGGCCCGCTTGTTGCCGGCGATCTCCTCGGCCGACACACGGGTGCGGCGCGCCAGGTCTTCCTCGTCCCACAGCAGGCTGTTGAAACGGTGGTTGTTGGCCACCCAGTGCCAGAGCTGCGCCCCGGGCTCCGTGGCCGGCGGCGGCACATCCAGTGCATGGCCATCCGGTGCCTGCCCGGCCTTTGCCCAGCCCGGCAGCGCCAGACACTGCTGGTGAAACGCGATGACGGCGGCCCCGTTCAGTGCCCCGGAGGTTGGCTTTTCTGCGCCCTGCATGGTTTTGACTCCATAATCGGTGGAACTTTCCGCATTATCCACAAAACCTGCCCCGCTCCCGTCATGCGACCCCTCATCGTGCGACTCCCCAACTGGGTTGGCGACGTCATCATGAGCCTGCCCACCCTCTGGCACCTGCATCATCGCGGCTACGCCCTGCAGCTGGTGGGCAGACGCTGGGCCGCCACCCTGCTGGCCGGCTGCGGCTGGCCGGTCCACACCCTGCCCGGTCCGCTGAAGGAACGCGTGCGCCTGCTGCGGCGCCTGCGGCAGGAAGGCCAGCTCCACGACCCGGATTTCGGCAAGCGCCTCAACACCCTGCTGCTCACCAACTCGTTCTCCAGCGCCTTCGAAACCTGGCTGGCCGGGCTCAACACCGTCGGCTACCGCCAGGACGGCCGCGGCTGGTTCCTCACCCACCCCGTTCCGCAACCGGCCCACCCCCTGCACGAAAGCCAGCGCTTCTGGGGCGCCGCCGCCACCCTCACCCCGCCACAGGACAACGACCCCGACCTGAAGCCCGGCACCCACGACGCCATCCCCTCACCGGAACAGATGCAGTGGCCCCACCTGCCCCTAACGGATTCGGCACGGGAGCGGGCGCTCACTTTGCTGTATCAGGCAGGGCTGCTCGAAGAGGCGGGCGCACGGCACAATCCCCATGGCCCGGGATCGCTGGCCGGGCATACCCATCCGGTCGACTATCCCACCCCGGCCATCCGGCCCTTTGCGATTCTGATTCCCTTCGCCACCGGCACCCTCGAAGGCAACAGCAAGGCCTGGCCGGGTTTTCCGGCGCTGTGCCGGCAGCTGGCCGAACGCATGCCGGTTCTCCTCGTGCCCGGCCCCGGCGCCGAAACCGCCCGGGCCCACGCCGACTATCCCACGGCACGGTCGCTGGATGACGTGCCGCTCGACGTGTACGCCGCCCTGCTCTCCCACGCCACCCTGGTCGTGGCCAACGACACCGGCCCCGGCCACGTGGCCGCCGCCGTCGGCGCCCCGCTGCTCTCCGTGCTCGGCCCCACCAACACCGCCCGCTACCGCGCCCTCGGTCCTCATGTGCACCTGGCCCAGTCCCGACCCTGGCCCAGTGAAGAGGCCGTCTGGCAACAAGTCGCGCAGATGCTGGCAGGACAGGCTGTGACACCACCCGGGCACGACAGGTAACGACAGAGAAACACTTCTGCGCACATTGCTTGCATAACGCCGCTGCAAAGGCCACACAATATGGCCGACCGTTTGTCGGCCGACGAACGGCGGACTACACTGAAAAACAACACCCATCACCGTCGGTACGTGCGCCCAGCCGGGGCCTGCACCCCGACAGGTCACCGTTTTCCGGAGTCGCTCATGTTCAAACGCAGCACCTGTGCCGCGGCCGTGATGGCCGTCTTTTCCCTGGCGGGCACCTCCGCCGCCCTGGCCCAGCAGGTCCACGCCCAGCGCGTCGAGGGCCAGACGGTTCACCCCGTGGAGTCTCCTGCCTCCCAACTGCCCACCTATCAGGAACCACAGGGTCAACGGCCACAGGGCCAGCAGCCCCGCCACTTCCAGACCCAGCGGGCGCCGCAGGGCAACACGCAGATGCCCGAAAACACGCAGGCGCCGGGCAACGCACAGCCCCCTGCCAGCACACAGCAGCAGCCCGCCGGCACCCAGCCCCCCATGGCCCACGCGCAGGAGCCGGCCCGCACCCGTCCTGCCCTGAATGACAGGCATACCAGCGGCCCGAAAATGATCACGGCCACCAACATGCCCGCCACGCTGGGTGAACTGACCAGCGACGTGGTCATTCTGCCCACCTACCATGCCCACCAGGATGTGAGCCAGCTCACCCCCTTCGAGCCGCTGGGCAGCATCCAGACCTTCTCGCAGGGCACCCCCGGCGCCTTCGGTGGCCTGTCCATCCGCGGCAACGCCATGCAGGACACCCTGGTGATGATCGACGGCTTCCGCGTCAGCCCGGCCAGCGGTGCCGACTTCTCGCTGCTGCCCATGTCCTACGGCAGCCGCACCGAAATCCTGCGTGGCCCCGGTTCGGCCATCTATGGCCAGAACGCGGGCGGTGGCGTGGTGCAGCTCCTGTCCGACGCAGCCGGTCCCGGCACCCGGGCCAGTGGTGAAGCCGGCATCGGCGGCCGCGGCTACATGCAGATGCGCGGACGCCTCTCGGGCGGCAACGACCAGATCACCGGCCGCATCGACCTGGGCCGCGAACGCGGCGATGGCTTCGATGCCACCGCCGGCGACTACCCCGGCCACCAGAACGACCAGGACAACTGGAAGCGCGACAACATCTCCGGCCGGCTGGACGCCCGGCTCTCCACCGCCACGCACCTGACCGTGCTGGCCATGCGCAACACCGTCAACGCCGACTTCGACGGCCTGCGCGGCAGTGCCACCGCCCTCGCGGCCAAGAAGCGCCTGGAACTGGCCGGCGTCAAGGCCGAGCATGAACTGTCGCCCGGCACCCGCCTGGACGCCAAATTTGGCCAGAGCAGCATCAGCAACACCTGGAACTACACCGACGGTGCCGACTGGGACAAGACCAAACTGCGCGAATACGGGCTGGGCATGAGCCAGCGGGTTCTGCCCAACGTGAATGGCCGGATCGCCTTCGAACGGCTGGAAGAAGGCTACGACACCCAGGGCCTGAAATCGCCCACGCGCACCACCAACGCGCTGCTGGGCAACGCCATCGGCACCTGGGGGCAGCACCAGCTGAACCTGGCCCTGCGCATGGATGACAGCAACCGCTACAACAGCACCTTCAGCCACCAGATCGGCTACGGCTACCGGCTGGCCCCCAACCTGCGCGTGGCGGGCAACCTGAGCACCGGCTACCGCATGCCGGACCTGGCCGACTACTATGCCAGCGCCGAGGGCAACCGCCTGAAACAGCAGCGCAACCAGACCATGGATGCCGGCGCCTACTGGCAGCCCGACAGCACCACCTACGCCAAGGCCGTGGTGTATCGCACCCGCGTGCATGACCGCCTGACCGTGGCCGGCGACTGCACCGCCGCCGTCAACTGCTCGCTGTTCAACCTGGGCCGCGCCACCATCACCGGTCTGGCCCTGTCGGTGGGTCAGGACACCGCCCCCGGCCAGGCCTTCAACGGCCTGCGCTGGCAGGCGAATCTGGACCTCGTCAATCCGAAGAACAACGCCACCGGCCGTGTGCTGCCCCATGTGGCCAAGCGCACCCTCAACGGCCAGGTGGACTACGGCTTTGGCGACTACAGCGTGGGCGCCGACCTGATGCTGAGCAACCGCCGCTTCTCCGACGAGGCCAACCAGCGTCGGGTGGGTGGCGCCCTGGTGGTGAACCTGCGCTCGGCCTGGCGCGTCTCGCCCGAGCTGACCGCCTATGCGGATGTGTACAACATCGGCAACCGGCGCAACGCCACCTGGCGCTACTACAACCAGCAGCCGCGCACAGTAATGCTGGGAGTGGCCTACTCGCCGCGGTGAGGCAAGGGTACGGGGTGACGGCAGCAGGTTGGGTCGTCACCTCGCGGAGACACAGAGCCGCCGGAACACGAAACCGGGCGCTGGCGCCTGAAAGCGATGGTCCTGACCATGCGATGGTCCGGACCGTGTGACAGGGGTGTGGCCGGGTTCCGGATCTGTATGGGGCGATGTCCGATGTCGGGGCGTCGCCTTTTTTGTGTCCGTCGGTTTTGTCCCACCGGAATTCTGCCGTTCGGCCACGCTGGACGGGGTGCACAATTCAGGAGCCTGACGATAGCAAGAAAGAATACGGTTTCAGGCTGTTCCTGTTCCCCTCCGTCCGGTATACCCCTTGCCCCAATGGGCCAACGGCAATACCATCGCCAATAAGTAATACTTTTGGTGCACACCCATGGCAACAACCCTGACCATCAAGGGCCAGGTCACCATCCCCAAGAAGGTCCGCGACGCCCTGCAGCTGCTTCCCGGTGACGGTGTCGAGTTTGCCTTCAACGAGGCGGGCCAGATCATCGTCCACAAGGCGGGGCAACCGCCCCGGAAGGCGCTGAATCAGGCCAATGCCGACCGTTTCGAAGCGGTTCGTGGCGCCGCCCAGATCAAGTGGCGTACCGATGAACTGATGGCACTGCTCCGCCAGCCAGACTGACTCCACAAGTTCCACGCCTGCCGGCCGCCCGGAAAGGCAGCCGCCCCACAGCACCGACGCCTCCCGACGTCATCCGGGAAAGGATGCGCCCCTCATGATCCTCGTCGACACCAACGTCCTGCTGGATGTGCTGGAAGATGATCCGGTCTGGGCCAGCTGGTCCATGCATCAGCTTCAGACCCAATCCATCATCCACGAACTGGTCATCAATCCCATCATCTATGCCGAACTGTCGACCACCTTCGAATCCGTCGATGCACTGGACGGCGTCATCCAGACGATGGGGCTGAAGTACCAGGAACTCCCGCGCCCAGCACTGTTTCTGGCATCCATGGCATTCGTCCAGTACCGGCGCAGCAGGGGCACGAAACACAATGTCCTCCCCGACTTCTTCATCGGGGCGCATGCAGCCGTTCATGGCTGGGCCATCCTCACCCGTGACTCCCGACGCTACCGGAACTATTTCCCCCACGTTCCGCTCATCACGCCAGACCCTGCTGTCTGACCGAAACCACCATGCTCCACATCCCCAATCTCGACACCTTGCCCCTGCTGCGCGAATCCGTTTCGATCGAATGCAAGCTGGCCATCGGTCGTGACGGCAAGGGAGCATTACCAGATGATTTCTGGCCTACCTACAGTGCCATGGCCAACACCGACGGCGGACTGGTGTTTCTGGGCATGCGCGAACGGCAGGGACGGTTCGAACCCGTGGGCATCGAAAATGTGGCCAAGGTACGTACCGAGCTGTTCAACAATCTGAACAACCGCCAGAAGGTCAGCATCAACCTCATCGGCAACGCCAATGTTCAGGAATGGGACGTGGCGGGCAAGACGCTGCTGATCATTGAAATTCCCCGCGCCACCCGCCGCCAGCGCCCCGTTCACCTGACGCAGAACCCGCTCAACAACAATACCTACCGCCGGCAGAACGAAGGCGACTTCCCCCTGCCGGATGAAGAGGTGCGACGCATGATCGCCGAGCGGGTGGAAGACAGCCGGGACAGTCGCATTCTGGACAAATTCGGCCTGAGGGATCTGGACCAGGAAACCCTGCGCGGCTACCGGCAGGTGTACCGCATCCTGAATCCGGATCATCCATGGGCCAACCTCGACGATCAAACCTTCCTGCAGATGATCGGCGGCTGGCGGGAGGATCGCCAGCAGGGTGAACAGGGCCTGACCGTTGCTGGCCTGCTGATGTTCGGCACCATGCCGTCCATTCAGGAGGCTTTGCCCTACTACATGCTCGACTACCAGGAACAGCCAGAATCTACCGACGCACTGCGCTGGTCGGACCGTCTGACGCTGGATGGCGCCTGGTCCGGCAACCTGTACGACTTCTTCCGCAAGGTCTACCTGAAGCTTACCGCAGACCTGAAGGTACCCTTCCGTCTGGAAAATGGCATCCGGCAGAACGAAACCCCGGTTCACACCGCCATGCGTGAAGCGCTGCTCAACACGCTGGTCCATGCCGATTACACCGATCGCGCCTCGGTGAAGATCGTCAAGCGCCCCGGCACCTTCCGCTTTCGCAACCCGGGCACCATGCGCATTCCGGTGGAGGCGGCCATTCAGGGTGGCGAGGCCGACTGTCGCAACCGCACGCTGCACAAGATGTTCCGGCTTGTCGGCCTGGGCGAGCAGGCAGGCACCGGTATCCCGAAAATCTTTCAGGGCTGGCAGTCGCAGCACTGGAAGCCCCCGACACTGTTCGACAGTTACACGCCCTTCAACCAGACCGTCCTGGAACTGGGCATGCTCGACCTGTTCCCACAGGACGTGATGGAAGCCCTGCACGTCATGTTCGGTGACGAACTCGAGCAGCTCGGTCACGACGAACGGCTGGCGCTGGCCCTTGCTGCTGCCGAGAATACGATCAGCCACGCTCGCCTGACCACGGTCTCGTCCGCCCACCCCGTCGAGCTGACCCGAATGCTGCAACGGCTCACCCAGGCAGGCATGCTGCAGGCTACCGGTTCCGGCCGTGGGACAATCTACTGCCTGCCAGGCCATGGGTTACCGACGGTGGATGCGGTTTTTGGTGCATCAGGCAGTTCGGACTCAAAGCAAAGGCGCCTGCTGCCCCCCAATAACCTTGTTTCCAACGAGCCCCTCATCCTCTCGGAACAACACGCCCCGAATCAACGCCCATCGAAGCCATCAAAGGTACGTGACCAACATGGCCGACTGTGTACAGATCAATTGCCCCTGCCGGTCATCGATGATCTGGCAGCGCTTTCCCCTTTGATGCGACAGCACCTGGAATCGTTGTGCCAGCAACCACGCCAGAAGCAGCGGCTGACAAGACCGGCCATGAAAGATGTCCTGCTTTCGGTCTGTGCACACCACTATGTGACACTTGGCGCTCTGTCGTCGCTGGTCAACCGAAAACCTGATTTTCTGCGAGACAGCTACCTTTCTCCGCTGGTCAAAGAACGCCTGCTGAAGCTCGCCTTTCCTACAACGCCAACCCATGACCGGCAGGCATACAGCACTGTGGCGGTAACGAAGGCCATGACAACAGACCCATGCTAGAGCGTGTCACGGACTCACTCGACCCCGCGTTACCCCCACCCTTTCAGGCCATGGCTCACAAGGAGGCCCGTACGCCACAGTTCTGTTGACAGGACGAGGGTTCTCCCAAGACCATGCCTGCCCCCCTGTCAAAGGCCGCAATTCTCCTGTTAAGCCGTATCTGCTCCCCTGCTAACAGCCCACTGCTGTTGCCAAGCGGCATCTGCTCCCCTGTTAACGGTTCAGGATCTCCTGTTAAACCACGCACGCTCCCTTGCTAACCGTCCCTGCTCCCCTGTTAACAGGCCCTGTTCTCCTGTCAAACGACGTCCGCTCCCCTGTTAACGGACCAGGACATCAACATCAGTTGACCAAGACACTGTCACCAATCTGGTAATAACCAATGAACGGCTTGCCACAGCAGCGGCCGGCTCCGCTTGCATTGGTTCAAGACTGGAATAGAGGCATGGGCATACCGATTCCCAAGGTGTAGATTCGTCCCTCGAATCGATACCAACTCCCACCGGCCATCACAACTTCTCCACCACCTGCCTCACCGCCGGCACAGCCAGCACGGCCAGCACCACCAGCACCGCCTTCTCCCACCCGTTGAACCGCCACGTCCCGTGGTGCCGCCACTGCGAATACAGAAACAGCAGCACCCCCGGCAGGTACAGCAGCACCGAGAACAGCAGATACTCGGTACCGGCCGCGTAGACGATCCACAGCGCATAGAGCGTGGCCGCCGCCCCGATGAGCCGGTACTTCACCGCCAGACGCTGCGCAAACGACAGCTTCAGCAGGTAGGCGCCCACCAGCAGGTAGGGAATCAGGATCATCGACGTGGAGATCATCAGCAGCGCTTCGTAGCTGTTGCCCGTACGCCAGACCAGGAACAGGCACAGCTGCACCGTCAACGTGGTGAACAGCAACGAGCCGTGCGGCACTTCATTTTTGTTGAGCCGGATGAACGACGGCGGAAATGCCCCGTTCTTCGCCCCCAGATGCGGGATTTCGGTGGCATAGAGCGTCCAGCTCAGGTAGGAGGACAGCACCGACACCATCAGGCAGACGGTGATCAGCACCTTGCCCCAGCCACCCACCATGTACGCCAGCACACCCGCCATCGATGGATTCTCCATCGTGGCAATGTCGGCCCGCGGCAGTACGCCCTGCGCCAGCAGCGTGATGGCCACATACATGGCCAGCGTCACCACCACGCCGATCACCGTCGCCCGGCCCACGTCGGCACGGCTTCTGGCGTGCTTCGACAGCACGGCAGCCCCCTCGATGCCGGTGAACACCCACAGCGTGATCAGCATGGTGTTCTTCACCTGCGTCAGCACACTCACGTCGGGGTTGTCGGGCGTGGCCAGCGAGGCACCGGTCCAGTCGGACATGAAGACATCGGGCCTGAAGAAATACGCCGCCAGGCCGATGAACAGCAGCAGCGGAAACACCTTCACCAGCGTGGCCACCAGATTCACCCCGGCCGCTTCCCGGATGCCACGCGCCACCAGCGCATACACGAGCCACGCCACCGCGGATTCGCCCACGAAGGCGGCCAGCGTATTGCCCTTGCCAAACACCACCGCACCCGGCGCATCGACAAAGGTGCCGATACCCTCGAAGGCCACCACCAGATAGCCGACGATGCCCACCGTGGTGCACAGCCAGTACCCCCACGCCGAGAAAAAGCCCATCAGCTCACCAAAGCCATCGCGGGCATAGGTGTAGATGCCCCCATCCAGTTCGGGACGCAGCCGGGCCAGACAGGCAAAGGAGATGCCAAGAAAGATGATGCCCACGCCGGTGATCAGCCAGCCGATCAGCAGAGCCTGCGATCCGGCCACCGCCGCCATGTTCTGCGGCAGGCTGAAGATGCCCGAGCCGATCATCGAGCTGATGACCAGCGCCGTCAGTGCGGCCAGGCCGATCCGGGATTTTTCACTCATGATGTGTTTGACAGAGAAGGAGAGGCGTCATTCAGGCACGCACCCCGTGATGGTACGGACGCAAAATACGGACGCAAAAAACAGCAGCCCTCCGGGCATGGGTACCATGCATGCTGCAGGGGGCTGGTTGCAGGGGGCAGAGGTTGCAGGGGAGGATTGCAGGCCGGCAGGGTACGGCCTCAGCCAAGGTGCTGCGCCAGCTCCCTGATGTGTTCCGGCCCGATGCCGCAGCACCCACCCACCATGTCGGCACCGGCCGCGACCCAGGTCTGTGCCCAACGCAGATAGGCTTCGGGCTGTGTATCCTCTCGCACGCCGCTCAGTTCGCCGTTGGCATCATCACTGTTGTTGTCTTCGGTGACCAGCGCGTTGGCATATACGCCCAGCCGCAGCCGGTCGCCGCAGATGTCCCTGGCCACGCGCACGGCCGCTTCCATGATTTCGGGCGCACTGCAGTTGAAGAGCAGCGCGGCGGCCCCCAGGTCCAGCGCCAGCCGGGCGGCCTCGGCCACCGTTTCGCCCGAACGCAGCACCGGCACCTCGTGTGGCACGGCATCATCCAGCGTGAACGACAGCCAGAACGGCTTGCCATCGTTGGGCAGCACCTCCCGCCAGGTACGCGCCTCGGCCAGCGACGAGATGGTCTCGGCCAGCCAGATGTCCACGTACGGCGCCAGCCCCGCCACCAGCGGTGCTGCCAGCATGGGCGCCCGAGCCGCCTCGAACAGGTCCGGACGATACGAACCGAACAGCGGCGGCAGCGACCCCGCCACCTTCACATCCCGCCCGCTCTGCGTGGCCGCTTCCCGGGCCAGGCGGCCAGCCGTGGCAGCCAGCGTCTGCGCCTCCAGCTCGAACCGGTCACCAATATGGAAGGGTACGACCGCATAGCTGTTGGCGGTGATCACCTCTGCACCGGCCCGGATGAAGTCCAGATGGGCATCGCGTACGGCATCCGGCGCCTCGGTCAGCGCCAGCGCCGACCACTCCCACTCCGGCTGGCGGAACGGCGCACCACGCCGCAGCAGCTCGCGGCCCATGCCGCCATCGAGAATCAGTACCCGGCCTGCGTTCTGCCGGCGGTCCGTATTCAATCCACCGTCCACATTCAACCCGGGATCCATGTTCAGTCCGCCATCCACATTCGGCCCGCGATCCATGTTCAGTCCGCCATCCACATTCAACCCACGATCCATACTCAGTCCGCCACCCACATTCAGCCCGGAATCCCTATGCGGTCTGCTGCCCACATTCATCCTTCTGCCCACGCCCCTGACATTGTCCACAACGTTATCCACACATTCATTCATAGGCTTGCCCACAGACTTGTTCACAGCGTCGTGCCCGGCACGACCTCTGTCAGCATGATCCATGGACCTTCCATTTGTAACGTTAATCAACAATTGAGCAGTATAGCGCAGCCCTTGTCCGGGCACGGGGTTCGGAACTGACCTGTCGAACGCATCGACACATCCAGCGGATATGTCGATTTTCGGGCTCAAAATCGACACGTCGGGGCTGACATGTCGAATTTCGGGCCAAAAATCGACACGTTGGGGGCGATATGTCGATTTCTGGCCTCAGAATCGACATATCATGGCCCACAGGTCGATGGATTCGACACGTGGCGCCCGTTCATAACGAGCCGACACCATTCCTGCCCGGCCAGCTCCGGACAGCACGCGCCCCTCCTCCAGGCAGTACATCACCATCCGTTCCCGCCATGGCTCACAACCGCACTCTTCCCCACAACGACCTTCCGCCCCTGCCCCCTGCCGCAGAGCTGGAAACCCGTGCCGTGCTGAAACGCGCCATCGAAGCCAACCGGGTACTGGCCAACCTGCGGGGGCTGGCCGCGCAAATCCCCAACCAGATCCTGCTGATCAACAGCATCGTACTGCAGGAGGCGCGACTGTCTTCCGAGATCGAAAACATCGTCACCACCAACGATGCGCTCTACAAGGCCGACATCGACCCCGATGGCAGGACCGACCCCCACACCAAGGAGGTGCTTCGCTACCGCGAGGCGCTGAAGTTCGGTTTCGCGGCACTGAAGGATCGCCCACTGTCCACCAACCTGTTCGTGGACATCGTGCGCATCATCAAACAGCAGGACATCGGTGTGCGACGCACCAGTGGCACGGCACTGAAGGACGGTACGGGGCAGATCATCTACACACCGCCGGTGGGCGAGTCCGTCATCCGGGACAAGCTGGGCAATCTGGAGCACTTCATCCACGCCGAGGACGACTTCGACCCCCTGGTGAAGATGGCCGTGATGCACTACCAGTTCGAGGCCATCCACCCCTTCGACGATGGCAATGGCCGTACCGGACGGATCATCAACCTGCTGTATCTGGTGCAGGCCGGGTTGCTGGACATCCCGGTGCTTTTCCTGTCGCGCTACATCATGGCAAACAAGCCGCAGTACTACGCCCTGCTGCGAGGTGTGACCGAACAGCAGGCATGGGAGCCCTGGGTGCTGTACATGCTCGACGCCATCATCAGTACCGCCCAGCAGACCCACGATCAGGTGACCCGTATCCGCACCCTGATGGAGGAGGTGCGTCAGCGTGTGCAGCAGGAGGCCCCCTCCATCTACAGCAAGGATCTGATAGAGGTCATCTTCCGCCATCCCTACACCAAGATCCAGTTTCTGGTGGATGCCGGCCTGGCCCAGCGCCAGACGGCGTCGAGCTACCTGCAGAAACTGGCCACCCTGGGCGTGCTGCGCCCGGAGAAGCAGGGGCGCGAGACCTACTACATCAACGATGCGCTGTTTGCCGAGCTGGCGCACTGATCTGTCGATTGCATCGACAGATCCCCCGGATATGTCGATTTTCAGGCTCGAAATCGACACGTCTGGGCTGACATGTCGAATTTCGGACTAAAAATCGACACGTTGGGGACGATATGTCGATTCCTGACCTCTGTACCTGTCTACCCGGAAGCATCCGGACAACGGTCGATCCCTGGCCCCATCACTGACATCGACCCACGCTTCCCGGCGATTCCGCCGGACCCTGATGCGCCATCCGCCCACCATCCCATCGCGGCAGCGCCGGCACATCGATGCCGAACAGGTCCAGTGCCCGGGCCACGCTGTGCGTCACGATGTCATCGACCGTCTGCGGCTGTGCATAGAAAGCAGGCACCGGCGGGAAGATCACACCCCCCATCTCCGTCACGCGGCGCATGTTGTCGAGGTGAGCCAGATTGAGCGGTGCTTCGCGCACCATCAGCACCAGCCGGCGACGCTCCTTCAGCACCACATCGGCAGCGCGGGTCAGCAGGTTGTCGCCCAAGCCCTGGGCCATGGCGGCCAGCGAGCGCATCGAGCAGGGGGCCACCAGCATGCCCAGCGTACGGAACGATCCGCTGGAAATGCTGGCCCCCAGGTTCTGCACCGGGTGCACCACGTCCGCCAGGGCCTGCACCTCGTCACGGGTGATGGCGGTTTCCATCGCACGGGTCATCTCGGCACCCTTCGACAGCACCAGATGCACCTCCACACCGCCCACCGCCCGCAGCAGCTGCAGCGCCTTCAACCCGTACTGAAAACCACTGGCGCCGCTGATGCCCACGACGAGGCGTGGCCTGTCCATACTCATGTTCAACACATTCCCTCAAGGCATTCCCGCGTTCATCCAGCCGCCACCGCAAACCGCCGCAACCGCAGCGCATTGCCCAGCACGAACACGCTGGACAGCGCCATGGCCGCCGCACCCAGCATCGGCGACAGCAGGATGCCGAAGGCCGGATACAGCGCGCCGGCCGCAATCGGAATCAGCGCCGTGTTGTACGCGAAGGCCCAGAACAGGTTCTCGCGGATGTTGCCGATGGTTGCCCGCGACAGCCCGATGGCGGTCGGCACCCCCTGCAGGCTGCCGGACATCAGCACCACGTCGGCAGCCTCGATGGCCACGTCCGTGCCGGTGCCGATGGCCACACCCACCTCGGCCTGCGCCAGCGCCGGGGCATCGTTGATGCCATCGCCCACATAGGCCACGGCACCGTAACGCTGCTGCAGGCGCTTGACCGCGTCCACCTTGCCGGCCGGCAGTACCTCGGCCACCACATCGTCGATGCCCAGCTGCCGGGCAATGGCCTGGGCGGTACGGGCGTTGTCGCCGGTGATCATCGCCACCTTCAGGCCCTGTTCGTGCAGCGTGCGGATGGCGGCGGTCGTGGTTGACTTGATCGGGTCCGATACCGCCACGATGGCAGCCAGTTGCCCGCCGATCGCTACATAAAGCGGCGATTTGCCTTCCTCGCCCAGCTTCTGCGCTTCGGCAGCAAAGGGACTCACGTCCACCCCCAGCGTCTGCATGTAGCGGTCAGCCCCCACGGCGACCAGAACCGAAGCCCCCGCCACAGGTGCCTCACTGCCCACGCGTTCCGCCACGCCGGCCGCAGAGGAAGAATCCGCCGCAGGCGCAACGCCGGCAGGTGCGGCCCCGACAGATGCAACTCCGGCAGACGAAGCGGCTTCGGCCGAAACAGCACCCGCAGGCGCCACATGGCCGTCCGGAACACCGCCAACCCGGGCCGTCACCCCCAGCCCCGTCAGTGACTCGAAATCGCTCACGGCCGGCAGCATCAGCCCCTCGGCCTCTGCAGCCGCCACCAGTGCCCGGGCAATGGGGTGCTCGGAACGCGATTCCAGCGCCGCCACCTGTGCCAGCACCTGTGCCCGGTCGAAGCCTGGCTGTACCAGCAGGTCGGTCAGGGCCGGCTTGCCCTCGGTGAGCGTCCCTGTCTTGTCCACGGCCACCACCTTCGCATCCTTGAGCAGCTGCAGCGCCTCGCCCTTGCGAAACAACACGCCCAGCTCGGCACCCCGGCCAATACCCACCATGATCGAGGTCGGCGTGGCCAGCCCCATCGCGCACGGGCAGGCGATGATCATCACCGCCACCGCATTCACCAGCGCCAGTCCCAGCGCCGGCGCCGGGCCGAACACCATCCAGACGATGAAGGTGACCAGTGCCGCCGTCATGACTGCCGGCACGAACCACATCGTCACGCGATCCACCAGGGTCTGGATGGGCAGCTTGGCGCCCTGTGCCGACTCCACCATCCGGATGATCTGCGCCAGCACCGTCTGGCCACCCACCGCCGTAGCCCGCACCGTGAAGGCACCGGTCTGGTTGACCGTGCCGCCCACCACCGTGCTGCCGGCCGTTTTGGCCACCGGCACCGGTTCGCCGGTGATCATCGATTCATCCACATAGCTGGTGCCTTCGATCACCTCGCCATCCACCGGCACCCGTTCGCCGGGGCGCACTTCCACCACATCCTGCAGCCGCACCTGGGCCAGTGGCACATCCACCACCGCCCCGTCACGCCGCAGATGGGCGGTATGCGCCTGCAGCCGCGCCAGCCGCTGGATGGCCTCGGACGTGCGCCCCTTGGCACGCGCCTCCAGAAAACGCCCCACCAGAATCAGCACGACGATCACCGCCGCCGCTTCGTAATAGACATTCACGGTGCCCGCCGGCAGCAGGCCGGGCAGGAAGGTAGCCACCACCGAAAAGCCCCAGGCCGCCAGCGTGCCCATGGCCACCAGCGAGTTCATGTCGGGCGCCCCGTGCAGCAGAGCCGGAATGCCCTTCTTATAGAAGCGCAGGCCGGGCACGAACAGCACCAGCGTAGTCAGCACGAACTGCAGGTACCAGCTGTTCTGTGTGCCGATGGTGTGTGCCACCCAGTGATGGAAGGCCGGCACCACGTGCCCGCCCATTTCCAGCAGGAACACCGGCAGTGCCAGTGCCGCAGCGATCCACAGGTCACGCCACAGCGCCCGCTGTTCGGCCGCCTTGCGGTCCTCGCGGGAGAGCGGCTTGCGCGCTGCGCCGGATACCTGGCCGCTCGCCCGGGCGCTCCCCCCTGCTGCGCCCGCCCCTCCTGCTGCCTTCGCCCCTCCTGCAGCGCCGGCTCCACCGCCAGCACCCGGCGTTGCACCCGCTGTACCCAGTGCACCTGCGGCATGCGTTGCCGGGTTCTGCCCGGCCCCCGCCGAAGCAGCATCCACACCGGCGTCCCCGCCGACATCGAAACCGGCATCGGCTACCCCGCTGCCATCATCCAGCACCTGTGCCGGATAACCCGCCCTGTCGGCCGCAGCCAGCAGCGTCTCCACCGGCGCCACGCCCGTGACCGTCGCCCGCTCGGTAGCCAGGTTCACACTGGCCGAGGCCACACCCGGCACCGCCTTCAGCGCCCGTTCCACCCGACCCACGCAGGAAGCGCAGCTCATGTCGTCCACCTGCAGCACCACCGTGCTCTGCGGCACCTCGTAGCCCAGCTTCTGCACGGCCTGCACCAGCTGTTCGGGCGGCACGGGTTCGGCCAGCGTGACAGTGGCCTTTTCGGTGGCAAGGTTGACCGCCACCTGGGCCACCCCCGGCACCTTCGCCAGCCCCATCTCCACACGACGCACACAGGATGCGCAGCTCATGCCCTCGATCGGCAGCACCAGGGTCTGGCCTGCGGCCTGCCCGGCGCTGGCTGTCTGGGACTGCACTGCACTGGCCCCAGGAGAACCCGCACCAGCACCTCCTGTCACGGGAGAGGCTCCCGCCGCCGGAGCTGCCGTTCCATTCTGTTCACGCCGATCTTCTGCATTCATGATCATTCATTCCATCCGGCCAGCCTGCCTGTTCCACAGGCACACCACGACCGATACAAATCGATACACCACAAAATCACCTGCAGACACACGAACCCAGTCTCCATTCGAACCTGGAGTCTGAAAAGGATTGTGCGCCGCAAAACAAAACCCACTTCACGAACAACCACATGTAATTACTGCATAATTACAAATGCACGAACAAGCTGCGAGGCCAGATTCGGGGAAACGGTCGCCCAGACCCCCCTCTACCAGCCAGAAGGATCAACTGGCGCGGGGAGCCACCACCATCACCCGACACCTGTGCCGGATAGCCCGCCTTGCCTGCGCAGTGCGCCGTGTCAGCACACGGATTCGGAACCAGTGCGAGGACGAATCAATCCATGACACGCGCTGGCCTTCCGTTCATATCAAGCCGCCGGAACGACTTCTCAAGGCGGTTCTTCGCGCCATCCCCTGGGGCATCGACAGTCATCATCCAGAGCAATATATCCCGGACCGCTGCGACACGGCAGGACACGGCACGGCACGCTTGCCAGCATACGCCTTCTGGCAAGCATGACAGCCCCGATCGCCCCTGCAGCCTTCACACCTTCTCCCCAACCCTTCATATCTTCGCCCCGCATACTGCCCGCCCCCCCATTTCGCACTTTCCTGCCCGTGCCCAGTCACACCGACACACACAGTACACAACACCGCCGGCATCGTTCGCTCAGTACAGGCGCAACTTCGTAACACGTTCACCGGCAGGCAGCCACCCCAGAAGAATCAGACGATCACCCCAGAAGAGTCAGACACGTACCTGTAGTACATCCCGCTACAATCCGCTTCTATTCTTTCAAGGCGCATTCCGGCGCCAGCAGACTTCAGCTCCAGGCGGTAGCTCCACATGAAAACACCGGCGTCATGGTCTTCCAAGATCGGGTTCATCCTCTCTGCCGCAGGGTCGGCCATCGGGCTGGGGGCGATCTGGAAGTTCCCCTACACCGCCGGCACCAACGGAGGTGCCGTCTTCTTCCTGCTGTTTCTGCTGTTCACCATCCTGATCGCCATGCCGGTGCAGCTGGCCGAGTTCTACATCGGGCGCAAGAGCGGCAAGAACGCCATCGACTCCTTCAAGACGCTCGCCCCGGGCACCCTGTGGCCCTGGATCGGCCGGCTGGGCGTCTTTGCCTGCTTCATCCTGCTGTCGTTCTACAGCGTGGTGGGCGGCTGGGTGCTCAACTACGTGGTGCATGCCTTCACCGGCGCCATCCACACCGGTGCCGACTTCAAGGAACTCTTCAACGCCACCATCGCCAGCCCCTGGGGCTCGATTGCCTATCAGGGTCTCTTCATGCTGATGACCATCTGGGTGGTCAAGAGCGGCATCTCCGACGGCATCGAGAAGGCCAACCGCTACCTGATGCCGGCGCTGTTCATCCTGTTCCTTCTGCTGGCCATCCGTTCGCTCACCCTGCCCAACGCCATGGCAGGCGTGACCTTCCTGCTCAAGCCCGATCTGTCCGAGGTCACATCGCAGACCATGCTGACCGCACTGGGCCAGGCGTTCTTTGCGCTCAGCATCGGCGTCTCGACCATGATCACCTACGCGGCCTACCTGGACCGCGAGCATGACCTGTTCCGCTCCGGCAATTCCATCATGTGGATGAACCTGCTGGTCTCGCTGCTGGCCGGCCTGGTGATCTTCCCGGCCGTGTTCGCCTTCGGCTTCCAGCCCAGCGAAGGCCCGGGCCTGATCTTCGTGGTGCTGCCGGCGGTGTTCATGCACATGCCCTTCGGCACCCTGCTCTTTGCCGTCTTCATGCTGCTGGTGGTGTTTGCCACCCTCACCTCGGCCTTCTCGATGCTCGAAACCGTGATTGCCGCCATCATCCGCGAAGACGAAAGCAAACGCACCAGCCGTACCTGGGTCATCGGCATCGCCATCTTCATCGTCGGCATCCCGTCCGCGCTGTCGTTCGGCGTCCTGTCGGACATGACCTTCTTCGGCAAGACCCTGTTCGACCTGTGGGACTTCATGATCACCGCCCTGATCATGCCGTTCAGCGCGCTGGCCGTCTCCATCTTCGTCGGCTGGGTCCAGCAGCGGGCCACCGTGCTCGAACACATGCGCGAGGGCAGCGACGTGCCACAGGCCATCATCCTGCTGTGGCTCAATACCCTGCGCTGGCTGGCCCCCCTGGCCATCCTGCTGGTCTTTGCCAACACGCTGGGCTGGATCTGACTCCGGCCGGGGCTGATCCCCGGGCGGCCAGGCAGCTTGCCGCCCCCAGCCGGTTCCCGGCCGGCACCGGCACCAAACGCATGCGTTCATGAGGCGCTCTACGGGCAAACCCCAAGGCGCCGTCCATTATTGCGTCATATCCCCCTTATCTTCCCGCAAAAGCACCCAAAAATCGGGGTTTTGCACCTATCCCATAAACCCCATACCCATCAAGGGAAAAGAAAACGCTCTTAGAATCCGCGTTCCGCTGAATATCCATACACCACGCAACGAGAGGAGACGGTCTGATGACCCCCGCAGATACGGCAACCACCATCATGTTTGCCATCTACCTGGTCGGCATGCTGCTGATCGGCTGGCTCGGCTACCGGGCCACCAGCAACCTGTCCGACTACATCCTGGGCGGCCGCAGCCTGGGCAGTTTCGTGACCGCACTGTCCGCCGGCGCCTCCGACATGAGTGGCTGGCTGCTGATGGGCCTGCCCGGCGCCGTATACGCCAGTGGCCTGTCCGAGTCGTGGATCGCCATCGGTCTGACCATCGGTGCCTGGGCAAACTGGTACTTCGTCGCCGGTCGCCTGCGCGTCTATACCGAAAAGGTCGGCAACGCCCTCACCATGCCCGACTACTTCACCAACCGCTTCGAAGACACCAGCAACATCCTGCGCATCATCACGGCGGTGGTCATCCTGATCTTCTTCACCCTCTACTGCGCCTCCGGCGTCGTGGCCGGCGCCAAGCTGTTCCAGAGCATGTTCGGCATGCCTTACGGCGTGGCCCTCTGGGTGGGTGCCTTCTGCACCATCGCCTACGTGTTCATCGGCGGCTTCCTGGCCGTCAGCTGGACCGACACCATCCAGGCATCGTTGATGATCCTCGCGCTCATCATTGCGCCGCTGATGGTCATCTACTCCGAAGGTGGCGTCTCCAGCAGCCTGGAGGTGATCGAGAACCTGCAGCCCGGCGCCACCAGCCTGATGGGCAACCTCGACCTGCTGGCCATCCTGTCGCTGGCCGCCTGGGGGCTGGGTTACTTCGGCCAGCCGCACATCCTCGTGCGCTTCATGGCTGCCGAATCCATCAAGACCATTCCCAACGCCCGCCGCATCTCCATGACCTGGATGATCCTGTGCCTGCTCGGCTCGGTCGCCGTGGGCTTCTTTGGCATTGCCTACTTCGGCACCCACCCCGAACAGGCCGCCCAGGTCACCGCCAGCAACGAGACGGTCTTCATCGAAACCTCCCGCCTGCTGTTCAACCCCTGGATTGCCGGCCTGCTGCTGGCCGCCATTCTGGCCGCAGTGATGAGTACCCTGTCCTGCCAGCTGCTGGTCTGCTCCAGCGCCCTCACCCAGGATCTGTACAAAACCTTCGTGCGTCGCGGCGCCTCCGACCTGGAACTGGTCTGGCTCGGCCGCGCCATGGTGCTGCTGGTCTCGGTGGTGGCCATCTGGCTGGCTCGTGATCCCGACAGCGAAGTGCTCGGCCTCGTCAGCTACGCCTGGGCCGGCTTCGGTGCCGCCTTCGGTCCGGTCGTGCTGCTGTCGCTGCTGTGGCCGCGCATGAACCGCCAGGGTGCGCTGGCCGGCATGATCATCGGTGCCGCCGCCGTCATCATCTGGAAGAAGACCGACTGGGCCGGCATGGGCTTCGACACCCTCGCAGGCGTCTATGAAATCATCCCCGGCTTCATCTTCGCCACCATCGCCATCGTCATCACCAGCGTGCTCACCCCGCCGCCTTCGGCCGCGGTGCGCCAGACGTTCTACGAAGTGGCCGAGGAAGTTCGGGACGCCGGTTGATCTGGCTGTCGGCTGTCGGCTGTCGGCTGTCCGGTGTCCGGTGTCCGGTGTCCGGTGTCCGGTGTCCGGTGTCCGGTGTCCGGTGTCCGGCAGACGCAGAAAGGCTGGAGGGGCTGACAGGTTGACAGCCTCGCTCCATAGGCCCTGAGCCTCCCGAGAAAAAGCCCCGTCCGGTTAGCTTCCGGCGGGGCCTTTTTCTCGGGCAGAACGACATGCCCCGTACGGCCACTGCTCACCCCCGTTCAGCGGCGACACTATCCTTTATCCATGGGCAGATCCCACATGCCCACTGCAGGAGGCGTCACCCGTACCGGCCGACCTCAACTGCAGCTGTCCGGATCCGCCCCCTGCACCCGCATCGCTGCCTGCCACAGATGACGCGGCACCCGCGTGCGAAAACGGTCCAGCAGCCAGCCCGTCATCTCGTCGCTCAGCCCGCTGCCCTCATGCGGCACGATATCGGCCACCACGTCGGCATCCTGCTTCACCAGCTGCTCGGCCGCCCGCACCGTGTGGCCGAAATGCACCGTCGTATCGGCCTTGCCGTGCAGGAAATGCAGCACCAGCGCCGGCGACACCACCTCGGGCACCGCCGCATAGCGACCACCCACCACGCTCACCCGGCCACACACCGGATGACCATCCTCCATCGTGGCCAGGGCAGCCGCCAGCGCCATCGTCGCCCCCTCGCCCTGCCCGATCAGGGCGGTTGCCTCCGGCAGCACCTTCATCTTCGCCTGCCAGGCCCGGATACTGCCCAGACACCCCGGCAACGCCAGATCCACGGCACGTGTGAGTGATTCCTCACTCATCCTGTCCAGCAGTGCCGTTGCCGAAAAGGATGCATCCTGACCCGACGGCACAGCAGACATCGCCCCCACGGCCGCAGAAGAACCGGGCATCACGGCACCGCCCTGCGCAGCCCCGACACCAGCGCCAACCCCGACACCAGCCACAGCCGCGGCCCCTGTCCCAGCCGCAGTCACCGTATCCGCAGGCGCTGCATGCTCGCCTGGCGCCAGCGACGCACCGGACTCCGCTGCATCGGCGGCCGCCCCCTGCCGCTCCAGCCCAGCCAGTGGTGACAGCCACGCTCCGCCCTCACCCACCGCATACGGCCCCTGCAGCACCACGATGGCGGCCGATTCGAATGCCGCCGCCAGCTTCTCGCCCAGCGGCCGCATGCCCTGCCACGGCTGCCCCGCATCACTGAACAGCAGAAACAGCTGGGCCGCCCCTTGTGCCGGTGCCGGTTTCAATACATGCGCAATGGCCATGACCGATATTCCTCATTCGCAGGATCAAAAGAAGCATCATATGCCACCGGCATGGCCGAACCTCAAGCCCCCGGTCATCCCGTCCGCGTACATACCACTACATCCCTTCATGCGAGCCCCCACCCCGGCGGCAGACATGACACCACACGCCCTACCCGTTCCTCACCCGCACAAAGCATAGCCCCCACCACACCCCATCACGCCGCCCCTCACCAAGCCCAGTAAAATCGGGCGACAACGGGTACCCACCATGCGCCGCCTCAAACTCTCTCCCGGCAGCCGTGCCTCCCTGCGCGTCCTGCTCAGCCACTACGTCACCAACGGCATCACCGCCGGTCTGGGCTTTCTGTTCGTCTCGATCGTCGTCGACCTCTGGCTGGGACCCTATGCCTCGGCACTGGCCACGACCGGCGTCATCGCCACAACCCCGCCGGATGTCGTCGGCCCCCGGCGCGGCAAGTTCCGCGCCATGCTGCCCTCCGTCATCTTCGGCCTGCCCGTCTTCTGGGCCGTCCAGAGCCTCAACGGACGCCACCTCGAACAGCTCATCGTCATCACCCTGTTCTCCTTCATGTCCTTCCTGGCCATGGCTTGGGGCAAACGGGGGGTCCCGGTGGCCATGGGCATGATGTTCACCGCCATCTTCTCGGTGGCCACCAACCAGTCCGGCACCACCGAGCCCCCCCTCATCAACACCCTCTACTTCGGCATCGGTGCCTGCATCTTCGTCCTATGGGCCACCCTCTGGAACCTCATCCTCAATGCCCGCTACCGGGCACTGGCCATGGCCGACGTGCTGCTGTCGCTGGCCAATCTCATCCGCGTCGAAGCCAGCCAGTTCCAGCACATCGGCGAGAAGAACAGCCAGGAAGAGCAGGACGCCATGCTCGGCAAGCTCCTCAAGGCCCAGGCCGCCCTGGCCGAGCAGATGCAGGCCACCCGCGACCTCGTGCTCGAATCGCCCCGCACCCCGTTCCGGCAGCGCATTGCCGGCATGCTCGTCATCACCTTCGACATCCGCGACCAGCTGCTGGCCAGTGAACTGGAACTGGACACCCTGCGCAGCCACCCCCGCCACCGCCACGCCCTGGCCCAGATGCGCGCCGTGCTGGACGAACTGGCCGCCGAAGTCGACGACATGGCCGACAGCCTCTTCCTCGGCCTCAAACCGCGGCCGGCCATCGACCGCCGCACCCGCATTGCCACCATCCGCTCGGCCCACGACTCCGAACAGGACAGCCTGATGCTCGGCCCCACCCCCGCCATGCTCGTGCGCGGCATGGCCCACCGCATCGGCCACATCAACGACGAAGTCCTGCGCCTGTCGCGCACCGCCCGCGGCGAACTGCCCCCCAACCTGGCCGTCGTGCGCCGCCACTGGCAGATGTTCGTCAGTCCCACCAGCTGGTCGCTCGGCCCCATCCTCTCCGTCTGGAGCTGGAAAACCCCCCAGCTTCGCCACGCCATCCGCGCAGCACTCGCCATGGGCAGCGGCTACGCCGCCTCCATCTACCTGCCCTGGGGCGGTACCCATTCGTACTGGATCCTGCTCACCATCGCCGTCGTCCTGCGCGGCAGCCTTTCGCAAACCCTGGAGCGCCGCAACCAGCGGGTAGGCGGCACCCTCATCGGCTGCATCATCACCATGGCCATCCTGGCCGGCGACCCCAGCGCCGGTGTTCTCGTGGCCATCATGACCATCGCCCAGTGCGGCGCCCACGGCTTTTCCTCACGTCGTTATCTGGTCACCTCCGTGTTCGGGGCCATCCTGGGCCTGCTGCAGGCCCACATGCTCGCCTACGGCCACGACCAGGCCAGCTTCACCCTATTCGAGCGCGTGGCCGACACCCTCATCGGCGCCGCCATCGCCTGGGTCTACTGCTACATCCTGCCCTCCTGGGAACGCGGCCAGATCCCTGCCGTGGTGCGGCGCACCATCGATGCCCAGATCCGCCACGCCAAACTGGCACTGGACCCGGAACAGCTCAAGACCGTCGAAATCGCCCCCGAACTGGAATGGCGTCTGGCCCGCCGCGAAGCCTTCGACAGCCTGTCGGCCCTCGTGCAGGCCACCCAGCGCTCGCTGTCCGAACCCCGTGCCGTGCGCCCCCCGGTGGAAGCGCTGCAGCACATGCAGATCCACTGCTACCAGCTGCTGGCCCAGCTGAGTGCCGTGAAGACGCTGCTGGTGCTGCGCCGTGACCGCCTGAACCTCGAAGAAGCCACCGCCGCCCTGGAAAACGCCATCGACCGCATCGAACGCAAGCTGGGCTCGCTGCCCGTGGCGCCCACCACCGACGGCGCCCCGGCGGGCACCCTGAGCGGCGGGATCACCCTGCCCGACCCCTTCGAAACCGAAGTGACGCCCTGGCTGCTGCGCCGGCTGGATGCGTCCACCAACATTGCCATTCAGGTGCGGGATGATGCTGCGCGGGTGCTGATGCTGATGGATGAGGCGGTGGAAAAGGCGGACACCCGGGGCTGACGCCCTGGCTGTAGTACTCTTGCCGGAAATCCGCTGAACATAGCCGCATGGCCGGTTCAGAGCCCCCAAAGAGACCCCACTGCCCGGCGCCCCACGCACGCAGACGGCACCATGCACACCCCACCCCTATCCGCATCCCCCGGCCGCCACCGCTGGCAGGACGTGCACGACTGGATCATCCGCCAGATCGATGGCGATATCTGGTCCGAAGGCACCCGCCTGCCCTCGGTGCGCGCCCTGGCCCGGCTGTTCGACACCAGCCTGGGCACTGTCCAGCGCGCGCTGGCCGCACTCGAATCCGAAGCGCGTGTGCACACCGTACCCCGCGCCGGCATCCTCGTGTCGGCCCGTGCCCACCCGGATGATGAGGCAGTAGATTTCAGCGCCCTCACCGTGCGCGTCGACCAGGCCGTCGTGCAGATGCTCTCGCAAGCCGTGCAGCCCGGCCACCTCGCCTTCAGCTCGGCCGTGCTGGCCGACGAACTCACCCCACACGTGCAGCTCAAGCGCTGCCTGGCCACGGTGGCCCGGCAGTACGGCCACGAACTTCATGGCTTCGTGCCACCGCCCGGTCTACCCCGCCTGCGCCGTCACATCGCCGCGCTCATGCTGGCGCGCGGCGTGCCCTGCAGCCCCGATGACATCCTCATCACCTCCGGCGACAGCGTGGCCATGGAACTGGCCCTGACCGCTGCCGTCCCGCCCGGTGCCCGCATCGCCATCGAATGCCCCACCTACTACGGCATCCTGCAGGTCATTGAGCGCCTCAGCATGAAGGCCGTGCCCATCCGGACTGATCCGTGCACCGGTATCTCGCTCACCCAGCTGCACGCCGCCATCCGCCAGGGTCACGTCGACGCCATCTTCCTCAACCCCACGCTGCACAACCCGCTGGGCTTCGTGATGCCAGCCGCCGCCCGCCAGCAGCTGGCCACCCTGGCCGAAGCCGCCGGCATCCCCGTCATCGAGGACGACGTGTTCCACGACCTGGCACCGGCCGATGACGACCTCACCGGCGCTCCGAGCACCCGCCCTACCCCTACCGCCCGGCACGCCAACAGCGCCCCCGGCAGGGCCACCGAGCCGCATCGCGCAGACACCGCCTCCACACAGCCCCGCGCCCACACAACCACGAACGACCGCCCATCCCCCACACGCAGGCCCCCCACACGCACCACGCCCGCCATCAAGCACTGGCTGCCCGACAACACCATCCACTGCGCCTCGTTCTCCAAGACGCTCACCCCCGGCTACCGCGTCGGCTGGTGCGTGCCCGGCCGCCACCGCACCGCCATCCTCGCGCAGATGTTTTCCCGCAACCTCTCCGTCTCCGGCCTCGCCCAGGCCGTGCTGACCGAGTTTCTGGCACGCGGCTACCTGCCGCCCCACATCAGCACCCTGCGCCAACGCCTGGCCGACAACACCCGCTTCCTGCAGCACCTGGTAGAAAACCACTTCCCCGCCGGCACCCGCTACCAGCCCCCGCCCGGCGGCTTCATCCACTGGCTACAACTGCCCGCCGGCACCCACCTACCCACCCTGCAGGAAAGCGCCCGCCAGCTGGGCTGCCCCATCGGCCCCTCCGGCATCTTCTACCCTGATGCCCGCCCCACCACCGCCATCCGCCTCTGCCTGGGCCGCGCCCTCACCCCCGACGTGGCCCGCGCCCTGCGCAACCTCAGCGACTGCGCCCACCACGCCCTGACACCCCGCTGAACCCGCCCAGCAGGTTGACGCCCGCCGAAACGGGATGCTCCGGCACGGCGAAACGGGCCGGCATGAAAGCGGTATGAACTTGATCCCGACGCGGGGATGCGCCACCCGCGAGTATCTGTTCAGTCCCCCGAAACAGCGCTGTACGGAAAAATCGCGCTCATCTGTATCTGTTCCTCCTTCGCCCCCTAATCCACAATGGCGACATGACGAAGGAGGAGTCCTAGCCATGCACAGCAGAAAAATCGAGACCCTGCAACACGGCTTGCGCGGAGCCATCCCGGCACTGGTCACGCCGTGGCGCAACAACACGATTGACGACCGCGCCCTTAACGTCCTGATCGGGCGATTTGTCGACGCACACTGCACCGGCATCGTCATTGCCGGCAGCACCGGCGAAGGCATCCTGCTTCAACCAGAAGAGCTGCTGCACCTCGCAAGACGCGTCAGAACGATAACCCCTCAACACATCTGTGTCGTGGCAGGCTTATGCCACCCATCCTCCAGCCAGGCCGCCATGCTGGCTCAAGCCCTGGAGCAGACTGGCATTGACGGGCTCATGGTGACCGTTCCGCCTTATCTGCGCCCAAACGACGCAGGCATCATCCAGCACTACCAATACATCGCCCAGCGTAGCACCTTGCCGCTGCTGATGTACAACATCCCGAAAAGAACGGGCACCAACGTATCCCTGGCCGTCATAAGCCAGCTCTCCGAATGCGGAGTCATTCAGGGGATCAAGGAATCAGCGGACAACGCCGACCGCATCCGACAGGTCCTTGACGCCACCCAAAGCAGCTTCATCGCACTTTGTGGCGATGACGCTGCCACTCCCTTCATGATTGAGAGCGGCTGTAAGGGGACCGTATCGGTACTGACCAATCTGTACCCGAAAACAATCCAGAAAATCCACAACCTGCTTGCAGAAGGCAAGCACATCGAAGCCCGGGAACTATCCGCTACCCTGGCACCCCTTCAAGCATGCCTGGAGCAGGAGCCAAACCCCCAAGGCATCAAGTTTGCGCTGAGCACCCTGAGCATCTGCGATTCGGAGGTCAGGGCTCCCCTAGTTCCTTGCTCCCAGGAAACCCAACAACAAATCTGCACACGAATGCAACATAAATACAACTAATGGCACAAAATGACAACCAACAACAGCATCACAACCCTGCTTGAGCTCATCGCTGAAGGGAATTCCAGTCCCAAAGAGTTTCTCCAGAAAATCGACCCCTACCAATTGTCACGAATCATCTACTCAAGATTCCATGGAACACCCGAGCACGTACTTTGCAAAGGGTTGCCCATCCAGTCTGGTGACGTGAACGGAATTCTTGTTCTTGGCAAAGACGTCGCAAATGCCATCGCCACAAACAAACTCAACAAACAAGATACGCCGTCGTACGTTTACAGCACACCCGGAGGAGACGTAAGCGACTTCTCTGCGATCCAGACCTGCTCCGCCTACTTCACAAGCAACCCGGCAAGAACGGAGTTTTGTGCAGTTCAATCCGTCCTGGAGGGAAAGCCCACCATCATCGACGTCCCCGTCACTTACCACGAAGAAGATGAAGATCGGATCATTGAAATCGTCACCAGCACCGGCATTACTCAAAAAGCAAAGACGAAGCATCGCTGGATCTCATATACACAGCCAGACGGAAAGACTACAACCGTCACCGAGGGAACTCCTATTTCCGCGTCTGGCGAAACCGGAGAAATTTTTCTCAAGCAATTGTATATTGACGAGTCTCCTATTGACTACATCTACGATACGCTCACCGAATGCTACCTGGAGGCTGCTCGCGATGAAGAAGACCCGTACCCATGGAACTCACTTCAGGAAACAAGGGCCTTCTCAAGAAACCGGACCAAGCTCCAGCAAGCCATAAACTCCTCCACTTTCATCGGATTCCAGAAGGTACTTCAACACGCCATCTCCATCAGCGCACCAAGCATCCTTTGCAACGTGCACAGGCCTGCCTGCATTGCAAAAGCAAAACTTGTCTCGCCAGTAATCACCGTAAACGATCCACAAAACCATTGATCAGGCCCGGATCGCTTCCTCCACCAGCTCCAGCGCCGACAGGTTCCACGGCAGCAGCGCCTCGTAGTCATCTGCCGTCTTCGCATACGGCAGCCGCTGCAGCACATGACGCAGCCACGCATACGGCTCCCGCCCGTTGGCCTTTGCCGTCTCGATCAGCGAGTACACCACTGCACTGGCATGCGCACCCGCCGGTGTGTCACTGAACAGCCAGTTCTTGCGGCCCACAACGAACGGGCGAATCGCATTCTCCACCCGATTGTTGTCTATCGGCAGATCTCCCCGCTCGACGTATCGCACCAGGCGCGACCAGTACCGGTACAGGTAGCCCAGTGCCTGACCCAATGGGGTTTTGGGCGGTACAAGCGGCAGCATTTTGTCCAGCCAGTCGCGCAGTTCGGCCAGCACCGCCTTGCTGCGGCTCTGCCGCGCCTCGAGGCGTGCCTCGTCCGTGGCATCGGCGAACTCGCGCTCGATCCCATAGAGCCGGCCGATCATGTCCATGGCTTCATTGGCCCGTCCCCGCTTGCCCTTGCTGGCCTGCACGACCTTGACGAAACCACGCCGTGCGTGTGCCCAGCACACCAGGTGCTCGACACCCTCGGTCCTGCCCACGGCGTTGTAGCCCTCGTAGCCATCGGTCATCAGATAACCTTGCCAGCCCGCGAGCAGGCGCAACGGTACCTTGCCGGAACGACTCGGGTCGTAGTCATAGATCACCACCGACTTGTCCGGCGGACCGCCTTTTTGCACCCACATGTAGCCGGGTGATCCCGTTTTCTTGTTGGGCTGTTTGAGCACCTGCACGGTGGTTTCATCCATGTGGATCACCGGACTGTCCAGCAGGTGGTCGCGCAGCAGGTTGTGGATGGGCTGCAGCGCCTGTGCCGCACCGATCACCCAGCGGGCCAGCGTCTGCCGGGGCGCATTGACGCCACAGCGGGCCAGCACGTTCGAGAAACGTGCCAGCGGCATGGAATCGACGTACTTGGTGGTCAGCAGCATGGCCAGCAGGTTATTGCTGGCATTGGTTTTGGGCAGCACCTGCAGTGGTGTCGGTGCGGTGCGCGGTGCCGAATCGCCCCGGCTGCAGGCATAGCGCTTGCAGACATGACGCAGCACCCGGATCTGCATCGGGATGATGTCGATCTCCTCACGAACACTCTCACCGATTTCCGCCATGGTGCAACCGCAGGGGCAGGTGCGCTCGTCCTCGGGCATTGCATACACGATCTCCACACGCGGCAGATCCGCCGGCAGCGGCTGGCGCTTGCCACGGGGTTTTGCCGGCTTGCGGGGTGTGGTGCGGGTGTTCTCTTCGGGCAGCTCCGCCTGGTCGTCAGCATCACTGCTGCTCTCTGCCAGTGCATCAGCTTCATCGAAGAGCCGGTACTGGGCTGACGAGGTTTCAGTACTGCGGCCGAACTGGCGCCGGCGCGCCATTTCCATTTCCTTGATATAGACGCGCAGGCGCTTGAGGACTTCGGCTTCGACGCAGGCCTTGAACTCGGCCTCGATACGAGATTTGAGCCCGGCATCGACACGGGCCTTGATCTCAGCCTCGATGATTTCCTGCCGGATTTCTTCTCGCAGCTCTGCACGCATTTCTGCACGCAACTCCTGCCGTAATTCCTGGCGCAGCAGGTCGCGGGTGCCAGCATCGAGCTGCATCGCCATGCCCTGCTGCATGTATTGCGCAAACTGCCGCATGGCTTCGGGTGAGCCATGTGGGCCGTAGTCGGCCGGAGAAATATCCGGTGATGGGGCGGCAGAAGGTGAACGGCGGCGAGCAGGTGGCATGCTTGCCATTATAGCCCGATGGCAGCCTATAAACCCGTATCAAATGCAGAAAATGTCTCCGCCAATGACGGATTTTGTGACCGGATTAAAAACAGGGAAGCCGGGCCGTCAGACCGTGCTCTGATAATGCAGTGTCTGGTGCGGCCGGTTGCGCCACAGGTCGAACCCTTCGAGCAACCACTCCAGCTCCCGCATGCTCAGCGTGCAGGTTCTTTGCGATGCCTGCAGTGCTGGCCATGCAAAGCGCTCCTTCTCCAGCCGCTTGTACCAGAGGCAGAACCCGTTGCGGTGCCAGTACAGTGCCTTGATCTTGTCACGCTGGCGATTCACGAACACAAAGAGCGCATCGTCAAACGGGCTCATCTGCAGCTGCTGCTCCACCAGCGCCGAGAGCCCACCGATGGACTTTCTGAAGTCCACCGGTTCCCGGCACAGGTAGACGTTGTCGATATGGCAGCCCGGATGCATCAGTGCACCTGTGCGCTCATGCTGGCCACCAGCTGTCCCAGCCACTGCGGCGAAGGCAGCGAGGCAAGCTCCATGCGCACACCCGGCGCAAGCCACACAGTGCAGGGCTGGATGGCGTGCCGCTCGGCCAGCTGGACGGCAACCAGGGCCGAAGCCCCTTCCGTACGCCTGCCTTCGTCCGAGACCCGCCGACGGTGGTAGTACAGCGATGCCACGGACAGCCCCTCCCGTGCGGCGTAGTCCTTGATGCTGATGCCCTCGGTCTCGATGGCCTGCAGGTGCGCGGCCCAGTCCACCTTGTTCGTCATGAATGCCTCCATCCTGATCGGGTTGCAAAGGAGGCAACTATGACGCTACGCAAGTCAGATGAACAGAATGTGCATAATGGATCAGTTACTAATCACCTTTGACAACGAGGGCCTGAAAATTGCATCAAACAAGGAAAAGTACGGCATCGGTCTGCTCCGAGACGAACGGATGTGGGTTGACCAGGAAGACATCGACATCCTCCGCGTTTTGCTGCTTGGACCAGGAACGACCTCTATCGAGAATTATCAAAAGTTCTGCTCTATGTACACGCAACGACACGGGAATCGTTACCGCAAGATCTTTGCTACTGGCGTGGGCAGCACTTGTGTTGCAAGGACACTCTGCATGCCCATCAGCAAGTTTCTGCCAGACGACTTTGACATTGACGGTTTCGCCATCAAGCACGGCCTCGACCCTCTCAAGAGCAAGGCAGTGTTCAACAGGATGACCAGAGAAAGGGAGATTTACCACGGTTGCAGGGGGATCAGAATGTTCATGATTCGCCCGGACCTCCTCAAACTCTGGCTCATGACCGTTCTTCGTGCATACCAGGCCTCCGAGAGAGTTAACGGACAAACCAAAATCACCTTTCTGCTCGCCACTCTCACGTTTCCGGAAGAGGCGCGCCGCTTCATTCACACGCTCGAAGAGTGCCTTCTCGATCTTTGGGAATCAATTGAGTCATCTCCTGTTGCTGGCGTGGCGACCATGCTGGAAACTGGTGGCGCCTTCATTTCTATTGAAGATATCTTGAGCGCACATGGACAGGATATCGAAATAATCGGTGGTCTTGTGGGAGTGAATGACTTCACTACTGCATGTCTCAACATGAACCGTAATGACGCACCAAAATTCATGATCCCTTCCTATGTCGAGTCTGCAATGCTCAAGACGAGCCCCTTCTCATCTATTGAGACGACCGTCGTTGGGAAAGCGATCCGTAACGCGTTGGAGCGCTCGACTTTCCATGCTCGATCAAGGGGCAAAACGATGCAATGGGGGCTCGCAGGCGAGCTTGCCGCCGACTGGGAATCCGTACGCTGGTTCGCTCGGGAACTTTCTCATGTAGGCCTAACGTACGTTTCAACCTCACCCGAAACGATTGCCTACTCCCTAGTTGCCTCCGCCTCAACGCGGTATCAGGCATGAATGACAGGAACACAAGAAAAGGAGACACACCATGCTCGTTCTGGCCGCCATCCCCCTGCTGATGCCGTTCGTAATGCTGTTGCTGCTGCGGCAGAACGGTCTGCGCGCCAGCCTAGCCTCCTGCGTGGTGGCCCTGGCCTGTGCCTGCGCCTTTGTGCCGGCAGACAGTACCCTGTCGCTGACCCTACACGCCAGCGGCCAAGCCGTGGCCATCGGTTTTGGCGTGCTGTCGGTGCTCTGGCCCGGGCTGCTGCTGTACCGGCTGCAGGCACGCAGTGGCGGGCTCGACGTGATCACTGCCCTCATCCGCCAGCATTTCCGGCAGCCGCCCGTGCAACTGCTGGCCCTGCTGCTGGGCGTGTCGCCCTTTGTGGAAGCCATCAGCGGCTTTGGCGTCAGCGTGCTGGTGGTAGCGCCCCTGCTACTGGCGCTGGGCCACGCACCGCTGCAGGCCGGCACACTGGCCCTGCTCAGCCAGATCAGCGTGCCCCTGGGCGCACTGGGCGTGGGCACCATGGTAGGCGCCCAGCTGGGCGGGCAAGACGTGAACGCCGTGGGCACCGGCTCGCTACTGCTTTCTGCCCCGCTGCCGGCGCTGTGCGCACTGCTGATGCTGTACGTGGCCGATCGCGCGGGTGGCATATCCAGCACCAAATCACTTGATACGTCGACGAATCATTTTTATGGCAGCGAATCCACATTACCACTCGCGACCGCCCCGGTGCCAGCAACTGCAACCGATCCGGCCGACACTCGGCACGCCTTTCTGCGCCACTGGCCGCTTGCCCTTCTGGCAGGCGCCATCAAGGGCATTGCCGATCCACTCCTCACCCACGCCTTTGGTGTGGAAGTGGCCGGCGCCCTGGCCAGCCTGCTTACGCTGGGCGTCATCCTGCTGGCCGGCCAGTGGCAGGCACACCGCCACGCTCCCCCGACATCTTCAACCAGTCCCATCCCCCGCCCCCGGCAGCTGGCCGCCACCGGCCCCTACCTGCTGCTGATCGCCTGCCTGCTGCTCACCCGGGGCATCGCGCCCTTGCAGCATGCGTTGCAATCGCATTGGGTCATCGAACCCTTTGGTGCCGGCTTCCGCTATCCGCTGGCCTACATCCCGGGCTTCTGGGTGCTGCTGGCCGCGCTGTCGGTGCTGGTCTTCAACCGCATGTCCGTGGCCACCCTGCTTCACACCATCCGCACCAGCTGGGCTCAGTTCTGGCCGGCCGGGCTCACCATCCTCTTCTTTCTGCTGCTGGCGCAACTGATGACACAATCCGGCATGGCCGCCCAGCTGGCTCAGGCTGGAAGCCGGCTGGGACAGCACTACGCCTGGGTAGCACCGGTGCTGGCCGCCCTCGGCGGCTGGCTCACCGGCTCCAACACCGGCGGCAACGCCATGTTCGTACCGCTGCAGGTGGCCGCTGCCCACCAGGTGGGTCTAGCGCCCGGCACGCTGGTGGCCATGCAGAATGCTGTGGCCTCCTATGCCACCATGGGCTCGCCAGCCCGCGCCGCCCTGGTGGCCGCTACCCTGGTCAGCAAGCAGATCGAGCAGCCGCTGGTGGCGGCGATGATCCGCCCCGTGCTACTGGCTATCACGGTCATCGCCCTGCTGTATGTGGGCACCGCCGCCGGATGACCCCCCGCACACGCGCTCTCTGCCCGGCAGGCAGCAGGAAGCAAGCCTATCCGAGCAGCAGACAACTGCATCAACAACCAGTATCCCGGGCACTGGCGCGGGGTCTATCACTCTCGCCCCTGCGGCTCAGACTGCAGCCCGGACAAACGTGGCCTGGCGCCTGGAGGCAGACGGACACATGACCCGGGCACACACCTGCAACAACTGGCAGCAGACGCCATCATCGACCGGATGCTGGCACAGGCTGACACCTTGTCCGAACTCGCCCGGCCCCTACCATCTGGCAAGCCACACTCAAGCGGCTGCTGAGCACCGTGCGGCATTGCTGTCAGCTGGCATCCAGCCGGTGAAACCCCTCTCCCCCTCAATGCGACATCACCCGGCTCAGAAACGCCTTCACCCGCGCATTGTCATGCCGGCAGGCAAAGAATTCCTCGGGCGACGCCTCGAAGGCAATGCGCCCCTCGTCGAAGAACATCACCCGGTCGGCCACCTCGCGGGCAAAGCCCATCTCGTGGGTCACCACCAGCATCGTCATGCCGGAGTCGGCCAGCTGGCGCATCACGTCCAGCACCTCCTTCACCATCTCCGGATCCAGTGCCGAGGTCGGCTCGTCGAACAGCATTACCCGCGGCTGCATGGCCAGCGCCCGGGCAATGGCCACACGCTGCTGCTGGCCACCCGAGAGCGCGTGCGGAAACTTGTGCGCATGTGCCTCCAGCCCCACCCGGGTCAGCAGCGCCATGGCGCGCTCGTTGGCCTCCTGGCGCGACAGACCGCGGATGCGCCGCGGAGCCAGCGTGAGATTGTCCAGCACCGACAGGTGCGAGAACAGGTTGAACTGCTGGAACACCATGCCCACCTCCTGGCGCAGGGCGTCCAGCTTCTGGCGCTCATCGCTCACCTCGATGCCATCGATGAGGATGCGGCCGGCATCATGCCGCTCCAGCCGGTTCAGCATCCGCAGAAAGGTACTCTTGCCGGAACCGGAGGCGCCGACGATCACGGCCACCTCGCCCGCGCAAAAGGTTGCGCTGACATCACGAATCACCTGGTGGTCACCAAAGGACTTGCTGACATGGCTCACCTCGATCAGCGGCGCCCCACGTTCCCGCACACCGGCAACATCCACGCCGGCACCGGCACCAACACCTGCACCAGCATCGCCGGGCATCTGCCCCTCGTGTGTCCGAATACTCATTGCTGCCGTCCCTCCACGTCCATCCGGTGTTCCACCGCGGTGGAAATCTGCGTCAGCACGGTGGTGAGCAGCAGGTAGATCACCGCCGCCGTCACCAGCGGCGGAATGGGCTGAAAGGTGGCCGACTGGATGCGGTTGGCCACGTTGGTCAGTTCCACCACGCCAATGGCATAGGCCAGCGACGAATCCTTCAGCAGCGCAATGAAGTTGTTCACCAGCGGCGGCAGGGCAATCTTGAAGGCCTGCGGAAACACCACGTCACGAAAGGTGTACCAGTTGGACAGGCCCAGCGAGCGGGCCGCCTCGGTCTGGCCGCGTGGCACGGCCAGCAGACCGGCGCGGATCGATTCGGCGTTGTAGGCGCCGGCATTGAAGGCCAGCGCCACACAGGCCGAGGTGAAGTCATCCATCTTCAGCCAGGGCATCAGCTCGGGCAGCGCCAGAAAGACGAACAGCACCTGCACCAGCAGCGGCGTGCCGCGAATCACCCAAATATAGAACGAGGCCAGCCACCGCAGCGGCGGAATGCGCGACAACCGCCCCAGCGCACCCAGTACACCCAGCACCAGCCCGGCCAGGCCCGACACCAGCGTCAGGTACACCGTGATGCGGGCACCTTCGGCAAACTGTGCGGCATTTTCGGCAATGGGCTCGGGCATGTAGGCCAGCGGCACGTCGATGCAGCACATCAGCAGCATCAGCAACGCCGCCCCGACCACGATGGCCAGGGTGCAGCGGCTCTGGCGGGACCAACCCGCCGGCCACTTCGAGAAAATCAGCATCATGATGAGAGAAGCGGGGATGCGATGCGCACGACTGCGCTGTCAGTACCTTGAGGCCATTGAGGTTTCTGCAGCCCTGCTGCCTTGCTCTGCACGCCCAAAGGGGGGTTCGCAGGGACGAATGAGTCCATGACACGCGCTCAGTCCGTGCAGCGGATGTCCTGGTCGAAATACTTCTTCGACAGCTTCTCGTAGGTGCCGTCGGCCATCACCTCGGCCAGCGCCTTGTTGAAGGCATCGAGCAGACCCTGATTACCCTTGCCGATGGCAGCCCCCATGTGTTCCGGGAAAAGGATCTCGCCCATCTTCAGGCCCGACTGCGGCAGCAGCCTGATGGCCTCCATGGCCACGAACTTGTCCGTCACCCACACGTCGGCTCGGTTGCTCAGGGTGGCAGCGCGGGCGTCACGATCCAGCGGGAAGTTCTTCACGCTGTCGATATCCACTTCGCCGGACTTCTTCAGATCGTTCAGGCGGGCCAGGTAGGTGGTACCGGTCTGCACGGCCACGGTCTTGCCGGCCAGCTCGGCCACCTTCTGCACCTTGCCGTCCTTCGACACGATGACGGCCCCACCGCAGTAGTGCGGGTTGGAGAAGTCCACCACCTTCGCCCGTTCTTCGGTAATGCCATGCGAAGAGACGGCCATGTCCCACCGGTCACGCTGCAGACCGGCCAGCAGCGAGTCGAAGCTCAGAACCTTCCATTCCACCTTCAGTCCCATCTTCTGCGCGATGGCCTCAGCCAGCTCGATCTCGAAACCGGTCAGCTTCTTGCCCTCGAAATAGTTGAAGGGCTTGAGATCACCCCCGGTGGCCGCAATCAGCGTGCCGCTTTTCTGGATGTCGGCCCAGGGGCGCGCCTGTACCCCCGTCGCTGCCAGCGCCACACACACACCTGCCAGAACCGCACGCACAACTTTCATCACCGAACTCCCGTCAAAGCCCCAAAGAAAAGGCATTGGACCACCCAGTGCCGCTCCCCACAATCAGGGCAGCCCCTCAAAAAACGTCCGGAGCAGGACCTGCATCAAACCTTCGTGCATCCAGAGCGCGTTATGGACTCATGCGTCCCCACACTCCCCTTTGGGCGTAAAGGGCAAAGCGGCAGAACGCAGAACCCTCGACGGCTTCAAGGCACAGCCAGCCCCCGGGACACACCCGATGACGACTTCGTGTGGAAATGTTTCATTATACGACGCGCATCGGCCCCGTGCCGTCCCACTCCCCATGGCGCCCTCCCAGCCCTTCCGGATCCTCCGGCAATTCATTCGCTCTCGTACTTTCTCGCATTTCCATTACCGGCATGCCAAAGGGTCTTTCCTGCACGATGCCATCAAATCACCGATAATGACAGCAAATTGAAAGACTTTCGTCTATTTTTCCGACAATTCGCAAATTTCTGCCTGCATGACGTTACTCACTTCCCATATCAACGGGGCCTGGCTGCCGGCCAATCCGGCGGCCAAACGCTTCCAGACCATCAACCCGGCCAATGGCGAGGTACTCGCCGACGTACAGGCCGCCACCCAGGCCGATATCGATGCCGCCGTGGCCAGTGCCCACGAGGGCCAGAAGGTCTGGGCCGCCCTCACCCCGGTCGAGCGGGCCCGCATCCTCAACCGGGCCGTCGACATCCTGCGTGCCCGCAACGACGAGCTGGCCGAACTGGAAACCCGCGACACCGGCAAGCCGCTGTCCGAGACGAAGGCGGTGGACATCGTCACCGGTGCCGACGTGATCGAGTACTACGCCGGGCTGGCCGTGGCCATCGAGGGCCGGCAGATCCCGCTGCGCCCCTCCAGCTTCGTCTATACCCGGCAGGAGCCGCTGGGCGTGGTGGCCGGCATCGGCGCCTGGAACTATCCCATCCAGATCGCCATGTGGAAGTCGGCCCCCGCACTGGCCGCCGGCAACGCCATGGTCTTCAAGCCCAGCGAGGTCACACCGCTGACCACCCCGAAGCTGGCCGAGATCTACCTCGAAGCCGGCGTGCCTCCCGGCGTATTCAACGTCGTGCAGGGTGATGGCACCGTGGGCGAGATGCTCAGCCAGCACCCCGGCATTGCCAAGGTCTCTTTCACGGGCGGCGTGAGTACCGGCCGGAAGGTGATGGCCAGTGCCGCCGGCTCGACGCTGAAGGATGTCACCATGGAGCTGGGCGGCAAATCGCCGCTCATCATCTGTGACGATGCCGACATCGACCTGGCTGCCGATATCGCCATGATGGCCAACTTCTACAGCAGCGGCCAGGTCTGCACCAACGGCACCCGCGTCTTCGTACCCAACCGCATCAAGACCCTACTGGAAGAAACCCTGCTGGCCCGTGTGGCGTGCATCCGCGCCGGCGACCCGATGGACGAGACCACCAACTTCGGTCCGCTGGTCAGCTTCCCGCACATGAAGAAAGTGCTCACTTTCATCGAAAGCGGCAAGGAACAGGGTGCCCGTGTACTCTGCGGTGGCCACCGGCTGGAAGAAGGTGCCTTCGGCCAGGGCGCCTTCGTGGCCCCCACCATCTTCACCGACTGCACCGATGACATGCGCATCGTGCAGGAAGAAATTTTCGGGCCCGTCATGAGCATCCTCGGTTTCGACACCGAGGAAGAGGCCATCGAACGGGCCAACCGCACCACCTACGGGCTGGCCGCCGGCGTGGTCACACCGGACCTGAAGCGCGCCCACCGCGTCATCGGGCAGCTGCAGGCCGGCATCTGCTGGCTCAACACCTGGGGCGAATCACCGGCGCAGATGCCCGTGGGCGGCTACAAGCAGTCCGGCGTGGGCCGCGAGAACGGCATCCAGACCCTCATGCACTACACCCAGACCAAATCGGTCCAGGTCGAACTGGGCGACTTCGCCTCCGTCTTCCGCTGACGGCAATCCAACGGACGGCCGGTCATGTCCCGGTGACCGGCCAGGCGCTGGCGGCAGTGCGGCAAGCCTGCACAGCTTCCAGCCAGAAACGGGCTGCATCGGGCGGCTTCACCGGCCACCCATCATCACACAGGGCGGCCAACACAGGGGTCGGACGCATGCCTGTCCTGGACGAACCCATCCTGACAGGCCACATACCCCTGCTGCCACGCCGGTGCCCATGCCCCCAATGGCCCATCGGCATCCCACCGGGTCCCAACCCACCGGACCCAGCGCTGCAGACACATCGCAGCCTCCCTTCAACAGAAGGCGCCTCCATCCCGGGGCCCCTTCCCGACCGCCCCGGCACGGGCGCAGAAAAACACCATGGCAGACACACAAAAGCAAGCACGCACTTACGATTACATCATCATCGGCGCAGGTTCCGCCGGCAGCACGCTGGCCGCCCGCCTCACCGAAGACCCCAACGTCAAGATCCTGCTGCTCGAAGCCGGCCTGCCCGACTACCGCTTCGATTTCCGCACCCAGATGCCCGCCGCGCTGGCCTATCCGCTGCAGGGCCTGACCTACAACTGGGGCTACAAGACCGATCCCGAACCCCACATGGACAACCGCCGCATGGACTGCGGCCGGGGCAAGGGCCTGGGCGGCTCGTCGCTGATCAACGGCATGTGCTACATCCGCGGCAACGCGCTGGACTTCGACCACTGGGCAAAAAAGGACGGCCTGGCCGACTGGCGCTACCACGACGTGCTGCCCTACTTCCGCAAGGCCGAGCGCCGCGACATCGGTGCCAATGACTACCACGGCGGCCATGGCCCCATCGAGGTGACCACCGCCAAGCCGGGTACCAACCCCCTCTTCGAAGCCATGATCGAGGCCGGCGTGCAGGCCGGCTACCCACGCACCGACGATCTCAACGGCTACCAGCAGGAAGGCTTCGGCCCCATGGACCGCTTCGTCACCCGCAAGGGCCGGCGCTCGTCCACCTCGCGCGGCTACCTGGACATGGCCCGCGAGCGCGACACGCTCACCATCGAAACGAAGACGCTGGTCGATGTCATCCTCTTCGAGGGCACCCGTGCCGTCGGCGTGCGCTACCAGATCGATGGCGGCAGCCCGCAGACCGCCCATGCCGCGCGTGAAGTCATTCTCTGCGGCGGCGCCATTGCCTCGCCCCAGCTGCTGCAGCGCTCCGGCGTCGGCCCCGGTGCCTGGCTGCAGGAAGCGGGCGTGAAGGAAATCCTCGACCTGCCCGGCGTGGGCAACAACCTGCAGGACCACCTGGAACTCTACATGCAGTACGAGTGCCTGCAGCCCGTCTCCATCTCCCCCGCCACCCACTGGTACAACCAGCCCGCCATCGGTGCGGAATGGATGATCAGGGGCACGGGCCTGGGGGCCACCAACCACTTCGAGGCCGGCGGCTTCATCCGCAGCGACGAGAAATTCCTCTGGCCCAACATCCAGTACCACTTCCTGCCCATCGCCGTGCGCTACGACGGCCGCAACGCCGCCGACACCCACAGCTTCCAGGCCCACGTCGGTTCCATGCGTTCGCCCAGCCGTGGCCGCGTCAAACTGAAGAGCACCGATCCGGCCGATCACCCCAGCATCCTGTTCAACTACATGTCCCACCAGCAGGACTGGGAAGAGTTCCGGGCCGCCATCCGCATCACCCGCGACATCTTCCGCCAGCCGGCGCTGGACGGCCTGCGCGGCAAGGTCATCACCCCCACCGATGACCTGCAGAGCGACGCCGAACTGGATGCCTACGTCCGCCAGCACGCCGAAACCGCCTACCACCCCTCCTGCACCTGCGCGATGGGTGAAGGCAACGACGCCGTCGTCGACGGCCAAGGCCGCGTGCACGGTCTGGAAGGACTGCGCGTGGTCGATGCCTCGATCATGCCCGACATCATCACCGGCAACCTCAACGCCACCACCATCATGATCGCCGAGAAAATCGCCGACCGGATCCGTGGCCGCGCCCCCCTGCCCCCGTCCGACGCGCCCTACTACCAGGCCAACGGCGCCCCCGTGCGCGGCAAACCCGCCCGCGCCTGATCCTTTCAACAAACGGCGGACCACGGGCAGACCGTGTCAGGCGACAGCGGCAGCGTTCCCTGTCCTGCCTGACCGCCCTGTCCGTCCGGCAAATCCGGGGAGGGCCGAAGACCCCCTCGCCGCTGTGCCGGAGACACAGCCCGATCAGGCATGCCCCGGGCTGTTCCCCCTGCCGACAAACAAGAGAAGGAGATTCATCCCATGCAAACCCCGAACAACCCGCCCGGCCAGAACAGCGCGCCGGGCGCTGCACCTGCAGCCACCACTACGGTCACCATTTCCGGCACGGCCACCGAACCCGTCACCATCCATCGCATCGTCTTCACCGCCTCGGCGCTGATGACCATCACGCTGATCGCCTTCACCCTGCTGTTCCCCACCGTCAGCGAACAGGTGCTGGGCCATGCGCTGGCCTGGGTGTCCGACCGTTTCGGCTGGTACTACATGCTGATCGTCGCCGCCTACGGCATCTTCTCCCTCTATGTGGGCATGTCCAAGTACGGCGACATCAAGCTGGGCCAGGACCATGAAAAGCCCGACTTCCCCTACCTGGCCTGGGCCGCCATGCTGTTCTCGGCCGGCATCGGCATCGACCTGCTGTTCTTCGGCGTGTCGGAACCGCTGACCCACTATCTCTCCCCGCCCACCGGTGATGGCAGCACCCCCGCCGCCGCCCGCGCTGCACTGGCGCAGACCTTCCTGCACTGGGGCCTGCACGGCTGGGGCATCTACGCACTGATCGGCATGGCGCTGGCCTACTTCGCCTACCGCCACAACCTGCCGCTGGCCCTGCGTTCCGCCCTGGTGCCCGTCTTCGGCCAGAAACGCGCCGACGGCTGGCTGGGCCACAGCGTCGACATCTTCGGCGTCGTCTGCACCCTGCTGGGTCTGGCCACCAGCCTCGGCATCGGCGTGCTGCAGGCCAACGCCGGGCTTTCGCACGTCTTCGGCATCGAGACCACCAAATTCACGCAGGCCATCATCATCGTCATCGTCACCATCACGGCAGCCGCCTCGGCCATGTCCGGGGTGGACAAGGGGGTGCGGCGGCTGTCCGAATTCAACATGCTCACCGCCACCCTGCTGGTGATCGCCCTGCTGTTCTGTGGCCCCACCCAGTTCCTGCTCAACGCCATGGTGCAGAACATCGGTGACTACTTCGAGACCCTGCCCGCCAAGACCTTCGACACCTACGCCTACCTCGGTGAAAAGGGCGCTACGTGGAAATCCACCTGGACCATCTTCTTCTGGGCCTGGTGGGTGGCCTGGGCCCCGTTCGTGGGCCTGTTCATCGCCCGCATCTCGCGCGGCCGCACCCTGCGGGAATTCGTCTTCGGCGTGATGTTCATCCCGCTGGGCTTCATCTTTGCCTGGTTCTCCATCTTCGGCAACAGCGGCATTGCACTGGTGGGCGCCGATCCGGCCCTGGCCGACGCCGCCATCAACACCCCGGCCATGGGCCTCTTCGCGCTGTTCGAGCACTATGCCCACCCGGCCATCTGGTCGACCGTGGGTGTCATCATCGGCCTGATCTTCTTCGTCACCTCGGCCGACTCCGGCGCACTGGTGCTGGCCAACCTGTCCAGCAAGGGCCTGGCCTCGGGCGATGACGCCCCGATCTGGCTGCGCCTCTTCTGGGCCGCGGCCACCGGCCTCATCACCCTGGGCCTGCTGTTCTCGGGCGGATTCAGCGCGCTGCAGTCCGTCTCGGTGGCGGCCGGCCTGCCGTTTTCGCTGGTGCTGATCGTCTACATGATCGCCATGGCCTACAGCCTGCGACAGGAAGGCAACAAGCGCAAGGCCAGCACCGTCGACATGGCCCCGGCCCTGCATCACAGCCACAGCTGGCGCGAGCGCCTGAACCGCATCCTGAACTTCCCCACCCGGAAGGCCGTGCTGCGCTTCATGGCCAACACGCTGGAGCCGGCCATGCAGGACGTGTGTGCCGAACTCAACAAGCAGGGCGTGGAAACCACCGTACTGAAAAACGCCGACGACCAGAGCCTCACCTTCGAGGTGCTGCACGGCGAAGAGGTGGACTTCCTCTATCAGGTCAGGCCCGTCTCGGCGCTGATGCCCGTGTTTGCCATGAACCAGGCCAGCAACCTGGAATCCGACAAGCATCACGAGCGCTACTGGCGTGCCGAAGTGTTCCTGCGCGAAGGCAGCCAGGAATACGATCTGGTCGGCTACAGCCGCGAACAGATCATCGGCGACATCCTCAACCAGTACGAGCGCCACATGCAGTTCCTGCATCTGGAGCGGTGATGTCCATCCCGGAACGGTCATGGCCACGTGCCGTGCCGGTCGTTCCGGGGCAGCAATGACCACATAACCATGGGAGGACAGACACATGAACGAACAGCACAACGGACAGAAGCCCGAAGCGCCAGCAGACCGCTCCAGCCTCCTTCCTGACTGGTGTCAGTCCATGCCGCTGTATCGCCTGCTGGTGTTCATCTCGATGTTCACCGTCTGGAGCCAGCTTCGAATACCGGCATTTTTCAGGCACGGCACAGGCGCACAGCACCCTCTGACATGGCTATGGCTTGGCGAAGCCTGCCTGTTCATCGTACTGTGTGCCTGTCTCATCGTCACCCGGGCCAGAGACAGGAACATCTTCCTCGCCTGGCTGCCGATAGCCATTGGCGTGCTGGTCCTGGTACCGGCCACGGGTGGAGACCGGGGGGACGCAGCGGCCAACAATGCAGTTTTCGCCGTAAACGGCGGCATGCTGGCATGCGCCTGGATAGCCAGCGCATTGCCCGCCCACTGGCCGGAACGAAAAAGGCAAACAGTCCGTTCGGCCCTGATCGTAACCGGCTTCTTTGCAGCCTTGCCCATCGGCATCCTTGCTGGCACCACCATGTACGATGCCATTGCGTCGGGTAGTCTGGTGCTGTACTGATGCACCACCATAGGGGGAGACGAGTGTGGAAACAATACAGATTCAGCTCGATCATGCCCTGGTGCAGGACCAGTCACGCCAGAACAGCCCCGTGCCATTCTATCGTGAGATGTTCTTCATTTTGGGCATATTTCAGGCAGTAAGACAGGTCGTGCAATTTTCGTGGCCAGATCCTCAAGGCAGGTCTGTTCTCGCATGGATCTGGCTTGCCCTGACATGGACACTCATTTTGCAATGCATGAAGGCCTACCACAGCCACGTTGGGGACCGCATTCTTCTTGGGCACTGGATTCCTGCCGCAATGAGCACAATGGCTCTTGTGCTGGCCAATAACGGTGACGTAAGCAATTTCGTCGCCGTGTCCGTTTCAGTGATGTGTGCCAGTGGAATTCTGGCTGGATCATGGCTTGTCAAAAAGTTGTTGGGAAGAGAAGGCTCATCCGAGGAGCGTGGCATCATCATCGCAGTCTACGGCTTTGCCGGCTTCATCATGGGTGGTGCTGCCGGCCTCTCCCTGTACGGCGCCATCGTATCAAGCGGGCTGCGATTTCACTGACAGCACAAAACCATGGATGCAGACCGAAACAGCTCGCCCAAATCCCCAGCGGGGGTCCGGCAGCGCAACAGGCTGCGGGCACGTGTCGACGACCTGCCCCTTTCTCTGCAGATCGCCCTGCCCATGACCATCCAGTTCTCAGGCCTGAGTCTCATCAAATTCATCGGAGAAGACGCGGGCCGTCAACCCCCTCTCGTCTGGGTGTGGCTCATCGCAACCATCCTGCTGCTGGCAGTATTTTCCCGCCTCATGCTTGTCCGTCCCCCAGACGGATACATCATGACCATCTGGCTGGGGGCAGCTATTGGTGTGCTTGTCCTTGAAATTGCCAATGGCCACGGCGCAGCCGGCAAAGGCGCCACGCTGGGCCTGTGTGGCGGCATCCTGATGGCTTACTGGATTGCAAACAGCCGACTGGCCCACTGGGACGAAGACAAACGAAACACCGCCCGGGTCATTCTGATCCAGATCGGCTGCTATGCGGGACTGCCCGTCGGCTTCTTTGCCGGCAAGGCCCTGCATGATGCCGTGGCATCCGGTTCGCTGAGGTTATTCTGAAGTCATGTCCTTCACCCGCACGGTGGCCACTTCTGCGCACCATGCAGTACACGCATGATTTCAATGCATCTGATGCGGGGCCGGATCCGATACACAACGATATAGGGCGTCTCGGCAACCACCAGCTCACGCGTACCCGGAACCCGCCCCAGCCTTCCCAGTTCAGGATAACTGGCGAGAAGGCTCACCTGATTTTCCAATGCAATGGACTGCGCCAGCGCAGCCGATGCACTGTCGCTGGCAATGTAATCGATCAATGCCCGTTGTGCACGAACGGCCACGGGCAGCCAGCGAATCTTCATCGACCCTTCCCGGGCTTGCCTGCCATCATTTCCATGATCCTGGCACGCTGCGTTGCCATGTCTGCCGTCACGTCCTCGTGAGACATCCAGGCCGTATCGGGATCATCCGCCTCCCACAAGGCTTCCTCGACCTGGGCACGAAACCAGGCATCATGTGACGCCGCTTCGTGGGTACGGCGAAGCGCCTCCGCCCTGTCGGGCCTGGACCTGCTCCCCGCCTTCAGCGCAGGGTTCCAGCCCCGAAGATCAAAGGCACCCGCAGCCAGCCCCAGCCGGTGCAGCAGACTCAATGCCTGCGAAGGATTGCCGAACTCACGGGGCTGTGTGCTTCGCGCCTTGGCCAGCGTTCCGGACTCTCCCTGCATGGTCTCGATCTCGACGTAGAAGGAGCCCCCTTCCGCCCGCAGTGTGACCCCCCGAACCCCCCCGGCACCATGGATGGTCCGTAGCTGGTCCAGTGTCAGTGTCATCCCCATGGCTACCACCCTGTCATATCAATGATTGTCACTGTACAGGATCAACTATAAACGTGCAATCTGCCCCTCCGACGGCACAGCGTCAGACCACACCAGCATGTGAACACAGCGCAGCGATGAAGCCATGAACGGCAAGGCGGAAAGGCCGGCTGACTGAGGGCTGGTAACCCGTTCTATCGCGTGCCCAGGTGGGTCAGTTTTACTTCGGCACCCTGGGTCAGTTTTCAATCGGCGTTGACAGCCGTCACGGCCTGAAGCGTGCAGGACCCGTTCATCCCCCACCCATGCCCCGGCCGTAGCAGCCAAAGCACCCTGCACAGGCAAAGCTGACCGCCTTGCCTGGCAGGGCAGCCCCGGCCTCACGCCTTGATCACTTCCTCCTCGTGCCGCGCGAGGATCAGATACCCCACCGCGGCAAAGGCCGACAGCCCGGCCACCACCACATAGGACCAGAACCAGCCGAAGTGGTCGGCCATGATCGGCATCACCCAGTTGGCGCCCATGTTGCCGATCAGATAGGCCGTCACACCCACGAATCCGATGGCCGTACCCGCCACCTTCAGCGGCACGAAGTTGATGGTCAGGATGTTGACGATCAGCTGCGGACCATAGATCAGCGCGCCCAGCACACCACAGACCACAAGCATCAGCGCATAGTTCGGTGCCCCCGATGCCGTGATGGCCTCATACGCCATCACCACCCCAGCCATCACGAACAGGCCGATGGCGCCGATCCGGGCCATCTTGTTGGGGTATTTGGCCGCCAGCCAGGCAAACACCAGCGAACCGGGAATGGCCACCCACTCCAGCACCGAGATGGCCATCTGGGCATGGGCATCTTCCATCTTCGCCACTTCGTGCAGATAGATGGGCATCCAGTCCTCCACCCCGAAGCGGATGAAGTAGAGCGCCACGTTGACCGATGCCACCAGCAGCAGGGCCGGATTGCAGAACACGTACTTCCAGATCAGCTGCCAGTAGGAGAGCGACGACTGTTCCTCCTCGCTGGCCACGTTCGACTCACCGCCCTCGCCATACATCTGGCGCAGGGAATCGAGCCCCTCCTTCTCGGGGCTGTCGCCGCCGTACTTCCAGCAGAAGGCCGCACAGACCAGCACCAGCACGGCCGGCACCACGAAGGCCGCCAACACATGGCCGGTCCCCGGCACGATCCAGCCCAGGGTCGTCATGCCGGCCACCATCATCGGCAGCATGGCCGAACCGAAGTTCTGCGAGACGTTCCACCCAGCAATGGCCGCACCGCGGGTACGGTTGGGATAGTAGTTGGCGATCATGTTCTGCGAGGCCGGCGCCAGCGCCCCCTGCACCACCCCGCACAGCACCAGCAGCACGGCCAGCGCCGCAATCGAGGTATGGTAGAAGCCGATGATGATGCAGATGACCGCACTGGCCGCCAGCGACAGCGCGAAGAGCTTGCGCAGACTGACCTTGTCGCCCAATGCGCCCATGTAGAACTTGGCCAGACCATACGACACCGCCAGGCACGACAGCAGCATGGCAATGTCGTCCTTGGCCCAGCCGTTGGTGACCATGATGGACTTGGACATCAGCTTGAAGTTGTTGCGCACCAGATAGGCGCAGACATAGCCCAGAAAGGCGACGATGAAGACCATCTTCTGCCGTTTCAGGAAGGCCGCAAACTTTTCCGGCGGCGTCTTGTACCCGGTTTCCATGGGTTTTGTTCTCGTGTGGTGAAACCTGATTCGTTTTTCATGAAGCGGGCCGGAAAACCCCGGCACCGCTCCGCCCGGCCCGCCCCGATAAACCCGGTGCAGGCCCTTCCGGCATGTTAATCCCGGAAAGCGGTTCCGGGTCGAACCATGTCTGCATGCCGGTCTCCTCCCTCCACCGGGCCGCACCAGCCCCACCCTCCGGCAAAGCAACCATTCGCGCCCTTCCCCCGATCCGGGCACAATACCCCCAGTCACACCACGGGCACACACCATGAACAAACTGGACCTGCACGACATCCGCCAGGACTACAGCAAACAGGCGCTGTCCGAAACCGACTGCGCCGACCAGCCCCTCGAACAGTTTCGCCAGTGGCTCGATGCCGCCATGCACGCGGAAGTTCACGAGCCCACCGCCATGAACGTGGCCACCGTGGACGAGCACGGCCACCCCAACGCCCGCATCGTGCTGCTCAAGGAAGTCAACGACCAGGGCTTCGTCTTCTTCACCAATTACCAGAGCCGCAAGGGTCGCGCCATCGCCCTGCACCCGCACGTGGCACTCACCTTCTTCTGGCCGGAACTGGAGCGGCAGGTACGTGTGGAAGGCAGCATCACGAAGCTGGCCGAGGCCGAGTCGGATGCCTACTTCGATACCCGCCCCTACACCAGCCGCATCGGCGCCTGGGCCAGCCACCAGAGCGAGGTGCTCTCCAGCAAGGCCGACCTGATGGCCCGCGCCGCGCTGGTCGGCGCCAAACACCCGCTGCACGTGCCACGCCCACCGCACTGGGGCGGGTACGTCGTCACGCCACGGCTGGTGGAGTTCTGGCAGGGCCGCCCCAGCCGCCTGCACGACCGCATCCAGTACCGGCTGGACGATGGCAGCTGGATTCGCGAGCGGCTGTCGCCCTGAAGTCAGATATTTTCCCGAGGGGTGGTGAACACCCGGTCCTGCAGCCGGTACTCACTCTGTTCGTCGTGGGCAAACTATTTGATCGTAAGCATCCCCATGGGATTGCTTGTATAATTTTAGGGTTCTGTAAAGATGAGTAATCTGGCCATGTGGCTGACCGCACTGGTCGCTGCGGAGCACGCGCTGATCGTGTGGGTGGAGATGTTCAGCTGGGAGAAGACGGGGCCACGGGTGTTCCGCTCGCTGCCGGTGACGCTGTTTGCACCCACGAAGACGATGGCAGCCAATCAGGGTCTCTACAACGCCTTTCTGGTGGCAGGGCTCCTGTGGGCGCTGATTGCCGGGGATGCGCTGTGGCAGCTGCGGCTGGCCTGCTTCTTTCTGGGCTGCGTGGTGGTGGCCGGTGCCTACGGGGGCATGACCGTGGGACGAAAAATCTTCTTCGTGCAGGGCCTGCCGGCCCTGCTGGCGCTGGTGGCCGTGCTGGTGGGCTGAGATCAGTTCCCGCGCCAATGGGTCGGGATCGTCACAGCCGCGGCCAGGTCTGCGGGCCGGTTACCCAGTAAAAACTGCGCGCGCCGGGGTTGAAGTCGGTGGGGGGCAGATAGCCACGCATGTCGTCGACTTCGGTGCGGTCGTAATTCAGGGCCTTGCCGAAGGTCCAGTCGCCGGGCACGCTCCAGACCTGGCAGACGGTCCGGCTGACGCTGCCCACGCTGTCGTACCAGCAGAGTTTGGCCTGTTGCGGGTTGTCACCCTTTTTCACCTGTACGGAATAGCTGCCGCTGTTCGTATTGTCCGTGCCCTTGTAGCTCTGCACGAACGTGTCGAAGGTGATGAAATCCATTTTGGACACACCTTTCGGCGCGTCTGCCTTCAGTTCATAGGTTTTTGGACCCTGTGAGGCCGTTTCCTGTTCCAGCTTCATGGTGTTGGCCAGCGTGATGCCTTCGTCCGTGACCTGGACGGGGATGGTAGCGCTGCTGTTCAGGAAGACCTCGCTGGCGGAACCACTGTTGCTGCCCTTCATGCCCGTGTTGAGGTGGTAGAAGAAATTGCTCTGGGCCAGGAAGAAATTGCCGTCGGCGGTACGCTCGTTTTTCGGAGAGCCATTGTCATTGGCATCGGTGTAGTACTGGTAGGCCGCGATGTTGGGCAATTCGGGGGCGGGATTGTCCTGTTTCTTCCAGGTGCTGCTGTCGGCCGGGTAGCCGGTGATCACTTCGTCCGGGAAGCCACTATAGTCGGCATTCTGCATCGACAGGCCCAGCAGTGCGTGGAACAGCTCGCCACTGATGCCCTGTTCGTTGATCGGCTGCTGGGCGGGCGTGGCGGGGTCTGCATCGCTCGTGCCGGTGCCCGTGCTGGTGTTGCCCGTATTGGCACTGGTGCTGGCGGCTGCGGCGCTGCCACTGCTGTCGGGGCCGGCTGCGGTCCCGCCACCGGGCTGTTCATGCGCAAGGGCCGCGCCAGCGATCAGCCCCGCGGCAAGGGCGACGATGGCACGGGTGCCGGGACTGGTGATGACGCGCATGTGCAGTGGCGTCGTGGTGCTCTGATCTGGCATGGAATGCTCCTTTCTGTGCGGGGCCTCTGCCATGAGCGTCACATGGATGCGCATCACAGGGTGACGCGCTGCATCGTCCGGGCATGGGAACTGCGTTTCGCCGGGCTTTTCCAGAGGGCCCCTGGGTCATGGGAGCGTTCAGGGTACGTGCGTTGTCCGTCCGGGCGATAGCTGCCAGAAAGCACCAGCCCGATCTGGTGGGGGGCAGCATGGGTCCACGACACACGCTACCTGTCGTGACCTTTCTGCTTCGTATCCACCCGGACTTCCACCGACATGCCGGGCGCCAACCGCTTCAGTTCCTGCTGGTCGGGGTCGAGCGTGACCTTCACCGCCATGCGCTGGGCGACCTTCACGAAATTGCCCGTCCCACTGTCGGCCTTGATGATGCTGAATTCCGATGTCGTGGCCGGTGAAATCTCGGCCACACGACCGGCATACGACTGTCCGCCCAGAGCATCCACGGTGACCCGGATCGGCTGGCCGATGCGCACATTCTTCCTGTTCGAACAGCAGCAACATGATAGCTTGACGCTTTTCGTCAATTCACGGCCTCCAGGCCGGTTATAATGTTCCAAATGGAACGAATCTGATGTTTTGGCACTCCTGGTAGAATGCTTATGGAACACCCCCTGCCCCTGTCGGCCGAGCGCGCCCTGCGCAAGCTCGGCCACGACATTTCGCTGGCCCGCCGCCGGCGCCGCTTCTCCCAGGCCTCGCTGGCCGAGCGGATAGGTGCATCCGTATCCACGGTGCGTCGCATGGAACAGGGCGACCCGCGCATCCCCATTCACTTCCATGCCCGTGCCCTGCTGGTCTTCGGTGAACTCAAGGCGCTGGAGAACATCCTCGACACGGCCAACGACGACATCGGCCTCATGCTGATGGACGAAAACCTGCCCAAACGCATCCGGGCAAAGCGCCATACCCCGGACGGCGGGCTTTGAAGCGTGTCATGCGTTCATTCGGAGCCGGCGCCGGGACGGAGGGATCCGTGACGGGCTCCCACCGAAAGACATGATCGACGAGCACCATGATCAGATCATCCGCCAGAACGTCCAGCCCAACCACCCGTCAGCAGGTCCAGCTGTGCCTGGGCGAGACCGGTACCCCGGTTGGGTCGTTGATCTACACCCGGCAGGGGCGCCGGGAAAACAGCACCTTTGCCTATTACGACAACTGGCTCGCCAACCCGAACCACTTCAACGTCTCGGCCGACCTTCAGCTGACGCCTGGCTACCAGTCCCACAAAGCCGCATCGGCGCACGATTCCGTCTTTCACGGCGCGATTGCCGATACCGCGCCGGATGCCTGGGGCCGGCGTGTCATCGCCCGTGACCACGCCAAACGCCGCCGTGCCGATCCCGGCCTGCCCCCACTCACCGAGCTGGATTATTTGCTGGCTGTCGATGATTTCAGCCGTGTCGGTGCCCTGCGACTGCAGGATTCGTCCGGACAATGGCAACGTACCGTCGAAGAAGGTCGCCGCCGGACACCCCCTCTCATCGAACTGGAAAAGACCTACCGCGCCAGTCGTGCGCTGGAAAGCGGCCAGGAAAGCGCCGAAGACCTGCGCTACCTGCAGGGCAAGGGCACCTCACTGGGTGGCATGCGCCCCAAGTGCACGATGGTTGACGAAGACGGCTGGCTGGCCATTGGCAAGTTCCCCAGTGTGGGCGATGGCCGCAGCGTCACCCGTGGTGAGGTACTGGCACTGAAACTGGCGGAAAAGGCCGGTATTCCTGCAGCTCCGGCGCGCATCGTGCAGCTGGGCGACACCCCCATCGCCGTCATCCGTCGCTTCGACCGCACCACGAACAACCATCGCATCCCCTACCAGTCTGCCGCCACGCTGCTGCAGGCTTCACGCGAGGAAGACCGCAGTTACACCGAGCTGGTCGACGCCCTGCACACCCATGCAAAGAACCCTACTGCCGACATTCAGCAGCTGTGGCGCCGGATTCTTTTCAACCTGCTGATCACCAACGTGGATGACCATCTGCAGAACCACGGGTTTCTGCACGTCGACAATGGTCACTGGCGCCTCGCCCCCGCCTTCGACATCAACCCCTTTCCCGACCGGGAGCGCGAGTCCAAGACCTGGCTCTCCGAAGAAGACGGCCCGATCACCGACGTACACATGCTGATGGCGCGGGCGCCCTGGTTTTCCCTGAACGATGAACAGGCCCTGCAGGTATTGCACGAAGTCCACCGGGCTGTTTCCCGGTGGAGACAGGTTGCGCTCAGCCCAGCCGTTGGTCTGAAGTCCACGGAGCTGGACGACTTTGCTGCCGCCTTCGAACACGAACAGATGGTGGCCGCTGCCACCCTGTTGCGTTGAGCACCAGGGCAGATATCATGGCATTCGCACCAGCACGGAAGGAAATTGCCCATGGCTTCCACACCCCTGCATGACAAACTCAAGGCGCCCTTCAGAGATGATGCCCGGACAGACAGCGACGGTATCCTGCGCTGCCTTGACCGAACCGCTGTAACCGGAGACAACCAGCGCTACATGTCCATGTACGACTGGATGGCCCGGTGGTATGACTTCGGTGAAAGGTGGATCGGAAAGCTCAAGTACGGCAATGGCATTCCCAACATGCGCCGGCAGCTGATGCAGGAACTGCCATGGCGCAATGGCTGCTCCGCCCTGTATGTCTCGATCGGCACCGGTGCAGACCTGCGCTACCTGCCAGCATCCATCGATGCTGCCACACTCGACCTGGTCGGACTGGACATCTCACTGGGCATGCTGAGGCGCTGCAGACGGGTATGGCGCAGAAAGCTTGATCTGTCTCTTGTGCACGCCAGTGCAGAGGATCTTCCTTTTGCAGACCACAGCTTCGATATCGTCTTTCATGTAGGCGGCATCAATTTCTTCAACGACAAGAAACGTGCCCTGCAGGAAATGGCCCGCGTCACCCGTCCCGGTACGAAAATCATGATTGCCGACGAAACGGCTGACTTCGTGGACGAGCAGTACAAGAAAAGCCTCTTCACCCGCAGCTACTTCGATGACACCCAGTTCGACCTTAAGGAGATCATAGCCGCCATACCCGCCGGCATGCAGGATGTAAATACCCAGCTGATCTGGAACAACCGATTCTACTGCATCACCTTCCGTACGCCTGACGTTTGCTGAACTGCCTCTGTCGGCATTTTTAATTGCGTGTGGATTCATTCAAAACCCGCCCGAAGCCCCCTCCTGGACGCACATGACTGTGGACAGTGAAGCCAATGAGGATTCCGCGGCTCTACCGCCCTGTCCTGTGTGCCCAAAGGAGTTTCGGAGGGATGAATGAGTCAATGCCATGCCTCACTGGCAAACTACTTGACTGCAAAAACCTCACTCGGAGAAACCCCCATCACCTGGCGCACCATCGCTGAAAAAGCACTCTGATTCCCGTAGCCCAGCCTGTAGGATATCTCGCCCAACGTCATACCATGGGCCGAAAGCGCCAGAGCATGCGCCAGCAAAGCCTGTTTTCTCCAGACAGAAAATCTGCTACCCAGCTCCGTATGGAAAAGTCTGTTGATGGTACTTACACTGGCGCCCGCCTCTCTGGCCATCTCGTCCAACGAACGAGCAAGCGAAGGTTGTTTCATGAAGGAATCACAAAACGACCGGAGACGACGTTCAGAAGGAAGAGGAACCATCAATGGGCAAGCTGGCGCACCAATGATCTCCAGTAGTATCAAAGAACAATAACTTTCGTACCTTCTTGCTAGAATATCTTCAATATTCTCCATGGCTAATGCCTTGACAAGCTCTCTCAAAAGAGGACGAACCTCAATAACACGACAACCCAACCATGGAGACAAATCAACGCACTTTTCGGGGACACGCTCCATGCACCCCGGAAGTAATTGCAAAGAACAAAGATGAGCGGTTTCCAGCAACGCTGCAGAATGAGAAACCCCAGCAGGTATCCAAACAGCACGCCAAGGCGGAACTGTGTATGTGGCGCGTGTTGTCGTGACCCTGACCACTCCTCGATCAGAAAAAATCATCTGATCCCATGCGTGTCGATGGCAGGTAACCTTGGTATTTGCCGCATGCAATCTGAACACGCACCGTACCGGCAGAGCATTCGAGGGAGCAAATTCCGGCCCCGATAGAGGAAACACCCCGCTATCCTCATTACAGATCAAGGTAGTTGTACGATAATTCACTCAACCTCCTGTCCGCTGTCTTAAACGATCAATATTCTTGAGCTATCCCGAACCGAATCAGCACATGGACTACCGTCATGATCGCGAATATTCGGATGACTTTGTGACCAACCAGATCACAACCCTTTGATGTTGACACATGCCGTAGCCGACAAGTAATTGGGACTTTCCCCTGCCTGAGATACTCAAGACTGACCGCATCGTACAGTGGAATTTCAGTCATGGATGCGGACCACAGCATGATGACGCCCCGCCCCCCTGTTTCGCCGCAGGAATAGGCACATGCTTGCTCTATGGCAACATCTCATATGGAGATGAGATGTTGCAATCGAACGTCGGCCCCTTCAATACAAAGACCAAGCAAGCCTATCAACCAAACAACTACTACGGCTTCTAAAAACAACTCTTGACATGTATTCATAAACACATGACACACAAACGATAACTGATCGTCAACTAACCCAATAGACTATGCCAAGCACAGTGATGACTGCCCAAATAAAAGCACAAATCCACGACACCGAACGTAAATTTCTCCTGACAAAAATTCAACTTCACAAAACACCCCATAAAACAGGATTGCGATCATGCAGAAAGAAAACCCATCGTCTCTCTTGAGTGCAGCGGATAAGGTCATAATCAACACGTTGATTTTTGGAGCAATTCTTCCGCTACTAGATACGTCCGTGGTCAATGTTGCGCTTCACGACATTGGCTCTCAGTTTGGAGCTTCACTCGGACTGAGTCAATGGACAATAACCTCGTACACACTGGCCGCTGCAGGTGCCGTGCCACTATCGGGCTGGTTGACGCAAAAAATTGGTAGTAAACGATTATGGTTAACAAGTCTATGGATTTTTTTGTTTGGATCCCTGTTCTCTGGCTTGGCATGGAACGTCGAAACGCTGATTTTTTCCAGGGTATTGCAGGGCGTCGCATGCGGGGTACTTCTCCCGACCATGCAAACCATCGTCATCGAAGCGATCGGAAAGAAGAAAGCAAAGTCCGCCCTGACTGCCATGGCCATACCATCCGTAATCGCACCCATACTCGGACCCGTAATTGCAGGGGCACTTCTGAGGTTTGCCGACTGGAGAATGATTTTCTGGCTTCATGTGCCGATTTGCGCGGTGGCAATATATCTTGGGTGGAGAAATATTCCCAAAGACAGTCGAGAAAATGTTATCGCCGGATTTGACATCATCGGCTTTTTGCTTCTTTGCCCCGGGATGATTCTGTCGATATATGGAATAGTCAGTCCTGAACAACCCAGAATCCGCACGTCAGCCTGTTGCTGAACGGAACGACCGAGAAACTGGACAGGACCGGGTTGGTGCCGCTCTGCCGCCTACAACGTCATTTCTGACCGATCCGGCAGCATCAGCCGTACACAGGCCAGAATCGACAGCAAAATAAAGGCACAAAAACGCCGCAGCCGGCGCTGCAGCCGACGCAGCAGCAGCCGGATGTTGTGTCCGGCACCGCACAGCACTGCGTGAAGTGCATCTCCCAATGCCCCCTTGAGCCAGTTTCGGTCAAGTTTGCCATCGGTCTTCATGTGGCCTATCGTCGGTTCGATGGCACTGCGGCGTCTGATCATCGCCCTGATCCCGCGCGTCACGCCTCGCCTCTGTCCTGATCGCAGGATTCTCACGCCCGGCACGTCAGCACCGCGATAGCCCTTGTCCACAACGGCAGTGTCGATACGGCAATCTCCCACAATCGACGCTTGCTCCAGTGCTTCGTACAGGGTGTGGCCGTCGTACGGCCGGCCCGGCATCGATCTTGCGCCCACAACGAAACCTTCCCTGTGCGTCGTGGTGATCGAGACCTTGACACCGAACTCGTAGGGATTTCGGGCCTTGCCCTTGCTGATGCACTCCACCTCCTGCGCATGCAGTGCGTACAGCTTGTTCCTGTCTTTCGGCTGCTGCGTCAGAATCCGTTCGGCCCGTGCCATCAGGTCATCAAGCCATTGACGCAATGGGCCGGTCACCTGCTCTCGTTGCCGGTCGATATCCCGCCAGATACGCCCGACCCGTTTGCGCAGCTTGCCGAGCACATTTCGCATCCGCTTGAACTGTCTCGCATGCGCATGGCGGCCCACCTGCCTCGCCAGCTGAGGGGCTACACGACTGTAGCTCTGCCGCAGCTTCAGGCCACACGCCCTGGCGGCCTTGACCAGATGCTGTCTGGTACGCTCCAGAAGCCGGGAATCCGTTGGATGCGCAATCGCTTTCGGCATGACGGTCGTATCCACGATCACCGTCTTGAAGCTGGATTCCTTGAGCATGCCAAGCTCCTGCGCCAGAACCAGCGTCAAAGACAGCATCTCTTCCACGCCAGCCTCGCCCAGCCTTTTGCGCCAGCGCGTCAGGCTGGACGGATCAATCGGCGGTCTGGTCTGCAGGTAGATCTCCCCGGTGAAGACCTGCCAGTACGGGTTCTCCACCCAGGTTGCCACCACTTCCTCATCGGACAGATCGAAGGCGTGCTGCAGATACAGCAGCCCCGCAATCAAACGAGGGGACGTGGCGGGCCGCCCCGTACGGGACTTGAACTGGTCCGCCACCAGTGCATCGATGCGCTCCCACTGGATCCGGTCGCCCAGCAGGATCAGCGGATGCTTCAGGTTCAGGTGATCGCGCAGCGGATACCCGAACAGCTCGCCAGTCTGTGGTTGTGATGGCTTTGGACCCATGAAGACCCCGGAGAAATTGCAAGAAAACGAGCCCCTATGATCGCAAATCCTGCAATCTCTGCAGGGTGGTTCCCGGGGTCAGACACTGGGTATCAGGGGGTGAGACGGGTTGTTCAGGACCGACGGAATAGAAAGCATAAACCCTTCCAGCCCGGCTGACATGAATACAGACATTACTGTCGCTTCAGTCGGGATTGTGTTTTTGGCATCGTTCTTCCTGATTTCAAAACGGAAGCCAGACAGCTCGTTGATAGATATATCAATGTTCAAGCACTCGAATTTCAGGAAAGCGAGTTTGCTGTTATTCACCTCCAGTGCTGTCTATTATGGTGGGATAATGCTGTACCCTCTCTATTTCATCCAGCATGACGGATATCCTTCCTATCTTGCAGGTATACTTCTTGGAGTCCACGGGATTGGAACTCTTCTGTCACGCTGGAAACTCGACAGAATATCCAGAGCAGTTGGAGAAGAGCGAACGGCATTCCTGGCAGTCATCTTGACTATCATGGGATCATGCATAGTGGGTTGGCACGGAGAACTTGGAAATAGATGGGTTCTGGGCTTTGGCATGCTCCTCCGTGGTGCCGGAATAGGGGTTCTGACCATCATTTCCATGGCTGGAGCATATGTAGGATTGACCGACAGGCAGATATCCCATGCCAGCTCTGTTACTCGCATGATGACTCATCTTGGAGCCACGATTGGCGTCACCGGGGTAACCATCGCGATCAAGGTATCATCTGATGGATATCTATTTTCGGGTTCCGTTTTTGATGCGGGACATGTTTTCCTGCTGGCGTTATCTACGCTCTGTTTTTTCATGATAAACAGACAGAAAAAGTAGCTCGTTGCATGAAAAACTGTCGGATAGACTGGGCTGTAAAAATTACCGGGCCAGCATGGCATATATGAATGCCACCAGCAGCAACACACCCAGCACCGCCAGCGCAATTTTCACCCAGCTGTACGGCCGCTCACCGGCCACCCGGCCGGTGTAGCCATTGACCACCACCTGAAACACCCGGTGGCCATAGGTATAGCGCACCAGCCACACCGGCACCAGCACGTGCTTGAAGGTGCAGCCGGTGAACTGCGTGTCCACCATCAGGTTGCGATAGGTGTTGCCCGGCACCTGCCGGGCGCACATCGCTTCCATTTCGTGCTGCATCTGCCGGCGGCCCTGCGTGGTCGCCTCGCGCAGGTCCACCTGATAGCGCTCCACTGTCCAGCCCCGCACATAGTCCGGTGAATAGGGCTTGAGGTCGGTGGTGGTGGGAAAGGGCTCGATGCGCCGCAGCAGCCTTGGATGAATACCCACGGTGCCGGGCACCAGTTCGTCATCGAAGAAGTGTTCGAATTCTCCGGCGGCCGGAATCCAGCGCACATGCTGCACCTGCCGGGTTTCCAGACGGCCATCGGTACCGCGTACCTGTTCGGTGGTGTAGTAATAGTGGCCGGCCTCGGCGCTCCAGCGCGAAAATGCCCGGGCATCGAAGGTCCAGTACGGCAGATAGATGCCCTTGAGGGTATCGGTGGCAGCCGCTTTTTTCAGGCGGCTGGGTGCAAACCAGCGTTTGCCGTACCAGGCACGCAGGATATCCCGCACCTGTGTGTCGTCATATTTGAACGGCAGCACGCTCTGGGGCGTGATGGCGTCGCGCATCGCCTCGTGGCTCACAATGGCCGGTGATCCGCAGAAGCTGCAGCGGTCGGCCACCTGGGCATTCACAAAAACGGAAATGGCCTGGCAGCTCTGGCATTTCAGTTCGAAGCGTTCTGCACCCCAGTTGCGCAGGTTGGCCGGATCCCGCAGGGCGGCTTCCAGATCCTGCTCCTGCAGGGCATGATGGTCTATGTCCGCCTTCGGTCCGAACAGTGTCTCGGCCTCGCGGGCCAGCGCCCTGTCGTCTGCCGCGTGGCCGGGCACACCGGCAACGAATTCCCCCTGGAAGGATCCGTCCAGTGCAGGGCCGCTGGCAACGGATCCATCCGGCTCATGGACATGTCCGGCCGTATCCCGTGCAGCCGGACCCGTGTCCGGCTGGTGTCCACGTGGCGCCCCCACCACCGTGCCGCAGTACGGGCAGGCCAGCGCCTGCTTGCGCGCACTCCATTCCAGATACCCGCCACATTCGGGGCAGGGCCGCTTGTCTGCCAGCCCCTCAGCCACGCAGGAACTCGTCCAGCGCCGAACGCGCGATCCGCCAGGCAGAACCTATTTTTCGGGCCTTCAGGTCACCGGCCTGGATGCTGGCCATCACATCCTCCTCCGGCACGCTCAGCAGCGCTGCCGCCTGCCCGGGCGTCAGAACGGTCAGCCCATCCAGGCCGGCCACCTCACCCGCCACGGCCGCGCCCGAAAACGTACCCGTTGCATCACCACGCCCCGGGACGGCGTTCGGCCCCTGTTCCTCCACGCGGGCTGTGCCCTGGCCAGATGGCGTACCACCCAACATTCCCTGCCCGGCTCCGCCTGCTGCCTGCGTGCCAAGTCCATGGGCAGGGGCCATACTCCCCTGCATCCCGCGCATCATCTCCTGCGCCATGGCAAAGCCCATGGCCATCTGCGCAGGGGCGGCGCCGGCCCCGCTATCGCCACCCTGCCCCATGCCCAGACCCATCTGGTACTTCACGTAGTCGTTCAGGTTGCCGATGGCACGCATGCTGCCCTGCTTGTCGATGGCCTGCTCGACCTCGGGCGGCACCGAGACGTTCTCCAGAACGAAGGAGGAGATTTCCAGCCCGTACTTCTCGCGGACCGCCGGGTTGATGACCGGCAGCAGCGCCTCGCCCATTTCGGCGTAGCGACCGGCCACGTCCAGCACTGGCACGTGGGCACGTGCCAGCGCGTCGGTGAACACGCTGACGATGCGCGAGCGCATGGTGTCCTGAAACTCGTCCAGCCGGAAGTGCTGGTCGGTACCGGCCACCTCCTTCAGGAAGCGCGGTGCATCGACGATGCGGAAATCGTAGGTACCGAAGGCCCGCAGTCGCACCACGCCGAAATCCGGGTCGCGCATCATGACCGGATTGGCCGTACCCCACTTGTTGCCGGTGAAGAGCCGCGTGTTCAGGTAGTAGACATCACACTTGAACGGCGACTGGAACCCGTACTTCCAGCCCAGGATGGTGGACAGGATGGGGATGTTCTCGGTAGTGAGCGTGTACTTGCCCGGGCCGAACAGATCGGCGAACTGGCCGGCCGCCACGAACTGCACCAGCTGCGACTCGCGCACGATCAGCTGGGCACCGTTCTTGATCTCCCGGTCTTCGTCCGGCCAGCGAAAGGACAGGGTGTCGCGCGAATCGTCCGTCCATTCGATGACATCGATGAACTGGTTGCGGATGATGTTGAACAGTCGGTCCATGGCCACTCCCCAGGGCCCACCTGCAGCAGCCGGCTCACAGCCACGGCAGGGGCACCCTGACAACAGAATCAGCAGGTTAACATGCTCAGAACAACCGCTGGCCGTTCAGGTACACACCACTTCCGGAGAGGCTGGCATCCAGTGTCCAGGCGTTGCCGGTGTACTGGAACACGGGCGTCCGGCCCAGCGTGCAGGCAAAGTCGCAATCATGCCCGACCATGTCGGGGTTGTTGGCATTGAAGCGCTCCTGCATCCGGTCCACCCATGCCTTCGGCAGGGTCACCGTTGCCCGGGCGGTCAGCGACTGCATCAGGTCCGCCACCAGGGGTCGCTGCTGTGGCCCCGTCCGCATTGGGGTCATCCGGGCCGACATGCCCAGCGTGGCCGATTCACTGCCCGCGGCGGCCGCCAGGTCGAACTTCACGTCCGGTGAGGCGGCTGCCACCCCCTGCAGCAGGGTGCGGGTATGGGCCTCATCCGGCAGCACCTTGCGCGGGTCGTCGGTCCTGCCCAGTGCCTGGAGCAGATCCTGCACCGGCCGCATCGCATCCACATCCAGACTGGCCATTTTGCTGTCCATCACCAGCGAGTCCAGCGGCGTGTTCATCACCATCAGCTTGCCTTCGGCATGGTCGACCTGCGAGAACAGCCGGCCGCCCAGGGTGCCTTCACCCTGTCCCTGCAGCTCCGACAGCCGGAAGATCACCCTGTCCTTGCCGCCGGATGCCTGCGGCGGCGTCAGTTTCATGCTCCAGTCATCGAGCTGCATCGTGTACCGGCCCGGTGCAAACAGCCAGAGGTCCGGGTCGATCAGCTGCTGCTTCACCTGCGCCGACAGGCCATTCAGGGTCAGGGTCATGCGCCCCGTGCTGCTCGCCGGCCCATCATGCGGTTGCCGTGCGGCCCCGGGTCCGGTGCCCTCGTCGTCATTCTCATCATCATCCGCCGGCCCGTCGCCCACCGGCACTTCCATCGTGCCGCCGGGCCAGCTCATCACGATGTCCTGGTCCCGCCTGTTGGCCGCCGTGCGCACATCGATCACGCCTTCCTGCCAGCTCAGGCGACCGGCAAAGGGAGTGCCGGCCGGCGCATCGTCGTCACCGGCCTCGTTCGGTGCAGCAGCGCCGGCTTTCGTTTCAGGGGAAGGCACGATTTCCCCGGCCGGCAATACCGCATGCGTGTGCACGCTGCCATCCAGCCCCACCACGGTATCGGCCCACGGGGCCTGGGTCTTTGCCAGGGCCCTGCGCATGTCGGCATCCAGGCCGTCCACATGGTCCACCCGCGTCTCGATCACGGCGGCAGCCGGGCGGCCACCGGCCAGCGGGCCGTGCTTCACCGTCTGCACCAGATGCACCTGCAGCGTCAGCTTCCGGCCGGCTTCCATGCCCTTCAGGATCTGGTCCTGCACACTGGCACCCGGCTCGATCTCCGGCTCCTGCCCCGGCTCGGGCGGCAGCGACACATCCAGCGTCAGTACACTGGTGGCCCGTGACTGGAAGAGGCCCCGCTCGTACGCCCCGGGCTTGATGTCCCGCGCGCCCAGGCGCTCCGCGACCTTCACCGTCTCGGCCGGCAGCACCCGTTCCACCTTCTGGCCCAGCCACCAGCCGCTGCCCGCATATACGGCACCCAGCACCACCACACCACCTGCCACCGCACCCAGCTTGCCCATCAGACGCCCTCCTGAAAAGAATGCCCCTATGGTGGCAAATACCCCACAGGGACGCCAGACCGGCCCCTGACCATCGGCCGAAATACAACGCCTGAAGGCAGTCCGGCGGGTGGTGCCGTCCAATGGTCGACTGGCGTGCCCGGAGCGTTTAAGGGACTCATTCGCCCCTGTGCTGGGCTGGTGCTGAGCCTGTGCGGACTGATCACGGCGCTGCTGGCCAGTCTGGAGCAGCGCCAGCGTGCCATGGTTGCGTGCCGGCAAGGCATCGTAGCAGGCACCTTGGCGGGCAGGACAACGCCGGCAGCGCACGGCTGGGGCCAGCCCGGCTCATCAGGGGTCAGACCAGGTCACGGCATGGGGGAAAACCGTAGCCATCAGGGCAGCGGGCTGAATTCTCCCGGTATCCAGCGATAGCCCTTGCCCTGCGGTATCACGTGGCCCAGCCCCGGGAACGGCAGATGGGCGCCGCCCACCCACCAGTCCTGCCTTGCCGCCTCGACGAACAGCCGTTTGCGCGACGCAATGGCCTGGGCTGGAATGCTGTCGAACGACGAATACACCACCGGCCGGGCAAACTGCACCGCGTGGTAGTGCACGATATCGCCCCACAGCAGCAACCGGCCGTCCACCAGCCACGATGCATGACCCGGCGTGTGGCCGTGCGTGGTCACCAGGGTGACGCCGGGGGGCAGCTCCCGTTCCGTGACACGATGAATGCCAAACGAAGCCCGGTGCATGGCCTGGTGTCCGGTTTCGGTCGCCGATTCGCCAGAGGCCGGCGCCGCTGTCCGCTCCGGAGCCGATCGCTCCGGAGCCGATGCATCTGCCCGTTCTTCAGATGCCGACGCCTCGGCCTGACCGGAAGCCCGCTCCCCGGCGCGGGAAGAAGACGGCCTGGCAGACGCAGCACCGGGCACCACCCGCCGGACACGGCCGTCCTTCGAATAGGGCGCCAGCGCCTTCGCCGCCATGCCGAAGGCGGCCCTCATGTCTTCGGGCGCCCTGGCCATTTCCCGTTCGTCCAGCCAGTAGGTCGCCTCATCATCGGGCAGCCATACCGTGGCCTGCGGAAACGCTTCCGTGCCATCCGGTTTGAGCAGGCCACAGATATGGTCGGGATGCGCATGCGTGAGCAGCACATCGGTCACCGCAACCGGATCCACGCCAGCGGCCTGCATCGTCTGCAGCAGCCGCCCGGTGGAAGTACCAAAACAGGTTCCTGCCCCGGTGTCCACCAGCATCAGCCGTTCGCCACGCCGGACCAGAAACGCATTCACGGCCGTCTGCATGCCAGTGCCCAGGGGAGCTGCCGTGAACTGCGGTACATGGGCCCGCTTCAGGGCCGCATTCAACTCGGCCCGCCCAATACCCTGCACGGTCTTTTCCGGGATGGGCAGGAAACCATCCAGCAGGGCCGTCACCTGCAGCTGGCCCAGCTGCAGGCGGTAGACGCCGGGCACCTGTTGCTGCGATTGAGGCTGCGGATGCGATGGCGATTTTGACCGTTGGGGCTGTTGTTGCGATTGACTGGTCTGTGCCTGTGCCTGTGCCTGTGCAGGATTTTCCGGCCCATCGACCGACCGGGCCATGACCTGTGGTCCCGTCAGTCCGAACAGGGCAGCCCCCACGGCTGCGGCCACACCATGACACAGCACGGCTGGAAACGGCGGGGTTTTTCTGCCGGCACGATCACGGGCAGGATGGATTGTCACCTCTCCGCCGGTATGGTCACAGACGGGATGAACAGCCATTTCCCCACCAGCATGGTCACCGACAGGATGAACGGCCATTTTCCCACCGGCATGGTCACGGACGGGATGGACTGCCATTTCCCTGCCGGTATAGCCACGAACAGGATGCCCCACCCTTTTTCCGCTGGTGCGGTCACAGGCGGAACCAGCCGCCCAAGCGGCATCTGCATGTATCACAAGCATCGTCAAACCTCCTGAAAAGTCAGACGATGACAATAGCGAATCCTCCATGACCGTTTCGCTCAGAATTCCCCCCGAAACGCTCAGGCAGAGGCATGAAAGGGATGACATGCCGCACACGCGCATGGATGAGTACGGGCAGCGCCTGAAGCCATCGAAGATTCTGCGACCCTGCCGCCTCGTCCTGCACCCCCCAAGGGGCATGGAGGGACGGATGCGCCCATGAAACGCCCTCAGTCTGCTTCGCGCCCGAGCTGCGAGGGTTCCAGCCCGAAGCGGGCCCGGAATGCCCGCACGAAGGCGTCCGGGGATCGGTAGCCCACCCGGGCAGCCACCGTTTTGAGCGGCAGATGGGTGCCGTAGAGCAGGTTGAGCGACAGGCCCAGACGCACCTCAGCCAGCAACTCGCGCAACGACGTATGCTCGGCCGCCAGCCGACGGCGCAACGTAGCGCCGGACAATCCCAGCAACGCCTCGAAATCGCGCGACTGCCAGTGACGTGCCGGCGTGGCCAGCACCTGCTCCCGAACCTGATGGGCCAGCGTGGGCGCCTGCGGCAGTACCAGTCGCCGCAGGCCCCGCCGCTGCACCAGCGCAATGACCAGTGCGGCCAGCGCTGCCCGTGCACCCGCATAATCTCCCTGCAGCAGCGTATGGGCCCAGCGCAGCAGGGCAGGCGCATGGTCATCAGCGACGGCTGTATAGATCCACGGTCCTGGAGAGGATATCTGGTCTGCGGGAGGCACTGCGGTAAAGATCCCGTAGGCCACCTCTTGCCCGGTGGAACCAGTCACAGCCGGCGCAGACGCAGTGGTCACCGGCGGAAAACCCGTCCCCAGCAGCAGTCGTGCGGCAGTCAGCACCTCATCGCACAGCGGCACCATCAACGCGCGGTAGCGTCCGGTCTGCACATCCGGCTGGTGCTGCACATCCAGGCGCGCACCGGCACACATCACCAGCATGCCCCCGGGCGGGAGCTTGCCGTCGCAGTCGGCACAGTGCACCGTCTTGCAGCCTTCCAGCACGATGCTCAGCGCGGGCTGCAGCACATCAACGGCGCGCACGGTGTGGGCCATGCGGGCACTGGCATGCACGCAGCTGGCGGCCGCCTCACTGTCGAGCAGGGCCTGCAGCTGCTGCTGAAGCGTTCCATCCGGCAGGCCCGCCTGACACACGGACTTCACGCACGACGACGGTTCGGGCGCGGCAGGTAACTGCGGCACCGGAACAGGTGCAGCAGTGGACGATGACGGATCGGGTTTCACCGGCTGGCGCGTTCTGGAGCGTGTCATGGATTCATTCGTCCCCCAGCAGCCCGGCCTGCCAGAAATCGTCGCGGATCTCTTCCGGCTCCGGTTTGTTGCGGCTGTCGTAGCGGATGGTCAGGTAACCGGCCATGCCGGTGATGCGGTCGCGCTCGGCATCCCGGTCGGCATCGTGGGTCGAATCGTCCAGCTCCACCAGGGCCACGATGCGGTATTCATCGTCGACGATCACGAAATCCAGCACCTTCTGCGCAAAGCGACCGCGCACCGACAGATATCGTCCCGGCTCGGACACTTCTTCGTCATCCAGATCCGGCTCCATGATAGCCCCCATCGACACCTGCACGAGCACCCGGAATTCCGGCAGGGCGTCTTCCAGCCGGTGGCAGAATTCCAGCTCGTTGTCGGTCAGCAGCGGCCGCGAACGCACCCGCCAGGGTCTTTCGGGCTTCGGGCGACCCAGCAGCCAGAAGCCCGCCACGAACAGCAGCAGGCCCCCCAGCCACCAGTAACCGTGCTGGGCCTGCATCCACAGGTGCAGCTGATTCACCTGCGCGGACGACATCAGATCATTCAGCACGGCACAACAGTGAAGCAGCCGCACTCATTACCGGGAAAAGCATCAGGCTACCGGGTTCTCCAGCAGGCTTTCGTCCTTGGTCTCGTGGATGGACAGCAGTGCCAGCAGCGACAGCACGCCATTGATGGCCAGATAGACCCCCACCCCGATCAGCCCGAAGCGGGCGTTCAGTTCGATGGCCACGATGGTGGCCACCGACGCCCCCACGATGGCTGCCAGGTTGTACGCCAGCGAAGAGCCCGAATAGCGCACATTGGTGGGAAAGAGTTCGGGCAGCAGCGCCGCCATCGGCCCGAAGGTAAAGCCCATGATGAACATGCCCACCACGATGAAGGTCAGCACACCAGCAGGGGTGGCATGCTCGAGGAACAGCGGCATGGCCAGACCCAGGGCAATGATGGCCACCGTCACCCAGATCAGCCAGCGGCGACGGCCGATGCGGTCGGCCACCACCCCCGACAGGCTGGTGGCAATGCCGAACACCACGGCACCGATCATCAGGATACCGGTGAACGTGTTGGCCGGAATGCCCAGCCCCATGGCATGGCCAGCCGGCGACAGCGTGACCGGTGTCTTGGAGTACACCTGCACGAAGGCCGTCATCACGTAGAACAGCACATAGGTGGCCACCATGATGAACGTGCCCTGCACGATGGGCTTCCAGAACTTCACCACCACTTCCTTCACCGGCGCGTTGAGCGTCTGCTTGCGATGCTCGGCCTCCCGGTACACGTGACTCTCGTGCAGGCTCAGCCGCACGTACAGGCCCACCGCCACCATCAGCAGCGAGGCAATGAACGGGATACGCCAGGCCCATTCCACCAGCACCTCGGAGCCGAACCAGGCACTCACCCCAAAGAAGGCCCCATTGGCCAGCAGCAGCCCCAGCGGTGCGCCCAGCTGCGGGAAGGTACCGAACCAGGCCCGCTTGCCATCCGGTGCGTTCTCGGTGGCCACCAGGGCGGCACCGCCCCATTCGCCACCCAGGCCCAGCCCCTGCCCCATCCGGAACACGCACAGCAGAATGGGCGCCCAGATGCCGATGCTCTGATAGTTGGGCAGCAGGCCGATGGCCACCGTGGACAGGCCCATCAGCAGCAGCGAGGCCACCAGTGTCTTCTTGCGGCCGATCTTGTCGCCGAAGTGACCGAACAGCATGGCACCGAACGGGCGGGCAAAGAAGGCCAGCGCCAGCGTGGACATCGACAGCAGGATGGCGACGTGGTCATCGCTCTTGTCGAAGAACTGGGTGTTGAAGACCAGCACCGCCGCGGCTGCGTAGATGTAGTAGTCGTAAAACTCGATGGCCGTGCCCACCATCGAGGCAATGGCCACCTTGTAAGGATTGTTGCGCAGGTGAAGTGCAGACTCCGGATGCGGAGCGGAAGGGTCAGCAGCAGCCACAGACCCGGAAGCAGAATGTGCGTCGTTCATGATGAGGAAACAGGGTACAGGACAGACGGGGGTACCCGGCCACGGACCTGCCACCCGCGCAGCCGGCATGCGGCCACAGGTGGCACTTCCTGCAGGGAAACACCCGAAGAAGGATCAACGGCCCGCTGTCTGCTCGTCTCGTGAAGAAGCGCTGTGGCAGCCGGGTGCGGGGCCCTGATCAGCCCTGGTCACGTCCCTATGCAGGAACGTGCAGACGGCTGCCTCCCGGACAGGGAGCCCCTCGGGCCCGATGCCTGATCGGGCCATTCCCGGCCACCCCGGGCCACGAACCCTGGTGAGGTCCGTGCCCGCAGGGGCGAAACCGGCTATTGTCGGACAGGAAGGGGGGTGTTGTGAAGGGGAGACGGGGAAGGCGCCCGACAAAGTTTGGGGCGACGGCCGGGATCATTCACCTCGACGACCTCAAAAGCCGAAATTCAGCCTGAAACTGCTCAGCGAATCGATCTGGCTTGCAAGCCCGACGACAAACACGAACAAAAACACAATGGCGTAGACCAGATACCAGAACCAATCATCACTCAGGGGAAGCACAGAACGTTTTTCCCGTCGCTGTCCGTCTTCCTGAACGGGTAATGCTGAATCATCATCCTCTCTGCAAGGCAAGGTATGGTCACGATCCGCAAAAATGGTTTTCTTCAAAACAATCAACAGCAAGACCGTTCCCAGAACGATATACCAGTACTGGATCACGAAAACGACCATCTTGAGCAACGAAACGAAGAAGCCACCAGCGATCATTACAAGCAGAACAAGCGCTGCTGTCAAAAAAAACGGTTCCTTGCTCCTTTTCTTTGTTTTGCAAGAAAGAGCAGATACTGACCGACAAGTATTCTCGCTGGATTTTTCATCAAAATTCATCAACAGATTACCCATTTGCCTTTACCGACAATATTTCAATAAAAAACAATCCTCCATCCAGGACCCATTTCACCAAAAAAAACAGGGTCTTCGCGGATCAGTGTGGGTGAGATGGGGAGCGAAATTGGCGTTTGACGCCTGAAATCAAGGACTTTACAGCACAGATGATGATGTCGTATCGTGCATCGATACTGGATCGAGGTGCTGTGCATGAAAACAGGTCGCAGTCTGAGGGAACTTTTGTCCGTTCCCGGCTTCGTGGCATCGGCGAGGTTGAAGGGAATCTTCGGGGACCCCAAGGCGAGAGTCGTGCAGCTGAGACGCCGAAAAAAACGGCCATTTGCTCAAATTGCGGGCAGCGCTGCCGGGGGCGTTACGACCAGCGGAGGTGCCGTGTGCGGGATCTTCGGGTGGCAGGCTGGATGGTGTACCTGGAGTTCGAACGTTGGCGGGTACGGTGTTCGGGGTGCGGCGGCGTGCATGTAGAACGGCTTGACTGGCTGGCGCAGAATCCACGCTATACCGAGCGCTTTGCGCTGCATGTCGGCAGGTTGTGCACGAGCATGAGCAACAAGGCCGTGGCAGAGCTGGAGCGGCTTCACGACAGCACGGTGAAGGATCTGTCGAAGCTGTACATGCAGGAACAGGTTCGTCGTGCCGGTCGGCTCAGGCCCAGAGCGATAGGCATCGATGAGATAGCGGTCAGAAAGGGGCATGACTATCGCGTGGTGGTCAGTGATCTGGACCAGGGCAGACCGATATGGATGGGCGGCAACGGACGCACGCAAGCCGATGTGGAGCAGTTCTTCGCCCAGCTGGGGAGCAAGGCAAGCGATGGCATCGAGCTTGTGGTGATCGACATGTGGCGCCCGTTTCGCAACGCGGTGCGCGACAAGGCTCCCAACGCAGCGATCGTGTTCGACAAGTTCCACATCATGCGGCATCTCTCGAAGGCGCTCGATCAGGTCAGGCGCGACGAGTACAGGCGTCTGCAAGGCAAGGACAGGTCGTGGATCAAGGGGCAGCGCTATACGCTGCTGTCGGCACGGGAGAACCTGACATTGGAGGGACGGCAGGCACTCAAGAAGCTGCTGGCAGCCAATCGGCGGCTGAACACGGCCTACCTGCTGAAGGAGTCGTTTGGGCAGCTGTGGAGCTACAGAACCGAGCGCGGTGCCAGGGCGTTCTTCGAGCGCTGGAAACAGAGTCTGCGATGGCAGCGTCTTGAACCGTACCGAAAGTTTGCCGAAATGATCGAGCGGCACTGGGATGGCATTGCCGCCTACTGCCGACCCGAGAACAAGGTCAGCCTGGGGATGGTGGAGGGGCTGAACAACAAGATCCGGGTCATTCAGCGCAGTGCTTACGGATACCGGGATGAGGACTATCTGAGGCTCAAGGTCATTGCCAGTTTCCTGCCCCCGCTACCCGAAAACGCCCGATTGCACCCACACTGATCCGCGAAGACCCAAAAAAACCACCAACCAGAAACATGAACAACAAGACAACAACAAAAACACAAACAAAACCGGAAAGATGTTTTTGTTCATTACGCCTCAAACCTGTGGAAACAGGATTTTTGAGGTCGTCACAATCACCTGGTTCCCGTCCAGGCTCAGACAGATTTTCATGTTGATCTCTATCCATCACAACCTCTTCCGGAAATTATTCAGACACTCACCACCCACCAGCCTGTACCCTAACAGCCCAGGCCACCAGCCCCACCCAGACCAGCGGACACCCCGCCATGGTGGGCGGCCCCCCGGGAAAAACAATGCCGGCCTGTCGATATATTTGACACAAAACACGATCCCACTCACAAACAGGACCTGTCTTGCTCCTGATGAAACGTTACCTGACATTTCTTTCCCTTTTATCTGTAAAATCACTTCTGTTCTTGAAACGGAATCAGTCTGATTCCGCGACGCATACCTCTCCCCCTTACCTCTGTTACCCATCCTCATCATGGCTCACATGCCTTCTGCCGTTCCGGCATCGACTGGCGCATCGGTGCGTCCGGCTTCTCCAGACGCGTCCATGCCACAGCGCCGCCGCAATCCGCTACTGGCCCTGCTGGTGGCCGGCCTGTTCGGTACACCCGTGTTTGCACTGGCCCAGGCCGACACCACCCCACCCGCAGGAAACACCGATACGACCTCTTCCGCCAGCCAGCCGGAAAGCCACAACGAAAACCCCCATGACGGCAGCGCCATGCTGGGCAGTGTCCGTGTCTCTGCAACCCGCGACATGACCACCGGCACGGCCAGCACCGGCCTGCCGCTGACGGCGCGCGAAACGCCCCAGTCCCTGAGCACCATGGACCGCCAGACCATCGAGGAGCGCTCGCTGACCAGTGTGGACGGCGTGCTGCGCCACACGATGGGCGTGATGGTGGGTCTGTACGATCCGCAGCGGCCGGTGTATTACGTGCGCGGCTTCCGGGTTCAGGACTTCCAGATGGACGGGCTGCCCGTCTACAGCGATGACACCAACCAGCAGTTCGACTCGGCCTTCCTCGAACGGGTCGATACGGTACGCGGTGCCAACGGCATCCGGACCGGGGTGGGGGTCCCGTCGGCCACGGTGAACATGATCCGCAAGCGTCCGGGCAAGACCCTGGGGGGCAGGGTGGCTGCCACGGTGGGCCGCTGGGACTTCTACCGGCTGGAAGCCGACCTGAACGCACCGCTCACGGCCGATGGCAGCGTGCGCAGCCGTTTCGTTGTGGCACCGCAGAAGGAGCACACCTTCTACAACCGCAACAAGAAGGAAAAGTTCTCCTTCATGGGCATCGTGGAAGCCGATCTGGGCTCGGCCACCACCGTGTCGCTGGGCTATCAGCGGCAGAACAATGACCCAACCGCGCCGATATGGGGCTACTGGGCCAATCTGAGCTATGCCAACTATGGCGAGCCGCGGATGATGAAGCTGACGTTCCGGGCGAAGTTCTGATCAGACGGTACCCACCCCGGCAAGCCATGGGAGAATAGGCGCAACGCAATCCGACCGCCTGTTTTCCCATGCAACGCTACCTCGAACGCGCCATTGCCTGGCGCCGCCACCTGCACCAGCATCCCGAAGAATCCTTCGAGGAGGTGCAGACCGCCCAGTACATCGTCGACGAGCTGAAGGGGCTGAAGCACGCACGCATCGAGCGGCTGACGCCCACCAGCGTGGTGCTGGTATTCGATACCGGCCGGCCAGGCGCACGCATTGGCCTGCGCGCCGATACCGACGCCCTGCCGGTGCAGGAAGACCGCCCCGACCTGCCTTTCGCCTCGAAGGTACCGGGCAAGATGCACGCCTGCGGGCACGATGGTCATACCGCCATCCTGATGGCCACCTGCCTGTACATCGACGAGCACATCGACGAATTCAGTGGCCAGATCCACGCCATTTTCCAGCACGCCGAGGAAATCCTGCCCGGCGGCGCCCGCGAGATGGTGGCCACCGGTTATTTCGATGATTTCGACTTCATCTACGGGCAGCATCTGGTGTCGCCGGTGCCGACCGGCGTCATCGACATCAAGGCCGGGCCGGCCACGGCCAACACGGATGCCTACAACATCACCATTCACGGCAAGGGTGGTCATGCGGCGATGCCAGACCTGAGCATCGATCCGGTAGTGATCGGCGCCCAGTTCGTAACGGCGCTGCAGAGTGTGGTGTCGCGGAAGTTTTCGCCGCACGACCGGGTGGTGATCTCCAACACGATGTTCCATGCAGGCACCGCACAGAACATCATCCCGCACACGGCAAAGCTCACCGGCAGCGTACGCACGATGACGCCTGAACATCGCGAGCGCGCCCGGGCCGCCATCGAAGCCCTGCTGAAGGGCCTGTGCGAGGCCCATGGTGCCACCTGGGATATCGAATACGAGGTGGGCTACGACGCCACATTCAACGATCCGGAAAAGACCGCCATCGTCCGCGAGATTGCGAAGGAACGCTTTGGGAATGCCGTGACGGAGCTGCCGCCCCTGATGGCCGGCGAGGATTTCAGCGCCTTTGCACGCCGGGTACCGTCAACCTATGTGTTCATCGGGGCGTCCAATGCCGAATTTAGCTACCCCCACCATCATCCGAAGTTCGGACTGGATGAGGCCAGCTTCGAATACGGGCTGGGGATGATGGTGGCGGTGGCGAAGAACGCTGCCCGGTTCTCCAGAAAGGCCAGTCAGAAAGCAGACGCCTGACGCCTGCAGCATCGTCACATCACCAGATCATCCGTGGATTTCAGGACAGACTGAGGAATGGGGGTTGACGGCCAGACGGAACGAATGGTCACAAGGCAAATGGCCTCCGTGCTCACCGAAGATCCCCTACGGCGATACCCCTTATATTCAGGCCGCCTTGCGGTGATAGTGCCGCAAGGCATGCTCCCGTCGCCGGCCACTGCTGAAGGCGGACACGCGCTTCAGGTAGCCGATGACGCGCGTGCCGTAATCGATATCGTCCGAGCCGCAATGGCTGCAGGCGTGCAGGGTACGCTTGTCGATGTGGCCGCATTCGTTGCATATGGTGATGCGGACATTGATGCAGAAATAGTTGCAGCCCGTGCGCGCCGCAATGTCCAGCAATGAGCGGTAGCCGGATTCGGGCAGCGCTTCGTCGAGGTTCAGGTGCAGGGCCGAGCCGCCATCGAGCCAGTCCACCAGCTCGCGGCCATGCAGCAGGAACTTGTCCAGCGCGTTGATTTCCTCGTCTTCCACGACGTAGAAATAGGAGTTGTAGCAGTCGCGACTGACCTTGTAGCCATCGGCCCGGTCCCAGCGGGCGTTCTTGACACCGAGGTTTTCGGCCGGCACGAATTCGGTGTTGAATTTCACGCCGTAATGGCGGCTGGCCGCCTGGTTGGCCTCGAAGATGACTTTCAGGCGATCCTGCACGAAGCGGACATAGTCGTCGTTGTAGCCCACGGTGATGCCGCAGGCTTCGGCCGCCTCGGCCATGCCATTGATGCCGATAGTGAGAAACTGCTTGTCCAGCGTGATGAACCCGGCATCGTAGACGGGCAGCATGTGGGCAGCCTGATATTCTTCCATCAGCCGGCGGTAGGCAAACTGGTATTTGTGAATCTTCGCCACCTCTGTTGCCAGATCACGCCCGTCCTGTTCCAGCCGGTTCATGTTGAGGGTGATGACATTGATGGAACCGGTGGCCACTCCCCCTGCCCCCAGCGTATAGGAAAAGGTACGGTCCTCGATGGCGTTGCGCAGGCGGCAGCAGGAGGCCAGTGAATCCGGGTTGTCCGACAGGTACACGAAGAAGGAATTGCCTTCGGCCAGCTCATGGGCCATCTGGCTGGCAAAGACATCATCCTTGCACTTGCCGCCGTCGGTCAGCATGGCGGCCGTCACCACCGGGAAGGTCAGCACCGCTCTGGTGCGCTCCTGGTTGAACCATTTCAGGAAGAAAAGCTGCAGTCTGGCCACGCTGTCCCAGTTGGGCTTGCTGAAGTCCGGAAACACGAAGTCCCCGAACATGGCCTCGAAGTAGTAGCGGTCGTACACCGAGATATTCCAGAACGCACTCTGGTAGCCACGCGCCGCCGCCGGCTGGTTGATGCTGTAGACCACCTGCTGCAGGTGGTTGGCCACCTCGTCGGCATGGGTGGTCAGATAGTCATCGCCATAGTCCTTGCGGGCAAAATGGTCGAAGTAGGTGAGAAATTCCACGGTGGCCACGGCACCGGCAAACTGGGCGCTGATGGCAAACACCAGATTGATGAACGAGCCGCAGAATGAGGCCAGATGCTCGGGCGCTTTGGATTCGCCCCCCAGCTTCGTCAGGCCGTGCGTGAGAAACGGATAGAGCGTGACCGACACACAGTAGGGCTTGAGGCTGGTCTCATCGTGGACGTAGATTTCATGCGCCTCGATTTGGCGGATGTATTCGTCGGCAGTGGCCTGGTCGAAGCATTCGGCAATCTTGCGGGAGACCAGCTGACGGTTGATCTGCACGAAGAAATCCTTCATCAGCTCCGTTTCCATCGTGGCAATGTTCTTCTGCGTCACGTTGGCATTGGCGTCCATGCGGGAACCGTCGGCCGCGTTGTGGGCGCCGATGTAGTCGTTGATGAATTGCAGTTTTCCGCGCAGCTGTTCGGGATGCAGCCGAATCATGGGGATCTCCTGATGAATGACGATGATGGAAAGAGGCCCGGCACAATGGGCCGAACCATGGTTCCAGCCGCATCGGAATGCACCGGAACCCTGCTTCGAAAGCATGGATGACTGAAGGCGCCTGTCAGGCCGCCTGCAGGACACCTGAGCGGAACGCGGAATCCCCTGGCTGGACAAGGGGAATGACCCGCTTCCGGGCAGGTGCAGGAGCCGCTTCCCGGATGAACAGGTGATTGAGCACGTCACCGGAAGGCACGTGAATGAAACGCTGGTTGGTGGTGGGGCTGTCCAGTCCGCCCTGCTCCGGCATCCAGCGGCCGGTCTTCAGGTAGGTGAGATGGGGAATGAAGCAACCGGACTGCGCTTCCAGTTCGTCACGTTCCAGGCCGGTATAAAGGCAGGTTTTCAGGCCGGCGCGGGTGACGGCCACCAGCAGGCGTTCCAGCGGCTCCGGCAGCCATTCACCCCCCATGAACAGCACACAGCTGATCAGGCCACGGTAACGGGACAGACGGCTCTGCAGATAGTCTTCAGTCAGTACGCTACCCAGGCCGGCCTTCCAGCTGTCCGCACTGTGGCAGCCCCTGCAACGCAGCAGGCAGCCGGAGAACAGAAAGGCCAGCGATACCTCGCCGGGTACCTCCTGCCAGACGATCTGTTCAGATGTGAACCGTAGCTGCTGCATGACCCTCACCACAAGGCACGTTATTTAGTGGTGATTAGAACACAGGAACACTAGATGTTGTGTTTGATTTGATCAATCAAATTACAAATTACCATAGTCTTCCGTGATTGATGGATAGCCATTACTCATTCGTCCTCATGCTGGCCCCATGGAACATGATGAGGCAGAATCAGCCCACATGGAAAAGTATCCGGTAACCACGCATGATCAGGCGTGGAACACATCCATACGAGCAACATGAGCGAATATCAGTTCTACGAGTTTGCAGCCATCGACCGACCATTGACCAGCAGGGAAATGGAAAAACTGCGTGCGGTATCCACACGTGGCATCATTACGCCATACAGCTTTACCAATCACTATCACTGGGGAGCCCTCAAGGCCGATCCGCAGGACTGGATGAAGCGCTACTTCGACGCTCATGTCTATCTGGCCGACTGGGGGCAATGCACGTTTTCTCTGAAGCTGCCGAAGTCTTCCTTCAGCAAGGAAGATATTGATCCATTCAAAAACAGAGCTTCGCTTTTTGCCACTTCGACCAACACACACTGGATCATAGACTGGCTGGCAAGCGACGAACCCTTTGACGACGACCGCTACGCAGAAGATGACGGTACCGGATGGCTGCAGCGCCTGATACCAATTCGTGATGAGCTGATGGCCGGTGATATGCGTTCTTTATATCTGGGCTGGCTGGCTGCAGGCCATTCAATGAAAAAATTCGTATTGGAACCAGAGCTGCCGCCAGGTATGAAAGAGATGTCCCCTGCCCAGAAGGCCCTGGCAAAATTTCTGGAAATCGATCCCGATCTCATCGAGGCTGCCGCTGTCAACAGCGCAAGGATTCCGACACAAACCAGAACCGATACGCATGATATGAATGTCTGGCTCGATGGCTGGACCGTACCGGACATGCACAACATCCTGCAGCTGCTTGTCACGGACCAGAGTCAAAAAGCCATTTCCCTGGCAAGAAATCGTTACTTGACATGGCTCAGACAACAGAGGCCCATGATTTCATCATATACCAGCCGGCGCACAGTCGGAGAACTGCGTGAACTGGCGAAGTCAGCGTCCGCGGCCAGGCTCGCCCGTGAAGAACAGGAACGCAGGCAACATGAAACCCGGCAGCGTCAAAAACGCCATGCAGAATTGCGCAGGATGATGAACAACGAAAACCGGTACTGGAAAAATGCCGACCAGGAAGCTTCACGAGGCTGCGCATCCGGCTATGACCAGGCACTGCGCATATTGAGCGAACTTTCCGAGGGAAATGCACTGGTTTCCAGTCCGGAGGTATTCAGGAAAAAACTGCGCCATTTTCTTGCTGTACATGGCAAACGCCCGGCACTGGTCCGACGACTGAAAGATGCCGGTTTACCGGTGGATTGAAAGCATGTTTCGCCCTGCCCCATGGGGGCCTCTTCAAAAGTCCCACGACTTTCTGAACACCATGTCCGGACGGGCAGTTCAGCATGTCGTCACTTCCCGATACAGAACCGGCTGAAGATCACCCCCAGCAGCTCATCGGCCGTAACGGCACCAGTGATCCGCCCCAGCGCCTGATGGGCCAGTCGCAGTTCCTCGGCAAAGAGATCGAGGGACTGGTCTCCCAGCGCCACGTGGTGGCGGGCGTTCTGCAGGTGCTGCAATGCTTCGGAAAGTGCCTGCAGGTGGCGCTCGCGGGCGATGAAGACGCCTTCCTGGCCAGGCTGAAAGCCGGCAATGTCGAGCAGTTTCTGGCGGAAGGCGTCGATGCCTTGGCCGGTTTTGGCGGAAAGACACAGGGTTTCGCGCTGCGCAGGCGCGGTTGCATCACCTTTCGCCGTGTCACCTGAAACCAGAACAGACTGAACGCCGGCTGCCAGAGAGGGTGAAGTTACCCGGGCGTCGATTTCATTGCCTGTTGAGGGGTTATCCAGGCGCATGACTCCCTGGTTTTGCTGACCATCCGTGTGTGCGGATTCCCCCTTCACGCCAGCACTTGCAGCCACACCAGCCGGCACCAGATCGATCTTGTTGATGACGGTCAGCCGCGCAGCACTGGCCGGAACACGGGCATCGATGACCTGCTCCAGATCAGCCACAGTGTCCGTCGTGCTTCCTGCAGACGCAGGTGCAGGTGCAGGCAACACAATCTCGCCTGATTCAGATACCTGTCCGGTTTCCGCCGTCACGCAAGGATAATCCGCATTGCCCCCCTGTACGTCCGCGCCTGTCTCACGTGCCGGAAACACCTCATCCGCCGCCCGCAGGTGCACCACCACATCCGCCTTTTCGATTTCCGTCCAGGTACGCTGGATGCCGATCCGCTCCACCGGATCATCCGTTTCCCGCAGGCCGGCAGTGTCGATGAGATTGATGGGCACGCCCTCGATGCTGATCTGTTCGATGACACGATCACGGGTGGTGCCGGCAATGGGCGTGACGATGGCCACGTCGGTACCAGCCAGTGCATTGAGCAGGCTGGATTTGCCCACGTTCGGCGCACCGGTCAGCACGACATTGAGGCCCTGACGCAGCCGGGCACCGCTCCGGGCCGTGCGGAAAAGCTGCTGCAGCGTCTGGTCGATGCTGTCCAGCCGCCCAGCCGCATCGGCCTTCTGCAGAAAATCGATTTCTTCTTCGGGGAAATCCAGCGTGGCTTCGACCAGCATGCGCAGCGTGAGCAGCTGTTCGGCCAGGTCATCGATCTGGCTGGAAAACACGCCCTGCAACGAGCGGGTGGCGGAACGGGCCGCCTGCTCGGTGCTGGCCTCGATGAGATCGGCCACAGCTTCGGCCTGCACGAGATCGAGCTTGTCGTTCAGAAAGGCCCGTTCGGTGAATTCTCCGGGCTCGGCCAGGCGAATGCCGTGTGCCTGCCCCACCTGCAGCACGCGCCGCAGCAGAATCTGCTGCACCACGGGGCCACCATGGCCCTGCAGTTCGAAGATGTGCTCGCCCGTGTAGGAATGCGGCGCAGGAAACCACAGGGCCAGGCCGTAGTCGATGGGCTGGCCGCCTTCGGCCAGGAAAGGTCCGTAGCTGGCGTGGCGGGGTTTCAGGGGGCGATGTGCCACCACACTCGTCACAGCCATGCCGGAAACGGTCTGCGATATACCGACTGTTTTGCCAGAACCAGGCGGCATATTGGGCGCCGCACCGGAAAGGGAAGCACCCAGCACCTCACGTGCAATGGCCTCGATGATGCCGCCTTCCGGCGCGGAAACACGGACGACACCGATGGCACCCTGGCCGGGCGCAGTGGCGATGGCGCAGATGGGACGTTTGTCTTGCACGGCGGAAACCCAAAAATGCGAATGAATGGAATCAGATGTTCACCGGTTGCCAGTCCCGGTCCTTCAGGGGCGGCAGATAGGCCAATCCGCGCAGCTGCTGCTGCCACAGGTTGGCCGGGTAGCGGTAGCGTTCGGGATGCGCCGGGTCGATGGCGGTGGCAATGCTGCCGGTATCGCCATGGCGAACCAGCAGGGCAAAGGACGGGTTGATCATCACGGCCTTGCCAACGGCAATGAATTCCGCCCAGCCCGTTTCATGGGCCTGCAGCACCTGATCGGCCGAGAGCAGGCAGCCCACGCCAATCAGCGGCAGCCTGCCCGCAATACGCCGGTGCAGCAGTTCGATGCGGGTAAGGCTGGTATCGGCCCCCCGGCGTGCCTTGCGGTGGAAATCCCAGAGCGATACGTGCAGGTACTGCAGTGGTTTCTGGACCAGCGCATCGACCAGGGCAAACGTATCGGCCATGGTGAGGCCCTGATCACCCGCTTCTTCCGGCGAGAAGCGGTAACCGATGATGAAATCATCGCGGCCCGCCCGGCGTTTCTGCTCGACCACGGCATCGACGACAGCCAGCGGGAAGCGCATGCGGTTTTGCAGGGAGCCACCCCAACGGTCGGTGCGCTGGTTGCTCTGGGCCGAGAAAAACTGCTGCAGCAGGTAACCGTTGGCACCATGAATTTCCACACCGTCGAAGCCTGCGTCGATGGCCAGGGCAGCGGCCTTGCCGAAAGCAGTCACCAGCGACTGGATCTCATTGTCGGCAAGTGCGCGCGTCGTACCCGTGCCTGACGGGGATACAGCGCCATCCACGATGGCCCGGTCACCGCCATGATGGATCTGCAGGATGGCCTTGGCCCCCTGCCCTTTGATGAGCGCGGCCGTTTCGGTGAGGCTGGGCAGGTGGGCATCACGGAAGGCATAGGGCTGGCCGGTGAATGCCTTGCCTTCGGGAGACACCAGCGTGGCGGCGGTGATGAACATCCCGAAACCGGTGGCCCGGCCAGCCAGGAAGGCCCGTTCCTCGTCACTCAATGAACCATCATCGTGGGAGCTGTAATGGGTCATGGGGGCCACGACGAGGCGATTGTCGATCGTGACGGCGTTGTTCAGTGTGAACGGCTCGAAGAGGGGAGAAAACCGGTTGTCCATGGATGCACCTCGGTTGGAACGAATGGCAAAACGGCCACCCGGTGAGGAGTGGCCGTTTTGCGGTCTGGGCGATTGAAGCAGTCAGGCTGTCACGCTGCCCTGCCGAAGACGGGCTTGCCTTCGATGTGGCGGGTGATGACCCACTGCTGGACGATGGAGAAGATGTTGCTGACCACCCAGTACAGCACCAGACCCGACGGGAAGAAGAAGAACATGACCGAGAAGATCAGCGGCATGAACATCATCATCTTGGCCTGGACGGGGTCGGCCGGTTTGGGGTTGAGGTGGGTCTGCAGGAACATCGTGCCGGCCATCAGCAGCGGCAGGATGTAGAAGGGGTCGGGGCTGGAGAGGTCATGAATCCAGCCGATCCACGGCGCGTTGCGGATTTCGACCGAGGCAAGCAGCACCCAGTACAGGGCGATGAAGACGGGGATCTGCACCAGGATGGGCAGGCAGCCGCCCAGCGGATTGATCTTCTCTTCCTTGTACAGCTCCATCATGGCCTGATTGAGCTTCATGCGGTCGTCGCCGTAGCGCTCGCGGATGGCGTTGAGGCGCGGCTGCACCTTGCGCATCTTGGCCATGGAACGATAGCTGGCGGCCTGCAGCGGGAAGAAGGCCAGCTTGACCAGGATGGTCAGTGCCACGATGGCCCAGCCCCAGTTGCCGAGGATGCCGTGCAGGAAGGTCAGCAGCCAGAAGAGCGGCTTGGCGATGGCAGTGACCCAGCCGTAGTCCACCACCAGGTCCAGACCCGGGGCGACCTTGGCCAGCACGTCCTGATCCTGCGGGCCGATGAAGAGCGTCTCGCCCACATCCACGGTCTGGCCGGCGTTGATCTGGCCCAGCGGCTCATAGGCGCCGGCAGCATAGCGGCCGTTGCCGACGCTGCGGGTGTAGTACTCGCGGGCCTGGCCCTGCTTCGGCACCCAGGCGGAGACGAAGTAGTGCTGAATGATGCCCACCCAGCCATCGGTGGCCTTGCCGGAGTGTTTGGCCTTGCCCTTCTGGATGTCGTCGAAGGAGACCTTCTGGAACTTGTCGGCGTCGGTATAGACCACCGGGCCGGCGTAAGTTTTGTAGTAGCCGGACTGACCCGGGGCTTCGTGGGTATCGCGGGTCAGCTGCAGGTACAGGGCGGGCGAGACGGACTGCTCACCCACATTGGTGACGCGGTTGTCGACCTTGATCTCGTACGAGCCGGGCGAGAGCTGATAGGTGCGCTCGATGCGCAGGCCACCGCCTTCGGCCGCCAGCACGACACCGGTGGTCTGGCCATTGGTTTCGATCCTGCGCACCACCGTCATGGGGGTGGTGTGGTTGGGGGCGTCCTTCACGCCCACCAGACCGGTCTGGCCCACGAAGTAGGTGCCCTGGCGGTCGGACTGGATGACGAGGTTGCCGCTGTTGGGATCCTGCGTGTTGTGGATGTGGTGGAGCAGCTCGCTGTAGCTGATCTGGCCACCGACGGAATCGATGCCCAGCTTGATGACATCGTTCTGCAGGGTGATGGTTTCACCGGCCTTTGCGGGCTGGCTGGCTTCGTTGCCCGGCACGGCGGCACTGGCGTCACTGCTGCCATTGGCCGGCGCGGAGGGAATACTGGCGTCGGCGCCGGCAGCCTGGTTGCCGTTGCCCTGCTGGGCCTGGGTCTGCTGCTGGGCTGTCTGGGCGGGTTTCTGGCCAAACAGGGTGGGCTGGCCATGCTGCTCCTGCCAGTTGTTCCACAACATGACAAGGCAGATGGAAAGGATGACCCAGAGAACGGTCTTGTGGGACTGCTGCATCGTAGGGGGGATATGGTCGGTGAGCGGAGATGCTGAAGAATACCCGAGCTTGACCCCGGATGTGGGCCCGAAGGCACTGTAATTCAGCCCGTGAAGAGAAAAAATGGGGTTTGGCGGGCCTGACGCAAGTCTGACGTCAGGAAGTGGCCATGAATGGGCCCAAAGATCACCGTAACCCAGAATTATGCATCATGTTTTACCGGTTTCCGCGTGCGAAACGGCGGAGTGGCCCGCATACTGGTCGTCGTTCAGGCTGTTCGATGTGCTGGGCGGATGGATCGTGAGGTCATTGGAAAGGCCAGGGAAGCCTTGCGAAAGTCCTGCAGCACGTCGGGTTGCCGGGTCAACGGGAGGCGCACCAGCCGTTTCCCCGGAGGAAGAAGCAGCACCGGACGATGCGAGACGCATGGCGGAGACTGAACCGGGAACGGGATCGATGCCATGGCCGCCCCAGGGATGGCAGCGGCAGATGCGTTTGAGGGCCAGCCACCCTCCCCTGGCGGGACCGTGCAGCTGCAGGGCTTCGATGGCGTATTCGGAGCAGCTGGGCCAGTAGCGGCAGCTGGGCGGGAACACCACGCTCCAGCTGCGCTGGTAGCCGCGAATGGCCAGGGTCAGCGCACGGATGAGCGGGCTGTGGGTCGGTGTCATGCCCGGCTCCGGCTGGAGAATGATCCGGCGGGTGACTGGCGGAAATCGTTCAGGCGCCTGGCGGCATCTGCCAGCAAACGGTCGGCTTCGGCACGCAACTGGCGCTTGATGTCGGCAAAAGACGGCTGGGAAGCGGCACGGGCCGGTATGCCGGCCTTGCCGGACGGCACTGCGTCGCGGGCTGGTGTCCCCGTCTGCATGCCATTCTGCGTTCCGGCCTGGGTCGTGGTCTGGATAGCGGCTTGCGGCATGGCCGGTGCCTGGGCATTTCGGGCAGCCTTCCAGACAGCCTTTCGGGCCTGCAGACGCATCTGGGCGCGGGCGTACTGGCTTTTGGCGGCCAGACTGCCCAGGGGATGGGCCTTGAGGCGAAAGCGCCAGACACGGTTGCCGGACTGCAGCAGTGCAGCATCGGGCGCCAGTCGCCATGCTTCACGCAGCACACGCTTGACCGTGTTGCGGCGCATGGCAGCCCGGACGAGACGCTTGGGAACGCTGAGCTGCAGGGAATCGGTGCGGGAAAGGGGCTTGACCGGCGGGACAGTACCTGTGAGTTCCAGAAACTGTCCCGACAGGCGCAGGGTACTGCCACCGGTTCGGCGAGGACGGGACGCTCTGGCCGTTGCGGCACCGGGATGGCCCTGGTTCTGCGAGGTCAGGTCCTGCAGGGATGAAGTTTCCGGCGAAGAAGGCACGTCCTTCGGGGACTGCCGGCAAGGGTTGTTCATGCGGAGACTGTCCTGCACGTCCTGCACGCGCGGCGGAGATTTCGCAGGGGCAAATGCCTCCATGACACACGCTGGAAGCAAAGTCCCAGGGGAAGACCGCAAAAGTCTTCCCCCAAACGAAAACGGCCCCTGCCGCAGTATGCGGGGGGCCGCTTCGGGAGGCTGTCGGTGTTCAGACGGCCAGACGGTGACGGCCTTTGGCACGACGGGCGCGCAGCACGGCACGGCCACCACGGGTTTTCTGGCGAACCAGAAAACCATGGGTTCTTTTACGACGGCAGACGGAGGGTTGATAGGTGCGCTTCATGGTGAGTACGTCAAAAAAGGCCGCGATTCACCTCAAAAGCTGGGCTGCCGCGGACGTGATTTTCCGGAAACCCTCTATTTGACGGGCAAAGACGGGCTTCTGTCAATAGCCACGCCCCATTGGCAAGCGTTTTCATCATTGCCAGGGTTCTGTTCCCCGGTTTTGGATGAAGCCTCGTGTACGCCCACGGATGCAGCCTATTGCCGCGGAACCGGAAGCCGACATCCACCCCTGCCCCTGTACCCCCGACGGATGCAGCCCTCCCCTGCATCTGCGAACTTATCCAGACAGCGTGGAACAGCCATTGTTGAACGATATCGACACCCTGCATCTGCACCATTCGGACAACATCTGCGTCATCCGGACCGCTACCCGCAACCTCAACCGGAACGGCCTGTGGATAGATGCAGCGAACCTGTGGATAAGTTAGAATTCTGTTCGCTCTGGCGGGTATCGGATGTGCTGCGCCATGCTGTCTGGTCACGCGTCTGCGGGCCGTCGCGACCCGTTCGCTGGGCTGACAGACTGCGGCATCAGGTGCTCAACTGCCTGCAAAATGCGCCCTTTACACCTCTGAATGGTCGTATTCTGCAACAACCCGCTTCTGAAGCCCGGTATCTGTCCAGACCGCGGCATGGCAGGAGCCTGCAGCAGTCCGGGTCGCATTGCCCACAGATCGTGACCTGGGCACCCTGCCCCGAACCTGTGGACAATCATGTGAGTAACCGCCCACTGTGACTGACGCGGGCATGCGCGGTCCGGTACCACCCGTGCCCACCTCGAGGCGCATACCCGCGCACACCCGCTTCAAACCTTGCTGTCTTTGCCCGGAGTCACCCCCACCATGCAGGAACAATGGGAAGCCTGTCGTACGGCCGTTGCCGCACGCATGCCCGATCTGGCCTTCAATACCTGGATCAAGCCGCTGGATTTTCTGGAGCTGGACGCCAATGAATGCGTGCTGCGTCTGGGGGCGGTCACGCAGTTCAAGGCCGACATCGTGCGCAACCAGTATGCGGAGCTGATCCAGCAGGTGGTGCGGGAGATGATCGACCCGGCCGTCCGGGTGGAGATCGGCGTGACGCCGAAAGCGGGCGGACCGGGCGCCGCCGGCAAGGCATCGGCGACGGCCGGCACGGGGGGGCACGCTGGCGTACCGGCTGCACGGGCGGGCGCCGGCGCAGGTACAGGCACCGTAGCAGGCGGTCAGGCGGCTGCGGCACACACGGCTCACTCTGCTTCTGGACATGCCCCGGATGGCAATGCCGGCCACGCTGCCGGTTCCGGACATGCAGCCATGAACCGGCCCCCTGCCCCGGGTGCTGGCGCTGGTTCCAGTACAGGCGCCGGTGCCGGTTCTGGCATTGGCGTCGGTGCTGGTATCCGTACTGGTGCGGGTTCGGGTGCGGGCGCTGGCGTCAGTTCTGGTTCTGGCGTTGATGTTGGCGTCGGTTCCGGCCCTGGCAAGACAGCTGGTCTACACGGTGAAGCGCCCCGCCCTGCAGCCAGCCTGGCCGATCTCAGCGAGGAAGACCTGATGGCCGGCGAGGCACCGGCCGATGAAGATGATCCAGACGACCTGGGGCTCGATGCCCCACCCCGGCGCAACACACCGGCACGCAGCTTTGGCGGCCTGAGTGGCCAGATGCCCAATGAGCGCTCGCGGCTCAATCCGGGGCTGACCTTCGAGGCCTTCGTCAACGGCAAGGCCAACGATCTGGCCCGGGCTGCCGCGCTGCAGGTGGCCGACCGGCCAGGCAGTGCGTACAACCCGCTGTTCATCCACGGTGGTGTGGGTCTGGGCAAGACCCACCTGATGCAGGCCGTGGGCAATGCCATCCAGGCGCGCGAGCCACGGGCGGCCATCCGCTACATCTCGGCCAACCAGTTCGTGCAGGATCTGGTGTCGGCCTTTCGCGGCAACTCGATCGAGAAGTTCACGCACTACTACCAGACGCTGGATGTGCTGCTGATCGACGACATCCAGTTCCTGTCGGACAAGCAGCGCTCGCAGGAAGAGTTCTTCCATGTGTTCGAGACGATGACGATCAACCAGCGGCAGATCGTGATCACCTGCGATACCTATCCGAAGGAGCTGAAGGGCATCGATGACCGGATGATCTCGCGGCTGAACTCGGGGTTGATCGTGGCCATCGAGCCGCCGGAGCTGGAGATGCGGGTGGCCATTCTGCAGCGCAAGGCCGAGCAGGCACGGGTGCGGCTGCCGGATGACGTGGCGTATTTCATCGCCAAAAACATCCGCCGCAACGTGCGTGAGCTGGAAGGCGCCCTGCAGCGCGCCATTCATTATGCATCATTCAGGTCATCGCCCCTAACGCTGGAACTGGTGAAGGAGTCGTTGAAAGATCTGATCTCCTTCAATCGTGGACAGATCTCCATCGATTTCATCCAGAAGACGGTGGCCGAATACTACAAGATCAAGCCGGCCGACATGTATTCGAAGCGGCGCCAGGCCAAGATCGCCCTGCCCCGCCAGATTGCCATGTACCTGGCCAAGGAGCTGACGCAGAAGAGCCTGCCGGAGATCGGCGATGCCTTCGGCGGCAAGGATCACACCACGGTTCTGTATGCAGTACGCAAAATTACAGAATCACGGGCGCACAACGAGGAGCTGAACAAGCAGATCCACGTGCTGGACCAGACGCTCAGGGAATATCTGTAACAGATCACCGGTTCAGGTGGTACTCCTCTGGCAGACCCATGCCAGAGGCAGCGCCCGGGCCGTTCCATGCAACGAACCGTATTCATGCGACGCGCCAGGGCGTTACCATCGCGCACATCCGGGCCTGTGGATAACCTGGACTTGTCCCCAGACAACGTTTTGCACAGTGGCAGGGCGCATGAACAGGGGCAGTGGTAGAGTTATCCACACGCTGCCGTATCGGGTACTCACCGGATATTCGTCAGTTTGCCTGTTTTTTGTGCAAAACTGCGTTTCCGGAGCAGGTTTCGGGCTGGGTTGGCAGGGGGTTGTGCACAACCGGTCAGCAAGCCTGAAGAGTCCACATCGTCAAAATGTGGATAACCCGGGGTTTCGGACGGAAGGCCAAAACCGTCCACATTCCGGTGACGGTGGCATTGCACAGTCCACACACCGTTTTTGTTCAGCAAGATCCAGTCAGCAAGCGGGTCTTCGAGGTTATCCACAGGGAGATGATCTCCCAAAAACAACAACAACCTTTAAAGATATAGAGATCTAGAAAACCGAAAAGCTCAGGAACAGAAAGTCATGCAGATCATTCATGCGTCGCGGGACGCCATCCTGAAACCGCTTCAGACCGTGGCTGGCATCATCGAGAAACGTCATACCCAGCCCATTCTGGCCAACGTCCTGATCCGCCAGCAAGGTGAGCAGGTGAGCTTCATCGGTACGGACATGGAGATCCAGGTCCAGACCCACGCCAGCATCGGCGCGGGGGCAGGGCAGGTGAACACCACGGTGTCGGCCAGGAAGCTGATCGACATCCTGCGGGCATTGCCGGATACGGATGTCACGCTGGAGCTGAAGGGCAACAAGCTGAACCTGAAAACGGCGAAGTCGCGCTTTGCCCTGCAGACGCTGGCAGCCGATGACTTTCCCGTCATGAAGGGAAGCAGTGCCGAAGCCAGCATGGCCGCAGATGGGGGACAGGGTTCGGCAGGAGAACGCAGCACGGATGATCTGCGTGCCGATGTGACACTGTCCCAGAAGAAGCTGCGCCACCTGCTGCAGATGGTGCATTTCGCCATGGCCCATCAGGACATCCGCTTCTATCTGAACGGGCTGATGCTGGCGATGGATCCGCAGGGCATGCGGGCCGTGGCCACGGAAGGACACCGGCTGGCGTTCTGCCAGGATACGGAGGTGCATGCGGCCGGCCAGGCAGAGGCGATCCTGCCGCGCAAGTCGGTGATCGAGCTGATGCGGCTGCTGTCCGACAGTGACGAGCCGGTGCGGATGGAGATCATCGGTACCCAGATACGGCTGCGCTTTGGCGAGATCGAGTTCATCAGCAAGCTGCTGGAGGGCAAGTTCCCCGACTACCAGCGGGTGATCCCGAAGGGGTACCAGAAGGTGATCGAGCTGGACCGCGAGGCCTTCGCCCAGGCGCTGCAGCGGGCGTCCATCCTGAGCAACGAAAAGTTCCGGGGGGTGCGGCTGGCGCTGGCGCCGGGCCGTCTGGGTATCCAGTCCAGCAATACCGAGCAGGAAGAGGCGCTGGAAGAGATTGATATCGACTATGACGGCACGTCTCTCGATATTGGTTTCAATGTCTCCTATCTGCAGGATGTGCTGGCGACACTGAAGAGCGAGAAGGTGTCGATGGCGTTTGGCGATGCCATGGCCAGCGCGCTGATGTCGCTGCCCGACGATGACAGCTTCCGCTATGTGCTGATGCCGATGCGGATCTGAGGGTCGTGCAACGTCCGGCAGGAGATGGCCGTTTCCAGTGCCGGGTGGCCGCGTGAGGACGCATGAGTTCCGCACGCACTGCGTGTTCCTGGCGATCTGTGGTGCTGGCCATCGTTTCACGGGCAGGCCGGGTGCTTCTGGGCGCCTGGCCTGTTATTCTTTTGGGTTGGCGCCCTGTGTCCTGCAGGTGCGCAGCCCGACTGGACGGGGCAGGGCCGATGGCATCTGCCTCGCCGGGCGTTGCCTGCTGTCCATGCCCGTGATTGGGCTGGGCCTGATTCTTCCTTGTCGCTGAAAACTGATGGATACCGATTCGATGAACCCCGAGCAGTCTTCCGGTGATCGTCCGGCCGGGGATGGCCCCGGCTACGATTCGTCCTCGATCCAGATCCTGGAGGGGCTGGAGGCGGTGCGCAAGCGCCCCGGGATGTACATCGGTGACACCTCCGACGGCACGGGCCTGCACCATCTGGTGTTCGAGACGGTGGACAACTCGGTGGACGAGGCGCTGGCCGGCTTCTGCGACGAGATTCTGGTGACCATCCATGCGGATGAGTCGATCTCGGTGCGCGACAACGGCCGTGGCATTCCTACCGACGTGAAGTGGGACGACAAGCACGACCCCAAGCGCAGCGCAGCCGAAATCGTCATGACCGAGCTGCACGCCGGTGGTAAGTTCGACCAGAACAGCTACAAGGTCTCGGGCGGCCTGCACGGCGTGGGTGTGTCGTGCGTGAACGCGCTGTCACGGTGGCTGAAGCTCACCATCAACCGCAACGGCAAGACGCATGCCATCGAGTTTGCGCGCGGGGTGACGCAGAACCGGCTCATCGAGGAGAAGGACGGGGTGGCGATCTCGCCCATCCGCGTGACCGGCGAGACCACCAAACGTGGCACCGAGGTGCACTTCCTGGCCGACGACACGATCTTCTCGAAGGTCGAGTACCACTACGAGACGCTCTCGAAGCGGCTGCGCGAGCTGTCGTTCCTCAACAATGGCGTGCGCATCAGGCTGCGCGACCTGCGCAACAACAAGGAAGAGGACTTTGCCTTTGCCGGCGGCGTGGCGGGCTTCGTCGAGTTCATCAACCAGGCGAAGAACGTGCTGCACCCCAACATCTTCCACATCAAGGGAGAGAAGGACGGGGTGACGGTGGAGGCTGCGCTGCAGTGGAACGACGGCTACAACGAGCAGGTGCTCTGCTTCACCAACAACATCCCGCAGCGTGACGGCGGCACCCACCTGACCGGCCTGCGCGCCGCCATGACGCGGGTCATCAACAAGTACATCGAAGAGAACGAGATCGCGAAGAAAGCCAAGGTCGGCACATCCGGCGACGACATGCGCGAGGGCCTGACCTGCGTGCTGTCGGTGAAGGTGCCCGAGCCGAAGTTCTCGTCGCAGACCAAGGACAAGCTGGTCTCCAGCGAGGTGCGTGCGCCGGTGGAAGAGGTGATTGCGCACGGGCTGGAAACCTATCTGCTGGAAAAGCCCAACGACGCGAAGATCATCTGCAGCAAGATCGTCGAGGCGGCCCGCGCCCGCGAGGCGGCCCGCAAGGCGCGCGACATGACGCGGCGCAAGGGTGTGCTGGACGGCATCGGCCTGCCCGGCAAGCTGGCCGACTGCCAGGAACGTGACCCCGCGAAGAGCGAGCTGTTCATCGTGGAGGGCGACTCCGCCGGTGGCTCGGCCAAGCAGGGGCGCGACCGCAAGTTTCAGGCCATCTTGCCGCTGCGCGGCAAGGTGCTCAACGTCGAGAAGGCGCGCTTCGACAAGCTGCTGGCCTCCGAGCAGGTGGCCACGCTGATCACGGTGCTGGGTACCGGCATCGGCTCGGGGCTGGGGTCGGACGACTTCAAGATCGAAAAGCTGCGCTATCACCGCGTGATCATCATGACCGATGCGGACGTGGACGGCAGTCACATCCGCACGCTGCTGCTGACGTTCTTCTATCGCCAGATGCCCGAGCTGATCGAGCGCGGCTACATCTACATTGCCCAGCCGCCGCTCTACAAGATCAGGCAGGGCCGCGAAGAGCGCTACCTGAAGGACGATTTCGAGCTGGACCAGTACATGCTGAACCTGTCGATGCAGCAGGCAGCGCTGGTGCCCTCGGCTGGGGCCGAGCCCATCAGCGGCGATGCCCTGTCCGGCATTGCACGCAAGTACGTGCTGGCCGAAGCGGTGGTGGACCGGCTGTCGCGCCAGATGGACGAGGAGACCCTGCACGCGCTGGTCGACGGTCTGGAGCTGAACCTCGATTCGTCCGACGATGCCCACGCATCGGCCGAACGGCTGCAGGCGCTGCTGTCCCGCGAGAAGCGTCAGGAGAGCCGGCTGCTGGCACCGCCCGTGACGGTGACGGCCCAGTCGGACGAGGCGGGTGAACACTGGCACCTGCGCATCACCCGTCACCTGCACGGCAACCAGAAGGTGTCGGTGATCACGTCGGACTTCCTGAAGTCGGCCGACTACCGGGTGCTGTCGGATGTGTCGCAGACGCTGCGCGGCCTGGTGGGTGAGGGGGCCGAGGTGCGCCGTGGCGAGGGCGAGAAGGCCCGGATCATGCCGGTGGGCAGCTTCCGCGAAGCCATGAAGTGGCTGCTGGCCGATGCCGAGCGGGGCGTTTCGCGCCAGCGCTACAAGGGGCTGGGCGAGATGAACGCCGAGCAGCTGTGGGAGACGACGATGGACGTGACGGCCCGCCGCCTGCTGAAGGTGCAGATCGAGGACGCCATTGCGGCCGACCAGATCTTCACCACGCTGATGGGTGACAACGTCGAGCCGCGCCGGGTGTTCATCGAAGAGAACGCGCTGGGCGCGCAGAACATCGATGTCTGACGGGCGGGGAGCCTGACCTTGGCACTGAAATCGACGGTTTTCAGGTTTGGCCTGAACGTCTCGGACATGGACCGGGGCTACTACGGCGAGCATGCGCTGACGGTGGCCCGCCACCCGTCCGAGAACGACGAGCGGATGATGGTGCGCGTGCTGGCCTTTGCGCTCTGTGCGGCAGATGACCTGCGCTTCGGCCGCGGGCTGAGCACCGAGGACGAGGCCGACCTGTACGCCGAGTCACCCGACGGCCGCATTCGCCTGTGGATCGACGTGGGGCTGCCCGACGAACGCTGGGTGAAGAAGGCGGCGGCCCGCTCGGACGAGGTGCTGGTGCTGGCCTATGGTCGCACGGCCGGCATGTGGTGGCAGAAGGCGCGCGCGACGCTGGAGAAGCTGGCCAATCTGCGGGTGATGGCGCTGGCACCCGACAGCAGCCAGGCACTGGCCGGGCTGGCGCGGCGGGGCGCCGCGCTGCAGTGCATCGTGCAGGACGGCCAGATCTGGCTGGGCGAGGGCGAGCAGATGGTGCAGCCGGTGTGCGAGGTGCTGAAGGCGCCTGGCTGAAAGTGTCCGGCCGGGAAGGCGCGCCCTGTTTGCGGTCATGACATATCAGGCAGTTACCGCCTGCCGCCTGCCTTGTGGCTCACTTTGCGATTCATAGCGATTCATAGCGATTCATAGCGATTCATAGCGATTCATAGCGATTCATAGCGATTCATAGCGATTCATAGCGATTCAAGGCCGATAGTCATTATCGATTGTCTTTGGTCTATCCATGATTGTTTAACATCATCCCATAGCCTGTCTGGCGATAAAAAACGCCGTTTTTGCTGGTGGTTTCTCCGTTGCCAGCTACATGACATTGCTGCGAATGTGGTTATTGTGCAGAGTGGAATGGGTATCAATACCCGGCTGTCGGCGTCTTGCCAACGGTGCGGTTTTTGGCCATACATTGAGGAATATCAGGGTGTACACTCGCGGTGTCCAGCTTCCGGTACCCATAACTTGACGAATCTCCAGCATTTGCTGGTCTATAAGTTGATATATGTCTAGTTTTGGCCTGCACCGCTTCGGTAGACTGGGTTGGTTGCTTTTCCGAAACACCATCGAAACAGAAGGAGAAATCCATGTTTGCAAAAGGTATTCTGGTTGCTGCTCTGATGCTCGGTTCCAGCGCTGTCATGGCCAAGACCTGCGACGTCGAACTCGAAGCCAACGACGCCATGTCCTTCAACACGAAGGAACTGAAGGTCGACGGTGACTGCACCGAAGCCAAGCTGACCCTGAAGCACGTCGGCAAGATGCCCAAGTCGGCCATGGGCCACAACGTCGTCATCACCAAGACCGACGACTTCAAGAAAGTGGCCAAGGCCGCTGGCAAGGTGAGCGCCGAAGACAACTACGTGCCGAAGGATGACGCCCGCGTGCTGGCCCACACCAAGCTGATCGGTGGCGGCGAGTCCGATACCATCACCATTCCGCTGGACAAATTCGAGAAAGGCGGCGACTACACCTTCTTCTGCTCCTTCCCCGGTCACTGGAGCGTGATGAAGGGCAAGTTCGTCTTTGGTTGATGACTGACCCGACACCTCTTACCGTTGCCGACATCCCCGCAGATATCTCTTCGGAACCCGATGCAGAACCCCCGGCAGAATCCGTTTCGCTGGGGGAGCACCCCGACAGGGGGGCTGATCCGGCCCGGGTTCATGTCTGGCGGGAAGGCAGGCAGGTCGAGGCGTCAGACTGGATCGCCCGCGAAACGCCCATCGCACTGATTTTCAATGGCATTTCACATGCCGTGATGATGGCGTCTCCGGGCGATCTTTCCGATTTCGCCCTGGGTTTTGGCATCACCGAGGGCCTGCTGGCATCTCCCGCCGAGCTGTATGGCGTCGATGTGGTGGAAGTCCAGCAGGGGGTTGAAGTGCACCTGGAGGTGTCTTCGGCCTGTGCCTGGCGGCTGCGCGAGCGTCGCCGCAATCTGGCAGGTCGCACCGGGTGCGGTCTGTGTGGAACCGACAGCCTGTCGCAGGTACGCCGTGTACCCGACACCATGGCTCATCCGGTTTGCCTGGTACCCAAGGCGCTGTTTCGCGCCGAAACGGGCCTGAAAAACGCCCAGGTACTTCAGAAGCTCACCGGCGCCACCCATGCGGCTGCGTGGTGCAATCTGGACGGTGAAGTGCAGCTCCTGCGCGAAGACGTGGGGCGCCACAATGCGCTGGACAAGCTGATCGGCGCGATGATCCGGGCAGACGTTCCGGTGGCCGAAGGCTTTGTGGCCATTACCAGCCGCGCCAGTTTCGAAATGGTGCAGAAAACGGCAATGATCCGCGCCGGAGCACTGATGGCCGTGTCAGCCCCTACCACCATGGCCGTGCAACTGGCCGAAGCGTGTGGTGTGGCGTTGGCCGGGCTGGTGCGCGATGGTCGCCGGATGGTGGCCTATACCTTCCCTGAACGTCTGGGGCTGCCTCCCGTCATGGCGGGCCGGACGGACTGAGTTTCCTGCTTCTCCGGGGGGCCTGCCTGACGTTCTTGCGTGTTTCCAGGCGCACCGGAGTTTCCTCCCCACCTGATCCTGTTCCGCCCGTGCCGAATGTTTAACCGGGCGTCTCTGGCGCTTGCGCCCACGCGGGAAGGGGACGTAGGCTGATGGACCGATCAAGCGAAATGTCAGGCTGGGCACTGGAGCCGGCTGGATTTCGCGTCCGAGTCAGGCTGGGTTCATGAGCACTTCCCAACATCTTTCCGAAGCGTCCCGTGCAGCGGCGGCGCCGAGCGCGCCTGTGACGGCGGAAGACGCGGCCGCTTCCTCTGTACCAGGCGCCCGTGCATCTGCATCCATGCAGCCGGCTACGGTGCCGGAGGGACATCCGGCTTCTGCTGCGCCATCCGGTAACGCGCCGGCCGCCACTTCAGCGGCTGCACCGGCCATGCGGCCTTTTCCCGTACCGACCAGCTACTTTTCGGTGGCGCTGGGCACCGTGGCGCTGGGGCTGGCCTGGCGCCATGGGGCGAAGGTGGGCCATGCGCCGGCCTGGGCCGGTGAGGCCATTCTGGCGCTGGCAGGCGCGGTGTGGGTGTTGCTGCTGCTGGTGTTCATGGCCAAGATGCTCCGGCGACGGGATGCGCTGCGTCTGGAACTGCAGGATCTGGTGGCATGCTGCTTCATCTCGCTGATTCCGGTGACCAGTCTGGAGATCGGCATTGCGGTCAACCCCTATGCGCCGGGCTTTGCCTGGGCGCTGGTGCTGGCCAGTCTGGCCGGGCAGCTGGCGTTCTCGATGTACCGGGCGGCCGGGCTGTGGCGCGGCCTGCATACGATGGCGGCCACCACGCCCGTCATCTATCTGCCGACGGTGGCATCGAGCTTCGCGTCGGCTGGTGCGCTGGGGGCCCTGGGGCATTCCGACTGGGGGCTGCTGTTCTTCGGGGCCGGCATGTTCTCGTGGTTCAGTCTGGAGTCGGCCATTCTGGCCCGGCTGCGTACGGGGCCGGCACTGGCACCGGCGGTGCGCGGCATCATCGGCATTCAGCTGGCGCCGGCTTTCGTGGGCGGCAATGCCTGGCTGGCGGTCAATGGCGGGCAGGTGGATGTGTTCCTGCTGCTGCTGGTGGGCTATGGGGTGCTGCAGCTGGCCTTTCTGATGCGGCTGCTGCCCTGGGTGCTGGAGGCCGGCTACGCGATGAGCCTGTGGGGCTTTTCGTTCGGGCTGGCCGCCATGGCGTCCGTGGGCATGCATCTGGTGGCGGCCGGACAGCTGGTGGCACTGGGCTGGATGCTGTGGTGGCTGGGCAGCGGGCTGGTGGCCGCCCTGTGGGTGGGCCTGCTGTGGCTGGCCGTGCGGGGCAGGCTGCTGGTCCGGTAGAGACAGCGCGTGTCTGGACCGGACCGCGTGAAATTCTTCCTGTAAAAGCATGTGGCCCCACCGTGTAGAACACCTGGCTTGGGCTATCATTTGCCGTTTTGCGGGCAGCACGGGATGGATGGCAGTTTTGTCTGGAAGTCAGCTTCCGGCGGCTGTATGGTCGCTGCTGCCCGACCGGTGGCAGGGATGTGTTGTGGATTCGCCTCGTGCATCAGGCCAGGACGGACCACGGCATGCGCGCTGCCGGAATCAGGTCAATGGGCGGGGCCCTGTTCAGGGCCCTGCGGGAGAACAGTGATGTGTATTGGGCGTGAGGAGGCTTTGGCATGGATGTGATTGCAGCGAACATCACGGCAGCGATCGACGCCATCAACGACGTGGTCTGGGGCTATGTGCTGATCTACGGCCTGCTGGCGGTGGGGGCCTATTTCTCCATCCGGCTGCGCTTTCTGCAGCTTTTCAAGTTTGGCGAGTTCATCCGTTCGGTCACCCGTACGCCCGAGAAGGACAGCCATGGCATCACGCCCATCCAGGCGCTGACCACCAGTCTGGCCTCGCGGGTGGGTACGGGCAACATCGCCGGGGTGGCGGTGGCCGTGTATACGGGCGGTCCGGGTGCGCTGTTCTGGATGTGGGTGGTGGCTTTCCTTGGCATGGCCACGGCCTATGCCGAAAGTACGCTGGCCCAGCTCTACAAGGTCAGTGACCACGACGGTCTGTACCGGGGTGGTCCGGCCTTCTACATCACGCGCGGTCTCAATGCCCCCTGGGCTGGGGCGCTGTTTTCCATCATTCTGCTGGTGGTGTTCGGGCTGGTGTTCAACGCGGTGCAGGCCAATGCCATTGCCGAGTCGCTGAACGAGTCCTTCCAGCTCGACCGCATCCAGATCGGGGTGGGCGTGGCCATCCTGTCGGCACTGGTGATTTTCGGCGGTATCCGCAACATTGCCCGTGTGGCCGAGGTGGTGGTGCCGTTCATGGCGGTGGCCTATCTGGGCGTGGCGCTGTGGGTGATGGTGGCCAACATCGACAGGGTGCCGGCCGTGATCGGCCTGATCATCAAGAGCGCCTTTGGTTTCGAGCAGGCGGCCGGTGGGGTGATGGGCAGCATGGCTGCCGCCATGCTCAATGGTGTCAAGCGTGGCCTGTTCTCCAACGAGGCCGGCATGGGCTCGGCGCCCAACATCGCGGCCGTGGCCATTCCCAGCCCGCACCATCCGTCGTCGCAGGGCTTCGTGCAGGCGCTGGGGGTGTTCATCGACACCATCCTGATCTGCACGGCCACCGGCGTGATGATCCTGATGTCCGATGCGCTGCAGCCCGGCTCGGGCGTGACCGGCACGGTGCTGACGCAGCATGCCATGGCCTATCACATCGGTGACCATGGCAAGGACTTCGTGGCGCTGGCGGTGTTCTTCTTTGCGTTCACGTCGATCATCGGCAACTATTCCTACGCCGAAGGGGCGCTGACCTACCTGAAGATCGACAACAAGGTGAACCTGGTGCTGCTGCGCTCCATGGTGCTGGTGTTCATCGTCTGGGGGGCGTACGAGGCCATCACCACGGTGTTCGATGCGGCCGATGCGATGATGGGCATCATGGCGATCATCAACCTGGTGGCCATCGTGATGCTGTCCGGGCTGGTGGTGAAGCTGACCCGCGACTACTTCGAGCAGCTCAAGCACGGTGATCCACGCTTCAAACTGAGTGATTATCCGGAGCTGAAGGGCCAGATCGAGGAAGATATCTGGAAGTGATGGCCTTTTGGGGCCGATGTTGTGGTTCAGAGCGTGCGTGAACTCATTCGTCCCTGTGGTGAGTTCATGTACGCTCATGAGCCATGACAGGCTGTCTGGTGGTCAGAACAGGGCAGGCACGGTGCGTCCGCAGCCTGCCCGTTCTGTTTTCTGGGTGTCGTGTCCGTGGTGCGTGGGTGGCGTCTGGAGCGGGTGAGATGATGAACAGGAAAAACGCGGTGGATGAGGCAAGAGGCAACGCGCCAGATGCAGCGTCCGGCCCTGTGGAACGCTTTCTGGCTCTGGTGCGCGAGGCCATCGACACGCGCACGCTGCAGCGGCTGGTGCTGTCACGGCCGGCGCGGAAGATGCTGCCCCCCGGATTCGTCGATGAGGGGCCGGTACTGCAGCGGGTGCGGATCCGGCCGGTACGGCTGCGTGGCGGCGTGAAGCTGGCCTTTGGCTGGCAGTACGACACGCGCGACCAGACCGACAATCTGCCGCTGGACGAGGCGCAGGTGCGCATTGCCGGGTTGCTGGGCGACATGCGCAGTGCACTGCTGGAAACCTCGGCGCTGACGGCCGAGCTGGGCTTTGGCAAGCGTGGCACGCCGCTGTTCCGGATGAAGCGGCGCGGGGTTGCTGGTGGTGCTGGCGGCGCTGGCGGCGCTGATGGTATTGGTGGTGCTGATGGTATTGGTGGTGCTGATGGTATTGGTGGTGCTGATGGTGGTACTGGTGCTGATGGTGCCCGCGGGGAGAGCAGGGCTCATGACGCAGCCGCCAGTGGCCGTGGTGCCCGCAGCACGGGGGGCGCTGGCAGTACGAGAGGCGCTGGTGGCGGGGCTCCGATGGACAGGGAGGAAAGCACCAGCAGCGCAGAAGCTGGCAGCATCGGACGAGACGGCAGTGCTGGCGACAGCCGGGAGAACTGGCAGCAGGGCACGGGGGCGCTCACGCAGCTGCGTCGGGCGTCCCGGGCTGGCCATCTCACATCGGGCGATGACGTTCCGATGGACACGCGTCCCGGGCATGTACGATCCCTGACGGCAGAAGACGATGGCTGGGGGGCGCTCGACACCCAGAACCGGCAGCGCCGGTATCCGGTGGGCATCGACCGGCCGTTTCTGGTGGATCTGGGCCTGGTGGGCCGCAGCGGTGCGCTGGTACCGGCCATGGCGCGCAAGTGGCGGCAGATCAACAAGTTTGTCGAGATCGTGGCGCAGGCCTGGCAGCGCACGGCCCTGTGCGGGCAGGTGGGGGGCGCGGGGCAGCAGCCACTGCGCATCCGCGATTATGGGGCGGGCAAGGGCTATCTGACCTTTGCGCTGCACGACCATCTGACGCACCAGCTGGGGCTGCAGGTGGAGACGGTGGGGGTCGAGCGGCGGGCCGATCTGGTGGCGCTGTGCAACCGGCTGGCACAGAAAAATGGCATGGCCGGGCTGCGCTTCGAGAAGGGGGACATCCTGCGTGCCGGGGATGCACCGCAGGGGCTGCAGGAAGGGCAGGAAGGATTACAGGGATTGCGGGAAGACGTGCATGTCATCATTGCCCTGCATGCCTGTGACACGGCCACCGACGATGCGCTCTGGCAGGGCATTCGCCAGCAGGCGGCCATGCTGGTGTGTTCACCGTGCTGCCACCGCGAGCTGCGGCCGCAGCTGCAGGCGCCGGCACCGCTGACGGCGCTGTTGCGCCATGGCATCCATCTGGGTCTGGAGGCCGAGATGCTGACCGACGGGCTGCGTGCCCTGCTGCTGGAGACGCAGGGCTATGAGGCGCAGGTGTTCGAATTCATCAGCCCGGACGACACGGGCAAGAACCGGATGATCCTGGGCTGCCGTACCGGCCGCGCCCGGCCCGCCGCCGAGGCATGGGCCGAGATCGATGCACTGAAGGCCTTCTATGGCATCCGGCACCAGCGGCTGGATGCGCTGCTGCAGGCTTCGGACGGGCTCAGTCCTTCCTGAGCTGCGGCAGCTCGTGACCGACGCCGGCGCTGAGCAGGCCGACGCGGCTGTAGCCGGCCAGCTTGTCGCGGGTGTCGGTGATGTCGAGGTTGCGCATGGTCAGCTGGCCGATGCGGTCGGCCGGCGAGAAGACCGATTCACCTTTCTCCATGGTCAGCCGCTCGGGGTGATAGGTGAGGTTGGGTGATTCGGTGTTGAGCAGCGAGTAGTCGTTGCCGCGGCGCAGCTCCAGGGTGACTTCGCCGGTGATGGCACGGGCAACCCAGCGCTGGGCGGTTTCGCGCAGCATGATGGCCTGCGGGTCGAACCAGCGGCCCTGATAGAGCAGCCGGCCCAGGCGCAGGCCGTTGATGCGGTACTGCTCGATGGTGTCTTCGTTGTGGATGCCGGTGACCAGCCGCTCGTAGGCGATGTAGAGCAGGGCCATGCCCGGGGCCTCGTAGATGCCGCGGCTCTTGGCCTCGATGATGCGGTTCTCGATCTGGTCGCTCATGCCCAGCCCGTGACGGCCGCCGATGCGGTTGGCTTCCAGCATCAGCTCGACGGGGCTGTCGAAGGTCTGGCCGTTGAGTGCCACCGGCTGGCCCTCTTCGAAGCGGATGGTGACTTCTTCGGGCTTGATGGCGACATCTTCGCGCCAGAAGGGCACACCCATGATGGGCTGCACGATGCGGATGCCGCTGTTCAGGTATTCCAGATCCTTGGCCTCGTGGGTGGCGCCCAGCAGGTTGGAGTCGGTGGAATAGGCCTTTTCGGCCGACATTTTGTAGTCGAAGCCGGCCGCCGCCATGAAGGCCGACATTTCGGCGCGGCCGCCCAGTTCGTCGATGAACTGCTGGTCCAGCCAGGGCTTGTAGATCTTCAGCGAGGGATTGGTGAGCAGACCGTAGCGGTAGAAGCGCTCGATGTCATTGCCCTTGTACGTGCTGCCATCACCCCAGATGTTGACGTCATCTTCCTTCATCGCGGCCACCAGCATGGTGCCGGTGACGGCGCGGCCGATCGGGGTGGTGTTGAAGTAGGTCACACCCGCGGTGGAGATGTGGAAGGCACCGCACTGCAGCGCCGCAATGCCTTCGGCCACCAGCTGGGCCCGGCAGTCGATCAGGCGGGCTGCCTCGGCGCCATAGCGCAGGGCCTTGCGGGGGATCTCGTCGTAGTCGGGCTCGTCCGGCTGGCCCAGGTTGGCCGTGTAGGCGAAGGGGATGGCGCCCTTCTTGCGCATCCAGTGCAGGGCGGCGCTGGTGTCCAGGCCGCCGGAAAATGCGATGCCGACCTTCTGGCCGATCGGCAGGCTCTGAAGAATGGTGTTGCCCATGCGAATGCGCTCCACGACGCGAATGTGACGGAAGGAGACATTCTAGAGCAAGGTAATCTCAGGCCGGTGCGCAGCAGTCCTGCTGCATCTCGGCAATCAGGGCATCCAGCGCCTCGTCGCGGATGCCCCATTCGTGCAGGGCCTTCTGCGTGTTCAGCGCATAGTCACGGTTGGGGCCCTTGCAGCCGGTGCATTCACGCAGGCGGCGCAGCACCTCGGTGCGCGGGCCGGGCAGGTAGCCGTGCGGATCGTCCTGGCAGGCCACGAAGGTCAGGGCCTGAATCTGCCGGCCATCGGGCAGGGTGATGTCGGCCACGTGCGGGCAGTAGACCTCGCTGACCATTTCCCGCTGGTAGATGCGATCCATGATGGCCGCTTCCTGGCCGCTCCTGACCCGGTAGACGATGCCCTCGCAGCTGCCGCCGGCATCCAGTCCCAGCACCACGCCCGGATCATCCGGTGTACCCCGGTAGGTGTGCGAGTTGATGCAGAATGCCCGGTGATAACCATCGATGCGAACCTTGTGGCGTTCGTCGAACTCGAATTCCGGGTTCCAGATCAGTGAGCCATAGGCGAAGGCCCATTGCATGGCCAGGTATTCGGGTGGGGTGGGGGGCGCCATGTAGGCGCGCTGCTGGGTGGTGGGGCTGGTCATGACGGTTACTGCAGCAGAGGCACCAGCATGGCGCTGGGCCGGTGTCCTGGTCTGGCCGGAAGGTCGGTGTGAAGGTCCGGTCCGTTGATGTCGCCGGGCCGGATGGTGCGTGCCATTGCCGACCGGGGGCTGCCCGGCCGGCAACGGGACTGCCCTCATTCTTCAGCGGTATCTGCCGGGCTGGCGGTACCGGCTGCCTTGCGGCGGCTGGTGGCGGTCGAGCGGGTAGCCGTCTTGCGGGCTGTTGCTTTGGCCGCAGTGCCGGTCTTGCGGGTCGTGGCGCGTGTGGTGCGCTTTTTGGGGGTGTCGGCACCGTCGCTGCCCGATGCGCCTTCGCCTTCACCGCTGGCTGCGGCCTTCGTCGCCTTGCCCTTGGCATTGTCGAACTCGAAGCCGATCTTGCCGCTGGGCTCGCGCACCAGGAATGCCTTGAACTTGCGCCGGGTGCGTGACGAGACGAAGCCGGTCAGCAGTTCGGTACGACCCTCGGTGAGCAGCTTGTGCATCTGCGCCGGCTCGATGGGCTGCTGGAGGATTTCGCGGCCCGAGCGGAAGTCGCAGCTCTTGTTGGGGCCGACGGCGTGGCTGCACACATAGTGCATGCCGTGGGTGTAGACCGGGTTCTGGCATTTGGGGCAGGGGCCCAGTGCTTCCTGGCCGCTGAAGTCCACCGGCTCCAGATTCTCGTCGTTCTCGTCGTTCTGGCCGAAGTCGAATTCCAGCTTGTTCTCGGGCGTGATCTTGAGAATGGCCGAGAAGGGCCGGCCCATCTTGCTGCGAAAGCCCGTGAGTGGCCCGATCACCTTGTCCTTCAGCAGGGTTTCCACTTCGGGAATCTCGAACTGGCGGCCGCCCGGAATCTTGGTGATGGAAAACTCGCACTGCGTGCAGGCAAAGCGTTTGTAGTTTTCCTTGATGACGCCGCCGCAGGCCGGGCAGGGGGTCTGGAGCACGGCATAGTCGCCCGGTACGGTGTCGGCCTCGAAGTTGCGGGCCTTGTCGACGATGTCGCGCGTCATGCCGGCAATGTCCGACATGAAGACCTTGCGGTCCATGGCTCCCTTTTCGAGCTGGCTGAGCTTGTATTCCCATTCGCCGGTGAGTTCCGGCATGCTCAGCGCCGCCACGCCCAGCCCGCGCAGCAGCGTGAGCAGCTGGAAGGCCTTGGCGGTGGGGATCAGCTCGCGGTCTTCGCGCAGCAGGTAGCGTTCGGTGATTAGCCCCTCGATGATGGCGGCGCGGGTGGCTGGTGTGCCCAGGCCCTTGCCGGCCATGGCTTCGCGCAGCTCGTCGTCATCGACCAGCTTGCCGGCGCCTTCCATGGCCGAGAGCAGCGTGGCCTCGGTGTAGCGCGCGGGCGGACGGGTCTGTTTGGCCAGCAGGTCGATTTCGTCGGTCTGGACGGTCTCGTTGGGCTGCACCGGTACCAGGTTGCCGTCACCGCCACTGCTGTCACGGCCGTAGATGGCCAGCCAGCCGGGGTTGACCAGCACGCGGCCCTCGGTCTTGAACGGATGGCCGGCCACCGTGGTGATGCGGGTGGTGACCAGATACTCGGCCGCCGGGTAGAACACCGCCATGAAGCGGCGCACGACCAGATCGTAGATGCGCTGCTCGGCATCCGACAGGTTGCGGGGCGCCTGCAGCGTGGGGATGATGGCGAAGTGGTCGGAAATCTTGCTGTTGTCGAACACCCGCTTGTTGGGCTTGACCCAGTCCTTCTCCAGAATGGTGCGGGCAAATTCGCCATGGATGCCCGAGTCGGAGAGCTGCCCGAGTGTCTGGCGCACGGTGCCCAGATAGTCTTCGGGAAGCGCCCGGGAGTCGGTACGCGGGTAGGTCAGCACCTTGTGCCGCTCGTACAGGGCCTGCGCCAGCGCCAGCGTGGTCTTGGCCGAAAAGCCGAAGCGGCCGTTGGCCTCGCGCTGCAGCGTGGTCAGGTCGAAGAGCGCCGGGGCGATCTGTGTGGACGGTTTGGATTCTTCGGTGACGGTGCCGGGCTGGCCCTCGCAGGCCGCCACGATGGCCTCGGCATCTGCCTTCGTCCAGAAGCGGTCGGCCTTGTGCTCGGGGTCGTCACTCTTCTTGAAGTTGCGGTCGAACCACTTGCCTTCGTACTGGCCGGCCTTTGCGCCGAAGGTGGCCTTGACCTCGAAGTAGTCGCGCGGCACGAAGCGGCGGATCTTTTCCTCGCGTTCGACCACCACGGCCAGCGTGGGGGTCTGCACCCGGCCGACGGTGGTGAGGTAGAAGCCGCCATCGCGCGAGTTGAAGGCCGTCATGGCGCGGGTGCCGTTGATGCCGACCAGCCAGTCGGCCTCGGCGCGGCTGCGCGCCGCATCGGCCAGGCCGTTCATCTCGTCGCCGGCACGCAGGTGGGCAAAGCCCTCGCGAATGGCGCTGGGCGTCATGGACTGCAGCCACAGCCGCTGGATGGGCTGTTTGGCTTTGGCGTACTGCGCGATCAGCCGGAAAATCAGCTCACCCTCGCGCCCCGCGTCGCAGGCGTTGATCAGGCTGGTCACGTCCTTGCGGCGGATCAGCTTGCCCAGCAGCGAAAGCCGGTCCTTCGTCTTTTCGATGGGCTTCAGATCGAAGTGCGGCGGGATGACCGGCAGGTGCGTGAATGACCACTTGCCCCGTTTGACATCGTATTGCTCGGGCGCAGCAATCTCCACCAGGTGGCCCACGGCGGAGCTGAGCACGTAGTCGTCATTTTCGAAGTAGTCGCCGTGACGAACGAAACCCCCCAGCGCCCGCGCGATGTCGGCGGCGACGGAAGGTTTCTCGGCAATGATCAAAGCTTTACTCATGGCGCGCCATAGTAAGAGCGCGAGTGCGTTTCAGGCAAGCGGTGGTTTTTCCCAAGGGGGAGCGAGTCCGGAGGAGTCCCCATCTGCCCCCCATGTTCAGCCGGAATATCCGGCCTGGAAAGACACACCGCAGCCCGGGGTTTCCCGCGCCGGGGTGGGACAGCGTCAGATGCGCTGCCAGCGTCCATCGACATGGCGTCCGATCTGGCCGCCAAGTTCCAGCAGCTGGATGGTAATCAGGATACGCTCGATCGGCCAACCCAGCCGGCTGGCCAGTTCTTCGGCCGACAGGGGGGCGCCCGTCAGGGCCGCGAGGATCTGGCTGGCGGGGTCAGCGGGGGCTGGGATGGCATCAGGTGCGTTCAGTGCGTTGGCTGCGTTCCTTGCATGCCTGTTCAGCGGGGGGTTCTGTTTGCGTGCAGAGGAAGCGGGTTCATCCGGGGTGTTCCGGCTTTCCGTTCCATTCGGTGTATCCGGGCCGGCATGGTCATCCTGTCTGGCTGGTTCATCCGGGCTGCCTGTTTCATCGGGACGGTCCCGTGTGGCTGGTCCCTGGCCTGGATCGTCGTTTCGGGGATCATCGCTCCCGTGCCTGGCCTCCCGCTCATTCGCTTCGTCCTGCCCGGCCAGTTCATCCAGCCCAGCCTGGCCGTTTTCCGTACGGCCAATGATCTCCTGCCAGTCCCGCCAGCCCGAGGCGCGGCGGGCCGTGTGCTGGCGGGCGCGCAGCCGGCCGGCCGTCAGTGTGCCCGGGGCGCCGGGGGGCAGGGCCATGCCCAGGGTGGTCAGGATGTCGTCCACGGTTTCCACGAGGCTGGCACCATCGCGGATCAGGTGGTGACAGCCGTGCGAGAGGGGATTGTGGATCGAACCGGGCACGGCCATTACGTCGCGCCCCAGCTCGGCGGCCAGACGGGCGGTGATCAGCGAACCACTGCGCAGGGCAGCCTCCACCACCAGGGTACCGCGCGAGAGTGCGGCGATCATCCGGTTGCGGCGCGGAAAATTGCCGCGCGTGGGGGCGCTGCCCAGTGGCTGTTCGCTGAGGATCAGCCCCTGCTGGGCAATGATGCGGGTGGCCAGCATCCGGTGGTGGGCCGGGTAGATGTGGTCGATGCCCGCCCCCAGCACGGCAATGGTGCTGGGCTGGCCCACGGCGGCGCCATCCAGCGCACCCACATGGGAGGCCGCGTCGATGCCTTCGGCCAGCCCGCTGGTCACCACCAGTCCGCGGCGGGTCAGGGCCTGGGCAAAGGCATGGGCGTTGTGCAGGCCGTCGTGGCTGGCGCGGCGGCTGCCGATCAGTGCCACCGCATCCGGCACCAGAGCCTCCAGCGAACCACGGGCGTAGACGAGCAGCGGCGGATCGGGCAGGTCGAGCAGGGCGCGGGGATAGCGCGGATCGTCCAGCGTCAGGATGTGATGGTCGTCGTCGGCGTGCAGCCAGGCGAGTGTACGGATGATGGCGGCATCGCGCTGCGGATCATCGGCCAGCAGGGCGCGGGAAACCTTTTCCTGGTTCAGCTGCCGCTGCAGCTGGCGGTAGGTGGCGTCGAAGATCGCTTCGGGCGAGCCGAAGCGGCGCAGCAGGAGCTGGCCGGTCACGGCGCCCACACCGGGGGTGAGCACCAGTTTCAGCCAGGTGCCAAGGGCTTCATCGTCCAGCGTGGCGCCGGATTTTTCTTCGGGAATGTCCGCAGTCTTCATGGTGGCAGGATGCAGGCGGCTGGCCACCCGTGCACGGGATGTGCAGGGTGCGCAGCCGATGCCGCATCTTGCCGGGGCAGAAACCTGCTGGCGTGGTGAAAACCGGCACAATGTCCATCTGGCCTAGGCCAGATGGATGTAGCAGCCATGAGGCTGGCCGTTCTGCCATCCGCCAGGCCGGGGCAGATGATCTCCGGCGGGGCCAGGACGCCTTCCTGTGTCCAACGCGCTTGCTGACGCTTTCGGAGGCGCCATGGAACGCGGCCTGGTCCGCCAGTCATGCCTGCTTCAGGGACTGCCGGCCCTTCAGGGGTTGGTCACGATATCGCCCACCGTGATCGGGGCAGTGGCATCCACCACCAGACCATAGGCGATGTTGCCGAAGGTGCGGAACACCAGCAGCTGGCCCACGTCCTCATTGGGCAGACGCACCATCTGCTTGCTCACGCGATCCTTCACCGTACGGCCGGCGTGCTCGATCTTCAGCACATGGCCGTTGGCCAGACCGTTCTTCGAACCCAGGTTGATGGCCACCACGCTGTTGCGGCCCACCATGGTCACGCCATGGTAGATCGACACGATACGGCCATCCAGGTTGTCCACTTCCGGTGCGCGCGGTACGAAGTTCACGTCCTGGTCGATTTCGGCCGGCACCAGACGGTCACCGTCGGTGATCTCTTCGGCCACTTTGGTGATGGCCAGCGTGCCCGGGTCGCCGGTGCGCACCAGATCACCCGAGCCCAGATAGGTGGCCTCGTAGGCCAGTACCTTGCGGGTCACCGGATCGACCAGCGGTTTGGCCGGACGGTAGATGTGCCAGCCGCGGGTCGGATTGTCCTTTCCAATGCCGCGCACATACACCTTGTCGCCATTGCCCACGTTGACGCGGCCATCCTGCTGCGGGGCCACGATGTAGGGCGAGCTTTGCAGGCCATGCTCATCGACGATCAGCGGCCGGTTGATGAAGGCCTGGATGGACGACAGCGAGATGCTCGGAATGGCGGCCGCGTCCAGCTGGGTGGCGCGCACCGTCGGTTCCAGGTGGCTGATACCCTTGCCGTTCAGGCCCCGGCCGTTCATGCCGTCGGCACTGCCACCGACGCTGCGGCCCAGGCGCAGGCGCGGCGTGGCGCCCGACCGATCCAGATATACAATGTCGCCCGGATAGATCAGATGCGGGTTCCTGATTTCGGCCTTGTTCAGTTGCCAGATCTCGGGCCACCGCCAGGGTTCCTTCAGAAAAAGTCCGGCAATGCCCCACAGCGTATCGCCCTTCACCACCACGTGGCGGTCAGGGGCGTCGGCAGCCAGCTGGATTTCATCGTGACGGGGTTGGGCAACGCTGGTCATCGGCATCACGGCGCCGGTGGCGAGGGCAATGCTCAGGCTCAGCGTGGTCAGGGCCCGGGTGCTAAACTTTTTCATCGACATGGTCGGTCCTTGGAGTCGTCTACGCACGCCCCACTTCCAGTGGCAATGCGTGCCGACTTGACGTGCAAAAGCAATTCTTTCTGACGGCATCCTGGCGCGGCAATGGGCGACAGGTTCAGTGGTGGATAGTGTCCGATGGCTGTTCTAGACATACTCAAGTATCCTGACGCCCGGTTGCATCGGGTCGCCGAGCGGGTCCCGGTTGTGGACGACAGAATCCGCAGGCTCGTGGCCGACATGGCCGAGACGATGTACAAGGCGCCCGGCATCGGGCTGGCGGCCACGCAGGTCAATGTGCACGAACGTGTCGTCGTCATCGACGTGACCGAAGAGAAGAACGAGCTGCGGGTGTTCATCAACCCCGAAATCATCAGAAAGAGCGACACGCTGCAGTCCTACGAGGAAGGCTGTCTGTCCATCCCCGGCATCTACGACAAGGTGGAGCGGCCCGACGCCGTCACCGTCACGGCGCTGGATCTGGACGGCAAGCCCTTCACCATCGATACCGATGGTCTGCTGGCCGTGTGCATCCAGCACGAGATCGACCATCTGGATGGCATCCTGTTCATCCAGCATCTGTCGCGGCTCAAGCAGAACCGCATCAAGCAGAAGATCGCCAAGATGGCGAAGGAACGGGAAGCGGGCTGATGCGGGTCGTCTTTGCCGGCACGCCGGTCTTCGCCGCCAGGGCGCTCGAAGCGCTGCTGGCCTCGCGTCATGAGGTGGTGGCCGTGCTCAGCCAGCCCGACCGTCCGTCCGGACGCGGCCAGAAACTGGTGGCTTCGCCGGTCAAGCAGGTGGCCGTGGCGGCCGGGTTGCCCGTGTACCAGCCGCACACGCTTCGGGTACGGCCGGCGCCGCAGACTGCCGGCCCGACAACGGTGGCCGACCAGCGTGAAGGCCTGAATGGTGCGGGTTCGCATGTCCGGAACGCCGGTGCTGCCCGGGCCACCGCAGCCGGTCAGGGTCATGCTGCCCCAGAGACGGACGAACAGTGCCGGCTGCGCGAGGCCCGCAACCAGGAAGCGCTCGACACCCACGCCGCACTGCGGGCCCTGAACCCGGACGTGATGGTGGTGGCTGCCTATGGCCTGCTGCTGCCTCAGACCACGCTGGACCTGCCCCGGTTCGGCTGCCTGAACATCCATGCCTCGCTGCTGCCACGCTGGCGGGGGGCAGCCCCCATCCAGCGGGCCATCGAGGCGGGCGATGCCGAAACCGGCGTGGGCATCATGCAGATGGAAGCCGGGCTGGATACCGGCCCGGTGGGGCTGGAACGTCGTACGCTCATCAGCGCCACCGATACGGCCGCCACCCTGCACGACCGGCTGGCCGGCATGGGGGCCGAGGCCATCGTGGCAGCCCTCGATGCGCTGGCGGCAGGTACGCTCGGCTTCACCCCGCAGGCCGCGGAAGGTGTCACCTACGCCGCCAAGATCGAGAAGGCGCAGCTGCGGGTGGACTGGACCCGGCCCGCGCACGAGGTTGCCTGCCACATCCGTGCCTTCGACCCGCCGGGGGCCACCACCCGGCTGGAAGGGGCGGAAGACCCCGCGGCGCAGCTGCGGGTGTTCGATCCGGTGGTGCTGGATGAAGAAACCTCCAACGCCCTGCAGAGGGCTCATGGTCAGATGCCTCACGATCATTCTGCGGCTGACGGCAGGAAGGTTTCGCAGGTGGGCGACGCCTTTCCAGCCTCCGTGCTACCCGGCACCATCCTGCAGGCGGGGGCAGCAGGGGTTGACGTGACCTGCGGCGATGGTCGCGTGCTTCGCCTGCAGGCCCTGCAGCGTCCGGGCGGACGCCGCCAGCCGGCCGACGTGTTTCTGCGCGGCCATCCGCTGCCGGCTGGAGCGCGCTTCACGAGCGAGTCCGGGGACTGATCCGGTTTTTGCAGCGATAGAAAGCGCTCGCCGGGCCGTATACGCCTGCCGTATGGATCTGCGCAGGCGCATTTGCTCCTTTCTCCATCAGGGCGATCCTCTCTACACTGTCTCAGCCGGCCATGGGTCGGGGTGGTGCAGGCTCATTTCGGATGGTCTGGTGGAGGAGTGACCTCTTCGCCTGACGCTGCCCTGGGTCGGCTGTCAACCATCATCGCCCACCAGACGTTTTCTGCTGGCAAAGATGCTGGAATGCCCTTGAAATGCCGGTAAATACCCCGATCTGACGGATATCTGCCGCAGAACAGTGCAGACGAACCGTCTATCCGAACGCCAGCAGGGCCTGCTGCGGGTCTTGCTGGTTTCTGGTGGTCCTGACGGGGCATCGCACTGTGGGATATCCCCATGAAAGCCAGCCCCGGTATCGGCAGATTTCCATTCGTCCGCCCTTCGGGTTTCCCCATTCTCCCTGCCGCCACGTGACGGCAGGCTTTCCACAGACAGAACGCCCTTCATCCCAAGGAAACGCATGTTCAACTGGATCAAGACATTTGCCCTGATGGCCGCCATCACCGCGCTCTTCGGTGTCATCGGGGCCTCCATCGGGGGCAGGAACGGCATGATCATGGCGCTGGGCTTTGCCGTGGTCTCCAACTTCTTCGCCTACTGGTTTTCCGACAAAATGGTGCTGAAGATGTACAACGCCCGCGAGGTGGATGCATCGTCGGCCCCCCAGTTCTATCAGGCCGTGCAGGAGCTGGCCCAGAAGGCCGAACTCCCCATGCCGCGCGTCTATCTCATCGATGAAGACGCGCCCAACGCCTTCGCCACCGGCCGCAATCCGCAGAACGCCGCCGTGGCGGCCACCACCGGCCTGCTGCGCCTGCTCAATGCCCGCGAAGTGCGTGGCGTGATGGCGCACGAGCTGGCCCACGTCAAGCATCGCGACATTCTCATCTCCACCATCTCCGCCACCATGGCGGGTGCCATCTCGGCCCTGGCCAACTTTGCCATGTTCTTCGGCGGGCGTGATGAGGAAGGCCGTCCGGCCAACCCCATCGCCTCCATCGCCATGGCCCTTCTGGCGCCGCTGGCCGCCTCGCTCATCCAGATGGCCATCTCGCGTGCCCGCGAGTTCGAGGCCGACCGGCTGGGGGCCGAGATCAGCGGTGATCCGAAGGCACTGGCCAGCGCGCTCGAGCGCATCCAGCACTATGCCAGCGGCATTCCATTGCATACTACGGAAGCCCACCCCGAAACGGCGCAGATGATGATCATGAACCCGTTGTCGGGCGGCAATCTGGCCAACCTCTTTTCCACGCACCCCAGTACCGAAGAACGGGTACGCCGGCTGCTGTCGATGCATGTCAACGGACAAGTCGCCTGACCAGGCAGCCCCAGCGGCTGCCACCCCCATCAGTCGCCCGCGGGGCGGCCTGCGGCCTGCCGCACGGTTCCAGAAATCGCCCTCGTCAAAACAGCGGGATGTTCGTCCGGGCAGTACCGTCCTGCGGGCGGCGCTGGCCGATGAACTGGTTGCTGCGGCGCTGGCGCTGCGCGACATGCTCGAAGGCGCCCATCTCGACGAGGCCATCGATCACTACACGCACGAGATGCCCGTGGCCTCGGCCCGGGCCGTGCGCAACATGGCCTACGATGCCACCCGGCAGTACGGCCTGCTTTCCCATATAGGCGGTCAGCTCAACCGCAAGCCGCCGGTGCCGCTGCTCGGTGCCCTGCAGGCCCTGGGCGTGGCCCAGCTCATCGATGCCCGCCGGCCGGTTCCGGTCATCATCGACCAGACCGTACGGGCTGTGAACCAGCTACCCGAAGGCGTGGCCTATCCGGCGGCAGCCGGCTTCATGAACGCCACGCTGCGCCGCTTCGTGCGCGAACGTGACGCGCTGATCCCCCCGAATCTGCCTGATGAGGCCCGCTACAACCATCCGGGCTGGTGGGTGACCCGTGTGCGCCAGGTCTGGCCCGGCCAGTGGGAAGCCATTCTGGCCGCTTCGCTCGACCGTGCCCCCCTCAGCCTGCGGGCCAACCGCCGGCTGGGTGGACAGGATGAAGCCGCCCGCCGGCTGGAGGCAGCCGGCATCGGTTTCCGGCGCATGGGGGTGGACGGGCTGGTGCTGGAGCAGCCCATGCCGGTGGAACATATCCCGGGCTTTGCCGAAGGGCTGGTGAGCGTGCAGGACCTGGGGGCCCAGTGCGCCGCCCAGCTGCTCGATCCACAACCCGGTGAGCGGATTCTCGACGCCTGCGCGGCACCCGGCGGAAAGACGGCCCACCTGCTCGAAATGGCCGACTGCGAGGTCTGGGCGCTGGACATCGACCCAGGTCGTGCATCGATAATCATGAATAATCTGCAGCGCAGCCGGCTGCCGCTGCTGCCCCAGAGTGGTCAGACGCTGCCCCGGGGGAACGGTGGTACGGTTGATGCGGAGCCCGCCACCACCGTGCGTGCAGCATTCGGTACCGATGCCACGATGGCCGCTTCTGACCGGGCGGCCGGACAGGGGCACTGGCCGGTGGCCGCCGATGTGCCCGATACCGATGACCCGGCCCAACCTGCCGTCACCCCCGCCGTGCACTGGGGTGCCCGTGTCATGGCGGCCGATGCTGCCGACCCCGACAGCTGGTGGGATGGCCAGCGCTTCGACCGCATCCTGCTGGATGCCCCCTGCAGTGCCTCCGGCATCGTCCGGCGCCATCCGGATGTGCTCTGGCACCGCCAGCGTCGCGATATTGCGACATTTTCGGGAACTCAGGCACGACTGATCGAGAAGCTTTGGCCGCTTCTGCGTCCGGGTGGTACATTGCTTTATGCAACCTGCTCCATTTTTCCCGAGGAGGGAGAGGCGGTTGTCTCGGCATTCGTTTCGAAACACCCGGATTGTCAATGGCAGCGTGACGTACGCCTGACCGGCTGGCCGGGCTGGCCCCGAAATGGCCAGCTGCTGCCCACCCGTGACGACCGGCATGAACATGATGGTTTCTTCTACGCGCTTTTGAGCAGGCATCGGTGAACAGGCGTCGGGCAATGGGGACGCTGGCAGGTGCGGCGTTGCTGTTGCAAGGCACCCCCGCCCTGGCTGGCGAATCGATGCAGGTGAAGACCCTCCAACTCGATCTTTCACCTGATGATGGCGCTGTGCTGCTGTCGGCGCAGTTTGCCCTCGACCTCAGCGCGGCCCTGAAAGATGCCGTATCGCGCGGTCTGCCGCTGCACTTCATCGTCGAATACGAAATCTCCCGGCCACGCCTGTTCTGGTTCGACGACCAGACCACGAAAGGACACCGCGAATGGCGGCTGTCCTATCATGCCCTGACGCGGCAGTACCGGCTGGGCTCCGCCACCAGCAGCGATGGCTACACCACGCTGGATGAAGCCATCGCCCCCATGATGAGCGTGCGCGACTGGCCTGTCGCCACCATCGAACAGTTCGTTCCCGAGACGGAATACATCCTGCGTGTCCGGATGCGGCTGGACCAGGCCCGCCTGCCCAAGCCCTTCCAGATCACCGCGCTGACCGATTCCGACTGGAATCCCCAATCCGAATGGAAAGGCCTGACCTTCGTCGTACCGACCCAACCGACACCCGCTCCGTAAGCCGGGTTCTGCGGCTGGCGCTGGTGCTGTCGGTGGCCTTTGCCGCCGTGCTGCTCTCGTTGCTGGCGCTGGCCAGCAGCAACAACAACATGTTCCAGCAGCACTATGGTCTGCTGCTGTGGCTCAACATCGGTGTGGCCGTGGCGCTGGCCGTGCTGGCCGTCGAACTGGCGCGGCGCCTGGCGCAGCGCTTCCGGCAGGGGCTGTTCGGCACGCGACTGATGACGCGGCTGGCCGCCGCCTTCGTGCTGATGACCGTCATTCCGGTCACGCTCATCTACCTCATCGCCATCCAGTTTCTCGAACGTTCCATCGAGTCGTGGTTCGATGTGCCCATGGAACGGGCGCTCGATTCCGGTCTCAGCCTGGGCCGGGCCACACTCGATTCGATGCTGCTCGACGTGGTGTCCAAGGGCCGCCTGGCCGCCTCCGATCTCAATGGTCTGACGGCGCTCAAACAGGCCGAAAACCTCGACTGGGTGCGCGAACGCTTTGGCATCAGCGAGGCCGTCATTCTCGGGGGCAATGGCCGCATCATCCAGAGCAGCGGGGGGCGCTATGCCACCCTCATTCCCGACATGCCCTCGCCCACCGTGCTGCGGCAGGCGCGACTGGCCCACCATTACGCCGCCATCGAGGGCAGCGACCTGCGTGAGGAAGAGGGAGATGGCACAGGCACCGTGACCATTCCCTCGCTGCGCATGCGGGTGATGGTGCCCATCGTGGCCACCGACGTACGGGAAGAGGTCCGTTTCCTGCAGTTCGTCCAGCCCGTGCCCAGCGCGTTGGCCCGCAATGCCGAAGCCGTGCAGGGCGGTTTTCGTGATTATCAGGAACTGTCGCTGTCCCGGCGGGGCCTCAAGCGCATCTTCCGGGTGACGCTGACCGTCACGTTGCTGCTCACCGTGTTCTCGGCCATTGCGGCTGCCTTCCTGCTGGCCGGCTGGATGACGGGGCCGCTGTCGATGCTCGAAGCCGGCACACGCGCCGTGGCCGAGGGCGATTTCCGCCCCGTGAAGGACTACATCGGCCGGGACGAGCTGGGCGCGCTCACCCAGTCCTTCAACGCCATGATCCGCCAGCTCGAAGAGGCCCGCAGCCAGGTGGTGCGCACCCGCCTCGGGCTGGAACAGGCCAATGCCCGGCTGGCCAGCGTGCTGGCCAACCTCAGTGCCGGTGTCATCGTGTTCGACCGGGGTTTTCGCGTCACCATGGCCAATCATGGTGCCGAAAAGATTCTCGGCATCGAGGTGGGGCAGGCCCTGGGACAGCAGCTCTCGGCCATGGGGGGGCTGGGCGAATTCGAGGCCGACATCGCCCGGGCCTTCGGCGAGGCGCTCGACAGCGACTCCCGCACCTGGCAGCGCCAGATCGTCATGGGTGCCGAACCGGAGTCCGGTCAGGTCGAGCGCAGCAGTCGCGGCAAGACCCTGCTGGTGCGTGGTGCCCTGCTGCCCGAGGTCGATGGCGATCACGTGTTGGTTATCGACGACATTACCGATGTCGTTTCGGCGCAACGCTCGATTGCGTGGGGCGAGGTGGCACGGCGCCTGGCGCACGAGATCAAGAATCCCCTCACGCCCATCCGGCTGGCGGCCGAACGCCTGCAGCTCAAGCTGGAAGGATCGCTGGCCGGGGGGGAGAAAGATCTGCTGGTGCGCAACACCCGCAACATCGTCACCCAGGTCGATGCCCTGCGGGTGATGATCGACGAGTTCCGCGACTACGCCCGCCTGCCTGCCGCCCGGCTGGAACCGCTCGACCTCAACGAGCTGCTCACCGAGGTGCTGGGCTTCTACACCGATATGGACCACACCCTGCGGGTTGTGTCGAAGTTGAGCCCAGATATCCCCCAGATCATGGGAGATCAGGGCCAATTGCGGCAGGTTTTCCATAACCTGCTCAAGAATGCCAGCGAGGCCACCGAGAAACAGCCGTCGCGGATCATCGAGGTCAGTACCGACTTGTTACACAGTGCAGCCGGTCAGATCAGCGGCGTGCGGCTGGGAGTAAGGGATAATGGACCCGGTTTTCCCCCCGGACTGCTGTCCCGGGTGTTCGAGCCCTATGTCAGTCAGAAAGCGAAGGGCACCGGGCTCGGGTTGGCCATCGTCAAGAAAATCGTCCAGGAACATGGCGGCACGATCGAGGTGGGCAACCACCAGGACCAGAACTTGTCGCATAATGACAACATCGCCGCTTTGCCTGCCTCTGATACAGAACAGTCTGTTTCAGGTGCTTACATACATATTGCTTTTGCGAAATTAGTAAAAAAGGCAGACAATTTTGGAGATGCACAAACAACATAACATCCGTCAGCCGGCCAGTGCACTGTGTACTGGTTCCCTCACGGTTCTCTGCTGACGGATGCTGGATTTGCTGGAAGACAAATGGCTGAAATTCTGGTTGTCGACGACGAGATGGGCATCCGCGAGTTGCTCTCCGAAATTCTGGGTGATGAGGGTCACGCGGTCACGCTTGCCGAGAATGCCCAAAGGGCGCGCGAGGCCATGGCTGCCACGCGGATGGATCTGGTTCTGCTCGATATCTGGATGCCGGATACCGACGGCGTGAGCCTGCTGAAGGAATGGGTGGCCTCTGGCCAGCTCACCATGCCGGTCATCATGATGTCTGGTCACGCCACCATCGAGACGGCCGTCGAAGCCACCCGCATCGGCGCCATGGACTTCCTCGAAAAGCCCATCGCCCTGCAGAAGCTGCTCAAGGCCGTCGAACAGGGCCTGGCCAAGGGCCGCCAGGGCATGATGCAGGCCCGCACCCCGGTCACCACCCCCGGACAGAGCACCTATCCGGGCACCCTCACCCCCTCCACCAACACCCCGCTGTCCATGCTGCAGGTTCCCGGTTCGCAGAACGTGCAGCAGGTCATGCCGCTCAGCTCGCCCACCGCCCAGTTCATTGCCGCGCCGGTCACCGGCCTGCCCAGCATGAACCTGCACCCCTCCATCATGGTGCGCGACCTGCCGCTCAACGTGCCGCTGCGCGAAGCGCGTGAAGCCTTCGAGCGTGCCTACTTCGAACACCATCTGCACCGCGAGCACGGCAGCATGACGCGCGTGGCCGAACGTACCGGCCTCGAGCGCACCCACCTCTACCGCAAGCTCAAGCAGCTGGGCATCGACCTCTCCAAGGGCAACTACCGCCGGGGCGTGACCCAGTCGGTCTGATCGGCCTGATGCCGGTCTGATGCCGGCCGGCCCGGCAGCCACGGTGGCGCTGGCCGACGGCCGCCGGTTTCCGTTCATGGCTTCCGGCTGGACCTCCGGAACGCATGGCCTGGCCGGACACATGCGGTCATGTCCGGGCATGCGGCGCATCACGCTGGAAATGCCCGGCCCGGGGGCTGTCCCTGCTGGAGGCAGGTTCCGGCCAGCCCGTTCTGGCTCCGGCAGGCTCGTGCCGGCCGCGGCCTCCTGTACGCGGTCATGTAATGACCCAGCGGAACCTGCACAGTTCAGGCCGCTAAAGCGTAAGCTTCGGCGGGGGTCTTCATGTTCAGCGCCTGATGCGCGCCCATCCGTGTGGCTTCCGCTGCCTCCAGCGTCGGGGCACCGCAAAGATGTGCGGTTTTTCCGCCCGGAAATGCCGGTTTTTTGGCATTCCTGCTGATGTGGTTCCTGCCGGGCGCCGCTGTGTGAACAGTGACACGGCAGGCGCCCGATGGCCACTCTACACTCGCTTTCATGGTACTGATGCAGCCCCGGATCGTCCGCGGGCCAATCCCTGTTGAGGAACAGCACATCATGATTCAAGGCGGATCTACCGACTGGGCCACCAAGCTCGATGCCATCGTCCGGAGTCCGGTCAGCGAGATCGACGACCACGAAATCTTCATCCAGACCATGCGCGGGGCACTGGCCCTGTCGCGCAGCAACGTGGAGCTGCCCGACCGCCTGCGCATGCTGCTGTTCCTGGTCAACGGCCGCCGCCAGGTCAGCGAATACCGCGACCTGCTGCCCCGCTACCGGGGTCTGACCGACGCCTTCGACATCCTGGTGAAGAAGGGCCTGATCAAGCGCCGCAGCGATCCGGGTTACTGATCGGCCACCGTCTGGCACCATACAGGGTCTGGCACCATACGGCCTTTGGGCGTGTCATGATTTTTCAGGGGCAGCGACTCATCCTCGCTGCCCCTGCCGTATCTGCCCACGACATGTGTTCATGACGGATCATGCGTTCATGATGGATTCTTCCCGGACCTCGTCAGCCGTTTCATCCGCGGCCACGCCCCGGCGCCGTGCTGTGACGCTGGTCAGTGGCCCCGGTGCCATGGCCCGGCAACAGGCCATTGCCACCCTGCGTGCCGCACACGAGGGCGGCCTGTGGCTGCAGACGGGCGATCCGGGATTGCAGCGTGCCAGCACGGCAGGAACAGCGACAAAGCCGCCAGTTGCCTCGCGGTTTGGCTCCGTACCTGCTTCCGTTCCCGACCAGAATCTGGCGGCAGGCTGCATCTGCTGCCTGGGCGGGCCGGTTTTTCGTACCACGCTGGTGCGGCTGCTACGCCGCACCGACTGGCAGCATCTGTATCTCGAAGTGGCGCAGGAAGGCGAGCACCTGCAGCGCATCGTCGACCAGCTGCGGCTGCCGCCCTTCAACCAGCATCTGCAGCTGGTGGCAATGGTGCGCGCGCTGCCGGAGGAGAGGATTTCACCTGCTGGCCAGGGGGAGGGGATTTCACCTGCCGAACCGGGGGAGGGGGTGCCACCTGCCGGGGGCCTAGGGGGCATGGATGCTGGTGAGGCAGGGCGGGACGCCAATGAGACACCCCTGGCCGGAAAGGCCGCAACGGGACCAGACTGGCCCGAAGGTGCACGGGCCGTGAGCAGCGGCCGCCTCCATGCCGCTCCCGCAGAGCATGCCGGCTGGGCCAGCCTGGTGCTTGCCGGCCGGCACTGGAGATTTCACGACCCGCTCGACCTGGATCGGGCTGCAGACGGCACAGACGCGGAACCCGTCACAGCCAGCGTGGCTTCAGATTTTCTTCACCACCGCTGGCTTCCCGAACTGGGCGCACCCAGCCGCCAGGAGGCACAGGAAGCCCTGCAGCAGGTGCTGGCGGTGCCGGGCGTGCAGCAGCTTCAGGCCGTGTTGCAGACCGGTCGCAGTGCCTATGACTGGCGGTATGCCGCGGGGGAAGCAGCGGCAGAAACTGTCGCTTGGCCGCCTGTGGAAAATGCCGGATTCGGGCGGAAAGCACCAAACTTGAGCGCCGCTCTTCGGTCGCAGGAAACCGTCTGGCGTCTGGACAACCGCGTCCGGCTCGGATTGGCGCAAGGTACGGACCTGGCCCGATTGCACGTGGCGCTGGCTGCGCTCGAAGCGCTCTGGTCCTGACGGTGCTGACCCCCGTCCCGACGGCCCTGACCCCCGTCGTTCGTTCTTTCCCTTCCCGGGCACTTCCGTCCATGACGTGCTCTGGACAGCAGCAGGCACATGCCGGCCGCGCCACCAGCAGGTACGTCTCACCCGCGCGGCATCGGTGCCCAGCCGACGCGCGCGTCTACGCTCATCGGTGGCCGCTGTTCGATCATCGGCACGCAGTGGGGCAAACCGGATTCCTGTTCAACACTGGCTCCCGTCGTTTGGGGGTCACACCAATGAACATGATCTACAACAGCCCGAATTACTGCATCGTCGAATTCAGCGGCGACCAGTCCGGCCCGATCTGCCATGGTTTCGAAATCATGGACAAGGCGGCCAAGCGGGAAATTTTCATCGGCGGCCTGATGGCCGACAAGTTCCGTCAGGACGTGTCGGTGCTGATTGCTGCCGAACCGAGCATCGAGGAAGTCGATCACTTCCTGGCGGGCTTCGAGGGCATCATGCACCAGCCCCTGCTGCTGCATTGACCAATCGTTTCATTGCATCCTGAATTCATGATTCAGGATTACACAAAGTATGCCGGAGGAAGTGCCATTGATCCTCCCTCCGGCCTGCCACCGGGATCACGCACGTCATGGAGATGCCGCAATCTGGTCACCGGTGCACAGGCACATTTTCATACTGCCGTGCCGACTATGCTGCTGATCTGGAAATCCACTGATCTGCCGTTGCTTCACCGCCCGGAACGCCATGCTTCCACGATGTGGCTGACCATCAGCCCGCTGGCACCCGGGTTGCCGGCCGGATCGAACAGCCGTTCCAGATCCCCCAGATTCATCACCGACGAAATCCGGGCGTCGCGCCCCAGGGCCTGACGCAGTGACCAGCCGTTCTCGCGGGCGGTTTCGTGCAGCTCGGCAATCAGCGCCTGGGCAGCCTCGCGACCCAGACGGGGCGTGAGCGCCTGCACCAGCGTGGCCGGCAGGCTCTGCTCGTGCTGCCGGGCCATGTTGGCCTGCATCCGGGCACCGTCGAACTGCAGCGAACCCAGCAGTTCCTCTGCAGCCGCCAGGCTGCTGGCCGCCGCCCCGAACAGCTGCTGCATCGTGTGCCAGCCGGACTGCCACTGGCTCAGGCCGCCTTCATGCTGCACGTCCATGGCCCCCAGCAGTACGGCTGCCAGCCCGGGCGCGCGCTGGGCGGCCTCCATCATCAGCTGGGCCGTCACTGGTGTCTGCGGCTGGTAGAGCACCGAATCGGGCCCTGGCCGTCCATCAGGCATCTCGCGTACCTCGCCGATCTCGGCCTGCGCCATCAGGGCGATGTCCTGGCCGATCTTGCCCAACACCCCGCACAGCAGCGCCAGCTCCGTGCCCAGACGGACGAAGCGGTCGCGCGACACATGCCACGAGGCGGGCGGCAGCATCAGACCCAGTGCGTCGGCCAGCCGCTGTGCCACCGACAGGCTGCGCTCGGTCTGGGTGCCCAGTGACGACAGCGTGCCGTCCGGCCCGCCGAACTGCAGCACCGATGCATCCAGCAGCGCGGCCCGCAGGTGGCGACGGCTGCGCTGCAGCGGATCCAGCCAGCCCGCCAGTTTCCAGGCCAGCCAGATGGGGGCATCGGGCTGCAGCCGGTGACGGCTGGCCAGCATCGTCTCCTGATGGTCCTCGATCAGCTGCACCAGGGCCGTGCCTACCCGCTCCAGCATGTCCTGCAGCCGGCGGCCGGCTTCCTTGCACTGCATGGCCAGCACCGAATCCATCAGGTCCTGATGGCTGGCCCCGTGATGCAGGTGCCGGGTCGCGTCGGGTGTGCGGCTGTCGATCAGTTCCGACAGCGCCTTCAGAAACGGAATGGCCAGCGTGCCGGCCACCCGGGCAGCCGGATACAGCCGGGATGGATCGAAGCGGCCGCCCCCGATGTCGTGCACCGGCGCATCGCTGGCAGCCGGATCGCCCAGCTCGTGACAGGCCACCCCGATGGCGCGGGCCGCCTCGTCGGGAATCAGCCCCACCGATGCCTGGGCATGGGCCAGCCCGTTCTCGAAACGGGCCATCGCGGCCAGCAGGGCCGCATCCGAAAACAGGGAATCGATCGAGGCGGGGGCAAAGATACGTTCAAACATGGCAGGCAGGCATGACAGAACAGGGCGCACAGGTATCTGCGAACCGGGAACCCATTCGGGTTTACCCTTGGCAGGGGCGGACTTCGGGATGAATCCATGCAAAATACCATTGCTGCCCCCAACGGCAAACCGGAGACACCGGCAATGTTGGCTTCGGCCCAAGCCTGTGCCATGAATCTGCCCGTTTCGCATGCATCCGGCCATTCCGCATGAACCTGCCCATGCCGGTCACGTTCATCGCAGCAGGTTTTGCGCAGGTTCATCACCACAGGGTTGGGTCCAGTTCATCATTGCGACAGCCCCTGGGAAGCTGACGCTCTGCAAAATCTGCGGGCACATGACTGGCATGGCCGTTCATCTCGTCGCCATATCGGTGTAGGATGAACCATTCACAAACCTGATTCCATCCTGCAACCGGCTCCCCCGGCATCTGCTGCCATGCGCCTCAAACACTTCCTGCTGCTGCCGCTGTTTCTGCTCGCCACGTCCGCCTGGGCGTCCGAGGGCACGCTGGATGGTGCCGGCATGCCCATCTACTGGGGCATTCCGTTTGCGGGCATTCTGCTGTCCATCGCGCTGATGCCGCTGGCCATCCCCTGGGTCTGGCATCACCACTTCGGCAAGATCACCCTGGCCTGGGCGCTGGGCTTTCTCGTCCCGTTTGCGTGGTTCCATGGGAGCGATGCGGCGCTGCATGCGCTCGTGCATGCAGCCGTGGCCGAATACATTCCGTTCATTTTGCTGCTCACGGCCCTCTATACCTGTGCCGGGGGCATTCACATCAGCGGCAACCTGCACGGCCGCCCCATCCTGAATACGGGCATGCTGCTGCTCGGCACCATCCTGGCCAGCTTCATGGGTACCACCGGGGCCTCCATGCTGCTCATCCGCCCGCTGATCCGTGCCAACGACAACCGCCAGCACCAGGCCCACGTCATCGTCTTCTTCATCTTCCTGGTGTCCAACATCGGCGGCGTGCTCACCCCGCTGGGTGATCCACCGCTGTTTCTGGGCTTTCTGCAGGGGGTGGAATTCAGCTGGACCCTCACCCACCTCTGGGCCGACATGGCCGTGACCGTGGCCCTGCTGCTGTCGCTCTTCTTCCTGCTCGACAGCTGGCTCTACCGCAAGGAGGGCGTGTTGCCGGACGATCCCACGCCCGACACCAAATCCATCGGCCTGCAGGGCTGGTCCAATGTGCTGCTGCTGGGTGTCATCGTCGGCCTGGTGCTGATGAGTGGCCTGTGGAAATCGCCCGTGCATTTCCATGTGTACGGCGCCGAGGTGGGCCTGCCCGATCTGGTGCGTGACATCGGCCTGCTGGTGGTCATCGTCCTGTCGCTGCGCATCACGGCACCGTCCATTCATGCCGACAACCAGTTCGGCTGGGGGCCGATGCAGGAAGTGGCCAAGCTCTTTGCCGGCATCTTTCTCACCATCACGCCGGTCATCGCCATGCTCAAGGCTGGTACCGATGGTCCGTTTGCCGCCGTCGTGCACGCCGTCACGGGAGCCGACGGCAAGCCCATTCCCGTCATGTACTTCTGGGCCACCGGCCTGCTCAGTTCCTTCCTCGACAACGCGCCCACCTATCTGGTGTTCTTCAACACCGCCGGCGGCAATGCCCAGGTGCTGATGAACGAGATGGCGCACGTTCTGATGGCCATATCGGCCGGTGCCGTGTTCATGGGGGCGGTCACCTACATCGGCAATGCGCCCAACCTGATGGTCAAGGCCATTGCCGAAGACCGGGGCATCCGCATGCCCAGCTTCTTCGCCTATCTGTTCTGGTCACTCACCTTCCTGCTGCCCTGTTTCGTGCTGCTGTCGCTGTTCAGCTTCCGGTAAGAGGGGCGGACCCTTGCCTGCGCAGTGTGCCTGACAGTACACGGCCGGGACCAGTGCGGGGGACGAATGCGTCCATGACACGCTCCGCTGTGAGCGTATCGTGAGGTTCAGGGGGCATGGGGGGCAGATTTTTGGGGAGAACAGGAAATCTGCCTGTTTCGAGAAAACCGGCACAGCGCCCGGCAGGGCTTGTCACTACACTCGGCAGCAGCAGATTTGCTGATCTTCCGGGTGCCGGGCGGCCCGGGCTGACGGGGCCATGGTGGCAAACCGGCAGCCTGTCCAGTCAGGGCACCGTCCTTCCGTGGTGAGACCATGAACAAACGTGCCCTGCTTCTTTCCTCGCTGATGCTCTCCCTGCCCGTCGCAACGCTGGCCCAGCCGGCCGATACGGCTCCTGCCGCAGGCGCTGCAGTGGCTGCGCCCGCTGTTTCGGCGCGGCTGGCCGATGCGACGCCTGCCGCGGGCACGGTGGTGGCTGCCCCCGGCGCAGCCCGTGCGACGAACACCGTGGCCAGCGTGACGGCTGGTACGAAGCAGGAGGCCACTGGTAATGAACACACGGGCCTGGTCGGTGTGGATGTCGTTTTTCACGACCCGAAGCCCAATACCGGCAACCCCGAGAAGGATGCGCTGATCGTCGAGCGTCACCAGCGTCAGCGGCTGGTCTATCACCTGCAGGCGCGCCTGGATTCGGAAATCAACCGCATGGCCCTGGGCCGTCTGGCTGCCTCGCGCGGTGGAGATCCGGACTTTTCCGAAAAGAAAAACCAGGCCATGCTGCAGGAAATCCGTGACCGCCGCAATAATTACGAGCGCCAGATCATCGAGGCCCAGGCTGCCCTGAAGGAAACCGAGGCCAAACTGGCGGCACTGGACGAAAGGCTGCTGGCCGAGGGCAAACGCAACAAGTAAGCTGGCAGACAGGCAACCTGCTGCCTGGCCGAAGCCCCTATTTCGAAGCTCCGGTTGTCTGGGGCATGAACATGGTTACGCGGACAGCAGGCGTTTTTGAATTGCTTTGAAAACCGGGTACAGCAAAATGAAGACCCGGGCTGCCTTGTGGCAGAACCCGGGTCTTCATTTTGAAGGTGCGTTCCCTGCGGCGTGTTTTTCTTACCGGAAATTCACCACGGCACTCGGCGTGCCCGGCAGCCCTTCATAGGTCATCCGGTAGCTCTTGCCCGCCTCGGGCTTGATGCGGGCACCAAAGGCACCCAGCGACAGCATGTCGCCCGGGCGCAGGCGGATGCCGTCCTTTTCCAGATCCTGCACCAGCATCAGCACGGCATTGAGCGGGTTACCCTGCAGGGCGGTACCGGGGGCGGATTGCACCACCTGGCCGTTCTGGTCGGTGATTTTGACCGTCATGGTGCCGAGCTGGTCCACCATGTCCTGATCGACCCGTACCGGAATTTCGGTACCCAGCACGCCAAAACGTGCATTGGCGTTGACCACGGTGGCGTCGGCCGCCGTCATCTGGTCCGGATGCTGGTAGGCCAGATCGGGCAGCTCGATGAACGGGTAAATGCCCGACAGGCTGGCCAGCACTTCACGCGGCGTTTGTGCATCGTGAATGGCGGCGCTGCGCACCACCACCACCATGTCGGCCTCCATGCGGGGGTGAATGGCATAGCGGTCGGTGGCCAGCACCACGCCCGAGGGCAGCAGCATTCGCTCCAGCAGGGCGCCGCGTACGGCCACCGAACGGGGTTTGCCGGGGCTGGTGTCGTCGTCGGGGGCGGGCATCAGGTCCGTCTTGTAGCCGATGATGCGGCCGGCCGACGGAATCACGCCCTTCAGGAAGGTGCGGCTGGCACATCGTGCCTGATCCAGCGTCAGCGCGGCGGGCGGCATGGGCAGCGCCTCGCGCTTCAGGTATTTGTACGCATATTCCATCAGCCGCTGCTGGTCGGCACAGAAGTTGCCGGCAATGCGCATCTGCGCCACGTGGGTCTGGTATTCCACGGCTTCACGCTCGGCGCCTTCGCGCTGGCGTGCCAGCACGGAGGGGTCTGCAGGGATACCGGCGTCGGCTTCGGCTCCACCATGGGCTGAAGGCGTGGCTGGTCCCGACAGGCTGCTGCAGCCGGCAAGGACCAGCGCACAGGCAACCGGCATCAGGCGAAGCAGGGGGAATGATGCAGACATCGGCATTCTCGCTTGCAGAGTAGGGAGGGAGAACGGCTGGCACCCCGCGGAGTGCCGTGAAAGCAGCCGGACGCTGCTGCCGCACGTCAGAGCCATCATCCGGCAGGGGAGGCACCAGGGCTGGCCATGGAACCTTCCCGTGGCGATGGAGCACGGTGCGACAGGGTATGGCCGGATGAAATTGGCAGCAGATGGGTACGTATGATGCGTACGCCACACACATTCATACCAGATGTTAACGGTTGTGTGGCGCCGTGGGGACCTGCAGTGGTTACGGCCGTATCAAACGTGGTACAGGCTGTGAGAAATGACCGGCTTCCCTGTAAAACTGGCCAGATTCCTGGCCGGCTCAGAGGTGCGCCGGTTTGGCTTCCTGCATGTCCTCGGCCTCGTAGGGGGTGACGGATTTGCCGGACATCTGGTAGCCGGCGCTGCCCAGCGGGGTGTCGATGTGGGACGGGGCCAGCACGCCCTGCACGGTGACCGGATCCATGATCTGGAAGCCCTTCAGGGGTTTTTCCGGAACGACGTGGATGACCTGGTTGGAGGGGGGCGGCGGGACGTGGATGCAGGCGCCGAAGTAGGGCACCAGCAGGAATTCCTCGATGGTGGTGGAATCGCTGCTGTCCAGTGGCACGATGAAGCCGGAAATGGTGATCTTTTCCTGCTGGATGGCCGGGTTGAGCGGGGCGTTCTTCCAGGCTTTCTGCAGCTTGCGCAGCGCGGCAATGGCGCGCGGGTCGTTGTCGGACATGCCCGAGAAGTTCAGCGACTTGAAGCCCTTGAGCGGTTCCCAGTTGGGGGGAATGAGTTTTTCCCAGTCCATTTCGGGGTAGGCACTGCCCTGTGCGCTGCTGCCGGCACCGTGGCCGGAAGCCGTCTGGTCGCCGCCTTTGTCCGGGTTCTGCCCCTGGCCGTTCCGGGCGCTGCCTGTGCCTGCCTGCCCGGTGGTGCCGTCGCCTGCACTGCGTTTTTTGGGCAGTTCCTCTCCCAGCACGAAGCGTCCCTGCCCCTGGCTGGACTGCAGGTCGGAGCTGGCACCGCTGGTGGCCGTGCCGTTGCCGGCTGCGGTGGGGTCTGCCGTGCTGCTGCTGGTTGCGCTCTGGCTACCTGCCGCATCGCTGGCAGCGTCAGGCTGGCCGGCATTGACGGACTGGCTGGCGTTGTCGGGCAGGCTGGTGCCGTCGGGCTGTCTGGAACCGTTGGGTGTGCGGGCGTTGTTCGGTTGGCCACCGGTGCCAGCTTGACTGGTGCCTGTGCCGGTTTCTGGGGTGTCCTTGCCGGAGACGGCGGTCGTGTGCATGGCGGCCGTCAGGGCCAGTGCCAGCAGGGACAGGCGAAAGGGCGAGGGCAGGCGGACAGGCATGGAGAGTTTCCGGAAGCAGAAAGGCAGGGAAAAAGGGGGTGTGCAGCGCTTTGCCGGGCAGAAGCCGAAAGGCGGGGCGAAAAACGGCGAAACACCGAAAGCAACGGACAGGCCACGGACCCGGTGGACCGTGAGCTGCATCGAATAATGACGCCGGGGCGCCAAGGCTTCAGTGCTGCCGAGGCACATGACCACATTGAACCATGACGCATGTTAACCGGCGTTGACCACACGGCTGCAGGAGGCTTTACGGTCGGCCATGTAATGGTGACATGTGTCCCGGCCAGCGGGATGCACAACGGAGGTTCATCCGAGGTTCATCTGCGGGATGCACGCAATGGGACTTATTACAACCGCGGCGTCAGCCCGTCCGCCAGCGCCCGCTGGCTGGCCCGCCAGGCCGGCCACAGCGCCGTCAGTGGTCCGGCCACGGCCACCAGCGCCATCAGCTGCAATTCGTCGGCCGTCAGGCGGGCGATGGGCCAGACGATGCCCCACTGGTTCTGCAGCACCGGCGCCGCCAGTGCCGAGGCCAGACCCAGCAGGCCGTAGCCTGCACAGGCGCCGCCGGCCGTCAGCAGTGCCCCTTCCAGCACCAGCAGGAACAACAGGTCCAGCGGCCGGGCCCCCACCGCCCGCAGGATGGCCAGTTCGCGCTGGCGCTGCTCCAGACTGGCCAGCAGTGCCGTGATCAGCCCGCACAGGCTCAGCACCAGCACGAGTGCCGAGAGCGCCTGCAATGTACGTGTGACGATGTCCAGCAGCCGCCAGAGCTGGTTGAGCGCCACCGCAGGCAGCACGGCCAGCAGTGCCTCGTCCTCGTTGGCATTGATGTCGCGCTGCAGGTTGAATACGCCGGCGCGGGACTTCAGTCCCACCAGCGTGGCGGTGATGAATTCGGGCTGCAGGTCGAAGGCGCGTACCTTGTCGGCCGGAATGTTGACGCCCGGCATGGGCGCGCCCGACTGCCAGTTCAGGTGAATGGCCGTCATGGCGTCCAGGCTGATGTGCAGGGTGCGGTCCACCGGTGTGCCCGTGGGGGCCAGAATGCCGCTCACATGAAAGGGCTTGTCGGCGTGTTCGATGCCCGGTGCGTCGCCCGTGCCATGGGTGAGCGTCAGCCGGTCACCCAGTCTGTAGCCCAGCTTGCGGGCCACTTCGGCGCCCAGCACCACCTCGAATACTTCATGAAAGGGCTTGCCTTCGGCCAGTTGCAGCTTTTCGCGGGCGCCATAGCGAAAATGCTCGAAATAATTCCGGTCGGTGCCCAGCACCGGAAAACCCTTGTGCGAGTCGCCCAGCGCAATGGGAATGGTCCAGCTCACCAGTGGGTGTTTGCGGATCCGGTCGTAGGATTGCCAGCTGATTTCGTGGGTGGGATCGCCCAGGCGGAATACCGCATACAGCATCAGCTGCAGCGGACTGGTTCGTGCACCAACGATCAGATCCGTACCGGAAACGGCACGGGTGAAGCTGTCGTGAATGGCCTGCTGTCCGCGCTGCACGGCCAGCAGCAGGCTGGTGGACAGGGCGATGGACAGCAGTGTCAGCCAGAAATTGGTGCGCCGGTTGCCTGCGCTGCGAAAGGCCAGGCGCACCAGCGTCAGCAGGCGGTCCAGAAAAAGTGAAATCGAAGACATGGAGCAGACGCCTCACGGTTGGCGTGTGTCTTGAACGCATTCATCCCCGCGCAGGTTCCCGGAGCGTGTCGTGAACGTATTCATTTCCGCACAGGTCCCAGAAGTGTGTCGTGAACGCATTCATTGCAGACGGCCGATACGCTCCTTCTTGCCACGGGTGGCGTTGAGCACGGTGTCGCCCCGCACAGGTCCGCGGAGCGTGTCAGGGATTCATTCATTCCCGCACAGACGCCGACATGGCGCCTGCCGGCAGGAGGCTGCCCGGGTCGGCGGGCCGTGTGTCACCTGCCACCCGGTTGATGTCGGCCAGCTGCAGTACCCGGCCAAAGTGGGGACGGAGCTGTTCGTCATGGCTGACCACCAGCAGCGTGCCGCCGGTTTTCTTCAGCTGGGCCATCAGCAGCTGCATCAGCCGGTCGCGGTTGATGCTGTCGAGCGCGGAGGTGGGTTCATCGGCAATCAGCAGTTCGGGGTGCCCGATCAGGGCCCGTGCGGCGGCGGCGCGCTGCTGCTGGCCTACCGACAGGCCGGTGACCGGGCGCTGCCAGGCATCGGCCGGCAGTTCCAGTGCCTGCAGCAGTTCACGGGCCGTGGCACGCGGATTGCTGCCGGCCCGCTGGCGCCGCACGGCCGAGAAATGACAGGGCAGCAGCACGTTGTCTTCCAGGCTCAGATAGGGCACCAGGTTGAACTGCTGGAAAATGAAGCCGACATGGTTGGCCCGCAGCCGGTCGCGTGCACTGGCGCGCAGCCCGGAAAACGTCTGGCCCAGCAGTTGCACCTCGCCCTGCGTGGGCTGCAGCACCCCGCCCAGCAGCCCCAGCAGGGTGCTCTTGCCACCGCCACTGGGCCCGAGCAGCAGCATCTGCTCACCGCCCTGCAGGGTCAGCGTGTCGATCTGCAGGCAGGGCTCGGGCTGGCCTTTCCAGGCAAATGTCAGGCCGGTGGCCTGCAGGACGGGAGTGGGCGGGTTGGTCATGGGCTGCTGTTCGGCAGGGGGAGATTCGGGGCCAGCGCGGAGACGGGCGTGTCCGCGACAGGTGCTACCAGCGTACCTCGGGTTTGTCGGCGTTGACCCGGGCAGCGGCCTGGCCCTGGTTGCTGAGCACGGCCACGTCGATATTCTTCAGGCGCGGCCAGTTTTTGAACGAGGTCACGATCAGGCTCTTGAATGCGGCCGGATTTTCACAGGTGAACGTGTACACTGCGTTCAGGTCGGCATGCACGCCGTGGTGATGATGTGCACCGTCGTGGTCATGATCGTCGGCGTCGTGGCCGTCCGCGTCATGGTCATGGCCATCGTGATCGTGCCCGTCGGCGTCATCATCGTCGTCATCGCTGTCGCCCATGGCGGCAGCGGGTGCACCCTGCAGCGGGGGGGCGGTGATCACGGGTTCCGTGTGCGTGCATTTGGCTTCTGCCGGCAGGGTGACGACCGCGGCGGCATCACGCAGCTGGGCCAGCAGCTTGTTGCCCAGCTCCTTCTGTTCGGCGGTCTCGGGAACGGTTTCGAAGCCGATCAGGCTGTCCAGCGGCGATTCGAACACGACGGTCAGCGTATTGTCCTGCTGTGCCACACTCAGCGAACCCAGACCATGCTGGTGCACGTGACCGGCCTGCTGTCCATGATGGTGCTCATGATCACCATGGCCCGGTGCATGGTGCGCCGCGGCGGCACCGCTGAAGGCCAGGGCGACACAGGTGGCCAGCAGCCGGGCCGACAGGCGTTTCGGTGTCTGCCGTGTCTGACGGCTCAGAGAAAACCCGGAATTCTGGTGACGATTTTGCATGGTCTTTCCTTTTGTGGGCATTGATCCGCTAATGATAAGTCATTAGCATTAGGGCGTGCCATGGACGCATTCCTTCTCGTGAAAACCTTTGTGGGCGTGTAACGGACATGTTTGGGATGTGTGTGCTGCCTGCGCCGTTTGTGCCCCGCGCAGACGCGCACGTCCATGACACGTATCAGAAATCCAGGTCTCAGCAATCCGGACATCCACCCGTGCACGCCGCTCACGATACGCCTTCTGCACCTGCCCTGCCACAGCTCTCCGCCCTCTGGTGGAGTGTTGGCATGCGTCTGCTGCTGTCGGTGCTGCTCATCGCTGCCCTGTGGCTGGTCATTGGCTGGGCGCTGCAATGAACGCGCCCGTGCCCGGGCTGCATGCAGCCATGCCATCGCAGGCGCCGTGCCTCGTTTCGCTCGACAATGTCACGGTCGGTTACGACCGGCATCCGGCCGTGCACCATCTGCAGCTGCAGATTCATGCCGGTGACATGCTGGCGGTGGTCGGTCCCAACGGGGCCGGCAAATCCACCTTCCTGAAACTGCTCATCGGCGAGCGGCTCTCGCTGCTGGATGGTGAGGTGCAGCTGCCGGACGAGCGCCGCAGCCGCGTGGCCTACCTGCCGCAGATCAGCCAGACCGACCGGCAGTTTCCCATCACCGTGCAGGATCTGGTGGCCTCGGGCCTGTGGCATCGCTGCGGGGCCTTTGGCGGCTTGGGGCGCGAGGGGGCCCGCCGGGTGGCCGAAGCGCTCGACCAGGTGGGGCTGCGGGGCTACGCCGGGCGGCTCATCAGTGCACTGTCGGGCGGAGAATTCCAGCGGGTGCGCTTTGCCCAGCTGATCCTGCAGGATGCGCAGATGGTGGTGCTGGACGAGCCCTTCGTCGGCATCGACGTGACCACCCAGCAGGTGCTGCTGGGTCTGCTGGCCAGCTGGCATGCGCAGGGCATCACCATCGTGGCGGCCCTGCACGAACAGGATATCGTGCGGCAGTGGTTCCCGCACACGCTGCTGCTGGCCCGCGAGATGATCGCCTGCGGCCCCACGGCCGAGGTGCTCACGCCCGACAACTGGGCCCGTGCCGTGGCCCGTTCGGCGGCAGCGCGCACGCCCAGCAACCGCTGGTGCGAGACACCGGCGGCCATCGTGCCGGGCATGCCGGCGGACCACGAACCCGGCACCCTGCATGACCACGGAACCCTGCCGTCCGGGCAGGGGCCTGCACGACATGACCATGGATTCCCGCCACCCGAGCCCGGGCATTTGACACACGATCATCCTTCTGCGGAAAGGGCCGTGCCCGCTGCGGCTGCCGGAGCGTCGTCCCATGACTGAGCTTTGGGATCTGCTGGTCGGCCCGTTCGTCGAATTCGGCTTCATGCGCCGTGCGCTGGCCGGGTGTCTGGCGCTGTCGCTGGGGGCGGCGCCGGTGGGCGTGTTCCTGCTGCTGCGTCGCATGAGTCTGACGGGCGATGCCATGGCCCACGCCATCCTGCCCGGTGCCGCCATCAGTTACATGATTGCCGGTCTGTCACTGCCGGCCATGACGGCGGGTGGCATCATCAGTGGCCTGCTGGTTGCCATGGCGTCCACGCTGGTGGCGCGCAGCGGCCGCCAGTCCGAAGACAGCAGTCTGGCTGCGTTCTATCTGATGTCCCTGTCGCTGGGGGTGGTCATCGTCTCCACCTACGGTAATCAGGTGGACCTGCTGCACGTGCTGTTCGGCTCGGTGCTGGCGCTGGACGACGACACCCTGCTGCTGATCGGTGTGATCTCCAGCATCACCCTGCTGGGGCTGGCCGTGCTCTACCGGCCGCTGGTGCTGGAATGCGTGGATGCCAACCTGCTGCCCCGCCGGCGCGCCTGGGGCAGTGTGGCCCACTTCGGTTTCATGGGGCTGCTGGTCATCAATCTGGTGGCGGGCTTTCATGCGCTGGGCACCCTGATGTCCATCGGCCTGATGGTGCTGCCGGCGGCGGCGGCCCGTTTCTGGGCACGTACGGTCAACGCCATGCTGGTGCTGTCGGCGCTGCTGGCACTGGTGGCCGGCGTGGCAGGTCTGCTGCTGTCGTATTACTTCGAATGGCCCACCGGTCCCACCATCGTGCTGACACTGGGCCTGCTGTACTGTGTGTCGCTGCTGCTGGCACCTGCCGGCCTGCTGCGCCGAAAGAACCGTCCCCGGAGACATTACGAGACATGAAACCCCAGAAGAACGACTACCTGCACGCCACCCCGGCCGGGCGGCAAAACCCTGCTGCGCAGTTGCAGTCGCCGCAGCCGGCATCGAAGGTGCCTGCCCGCCGCCATGCCCTGCACCGTGTCCTGCGCCCCGTGACGGCGCTGCTGGCGGGTGCCCTGCTGGCCGGCAGTGCGGCCACCGCCATGGCCCAGCAGCCGGCCAAACGCTTCACGGGCGAGGGCTCGAACGCCTCGCGCGCGCCGCTGTCGGTGGTGACCAGCTTCAGCGTGCTGGCCGACCTGGTGCAGCAGGTGGGGGGCAACCGCGTGGCCGTGGACACGCTGGTCGGGCCGGGCGGTGACACGCACGTGTTCCAGCCGGGGCCGACGCAGGTCCGGCAGCTCTCGGCTGCCCATCTGGTGGTGGTCAATGGCCTGGGCTTCGAGGGCTGGATGCCGCGGCTGATCGGTTCCAGTGGTTACAAGGGGCCGGTGGTGGAAGCGGCCCACGGGGTGGACGCCCTGAAGGCCGACCCGCACCATCATCACCATCATGGCGACAAGGATGTCCACGACGATGATGGTGACGACCACGACCACGACCACGGCCACGGCGGCCATGATGCGGACGGTCATGACCGCGACGGTCACGACGCGGATCACCACGGCCATGATGCGGACCATGACCACGATGGCGATGACGCCGGTGATCACGATCATGGCGCGGGCCACGATGGGCATGACGGTCACGGGGCCGCCCCTGATGGCGATCATGCCGACCATGACCATGACGCCGCCGTGCCGGCCGGGGCTGCCGGCAAGTCCGGGCATGCCCATCACCACCATCATGGTGGCCTCGACCCGCACGCCTGGCAGGATGTGTCGAACGTGCGCCTGTACGTGAAGAACATTGCCGAGGGCCTGTGCAAAGCCGCTCCGGCCGATTGCGAAGGCTTCCAGGACCGTGCCCGTGCCTATACCGAGCACCTGAAGGAGCTGGATCAGGAAATCCGCATGGCCGTCGATGCCATCCCGGCCGAACGTCGCCGCGTCATGGTGTCGCATGCGGCCTTCGGTTACTACCAGCGGGCCTATGGCATCACCTTCATGGCGCCGGTGGGTGTGTCCACCGAAGAGGAACCGTCGGCAGCCGTGGTGGCCAGCCTGATCCGCCAGGCGCGCGAGCAGAAGGTGCAGGCTTTCTTCTTCGAGAACAACAGCGATCCGCGCCTGCTCAAGCGCATGGCCTCCGAGCTGAAGAACGTCACCGTGGGCGAGCTGTATGCCGATTCGCTCTCGCCGCTCGGCGGCCCGGCCTCCGACTACATCAGCATGATGCGCTTCAACACCCGCACGCTGATGAACGCCCTGCGCACCCAGTCCAAATGAGGGACAGGACGCACGTATTTGCCTGAGCCGTATCTGCCTGGCAAGGGAGAGGGGGCCATCGCCGCATTGCAGCCGGTGATGGCCCCCTGGTTTTCTGGCAGTGCGTCAGCAAGGGGGCCGAAGTGCCGCAGGATGTTTCGGAGGTTCTCAGGCACCCATGCAGGCCGGCACGCCCACCAGCAGCAGGGCCGGCTTGCCCTTCAGGGCGGCAGGCGGTGGCGTCAGCGTTCCCAGCGTGCCGGGGATGATCTCCTGCCCCGGCAGCGACACATCCAGCATCCACAGGGTGGGGGTGGCCGGGTCCATGCCCAGCATCAGCAGCGTGTCGCGTACCTGGGTGGCCACGGTGGCCGCCATGTACAGCGTGCCGCTGCCGGCCGCCACGATGGCCTCGGCCCAGCGCCGCAGCTCGGGGTCGGCCACGATCTCGGCCGCCGACATCACCCGCCGCCGGGTGGTGGGCACGGGGGCCGCCACCTGCTGCAGAGCAGCCAGCACGGCCGATTCATGACCCTGTTTCTGGAAGTGAGTGCCCGCTCTCAAGCGCGTGTGTTTTTGCAAACGAGCATGTTCATGAAAGTGAGCGCCCGCTTCCGTGTTATTGCCCAAAAAATCTTTCTTCCCATCCTGGTGCCCGACGGGAGGGGGTTCAACCGGACGCGGTACGCAGGCCACTGACTGTTCTGCGTCCATATGATGAAAGTGAGTGCCTGCTTGCAGGATTTCTTCTGCCTGTGAGTGAGCACCTGCTTCCATGTCCATCGCTGTATTGCGCTGATCCGGCGCATGCACCTGCGGTGTGGCCAGTACCAGTGCCCGTCGCCGGCCGCGCTCCGTCATCGGCAGCGCCAGTGCGGCGTGGGCCGCCTGGGCCGAACTGATGCCCGGTACCACTTCCACTGGAATGCCGGCCGCGTGCAGTACATCCAGTTCTTCCTGTGCGCGGGCAAAGATCAGCGGGTCACCGCCCTTGAGCCGAACGGTCAGGCCGCCCTGGTGGGCGCAGTCGAGCAGGATGCGGTTGATGGACGACTGTCGTGCACTGGGGTTGCCGGCCCGCTTGCCCACCGAAATGACCCGGGCGTGCCGGGCCAGCGCCAGCATCTCGGGTTGCACCAGCGCGTCATGCACCAACCAGTCGGCTTCGGCAATCAGCCGCGCCGCCTTCAGGGTCAGCAGCTCGACATCGCCCGGTCCGGCCCCCACCAGCACCACCCGGCCGGGTGCCGGGGCCAGACCGGCCATCAGCCCTGCTCCCAGGGCATGCCTTCGAAGCGCCAGCCCGCCACGCGGTTGCGCTGCCGGTTCTCATCCAGCGGTCCCTCGAAGCCGCCCAGGATGTTCCAGACATTCGTGTAGCCGGCCTCGGTAGCGGCCCTGCCAGCGGCCACGCTGCGCACGCCGCTGCGGCACAGCAGCAGCACCTTGCGGTCGGGTTCGGCCACCACGCGCAGCTGGGCCAGAAAGTCGGGGTTCTGCCGCTGGCCGTTGTCGATCAGCCAGGGTACCGGAATGGCGCCCGGCACCCGGCCCACCCATTTCTGTTCCTCGGGCGTACGTACATCCACCAGCAGGGCCTCACCGGCCTGCACCTGGGCCCAGGCGTCGGCCGGGCTGATGTCCCCGGCATAGCCGGGCGTCTGGGAAGAAGACATGATCGTTTCCTGATTGAAGTGTTCCTGGAGAGGGTCATGGATTCATTCGTCCCTGCTGCCCCCTTTGGGGCATGAGGGACAGGGCGGCAGGGCCACAGAATCCCCGATAGGTACTGGTTTCAGGGACATGGACAGCGCCGTCATGTGCGTCCAGAGAGCGTTCTCCTCCGGATGGGCCCCGAAACCGTATGCGGCTGCCTGCAGGGGGCTCAGACGATCTTCACCTGCAGTGCCTCCAGCCCGTCGATGCGGGCCGACAGCACATCACCCCGTTCGATGGCGCTCACGCCGGCCGGGGTGCCGGTGAAGACCAGATCGCCCGGCATCAGCATCCAGTGCCGGGACAGGTGGGCGATGATCTCGTTCACCCGCCAGATCATCTGCCCGAGGTCGCCCTGCTGCCGGGTCTGGCCGTTCACGTCCAGCCGGATGCCGCCGCGTACCAGCTCACCGGTCCTTTCCCTGGGGGTGATCGGGCCGATCGGACCGGAGGCCTCGAAGCCCTTGGCGATCTCCCACGGCCGGCCCTTTTCCTTCAGCGCTGCCTGCAGGTCGCGCCGGGTCAGGTCCAGTCCCACGGCATAGCCGTAGATGAAGTCGGCCGCTTCGGAGGTGTCGATGTCGGCCCCCTGCAGCCCGATGGCCACCACCAGTTCCACCTCGTGATGCAGCGACTGCGTACCGTCCGGATAGGGAACCTGCCCCTCCCTGCCACTGCCCACCGGCACCAGCGAGCTGGACGGCTTCATGAAGAAGAACGGCGCTTCGCGGCCGCTGGCCCCCATTTCGGCCGCATGGTCTGCATAGTTCTGGCCCACACAGAACACCCGGTGTACCGCAAAGGTGGCGTTCTCGCCGTGCACGGGCACGGCCGGAACGGGCATGGGTTCGAATACATGGGGCATGGGCGTCTCCTGAATGCAGGGGATGGATGGGCGGTGGAAGCGGGACCGGTACGAGAACGGGCGGGATCATCACACGTACGGTCGGGCTTGTGGCTTTCCGGTGCGAAACCAGCGTGATCCGGCACGGGACAGCATGCATTATCCCAGAGTCCCGGGGTTTGGGCCGGTCAGCGCCGTCGGGGCTTGTCTGTGCATTTTCTCCGCTCGTGGCATGGGGAGCTGGCGCCGGGATCAGCAGGGGCAGACACATGCCAGTCTTTGGCATGGCAGGTCTTTCCTGTCGGCGCCTCTGCCATGCCGGGCACTGCCCGGGCCGCGTTCCTGGTGCGGCTGCGCCCCTTGCATGGCCGCCTTCCGGTGCCACATATCCGGCAGCCCCGGCCGCTGCGCCGGCTGCCCGCGTGGCCTGCCGGGCCGTTGCCCTCTAGAATGCTGAAATCTGCAGCAGTCATGCCTGCCGGGAGGCTGGCCTGTCCGGCTGGCCATACCGGTGCGTATCGTGCCCCTGTGCCATGCACGCCGTGGTCCAGTCACCGTGCAGGGGGTGGGTCGCCTGCATGGCATGCCCGCCGTCATGGTCCGACTTCGGTCGGGGCCATGATCTTCCCCTGGCCGCCAGGTGTCGTGCTGCCCTCCTTTTTCGTCCTGTCACCGTATCCATGAACACCGAATCCGCTGCTTCCGCTTCTTCCTCCGCTGCCGGCCCGAAGGCTCCGTCCATGGGGCCCGTCGAAGCCCGCCTGCGTGAACTGATGGCCCAGCGCATCCTGATCCTCGACGGCGCCATGGGCACGATGATCCAGCAGTACAGACTGGGTGAGGACGACTACCGCGGCGAGCGCTTCCGCGACCATGCCCACGACGTGAAGGGCAACAACGAGCTGCTCTCGCTCACCCGGCCGGACATCATCCAGGAAATCCACGAGCAGTACCTGGCCGCCGGCGCGGACCTGATCGAGACCAACACCTTCGGCGCCACCACGGTGGCCCAGGCCGACTACCACCTGCCGGAACTGGCCTACGAGATGAACGTGGTCTCGGCCCGGCTGGCCCGTGCCGCCTGCGACAAATACAGCACCCCCGAACGCCCGCGCTATGTGGCTGGCGCCCTCGGCCCGCAGCCGAAGACGGCCTCCATCTCGCCGGACGTGAACGACCCGGGTGCGCGCAACATCACCTTCGAGGAGCTGCGTGCCGCCTATCTGGAGCAGGCGCGCGGGCTGGAGGAGGGCGGGGCCGACGTGTTCCTGGTCGAGACCATCTTCGACACCCTCAACGCCAAGGCAGCCCTGTTTGCCATCGATGAGGTACAGGCCGAGCGTGCCGCCCGGGGCCTGCCGCGCATTCCGGTGATGATCTCCGGTACCGTCACCGACGCCTCCGGCCGCATCCTGTCGGGCCAGACCGTCGAGGCGTTCTGGAATTCGGTGCGCCATGCCCGTCCGCTGACCATCGGCCTGAACTGTGCACTGGGTGCCGCGCTGATGCGCCCCTACATCGAGGAGCTGGCCCGCAAGGCCGACACCTTCGTCTGTGTCTACCCCAACGCCGGCCTGCCCAACCCGATGGCCGAAACCGGCTTCGACGAAACCCCCGACATCACCTCGGCGCTGATTCGCGAATTTGCCGTGGCCGGTCTGGTCAACGTGGCCGGGGGCTGCTGCGGCACCACGCCGCCGCACATCGAAGCCATTGCGAAGGCCGTGTCCGATGTGACGCCGCGCGTTCCGCCGGTCATTCCGGTGGCCACGCGCCTGTCGGGGCTGGAGCCCTTCAACATCGACGACGAGTCACTGTTCGTCAACGTCGGTGAACGCACCAACGTGACCGGATCGAAAGCCTTTGCGCGGATGATCCTCAACGAGCAGTACGACGAGGCCCTGCAGGTGGCGCGCCAGCAGGTGGAAAACGGCGCGCAGATCATCGACGTCAACATGGACGAAGCCATGCTCGACGCGATGAAGGCCATGCCGCGTTTCCTGAACCTGATCGCCAGCGAGCCGGACATCGCCCGTGTGCCGATCATGATCGACAGCTCCAAATGGGAGGTGATCGAGGCCGGCCTGCGCTGCGTGCAGGGCAAGGCGGTGGTCAATTCCATCTCGCTGAAGGAAGGGGAAGAGAAATTCCTGCGCGAGGCGCGGCTGGTGCGCCGCTATGGTGCGGCCGCCGTGGTGATGGCCTTCGACGAGCAGGGCCAGGCCGACACCTACGAACGCAAGATCGAGATCTGCAAACGCGCCTACGACCTGCTGGTCAACGAGGCGGATTTTCCGCCCGAAGACATCATCTTCGACCCCAACATCTTTGCCGTGGCCACCGGCATCGAAGAGCACGACGAATACGGCAACGACTTCATCCGCGCCTGCCGCTGGATCAAGGAAAACCTGCCTCACGCCCGCATTTCCGGCGGCGTGTCCAACGTGTCGTTCTCGTTCCGCGGCAACAACCCCGCGCGCGAGGCCATTCACACCGTTTTCCTGTATCACTCGATCCGGGCCGGGCTGACGATGGGGATCGTCAACGCCGGCATGATGGGCGTCTATGATGAGGTACCAAAGGAACTGCGTGACCGCATCGAGGATGTGATCCTCAACCGCAAGCCGGTCTTCCCTGACGACCTGCCGGCCGATGCCCCCGAACGCGAACAGACCCCCACCGAGCGCCTGATCGAAATCGCCCAGACGCTGAAGGACGGTGGCGAGAAAAAAGAGGCCGACATCGCCTGGCGCAAGCTGCCGGTGCAGGAGCGCATCACCCACGCCATGGTGCATGGCATCACCCAGTTCATCGTCGAGGACACCGAAGAGATCCGTCAGGAAATCGATGCCCGTGGCGGCCGCCCCATCGAGGTCATCGAAGGCCCGCTGATGGCCGGCATGAACGTGGTGGGTGACCTGTTTGGCGAAGGGAAAATGTTCCTGCCGCAGGTGGTCAAATCGGCCCGCGTGATGAAGCAGGCGGTGGCGCACCTGCTGCCCTTCATCGAGGCTGAAAAGGCGGCACTGGCGGCGGCCGGTGGCGATGTGCGCTCGCGCGGCAAGATCGTCATTGCCACCGTGAAGGGCGACGTGCACGACATCGGCAAGAACATCGTGTCCGTCGTGCTGGAGTGCAACAACTTCGAGGTCGTGAACATGGGCGTGATGGTGCCCTGCGCGCAGATTCTCGACAAGGCCCGCGAGGAAGGGGCCGACCTGATCGGCCTCTCCGGCCTGATCACCCCGTCGCTGGAAGAAATGGCCTTCGTGGCCGGCGAGATGGAGCGCAACGAATATTTCCGCGACCGCAAGATTCCGCTGCTGATCGGGGGCGCCACCACCTCGCGCGTGCATACCGCGGTCAAGATCGCCCCGCATTATTCCGGTCCGGTGGTGTACGTGCCGGACGCCTCGCGCTCGGTGCCCGTGGCCCAGGCGCTGGTGTCGGAAGAGCAGCGCGCAGGCTTCCTGGCCGACCTGAACAGCGAATACGAACGCGTGCGCAACCTGCACGGCAAGAAAAAGGGGCCGGCCTTCATTTCGCTGGCCGATGCCCGTGCCAACCACGAGGTGACCGACTGGTCCACCTATGTGCCGCCGAAGCCGAAATTCATCGGCCGCCGCACGTTCAAAAATCAGGACCTGGCCAAACTGGCCGAATACATCGACTGGGGTCCGTTCTTCCAGACCTGGGACCTGGCCGGCAAGTTTCCCAACATCCTGACGGATGAAGTCGTGGGGGTGGAAGCCACCAAGGTGTACGAAGACGGCAAGGCCATGCTGAAGAAAATCATCGACAACCGCTGGCTCACTGCCAATGGTGTGGTGATGTTCCTGCCGGCCAGCAGCATCGGTGACGACATCGAAATCTACACCGACGAGACCCGCCGCGAAGTGGCCATGACGTGGCGTAACCTGCGCCAGCAGAATGCCAAGCGCGAAGGCATCCCCAACAAGTCGCTGGCCGACTACATTGCACCGAAATTCATCGACGGCAAACCCAGCGGCATCGAGGACTACATCGGCATCTTTGCCGTCACCGCCGGTATCGGGGCCGAGAAAAAAGAAGCCGAATTCATGGCGAAGCTGGACGACTACAACGCCATTGCCTTCAAGAGCATTGCTGACCGTCTGGCCGAGGCCTTTGCCGAAGCGTTGCACGAGCGCGTGCGCAAGGATCTGTGGGGCTATGCCGCCGAAGAGAAATTCAGCAATGACGAGCTGATCGCCGAAGCCTACACCGGCATCCGCCCGGCGCCCGGCTATCCGTCCTGCCCCGAGCACACCATCAAGCGCGAAATGTTCGAGCTGATGAACTGCGCGGAAATCGGTATGTTCGTAACCGAATCACTGGCCATGATGCCGGCGGCCAGCGTGTCGGGCTTCTATTTTTCGCACCCGAAGTCCGACTACTTCGGCATCGGCAACATCGACGAGGACCAGCTGCAGGATTTCATCCAGCGCAGCGGCCGCGACGAAGCCGAGGTGCGCCGGGCACTGGCGCCGCTGCTGGGGTGAGCGGGCCAGGGGTCAGGTTTGGAAAAACCGCCTTCCGGGCCTGACGCAGAGGGCTGCCCCCTGTGCCGATCAGCTGCCTTGCACCTTTTCGTGCAACCAGGTTTTGATCAGTGATTGATAGGGAACGTCCCTGGCATTTGCTGCTACCTTGATTGCATCGAGCAAGTGTTGTGGAAGTCTCAGGGAAATCGTGCGACTGGTGGGTTTCAGGTTTGGAAAAATGGCGCGTTGCGCCTGTGTCCAATCCAGATACTCGGTAGAATCGTGTGTTTCCCAGAATTCCCGCTCTTCGGCCTCGTTTCTGAATACAGGAATATCCTTACGCTTGCTGTTCATAAACGGTGCGTTCCTTTCTGTGCATATCCCTTGCAGAAATGACGCGGATCAGGGTCTGCGCCTTTCTGAGTGTAAAAGTGATGTGAAGCAGGCGACCCGTGTCTGTCTTTCCCAAAGCATGGAACCGTTGTTCAGTTTGGCTGTGTCTGGTATCGGGTAATAACAGCAAGGGAGCATTGAAGAATACTTGCTCGGCCTCCCCCTGGGAGACGCCGTGCCTGTCATTCTTGGTTGAGTTGCCCCCGTCCCAGTCAAAGCCTGCAAGAAGAGAGAAGTTCAACATGATTGTATATTATAGACATATACGCCAATCATCAAGACCCATGCGCAGGGGACGGGCATCCGGGAAGGCTTCCGGGCGTTGTGCCCAGGCCAGCTCACAGTGACTCAGGTTCTCCCAGCGGCACGATCATCGGCGACCCTGCCACCGGATCCGGAATGATCCGGCACGGCAGGTCGAACACCTGCTCGATCAGTGCCGCATCGACGATGTCGTTCGGTGCCCCCTGCGTGACGATCTGCCCCTCGCGCATCACCACCAGATGGTCGGCATAGCGGCAGGCCTGGTTCAGGTCGTGCAGCACCGCCACCATCGTGCGGCGCTCCTGGCGGTTGAGACGGCGCAGCAGCTCCAGCAGCCCGATCTGGTGCGACAGGTCCAGGAAGGTGCAGGGCTCGTCCAGCAGCATCAGTGGTGTTTCCTGCGCCAGCACCATGGCAATCCACACCCGCTGGCGCTGTCCGCCCGACAGCTCGTCCACGAAGCGGCCGGCCAGATCGGCAACGCGGGTGGCCTGCATGGCATGGTCGATGGCCTGCTGGTCGGCAGCGCTCCAGCGGCCCAGCCAGTCCTGGTGCGGATGGCGGCCACGTGCCACCAGCTCGGCCACCCGGATGCCCTCCGGATGCCGGGCCGACTGCGGCAGCACCCCCAGCCGGCGCGCCACCTCGCGCGTGGGCAGCTGCTGGATCAGCGAGCCATCGAGCAGCACCTCGCCCGCCTGCGGCCGCGACAGCCGGGCCAGCGCCTTGAGCAGTGTGGATTTGCCGCAGCCATTGGGGCCGATGATCACCGTGAACGCGCAGTCCGGCACGTCGATGTTCAGCCCGCTGGACACCACCCGTTCGCCATGACCCAGCGTGAGGCTACGGCCGCGCAGACGCGGTTCACCGGTGGTGGAGGCACAGAAGGCGCTCGAAGCAGCGGCCGTGATGGAAGTCTTGCCGGCGGCGCTTTGTACGGGAGAGATGGGGGTGGATGACATGATCGGAAATCGGTGTGTCGGGGGCGAATGCGTCCATGAAACGCGCCAGGGTATCCGGAGAACGCGCCAAGGTAGTCGGAGGTTTCAGTGTTCCTGGCCAAACATTCCGGTCAAAATATTCCAGGCAAAAAGTTCCAGGCGAAATATTCCAGACCAAATGTTCTGGTCTGAAGGCCGAAAACGGCAGATGTTTTCAGGTCATGCCTTCCACTCCCGCGCCAGCAGCCACACCAGATAGGCCCCGCCCAGCATGCTGGTCACCAGTCCCACCGGAATCTGGAAGGGGGCCAGCATCGTGCGCGCCAGCGTATCGCCGGCCACGCACAGCAGCGCACCCATCAGCACCACCGCCGGAAAATACGCCCCGCCCCGGCACAGCCGCCGGGCCAGCTGCGGCGCCACCAGCGCCACGAAGCCAATCGGCCCGGCCAGCGCAATCACCAGCGCCGTCAGGGCCACGGCCACCACCAGCAGAATGCTGCGTGCCCGGCGGACCGGCAGCCCGAGCGCGCCGGCCACCTCGTCGCCCATTTCCAGCAGGTCCAGTGCCGGGGCCTGCAGCGAAGCCAGCGCCAGCAGCGGCATGCCCAGCACGGCCATCACCGTTACCAGCGTCCAGTCGGCCCCCTGCAGGCTGCCGAACAGCCAGGTGCGTGCCATCAGCGCATCATCGATATCGGCCCGGGTGATCAGATAGTCGTTCACGGCCGACAGCAGGGCACCCACGGCAATCCCGGCCAGAATCATCCACTGCCCGCCAATGCCGCGCCGTGCCGACAGCGCATACACCAGCGCAATCGTCAGCAGCCCGCCCACCAGCGTGCCCAGCGGCACACTGCCGGCCGCCTGCGTCATGTCCGAATGGCCCAGCAGCAGGATCACCACCAGCCCGCCGGTGGCCGACCCGGTGCTCAGCCCGATGATGTCGGGGCTGGCCAGTGCATTGCGCGACATCCGCTGGAAAATCCAGCCGGCACTGGCCAGACAGGCACCGGTGAACAGTGCCGCCAGAATGCGCGGCAGCCGCAGATCCCAGGCCACCAGCCGGTCCAGCTCACTGGGCGAGCCCAGCAGCCGGGGCAGATCGGACCAGCCCAGCGGGTAACGGCCGCTGCCCAGCGCCAGCAGCATCACCAGCAGCAGGCCCACCAGCAGCCCGGCCGTCATGCGCCGGTGCATCCGCCGTGTCTGCCAGGCGGGGCTGTGCAGCACGGTGGTGGAGGAAGAGAGGGGAGATGTGTTCATGGGTGGGAATATGTATTCATGACCTGGAAATCCGCCATGCCCATGCTGGCATCACGGATGCGTTGCAGGAAACGCATGGCAGGAACATCGGACACGTTGCAGGAAATGCGTTGCAGGCACACCGGAGACGTGGTCCCGGCCGGCACGACGGCGTCATTCAGGACACCGGTCCCTGCCGGTCGTCGTGCATCTGCTTCATGCGTTTCAGTCCCAGACCCCGCCGCCGCCCCTGGCCCCGGTGCGGGCCATGCCCGCCACGCACGATCAGCAGCATCAGCACCGGCGCCCCCACGGCCGCCATCACGATGCCGGCCTTGATCTCGTCCGGCCGCGCAATCACCCGGCCCAGCACGTCGGCGGCCAGTACGATCACCGGCCCGCCCAGCAGCCCGTAGGGCAGAATCCAGCGCCAGTGTGGCCCCACGATCAGCTTCACCACATGAGGCACCACCAGCCCCACGAAGCCCAGCGGCCCCGCGGCAGCCGTGGCCGCACCACACAGCAGCACGATGGCCACAAAGCCCACCACCCGCACGCGCAGCATGTTCTGGCCCAGCGCCTGACCCAGCTCGTCGCCCAGCGCCAGCAGGTCCAGTGCCCGTGCCTGCGTCAGCGCCAGCACCATTCCTACCGCAATCAGCGGCCAGACCGACTGCAGCACGCCCAGGCCGGGTCCGTCGAAACCGCCCACCATCCAGAAACGCCAGGCATCGAAGGTGTGCACATCGAACATCGTGATGATGCCGGTGGCTGCTGCCAGACAGGCACTGATGGCCGTCCCGGCCAGCAGCAGCCGTACCTGCCGCACCGACGGCGGTGCCTTGCCGGCCAGCAGCTGCACGGCTGCCGCCGCAAGGGCCGCCCCGGCCAGCGCGAACACCGCATAGCCGCCAAAGGACGTGATGCCCAGGAAGGACATCGATATCACCACCGCAAACGCCGCTCCCGCATGCACGCCCAGCAGCCCCGGATCGGCCAGCGGATTGCGGGTGAGCGCCTGCATCAGCACCCCGGCCGCACCCAGTGCCGTGCCCACCACGATGGCCAGCGCCGTGCGCGGTACCCGGTAGTGCCAGACGATTTCGGAAATGGCGGAATCGGCCGGATGCCACAGCGCATGCCAGATGTCGCCCAGTGGCACGGGGCGCGAGCCCAGGCTGAGGCTGACCATCGTCAGGACTGCCAGCAGCACCAGCAGCAGGCCCAGACCACCCAGGCGCCGGGTCAGCCAGAGCGCGCTGTCCGGATTGTGGGCGGGGGCGGGCAGGGGCGCACCCGGTGCAGGTGGGGAGAGGGAGGCGTTCATGAACGGTAGACGGGAAGGAGCGGCGTTGAACCGGAAAAGGCGTGGTGGCCGAAACGGAAGGAACCTGAACGATGTGTGCGATGACCGATGAGACCATGCAGAACCCTGGTACGGATGAGCATTCCGTGGTTCTGTTGCCTCGCCCTGCATGCCGAAGGTGTTTCACAGGGTGAACAGGTTCATGACATGTACCGGGTGCTCAGTCGGGTACAGGCGCAGAAAATCCATGAGGCGCCAGAACATTCGTCAGCGTATCCATGGCGGTTCTGGCCGCCGTGGGGCCGGCATTCATGTAGAAGGCGTCGTAGTCCACCCGCACGGCGCGGTTGTGCTTCACGGCGTCCAGGTGCTTCCAGAGGGGTGAATCCAGAAACGCCTTCACCCCATCGCCGCGTGCTGCGTAGAACACCCAGTCACCATCGGCCAGATCGATGCGCTCGATGCCGATGTCCTGGGACGTGCGGGCAAACTGCTGCGACGGTGGCCGCGGCAGCATCATGTCCCTGGCAATGTCGCCGATGAACGACTGCTGGCCCATCAGCCGGATGCGCCCGGCCCCGGCCTGCACGAAGGAGATGCCCGTGAGGGCACTGGACGGAACGGAACCGGCAGGGCTGCCGGTGGCGGACTCGGGTGCCGTACCCTGGCTGGAGGTGGCAGCGTTGCGGGTTGTGCTTGCCCTGCCGGTGGAAAGGCCATCGCTGCCAGCAACCTTCTGTCGTGCACTGTCGGCACCGTCCTGATGTGTCTTTCGGGCTGCAAACCAGCGCCCGAAGGTCTGCCCGCGCTGCACGAAGTCGCGCAGCCAACGTTCGGCCGCCTCCCGCTTGCCCAGCGCATCGGCCAGCAGCACGAAATCGGCCCGCCAGTGAAAGCCCGTGCCACGCGTCACCACCGTGGGGGCAATGCGCTGGTACTGGGCCAGCACGGAAGGGGGTGTGGCCGCCCGGTTGACCAGAATCAGGTCGGGCTGCAGGGCGGCAATGGCTTCCACGTCGGCCGACTGGCGTGTACCCAGGTCCGCTACCTGTGCAATTCCGTCCCGGAAGGCCGGATACGCCTGCATCAGGTAGTCCGAAATCAGCGCGCCGCGGTCATCGCGCGTGGCACCGGCCGGTACCACGCCCAGTGTCAGCAGCCCGTCTGCCTGGCCGGTGGACAGTACCGCCACCCTGACAGGGGCCCGTTCCAGCGTGGTGCTGCCTGCCCAGTGGCGGATGGTGCGCGGAAACACCCCGTCGGCGGCCGTGCTGCCCAGGGGGGGCGGGCTGTTCGGCGTGGCGTCTGCCGACAGCGGGCTGCCGGGGGTCACCCCTTCGTGCCGGGGTGGGCGGGCGCCGACCTCCGGGGATGTGCCTGCACCGGATGGGGCAGCCGCATGGACTGGCCGGGCGAACGGGGGCAGGGTGGCCAGCAGCGTGGCCGACGATGCCAGTGCCAGCAGGTGCCGGCGACGGGCCATGGACAGAGGGGAGGGCATGGATAGCGGATACGGCAGCCGTGAAACAGCGGCGGGATCGCTAGGATAATGAAATCCCGCCCAAAACGCTCGCAGACTTTTTCGGTGGTCCCGGTTCCTTGGTCCCTTGGTCCTTGGTTCCTGTGCCTGTTTCTGTGCCTGTTTCTGTGCCCGTCCGCGGCGCGATGACACGCGTCAGGGATTCGTTCGTCTGCGCCCTGGCTCCGGGCATGTACCGGCGAGGTGCACTTCTCGCGCTTCTATTTTTTTTCCTGGGCCACCAGCAGTGCCTTCAGGACATTGATGGCGTGCAGCACCGGGCGGGAATAGCCCTGCTCGCGCCGGGCCAGCGCCACACCGATGGCCAGCTCGTCACCTTCGGCCAGCGGGCGGAAGGCCAGGCCGGGCCGGCGTGTCGAACACAGCGACATGGGCACCAGGGCAATGCCGTGACCGGCGGCCACCAGCCCCAGCAGCACGTGGTGATCGGTAGGTTCACTCTGCCTGGGGGGCGAGAAATGATGCCGCATGAAGACCCGCTGGGCGTGGTCGTACCAGACCGGGTTCTGCCGCCGCAGGAACCAGAAAAGCCGCTCTTCGCTGATGTGCGCCAGCGACAGCCGCCGCTTGCGTGCCAGCGGATGGCTGCTGGACAGGCACACCATCATGGCCTCGCGGTGCAGGGGGGTGATCTGCAGCCCGTCGGTCCAGGCGGGCATGCCGATGATGGCCGCATCCAGTCGGCCACGCATGAGGTTGCGTATCAGCTGGGCGGAGTTGGTCAGCTGCGTATCGATATGCACATGCGACATTTCTTCCTGCATGGCTTCCTTCAGCCACGCAAACTGCGTGATGTCGATGACGGGCGTGATGCCCACGCGCAGGATGAGGGGGCGTACGGGTGCCCTGGGCGCAGCCTGCCCGGTCTGGCCATTCGCACCGGGGCCTGCATTGCCCGTCCAGAGCATGGCGCCCTTGACGTGGGCGAAGCCGTTGGTGGTGCCTGCGCCGTTGCCGTTCGTGAAGCTGTGACGGGCTTGCGTTCCGTTGCCATGGGTGAGGCCATTGCCGGCGCTGCCGGCATCGTGGCCGTTGCCGAAGCCGTTGCTGGCGCTTGCGCCGTTGGCATGGGTGAAACCGTTTACGGACCCCGCGCCATGGGTGTGGGCAAAGCCGTTGCCAGCACCCGCACCATGGCCATTGGCGAATCCGTTATCTGCTCCATGACCCGGGTTGGCGCCATTGCCCGCGACGCCCCCATGGCCCGGACTGGCACCATTATCCGGAGTGGCTCCATGGTCCGGACTGGCCCAATGGCCAGCGCCGATGTCGTGGCCATTGGGTGAACCATGGCCATTGCCAAAGCCATGGGCGGCTTCCGCACCATGGGCGTTGGCAAAACCGTTGCCGGCACTGGCGCCGTTGCCATGGGCAAAACCGTTCCCGGCCTCTGCGCCATTGCCGTGGAGATGACCGTTGCCTGCGCCGTTGCCCCTGCTGTTCCCGTTTTCCGGGACACGTCCGGTGAGCGCACCGGCCGGGGAGCTGCCATTGCCGGTATCGGGTGCAGCACCGGCGCCATTGCCATGCCAGGCGCTGGCTGCCTGTCCATTTCCGGTCAGGGAACCTGCGCTGCGTACCCGTGAATGGTTCTGGCCCGTACTACCGGCCATCTGTGCGGCCAGCCCGGCCGTTCCGGACAGGGCGGAGGTTCTGCGGCTGCGGGGTGTGCCGGCCAGCCCCAGTACACCATTGTCGTGGGTATGGATGTGCTCGTGGCTGGTCAGGGCGGCTGTCAGGAACTGGCCATCCGAGGCAACCCGGCCGCCTTCCACCGACAGGTCGTTGTCTTCCGAAAACCGCTGCAGCAGCAGGTCCATTTGCTCGAGCAGCTGCTGCACCTGCGGCAGAAAGCGCTGCCCGGCCTCCGTCAGGATGACAGGCTGGGTGGACCCGGGCATGTGACGGATGAGCAGGGGCGCACCCAGCGCATCTTCCAGCTGCCGGATCTGTCGGGACAGGGGAGGCTGGCTGATGAACAGCCGCTCTGCCGCCCGCCGAAAGTTCAGCTCTTCGGCCAGAACGCAGAAATATCGGAGCTGCCGAAGTGTGATTGGATCAGCCATGAAAACGAAGGATCAGAGAACCCGAAGTGCTCCCCCAAGCCGCATTATGACTCAGAAACGGGCCACCGGCGCCTTTGGATGACCTGTTCCCCCGATATTTCACGATACCCAAAAGATATCAGCAAAAAGGTATTGGGAATAGTCAAGGAATGTTGCTACGGTGGCGCCGTATACCCTGTGAATCTATCCGTTTCAGACGGGGCAATGGCAAGAGGAAAGAGACGATGAAAACGATATGCCCCCAGGCATTCCGTCCTGCGACGGATGCACCCGTCATGCAAGGGCATGGCCAGTCTCGGCGCCAGAATCGCCCTGACGATTCCGCGCGTACCAACGTATCTGCTACTTCCGTTCATGATGGCCACGGGAATGGCCGCCATGCTGCCGTGCCGCATGACGGCAAAAATCGTGAGCACATGCACGACATGCGTGACGGTGCTGTTCAGAATTTCGACGTGTCATTGAATGCCGGTATGGCACCGGAAACCGGCGCCACCTGGTCCGCCGGTCCCGATGTCGCGCTGCCGTTTCGCCAGGCACGCACCGACGGGCTGGCGCTCAGCGCCATCGGCCTGGGCTGCATGGGGCTTTCGGAGTTCTATCCGCCCCGTGAGGAAGCCCGTGCGCGCGACCTGATGCTGCATGCCATCGAACGGGGCGAGCGCTTTTTCGACACCACCAACGTCTATGGTTTTGGCCAGAACGAACAGCTGGTCGGGGATGTCCTGCGTGATCACCCGCTGCGCAGCCAGATCGTGCTGGCCACGCAGGGCTGCATCTGCACCAGCCGCTGCCCGGGCAGTGTGAGTCCGGAGAGCACGGGACCCGAACTGGTGCGCCTGGCCATCGCCCGCTCCCAGGACCGCCTGCAGACGGATATCGATCTCTATTGCCTGCGCTGGCCGGCCGATGACGACCTGTCGGTCGAAGAGGTCATGTCGGCCCTGGCCGATGAACTGACGGCCGGCAACATCGGTGCCGTCGGGCTGGGTGACATGTCCCCTTCCATCATCCGCCGGGCCGATGCTGCGCTGCGGCGATTCAGCCCCGACGGGCAGGGTCTGGCCGCCATGCAGACCGAATATCCGCTCAGACGTTCACTGGCCCGCACGCGCGACATTCGTGCCACCTGCGTCGAGCTGGGCATGCTGATGCTGGTCTACAGCCCACTCTGCCATGGCCTGCAGGGTGCCAGCACCGGCACACCGGGCCAGCAGCCGGCCGAAGAGGAAATCATCCGCCGCCTGCTGCAGCACTGGGGCGAGCAGTCCGAGCACAACCAGCAGCTGGTGCAGGTGCTGTGCGACGTGGCCCGTGAAGAGTCCCTGAGCCCCGCTCAGGTATTGCAGGCATGGACGCTGACCGTGGCGTCCAACGTCGTGCTGGTGTCCGGCGCCCGTCACCGCGCCCTGCTGGACGAAACACTGGATGTCGCCCGCATCGTCCTGAGCGACGAAGCCCGCAAGCGGGTGACGGAGGCCTTTGTCTCCCTGCCCCAGCTGGCGGAGAATCCGCCCCATCCGGCACTGGCTGCCCATCCGGCGCCCATGACGCCGCCGCCGGGCCGGCCGATTTTCCAACCCATGCCGGTCTGGGGGTGAATCGCTCGCTGAAACCGTCGGGTTTTGCAGAGGCTGGCGCAGCGTCCGGCCTCTGCCTGCAGGGAAACCCCTGCCTCATCCGGATTGTTTCTGGCAGCCGGGTCGTCTTCCATGGTGGGGAGACCGTGATGCAACCGGAACCATGTCACAGAAGTGGGCTTTTGGGACCGTGCAAAATGCCCACTTGTCCATTTGGCCTATAGGCACGCAAGACCCTTTGTCACCGCCGATGAGAAACTGACCCACCTGCCGAAGTAAAACTGACCCACCTGGGTGAAGATGGCGGCTTTGTGACCGCCGAACATGTTGACCCAGGAACAAGCAGTGGAGATCAGAGTCATGGCCCGTCAGGGTCTTCCCATCCGAGAGATTGCACGACGCATGTCGTGTTCTCGCAACACTGTCCGACGCTATCTGCGTGAGCCCGAAGCGGTGGGCTATCCGCCCAGAGCAGCCCGTCCTACCAAGCTGGAACCGTTCCAGGAGTACCTGCTCGAACGCATCGCAGCTGCGCGCCCGGACTGGATTCCAGCCACCGTCCTGCTGCGCGAGATTCAGGAGCGAGGCTATGACGGTGGCTACAGCCAGCTCAAGGCCTTTGTGGCCCAACAGCGCCCGCGCCCTGCAGATGATCCCGTGGTGCGTTTCGAGACCGAACCCGGGCAGCAGATGCAGGCTGACTTCACCATCATCCGCCGTGGTCGCGACCCGCTGCTGGCCTTTGTGGCTACACTGGGCTTCAGCCGGGCCAGCTTCGTGCGCTTCTCGGCACGGGAGGATTCGCCGGCGTGGTGCGCAGGTCTGGAGAATGCGTTCGCCTACTTTGGTGGAGTCCCCCGAACCGTCCTGTTCGACAACGCCAGAACCATCATCATCGAGCGTGATGTCTTCGGTCCCGGCCAGCACCGCTGGAACCCGCAGCTACTGGGGCTGGCAGACCGCTATGGGTTTGTTCCCAGGGTATGCCGTCCATACCGGGCCCGCACCAAGGGTAAAGTCGAGCGCTTCAACGGATACCTCAAGCGCAGCTTCATCGTTCCCCTGGCGGCAAGCTTGCGCACAGCCGGGCTGGTTCTGGATGTGGCAGCGGCCAACGGATACGTCGGTCCCTGGCTTGACACGGTGGCCAATGCCCGTATCCATGGCACGACTGGAGAGCGTCCCGAGCGGCGCCTGGTCATCGAGCGCGATCATCTGCTGCAGCTACCCTCCAGGCAGGAGATCATCGTTGCAGCGCCGCGCACGTCGGCGCCCGTACCGTTCGAGAGCCTGCAGCACCCGCTGTCGGTGTATCAGGCCCTGCTGGAGGTGGCAGCATGAACCTTCTGCATGATCAGATTGCCGAGCTGTGCCATGGACTCAAACTGCAGCGTCTGGCTGCAGACTGGCCTGGTATTGCCCAGCGAGCCGCAGCCGAAGAGGCTGGCTATGCCGAGTTCCTCAAAAGGGTGCTCAGTACAGAACGCGACGCACGCACGGAACGCCAGAGGCAAACGCTGCTGAAGATGGCAACGCTGCCTTCGGTGAAGACCTTCGAGCAGTTCGATTTCAACTTCGCTACAGGGGCTCCGCGCAGTCAGCTGCAGGATCTTGCAGCACTGACCTTCATTGAACGTGCGGAGAACGTCATCCTGCTTGGCCCCAGTGGGGTAGGCAAGACGCACCTGGCCTGCGCGCTGGCCTACAGGGCGACCATGGCAGGTATCAAGACACGCTTCATCACTGCCGCAGACTTGATGCTGCAGCTGGCAACGGCACGCCAGCAGGGGCGCCTCAAGCAGTACTTCAACCGGGCAGTGCTCGGGCCCAGGCTGCTGGTCATCGATGAGATAGGTTACCTGCCGTTTGGCAGGGATGAGGCCAACCTGTTCTTCAACGTTGTAGCCAAGCGTTATGAACATGCCTCCATCGTGTTGACCAGCAACCTGCCATTTACGCAATGGCCAGAAACCTTCGCAGGTGATCAGACCCTGACGGCCGCAATGCTCGACCGCATGCTGCATCATGCTCACATCGTGCAGATCTCCGGCCAAAGCTACCGGCTACGCGACAAGGTGCGTGCCGGACAGGTGGCCAGCAAGGAGGGAAAGGCCGCCTGACTGAGGGCTGGTAACCCATTCTATCGCGTGCCCAGGTGGGTCAGTTTTACTTCGGCACCCTGGGTCAGTTTTCAATCGGCGTTGACACCTTGATTGCATGATGGCGGCACGGGAACGACAGCGCTCCCTCTTCCATAAGGAATCTTCCATCATGTTCAGACCTGCATACGGGCGGTTGGCCTTGGCCGCTGCACTGACCATCACCACCTTGTCGGCCTGTGGTGGCCCCAAAACTCCGGAAACCACCTCCACCCATCAACAGGCAACCGGATCCGTCAGCCAGTCGCAGGGCGCGGATTCTCTGTCGCAGAAGACCGGGAAGGGGCTCTCCTTTGCTGCCGCCCTTGACTATCTCCAGTCCGTTGGAGGTGCGCCGGTGCTTGACAGAACGGACACCATTTCGGGCGTTGATGCCAATGGCGACGGTGTGCGGGACGACATTGCCACCTATGTGGCCTCACTGCCGGACTCGGAAAAGCAGCGCAAAAGCCTGATCCAGTTTCACAAGGCACTGAACATGGCCATGCAGGCGGACAGAAACGACAGACTCTCCCTGCGCAACGCGGCCAATGCCATTTCGATGGGCATCACATGCCTTTCGAACGCCTATGAAAACGATTCCAACGAAAAACGAAAGGAAATCAGGAAGCTGACGATCAATACGAGGGTACGCTATGACGCGTATGCCCGGTTCAACTCGTCGATGAGTGGCTCGACGCTGAGGATCGAACGGGAGGCGGAGTGTGAGTAAATATGCCCTGCTTCGTCATGCCTCCCGGTTGGCAGGGATGAAAATCCTTGCGGCGATGCTGCTTGTTGCCGGCAACGCAGGCTGGGCCACAGGTATTGCTGCATACCTGTGGCCCAGCCCTTTATCGACATCCGATGATGGCGGGAAACATGGCTTGGTAGACTGTGGCTTTGAATGAAGCACCAATGCGTGCGTCACAGGGAGGAACCATGAAACTGCACCACTATCGCACCCGCATCGAATGGACCGGCAACCGGGGCGAGGGCACGACCGGCTACACGGCGTATGACCGTGCCTATACGGTGTCGGCCTACGGCAAACCGGACATCGAAGGTTCGGCCGATCCGGCCTTTCGCGGTGATGCCTCCCGCTGGAATCCCGAAGAGTTTCTGCTGGCCGGCCTCTCGGCGTGCCACAAGCTCTGGTATCTGCATCTGTGCGCCGTCAATGGGGTGACGGTGATGGCCTATGAGGACGAATCGGAGGCCGTCATGGACGAGACGGCCGGGCGTTTCGTGTCCGCCCGGCTCAAGCCCCGTGTCATGGTGAGCGCCGGCTCCGATGTGGAGAAGGCGCTCGCCCTGCATCACGATGCACACAAGGCGTGCTTCATTGCCAACTCGGTGAATTTTCCGGTGACGTGCGAGGCAGAGGTCATCCAGGCCTGATCCGTACTTTGCTCAGGCCCGTTGGCACAGTGCCATGATGGTGCGCCCGGATACGGCGGCGCTCAATGCGCGCCAGCCTGTGCCGTGTCGGCTTCGGCCTGCGCAGGCGTGTAGGTGTCCTGGGTGCTGTCACCGGTACGGGCCGCGTCGGCGCGCTCTGTCACGGCCTTGACGCCGGATGCTGCAGGGCTGGTCGGTATCGGGTGATTGTCCTGGTCACCCAGCCCCTGACGGATGCTTTCTTCCGGCGAACCCGAACGCCAGAGAACGGCGCGCCCGTTGGGTTTGCGTGAGCCGCGCGCAAGCGGAACGGCCGAGACATAACGGGCCTGATACTGCAGCTTCATGCCGGGCGTCCAGTTGTCCGGTACCTGCCACAGTGAGCAGTTGAGGTGCCGGATCAGGGTCTTGCGCGCCGACGCTTCGCTGTCCAGACAGAGGAAGAACTGCCGGGCCTGTGGCCCCCGGAGCAGGCCGATGCTGACGACTTCATGGTCGTCATCGTCATCATCATCATCGTCGTCGTCATTATCTGAAACCTTGCCCCAGGTGGCGATGCGGATGGACTCATCCTCCTGGTTGTAGACGAACAGGTCATCGCGGTGGATGATGGCGTGTTCGGATGTCGTGATGTTCTCCGTTCCGGAAACTTTTTTCGCTTCTTTCGTGTCCGTTGCGGGCCAGGTGAAATCGAATTCTGCCTGCGAGCCGAGCGTCAGCACCGTGGCATCGGCATTGGCATTTTTCAGGTCGTTCGGCAGCTGGCCGACATCCGATTGCCCGAGGCGGATTTCCACGGTGTCCGGCAGGCGCATGTTCTCGACCTCGACGGGATTACCCCGGGTTCTGAAGTGCGAGATGTGCCGGTAGGGCTGGTTGCCCGGGCCTTGCTCGCGGGAAACCCACTCTCCCACCTTGCCCTCCGGCTGGACGGCCGGGTTGCGGAATGCCGGCGGCTGGGCATCGGCATCCCAGTCGCGCACCTGAATGCGCACCCACGCCTCGGGTACGCGGTTGATGTTGCGCAGCGCCCAGGCCACCACATCGCCGCGTACGCCTGCGCTGGAAATGGCCGTGGTGGGGCAGGATGGATCGACCTTCATCCGGTAGGCGCCTCCGCTGTCATCCGCAATGGTGGGGCCTCTGGCATCGCCTTCGCAGCTGGGCAGGCGACGTTCTCCGGTACGGCCGGATGATTGCCCGGAAACCTTGCCTGGTGCGATGGCCTTTGTGATGAGAGGCTGCAGGGCATGATCCGGATTTTCTGCGGATCGTTGGGTGCCGCTGGTGTTCGGCCCTTTTTCTGGAGTAGCGGCTGTCGGAATTTCGGTATCTGTTCCTGCTGTCTTGGTGACGGGTTCCGCGCCTGCCGGGCCGGAGGAAACTCCGGCTGCAGGGCTGCTGTCCGGATCACCCCCGCCGCAGGCCGCAAGAGAAAGCAGCAGCGCCGTGCCCAGGGTGGCGTGTTTCAGGAAATGCCGGGCTGGCGTGGTGTGGCATTTCAGGATGTGCCGGTTGTGTGTGCATAATATGAAATAATCAGTGCTCATGAAAAGACTCCGTACAAAAAGCCTTTTCACTGTAGGCGTCGAGGTCGTACACGGCCGGAACATGATGTTTCCATGTCATTATGAACATTACGCCGATTGATTTTTCTCAAGGGAGAAGAAACGAAACATGAGAGGCGCACCGCTTCGGTAATAAACCTTACAAGTTACCCTGATTCATTTGCGCAACAGATTTCACCGGAATTTTGCGGGCTATCTCATCATGTGAATTGATATCATTCGCGCCGAACGCCGAACGCGCCTAACACCCATCTGTCTTGTCTGGTAAAGCGGGCAGCCCTGGTTGCGCACAATGCCCTGTCAGTACACGGGTTGGGGCCTGCGTGAGGACGGGCGTTTGGGTATTCCGATGATCGTGACCGCTGATTCCGGCGATCGTGACCGATGGTGTTCGAGTGTGTCGAGACAGCCCTGCTGTTCTCAACCTGCGCTACCGTTGGCGGCTTTGGAAGCCGCCAATGCCAGCGCCATCACTCGACACACAGATGATCAAAGCCATTCTCGAACACCGCCTCGTCAGAGGTGAATCGCTGGCGCGTTGTGCCCAGGCCCTTGGCGTTTCCAAGGGCGTCGTATCCAAGTACGTGACCCTGGCCCGTGCGCAGGGACTGGAGGACTGGTCGCTCATCGATTCGATGAGCGACGCAGAGCTGCATTCCCGCCTGCTTGCCGGACAGGACGAACGCTGCCCCTGCGTGCTGCCGGACTTTGCCCTGATGCACCGGGAACTCAGCCGCAAGGGCATGACCCTGATGCTGCTGTGGCAGGAGTACCAGGCCGAATACGTGGGCCAGCGTACGCTGCAGTACAGTCAGTTCTGCGAACGCTACCGGCAATACGTCAGGACGCTCAAGCGCTCGATGCGCCAGATCCATGTCGCCGGCGAGAAGCTGTTCGTGGACTTTGCCGGACCGACGCTGGCGCTGCGTGACGGCAGCAGGGCACACCTGTTCGTCGCGGCGCTGGGCGCCTCCCATTACACCTACGCACAGGCCACGCCCGGCCAGAAGACTGCTGACTGGATCAATGGCATGGTGGGAGCACTGCACTACATGGGTGGTGTCCCCGCCCTGATCGTGCCCGACAATCCCCGGGCGGTCATTGCCCGTGCCGATCGCTACGAACCCAGGGCAACCGACAGCATTCAGGACTTTGCCCGCCACTACGATTGTGCCGTCTTGCCGGCCCGGCCTCACAGTCCGCAGGACAAGGCCGTGGTGGAGTCGGCCGTTCAGGTGGTTGAGCGCTGGATTCTGGCCAGGCTGCGCCACGTACTGCCCAATGATCTGGGCAGCGCCAACCGGGCCATCGAACCGCTGCTGGAACAGCTCAACCACCGCCCCTTCCAGAAACTGCCGGGCAGCCGGGCCAGTGTCTTTGCCAGCCTCGATGCACCGGCCTTGCGCCCTTTGCCATCGGTTCGCTACGAATACGCTCGCTACAAGACCGTGCGGGTACACGTGGACTACCACGTCGAGATCGACCGGCACCGCTACAGCGTGCCCCATGTGCTGGTTGGACAGCGGCTCGATGCCCGCATCACCCAGCATGGCATCGAGCTGCTGCACGAGGGCAAACGGGTGGCCGCACACCTGAGAAGTCATCAGGCAGGCGGCTTTACCACCATCGAGGAGCACATGCCGGCCAGCCACCGTGCACATCGGCAATGGACACCGGAACGTCTGGTCGCGTGGGGCCGTGGTGTCGGCGAAAGCACGGCGCTGCTGATCGAGCGCATGCTGGCCCGATACAGGCACCCCGAGCATGGCTATCGCAGTGCGCTGGGTCTGCTGTCGCTGGCCAGACGCCACGGCCATGCCCGTCTGGAAGCGGCCTGCGAGCGCGCCCTGTCGCTGCAGATCCACACCTATCGCGCGGTACGCGACATCCTGCTCAGCGGCAAGGAGAAAGCATTGCCGGCACAACCGGGCAGGACATGGCAAAGCCCGGACCATGAGCACCTGCGCGGTGCACGGGCCTATCACTGACGCCAGGGAGGTGAATCATGACCCACAATCAAACCATCGCCCAGCTGCAGGAACTCCGACTTCAGGGCATGGCACAGGCGCTGCAGCGACAGCTCGAACAGCCCGCAAGCACAGAGCTGGGGTTCGAGCAGCGTCTGGCCCTGCTGGTTCAGCACGAGATCGACAGCCGCCACGACCGGCGCAGCGCCCGCCTGTTGAAGCAGGCCAGCCTGAAGTATGCCCAGGCCCACATCGAAGACTTCGACGCACGAGCCAGCCGGGGGCTGGAACGTGCCCGCTGGATGGCGCTTGCCCTGAGTGACTGGGCAACGTCCGGCGCCACCATCATCCTGAGCGGGGCCACGGGGTGCGGCAAGACGTGGCTTGCCTGCGCTCTCGGACAGTATGCCTGTCGCCAGGGACACAGTACGCGGTATCTGCGTCTGCCCAGGCTGGGCGAGGAGCTGGGCCTTGTACGGGCCACAGGCACCTACACCAGGTGGCTTGGCAAGCTGGCAAAGACGCAGGTCCTGATACTGGACGATTGGGGACTGGTGGCGCTGGACGCCCCCTGCCGGGAAGCGCTGATGGAGATCATCGATGACCGGGCCGGCAACAGGGCCACGCTGATCACCAGCCAGTTGCCCGTCGATCACTGGCATGCCTGGATCGATGAGCCGGCGGTGGCCGACGCGATGCTGGATCGTCTGCTGCCACAGGCGCAGCGGATCGTGCTCAAGGGGGAGTCACTGCGCGCTGCACGAACGAAGAAAACGCCTTCATCCGCCAACCAGAGCTGACGCTCTCCCGGAGGTAATGGGGGGCTGGAAGGCCCCCCGGATCAGGCAATCGTACAATTTGCCTGGCAGGCAATGTCTCTGACCACTCGACATCGGTCACGATGACCGGACTGCGCGGTCACGATGCCGGAATCGTCGGTCACGATCATCGGAATACGCAGGCGTTCATGGCACGCGCTGGAAACCTGATGCCTGCTGGCGCAACAGTTGCTGCAATGAATCGAGAATCCGTCCGGTGTGCTGGTTGTAACCCTGCGCGTGGCTGGCCAGCACGACATCGATGGCCAGTTCGTCGCCCTCCGCCAGTCGCCGGAACGCGAGGCCCGGGCGGCGTGTGGTGCGCAGGGAGGAGGGGACGAGCGCAATGCCCTGGCCGGATGCCACCAGCCCCAGCAGCACGTGATGATCTGCCGGCTCCACCAGCCGGTGCGGGTTGAACTGGTGGCGGCCGAAAATGTGCTGGCAGTGGTCGTAATAGACGGGGTTGCGCCGCCGCTCGAACCAGAAAACGGGCTCACCTGCAATGGCCTGCAGCGACAGCTGCCGCTTGCGGGCCAGCGGGTGTGAACTGGCCAGGCAGGCCATCAGGGGCTCGCGATGCAGGGGGGTGATCTGCAGATCACCCGTCATGGCCGGTGTGCCGATGATGGCGGCATCCAGCCGGCCGTGAAGCAGGTTTCTGACCAGCTGGGTCGAGCCCTGTCTCAGCACATCCAGCCGTACATGCGGCATGCGCGTGGCCAGTACCGGTTTGATCCAGGCGAACTGGGCGGCATCGATGACCGGTGTCAGCCCCAGTCGCAGCAGCACGGGTCTGGGTGCGTTGTCAGAAATCGCGCGCCTGTTCATGGCCCGCTGGCCGCCCGCGTGGTTATTGCCGGATGTGTGTTGACGGCCAGATGCGCGTTTATCGCCAGATGCGTGGTTGCTGGTGGATGCCGGGTTGTTGGCGAATGCGTGTTTGCCGCCAGATGGGTGGTTGCTGGCGGATGCATGGTGGGCGTTGGATGCGCGGCCAGCGGCTGCAGGGGGACTGCCGGGTGCAGGGTGGCCAGAGGGAGCGTCGGACCCGGCACCGGAAAAATGCTGCAGCATCGTATCCATGTGCTGCAGCTGCTGAAGGGCCATGGGCAGCAGCCGGGCACCGGCCTCGGTGAGTGTTACCGGATACGCGGGGCCAGCCGGACAGCGTTCGAACAGGGGTGTGCCCAGTGCGTCTTCCAGAATGCGGATCTGTCGGGACAGCGGTGGCTGGCTGATGAAGAGCCGTTCGGCGGCACGCCGGAAATTCAGTTCTTCGGCCAGCACGCAGAAGTAATGCAGCTGGCGCAGCGTGACGGGGTAGGGCATGGGCGGTGATGACAGGGCCGACACGGGCGATTGATGCCTGCATGGTACCAGCAAGTCGATACCAAATGGGTATCAAGAATAATGGTATTGGGCACGCACGGTGCGGGAGTATAAGGTACAGCACAGCGTGGGGGCGAATGATTCCATGGCACACGCTGCACGGCGGGATCGTGTACGGGGATGAGCACGGGGGAAAAAGTCCGTACGTGCCGTGGGCTGTCATGGTTTTTGGAACAACAGACACAGGTGATTCATGAATATGCAAAAAACGACTGCGCAACAGGGCGTTTCATTGCCCAAACGTCAGGCTCGCCCGGATGGTCTCGAGGTCAGTGCCATGGGTCTGGGCTGCATGGGCATGTCCGAGTTCTATGGCCCCAGTGATGAGGCGCAGTCCCGTGACCTGCTGCACTACGCCATCGAGCGGGGCGAGCGGTTTTTCGATACGGCCGATATCTACGGCTTTGGCCACAACGAGGTGCTGGTGGGCCGTGTGCTGCGTGATCACCCGCTGCGTCAGGACATCGTACTGGCCACCAAGGGCGGCATTCTGCGCGATAGAAATGATGTCACACAGCGGGGCGTCAATACCCGGCCGGAGTACATCCGTGGTGCCATTGCCCGCTCGCTGGACCGGCTGCAGACGGGTATCGATCTCTACTACCTGCATCGCGTGGAGGATGATGGCGCCCATATCGAAGAGACCATGGCGGCGCTGGCCGATGAAATGTCGGCGGGTCGCATCGGGGCCGTGGGGCTGAGCGAGGTGTCGGCCGACACCATTCGCCGTGCCGACGCAGCGCTGCGTCGTTTCACGCGTGATCGGGATGGTCTGGTGGAACAGGGGCTGGCTGCGGTTCAGTCCGAGTATTCGCTGATGACTCGCGTACCCGAAACGAATGGCGTGCTCGATACCTGCATCGAACTGGGTGTGCTGCTGGTGGCCTACAGTCCCATCAGCCGCGGGCTGTTGGGGGCGGCTGGATTTTCGGCAGAAGCCCTTGCGGCGGATGACTGGCGTCGTTCGCTGCCGCGTTTCGATGCCGACAACATGCCCAGAAATCAGCAGCTGGCCCAGGTACTGTACGACGTGGCTGCAGCCGAAGGCATCAGCCCCGCGCAGACGGCGCTGGCCTGGGTGCTGTCGCGTGCGCCCAATGTGGTGCCCATTCCCGGTACGCGCAAACGTGAGCGGCTCGATGACAACCTGGGTGCCGTTTCGGTCAGCCTGAGTGCCTCGGCGTTGGCCCGGCTGGATGAAACCTTTCGGCCGGGTGCTGCTTCCGGACTGCGTTATACCGAGGCGGCCATGAAGGCTTACGGGATGCAGGCGTGATGTTCGGGTACGTTGCTGGATGCAGGCGCGTTGCCGACGAAAGGGGTGGGCATCATCAGGTGTTCAGCAGGCAATCCAGTAGCGTCGAACCTCCACCCCATCCGGGCGACGGACGGTATTTTCCAGCAGGCCGCCGTTTTTCTGGATGATGCGTTCCGAGGCAATATTCTGCGCATCGCATGTGACCAGCAGACGTTCCATGCCAAGCTGTCTGGCTCTTTCGATACCAAGCCGCAGGGCTTCGGTGCCGTAACCGTGCCCCCGGGCGTTGGGTATGATGCTGTAGCCGATATGACCACCATACTGGGCCAGATAGTCGTTCAGTGCCAGACGCAGGCCAAATACGCCAACCAGCGGGCCATCGTGAAGGCAGACCAGCCACTGTTCGAATGGCACAAGGCCGGGGTCAACCGTGCCGGGGTTACGGTTGCGTTCCACAAAGGCTTGCCATGCCTGCGGGTCTGGATACTTTTCCAGCCACGAACCTCCCGGAATGGTGCCCGCCTCGTCAAGAAGGGCACTGCGAAGGCGCGTGAGCTGTGAGTGCCACGCGGATGATACGGGAACCAGTTGCAGGAGAGGCATGTCAGGTACAGCTACCGGATATTACACACCGACTGGTGTGCAAAAGACGATGGTGCGGCCGAGGCGGAGCAAGGAAATGGTCTCTTTCACCGAAAATTCATGATGCGAAGGAAGGATAGCGCAGTCGCAGGGGCAGGGCAAACCAGTGACCTCCCCTGAAAAAATGGCCACAGTATCCCGAAGGATGCCTGTGGCCATATGTCTCATGGGAGACCGCACTTCCGCGTGATGGCGCGTGATACGTCAAACAGGACAGCGTGCCTGGTGGAACACACGTGTGCGTATCAGCCCTGCGGCAGCACTTCCTTCTGCACGCGCACCAGTGCCTTGCGCACGGCTTCTTCCAGACGCCGGTCGCCGGCCAGCTCCTGCCACAGCAGGCGGTCTGCCACCAGCGCCTTCACCGGGTCGTCGGCTTCGACGATGGTGTGGGCGGCGCGCGGGTCCATGCTCTGGTCGTGGTATTCGAAGGGCAGCTTGCCTTCGTGCCAGCGGGTCAGGAACACCAGGAACATCGCGGGCAGCATGGCCACGGCGTCGATGGACTGGTCCTGCTTCAGGCGGTCACGGATGGTGGGCAGGATGAAGCCGGGGATTTTCGAGAAGCTGTCGGCCGTCACGCGCTGGTTGGTGTCGCGAATGGCGTCGTTGCCGAAGCGTTCCAGCACCTTGTCGCGGTAGGCGGGCAGGTTCACCGGGTTGCCGGCGCCGGACAGGCAGGGAATGACATCTTCGGTGGCATAGTCGTAGGCCAGCTTGCGCACCACGGCGTCGCGTGCGCCTTCATGGATGTAGCTGTGGCCGCGCAGTGTGCCACCCCAGGCAATGCAGCTGTGCGCCGCATTGAGCAGGCGAATCTTGGCTTCTTCATAGGGGTCGACGGAATCGACCAGCTCGGCGCCCACTTTTTCCCAGGCGGGGCGGCCGTTGGCGAAGCTGTCCTCGATCACCCACTGGATGTAGCTTTCGGAGCCCAGCGCGGCGTTGTCGTCACGGCCGGTCTTTTCCTTCACGCGGGCCTTCAGCTCCGGTGCCGGACGCGGGGTGATGCGGTCCACCATGGCGTTGGGGAAGCTCACGTTGGCGTCGATCCAGGCCAGAATGTCGTTGTCACCGATGCGGCGGCAGAAATCGCGCAGGCCGCCGCGCACGCGGTCGCCGTTGTGGCGCAGGTTGTCGCAGTTCTGCAGCGTGATGGGGCCGGCATCGGCCGCCTTGCGGGCACGCAGCAGGGTCACCAGCGCTCCGTAGATGGTCTGGCCGGGTTCGCCCTTCTTCACGCGTTCGATGTCGGCCTGCAGGTCGGCAAAGCCGGTGTCCAGTTCGCCGTTTTCCAGCAGATAGTAGCCGGCCTCGGTGACGGTGAAGGAAATGATGCGGGTGGCCGGGTCGGCGGCCAGCTTCGTGAGGGTCCTGAGCTGCGCATCGTAGGGCAGGACCTGGTCGATGGCGGTGATCCACTCGTACTCCACGGTGCCGCTGGGATCGATGGTTTCCAGCGTGAAGTTGCCGTTCTGGGAGGCCAGGGCATCCAGCAGGGCATTGGCGTCGGCCCGGATATTGGTACCGACGAGCTGCCAGCTCGTGTCACCCTGCTCCTTGAGCCGCTGCAGGTATACCACCTGGTGGGCGCGGTGGAAGTTGCTCAGGCCCAGGTGCAGGATCCGGGCGGGCTGGCTGTTGGTCGGGGCTGCGGCTTCGTTCATGGTGCGGCGTCCTCTGTCTGTTGGGTGGGAGGAGAGACTGCAGGTGCGGCAGGCGCAGGGGGCCGGGCGCAGGATGCCTGGGGCCGGGTGTCGCGCCGTCGCGGGTATCTGGCAAGTTTAACGATGTTTTGCGTCGTCAACCGGAATGCCCGGTTGTTGCGGGGTGCCGGGGATACGGGCAGCGGGGGTTGAATGGTGGGTATTCATGTGCGTAATGGAGAGTGTCGGGGCGTGCGGGAAACGCTGGCACCATGGGCAGGCCGGCATTCAGGAGCGTGATGGGCAGGTGCGCGGTGGGGCTGAGCTGATCTGGTCGGGGTGCGCTGCCCGGGGTGCGTGATGCGCAGGAGGGCGGAATGGTGTCGGGCTGGTTCTGTGGATAGGTCATTTGACTTAGGCCAGATGGCTGGGGAGCGCAGGGTTGCGTTCCGGTAGCAAAGTGGCTGGGGTAGGATGGACGTCTGCTGTCTGTATGCACTGCGCCTTCTGATTTCTGGATGGGATGGTTGGCAGGTATCTTCTGTGAACTGTTGCGTTTGATGGAGTGTGGATATGATCAATGGACTTGACCCGGCGAAGCATGAACCGGCGGTGATGCTGGATGCCTGTGTTGTGCCTGGTGTCACGCATGGAACGTATGTCCGCCCGGAACCGAAACGGTATCTTGATCCGCATGAACGGGAGATTCTTTTCAGGGAAGGCGGAATGAATGCGGTCTACGCGGCAGAGTCGGGCGCCGCTGATGAAGCAGGGGACGCAGATGCGTCATGGGCATGGCTTGCCATGGGCGAGTTGCCTGCCGATGTGCTGCTTTTCTGGAAGCGGCGGCGTGGGGCTGCATTCATTCGCAAATGGGGGTTCTCCACACGGCACGCCGATGCTGTCTATGGCCCGGGCTGGCTGGATATGGAATGATCGAACAGCCATGAACAAAGACTATCTCGATTCCATTGATCGGGCCATGGCCCGTGAGCGGGCTTTTATGTTGGCCATGCAGGAAACAGCGCTTGCTGGTCGTTTGCTTGGCGTGCGTCGGCAACTTGGAAGTCTGGTCCGGAATGTGTCATGTACCGATGACCTGCCCCAGATGATCGCCAGCGAAAAACTGATCGTCGAGCGCGACCTCGAATTCCATGCCAACAGCAAGGGAATGGTGTCCAGTCTGACCACGGCGCTCAACGAAATCCGGGCTATCGAACAGCACATCACCATGGTGGATGACCCCGTGCAGTACCGGGTGGTGAACCGCGCCTATAGCCTGCCGAAAAACTGTCGTGCCGGGCTGCCTATGGACGAGGCGCGGCAGGCACTGGCCAGTCATCAGGCCAGACTGGGGAACATGGACAAATCCCGGCTGGACGATGAAGAGAAGGGCATCATCGATGCGAGGCGAGCGGTGATGCAGGCGGCTGGTCGACTGTATGCTGCACGCCAGTCGGCTGTTCTGGGTGTTTGATTGCGGTTGCAGGGTGCGGCGCTATGCTGCTCCCCTTCATACGTGACTGGCGTGCTGATCCGAATGGTTATGCGGTCATGGCCAGTGATCAGGGAACATGGGTTGGGTTCAGGCGGCGGGTCTGCTATTCTGGGAGACATGTTTCATGACAGTTTCCAATGACCGGAGGAAGCAATGAGCACCACCATCATCTATGCCCACCCCTACGACAAAAGCTTCAACCACGCCATTCTGGAACGGGTGCAGGAGCTGCTCAGGGAAAAGGGCGAGACCTGTAAATTGATCGATCTCTACAGGGACGGCTTCAATCCGGTCTACACGAAGGAGGAGCTGGCGCTGTTCAACAAGGGTGAGGCGCTGGACCCGCTGGTAAAGCAGTATCAGGAGATACTGGTCAATACCCGACGGCTGATTTTCATTTTTCCCGTCTGGTGGGCGGACATGCCGGCCATCGTCAAGGGCTATCTGGACAAGGTGCTGCTCAAGACCTTTGCCTATGTGGAGAAGCCGCCTACCGGTATTCTGCAGGGGCTGCTCGATCTGGATGAGGCGCTGGTGATCAGTACGTCAACGGCCCCCACCTTCTATCTGCGATATTTCTGTGGCAACACCATCGGCGGCGCCATGCTGGGCCATACCCTGAAGGGGGTTGGTGCAAAGCGGCGGCGCTGGGTGAACTGCGCCCGGGCCAACAAGACCACGGATGCCAAACGCAAGGCGTTTCTGGAGGGGCTGGCGAAGTACATCTGAATGAGGGGGGTGATGTGTGAGTGAGCAGGATCTTTGTGTCGCCCCCGCAGGGCGGCACGATCTGGATGCCGTGGCCAGCCTGCTGGCACGGGCCTTTGCGGAGGATGTCCCGATGCGTGCATTCTTCCGGGGTGAGGGGCCGGTTGCGCCGGAGCGCCATGTCGAGGTCTTTCGCGGCATGTTGCTGGAGGGACCGCTGGCATCGGGTACGGTGGATGTGGTGCGGGACAGTACGGGAGGCATTGCTGCGGCTGCCGTGTGGCATGCGCGAGGTGCATCATGGCATGGGGTGTCCGGGCTGCGGCGGCTGGCCGATACGCTGCATGCACTTGCATGTTACTGGCGCGGGATGGGCGCTGGCGGGCTTGGCCACGCGATGATGCTGCAACGGGCCATCGATGCGTACGCGCCATCTGCCCCCTATTGGTATCTGAAGGTGATTGGTGTGGACCCGGACCGGCGTGGACAGGGGCTGGGCGGGCTGCTGCTGTCACATCGGTTGCGTATGGCCGACGAGGACGATTTGCCGGCCTATCTGGAATCGTCCTCGCGGCGCACGGGAGCGCTGTACAGGCGCCATGGATTCGTGCCGGTGCGCAGCATCACGCCATGGGCAGGAGGACAGCCATGGGCCATGTGGCGGGAGCGGGTGTCGTTGCGGGGGGATGGGGTCATCCATTTGGCCTAGGCCAGATGGATGCGTGTGGCAGATTTGCCTTCTGCGCTGCAGGGGGATGAGGCAGGATGACCTCCCGTACGCTTCTCGTTGCCTGCAGACGGGGTTGCCATGTAAGGCAGGTCGATATTTTGTCTGGCAGGAGACGGGTATTTTTGGTCCAGTCTGGTAAAAGACTGATGTGATTTCGGCGATGATCAGTATGGATGTGATGAAGAATGTGGTGCCGGTGATGCGTGAGCCAGCTCCGGTGCAGGAAAGTGCAGTACAGGGTGGCTCCCGCGTGTCGGTGAGTCCGGAAATTATCTTGAATCGCCCGGAGCCAAAGCGCTATCTGGATGCCGACAAGCGCGATGCGCTGTTCAGGGAAGGCGGGATGAATGCCGTGTGTCTAGGCGAGTCTGGTGCGGCTGACCATGCGGGGGATGAAGAGGCATCATGGGCATGGCTGGCCATGGCCGACTTGCCGGCCGATTCCCTGGCTTTTCTGAAAAAGCAGTATGGGGCCTCGTTTATTCGGGAGCGGGGATTTTTGACGCACCGGGCAGAGCAGGTTTATGGGTCTGATTGGCTGGACAGGGTGTGATTCATGAAAGACAGAATGCTGGACGCCATCAATCGCGCGATGGTGCGCGAGAGAGGGTTGATGCTGGCCCTTGGTGAAACAGCCTTTGCCAGAGCGCTTCAGGAAGAACGCTTGTCCATGGAGCGTCTTGTTCGGAACGTTGCTTGCGGAGATGATCTTGTCCAGATGATTGCCAGCGAACGCATCATCGTCGAGCGTGATCTGGAATATCATGCCAACAGCAGGGCAATGGTGAGCAGTCTTACCACGGCGCTCAACGAAATTGGTGCCATCGAACAGCACCTGGGCATGGTGGATGATCCGGTGCAGTACAAGGTGGTGAACCGCGCCTACAGCCTGCCGAAGAACCGTCGTGCGGGGTTGCCGTTCGATGAAGCGCGTCAGGCCCTGGCCAGCCATCAGGCCAGGCTGGGTAACATGGACAAGTCCCGGCTGGACGATGAAGAAAAGGGCATCATCGACGCACGACGCGCTGTGATGCTGGCAGCCGGACAGCTGTATGCGGCGCGACAGACAGCCAGTCTGTCATGAGTTGCGTGTCTGGACCAGGACTTTTGCAGAGGCTCCCCTGCCTGGGGACGATCCGGAGCGGCCAACAAAACCGGCCAAACGCAGCGCGCCTGTTTGTTGATGGGAGGGTTCTGTTAGCAACAACGGCGCCGATGATGGATGCGGAAGGCCGCTACAAGGCAAAACAGGCCATGAACCTTCAGCGGTGGGCGGATGCGGAAAGTGGAACGACCGCCCACACGGCTGCCGAAGAGCACCTGCCACCGCCTGCCAGTCACAACGCCCAGACGCCGAAGTTCGTGCGTGAATACGCCGACTACTACAAGACCCCCCGCGGCTACCATCCCCGGTCGGTGAACTCCAACACCGGCTGGTCCAGAACTACGCCGCTGGCCTTCATCAACATGCCGTTGCTGCAGCGTGCGGGTGAACTCAAGGCACCAGCCCTGATCGTGCATGGTGAGAAAGCACACTCTCGCTACTTCAGCGAAGACGCCTTCAAGTCGCTGGGAAGCCAGAACAAGGAGCTGTTCCTCGTCAAGGATGCCTCCCATGTTGATCTCTACGACAGGCAGTCCGGCAAGATCCCCTTCGACAAGTTCGAGCAGTTCTTCAGAATAAACCTGAAGTGATCCATCCTGAGCCTGAGCGCGGCCATGTGCATGTCAGCATCATGGCCGTGACAGGCCAGGTCTTCCCGTCAAGGCAGGATCGTCGCGATGCATTCCTATCCCATTGACGAATACATTCCCGCCGACAGCACGCTTTTCGAGGAGATCCACCGTATCGTGACAGCGAACGCGCCAAAGCTGGCGCCTCCATTCTGCCGTCTCCTACCCCAGCAGCCCGCGGATGTCACTCGGCGCAAAGATGCGATGTACGGGCTTGTCACGGGCAGCAGCATCCAGCGCTGCGGTCAGCATCGCCTGCGCCAGCTGTCCCACAGGCAGCGGTTGCTGGCTGCGCAGCAGGCCTAGAGCGTTCAGGCCGCGCAGTATTCGGGCGCTCCAGATTTCCACCGGCCGGTTGCTGTTCGGGCGCAGCAGCAGGGGTGGGCGGAAGATCAGCAGGTGCCGGAAATCCAGTTCCGTTACGGCCTGCTCCAGCGCACCTTTCATGCGCGGATAGAAGAAGCGTGATTTGGCGTCGGCACCGGCAGCCGACATGAGGACCAGCGTGTGCGTGCCGTTGCGCCGGGCGGCGATGGCGGAGTCCAGCGTGGCCTGGTAGTCGATTCGCCATTGGGCGTCCTGGCTGCCGGCATCCTTCAGCGTGCTGCCCAGGCAGGCAAAGAGCACGTCGCCCCGCATCTGTGCGGCCCAGTTCCCGGGCTCGGTGAAGTCGATGACGTGGGCTTTCATGAGAAGGCGTAAGCAAGGGGATCCGGCACTGTATCCCATTTCTCTGGTCCGGCTGCCCAGGTGTGGGGTAGCCGTGACTCGTGTGTGTGCTGATGGGGTGTCCGGGCAGCGTGCATCTATTGTCCGGTGGTCTTCGACTGCCAGTGATCGATGAGGTAGCCATGGCCAGGCTGGCGGCTGTTCTCGGTGCGGGTGTGGATCCGTATCCTGTTCACGACGTGCTGGCCCTGGTAGACGAGGGGGGCGGCGGGGGTCCTGGGTATCTGCCACAGTGTGCAGGTACGGCGCAGGTCCGGTCTGAAGAGCCGGGCCGTCAGGCAGATGGCGAAGTCACGGGAAGCCTTTCCTCTGACAAGGCTGAGCTGCACCGAAGGCCTGCCTTGGTCCGGTGTCTGCGCAAGTGTCCAGGTATGCAGGGGTTCATTCCAGCGCAGGCGGGCATTACGGCGAATGCTGAAGTCGGCCGGCGAGAGCATGGATTGGGTGACGGCGCTTTCCGTTTCCTGGTTTGCGGTGGCCGGAAAGACGGTGAGCTGCAGGTGTCGATCCAGTCGCAACAGCTCGGTGTCGGCGGCCGTGCTCCGGATATCGTCAGGCAGCCCTTGCGCCGAGGTGTGCAGCTGCAGTTCCACCGTTTCATACTTCAGGCCGTAGCTGACGGGCCGGGCTGGATAGGAGCGGATCCGATAGATGGCCCAGCTCGATCCGGCGCTGCTCTCTTCCGGGATGATGCGCTGATCCACCACCATGTCCGGAATGGACCAGCGGTTGTCCTGCCTCTTTCCATTAGGCCAGGAGGCGTTCCAGAGCACGGCTGAGGTCGGATGTTCCTGTTGCCGGCCGTGGGCGTCCGCCTGGTTGGTCGAGGTCTGCAATGCCCTGGCCAGAACGTCGCCGCGCAGGCTGTCCTCGGAGAGAGGGGCGTCGTTAGCCTGAACGTTGCTGTTGGCAGTCTCCGTCGACGATGAACGGGTCGTGACGGTATTGTCAACGCGCTCGGTGCTCCGTGCCGTGCTGCCGTCCGTGTTTGCTTGGGAGGCATCGGCTGCGTCGACCGATGTGAATGGCGCCGTGCCTATGCAAAAGAACACGTCGGCCCAGGCCGCCGCCTCCGCGCGGCCGAATGCTTACGATGACTGATCGGAGAATTCCAGTCTGCACCGCTGTCGTGTCGTGCGCATGGGTTACAGCCTGTTTGGTGAAGGCAGCGCTGCATGCCAAGTTGATGACGTGGGGGAGTGCAGCAAGGGGGCGACCCAGTGGGGGCCCAGCGGCTAAAGGCCCGCCCCCATGACCGGCGTTTTTGCCGGATGTAAATCACTTACTTCGCTGCCGGATTGCTGCGCCAGGTGCGCGTCACCGGCTGGCCGTTATCGCCGGGGCGCGTATCCGTCACATAGCTACTCACGCGTTCCAGGGCCTGGCCATGCTGCCATCCGGAAGGCACCACGAAAGTCGAGCAGATATCGCGGTTCAGGTCACGGGTCCGGCTGGGCAGGGCTGCCGTCCAGCAACGAGTCACCTGATTGGCCTCGGGACCGGGTTTCAGGGACATCTTCACGGTCAGCGGCTTGCCATCCTTCTGGCCCTGCCAGGTCATCAATGTCCCGAAGGGAACCAGCGAGTCATGGTGGAAGCCCTTCTGCCCGTCAACCGATGCCAGCACGCCCTCGATGCGATGGCTGGGGCTGTGGTCGTTGGGGTTGTCAGCGGGCGGGACATCGATGTATGTCTTCAGTTCGTTGGGCAGGAAGATCACCTGCTTGCCGCTTTGCGTGCCGGCGCGTAGCTTCAGCGACATCTCCAGGTGCTCGAATGAGGGTGTCGCGTTGTACCAGTTACCAACGCCTGCTTCCAGTTCGTGATAATAGGTTCCTTCTGCGGGGACATAGTTGTCGGCGGCGGGACGGGGACCGAAATTATCGGCCTGGCTGTTTTCCCAGAGCTTGAGGCTGTCCGGATCAGGGGCCTTATCGATGAAGGCGCCGGTGGGGCTGCTGGCAGCCTTCAGACGACCGTTGTCATCATTGAAGCCGTAGTCCTCGTCCGGCAGGGAGTCGAAGGAGGCAGACAACAGTGCACCACTGATGCCTCGTTCGTTCATCGGTACATCCGTGGTTCCGTCGACAATCCCTTCGGCGCGGTAGTTGGCGGTGCTCCAGGTGTCGGTGCTGCTGGATGTACCGGAAATGACGCCATCGCCGTTGTATGCCGGCTCGCGTGTTTCATGAACCACCTGCTCACCCAGCTTGACGAGCGCATCGCCGGATTTCCAGTTGGCCGGAATGCGCCACGCGCTGCGGATCTCCATGGATTCCGAATCGCCTGCCTTGGCGATGCTCAGCGTCAGCAGGAAGGTGTCCGGCCCATCAAGAAGACTCATGTCCAGTTCGGCGACATACGCCCGGTCTTCGGTCTCCCATGTCTTGAAACTTCCGCCGCGGTAGATCCGCTTCTCTGCCGACAGCTGCGTGGCGGAGTTGTCCGGTCGCCCCCCGGGGCTGACGGCACGGAACATGAGGGGCTTCCCCTCGTTGAGACCCGCCTGCGTGAATCGCAGGATATTGCCGATTGTCAGTGCCTGGCCGGCGGCAGCCTGGTCACTGGACAGGCCCAGCTCCCATGTGGCGGCGTTGAAAGCGGCCTTGCCGGTCTGGCCGGGCTGGGCTTCAGCATGTGCACGATAGGTGTACGGCTGCTGGAATGCACTGTCGGTCGACGGCTGAATGCCCACATCCAGCTTCAGCAGGGGCTGCGGGTCCTCACTGGCCAGTTTGGGCTTCGTGAGTTCAATGCCACCCTTTTCCGTGGGAATCAGCTCGCGGGTCGCATCCGTGGCAGGGGCCTGGTCCTTGGCGGCTGCATGGTCCAGCAGGGCTGCCAGGACCACGTCCGAGCGAATTTCACGGTCATCGACCAGTTCACCCAGTGCAGCGGCGGGTGTTGCGGCAGGCGTTGCAGCAGGTGTTGCGGCGGGTGTTGCGGCGGGTGTTGCAGCCGGTGTTGCAGCCGGTGTTGCAGCCGGTGTTGCAGCGGCTGGCGCTGCGTCCTGGGTGGCTGCTGCCGTGTCGTTTGCCGGCGTTGGGGTGGTTCCTGGGGCAGCGGTTGTAGCGCCAGCGGCAGTCTCGGTTGCCGTGGTGCTGGCCGATGGTGTGTTGGCACCCGTGGTCTCTGTCGCGGAGGTTTGGGTGGACGGCGTGCCGGCAGCAGGGGTTCCGGTCGCAGCGGCGTTGGTCGGTGGCGTGGCAGCAGTCACGGTCCCCGTTTCAGAGGCGATCGTGGTGGGCGTGCTGTTCGTCGAGGGATCGGCTGCGGGGGCAGCATTGCCGGCAGAGTCAGCACTCGGGCGCGTGCTCTCGTTGCTTGAGGTATTGCTTGCCGGGCTGCTGGAAAGAGCAGCTGTGTCGGCTTTCTGTGTCAGCTGGGCAGGCTGTCCGGCATCACCCGATCCACTGCCGCCGCAGGCAGCCAGGGACAGCATCATCAGCAGCGCCAGTGGGCGACCGGGGTGACGGCGTGCAGGCGACGTGATGGGTGTGTGGAAGCATTCGTGAGGCGTACCGGGAGAAGCAGAGCTGGGCGAAGATGGAAGGAATGTGCGTATGGACATGAGTGATCCTTGGCGGCTGTTAACGATATGGAGCCTGGCGGAAGGTCGCCAGCGCCGAAGGTCACTGTAGAGCGGTGCGTCCGGGCACTTCGTAGAACACGGAAAGGCTGGATGTATTTATCGGACAACGTTTTCATTCAGGCATGTGTGTGCACGCATACGTTCCGTGTGCACGCTTGCACGAATGGGCCTGAATGTATTTCACATGTTCGAGATCCTGCATGATGTCTGCCTGGAGAACGGCAGATTGTTGGTCATGCCTTGCAACGATGGTTGCAAAGAGTTGCATCCGGGCATCGGCGCTCCCCATGAAATTGGGTGGTACGCACAGACTTCACAGTGCTGCATGCAGCCGGTTCCCGTTGTCTGGAGCCATCTGTGGAAGCCTGGATGACGGCGTGCCGATAAAAAAGCCGGCTCCCGGGAAATGACGGGGGACCGGTTTCTTCAGGCTTGCAAATCAGCAGACTGTCGAAAAGAAGGCAGTCTGTCGGCTGCGCGCCATGCGGCACACCATGGTGCGTTCTGTCTGGGTATCAGCCCGGAATCACGTCCTTCTGGACACGTGCCAATGCCTTGCGCACGGCAGCTTCCAGGCGGGCGTCGCCGGCCAGTTCCTGCCACAGCACGCGGTCGGCACACAGGGCCTTCACCGGGTCTTCAGCCTGCACGATGGCGTGCGCCGCCTTCGGGTCCATGCTCTGGTCGTGGTACTGGAAGGGCAGTTTCTCTGCATGCCAGCGCTTCAGGAACTCCAGGAAGAGGGCGGGCAGCACCGCCACCGAATCGATGCTCTCGTTGCGGGCCAGCCGGTCGCGGATGGTGGGCAGGATGAAGCCCGGGATCTTCGAGAAGCTGTCGGCGGTGACGCGCTGGTTGGTGTCACGGATGGCATCGTTGCCGAAGCGCTCCAGCACCATATCGCGGTAGGCTGTCAGGTCCACGGGATTGTTGGGACCCGACAGGCAGGGGATCACGTCGTCGGTGGCGTAGTCGAAGGCCAGCTTGCGCACCACGGCATCACGCGCGCCTTCATGGATGTACTCGTGTCCGCGCAGTGTGCCGCCCCAGGCAATGCAGCTGTGGGTGGCATTGAGCAGGCGGATCTTCGCTTCTTCGTAGGGATCGACCGAGGCCACCAGTTCGGCGCCTACCTTTTCCCAGGCGGGGCGGCCAGCCGCGAAATTGTCCTCGATGACCCATTGCAGATAGCTCTCGGAGCCCAGGGCGGCATTGTCGTCGCGTCCGGTGGCGGCCTTGACGCGTGCCTTCAGCTCCGCCGGCGGGCGCGGCGTGATGCGGTCGACCATGGCGTTGGGGAAGCGCACGTTGGCGTCGAATCAGCTGTCGTGGCGGGACAGGGATGTCGAGGTCGTTCCTGTCCGGGGCATCATCGCCCGCTGCACGCCGATGATGGACAGCAGCACCAGCACGAAGCCGACCAGGGCACGGCCGCCCAGCTGCTCGTTCAGGAACACCCAGCCCAGCACGAAGGCACACACGGGGCTGAGGGGGCCCAGCGACGACACGATGGCGGGCGGCAGCCGGCTGATGCCCCGGAAATACAGCACGTAGGCCAGCACCGCGCCCACCAGGCACAGGTACAGATAACCGCCCACGTTGGCTGCCGTGAAGTGCTCGGGCCAGGGCTCCAGCATCAGCACCACCGGCAGCAGGCATAGCCCGCCCAGCAGCAGCTGCCAGCCGGTGTAGGCCAGGACCGACAGCCCGTGCTGAAAGCGTGCCGAGAAGAAGATGCCCGTGGCCATGGAGGCCGATCCGGCCAGCGCCGCGATGATGCCCAGCGTGTCGAAATGGGCCTGCGGTGAATACACCAGCAGCACGATGCCCAGCACCCCCAGTGCGGCCGAGGCCCACGCCATGATCGGTGGCTGCTTCCTGCCCACCCACCATGTCAGCACCAGGACCATCAGTGTCTGCGTGGAATTGAGGATGGCAGCCAGCCCGCCCGGCAATCGATAGGCCGACACGAACAGCATGGCCTGAAAGAAGGCAATGTTCAGGATGGACAGCACCAGCAGCCACCCCATGTCCCGCCAGCGTGGCCATTCCCGTGTCCAGGCCAGCAGCAGCAATCCGGCCGGAAGCACGCGCAGCAGTGCGGCGGTGAACGGCCGGTCGGGTGGCAGGAATTCGGTCGTGACCAGATAGGTGCTGCCCCAGATGAGTGGGGCCAGCGCCGTGGTGAGGATCACCATGAGCGGGCTTCCCCGATGCGTGTCATTCATGGCGTGCGTGCGCAAGGGCGTGCTGTCAAGGGATGAGTGACATCCTATGCTGCAGTTATCTTGATGTCAAGATAAATACTGAGCCCATCCGCCTGTCCTGCACACGCGGCCGATATACTGTTCACCGTCCCGCAACGCCCAGGCTTTCACCATGTCCAACGTCAAGGTATCCGGCTCGACTGGAGCGCCGGTTCCAACATCCACACCCGACGCCGTGGATCACATCGTCGCCCAGTGGCAGCGGGAAATGCCCCCGCTCGCATCCGAAAACATGATCCTGTTTGGCAGGCTGAAGCGCTGCACGGCACTGCTGCAGGCCCGGCTGGAAGCGGTGTTTGCCGAGCACGGGCTGAACACGGCGTCTTTCGACGTACTGGCCACGCTGCGCCGGGCCGGCAAGCCCTATAGCCTGACGCCCACGGCGCTGTTCGAGTCATTGATGGTCACCTCCGGCACCATGACCAATCGCCTGCAGCGCCTGGAAGAGAAGGGCCTGATCCGACGCCTGCCCAACCCGGAGGATGCCCGCAGCCAGCTGGTGCAGCTCACGCCGCAGGGAAAGGCGCTGATCGAGCAGGCCGTGGTGCCACACGTGGAAAACGAGGGCACGGTGCTGGATCAGCTGCCACCGCGCACGCGGCAGCAGCTGGAGGATGGGTTGAAGACGCTGATGAGGGTGTTGGAAGGGCTCCAGCCACCCGAATGAGCCGTTACTGCGGGCCCACGCATGTCGGATGGAAAAAGGACTGGAAGGAGCTGGTGTATCTGGCGGCAGATGGCCCTTCCGGGCATGAGGGCGTCAAGGTACACGCTTCATGCCCGAAGAGAGGCTCACTCAGCATCCAGGAACGGTTCCACGGCATCCCAGACGGCAGGAAAGTTCTGGATGAAAACCGGATGTTCAGTGTTCGGATGACTGAAAGGCTGCCGTCGGACAACATGCGATAAGCAGCAAGCACGGTATCCAGCGGGGCATTGGCGTCGTCTTCGCCGACCACCAGCAGGGTGGGGGCGTGAATGGCTCCAAAGGTTTCCTTGCTGACTTGTGTTTCGTTATATACGGCATTGGCATCACGGAACCACTGCGCTGTCCGCTGTGGTTCGGGGCGAATGACCATCTGTTCACGCCAGTACTCGGGATCTGGCCTTTCGATGTCCTGGAATGTTGCATCGGCCTTGCGGCCACCCTGGATGAAGCCATACTTCCATTCGCCGGCATCGATGGCGACTACCCTGCCGGTACGTCACGCGGGCTTCAAGGGGCTGGGTATCCTCTGGACAAGTCTTCGCGGCCATCGCATCTTCAGAGGATCCCTGGGGGTAATTCATGGAACTGCACTACATGCTGTACTGAGGCTTGCGCAACAGCTTGTCCACGTTCGGTGCAATTTCCGTGTCGAAGACGCTTTCTTTCCAGGCTTCGGCAGGGACTTCGGTATAGGCAATGGTGATGTATTCCTTCGGTGTGTTCAGGCGCTGGCTTGCGAACGTCGTGAGATCGTCCGCGAAGGACTGCAGTTCCTGCTTGCTCAGGCCTTTCGGGTAGCACTTGATGTCGATATGGGGCATGAGAGACTCCTGTGGTCAGGTGATGTTGCTTCAGACAGGTGCATTGTAGGAAAAGCTGTTTTGATTGATAATCCCTAAATTCTTCATCAAGTTTGAAGCGTGGTTTCAAAATGGAATCACTCAAACCTGTCTATGTTTTTGGCGTCATCTTGCGCCAAGGCAGCATGAGCGCCGCTGCTGCGCAGCTTAGAATGACGCCCAGCGCGGTCAGCCAGGTGGTGCGCAAGCTGGAACGGCATTACGGGGTCAAGTTGCTCGCGCGTACCACGCGGAGTCTGACTGCCACCCAGGAAGGGCGGTGCCTGCAGAAGTACGCAGAGCAGCTTCTCGACTGGCATGATGCCGTCGAGCGAGACATGGGCGTCCTGAAGGCTGAGCCCGAAGGTGAAGTACGTATCAGCCTTCCAACGGGCTACAGTGAAACGACGCCATTGAAGCAGGTCGTCTTCATGCTGCGTCAGCGTTGCCCAAAGGTTCGGCTGGTGCTTCTGGAAAGTAATCGTATGGCCGACCTGCATGAGGAGGCAGACATCGCGATACGTGCTGTTCCTATTCCCGAAGAGGGGGACAGTGTGGTGCGTACCCTGGCGGTCTGGAAAACGCTGATCTGCGCATCGCCGGCTTATCTGAAGAATCATCCGATACGTCATGCACGGGATTTGATGCAGGCTCATTGGCTCAATCACAGCAGCCGGGTTCTCCTGCACACCTTCAGGCATCTGGGGTTGCCCGAATGTCCATGGGGGTGTATGATGTACTGAAGTGCAATGAGCGAAAGTCGGCAGATACGCAATGAAACTCGACCATGTCGCGCTCTATGTGAAGGATCTGGAAGGCTCGAAAGCGTTTTTCATGAAGTACTTCGATGCCGTTCCGAACGAGAAATACCACAATCCTCGAACCGGATTGATGACGTACTTCCTGACTTTTGCCGACAGCGGCGGCGCCCGGCTGGAGATCATGACGCGGCCGGAAATGGCCGATCCGGTGCGCCATCCCTTTGCTCTGGGATGGGCCCATCTGTCCATCAAGGTCGGCAGCCCCGAAAGGGTGCGGGCGCTGACCGACCGGTTGCGTTCCGACGGATTCGAGATCGTCAGCGAACCGCGCACGACTGGAGATGGCTACTATGAAAGCTGCTTTCTGGACAAGGAGGGCAACCAGATCGAACTGGTTGCCTGATGGGCGCCTCAAAAATCATGGCGCGTGAAGGCGCAGGCGTCTTCTGCGTGCCATGATCGATCAGTCGTTGAGAACGATCACCTTCCCGAAGCTGTGCTCGCTCTGCAGGAATCGGTGTGCGTCCGCCACCTCGGAAAGACTGAAGACCCGTTCGATGGGCACCCTGACGTTGTATTGATCGACGTAGGCGAACAGCGCGTTCAGCCGCTCGGCGTTGACCAGCCCCGAGTAGAACGAAGTCAGGTAACTGTCGTTCTTCAGCTCCATGATGGGATCGAATCCGTTCAGATACCATTGGTTGCCCAGTAGCCCCGTGTTGCAGACGATGCCTCGTTCTGCAATGTGGTCAAAGCTGTTCCGGAGCGTGGCAGGGCCGATCAGTTCCAGAATCCTGCCGTATTGTTCGTCAGTCTGCAGGGTTCCGTTCTGGTCGATGATCACCGCATCGAAGCCTGCATCGCGCAGGCGTGCCGCCTTGTTGGCAGAGCGGCTGCTGCCATGCAGGATGACATCCGGAAAACGCGCCTTCAGCAGACAGGCAAAAGCCACACCCACACCACTGGTGGCGCCGCGTACCAGAACCTTGTCGGATGACCGGATCTGCAGCTTCAGCATGGAGCCGTAGGCCGTATAGTAGGTTTCCGGCAATGCAGCAAGCGTCTTCCAGTCAAGGCTGGTCTTGATGGGGTAGATCTGCTCATTCGGAAGAAGCACGTACTCGGCGTAGCTCCCATCGAAGGCGCGCCCCATCTCTCCCATGATCGAGACCACCTTCTGCCCTGCCGTCAAGGCAGGTGTGGTGCTCTCGGCAACCTCCCCGACGCATTCAATGCCCAGAATTCGCGGAAAACCCACGCTGGGCGACTTGCCTTCCCGGGTGAAGATCTCGGAATGGTTGATGCCAAAGCCTTTGACCTTCACCAACGACCAGCCCGGCCTGGGCTGTGGTGTCGGCACGTCCTGCAGGATCAGTTTCTCGGGACCTCCCGCTTCATGGATCACGACGGCCTTCATGGGCGCTCCTCGTCAGTCAGAAAAGGACATGTCTATTCTATTCCTGCGCCCCGAACCTACGCCTTGCCGAACACCTTCTCCAGGTGTGCGCGATAGTCGGACAGGTAGCGCTCAACCTGCGGATTCTTCACTACATCGTTGCAGCTGAACGTGGGCAGCCGTGTGGTGCCGAGGAACTCGTTGGCCTTGTGGAAATGGAAGTGAACGCCGTCCACTCCTGCGCCCTCAAAGAAGTCGCCTTCCCGGGTGAATGCCTCGATCGGTGCATTCCAGGTGGATGAGATCATGTGCTTCTTGCCGTGCAGCAATCCACCCGTCCCGTAGCCCACCGTCGGGTTGACACGGTGACGGCCATCGTTGGCAACCAGCTTGTCTTCGCCCACGCCTTCGCTGAACACTTCGTCAACATACTTCTTGACCGTCCACGGCTCGCCCATCCACCAGCCGGGCATCTGCCAGACAACCGCATCCATCCACAGCCATTTCTCCACCTCGGCAACGGTGTCATAGCCCTGCTCAATCACCGTTTCCTTCACGGCGTGCCCGAGTGCGGTCAGTGTCTCTCGGGCGGTCTGGTGCAGCGTGTGGTTCAGACGGCCTTCGGTGAAACGGAAGGCCTGTCCGCCGTCAATCAACAGAATGTTCATGTGGATTCCTCAGAAGTCGTGTTGAAAACACGCCATTGTCCGTCTATCCTTCATGAAGGAAAATGGCAATAATCGCAAAACACTTTTCCAGTATCAGCAACAATGAAGAGCCATTCCGATGAGCTGGCCGTATTCGTGCAGGTGGTGGAAAGCGGCAGTTTCAGCCGTGCCGCAGAAAGGCTGGGCCTGGCCAACTCCGTCGTCAGCCGCACCGTGAAACGGCTGGAAGAGAAACTTTCCACCAATCTGCTCAACCGCACCACACGCCAGCTGCGGCTTACCGAAGAAGGCAGCCGTTTCTTCAGGCGTGCCAGGCAGATACTGCATGACATCGAGGCCGCAGAGGCGGAACTCCTCTCCTCGGGCGGTACACCGCAGGGCATTCTTCGGGTGGATTCCGCCACGCCCACGCTGCTGCATCGCATTGCCCCGCTCGTGCGCCCGTTTCGCGAGCGTTATCCGCAGGTGTCGTTGCAGCTCACCTCGTCCGAAGGCTATATCGACCTCATCGAACGGCGCGTGGATATCGCCATCCGCGCAGGCAGCCTGCACGATTCTGCGCTGCGTGCCCGGCACCTGTTTGACAGTCGCCTGAAGCTTGTTGCTGCACCCGACTATCTGGCCCGATACGGCACGCCGGAAAGCGTTGCCGATCTGTCGCGGCACACCCTCATTGGTTTCTCCGAACCCAGAACCCTGAACAACTGGCCATTTGCTGACAGCGGTCATGCCCCTTATGCCGCCACGCCCCAACTGTCTGCCAACAGCGGAGAAACCATCCGCCAGCTCTGTCTATCCGGCAACGGCATCTCCTGCCTGTCGGACTTCGTCGTGGCCAGTGACATCGCTGCCGGCAACCTGCATGAACTCCTGCCGGACTGTGCCCTGAACGAAGCCAAACCGTTTTACGCCGTCTATTACGGTGACACCGCGGTCAGCCCGAAAATCCGGGCATTTGTGGACTTTCTGGCAGAGCACTGGACGCGTGGAGATCAGAGCTGAGATGTCGCAGTGATTGAAGCTCCATTAATCGTCACGATCTCGCCATCTTCTGGTACCGCGACACGGTGAATGATGCCTTCGCCAACCAGAAAACGACGCATGTCCTGACGACTGACAGCGGTGTGGTTGACTGTGTCCATATGCACGGTGATGATCTGTGCATTCGGCATGACCTGGGTGGCCTTGAGTACGTCGTCCGGGCCCATGATGATGCTGTCGGATAGGCCCTGGATGCGCGCATAGCCTGTGTTCATCACCAGCACGTCCGGCTGGAAGCGGTTCAGCGCCTTGTTCACGTCAGCCGTCCAGATCGTGTCGCCCACGATGTAGATTGTCCTGTGGCCTTCTTTCTGCATCACCACACCCATGGCATCGCCCAGAATCTGTGCCATCTGTGGATGTGCATACATTTCCACGGTGCCATGAGCCCCCCCCGTGCGGGTCAGGATCACGCCATTGAAGGTGGCGCTGTCATGCAGGATGCGTACATCCTTGAAGCCCTGCGTGCGAAGCTTTCCGGCGTCGCTCTCATGTTGCACAAAGATTGGAAGGTTCTTGGGAACTGCCTGTTGTGCGGTTTTGTCCCAGTGATCTTCGTGTGTGTGGGTCACGATGACGGCATCCACGCCTTCCATGATCTTCTCGACAGGCATCGGAAGATCCACTAGCGGCATGCGCTGCTGGCTGTTGTGGGTGCCCGGAAAACCTGCCATGGATTCTTTGGGTGCCAGAAAGGGGTCCACCAGAAAGGTCTGATTGGCATACGTGATCCTGGCCGTGGCGTTGCGGATGTGCTGATACTGGTCCGTAGACTTGCAGTTCATGGGTCTGTTCCTGAAGAGATCGGAGAGGAAGGATTCTAGGAAGGCTTCAGACCGACTAGAATGGGCAACATTGCCAATCTCCGAAAGAATCGGGCCAACATGACGACTGAAGCAAAACTGAGGACGGCCGCACTGTATGCTCAGCCCGGGATGAATGACTTCGTCTTCAATATCCCTTTCTGCATGTTTCAGTCCTCCTATCGAAGTAGTCCATTGTTCAGGCTACGGGTGTTTTCCGACAATGGCCAGGATGTCGCCACCCATCTGGGGGCCCGTATTCCGGTGCATGGGGGGCTATCGTCCATGGATCGTGCCGATGTCATCGTCATCAGTGGATGGCGTGACGTGGACGAAGCGCCATCACCTGAGTTCAATCGGCACCTGAGGAAGGCGGCTAAACGAGGAGCACAGATTGTTGCGCTGTGCTATGGAACCTATGCGGTTGCCTATGCCGGCCTGCTGGATGGAAAGAGCGCAGCCACACACTGGATGGCGGAGAATGACTTTCGCCAGCGTTTTCCGAAAATCATGCTTGATGAAAATCGGCTGTATGTGGAGGATGGCAACATTCTGACGTCGGCGGGCGCTGCAGGAGGTCTGGACTGCTGTCTACACCTGTTGCGACGGATACATGGTGTCACGGTGGCCAACGAAGTGGCAAGAACCTTCGTGACCGCGCCGCATCGAGAAGGTGGGCAGGCTCAGTTCATCCGTCAGCCGACTACACGCCACACACGGGACGATCGGATCAACAGCTTGTTGGTTTTCTTGCGAAAGGATCTGGGTAGTCCGCATCGGCTGGATGATCTGGCCAAGCGACTGAACATGTCGCGTCGCACGTTCTCTCGGCATTTTTCCAGGGCCACGGGCATGGCGCTGGGAGAATGGCTGCAGACAGAACGCCTGTGGCAGGCCCAGAACCTGCTGGAAAATGGTGACATGCCTATTGAGCATGTGGCGGAAAAGGCGGGCTTTGGCAGCGCCACAAATTTACGTGTGCAGTTCCGCCAACGTTTCCACGTCAGCCCCAGCGTCTGGCGGCGGATGTTTCGAAGTGGAAGCTGAGGGCGGCTGATGCCGCTTCAACGGTCGCACGCCTCCCGCGGTATATCCGTCATCCAGTCGAGAATAGTCAATGCACGACGGGATGACGACTCTGTACCTATCTCAGAGGCCCGCGGATTCTCTCCGGCCCGGGTCGGCGCACGGGAGGATCACATGGGTGCAGCGTGCACCATGGATGCCGTGCAGCCACGTGGCATCCATGATGTGCGTATCAGCCTTGCTGCCGAATCACTTCGGCGCGGCTGGATTGCTGCGCCAGGTGCGTGTCACCGGCTGGCCGTTGTCTCCAGGGCGCGTATCCGTCACATAGCTACTCACGCGTTCCAGCGCCTGGCCATGCTGCCATCCGGAAGGCACCACGAAAGTCGAGCAGATATCGCGGTTCAGGTCACGGGTCCGGCTGGGCAGGGCTGCCGTCCAGCAACGAGTCACCTGATTGGCCTCGGGACCGGGTTTCAGCGACATCTTCACGGTCAGCGGTTTGCCATCCTTCTGGCCCTGCCAGGTCATCAATGTCCCGAAGGGAACCAGCGAGTCATGGTGGAAGCCCTTCTGCCCGTCAACCGATGCCAGCACGCCCTCGATGCGATTGCTGGGGCTGTGGTCGTCGGGCTTGTCAGCGGGAGGGACATCGATGTATGTCTTCAGTTCGTTGGGCAGGAAGATCACCTGTTTGCCGCTTTGCGTGCCGGCGCGTAGCTTCAGCGACATCTCCAGGTGCTCGAATGAGGGTGTCGCGTTGTACCAGTTATCAATGCCTGCCTTCAGTTCGTGATAATAGGTTCCTTCTGCGGGGACATAATTGTCGGCGGCGGGACGGGCACCGAAATTATCGGCCTGGCTGTTTTCCCAGAGCTTGAGGCTGTCCGGATCAGGGGCCTTCTCGATGAAGGCGCCGGTGGGGCTGCTGGCAGCCTTCAGACGACCATTGTCATCATTGAAGCCGAGGTCCTCGTCCGGCAGGGAGTCGAAGGAGGCAGACAACAGTGCACCACTGATGCCTCGTTCGTTCAGCGGTACATCCGTGGTTCCGTCGACAATCCCTTCGGCGCGGTAGTTGGCGGTGCTCCAGGTGTCGGTGCTGCTGGATGTACCGGAAATGACGCCATCGCCGTTGTATGCCGGCTCGCGTGTTTCATGAACCACCTGTTCACCCAGCTTGACGAGCGCATCGCCGGATTTCCAGTTGGCCGGAATGCGCCACGCGCTGTGGATTTCCATGGATTCCGAACCGCCTGCCTTGAAGACATTCAGCGTCAGCAGGAAGGTGTTCGGCCCATCAAGAAGACTCATGTCAAGTTCGGCTCTATATTCCTTGTCTTCGGACTCCCATTGCTTGAAGCTCCCGTCTCGGTAGATCCGCTTCTCTGCAGAAAACTGCGTGACGGAACTGTCCGGACTGCCCCAGGAAATCACGGAATTCAATACGATAGGTTTCCCCCCGTTGAGACCCGCCTGTGTGAATCGCAGGATATTGCCGATCGTCACCGCCTGTCCGGCTGCGAACTGGTCACTGGACAGACCTAGCTCCCATGTGGCGGCGTTGAAAGCGGCCTTGCCGGTCTGGCCAGGCTGGGCTTCAGCATGTGCACGATAGGTGTACGGCTGCTGGAATGCACTGTCGGTCGACGGCTGAATGCCCACATCCAGCTTCAGCAGGGGCTGCGGGTCCTCGCTGGCCAGTTTGGGTTTCGTGAGTTCAATGCCACCCTTTTCCGTGGGGATCAGCTCGCGGGTCGCATCCGTGGCAGGGGCCTGGTCCTTGGTGGTTGAATGGTCCAGCAGGGCTGCCAGGACCACGTCCGAGCGAATTTCCCGGTCATCGAGCAGTTCACCCAGTGCAGCGGTGGGTGTTGCGGCAGGTGTTGCGGCAGGCGTTGCAGCAGGCGTTGCAGCAGGCGTTGCCGCGGGTGTTGCGTCAGGTGTTGCGTCAGGTGTAGCGGCAGGTGTAGCGGCAGGTGTAGCGGCAGGTGTTGCAGCCGGTGTGGCAGAAGCTGACGCCGCGTCCTGGGTGGCTGCTGCCGTGTCCGCTGCCGGCGTTGTGGTGGTTCCTGGGGCAGCGGGTGTTGCGCCAGCGGCAGTCTCGGTTGCCGTGGTGCTGGCCGATGGTGTGTTGGCACCCGTGGTCTCTGTCGCGGAGGTTTGGGTGGATGGCGTGCCGGCAGCAGGGGTTCCGGTCGCAGCAGCGTTGGTCGATGGCGTGGCGGCAGCAGCAGTCCCTGCTTCGGAGGCGATCGTGGTGGGCGTGCTGTTCGTCGAGGGATCGGCTGCGGTGGCAGCATTGCCGGCAGTGTCAGCACTCGGGCGCGTACTCTCGTTGCTTGAGGTATTGCTTGCCGGGCTGCTGGAAAGAACCGCCGTGTCGGCTTTCTGTGTCAGCTGGGCAGGCTGTCCGGCATCACCCGATCCACTGCCGCCGCAGGCAGCCAGGGACAGCATCATCAGCAGCGCCAGAGGGCGACCGGGGTGACGGCGTGCAGGCGACGTGATGGGCGTGTGGAAGCATTCGTGAGGCGTACCGGGAGAAGCAGAGCTGGGCGAAGATGGAAGGAACGTGCGTATGGACATGAGTGATCCTTGGCGGCTGTTAACGATATGGAGCCTGGCGGAAGGTCGCCAGCGCCGAAGGTCACTGTAGAGCGGTGCGTCTGGGCACTTCGTAGAACACGGAAAGGCTGGATGTATTTATCGGACAACGTTTTCATTCAGGCATGTGTGTGCACGCATACGTTCCGTGTGCACGCTTGCACGAATGGGCCTGAATGTATTTCACATGTTCGAGATCCTGCATGATGTCTGCCTGGAGAACGGCAGATTGTTGGTCATGCCTTGCAACGATGGTTGCAAAGAGTTGCATCCGGGCATCGGCGCTCCCCATGAAATTGGGTGGTACGCACAGACTTCACAGTGCTGCATGCAGCCGGTTGCTGTCGTCTGGAGCCATCTGTGGAAGCCTGGATGACGGCGTGCCGATAAAAAAACCGGCTCCCGGGAAATGACGGGGGACCGGTTTCTTCAGGCTTGCAAATCAGCAGACTGTCGAAAAGAAGGCAGTCTGTCGGCTGCGCGCCATGCGGCACACCATGGTGCGTTCTGTCTGGGTATCAGCCCGGAATCACGTCCTTCTGGACACGTGCCAATGCCTTGCGCACGGCAGCTTCCAGGCGGGCGTCGCCGGCCAGTTCCTGCCACAGCATGCGATCGGCGCACAGGGCCTTCACTGGATCGTCAGCCTGCACGATGGCGTGAGCCGCCTTCGGATCCATGCTTTGGTCGTGGTACTGGAAGGGAAGCTTTTCTGCATGCCAGCGCTTCAGGAATTCCAGGAAGAGGGCGGGCAGCACGGCCACCGAATCGATGCTCTCGTTGCGGGCCAGCCGGTCGCGGATGGTGGGCAGGATGAAGCCCGGGATCTTCGAGAAGCTGTCGGCGGTGACGCGCTGGTTGGTGTCACGGATGGCATCGTTGCCGAAGCGCTCCAGCACCATATCGCGGTAGGCTGTCAGGTCCACGGGATTGTTGGGACCCGACAGGCAGGGGATCACGTCGTCGGTGGCGTAGTCGAAGGCCAGCTTGCGCACCACGGCATCACGCGCGCCTTCATGGATGTACTCGTGTCCGCGCAGTGTGCCGCCCCAGGCAATGCAGCTGTGGGTGGCATTGAGCAGGCGGATCTTCGCTTCTTCGTAGGGATCGACCGAGGCCACCAGTTCGGCACCGACCTTTTCCCAGGCGGGGCGGCCAGCCGCGAAATTGTCCTCGATGACCCATTGCAGATAGCTCTCGGAGCCCAGGGCGGCATTGTCGTCGCGTCCGGTGGCGGCCTTGACGCGTGCCTTCAGCTCCGCCGGCGGGCGCGGCGTGATGCGGTCGACCATGGCGTTGGGGAAGCGCACGTTGGCGTCGATCCAGCTCAGGATGTCGGTGTCACCGATCTTCTGGGCGAAGTCGCGCAGGCCGCCACGCACCCGGTCGCCGTTGTGGCGCAGGTTGTCGCAGTTCTGCAGCGTGATGGGGCCGCCACCGGCCTTCTTGCGGGCGCGCAGCAGGGTGATGAGGGCGCCGTACAGCGTCTGGCCCGGTTCGCCTTTCTTCACGCGCTCCAGGTCGGCCTTCAGGTCGGGGAAGCTGGTGTCCAGATCGCCGTTTTCCAGCAGGTAGTAGCCGGCTTCGGTGACGGTGAAGGAGATGATGCGGGTGATCGGATCGGTGGCCAGTTCGGTGATGGTCTTCAGGCTGGCATCGTAGGGAATCACCTGGTCGATGGCCGTGATCCAGTGGTATTCCACCTTGCCGTGCGGGTCGATGGTTTCCAGCGTGAAATTGCCATCCTGGGCGGCCAGGGCCTCCAGCAGCGAGTTGGCATCGGGACGGATGTTGGTGCCGGCCAGCTGCCAGCCGGCCTCGCCCTGATCCTTCAGGCGTTGCAGGTAGACCACCTGGTGGGCGCGGTGGAAGTTGCTGAGCCCCAGGTGCAGGATGCGGCCAACGATGGGTTGGGAGGGAGATGCGGTCATGATGCGGCTCCTCGTTCAAGGCGATGGAATCTCGGACATCAGCGTGTCAGGCAGCGCGATGCGCCGCGCCAGTTTAACCATGTGACACGAATGGGGCGGCCTATACCTGAGCCGTCGTCAAGGCCGATCTCAGCGTTACAGGCAGCCCCAGGCGCGCTGGAATTCCATCCGGATCTGGAACTCGTGGTCGGCAAAGCCCAGCTCCTGTAGATGGTGCTTGATGTCCTGGGCGTCGATGTCGTGCGAGGTGGCGCGCCAGCGGGGCTTCTGGCTGGCCTTGCGGCCGGTCTGCTCGGTGTCGATGGCAAATCCCTGGGCCAGCAGCGCGGCCTGCAGCAGCAGGTCGCGGTGGCCCTCATGGGTGGCACTGTTGACGGTGGTGCGCAGGTTGACGAGCGAGGTGTTCATGATCAGAGCGCGTTCCAGAAGTCGGCGAACACGTGGACCGACAGGAAGTAGCCCACCGGCACGTTGATGGCCACGCCCACGGCAAAGGCCAGGAAGGGCTTGATGCCGACGGCCGTCAGTTCCCGAAAGCGCGTGGTCAGGCCAATGGCCAGGAAGGTGAGGGTGAAGAACCAGCCGCGCAGCGACTTGAGCGTGCCCAGCACGTCCTTGCTGTAGGCGGTGGCCTGGGCGCCGTCCAGCAGCGTGAGTGCCGCCGTGGTCAGCAGTGAGGCCACGAAAAAGCCCAGAATGAATTTCGGGAAGCGCCGCCAGATCTCGCGACGGTCGATGCGCTCGGCGCTGTCGCGTGACTGACGTTCCCACACCGTGACCGACAGGATGGCCACCAGGAAGGCCCAGATGCCCACGAACATGTCGCGGCCCACCACCTTCATCAGCGTGAAAGCCTGTACGGCCGATTCGTGGCCGATGGCTTCGGCGGCGGCAAAACCGGCCGCATCGGCGAATTCCGAGGTACCGATCCAGGCGCCGGCGATGCCGGGTTCAAGGCCCAGCACACGGGCTGCCGAGGGCAGGATGAAGATCATGGCCACGGCCCAGACGATGACCAGCGAGATGGCTACCGAGACGTGCTGGGGACGGGCACGGCAGGCGCCGCCGATGGCAATGGCGCCGGAGACGCCGCAGATCGATCCGCCGGCAGCCAGGGTGGCACCGAAACGGCGATCCAGCCCGAAGAGTCGGGTTGCGGCGAAATAGATGCTGCCGAAGGTGACAAAGGAGACGATGAGCGCCTGGCTGATGGCGGCCGGGCCGGCCTGCAGGATGATCGTGAAGGGCAGGGTGGCACCCATCAGCACGATGCCGGTCTTGACGAAGTATTCGGTGCGCAATGCCTCGTGCAGCCAGGCGGGAAGGCGCACGGTGTTGCCGATGGCCAGGCCGACGAAGAGAGCCACCAGCGGGCCTTCCAGCTGGGCAGCCTTGAACCAGGTGTTGCTGGCCAGCAGCGTGACCAGTACGGCCAGCCCATACAGCGCCAGCAGGCCCTTGCCGAATTTCGTGACGTTGTAGCCGATGCGGGCGGCGCCGATGGACAGCGGTACCAGCAGCAGCGCATACAGGTAGATGAGCGAGGGCAGCGCCTTGCCGAGGGCGGCCAGCCCTTCGCCGGGCGTGCGCCAGCTGCCGAACTTCACGGTGACGAGCTTGAGCGCACCGGATTCGCCGGCCAGCAGCGCCAGACTGGCCAGCGCCACCATGCCCAGGCCGATGAAGATGGCCCAGCCGTCTTCCTGACGGTACCAGGGCGGACGCGCTGCCGGCGGCTGCGTGTCGGCGGGTGCCGGGTCGCGCTGGACTGGCGTATATGATTCGCGGCCGAACCGTGTCTGGCTGCCCCGGGAGCCCGGGGCGTCGATGGCCAGTGAAGAGGACAGGGTATGGGGTTGCATGATGTCGTCCCTGGGGGTGCGATGGCAGGGACGTTACCGGCGCGCCGTACCGGTATCAATGTGCGTTTTTGTAGTTAGGCGCTGCCCTCATGCCGTCATGCGCGGCATGCATGAGCGTCAGTCGCTGATGTCTTCCAGCGAGCGGCCGCGGGTCTCCTCGCCCAGCACCAGGATGATCACGACCACGGCCAGCAGCACGGCGGTGAACATGCCGAAGATGTGGGCGAAGCCGTTGGCGCCACCCACCAGTGCGGCCACCGCCAGTGGTGCCACGATGCCGCCGATGCGGCCGATGGCGCCTGCCCAGCCGGAGCCGAAGGCCCGGAATCGAACCGGGTACAGCTCGGGGGTGTAGGTGTACAGCACGCCCCAGGCCCCCAGGTTGAAGAAGGACATGAGGGACCCCCACAGCAGGATGGTGGTGGGGGTGGTGGCCTGGCCGAAGAACCAGGCGCATGCGGCGCAGGCGAACAGGAACGAGGCCAGCGTGGCCTTGCGGCCGATCCGTTCCACGAGCACGGCTGCCGAGAAATAGCCGGGCAGCTGGGCCAGGATCATCACCAGCATGTACTCGAAGGTCTTGACCACGGTGTGTCCCTGCTCCACCAGCAGCTTGGGCAGCCAGGTGAAGATGCCGTAGTACGAGAACACGATGCCGAACCAGATCAGCCACAGCATGAGGGTGCGGCGGGCAAAGGGCGGCTTCCAGAGCTGTCCGAAACGGATGGGCTCATGGGTGGCGGTGGCGGCCACGACAGCTTCTGCCACGACGGGCAGGCCGGCCTGGGCTTCAAGGCGCGAGACCAGGGCGTGGGCCTCGTCCACCCGGCCCCGGGCCAGCAGGTAGGGGACGGATTCCGGCAGCTTCTTCCAGACCCACAGGGCATAGAAGATGGGCAGCGCACCGATCCAGAATGCACTGTGCCAGCCGAAGTGCGGAATGAAGCCCCACGAGGCCAGCGCGGCGGCCAGCCAGCCCAGGCCCCAGAAACTTTCCAGCAGCACGATCAGCCGGCCACGCACTGCGGGGGGCGCAAATTCGCTGACCAGCGAGACGGCCACCGGCAGCTGGCCACCCAGTCCGAAGCCCACCCAGAAACGGCAGAACAGCAGGATGGGCAGACTGGGCGAGAGGGCGCACAGGCCGGTGGCGATGCTGTAGAGCACCATGGTGCCCACGAAGACATTGCGGCGGCCGAAGCGGTCAGCGGCCCAGCCGCTGGCCACGGCGCCTAGCGCCATGCCCACGAAGGCGACACTGACGATCCACCCCGACTGCGCCGGCGTGAGCTGCCACTGCTGACTGAGCGTGGGCAGCACGAAGGACACGAGGCCCGTGTCCATGGCGTCGAACAGCCAGCCGACGCCGATGAGTCCCAGCAGCGTGTAATGGAAACGCCCCGTGGGCAGGCGATACAGGCGGGTGAGGATATCCATAGGGCGGTCGAGGATGAGGGATGACGAGTCTGATAGAGGATACAGCGACTGCATCATCCCTCATGGCCTCGGGGGCGTGTCAGGCTCCCCGAGGCGTGGGAGGGTCATTTCTGGAAGAAATGCAGGGACCAGGGCAGCACATACGCCTGCAGCACCGTGAGCAGACCCACGAAGACGCAGAAGATGAGGCTGTGCTTGACCGTGAAGCGGAACAGGTTGGATTCCTTACCTTCCAGACCCACCGAGGCGCAGGCGATGGCGATGGACTGCGGCGAGATCATCTTGCCGGTGACGCCACCCGTGGTGTTGGCCGCCACGGTGAGTTCAGGCGTGACGCCGATCTGGTGTGCCGTGCTGGCCTGCAGCGAGCCGAACAGGGCGTTGGCCGAGGTGTCGGAGCCGGTGAGGAAGACGCCGATCCAGCCCAGGAAGGGCGAGAAGAACGGGAAGGCCGCACCGGTTCCGGCCAGCACCAGGGCCAGCGTGGACGACAGGCCCGAGTAGTTGGCCACGAAGGCAAAGCCCAGCACCAGGCCGATGGAGAGGATGGACAGGCGCAGTTCGAGCAGCGTCTCGAAGAAGGTCTTGATGACGTTGGGAATGCGCATGTGCAGCAGCGCGGCGGAGATGAGGGCTGCCAGCAGGATGGAGGTGCCGACGGCGCCGAGCAGGTTCAGCTTGAATTCTGCGGCGTAGGCCGTGGGCTCGGCCACGATCGGGGCAGCCTTCATGACCAGATTGTGCAGGCCGGGCCACTGGATCTTGATGGTGGCTGCGTCGAGCACGTTCTGCAGGCCCTTCAGCGTCCAGAGACTGACGCAGACGGTGAGGATGGCAAACGGCGACCAGGCCTTCAGGATCTGGCCGGTGGTGTACTCGGCCTCATGACGCTTCGTGGGTTTCTTCATGCCGTCGAAGGTGAAGATCTCCTCGGGCTGCCATTTCTTCAGGAACAGCGACAGGCAGACCAGGCAGACCAGCGCGGAGGTGACATCGGGCAGTTCGGGGCCGATAAAGTTGGCGGTGAGGAACTGGGTGACGGCAAACGAGACGCCTGCCACCAGCACGGCGGGCCAGGTCTGGCGGATGCCGCGCATGCCGTCCATCATGGCCACCAGCCAGAAGGGCACGATGATGGAGAGGATGGGCAGCTGACGACCGGCCACCTGACCGATGTGGTAGGGATCCAGCCCGGAAACCTTGCCGGCCACTAGGATGGGGATGCCCATGGCGCCGAAGGCCACCGGGGCGGTATTGGCGATGAGGCACAGGCCGGCGGCGTAGAGCGGGTTGAAGCCCAGGCCCACCAGCAGCGAGGCGGTGATGGCCACCGGCGCGCCAAAGCCTGCGGCGCCTTCCAGGAAGGCACCAAATGAAAAACCGACCAGCAGCATCTGCAGGCGCTGGTCTTCCGTGATGGAGATGACCGATGCGCGGATGATGTTGAACTGGCCGGTCTTGACGGTGATCTTGTAGAGGAATACCGCCGTGATGATGATCCAGGCAATGGGCCACAGACCATAGGCGAAGCCATAGAGCGCGGAGGAGATGGCCATGCCGGTGGGCATGCCAAAGGCGAAGATGGCCACGCCCAGCGCGATCAGCAGGGTGAAGAGGCCGGCCAGATAACCCTTCATCTTGAGGATGGTGAGGGCCACGAAGAAGAAGACGATGGGCAGCAGGGCGACGGCTGCGGTCAGCAGCGGGCTGCCACCGACGGCCGAGTAGTTCTGGATCCAGGTTTCCATACAGGACGGCTCCGGGGTTGGGGGAGGCTGTGTGATGCAGCCGTGGGCCGGATGGGCTTTGGGGCTGCATGCCACCAGTGGGATCATGGGCAGGAAGCCTGATGGTCAGGGGTCTTCCTTCCCGGCGAAGGGTGGCGGCAATGTACAAAAGCCAACTGAAAGGGTCAATCATTTCCCTTTGTGTCCTGTGGCTGAAATTCCCTTGAAAAACAGGGGGATGGCGGATTGCTGGTGATGGCTAGGGTTAACCCTGATGAGCGGGTTGGACGTGCGGCGAGCTGGGGCAGGAGATTTGTGTCGCAAGGTGTGACGTGTGGTGGCAGCGTGGGCGGATGGCGGAAGTGCTGCGATACTTCGGGTTCCCCCACTCCTCCTTTTCTGCTCTGCCCATGCCTGTTTCCCTGGAACTCGGTCCGCTGTCCTTTCCCTCTTCCGTGCTGCTGACGCTGGTGGCGGTGTTCGTGGGTGCCTGGCTGGGCTGCTGGCTGGCCCGGCGGCTGCAGACGGCGCCGGTGGAGCCGTTGTTCTGGCGGATCGTGTTCTGGGCGCTGGTGGTGTCGCGGGGGGCGTATGTGCTGCTGTACCGGGATGCCTATCTGGTGGATCCGTGGACGATGCTGGATGTGCGCGATGGGGGCTTCGAGCCGTGGTCGGGGCTGGCGGCGGTCTGGGTGCTGACGCTCTGGTATGTGCTGCGCGGGAAGGTGGCCGGCAGGCCGCTGATGGGTGCCATGACGGCGATGACGGCCGTGGGTGTGGCCGGGCTGATGGCGCTGCAGATGCCGGCTGGCGGCGGGCAGCCATTGCCGGGGCTGCAGATGCGCACGCTGGACGGGCAGGCGGTGTCGCTGCAGGCGTTTGCCGGGCGGCCGGTGATTGTCAACCTGTGGGCTACCTGGTGCCCGCACTGTGTGCGGGAGATGCCGGTGCTGGCCGAGGCGCAGCGGCAGCATCCGGAGCTGGCGGTGGTGTTCGTGGACCAGGGGGAGGAGGTGCTGCGGGTGCGGCGCTTTCTGGAGTCGCGGGGGCTTGGGCAGCTGCAGAACGTGCTGATGGACCCACAGCGCGAGGCCGGCCGGCATTTCGGGGTGCGGGCGTTGCCGACCACGCTGTTTTTCGGGCGGGATGGCCAGCTGCAGGAAATCCGCATCGGGGCGGTGTCGAAGGCCACGCTGCAGGCGCGGGTGGAGCGGCTGCTGGAATAGGCCGCCTGTTGAAACAGGGCCCGCTCCCCTGCAGAAGCAGGCCGCCTTGCTTGCGCACGGTGCGCTGTCGGCACATGGCCGGGGCCGGTGCCGGTGCCGGTGCGGGGGCAAGGCGCTTGATGATGTATCAGCGGTTGCCTGACTCGTCGTTGCCGCGGTTGACGCGTTTTTCCAGCCGGTTCTGTGCCACGGACAGCAGGCTGGCGATGGCCCAGTAGATGAGGGCGGCCGCGATGTACATGGCAAAGACTTCGAAGGTGCGGGCGGTGATCAGCTGGGCCTGACGCAGCAGTTCGGGTACCTGGATGGTGGCGGCCAGCGAGGTGTCCTTGACCAGCGAGATGAAGCTGTTGCCCAGCGGGGGCAGGGCGGTGCGGGCGGCCTGCGGGATGATGATGCGGCGCAGCGTCTGGATGCGGCTCATGCCAAGGCTGGCGGCGGCTTCCCACTGGCCGGCATCGATGGTGGCAATGGCGGCGCGCAGGATTTCGCAGGTGTAGGCGGCCATGTTCAGCGAGAAGCCGATCAGGGCAGCGGGCAGTGGCGAGAGCTGCAGGCCGGTTTCGGGCAGGCCGTAGTAGATGACGAACAGCTGCACCAGCAGTGGGGTGCCGCGGAAGAACGAGACGTAGAAGCGCACCAGCCACTGGATGGGCCGGGCCGCGTACAGCCGGCCCAGTGCCAGCAGAAAGCCCAGCAGCAGGCCAAACGTCATGCCACCCAGGCTGAGCAGCAGGGTGAAGCGTGCTCCCTTGAGCAGGTCGGGCAGCGATTCGAGGATGAGCGAAAGGATGTCGGACATGCGAAGCGGGGCGGCGGGGCGCCAAGGGTCTCACGGGGATATGTCCCGTGAAATCCCGGATCGGGATAAAGGGGGCCAGGCCTGTCCCGGGGCCTGGCCATGCGGCAGCAGGTGTAACCGTTGTGGGGCTGTGGTGGTGAGGCAGGTTACTGGGTGACGTCCGCGCCAAACCACTTTTCGGAGATCTGTTTGAGTGTGCCGTCGGCGCGCAGCTCGTTCAGTGCCTTCTCGATGGCCTGGTGCAGCTCGGGGGCCGATTTGCGGGTGGGGATGCCGGCGGTTTCGCGCGAGAAGGCCGGGCCGCTCAGGGCAAAGCGGCCACCGGTTTGCCTGAGCTGGTAGAGGGCGGCCAGGCGGTCGACCAGAATGGCATCCAGCCGGCCGACGTCCAGATCCTGGTTGCGGGTGGGGTCGTCGTCGTAGGTGAGGATGTCGGCGGCAGGTACGTTTTTGCGCAGCCATTCCTCATAGTTGGTGCCCAGCACGACGCCTACCTTCTTGCCGGCCAGTTTTTCCGGGGAGGAGAAGGTGTCGGCGTCCTTCTTGCGCACGACGGCCTGGATGCCGGAGACGGTGTAGGGCTGGCTGAAGTCGTATTTGTGCTGGCGAGCATCGCTGATGGTGACCTGGTTGATGATCACGTCGATGCGTCCGGTGTCGAGCGCGCCCAGCAGGCCATCCCATTTGGTGGGCTGGAATTCGGCCTGCAGGCCCATTTTTTCGGCGATGGCGCGGGCCAGGTCGATTTCGAAGCCGGTGAACTGGCCGTTCTCGTCCTGATAGTTGAACGGGGGATAGGTGCCTTCGATGCCGACGCGCAGGGTACCGCGCTGCTGCAGGGCCGCCAGGGTGTCGTCGGCGGCCTGGGCCGGATGGCCGGCAAGCAGGGCGCTGGCGGCAAACAGGGCAACGGTGGCGGAGCACAGCTGGCGACGCAGGTGGTTCGGTTTCATGCCGGGTGGGAGGGGGGTGTTGAGACAGGGGCGAACGGAGCGGCTGGCAAAACCGGTCACATGCGGCGTCGGTCAGATGCAGTGTGCCTGTCTGCCGAGAGCAGGGTCCTGGCCAGTCTGAAGGGGAAAGGACGCCGGGGGAGTTTACTGGATGACGGGCCGCGCCCGGAAGACTTTGCGGTGTACCGGAGATGGAGAGGGAAGGCGGGGGGCGCAGAAAGCGGGGCAAAGAACCGCCCCGTTCTTTCTGGATGTTGCCTGTGCAGGTTCGGCGCCCGTTCGGAAAGACCGCGCAGGTTCAGGCGCCCGCAGGGGCTGCCCGGGGGTCAGCGCACCACCACGCGGGCAGGGCCTGCTTCCAGTTCGCCGATGACGGTGGCACGGTCGAAGCCGTGGCTGCGGAAGGTTTTCAGTACGGATTCCCGGGCGTCGGGGGCGCAGGCCACCAGCAGGCCGCCGGCCGTCTGCGGGTCGGTGAGCAGGTCCTGCAGGAAGGGGGGCGCGCCGGCGCTGATGTCGACACCGGCACCATAGGAGGCCCAGTTGCGGCCGGATGCACCGGTCTTGATGCCGGATGAGGCCAGATCGATCACGTTGGGCAGGAAGGGAATGGCGCGGCTGTCGAGACGCGCGGTCAGGCTGGCACCGCGGGCCATTTCCAGCGTGTGGCCCAGCAGGCCGAAGCCGGTCACGTCGGTGAGGGCGTGCACGCCGTCGAGGGTGGCCAGTTCGGCGCCGGGGCGGTTGAGCCGGGTGGTGGCGTCGATCATGGTGGCGTAGGCTTCGGCGTCGAGCAGATCCTTCTTGAGCGCGGCCGACAGGATGCCCACGCCCAGCGGTTTGCCGAGAATGAGCACATCACCGGGTCTGGCGTCGCTGTTGCGCTTCAGGTGCTTCGGGTTGACGAGGCCGATGCCCACCAGTCCGTAGATGGGTTCGACCGAGTCGATGGAGTGGCCGCCGGCCAGCGGAATGCCGGCGTCGCGGCAGACGCTCTGGCCGCCTTCGAGGATGCGGGCGATGGTTTCGTGCGGCAGCACGTTGATGGGCATGCCGACGATGGCCAGTGCCATCAGTGGCTTGCCGCCCATGGCATAGACATCGGAGAGCGCGTTGGTGGCGGCGATGCGGCCGAAGTCGTAGGGATCATCGACGATCGGCATGAAGAAATCGGTGGTGGCGACGATGGCCTGCTCGTCGTTGATGCGGTAGACGGCGGCATCGTCGGCCGTTTCGGTGCCCACCAGCAGGTCGGGGAAGAGCTGGGCCGGCAGGCTGCTCCTGGCCAGCAGGGCCGAGAGGACGCCCGGGGCGATCTTGCAGCCGCAGCCGCCACCGTGGGAGAGGGAGGTGAGACGGGGGGTGCTGGGGCTGGGGGTGCTGGGGCTGGGGGTGGTGGCGGACATCGGGCGCTCCTGGTTGGGGGATTCCGTGGGAGTCTCCGGGTGGAAGGCTCTGGGGAATTTTAGATCAGCGCAGGATGTGCTTCTCGACCCCGGGTTTGTCGGTGCGCGGGGGCTCGCCGATCATTTCCAGCAGGCTGCCCTCGATCTGCCAGCTGAGAAAGCGCAGCGGCAGGTCGTTCGGGTCCTGGCCGAAGGGGTTCTCCAGCTCGGCGCCCAGGGCTTCGAGGGCCAGGAAGGTATAGGCGACGAAGCAGACGATGACCGGCGTCATGAAGCCGATGGCGTCGAGCAGGCCGAACGGCAGCCAGAAGCAGTACAGGTAGACGCAGCGGTGGATGATGATGGAGTAGGGAAACGGAATGGGGTTTTCGGCGATGCGCTCGCAGCCGGCCAGTGCGGTGCTGAGTTCGTCGAGGTTGCGTTCGAAGGCAGCGGCCACGGGGGGCGCCACTTCCTGGGCATGCAGGCGTGCGCCCAGCCATTCGTCCACCAGCAGCAGGGCCATGGAAGCCGGGTACTGGGCATTCAGCACCCGGCGGGTGTCCTTTTCATCGAGGAAGCGTCGCAGCAGCTTGCTGGGACGGGTGTTGCCCAGCTGGTGCTTGAGCAGGTGCGTGAAGGCGCACAGGTACAGGATCACCTGCTTGGCGGCTGCAGGGTGGGTGGTGAGGGTGAGCGCCTTGCGCGCCGTCGAGCGGGAGGCCGAGAGCACCTGGCTCCACAGCGTACGGGCCTCCCAGTAGCGGGCATAGCTGGTGCTGTTGCGAAAGCTGAGGAAGATGGCCAGCGTCAGGCCGATCAGCGAGAACGGCACGAAGTTCAGCGAGACCTTGAAGTGCAGGATCTGGCCGTGCAGGGCGGTGACCACGATGCTGAACAGGCTGATGATGGTCAGTTGCGGGGCAATCTTGGGCAGGATCGAGCCGCGCAGCACGAACAGCATGTACAGCCAGTGGGGGCGGGAGCGGACGATCATGGGGCAGGCAGGGGCTTCGGCAACGCGGTGAAACGATCCATTCTACGCTGGCCCCTTCGGGCGGCTGCGGGGGCACGGGGGCTGCGGGATGCCCGGCGAGTGGGGGCAGATGGGTGGCGCGTGGGTGAGCGGCCTTTGTTTGGCAGATTGGTCAGAAACTGGATAATGGGTTCTTCGGGGCATGCACTGGGGCGAAGCAGAAGTATGCTGATAGCCTCGCCGATCCGCGCCCCCGTGTTTTCCATGAAGAGGCCATGGCGCGTCTGGATGAGGTGATCACACGCGCCAGGGCACGGAAGCGTGCCCTGTAACGGTGAGATCGCTGCGGCGTACACCGTATGGCTGCGACAGGCGTTGAAGAAGCTTTGCACGGACGGACGAGGAGGTCTGCCAATGAAGACAATGGGTGCCGCGCAGGCGGGGATGCGTTTCTGGCTGGCAGGTGCGGCCGTGTCGATGATGATTACAGGAGGAATGGCCATGGCCCAGGAGACAGGAACCACGGCGGAAGGCGCCGGTACATCGGGCATGGATGCCGCAGCATCGAATGGCGTGGGCGCCGCCCAGACGCCGGCGAGTGATGCCCAGCAGGCAGCCGCACCGGCCGATGCATTGGCCACGGCCCGGCAGGTCGAAGGGCTGCTGACGGTGAAGAGCAAATACTCGGCCACGGATTCGGTCAAGCGGGTGCAGGATGCGCTGCTGGCGAAGGGGCTGACGGTGTTCACCGTCATCGATCACCAGAAGGCGGCCCAGCAGCAGTCGCTGGACATGCCGGCTGCCAGTGTGATCGTGTTCGGCAACCCCAACATGGGCACGCCGATGATGGTGCAGTCGCCCACGCTGGCCATCGATCTGCCGTCGAAGGTGCTGATCTGGGATGACGGCAAGGGCAACGTGTATGCGTCACTCAATACGGCCGAGTACCTGGCCCGCCGGCATCATCTGCCGGCCGAGGCAGTGGCCCCGCTGGCCGGCGCCGAGAAGCTGGTGCCGGCGGTGCTGACGAAGTGAGTCCCGGCAAGCATGGCGCCAGCATCAGGTGCAGGCGTCATGCACAAAAAAGCCAGCCTCGTAACGGGCTGGCTTTTTTTGTGCAGCACCCCGTGACAGGGTGCTGGTCAGGGCAATCAGGCCGTGGCAGCCTGCGCCTGTGCGCTCATGGGCTTCTTGAGCACGCCCAGGCAGACCGCGGTGACGACCGAACCGACGGCGATGGCGGCGCTGTAGAGCAGCACGTTGCTGATGGCACCCGGGATCAGCATCACGAACACGCCACCGTGCGGGGCAGCCAGTTCGATGTGCCACATGCCGACCAGTGCACCGGTGATGGCGGCGCCGATCATGCACGACGGGATGACGCGCAGCGGGTCACGGGCCACGAAGGGAATGGCGCCTTCGGTGATGAAGGCCAGTCCCAGCACGGCGGCGGCCTTGGAGGCGTCACGCTCTTCGTTGCTGAAGCGGTTGCGGAAGATCCAGCAGGCCACGGCAATGCCCAGCGGGGGCACCATGCCGGCGGCCATGACGGCAGCCATCGGGATCTTGATGTTGCTGGCCAGTAGCGTGGTGCCGAACACGTAGGCGGCCTTGTTGACCGGGCCACCGAGGTCGAAGGCCATCATGGCGCCCAGAATGGCACCCAGCAGTGCGATGTCGGTGCCCTGCATGCCCTGCAGCCAGTGCGTGAGCCCTTCCATGGCGGCAACCATTGGTTTGCCCAGCACGCTCAGCATCAGCACGCCGATGATGCCGGTGCACAGCAGCGGCAGGATCAGCACGGGCTTGAGGCTTTCCAGTGTGCGCGGCAGCTTGATGGTTTTGGCCAGGAACTGCGTGAGGTAACCGGCCAGAAAACCGGCCAGAATGCCGCCGAGGAAGCCGGCGCCGATGGCCGACGAGATCATCCCGCCCACCATGCCGGGTGCCAGGCCCGGGCGGTCGGCAATGGAGAAGGAGATGTAGCCGGCCAGGATCGGCACCATCAGGGCGAACGCATACTTGGCGCCCACCTGGAACAGGTACCAGCCGAAGGTGCCTTCGAGGTTCGGGTCGGTCGGCACGTCCAGACCGCCGATGGCGAAGGCCAGGGCAATCAGCAGACCGCCGGCCACCACGAAGGGCAGCATGAACGACACGCCGGTCATCAGGTGCTTGTACGGACCGCTGCGGGCGCCGCTGCCACTGCTGGCTTTGGCTTCTTCCTTGCCACTGCTGGCGGCTGCGGCCTTGCCTTCGCCCCAGGGGGTGGCTTCGGCCCAGGCCGTTTTCAGTACCTTGACGGCGTCATGGATGGCGGCCTTGGTGCTGGTGCTGTAGAGGCGCTTGCCGGTGAAGCGGGATTTGTCCACCTGGGTGTCGGCGGCAATCACGACGATGTCGGCGGCGGCGATTTCCTCGGGGGTGAGGGTGTTCTGGGCGCCGACCGAGCCGCGGGTCTCGACCTTGATGGTGTAGCCGGCTTCCTTGGCGCCTTCTTCCAGCGCTTCGGCGGCCATGAAGGTGTGGGCCACGCCGGTGGGGCAGGAGGTGATGGCCACCACCTTCATGCCGGCCGGCGGGGGGCCACCGGCGCCTGCGCTGGCGGCTGCAGTGGCCGGGACGGCTGCGGCTGCGCCACCCGCTGCGCCGGCCTTGCCGGCACTGCCGACGGCCTGGGCGATGACGGCGGCGGCATCGTCGAAGACGGCCTGTGGCGTGGACTCGACGATGCGCAGGCTCTCCGGCAGACCGGAAAGGTCGACGGGACCATCGGCCACGACCAGGGCCACATCGGCGCTGGCCAGGTCGCTGTCCGAGAACCAGCCCTGTTCGCCCAGATGACTGATGACTTTCAGGCCAAGCGTGTGTCCGGCCTGGGCTGCAGCGGCCTGCAGGGCTTCACCGATGATGAAGCTGTGGGCAGGCCCGGATTGGCTGGCGGAAATCGCCAAGATGCTTGCCACGGGGACTCTCCTAGATGGGTTGGGGGAGGATGAACGTGCTGTTCCGGAACCCGGCCGGGACGGAGGCGGCTGCAGGGTGTGTCAGTGACCCTGCAGCGTTTTCCGGGTGCCTGCACGCCGGATCATGGGGTGCCGTCCGGTTCCTCCGCGGGGTTGTCAGCACGGGGTGACGTTGATCTGGTGGAGCAGGGCCTCGACCTGATCGAGCGGCGGCAGGCCGAATTCGATCTGCTGGATGCGGGCCGCGGCGCAGGCCATGCCGAAGACGGCGGCCTGCGGGAACGGCTGGCCGTGCAGCAGGCGGGCGATGGTACCGGCCACCAGCGTGTCGCCGGCGCCGACGGTGGTGGCGACGTGCACTTTCGGCGGTTTGGCCAGCCAGCGGCCTTCGGGACCGATGATCAGCGCCCCTTCACCGCCCATGGACACGACCACGCGCTGGATGTTGTGGGCCTTTTGCAGTTCCTCGGCGGCCTTGATCAGTTCGGCGGTCTCCTTCAGCGAACGGCCGACCAGTTCTTCCAGTTCGGAGCGGTTGGGCTTGATCATAACCGGGCCGACGGTGTCGGAGACGGCTTTCTTCCAGCCTTCCAGCACGGCGCCCAGCTGCGAGCCGGCCACGTCGATGACGAGGTTCACGCCCTTGTCGACCAGGGTCTTGGCCAGATGGTGCCAGATGCCGACATCGCATCCCGGCGGCAGGCTGCCACCGAATTCGCACCAGTCGCCGCGGCGCACGAGGGATTCCATGCGTTCGTTGAGCAGCTGCTCGTCCTTGGCGCGTTCTTCCGGATCGAGCTGGATGCCGGGCAGGTTCACGTCGGTGGATTCGCCGGCTTCGTGGTCGACCAGCTTGACGTTGGTGCGGGTGGCGCCGGGCAGGCGGATCATGGCGTCGCGGATGCCGTTGTCATCGAATGCCTGTACGAACAGCTTGTCGTTGTCGGCCCCGATCCAGCCGGTGGCCGTGGTGGCCACGCCCAGCTTGGCCAGGATGATGGAGACGCCGATGCCCTTGCCGCCCGGCGTACTGGTGAAGCCGGTGGCGCGGTGCACCTCACCCGGGATCAGCTTCTTAACGGGAATCGTCTGGTCGATCGCCGGGTTGAGGGTAATGGTCAGGACTTGGGTCATGCTGCATCTCCTGCGGGTTGGGAAGAGGCGGGTTTAAGGGCGGCGCCGAGCGCGCGCACTTCCTGGGCGGTCTGTGCCTCCAGGGCCTTGCGTGCCAGCGCCTGCAGATCCGAGAGGGACTGCCGGCGCAGCAACGCCTTGATCGTGCCAAGATCGCTGGCACTCATGCTGAGTTCGTCCACGCCCAGGCCCACCAGCAGGGCTGCGCCCAGCGGGTCGCCGGCCAGGCCGCCGCAGACACCGACGTGACGCTTGTAGGGGCGGGCACCGGCCACGGTCTGGGCGATCAGGCGCAGCACGGCGGGGTGCAGCGCATCGGCCAGGCTGGCCAGCTCGGGGTGCTGGCGGTCGATGGCCAGCGTGTACTGGGTGAGGTCGTTGGTGCCGATGGAGAAGAAGTCCACGTATTTGGCGAACTGGTCGGCCATGACGGCGGCCGACGGCACCTCGATCATGATGCCCAGCGGCACGGCCGGGGCGTCCAGTTCCTGGCGGATGGCCTCGAGTCGCTCGCGCAGCTGCTGCACTTCCTCGATGCTGCTGATCATGGGGAACATGATCGACAGCGGGCCATGCTTGGCGGCACGATACAGGGCGCGCAGCTGGGGTACCAGCAGCTCTTCGCGGCGCAGCTGCAGGCGGGCGCCGCGCACGCCGAGGAAGGGGTTGTCTTCCTGCGGCAGGGCCAGGTGCGGCACCTGCTTGTCGCCGCCGATGTCCAGCGTGCGCACGATCAGCGGACGGCCGGCCAGCACGTCCACCATCGAGCGGTAGACATCGTACTGCTCGTCTTCGCCCGGCACGCGGTCACGTTCGAGGAACAGGAACTCGGTCCGCATCAGGCCCACGCCCTCGGCGCCCGATTCCAGCGCCCGGCGGGCCTGGTCGGCCCGGTTGGCGTTGGCGCCGATCTCCACGCGGTGGCCATCGGTGGTGGTGGCGGGCTGCAGACGGGTTTTGGTTTCTTCGGCCTGCAGCTGGGCCAGTCGTTCGATGCGCTGCTGCGTTTCGGCCAGGGCCTTGTCGGTGGGGGCCACGTACAGGCGGCCGCGGTAGCCGTCCAGAATGGCCTTGGTGCCGTTCTGCGACAGGGAGGGCTGCAGCACGCCGGGGCCGGCGGCCACCACGGCCGGCAGGCCGAGCGCCCGCGCCAGGATGGCGGTGTGGGCGGTGGGGCCGCCTTTGGCGGTGCAGAAGCCCTTGACGCGGGTGGTGTCGATCTGGGCGGTGACGGAGGGGGCGAGGTCATCGGCCAGCAGGATGGCGTCGGCGGGCCAGCCCTGCGACGGATTGCTGCCCTCGTTGCCCTTGCCCAGCAGGTGGCGCAGCACGCGCTCGCCCACGTCCTGCAGGTCGGCCGAGCGGGCCGACAGGGTGGCATCCGACAGGCCTTTCTGTTTTTCGATGCGCTGGTGCAGGCACTGTTGCCAGGCCCAGGCCGGGCCATGGCCCTGCACCACCAGCTTGGTCACGTCGCGCAGCAGGCTGGGGTCTCGCAGCAGTTCGAGGTGGGCCTTGAAGATGTTGGCCTGCTCGGCCTGACCCTGCTTCTCGGCACTGGAGATGAGGGTGGCCAGCTGCTTCTGGGCATTGGCCAGTGCCAGGTCCAGTTCGTGGGCGGCATGGGCCACGCCCTGGAAGTGGTCTTCCACGTCCAGCTCGTGCGATTCGGCCAGCACCAGCGTGCCGATCACCAGCCCGGGGGCAGCGGCAATGCCGGTGAAGGTGTTGGCGGCCTCCGGCTGCCATGTGCCCAGCTCGCGGCCCAGGCCCTGTGCCTGTGCCTGCTTGTCGGCAGCCAGCCGGGCCTGACGGGTTTCTTCGTCGCCCAGCAGCTTGATGGTGCCCAGCAGGGCGCTGATGGCGTCCTGGGCATCCTCGCCCTCGGCGGACACGCGCAGGCGGGCGTTGTTGCCGGCGCCCAGGCTCAGCAGCGAGGCCACGCTGCGGGCATCGGCTACGATGTCGCCGCAGCGCACGTGCACCTGTGATTTGAAGCGGCGGATGCTTTCGACCCACTGGCCGGCGGGCCGGGCGTGCAGGCCGTTGGGGTAGCCCAGCGTGATTTCCTTGCCGACCGGGAAGTCGGCCAGTGCCGGGGCGCTGCTGGGGGCGGCGGCCGGCGGCTCGCCGGTGAGGGCCTCGACGATCTCGGCGGCGTTGCCGGTGGTGGTGAGTTTCTGCAGGCGGGCGTCGTCACGCATCAGGCGGGTGAGGCGGCGCAGCACCTTGATGTGCTCGTCGGAGGCGGCGGCAATGCCGACCACCAGCTTGACGACCTGGTCCCTGCCTTCGGCATCCTTGCCCCAGACCACCCCGTTGGGCACCTGCACCACGCCCAGACCGGTACGTTTGACCAGGTGCTTCTCGTCGATCATGCCGTGCGGAATGGCCACGCCCTGACCGAGGAAGGTGGTGGCCGTCTGTTCCCGCTTGAGCAGGCTGTCGGTGAAGCCATCTGCGGCAAAACCGGCCTCGATCAGCAGGCTGCCGGCCGCGCGGACGGCGTCGTCACGGGTCTGGGGCGCGGCGCCGAGCTGTACCTCGACGGGGGTGATTTCCGGGGATTGGGATGTCGTGTTCATGAATTATCCAGCCTGAGAAGGGGTCTGCCGGCACGTACGACCCGGCAGGGAGGATGGCTTCGAGTGAAGACCGACTGGTGCCGCGGCAATCCGCCCGCCTGCAGCCGGAGGCTGCATCATCCCGCCCGGCGGGCAGGACGGAGGGCGGGGTTGCGGCGGCCTCATTTGATCAGCGTGACGGGAATGTCCACCAGATGCAGGACACCGGTGGCTGCGGAACCCAGCAGCAGGCCGCTGATGCTGTTCAGGCCGCGGGTGCCCATCACGATCTGGTCGAACCCGCCCTTGCGGGCATGGCCGGCGATCACTTCGGGCGCGTTGCCGCGGTCGTAGGAGGATTGGTAGGAGATGCCGGCTGCGGTCAGCAGACGCTCGGCTTCGGCCAGCTGTTCGCGGGCCTGGTCGGCCATGAAGGCGTCGAGGTCGGTGCGGGCAAAGTACGCGCGCGCGTGGCCGGTGAGAATTTCGGGCTGCACGTTGAGCAGGTGCAGCTCATGGGTGGCACCCGCCCGGATCTGGCCGATCAGCCAGCGAACCGCGCGCAGGGAGGTTTCCGAACCGTCGATCGGAATGAGTATTCTCGCCATCGGTGATCACCTCTTGTTGGGGGGAGGACGGCACATGCGGTGTCGGGCACGTGCTGACCATGACACGGATGTTAACCATCTTACTCCGCGATGTTACCTGTTTGGCGCTGGGGCGTGCGGGGTTGCCGACTGGGCATCAGGGGGGAAGACGGTGAAATCGGTAAAATGGGCCGCTTTCACCGACCGTGTGCCGACCAATGACCCGCCAGATCGCATGGCTTCTCAAGCCGCCGCCCGCTTCCGTGCAGCCGGAGGATGCAGGCGGAGGCGCCGTGCCCGGGGCGGGTGGTGCCGTGGAGGGCACACCGGACGATGTTCGGGGACCCCTCGTCCCCATGCCGCTGGCAGCGGCGCAGGCCCGCATGGTGGCCCGTCCGCGCAAGGGCCGGGCCCAGCCGCCGCATCCGTTGCCCTCGCCGGAGGCGCTGCGCAGGCTGCCGCCGTTCGAGCAGCTGCCCGACGAGGCCATCATCTGGGTCACGCCCGACAATCTGGCCGGGGTGATGGACGAGATCCGGCCGCTGCGGGTGGTGGGCTTCGATACCGAATCCCGGCCGGTGTTCGTGCGCGGCCAGAGCCAGGATGGCCCGCATCTGGTGCAGCTGGCCAGTCATGAGCGGGCATGGCTGTTTTCCATGCTGGAGCCGGCCTGTGTGGCGGCCGTGGGCGAGCTGCTGGCGCTGCCTTCGCTGCAGAAGGTGGGTTTCGGGCTGGCCGGCGATCGCAGCCAGCTGCATGCGCGCTTCGGCCGCCAGCCGGTGGGGCTGGTCGATCTGGACCAGACCTGGCGCGCGCTGGGCTACCGGTCCTCGCTGGGCATCCGTATGGCCATGGCCGTGACCTTCGGCTGCTATTTCGAGAAATCGAAGGCCATCGGCAAGTCCGACTGGTCACGCCAGCCGCTGACGCAGGCCCAGTGCCGCTATGCCGCCCACGATGCCTGGGGAGCCTTCCGCATCTATGTGGCCCTGTGCGAGCACGGGGTGAAGATACAGGCCGACCCGGTGCGCAGCACCGGACGGTCCGGCACGGTGGCCCGCACGGGGATGCGGCGCACGGCGGGCCAGCGCGGGGACGAGTGAGTCCACGATACGGTCCAGTGGCATGCATCTTGCGCCTGCATCAGGTTAAACCGTACGGGCGTGCAGGCGTACAAACGGAACAGGGCGGTTTTGCCGGCCCTGCCGGCGGGGGTACAGCACCCCCTCTGCCCGCGAGCGTCAGGGCTGTGCGTTTTCCCGCTGCTGGCCTCTGACCATGGGTTTCAGACGCCCCAGGTCACGTCCACGTCGGCTGCACGGGCCTCGCGCATCAGCTCGATCAGCGGATAGACCCGCTGGCGCAGGCTGACGAAGTTGGCACCCAGGGCCTCACGGCTTTCTTCATCGCTTTCTTCGGTCTGGGTTTCGGCGGGGGGCTGCTCCCGTTCGGCTGCGGTCACCAGGGCGGAAATCGCGGCCGGAATCTGTGCCACCGTGATGATGCCGGTGGGTTCGACCGGTTTGCCGATGATCTGCAGCACCTGTTCGGCGCTCTTGCCGACCATCGTGACGGTGCCGGTGGCGCGACTGCGGAATTCGTACAGCATGGTTGGGTTCTCCGGGAGTGTTTTTCTGATGGGTTTATTTTTCCGGCAGTGTCCTGAAGCCGTTGAGGATTCTGTGGCCCTGCCGCCTTGTCCTGCACACCCAAAGGGGGGCGGGGACGCATGAGTTCATGACACGTTCCTGGGCGCCAGGGCAGAGAGGGCTTCTGCGGCCCATTCTGACAGAGGCGCTTCGATGCCGCCCATTATGCCGGGTTTGCAGCCGGGGCGCCGGCTGGCCGTGGGCGCATCGGCGCGGGGCGAATGAGTCCACGACATGTTCTCGGGCTTTCGGGCGCTCAGGCAGCGGGGCTGGTTTCGGGAAAGCTCAGGTGATCGAGCGGGCGGCGCAGGGCCATGGCCTCGGCCAGGTGGGCGGGCAGCAGGTCGTCGGTGCCGTCCAGATCGGCCACCGTGCGGGCCACGCGCAGCACCCGGTGCTGGCTGCGCATCGACCAGCCGAAGCGTTCGGCGGCCTGCGCCAGCAGCTGGCGGGTTTCGGGACGGATGCCGAAGCAGGCCTCGAAGCGCCCCACCGGCAGCCGGCCATTGCAGTCCTGCTGGCGCTGCAGCTGCCGGTTGCGCGCCGCCAGGACGCGACGGGCCACGGTGGCACTGTCTTCCGGCCGGGGCCTGGCCATGCCGGCGTGGGGCCGGGTGGTCGTGGTCTGGTCTGTCCGACCGGAACCGTCGTGCTTCCCGGCGTCCCCATGGGTCATGCCGGTTTTGCGCTCTGCCGTACTGCGTGTCCCGGTGGCCATGGCACGTGCCATCGTTGCGGCGAATGTATCGTCCGTGGCAGCGGGGGCCTCGCGGATCATCTCGATCCCCATGTCGAAGCGTTCCAGCAACGGGCCGGACAGCTTGCCCTGATAGCGGCGGATCTGTGCCGGTGTGCAGCGGCAGGCACGGGCCGGATCGCCCAGGTTGCCGCAGGGGCAGGGATTCATCGTGGCCACCAGCAGGAAGCGCGCCGGGAAGGTCTCGCTGTACGGGCCGCGGGCCAGTGTGATGCAGCCGGTTTCCAGCGGCTCGCGCAGGGATTCGATGACGGGGCGACGGAATTCGGTCAGTTCGTCGAGCAGCAGCACGCCTTCGTGTGCCAGGCTGATCTCGCCGGGGCGCGGTGGCTGGCCACCGCCCAGCAGACCGGCTGCGCTGATGCTCGCGTGCACCGACCGCATGGGCGGCTGCTGGCTCAGGCGTGCCGGCTGCCCGCAGGCCGAGCGGATGGCCGCAATGTCCAAGGCCTGTGCCGCCGTGAGCGGCGGCAGAATGCCGGGCAGGCGTCGCGCCAGCATGCTCTTGCCGGTGCCGGGCGAACCGCACAGCAGCAGCGGGTGCAGGCCGGCGGCCGCGATTTCCAGCGCACGCCGGGCCAGCGCCTGGCCCTGTACGTCGGCCAGGTCGGGCGGGGCCTCCGGTGCCGCGGGGCTGGCGGTGCCAGGGTCGAGGTCATCCTCTTCGCGGGCGCGGGCCAGCAGGGTCTCACCCCGCAGGTGGGCGATGACGGCAGCCAGGGTGGGCGCGCCGTACAGCCGGTGCAGGCCGCTGGGCCGGGCTTCGGCCAGGTTGGCCTCGGGCAGGATGAGGGTGTGCTCCGGGGCGCTCGTGCCGATGCCGGCCGCCACGGCCAGCGCGGCACGGATCGGGCGCAGCTCACCCGACAGCGACAGCTCGCCCACCAGTTCCAGATCCTGCAGCGCTTCGGGCGGAATCAGCCCGGCAGCGGCCGCGATGCCGATGGCGATGGGCAGGTCGAAACGGCCGGATTCCTTGGGCAGGTCGGCCGGCGCCAGATTGACGGTGATGCGCCGGTTGGGAAACTCGACCCCGCTCTGCAGGAGCGCCGCACGTACCCGCTCGCGGCTCTCGCGCACCGATACTTCCGGCAGCCCGACGATGTTGAAGGCCGGCAGGCCATTGGCCAGATGCACCTCTACCGAGACCGGGGGCGCCGTCAGACCCAGCAGCGCCCGGCTCTGCACGACCGCCAGGGCGTTCATTACGCGTTGGTCCCGTCGGCCGGCGTGGATTGGGTGCCTTCGCGGGCGGCCAGCCGGGCCTCCAGGGCATCGACCCGGGCGGCCAGCGACTGCACCAGGGCCACCTGGATGTCGAATTCCTCGCGGCTGACCAGCTCCAGTTTGTTGAAGGTCTGGGCAGCCAGAGCCTTGACGTTGCGTTCGATGTCGGCGGCCGGGCTCGATTTGAGCAGGTCGCTGACCTTTTGCTGGAAGTCCTGGAAGAAAGCCTGTTTGTCCATGGGGGCTCCGGGGTGTGTGGGAGATTGAAAGGAAAAGGGGCGCATGCTGGCCGTTGCCGGACAGCCGGACAGCCGGACAGCCGGACAGCCGGACAGCCGGCTGCCGAAGCCAAAGCCGGAACGGCATGCGCGCCTGCTGCACGTCATGGTACGCAATCCTGCGCGCAACGCCAGCATGAATCCGGCACACCTGTCTATCTGGCCTAGGCCGGATGGCTGGTGCCGGCGCTGCATGGGTGAACGCTGCCAGGGGCCGGCGGCCAGCGCCCCGTCTGTGCATGGGGACATCCCGGTGTCGGGGCAGGGGCCGGAGAGGCACGGACTGGACCGGGAGATGTGCCGGCAGGGCGCACGGGGCATGCCAAAAGCCGCGCCACGCTCTAGAATGACCCGACGACCGCAGATGCCCCTGCGGCTGCGGGCTGACGCAGCGCGGGCTCTGCCTCAACCTTTCTCTGCGGGTGGCGCATGGACATTCTTTTCATCCTCGATCCCTTCGATTCCCTCAAACCGGAAAAGGAAACCAGCATTGCCATGATGCGGGCGGCCGAAGCGGCGGGCCACCGGGTGGTGGGCTGCCTGCAGGGCGACATCAGCCTGGACCGGGGCAAGGTCGTGGCGCGCATGACCCCGCTGGTGACCACGGGCAGGGACAAACCCTGGTACCGGGCCGACGAGCCCTTCACGGCGCCCCTGTCGACGGTCGATGCCGTCATCATGCGCAAGGATCCGCCCTTCGACATGGAATACGTCTACTCCACCTACATGCTCGAACGGGCGGTGGAGCAGGGCGCGCGTGTCTACAACAATCCGGCCGCCATCCGCGACCACAACGAAAAATTCTCCATCACCGCGTATCCGGAGCTGACCACCGACGTGCTGGTCACGCGTGATCCGGCCCTGCTGCGCGAATTCGTGGCCCGCCATGGCGAGGCGGTGCTGAAGCTGCTCGACGGCATGGGGGGGGCCTCCATTTTCCGTGCCCGTCAGGACGACCCCAACCTCTCGGTCATTCTGGAAACCATGAACCGCTTCGGCACCCGTACCGTGATGGCGCAGCGCTACCTGCCCGACATCGTCAAGGGCGACAAGCGCATTCTGCTCATCGACGGCCAGGTGGTGCCGCATGCGCTGGCGCGCATTCCGAAGGCCGGCGAGGCCCGGGGCAACATGGCGGCCGGTGGCAAGCCGGTGGCGCAGCCGCTGTCGGCGCGCGATCGTGAGATTGCCGAATATCTGGCACCGAAGCTGGCGGCGCAGGGGCTCTTCCTGGTGGGGCTGGACGTGATCGGCGACAGCCTCACCGAAATCAACGTCACCAGTCCGACCGGATTCATGGAAATCACCGCGCAGACGGGCTTCGACGTGCCGGCCTTCTTCATCGAACGGCTGGCGGCCCGTGTGGTGGCCGACCGTGCGGCCCAGGCCGCGGGCAAACCGCTGACCGGACGGGCAGCCGCGGATGCCGTGTCCGCCGCTGGCCACGGCCAGCCCGGCTGAGGCAGGTGTCCCGATGATCTCCGTGCTGATCATCGCCCACCAGCCGCTGGCCACGGCCCTGCTGGGCTGTTGCCGGCACATCTACCGTGGCCTGCCGGTGCAGGCGGCGGCGCTGGACATCATTCCCGATGAAGACCCCGACCAGGCCCTGCAGGAGGCGAAGTCGCTGGCGGCGCGCATCAACGACGGCAGTGGCCAGGTGGTGCTGACCGATCTCTACGGGGCCACACCCGCGCGCATTGCCGTGCAGATGGCGCGGCAGGGGCGGGTCAGCGTGTTCTATGGTGTCAACCTGCCCATGCTGCTGAAGGTGCTCAACTATCGCGCCCGCCTGCCGCTGTCCGAGCTGGAGGCGCTGGTGCTGCGCGATGCCGGCGAGGGTGTGGGTCTGGTCGAGTCCGACAACCCGCCCGGCCGGCTGCTGGTGCCGTCCTCGTCGGCCGCCCTGTGATGTGCCTGCGCTTTTCCGATTACCCTGTCGTTCGCCGATGAAAGAAGCCGAAGTCAAGATCGTCAACCGCCTGGGGGTGCATGCCCGCCCGTCGGCTACCCTCACGCAGACTGCCAGCAGGTTCCGCTCGGCCGTGTGGTTCACCAATGCAAAGGGCCGGCGGGTCAATGGCAAGAGTATCATGGGCGTGATGATGCTGGCTGCCGCCTGCGGCAGCACGCTGAAGATCGAGACCGAGGGCGAGGATGAGGACGCCGCGCTGGAGGCGCTCACGGCCCTGATCGCCTCCGGCTTCGGCGAAGAAATGGGGGCCGCATGAACCGCCCGCTTTCTGGAGCCCCCACGGGCGGTGGCATCGTCATCGGCCGGGCCTGCGTGCTGGACACGGGCTTCATCGATGTGCCGCGCTACTACATCACCGAAGGGGAGCTGGCCGGCGAACATGCGCGGCTCGACGAGGGGCGCGCTGCCGTCGAACGCGAGCTGCAGGGCGTGGCCGACCAGCTGCCGCACGATGCACCGGCCGAGGCCCGGGCGCTGCTCGATGTGCAGATGATGCTGCTCAACGATGCCGCGCTGATCGAGGCTGCCCGTGACCGGGTGGTGAACGAGCGCATCAATGTCGAATGGGCCATTTCCGAGACGGCCGAGGCGCTGGTCGACCAGTTCCGCGCCATCGACGACCCCTACCTGAAGGAGCGGGGGCGCGATGTGGAACAGGTGGCGGGGCGCCTGCTCAACGCACTGTCCGGGTCTGGCTCGCCGGCGCTGGCCGGCCGTGTCACCGGCGAGCCGCTGATCTTCGTGGCGCAGGACCTGCAGCCGGCCGACATGCTGCAGATCAGGGGCGCCATCGGCTTCGTGTTCGAGCAGGGCGGCATCCATTCCCACAGTGCCATTCTGGCGCGCAGTCTGCGGGTGCCGGCCGTGATCGGCGTGGCCGAAGCCGTGGCCGCCATTCACGATGGCGACATGCTGATTCTCGACGGTGATGCGGGCGAGGTGTTCGTCAATCCGGCGCAGGTGCTGCTGGACGACTACCGCGAGCGCCGCCGGCTGGCTGCCGAAGAGGAAAGGCTGCTGGCCCGCCTGGCCGATGTCGATTGCGTCACCCAGGATGGCTGTGCCGTGACCCTGCTGGCCAACATCGAGCGGCCCGACGAGGCCCAGGAGGCGCTGCGGATGGGGGCGGCCGGCATCGGCCTGTTCCGGTCGGAGTTCCTGTTCCTGAACCGCAGCCGGCTGCCCGACGAGGAAGAGCAGTACCAGGCCTACCGGCAGGTGCTCGACACCATGCAGGGCCGGCCCGTCACCATCCGCACCATCGACGTGGGGGCCGACAAGATCCTGCCCGCGCAGGCGCTGGTCCCCGGGGCCACCTCGGCGCTGGGGCGGCGCGCCATCCGCTACAGCCTGGCCGAGCCCGAGATGTTCCTCGTGCAGCTGCGGGCACTGCTGCGTGCGTCGGTGCATGGCCAGCTGCAGATCCTGCTGCCCATGCTGTCGCAGCCGAAGGAGGTGGACGAGGCGCTGCTGCTGCTCAACCAGGCGCGGCAGGAACTCATCGCCCGCGGTGAGCCGGTGGCCGAGCGGATTCCGGTGGGTGGCATGATCGAGGTGCCGGCGGCAGCGCTGTCGGCCGGCATCTTTGCCCGCAAGCTGGATTTTCTGGCGATCGGCACCAACGACCTGGTGCAGTACACGCTGGCCATCGACCGTACCGATCACCGTATCGCCCACATGTACGACGAGCTGCACCCGGCCGTGCTGCGCCTCATCGCCCTGACCATTCGTGCGGCCCGCAAGGCAGACAAGCCCGTCTGCGTCTGCGGCGAAATGGCCGGTGAGTACCGCGTGGCGCCACTGCTGCTGGGCATGGGGCTGCGGTCGTTCTCGATGCTGCCCTCGCGGCTGCTGCGCGTGAAGAACGAAGTGCTCAAGGTCGATACCCGCCAGCTCACGCCGCTGGTGCGCCGCATGCTGGTGCAGGACGATCTCGGCTCCATCCGCCGGGGGCTGGCCTGCCTGGGCATCGGTGAAGCGCCCGGTTTACCCGCTGGCACACCGGCCCGGGATCCTTCCCATCCGTCCACTCCCACAGGAGCCCATCAGGCATGAGTCTGCAGGCCAATCCCGTCAGACATCGCTTCGACGATCCCCTGCCGCTCACCAGCGGTGGGCGTTTCGGTCCCTACGAGCTGGTCTACGAAACCTACGGCACCCTCAACGCGGCGCGCAGCAATGCCGTGCTGATCTGCCACGCACTCAACGCCTCGCACCACGTGGCCGGCATTACTGCTGGCACGGCCGATGATCACGGCTGGTGGTCGAACATGGTCGGGCCGGGCAAGCCGGTGGACACCGACCGGTTCTTCGTCATCGGCGTCAACAACCTGGGCAGCTGTTTCGGTTCCACCGGGCCGATGTCGCTCGATCCGGCCACGGGGCGCCCGTACGGACCGGATTTTCCGGTGATCACCGTGGAAGACTGGGTGCACAGCCAGGCCCGGCTGGCCGATGCATTGGGCATCGAACGCTTTGCGGCGGTGATGGGGGGCTCGCTGGGCGGCATGCAGGCGCTGGCCTGGAGCTACCTGTATCCGGCACGGGTGGCCCACTGCGTGGCCATTGCCACGGCGCCGAAGCTCTCGGCCCAGAACATTGCCTTCAACGAAGTGGCACGGCGCGCCATCGTGACCGATCCGGATTTCCATGCCGGCCGCTTCTACGATTTCAACACCGTGCCGGCCCGCGGCCTGCAGGTGGCGCGGATGATCGGCCACATCACCTATCTGTCGGACGACGCCATGGCCAGCAAGTTCGGCCGCATGCTCAAGCATGGCGACTATGGCTTCTCGTTCGACGTGGAATTCGAGATCGAAAGCTACCTGCGCTACCAGGGCGAGAAATTCTCGCGCTATTTCGACGCCAACACCTACCTGCTGTTCACCCGGGCGCTCGATTACTTCGACCCCGCGCGTGCCACGGGCGGTGACCTGTCGAAGGCCCTGGCACCGGCAAAATGTGCCTACCTGATCGCCTCGTTCACCACCGACTGGCGCTTCTCGCCGGCCCGCAGCCACGAGATCGTCCGGGCCCTGCTGGCCAACCGCAACCCGGTCACCTACGCCGAAATCGACGCCCCCCACGGTCACGACGCCTTCCTGCTCGATGACGAGCGCTACCACGGCCTGGTGCGCAGCTACTTCGACCGCATTCACGCGGTGGTCAACGCCTGATGGAACCGCCTGCCATGTCTGCTGAAAAAAAATCTGCCACTGCCGGCGTTCCCCCGCAGGGCCATGCCGCAGCCTCCGGCCAGCCCGGTGCCGGCCAGGCTGCTCCCGCACCATCGGCCGCTGCCCGTTCCGTGCCGGCCACACAGGCCGCTGGCGCGCCCCTGTCGCCGTCTGCCGCTGCTGCGGCCGCCAAGCCCCTGCGGGCCGACCTGGCCATCATTGCCGGCTGGATCCGTCCCTATGCCAACGTGCTGGACCTGGGCTGCGGCGATGGTGCCCTGCTGGCGCATCTGGAGCGCGTCAAGCATTGCCACGGCTACGGTGTGGAAATCGACGATGCCGAGGTACAGGCCTGCGCCCGTCACGGCGTGGATGTCATCCAGCGCAACATCGAGGACGGGCTGGAGATGTTCATGGCCGGCGACCCGTTCGACGTGGTGGTGCTGTCCATGGCCCTGCAGGCCACCCAGCGCACCGAGAAGGTGCTCGAAGACATGGGTCACGTGGCCCGCGAGGGCATCGTGTCGTTTCCCAACTTCGGCCACTGGTTCCACGTCTGGTCCATCCTGCGCGGCCGCATGCCGATCACGCGCGAGATGCCCTACGAATGGTTCAACACGCCCAACCTGCACCTCACCACCCCGCGTGACTTCGAGGACCTGGCCACCCGGCTGGGGCTGGTCATCATGGAGAAGGTGTTTCTGTCCGAGGGGCGGATCATCACCCACTTCCCGGTCAAGCGCGCCACCCAGGCCATCTACCGTTTCCGCCGCAAGGGCGACTGAGTGTCCGTATTCGTGCAGACATTCCGGAACCGTCATTTTGCTTATCGTGAGATAACATTCCGCAATGCAAAATATCGGTATCAGGGTTATCCCATCCCCCCAGTCTCGGGGTGTGCGGCAGGCCAGCAGGACCGGTGAAGTACCCCTATCGGAACCCGGAATTGCTGCAATGCAGCATAAAACGTTGTTTCACAACGACTTCACGTTGTGAAATCACGACGAAAATCTGCGGTTTTCCTGCATTGCGGTAACGCAATGCGGATGCAAATGAATGCTAATGTTGCGCGAGATACCGTTTGTAATCGTTGTACGCAGAACGGCCTGAAAATGCGTTAATTGCACCTGCGGCGCCTGAACGCGCTGCCCGGATGACCCGGGTGGATGCGGCGGGGGACGCACTCAACGCAACCAGTCAGGGTCTGGTTTCCTCCTCTGCGGTTTCTGCCGGAATTGCCCGCCAAGTGGCATGACAGAAACCTGTCCGGCGGTTCATGCACATGCACCACCGGCCTGGCGGCACAACCTGCGGAGGCTGCCCCCTGACACCGGGATCAGGAGCTATTAGATGCCACACGTCGATAGAAGTGCAGGGTATTCCGAGTACCGAGTATGGGGATTGGGCCAGCGGGGCACACCGCTGGAGATCTACGATCCGGCCCGATTCCCCGCCATCGCCCAGGTCATCGAGCACCTGGACGGGCGCCTGCTCGAAGTGCGTGGCGAAGGCGAGCCCATCCAGATCGCCCTGGCCGAGGCCCGCCGCACCGACGATCCCGATGCCATCAACCGCCGCTTCACCCCGTTCTTCTCTTCGCTGACCTCGCTGGACTTCTTCTGCAAGCTGAACCTGCAGACCTATCTGTCGCTCGAAGCCAGCGCAGCCCCGCGCCGCTGGTTCTGGCAGGAAGATACCCAGGCCGGCTACCGTTCCTCCGGCGTGGGTTCCATCGTCAACGAAACCACCGTCAGCATCGCCCGCAGCGCCGGGCATTGATCATGACCGGTACAAGGGGCAGTGCTCTGGACTGCCCCTTGCTTCCCTGCCTGACGGGCGATTCAGCGCCTGATGGCCAGGCGGCCGCGTCCAGTCGTCCACCATGAATGGTGTGGGCCGTGCGGTGCGTCTCCATCCATCTGCAGCCCCTGCTTCCGAAGGAGTCTTCGTTCCTTGCAGACCCCTGATGGGTTGGCCCCTGCAGGCCCCTGATGGGCCAGCCCCTGCAGTGCCTGTGGCAAGCAGTGCCCGGCGCAGCTTCTGCAGCCGGGGCCAGCAGGGTTCAGTGCAGCTTCTGCAGCCGGATTTCGGTATAGCCGAACGTGGTGCGCAGCGACTGGGCCGCATAGGCCTGACACAGCTCGCGCGCGGCGGTCTGCACATCGACGGGCACCTCTTCGCAGAGGATCACCCGCAGCAGCCCTTCGGCGATGAGGTCGAAGTCGGCATGACGTCCCTGGCTGGGGGCCTCGTTCATCAGCCGCCAGAGATCGGCAACCACCATCGTGGGGTGATCATCGACGAACGATCGCAGTTCCGATGACGTGTCCAGGGACATTTGCAGGTTCATGAAAAGGAAAACGGCAACGAAATCGTAGTGGCTGAATGCTAAGCCATTTGCCAATACCGTATTCCCAGCATAGTTATAGCCAGCAACACGGCCGCCCAGGCGGCGCAGTGGAGCAGATGAACGGTCGGCACACCATGGTCCGGCGCTGCAGATACCCGGTCGCCGCAGGTGGTCCGCGGCGTGCTGGCCCGGTGGTGTGCAGGCATGGCGACACACACGACCGGCATCGTGTCCGGCGCCCCGAAGCGCCAGACAAACGGACGATCCACATGACCTGAGCCATATGGACAGGGCCACGGAAATCCCGGGATGCTCCCAAGTAGAATGCCGCCTGTCCTGTCCTGTCCTGTCCTGTCCTGTCCTGTCCCTCCCTTGCCTGCATTCCCCCATGGGTTCTGAAGAAATCCTGCATCGCGTGTTCGGCTACCCCGCCTTTCGGGGCATGCAGCACGACATCATCGAGCACGTGGCCGGCGGTGGCAATGCGCTGGTCCTGATGCCCACCGGGGGGGGCAAGTCGCTCTGCTACCAGATTCCCGCCCTGATGCGCGATGGCGTGGCCGTGGTGGTCTCGCCGCTCATCGCCCTGATGCAGGACCAGGTGGCCGCGCTGCGCGAACTGGGCGTGCCGGCCGCCTATCTCAACTCCACCCTGACGGCGCAGGAAGCCGCTACGGTGGAGAGCCAGGTGCGCCGTGGCGAGCTGAAGCTGCTCTACGTGGCCCCCGAGCGGCTGCTTACCGAACGCTGTCTGGCCCTGCTGCATCAGGCACGGCTGGGGCTGATCGCCATCGACGAGGCCCACTGCGTTTCGCAGTGGGGGCACGACTTCCGGCCCGAATACATCGGTCTCGGCCGTCTGGCCGACGAGTTTCCGCAGGTGCCACGCATTGCGCTCACCGCCACCGCCGACGACCTCACCCGGCAGGAAATCGTCACCCGGCTGATGCTGGAAAACGCCCGGCCCTTCGTCACCAGCTTCGACCGGCCCAACATCCGCTACAACATCGTCGAGAAGCAGGACCCCAACGCCCAGCTGCTGCGTTTCATCCGCGACGGCGGTCACGATGGGGAATCGGGCATCGTCTACTGCACCGCCCGCAACCGCACCGAAGAGGTGGCGGCCTTCCTGCAGGAAGAGGGCTTCAATGCCCGTGCCTACCATGCCGGACTCACGTCGGCCGAGCGGACCGAGGTGCAGAATGCCTTCCAGCGCGAGGATGGCATGATCGTCGTTGCCACCGTGGCCTTCGGCATGGGCATCGACAAGCCGGACGTGCGCTTCGTGGCCCACGTGGACCTGCCCAAATCCATCGAGGGCTACTATCAGGAAACCGGCCGCGCCGGCCGCGATGGCCTGCCTGCCGAGGTGTGGATGGCCTATGGCCTGGCCGACGTGGTGCAGCAGCGCCGCTTCATCGAAAAATCCGATGCCAGCGAAGAATTCAAGCGCGTGCAGAATGGCAAGCTCGACGCCATGCTGGCACTCTGCGAGGCCACCGACTGCCGCCGGGTGCGCCTGCTCGGCTACTTCGGCGAAATGTACCGGGGCGCGTGCGGCAACTGCGACAACTGCCTCTCGCCTCCCCAGACCATCGACGGCACCATCATGGTGCAGAAATTCCTGTCGGCTGTGTACCGTTGCAGCAAGGCCAGCGGCCATGCCTTCGGGGCCGGTCACATCATCGACGTGCTGCGCGGCCAGCTCACCGACAAGGTCAGTGCCAACGGCCACCAGCTGCTGCCCGTCTTCGGCATCGGTGCCGATGTCAGTCAGACCCGCTGGCGCTCGGTGGTGCGCCAGCTCTCCATTGCCGGCTACATTCACATCGATGTCGAGCGCTTCCAGACCATCTCGCTCACCGGGGCCGCCCGTCCCATCCTGAAGGGGGAGCAGACCGTGCGCCTGCGCGAGACCGTCGAGCGCGAACCGGGGCCGCGCACCCGCCGCCGCAACACGAAGACCGGCAGCAAGGTCAAGATCGGTGCCACGCTCGAAGCCGGCCTGGACAGCACCGCCACCGCCTGCTTCGAACGCCTGCGCGCCTGGCGTGCGCAGCATGCCCGCGAAAGCGGTCTGCCCGCCTACGTCATCTTCCACGACATGACGCTGCGCGACATCGCCCGGCGCCAGCCCGTCACCCTGGGCGAGCTGGGCGAGGTGGCCGGCGTCGGTGCCCGCAAGCTCGAAACCTATGGCGACATCGTGCTGAAACTGGTGGCCGACGAGCCGCTGGATGACTGAACATGCCGCATCCCATCCCGGGCACAATGACCGTGTGCGGTGATCGACACGCCGCCGGATGACCGGACACATCGCACCATGCACGCGTCCCCTGTCCGTGGCCTGTCATGCCCGTGGCAGGCGCCTCCCGGTGATGGGCAGCGCAACCCGGGGGTATGCGGTGTTGCCGGCCTTCAAACCGGAATCATCACCCCGGCCGGCAGCAGACCCTCTTCCTCGCGTCCGGCCAGCACATCCTCCAGCGGCCGGATGCCCGACACCGCACTGCCCTGTACCAGATCGATGCCCAGTTCCTTGAGCGGGCGCAGGTCCAGCGGGTTGTTCACCTGGTCGATCAGGCACTCGATGCCCAGCGACTCGCACAGCGCCCGCAATGCCGTGACCTCGCGCTGCGCATGCGCATTCGTGCCCAGTTCCGCAAAGCGCCGGCCATCGAGACGCACATGGTGCAACGGCAGTTGCGCCAGTACATGCAGCGGAATCTGGTTCGAGGCCAGGTCCGTCAGGTCCACGCCCGACTGCACCGACATCAGCCGCAGATCCTTCAGGAACGCCTGCGCCCCTTCCGGATCGAACAGCAGCGCCTGGGACGACAGCTCGATGCACAGCCGGCTGTTGATGGCTGCATTGCGGGCATCACCCGCGCCCAGCAGCCGGATCAGGTTGCCCGTGAAGCCAGGCTCGGCCAGCGACAGCGGCCCCAGCCGGAAAATCACCACCCCGTCGGCCGGCAGCGCATGCGTCTGCGTGTTGAGCGCATGCAGGATCTGCGTGAGCAGCAGCCGGTCCAGCGCCCCCGAGGCGCCCTGGGCGGACGCCGCCTGCTGCAGCCGGGTCAGCGGCAGCAGCTGCCCATGCTCGCCCAGCAGGCGCGGCAGCACCGTCACCGAACGCATCGGCACATCCGTGCGCAGCGACGTGATCGCCTGCGCGTGCAGCCGGATCTGTGCCTCCGGCAGCTTCTGTCGCAGCTGGTGCCCGAACTGGCGCGACGCATCCGCATCGGCCAGCGCCGGACTGTCGGCCATCACCGCATACGGATGCGGTGCCCCTTCCGCCCGCGACAGCTCGCAGGCCAGCCGGGCCGACTCGATCAGCCGCTCGGCGTTCAGCCCGCTCACCGCTTCCACCGCCCCGATCGACACGGTCAGCGGAATCGACATCCCCTGATACTCCACCGGCGTGCGGCACAGCAGATCCAGCAGCAGCGTGGCCTGCGAACGTGTCAGCGTCAGCTCGTTGCCCGGCAGTACCAGCAGGAACTGGTCGCTGCGCACCCGGCCCACTGCGGCGGGGGCCGACACCTGGCGGTTCAGATGCTCGGCCACCGTCTTCAGCACCGCATCGCCCGCCGCACGGCCGAACATCCGGTTGATGCTGGAAAACCGCTGGATGTCCACGTACACGCAGCTCAGCGGACTGCTGCTGCGCAGCTGGCCCAGATGGCGGTTCAGCATCCGGCGCAGGCCCATCAGGTTGGGCAGCCCCGTCAGCTCGTCGCGCTCGGCAATTTCCTGGAAGGTGGCCGCCCGCCGGGCATGTGCCGTCACCTCGTGCATGCCCACCTCGAAGCCGTCGGCCTCGCGCATGCCCGCTTCCACCACCCACACCCGCTCCTGGCCCCCGCGTGAGAGCGTCAGCTCGCTGTGATGATGGCCGTGCTTCTTCAGGTCGGCCACCAGCTGGGTCGTGACCGACTCACCCAGCAGCGCCTGCACCGGTGGCACCGGCTGCCTGGCCAGATCGCCCCCGAACGCATCGGCCGCCCGCTGGTTCCAGCGCTGCAGCGTGCCGTCGGCATTCACCGTCATCAGCGCCACCGGCGACGTGTTGTAGATGCGGTGCAGCTGGCGGGCCGCCGTATCCATCTGCGCAAACTCACCCTTCAGGCGGATTTCGCGAGAGGCGGCCTGACGGAAGAAGCCGGCGATCCACACCATCAGGCCCGTGCCCGTCATCACCTGCAGCGTGCTGGGCGACAGGATCGTCAGCCCCCACGTACGCTGCATGAAACCGAATTCCAGCACCGTCCCGCACAGCAGCGCCCCCAGCACCCCCAACCGGCTCTCCAGCCCCGGAAAGCGCTTGAGCGTCACTGCCACCTCCACCAGCAGCGTGGCCACCAGCAGAATCGATACACCGCCGCCGAAACAGTGTGCGTAGATTTGCGGCACGAACGGAAAAATCGCCACCACCGCCACGCAGAATGGCGGCACATACTTCAGCAGCACCCCGTATTCCTCGCGGGCCGGCAGCCCCTCCGTGTGCGGATTGACGAACATCCAGTGCAGCAGCCCCACCACCGGAATCAGCGACAGCGACTGCAGCATCAGCACCGCCGTCTGCATCAGCCCGTCCGTGGCCAGATCGGTCGAGGCCTCGCGCTGCGCCAGAATCAGCAGCGCCAGCGTACAGAAACTCCAGGTCGTCAGCACCGCATGACGGGACCACTGGGCCAGAGGTTTGAAGTTCAGACCGGCGACTTGCACGGTGGGAATCCCCACAAGGTGACAGAAAAAGGAAAATGGACAGGCAGCATGCGCCCGTCCCGTCAGGCCAGCCAGCCCCGCCCGTGCCGCTGGGCGGCCGCGGACGATGACCGGTCGACCGATCGACCGGTCTACGGGCAGGCTGGTAGATGGGCAGACGCAGGCCGATGCCCGACGCGGCGCTGTTTGCCAGACAGACCGCCACCAGACTGCAGGCGGTGGCCTGTCGACATGCATACGGCGCTCCAGCCGGCCAACCTGTATGATTTCTGCATCATTTGGCCGCTTGCAGGCCAGGGAAACGCGGTGATCGGGAACAGGGGCGGTAGCATCCCGAGCGGGGCGAATGAGTCCCTGATACGCTCTGAACCGGGCAGCACCCCGGTGCCTGTTCATATTTCCGTTAACCGACCGCTTCACGGATACAGCCAGCCCGCGAAGACCTGCACACCTGCAGACCGGTCGCTGACCTGTACCGAGGGGAGGGGGTTCGCATGGCCCAGACCGATGCCGCCAATGTTCCAAAACCGCTGATCCTGCGGGACGATCACCGTACCGAAAGCGGCATCGAACCCGGCTGCTTCCTGACCGACTGGCTCAACGATCCCGCCGATCCGGACCTCTCTATCGCCTGCATCCGCGTCGTGCCCAGCGCCGAAACCCGGCTGCGCCGCTTCGAGAACATCCAGGAACGCTACGTCGTGCTCGAAGGGCAGGGACGCATCGAACTGGTCGGCCCCAACCGCGCCTTTACCGAAGGCGACCACACCCTGTCCGCCCTCGAACCGGGCGACGTGGTGGTCATCCCGGCCGGCTACTCGCGCCGCATCACCAACATCGGCCCCGTGGATCTGGTGTTCCTGGCCATCTGCACCCCGCGCTTCCGCCCGGCAGCCCTGCCCGACGCGCCACCGCCGCCTCCGGCGGCTGCGCCGCGAAGCGGGGCCTGAGTGTGTTACCCGCAAGCGCCGCAACCGCTGTAATATCGCGGGTCTTCCGCTGAAGCGGCAGCTGGTCCGGCCTCCTGGCCGGCCGTCGCCCCGATGGTTTGCGTTGCCGTCCCGGGGGCGATCCCGCGCAGCACGACTACTCCTGCTCTGCCATGTCCCTGCACCTGATCTGCCAGAAACTGCTGCCCAAACAGGCCCTGACCCGTCTGGCCGGCGCCGGGGCACACCGCGAAGGTGGTGCACTCACCCAGTGGGCCATCCGCCGCTTCATCGACCACTACGGTGTGGCCATGCAGGAGGCAGCCAACCCCGATCCGGCCGCCTACCGCACCTTCAACGACTTCTTCACCCGCGCCCTGCGCGACGGCGCCCGCCCCCTGGCCGATGCCCCGCTCATCTGCCCCGTCGATGGCGCCGTCAGCCAGCTGGGGGACATCCACGCCGGCCGCATCTTCCAGGCCAAGGGGCACCAGTACAGCGCCACCGCCCTGCTGGGTGGCGACGAAGCCCTGGCCAGCCACTTCACCGATGGCCGGTTTGCCACCATCTACCTCAGCCCGCGCGACTATCACCGCATCCACATGCCCTGTGCCGGGCAGCTGCGGCAGATGATCCACGTCCCCGGCGAACTCTATTCCGTCAGCCCCGCCACCGCCGCCGGCATACCCGGCCTCTTTGCCCGCAACGAACGCGTCGTCTGCCTGTTCGACGGCACCTTTGGCCCCTGGGCGCTGGTGCTGGTGGGGGCCACCATCGTCGGCAGCATGGCCACCGTCTGGCACGGCACCGTCAACCCGCCGCGGCCGGGCCGGATCCGGCGGTGGATGTATCCCGCAGGCCGTGCCGATGGCGGGGGTGATCATGCCATTGCCCCCCGGTCAGGTGTGGACCTCGCCACCATCGGCCCCGTGCTGTACTCTGGCACCGTCACCAGCGAACATGAACCGGTCTGTCTCGAACAAGGTGCAGAGATGGGGCGCTTTCTGCTCGGCTCCACCGTGGTGATGCTGTTCCCGCAGGGCGCCCCCGCACTCACCACCGCCTGGCAGCCCGGCCAGCGCGTGCGGCTGGGTGAGGCGATGAGTGCCTGATCGTACCCCCGATGCTCCGGTCTGACTCTGCCTGTTGGCGTCGTGTCTGGGGGAGTGTGCCGGAGGCAGGGCCTCTGAAGGCTGGAGGGCCTGGTGGGGGTTGTGTGATAACGTCAGCCGTTTCGGCCCTTTCAGGCTCCTTCCGACCCTTTCCGACCTTCAGGACTTCAGGAAACCCCCGCCATGGCAGACACCATCACCATCTATCACAACCCCCGCTGCAGCACCTCCCGCAAGGTGCTGGACGCCATTCGCGCGTCCGGCCACGAGCCGGTGGTGGTGGACTACCTGAAGACCGGCTGGCAGCGTGACCAGCTGCAGACCCTGCTGAAGAAGGCCGGTCTCTCCCCCCGTGATGTGCTGCGCACCAAACAGGAAGAGGCCAAAGCCCTGCTGGCCCGCAACGCCAGTGATGCCGAGATTTTCGAGGCCATGCTGACGCTGCCCGTGCTGGTCGAACGCCCGCTGGTCGAAACCCCGAAGGGCGTGCGGCTGGTGCGCCCCATCGAAAAGCTGGATGAGATTCTGTGATGGAGCCGTGGCAGGCTGCCTTCAACCGAATTCGCCTGACGCAGGGCTGATCCAATGGCTGCAGTCAGGCAGTCAGGCAGTCAGGCAGTCAGGCAGTCAGGCAGTCAGGCAGTCAGGCAGTCAGGCAGTCAGGCAGACAGGCCGCTGGTTTGCACACCATGAGGGGCGGCCTGGCGCCATTCCGGGCACCCCGGGGGCGATGTCCTGGCTCCCTCGGGCATCCGTTGGGCGGAATCAGGGGCGCTGCGCGTCCTGTACAGTCGTCAGCCGGCGCGTCAGCGCATTCAGCAGTACCCCGTAGGCCGGCACGAACATCAGGATGCAGATGGTCAGCTTGAACAGATAGTCCACCAGCGCAATGTGTGGCCAGTTCTCTGCCATGAACGGATCCACACTGGCGTAGAAGGCAATCGAGAAGAACAGCACCGTATCCAGTGCATTGCCCACGAACATCGACGCCGTGGGCGCCGGCCACCACGCCCGCAGGCCTCGCAGCCGGTTGAACACGAAGATGTCCATCACCTGCCCGAACGCATAGGCCGCAAAACTGGCCAGCGCAATGCGGAACACGAACAGGTCGAACGAGGCCAGCGCCCCCCACCCCGTCCACGCCCCGTCGTGGAACAGCACCGAAATCACGTACGAGAGCAGCAGCGCCGGAAACATCACGAAGAAGATGATCCGTCGTGCCAGCCGCTGCCCGAAGATCCGCACCGTCAGGTCCGTGGCCAGAAAGATGAACGGAAAGCTCAGCGCCCCCCAGGTGGAGTGCACCACGAACCCGCTGGGCAGCGTGAACGAAAACGGAAACTGCACCAGATAGTTGCTCGACGCGATGACCAGGATGTGAAAGGCCACCAGCCAGCGCAACGCCCGCAGCTGCTGGGCATCGGTGAAGTGAAAGGACGGGAGAGACTGAGCCATGGGAGGACGGCGGCTACCGCGCCGGGACAGGGGAGACGGGACGGTAGTATGCCGGGGGACGGGCCGGTGGAATAGCCCAGCCGTGAAAATGCAAAGCCCTTTGCACACGTTTGCGAGCGCTTTGAACGCCTGGCCGGGATGAGCCAGAAGGCGCCATGGGGTGGCAAATGGCAATGTGCTGGATTGCCCGGGCATGCGGATCAAAGTGCCGCAGGGTTTTTGCAGTGACCCCAACAAAAACAGGCGAAACGCTGTCATGGCCCGGACAATCCAACACACTTGATCTACTGCTGGTCGTGGAAGAACAGCCGCTCCCGCGCCAGCTCCTCGAAGCGCGTACCCGGCTTGCCGTAGTTGGCAAACGGATGGATGGCAATGCCCCCGCGCGGCGTGAACTCGCCGAACACCTCGATGTACTTCGGGTCCATCAGCGCAATCAGGTCTTTCATGATGATGTTGATGCAGTCCTCATGGAAGTCGCCGTGGTTGCGGAAGCTGAACAGGTACAGCTTGAGCGACTTGCTCTCCACCATCTTCTGCGCCGGGATGTAGCGGATGATGATGGTGGCAAAGTCCGGCTGCCCGGTGATCGGGCACAGACCGGTGAACTCCGGGCAGACGAACTTCACGAAGTAGTCGTTGTCCGGGTGCTTGTTGTCGAAGGCTTCGAGCACGTCGGGGGCGTAGTCGGCGCGGTACTCGGTGCCCTGGCTGCCGAGGTGGGTGATGCCGTGGAGTTCGGAAGGGGTTCGCATGAAAAATGGCTCTGGGGAGATGGTGAAGAGGATTGAATCAATGAGCAGGACACCGAGTGTGCAGGGAGGGTTATTGCCCCCCCTTGCAGCCAAAGGATGCTACCCATGATGTGGGAAAAAACGATCCCCTTTTGCTATGGAGTCAGTCCTGAACAACCCAGAATCCGCACGTCAGCCTGTTGCTGAACGGAACGACCGAGAGACTGGACAGGACCGGGTTGGTGCCGCTCTGCCGTCTACAACGTTATTTCTGACCGATCCGGCAGCATCAGCCGTACACAGGCCAGAATCGACAGCAAAATGAAAGCGCAAAAACGCAGCAGCCGGATGTTGTGTCCGGCACCGCACAGCACTGCGTGAAGTGCATCTCCCAATGCCCCCTTGAGCCAGTTCCGGTCAAGTTTGCCATCGGTCTTCATGTGACCTATCGTCGGTTCGATGGCGCTGCGGCGTCTGATCATCGCCTTCAGTCCCCGGGTCACGCCTCGCCTCTGTCCTGATCGCAGGATTCTCACGCCCGGCACGTCAGCACCGCGATAGCCCTTGTCCACAACGGCAGTGTCGATACGGCAATCTCCCACAATCGACGCTTGCTCCAGTGCTTCGTACAGGGTGTGGCCGTCGTACGGCCGGCCCGGCATCGATCTTGCGCCCACAACGAAACCTTCCCTGTGCGTCGTGGTGATCGAGACCTTGACACCGAACTCGTAGGGATTTCGGGCCTTGCCCTTGCTGATGCACTCCACCTCCTGCGCATGCAGTGCGTACAGCTTGTTCCTGTCTTTCGGCTGCTGCGTCAGAATCCGTTCGGCCCGTGCCATCAGGTCATCAAGCCATTGACGCAATGGGCCGGTCACCTGCTCTCGTTGCCGGTCGATATCCCGCCATATACGCCCGACCCGTTTGCGCAGCTTGCCGAGCACATTTCGCATCCGCTTGAACTGTCTCGCATGCGCATGGCGGCCCACCTGCCTCGCCAGCTGAGGGGCCACACGACTGTAGCTCTGCCGCAGTTTCAGGCCACACGCCCTGGCAGCCTTGACCAGATGCTGTCTGGTACGTTCCAGAAGCCGGGAATCCGTTGGATGCGCAATCGCCTTCGGCATGACCGTCGTGTCCACGATCACCGTCTTCAGGCTGGATTCCCTGAGCATGCCAAGTTCCTGCGCCAGAACCAGCGTCAAAGACAGCATCTCTTCCACGCCAGCCTCGCCCAGCCTTTTGCGCCAGCGCGTCAGGCTGGACGGATCAATCGGCGGCCTGGTCTGCAGGTAGGTCTCCCCGGTGAAGACCTGCCAGTACGGGTTCTCCACCCAGGTTGCCACCACTTCCTCATCGGACAGGTCGAAGGCATGCTGCAGATACAGCAGCCCGGCAATCAGACGAGGGGACGTGGCGGGCCGCCCCGTACGGGACTTGAACTGGTCCGCCACCAGTTCATCGATGCGCTCCCACTGGATCCGGTCGCCCAGCAGGATCAGCGGATGCTTCAGGTTCAGGTGATCGCGCAGCGGATACCCGAACAGCTCGCCAGTCTGTGGTTGTGATGGCTTTGGACCCATGAAGACCCCGGAGAAATTGCAAGAAAACGAGCCCCTATGATCGCAAATCCTGCAATTTCTGCAGGGTGGTTCCCGGGGTCAGACACTGGGTATCAGGCTTGTGATTCCCCACAACTTTCTCAATGAAATCAACATGACAAGAGAGAATCGCCCATAATTCAGAGGAAGAGAACGAGGCAAAGCCGAACCGGAGGACGCTGCAATGGGCAAGGCAGATCGGACAGAGGTTGAAGTGCAGGATCTGGGTACCCAGTGGGTTGACGAAGAGATCAGTGGCGCGCAGATGCCGGATGCGCGTCTGAAGGCACGCCTGGGCGAGATCATGCGTCATCTCGGCAAGGATGTGACCAACTCGATTCCGTCCTCGTTCGAGGATTGGGCTGCGACGAAAGCAGCGTACCGGATGCTGTCCAATGATCGGGTGGACGTCCAGGCGATCATTTCGGGGCACCTGCAGGCCACACGGCGTCGCGTGCAACAAAGCGAGGGGCAGATTCTGGTGCTGCACGATACAACCTCGTTCACGTTTGATCGGCTGTATCCAGAGGATGTGGGTTTTTTGGGCAGGCTGGCGGGAGCCGAGGAGGAGACGCGGATCTGCGGGATGCTGATGCACGCGAGTCTGGCCATCACGCAGGATGCGCTGCCCCTGGGGCTGTGTGCGCTGCAGTTCTGGAACCGGCAGGAATTCAGCAAGGATCAGGCAGCAGGCAGGGCCGCGCGCAAGCGTGTCGAGGACAGGGAAAGTCATCGCTGGGTCGAGGGGCTGCAGCAGGCCACGGCGTTGCTGCAGGCGGAGTCCGGGCGATGCGTGCACATCGCGGACCGCGAAAGCGACATCTACGCGCTGTTTTACGCGGCCAGGGAGCTGGGCACACATTTCCTGGTGCGCACCAGCACGGATCGCCCGACAGGTAACGGCCAGCAGACAGTGGAAGAGGAGATGGCCGACGCGCCGGTCAAGGGCCTGCACCGGGTGTTCTTTCGTGATCGTTGGGGCCATGCGCACGAGGCGACCGTGACGCTGCGTCATCGGCGTCTGCGGATACGGCCGCCGCAGAAGCACAAGGAGTTGCCCGAGCTGACGCTGACGGTACTGCACGCCACGGAGCGAGGCGCGCCGCTCAATCGCAAGCCCCTGAGCTGGAAGCTGATCACGGATCTGCCGGTTCAGTCGCGCGAGCAGGCCATCGAGAAGCTGGACTGGTATGCGATGCGCTGGAACATCGAGACGTTCTTCAAGGTGATGAAATCGGGCTGCAAGGCCGAGGACGCGCAGCTTCGCACCGCAGAACGGTTGAGCAACCTGATGGCGGTGTACTGCATTCTGTCATGGCGGCTGATGTGGATGACGATGCTCAATCGCCTTGAACCCGAGGCCGACCCGAGGGTGGTGTTCACGGAGCAGGAGATCCGGGCTCTGAAGGCGCTGGTGACGGTACGCTGGAAGAACAAGGTGCCTGAGCCAGAGACGCTGCATGACTGCGTGATCCTGGTGGCGCGCCTTGGCGGCTATCTGGCCAGAAAGAATGACAGGCCACCGGGGAACGAGGTTATCTGGAAGGGGAGGCGCCGGCTTGATGACATCGTTCTGGGAATGTCCATGTGATCAAAGATGTGGGGAATCACAAGGGTATCAGGGGGTGAGACGGGTTGTTCAGGACCGACTATGGAATATATCCTAAAGACGATCTTTGGGAAGTGGACCGCACTGTTCGTTGAGCCATCGCTTTTGAGGTTGCAGAAGGTGTTCGCTGTTCTGGTCCAAATAGGTGATGACGCGTCTTCTTCTGGCCCTGCAGCTTTCATTGTTGGTATCTGAATTGCAGGACTGTAGCAGTCCTTTTTCTATTCTCTTCCTGAAAGGTTTTATCGCTGGCCAAGAAAGTACGTCACGTTCCGGAATGGTTATTTTTGAATATATCAGTTCATGGCTGTTGTTTTGTTTGGAATTCTGAGAGGTTAGGGATATTGCTGGCCATCTTTCATCGAGAGAAAACGATGTCAGTTCTATAACGAAAGGCGTTCCGATTCGCGACTTCAGGAATACCGGGCAAACCCAGCCTTGTTTTGTCTGATTGTTGAGTTCGCAGATTTTTTGTCCCCTGGTTGCGTTGTTTATCATGTTGCATCCCTGCTCTGTAACAACAAGACTGACTGGCGCCTCTCCAAGCCCAAGGGTTCGTACAATTGTTTTTATTGGTGTCAAGGGGATGCTTTGAAATATTGTAGATATTATCAGAATAATAATTCCGAATGTCGTGAATTCAAGATACCCTCCGGATTTTAGAAAAATATAGGCGAAATAGTTCATGGTGTTACAGATGACAATCCATCCAATCATGTAGAAAATAAACGATGATGCATCGTCTAGCAAATAATGTGAATCAATCCATGTGCTAGAAAAGTAAACCCACGCTATGGTTGGGCTGATTGACCATGCCAGTGGGACTGAGATGATAATAGCCAAGGAGCTTGCCAACGAGTTGAATGCAATAATATTGATTATATGAAAAATAACTAAAGGAACAGATATCAGGAGCATCACGTACTTCGTAAATATAGCCCAGGACGTTTCTAGATCAATTCCTTCAAGCAGTAAAAAAACCAATATCATTGTCAGCATAAGAACCATTGTTGGTGTTATATTTTCTGCAAGCTCGTGATCTATTTTTGGGGGGAGGAATATACCGATAATACATGACAGGATTGCGGGCATCGTGAAAGATATTGTTAGAGATGCGGTTATTATTACCCCAACAGCGGCAATTGATGTTAATAAAAATACACTTTCCCCAAGATTGAAAGATGGGGTTATTCCTGCATCCCAGAAGAATGAAATAAGTGCTATGCACCCCATTCCGGTAGATAATGCCAGAATTGTTTTTGTTATTTCAAGTTCTTTTATTTTTTTTAGATCGGCCAGTTTTGGTTTGATTAAGTTTTTTGTGTCTGGTGTTCTCTGGTTCATGTCAGCGATCCTGTTGAAGGAGTTTTTATAATGTCAAGAGGCTGGTGTGGTGGTTTTGTTGATTGGTTTTGTCGTATAGAATCGTCCATGGCTGGTGTTGATTATCCCAAAAGCGATTGTAACAAATAATCTGATTGAGGTATTGCCATGGAACAGCTCAGAACCTGCGCCTCCCTGAGCCCCGAGGAACGGGCCGTCATCCTCGTGATGCTGGTGCGCTTGTGGCGGGCACAGGCCGTTCGGGATCATCTGGTGCAGCAGGGCATTACCGTGCAGGATGTGGCGGATGCAGTTGCCTGGGCGCGCAGCTGATTCAACCCCAGCCTGACGTACGGGCCCACACACCCGACGCCCTGTTCCAGCTTTTTCCGGCTGTTGTACCAGCCGCCACCCAGCTCCCGTCACTTCCTGTTCATCTGCCCGCCATGGTGGGCAGGGGCCTTCTCTTGCCAGAGTGTGGCTTCCTGACGCGAATCGGGCGTCAGGGCTGTCCACCCTGTCGACGTTTTGCCCCGCCCGTCCATGGTCCGTTCCATTTCCCGTTCCCTTCGCCGTGCCAGCCTGCTGCTGGTGGCTGCCCTGCTGGCCGCGTGCGGTGAGGGCGAAGCCGAGGGCGTGGCGCAGGATGCCCTGCACGATGGTGTCGGGCGGGCAGTGGCGGCCTTCCTGTCCGTGATGGTGGGCGATGATGAACAGGATGTTCATGCCGGCGACGATGTTGCCTCGGGGCGAAATGTGCAGGTCGATGAGGGTGCCTCTCCGCGGCAGGGCGCTCACGCCGGCGAGGATGCCTTTTTGCGTCAGGACACTCATGCTGATGGAAGGGCGCTTTTCGGGCGCATTCCGCCGTCCGGCCCCGCGTCGTTCCCCGGCCCCGGGCATGACTCGCTGCCTGCCGGGCATGCAGCCGGCCCCCTGCGCCAGCCGGTCAAGGGGGCCGAGTTTGCCGAGGTGGTGCGCATCGATCTGGAATGGCGCGGGCTGCCGGTCAATCTGGACCGGGAGCGCATCACGGTACAGAAGGGGGCGGAGTTCATTGGCGGGCTGCTGGTGCGTGATGGTGAGCTGCGTTTCTACACCCTCAACGACCCCGGTCATCTGGTGGACGTGGAGTTTCTCATCCGCCTGCCCGGTCGGGAGGTGATCCTGCCGGTCAAGATCGATTCGTTGCGTGCTGCGGAAGGCGCCGTGGTGGCATGGGCCGATGCCGTGCCGTCAGCGGATGCTGGCCTGCTGGCTGGTATCGCTCTTTCGGCCGGCGCAGTCCCGCCAGCTGGTGCAGCCCCGTCGGCTGGTGCAGCTTCGTCAGCCGGTATGGTCCCGTTGGCAGATGTTGTGACGCCGCCCAGTGTTGTACCGCCGGCCGTGGAGCGGGGAATGGATGTGTCGGCCTCGTGGGCGGGGGGCATCCGGCGGGTGTCCACGGGCGGAGAGGGGCTGACGGAGACTTCCAGTCCGGGGGCTGATGTTGGGGCTGGCCCGCAGGCTGATGTCATTGGCAGCGGTGTGTCTGCGCGGGATGAGGCAGGCGACGCGCTGGCTTCACCGGTCACGCTGGCCGGTGCCTTCATCGGTGAGGACAGTCTGGGGGTGACCAGCCTGGCGGGGCGCAAGGTGGCCATCACCGGGCCGTTCAACAACGTGCGTGTGGTGGCCACGGTGGATGCGCTGGGGCGTTTCTATGCGGGGGGTCTGCCTGCCGGTTCCTACGATGTCACGCTGCTCGATACCCACCGCCCGAACTTCCTGACGGTGCTGCTGAAGGTGAACGAGGGCAGCACGCATGTGTCGATGAGCATTCCCTTCGAGGCCCGTTCGCGTGAGCGTTCCCGTCGCCCGGCCAGCCGAACCTTCCGTGCCGGCTGGCGCAACCAGACGCCGGTGATCCGGCAGGACGGGCAGGCGACGGGGCCGGTGGCTGCTGCAATGGTGCACGTTGCCGATTAGCGTGCTGCGGCGCCGCATGTCCGGATGGCCTCGTTCATCTCCTCGATGGAGACAACCCTGGCGGGTTTGCCGAACATGCCTTTCAGTGCGGTGACATCCCTGCGGGATGCACTGAGCAGGAACTGGCCGTTCTTGTCCTCGACAAAGATGAGCCGGTCACCAGCGCGCACGCCCATCGCCTGGAGAAGGTCGTCGGGAAGGGTGATCCGACCGTTCTGTGTGATGGTTGCTGTGATCATGGTTTCTCCCTGCCCGTCACTATAACGCCGGATGGCTTGGGAGCCCATCATCTGCCCCGGGCCAGTAGTCACCCACCCCCCACCCCGGTAGAATCCTGCCACCATGACCACACAACAAGACGAGGTGCGCCGCCGGCGCACCTTTGCCATCATCTCCCACCCCGACGCGGGCAAGACAACCCTCACCGAGAAGCTGCTGCTGTACGCAGGGGCCATCCAGATCGCGGGCAGCGTGAAGGCGCGCAAGGCGTCGCGTCATGCCACGTCCGACTGGATGGAGATCGAGAAGCAGCGTGGCATCTCGGTGGCCAGCTCGGTGATGCAGATGGAGTACCGCGACTGCGTCATCAACCTGCTGGACACGCCGGGCCACAAGGACTTCTCCGAAGACACCTACCGGGTGCTGACGGCGGTGGATGCCGCGCTGATGGTGATCGACGCTGCCAACGGTGTCGAGCCGCAGACGCTGCGCCTGCTGGAGGTGTGCCGGGCGCGCAATACGCCCATCATCACGTTCATCAACAAGATGGACCGCGAGGTGCGCGAGCCGCTCGAAACCCTGGACGAAATCGAGAGCACGCTGGGCATGCCCACCGTGGCCTTCACCTGGCCGGTGGGGATGGGCAAGAATTTCGGCGGGGTGATCGATCTGCGCAAGGAGCAGATGCGCGTCTTCCGGGCCGGGCAGGACCGTGCTGGCGTAGAAGACGACGAAATCCTGGCCGGCCTCGACAATGCCGAGGCACGCAAACGCTTCGGCATGTATTACGAGCAGGCGCAGGGCGAGATCGAGCTGGTGAGCGGCGCGTCCGAGCCGTTCGACCGCGAGGCATTTCTGGCGGGCAAGCAGACGCCGGTGTTCTTTGGTTCGGCCATCAACAATTTCGGTGTGCGCGAGGTGCTGGATGCGCTGGTCGATCTGGCGCCGCCACCCGGTGCGCGGCCTGCGCTGCAGCGCGTGGTGGAGCCCACCGAGCCGAAGTTTTCCGGTGTGGTGTTCAAGATCCAGGCCAACATGGACCCGGCGCATCGCGACCGCATTGCCTTTCTGCGCATTTCTTCCGGGCGTTTCGAGCGCGGCATGAAGCTGAAGGTGGTGCGCAGCGGCAAGGAATTCCGCACGCAGAACGTCATGTCGTTCCTGTCGCAGCGGCGCGAGCTGGTGGAAGATGCCTGGCCGGGCGACATCATCGGTCTGCCCAACCACGGCGTACTGCAGCTGGGCGATACGCTGACCGAAGGCGAAACCCTGCAGTTCACCGGGCTGCCGTTCTTTGCGCCGGAGCTGTTCCAGATCGTGGAGCTGGCCGATCCCATGAAGAGCAAGCAGCTGCGCACGGGTCTCACGCAGCTGGGCGAGGAGGGGGCCATTCAGGTGTTCCGTTCGCAGCTGGGCGGTTCGCTGTTGCTGGGGGCCATCGGCCAGCTGCAGTTCGAGGTGGTGGCCCACCGGCTCAGGACCGAGTATGGCGTGGAAACACGCTTTCTGCCGGCACGCTACCAGATGGCCCGCTGGGTCACGTCGGACGATCCAAACGAGCTGAAGAAGTTCATCGATGCCAACGCCGCCCGCATTGCGTGGGATTCGGTGGAGGCACCGACGTTCATGGTCACCTATCGCAGCGACCTGAACGTGGCCGAGGAGCGCTGGCCCAAAATCCGCTTCCACGCCATGCGCGAGCATGCGGGACTGGTGTTCCAGTCGGCCTGACGGAAGCCCGTTTGTGGTTCGCTGTCGCTGGTCCGGCAGCGGGACCACGACAGCAGGTCGATGCCTTGCCATGACTCTAGCACCAGGATGGTGGTATCGGCTCGTGTCCTGGCATTATCGACAGCGGGGCGGCTGTATCGGCCCCACCTTGCCATTGCCGTACGGTGGCATGGGGTTTTGCCGGGGTGATTCAGGTGTTCGGGGTAAAACGGAAAAGAAGAATGAGGATCCCCGGCCGTGAATATCCTGATCGCACTGCTTCCCGCCCTGTTCTGGGGCATCCTGCCGCTGGTGGTATCGCGTACCGGCGGTACGCCCAGCCAGCAGATCGTTGGTACCACGGTGGGTACGCTGCTGGTGTCGATCGTGGTGGCATTTTTCATGCCGCCGCAGCTGTCGGCCGCGGTGTTCGGTTATGCCTTCGTGTCGGGGGCCTGCTGGGCCTTCGGGCAGATGAACCAGTACCGCTCGTTCGGGCAGATCGGCGTGTCCAACGCCATGCCCATTTCTACCGGCATGCAGCTGGTGTCGACCTCGCTGGTGGGCGTGCTGGCCTTTGGCGAGTGGCCTTCGGCACAGGAAAAGCTGGTGGGTTTTGCCGCCATTGCACTGATCGTGCTGGGCATCTATCTCACTACCCGGCAGGAGGGGGCCGGGCACAAGGGTGTGGACATGAAAGCGGGCGTGATCACGCTGCTGGTTTCCACGGTGGGCTATGTGGGCTATTCGTATTTTCCGCGGGTGGCCAACGTGAATGGGCAGGATGCCTTTCTGCCGCAGGCGGTGGGGATGGTGGTGTCGGCGCTGGTGATGTCGCTGCTGGTGCGTGACAGCCGTCCTTTCAGTCGCAAGACGGTGCAGAACCTGCTGGGCGGGTTCATTTTTGCGGCTGCAGCGCTGAGCTATCTGGTGTCTACCTACCGCAATGGCATTGCCACGGGCTTCACGCTGTCGCAGATGAACGTGGTGCTGGCCACGCTGGGCAGCATCTACATTCTGGGCGAGAAAAAGACGCCGAAAGAAATGCGCCATGTGCTGGCGGGTCTGGCGCTGGTGGTCATCGGTGGGGTGATGATCGGCCTGAACGCCTGAACGCCTGAACGCCTGAACGCCTGAACGCAGCAACGCCCGAACGCAGCAACGCCCGAACGCAGCAACGCCCGAACGCAGGAACGTCCCGAACGCAGGAACGTCCCGAACGCAGGAACGCACAACCGCCCGAATGCCCGGAGGGTTAGGCGTCCGGCGCGTGAAGCCCCCCGCGGCAGCTATTTTGCCGGCGCCGTCCGCTGCGTGCCGCGACCACGAAACAGCATCAGTCCGAGCCCGGAGGCCGACAGCGCCATGGCCAGCCACTGCTGCCAGCCCAGCGGTTCGTCCAGGGCGATGGCGCCCGAGAGCATGGCCACCATCGGAATCATGATGGGCGAGAGCGACACCAGTTTCGGGGGCAGCCAGCCGATCAGCAGGAACCACAGCAGGTTGCCGAACAGCATGGGGATCAGCATGATGTACGCCCAGGTCAGCCACGAGGTGGCCGAGGGCATGAACCAGGCGTGATCGCCCAGCAGCAGGGCGCCGGCCACGATGGGCAGCGAGGCCAGAAAAAGCTGCCAGCCGGTGACCACCGATACGGGTACGGGAATGGGGCGGTGCTTCATGAGCACGGTGGACAGCGCCCAGCCCGCCCCGGAAATCAGCCCGTAGAACATGCCCAGCGGGGCGTCGGCGTAGGCGGCAAAGGCGGGCACCATCAGCACCACGATGCCGGCTATGCCCAGCAGCAGCGCCAGTGTCTGGCGCAGCGAGAATCTTTCGCCAAACAGCAGCCACGACAGCAGCGCGGCCCACAATGGCATGGTGAAGCCCAGCAGGGCGGCCTGCCCGGACGGAATGAGGGTGGTGGCCAGCGTGGTGGCCACGTTCCACAGTGCCAGAAAGCCCCAGGCCGAGCACAGCAGCATGGGCCAGTGCTGGCGCGGGATGTGCAGCGAATGTCCCTGTGCACGGGCGATGAGCAGTAGTGTGATGCCGGCCACCGGCATGGTCAGCGCGCGGAAGGTCCAGACCGACACCTCGCGCACCGCCAGTGAAAACAGCGGCCAGTTGGTACCCCAGATGAACGTGAGCAGCACCATCAGCCAGGGGGCGTGACGGGCGAGCGGACTGGAGGCTGTGCTCATCGGAGCGCAGGGTGGCTCAGCCCTGGGCCTCGTCGGCCGAGTAGGGCTGGGCGCCGCGCTTGATTTCTTCCATGTCGAGTTCGCGGATCTGGCGAATCAGGTCGTCCAGCGCGCTCTTGGGCAGGGCGCCGGCCTGCTGGAAGACGATGACGCGCTCGCGAAACACCATCAGCGTGGGGATGGAGCGGATGCCGAAGTGACCGGCCAGGCTGTTCTCCTCGTCGGTATTGACTTTGGCGAAGACGATGTCGGGGTGCTCCTCCGAGACGTTCTCGAAGACAGGCGCGAAACTCTTGCAGGGGCCGCACCACGGGGCCCAGAAGTCGAGAATGACGATGTCGTTGTTGCTGATGGTGCTGTCGAAGTCGGCGGTTTTGAGTTCCTTGACGGCCATGAGGGTTCCTGGTTGTGACGTTGCGTGATACGCCGGCGAAGTCGGTGTGCGCCCGGGCCATGCAGTCCGTGGCGGCTTGCGTGCCTGCAGCCGCTGCCTGTGTGGGGCCTGCCTGCAGGCAGCCGTTCTGGCCCGCATGGCAGCCATGGATCGGCATGCGGGCAAGGACTCCGGCGGCGTCCGGTTCGTGGGCATTGTCGTTGATGCATCCGGACGCGGCAAGCCGTGTGGGTTTCAGAGCGTGTTCTGCGTGCCGGCATACGGCCGGCAGTCGTGGGAAGAGGGCGCTCCGTGAAAGGCCGCCTTCTATAATCGCAGGGTGTCTTGATGTGTTCGTGTGTGGTCGGGAGGTGGCATGCAGCCAGCATGTGGCAGGCGTCGGTGTTTGGCCCTGGTGGCGGGGCTGCTGGTGAGCGCCGGGGTTGCGCAGCCGGCATGGGCGCGCCCGGGGTTTCCGGCCAAGTATGCCTATGCGCGGCCGATGTACCTGCGTGGCCGTCTGGTTTCCCGTGAAGACACGCTGCCCTATGTGCGTCTGACGGTGGATGTGCCCCGCGACGGCACGCAGCCACCGCAGGACCGTGAATGGATGCGGCCGCTGGAAGATGCGGAGGCGCGTCCGACGCTGACGGCGCTGGTGCCGCTGGACCGCACGGGCCGCCTGACGCTGACGCTCGACTGGCGCCTCTCCCGGGCGCTGCTCGACGACACGTCGCTGCTGGCGGTGGGTGACGAGTTCGAGGCGGTGGTCTATCAGCGCACGTCGCAGGATGAATACCGCGGCGAACTGCTGGCCGTGCTGCTGCGGGGGGCCGGAGACGAGGTGCTGGTCAATTCCCGTCCGGCCGCAGGCCGGCGCCCTGTGCCGGTACCGGCGGCCATACCGTCTGCGGGATCGGTATCGGCCACTGCCCCGGCGCCAGCAGGGAAGAAAGCTGCGGGCAAGGGCAAGGCCGCAAAAGGCCCGGCAGGGAAAAGCCCTGCAGGGCAACGCGCCGTGCGCCGTAATACTTCGGGCAGGAATGCTGCCGCAGGCGCGAAGCATTGACGCGGACAACGCTGTCTGACGGCTCCATCGTGATAGCTGCCATCGGCGCAAAGCACGGATCGCATGCCTTGGGGGCCTCTACAAAAGTCCTGTGGCACTTTGGCCTCCATGATCGTGCGATCCAGCGCGTTGTCATTTGCCGCCAATAGCCCTGACATTGCCGACAGGGCGCCTTCTGGCTCATCCCGATCCTGGGTCCAAAGCGCTCGCAGACTTTTGTATGCCTGAAGCCATTGGGTACCCGGCGCCTGTGGCCTTGTCCGGCGCGCCCACAGGGGCGTACGGAGACGTATGAATCCATGCACACCTGGCCTGTAGCGTTGCACGGCCTACCCATTTTTGTGGCCGTCGGTCGGCCCATGCCGGGGAATGCCGCGGTGGCGCTGGATTTGCCGGGCCGTTGCGGGGACCATAGGGCTCTTTGCGTTCTGGACGGGTGGGTGCCGGATGGCGCGTGTCACGAACTCATTCGGCTATGCGTGGCCCCGAAGTCCCCGCGCAGGTCCCGAGTGAGTCCATGACATGTTCCAGGGTGGCGGGGCCTGTCCCTCTCCCTCATGCCATTTTCTGCTGATTTTCTGCGCGGCCCTGCCGTGGGTACCGTACTGCTGGCGCTGGCCGGCGCCACCTTGCCGGTACAGGCGGAGCAGGCCGCGCCCGGACGCGTGACCGGCTCCGTATCTGGTGTCATGCGCGATGATATTCACGGTGCTGGTGCTGGTGCTGGTGCTGATGCCGGTGCCGCTGTCGCCCGGCCTTCCGGTCAGGATGCACTGCCGTCACTTCAGGGCGCTTCGCAGCCGGGCCGCACGGATGCCCGCGCACTGTCCCATCGCTACCGTCTGCCCGTGTGGGAGCTGGGGCTGGGGCTGTCGGCCATCACGCTGCCCGATTATCGCGGGTCGGACCGGCAGCGCCAGTATCTGCTGCCTTTTCCGGTCTTTGTTTACCGTTCGCCGCATCTGCGGGTGGACCGGGGCGGAATCCGTGCCGATCTGTGGGACAGCGACCGCTACGAGCTGGATGTGAGCGTGGCCGCCTCGCCGCCGGTGCGTCGCACCACGACGGGGATTCGCGCGGGCATGCCACGGCTGAAGCCGCTGTTCGAGATCGGGCCGCGCCTGCAGGTGCACCTGTGGCGGGATGCGCAGGCAAAGCAGGAGCTGCGGCTGGAGCTGCCGCTGCGCTACGCCATGCCGCTGGGCCGTCTGCAGAACCGGGGCTGGGTGTTCAGCCCCAGCCTGAACTGGCGGGTGAATGATGTGGTGGGGCTGTCGGGCTGGAATTTTGCCGCCTGGGCCGGGCCGGTGTTTGCCACGCGCACCTGGCACCATTATTACTATGCGGTCGAGCCACAGTATGCGCGCAGCTGGCGGCCGGCCTATGCGCCGAAAGGCGGCTACAGCGGAATGGACATGACGCTGTCACTGAACAAGCGCTATCCGTCGGCCTGGGTGGCCGGCTTCGTGCGGGCCAGCAACCTGAACGGTGCCACGATTGCCAGCTCACCGCTGGTGCGCCGCCGCACGAATGTGACGGCCGGTGTGGTGGTGGGCTGGCTGTTCGCCCGCTCGCAGGAAGAGGTGCAGCAGACGGAATAGCGCCGCTGCCGGCCCGGGCAGCGTGTGCAGGCAAGCAGGGGCGTGGGTGGGTGGGGACGCGTGTGCAGAAAATGTACGCCCCCTCGTCGGCAGAACAGTTGGAGCTGCGTACAGCACGGCTGGGTGTGCATGTTTGGGCGCACGCCCGGCTGGGGGCGGGGCGTTGTGCTCCCTCCGGACTCAGGACGCGCGAGGGGCGTCGCCGCCCGTCATGCCGGTACGACGACGGAAGGTCTGTGCGGCGTGATGCAGCCGGTCACGCAGCAGCATCGGCAACGTGGGCATGCCGGTGCCGGCGGGGCGCGCTGCTTCCGGCGTGGCCAGCAGGCGCGACATGTCGACGGCGGGCCGTACGTTCATCAGGTTGATCGCCTGCTGCTGTCGCAGCTGGGCGCGCAGGCGGGTCAGCTCGCGTTCGCTCTCGGCCCACGAGCGCCGGGTTTCCTGCAGTACGGCCTCGAGGGCCTGCACGCTGGCCTGCAGGCTCACCCGGCGGGTTTCGCCCTGCAGGTGGGCTTCGCGCCACCGGCTGAGATCGGCTTCGTAGTTGCGCAGCAGGCGGGCCTTTTCGCGGCTGTTGCGCAGCTCCAGGGCCAGACGCTGCTTGAGTGCATGCACCTCGAAGGCATGTCGGTCGAAAGCCGGGGTTGGGCTGGTGCCCCGGGGGGCGCCAGCATCTGCAGGTGTTGCGGCGGCCGCGTGGGGGTGGGCCGCGCTGTTTGCGCTGGCCACGTGGTGCGCGGAGGCGGCGCCGTGCATGGAGGTGGTGCTGTGCGCATGGCCGGAGGCCATCTCTGCCGGGGAAGGTGTGGACGGCGTGTCTCCACCCGCGGCGTGATACGTGGATTCGGTATGTGCCGAACCGGTAGCCGGATGTGGGGCGGATGTGGCACGCCCCTGCTCCTGCACCGCCTGGGCGGCCTGCGTGGCCAGCAGGGCCCGGCGCATCTGCGAGGCCTGGCCGGCAACCCGGAGCGTCTGGGCCAGATTGCTGATGGCGGCGGTGGTGTGCCGCATGCTTTCGTTCAGTTCGGCGTAGGAGGCTTCGGCCGAGGCGGAGATGCGCGTCAGCGGGCCGCGTGAGTCATGCTCATCCTGCAGGAAGGCGTTGGCCGGGCCGCGGGCACCCTGCTGCGTCGGAGCGCCGTCGGCACGCCCGTCCGGGGCGGCATGGAAGGCGGTGTCGTCCGGCCGGTGGGAGGGCTGCGAAGCCTGCCTGCCCTGATCTGCCTGTGCTGCCTGCGCCGTCTGTGCGGCTTGGGCCTGGCGGGCGGCGCGGGCGCGCTGTTCGGCGTGCCGGATGTTGGCGCGGATGGCTGCGCGACGGGCCAGATCGGCCGTAGTGAGAGTGTGCCCCGTCGATGACCCTTCGGGCACTTCATCCTGCAGCGCCATGATGGAGGTGTAGCTGGTGACCGACGGTGGGCTGGTGATGGTGGTGGTGTGGGTGCCTGTCAGGCTGTCGGGCATCTGCGAGGCTGGCGCGGGTGGGGCTGTCAGCGGGGTCTGCAGGGTCTGCGGGGTTGCATCAGCAGAAGAAGCTTGCTGGCATGCTGCATGCGGTAATTCTGCATGCATTGTCGGGGATGCCGTGGCAGGTGCTGTGGCAGCGGCCGTGAGGGTGGGGGTGGTTGCCGGTACTGCTGCTGTGTCAGGCTGGGGGCTGTGCGTCTGGGGCTCGTGCTGGGTGTGCACGACGTGCTGGGCATCAGGTGTCCGGCTTTCGCCCGTGACGGGTTGTGTTTCGTGCGCCGGTTTTTCGTGTGGGGCGTTCGTGACGGGCTGTGTACCGTGCGCCCGGTTTTCGTTGGGCGTATCTGAGGTGGGCTGTGCCCCGTGTTTCCGGTTTTCGTGAGAGGCGTCCGTGGAGGGCTGTGTCCCATGTGTCCGGGTTTCGTGAGGGATGTCCGCAGTGGGCTGTGCACCCTGTATCCGGGTTTTGTGCGGCGCGTCCGTGATGGGTTGCGCACCGTGTTTCCCGTGGTGCGCGGCAGGCTGGGCGTCGTGTGTCAGGGCTTCCTGCCGGGCGCGCGCAACGTGTTGCGCCAGCCGGGCCTTGAGGGCCTCGATGCTGCGGGCCTGCTGGGCCAGTTTGTTGGCCTGCTCCAGGGCCATGTCTTCGGCCAGCAGACGGCTTTCTTCCATGTCGGCCCGCTGTTCGCGGTTGCGCGCTTCGATCAGGCGTGACACGGCATGGTTGCGCCGTGCGGCCTGGATCAGCCAGGCCAGTGCAAAGCCCAGCAGCAGGACAAGCGCCAGCACCACGCCATAGGCGGTGCGTTCGGCGATTTCCGAAAGGTTCAGCGGGAGATGGGCCAGGATATTCGACAAAGCCATTCCGTCCAGAGGTTGAGTTCTGGTGTGCCGTGTGTTGCGATTTGCCGACGTTTGACAGCAAAAAGACAGTACGGACGTTCGCTTCTTCGATAGTTTGCCAAATTTCGACATCAATTCGCGTTCATGCGTAACGTAACGACGCAAAACGCAGCAAAAATGCAACGATAGTCAGAATAATGTGGTGGCTTTTAACTGTCCCGACGGGCTTTGGGGCCGTTTTCAGGGGTTTGTGTTGCTTTGGAGAAACGCGCAAACCAGTTTGTTCTCGAACTGGTTTGTCAGTGATTCTGAATTATGAATTCAAAAAGCTGTATAGGTGTCTCCGTTTTCCGGTGTGCCACGGTTGTGGCGCAGGTCCTGTGCATGCCATGGAGGCGTTCGCACTGCGTGCCTTGGGGGTGGAATCTGGCCTGCCCCTCATGTCGCCTTTTGGGTGGAACCAGGCCAGCCCCTCCTGTCTCAGGGGGCCTTCGCCTCGCGTGCTCCCTTTGGGCCTCCGGGCGTGAACGGCGGCGTCAGAGAACGGCCACGGCCACCGTGACGCGATTGCGGCCGGCGCCCTTCGAGGCGTAGAGCGCCCGGTCGCTGACGTTGATCAGGCCGTCCGGGTCGGAGGCGTGTTCCGGGTAGGCGGCCACGCCGATGGATACGCTGACCGGGGTGCCGCCCACCACTTCCACGCGCTCGTTGACGCGCCGGCGGATCTCGTCGGCGCGGCGCTTGGCGGAGGTGCCGTTCAGGCCCGGCATGAGGATCAGAAACTCCTCGCCACCCCAGCGGCAGACGATGTCGCCCGCCCGGGCGCTCTGGGTGAGCACTTCCGACACCTGTCGCAGCACGCGGTCGCCGGCCTCGTGGCCGTAGCGGTCGTTCAGGCGCTTGAAGTGGTCGATGTCCACCATCTGCAGGGCCAGCGGCGAGCGGGCACGGCTGGCGCGCTCGAATTCGATGGCCAGCTGCTCGTTGAAGTAGCGGCGGTTGAACAGGTTGGTGAGCGGATCGCGCAGCGAGGCCTGTTCCAGCGTCTGGCGCAGCGTGAGGTTGGCCATGAACTGCGCCACGTTGCTGGCAAAGAGACGCTGGATCTTCTGGTTGGCGGCGGTGCGCTCGGCGTTGTCGCCCAGGAAGGGCTGGTCGCTGCGCAGGCAGATCAGACCGGTGGCCTGGCCGTTGGCGAACATCGGCATGCAGCAGCTGTGGCGGTTGGGGCCGATGCTCAGGTGATGGCAGCGCAGGCCGATCTGGTTTTCGTTGTGGGGATAGGCCTGGTTCTGGCGCAGGCCCCAGCAGTCGTTCAGGTGCAGGGTCTCGGCGGTTTCGTTCTGCAGGCCCCAGGAGCCCAGCAGGCGAAAGCGCGCCTGGCCCGGTTCGATGATGTAGATGGAGCCGGAATCGGCATGAAAGAGCCGGGTGGCGAATTCGCCCGCCACCCGCGCAGCCTCGTTGGGGGTGGGGCAGGACTGCAGCATGTCGCTCAGGTCCTGCAGGATGCCGTAGGCGCGGGACTGGGCGCGGGTGGCTTCCAGCATGGTGGCCAGCTGGTTGGCCGTCTCGCGGTAGGCCAGCGTGCGGCCCTGGACCTGCTGCTGCAGTTCGGCGGCCACCTTGCGCAGCTCGTCCTGCACCTTCATCTGGTCGCTCAGGTCGGTGATCACCGACAGGCTGCTGCCCGTGGCGCTGCCCTGGGTCATGGGGGTACTGGAGATCTGCACGGCCACCAGTGTGCCGTCGGGACGCAGCAGGTGGCACAGGGTGCGCACGGCCTCGCCGCGCTGCTGGCGCTGCAGCAGGGTGATGATGTCCGGGCGCTCGGCCTCGGGCACCATCTCTAGCAGGGCGCGGCCCTTCACCTGTTCGGGGGTGGTGCCCAGCATGTCGGCCAGGTGCGGGTTGGCAAAGCTGATGCGGCCGATGCGGTCGACGATCCAGATGCCTTCGGACGCCGTGTCCATCAGCAGCCGGTAGTGGGCCTCCGACAGGGCGATGACTTCGTTGGCCTGGCGGATGCGCGCGAGTTCTTCGGTGAGCTGCTGGTTCTTCTTCTCCAGCAGGGTGCGCGAGGGCAGGGACGCCAGCTGCCGGCCGGCCGGGACCAGCCAGCCCAGGATGAGCGCGGCGGTGAGCAGGGCGCAGCTGCGCAGCGGCCACACCATGCCCTGGCGCAGCGGATCGGTGATCAGCGCGAGGCTCTCTGCCAGAAAGCTTGCACAGGTGACGCCCACCAGCGCCGTAAGCCACCACAGGTTCTGCCGTCCGGGCTGGCGCGGCTGCTGGAGGCTGAAGCGGACCAGCATGAAGGTGGCGATGAACAGGGTCAGGGCGAACAGCAGGCTGACCCCGATGGCAAAGACCGGGAGCGTGTGGGCAGAGATGGTGTGCATACCGATACTCTATCGAACCCGGGCGTTCCGGCAGGGGAGGAGCCGTCCGTCCGGCAGACGACCGGCGGCAGGCATGTGGCAGACGGTGGCCGCCGGCCGCACAACGGTCCGTCCCGCCGGTCCATGTGTCTCATCCGAACAACACCCGCGGTGCTTGCTGCAACATTTTTGCGCAGCCGTTTTGTTGCAAGTGGTTATAAATTGTAACTTCGTCAAGACATTCCGTCAGAGGGCGGAAAGTGTCGGCCTGGCAGTCACTGCGGGTGGCCAATGCCGCCGCAAGGCAGCCGGCGGAGGGGCGCTGGCCATGGAAATGTCCGGCCGGCAGGCAAGCCCGCGGGCCGGGACCCTGCCGGGCGTGGCAGCCCGCTGGACGTGCACTTGGTGCATCGCGGCGTCCGGCTTGGGGGACCGCCCTGGCCTGCCGGGCAGATGCTGCGTTCCGCGGCAGCGTACAGGAGCCAGCAGGGGGCGGCGCAGGTGGCCGGCCTGCCGTTTCCGGTCTGCCGGTGACGCGGCCCAGGCCGGGTTGGCGATGTTTCAGTGACGCGGCTCAGGCCGGGCTGGCGATGTTTCAGGCCGGATTGGCGATGTACCAGGGCAGGGCTTCGCGCAGCCCCTGTTCCAGCGTGTGGCTGGGCACGTAACCCAGACGCTCGCGGCTGTGGCTGATGTCGGCCAGCGAGTGGCGCACATCGCCCGGGCGGAAGTCCTGGAAGACCGGATCGGGCATGTTCAGTTCGGGCTTTTCTTCGTGCAGCAGGCGCTTGAGCAGGTCGGCCAGTTCGAGCAGCGTGGTGCGGAACGAGGCGGCCACGTTGAAGACATCGGTGGTGCCGGCCGGGGCTTCGGCCAGGGTCAGGGCGGCCCGGATGTTGGCCTGCACCACATTGTCGATGAAGCAGAAGTCGCGGCTTGTCTGCCCATCTCCGTTGATCTTCACCGCTTCTTCGCGCAACAGGGCGGCTGTCCAGCGCGGAATGACGGCGGCATAGGCGCCGTTCGGATCCTGCCGGGCACCGAACACGTTGAAGTAGCGCATGCCGGCGGTGCGCATGCCGTAGCTGCGGGCATAGACGCCGGCAAAGAGTTCGTCGGCGGCCTTGGTGGCGGCGTAGGGCGAGAGCACGTTGCCAACGGTGTCTTCCACCTTGGGCAGGCGGGGATGGTCGCCATATACCGAGCTGGACGAGGCGTAGACGAAGGACTTCACGCCGGCCAGGCGGGCAGCGTCGAGGATTTCCATGAAGCCGGTGACGTTGGCCTTGAACGAGGCCAGCGGCGTGGCCATCGAGCGGGGCACCGAGCCCAGCGCGGCCTGGTGCAGCACGTAGTCGACACCCTCGACGATGCGGGTGCAGAAGTCGCGGTCACAGACGGTGCCTTCCTCGAAGTGCAGGCCGTTCTGGCCGGCGGCCCGGGTGCTGGCCATGATGGCGTCGATGTTGGCCTGCTTGCCGGTCGAGAAATCGTCGATGGCAATCACGTCCTGGCCGGCCAGTGCCAGGGATTCTGCCAGGTGGGAGCCGATGAAGCCGGCCGCGCCGGTCACGAGCCAGCGCGCCTTGCGCCCGGCCATCAGGGAAGAAACGTCCATGGGATGTGAAAGAAGGTGTGATCTGGAAGGTGTTCGGGAGCCTGCACGAGGCAGCCGGAGGGAGGCAGACAGGGGGCACCGGGCTCGCCGGCCGGCATGGCTGCCGGTCGGGCGTGGCTGGCTGGTCGCTGTGCTCGCTGCCAGGCCGGCGGGGCCGGTTGGCTGGCGGAGGGTGTGTACCGCAGCGTGGACGGTACATGCGGGCCTTTAAGATAAACGAGGACGGAAGTTCGTGTGAAAAATGTCCCTACAGCATTCTAATTCTCTGTACAGGTTTCAAATTGTTGCGAGGGATCAACAGCGGGGCGGGCATACTTCTCACGCCTTCTGTCACGGGTAAGGTAAGCTGATGCACAGCCCATGTTTCAGTCATTTGCACCCATGCCAACCTCTGCCTTCGCCTCATTGCTGATTGCCTTCGTTGCCGCAGCTGGCGCCGTGCCGCTGCTGCGCGACCTCCTGCGCGGCAAGCCTGCCGTGCGTTCTGCCGGTGCCGTGGCCATGGCCATGGGGGTGGCCGTGGCTGCGTTCTACTCCGATCCCTGGCCGGCCTCCGACCGGGGCCTCATCTTCGGGGCGGCCTCGCTGGTGCTGGCGGGCCTGTGGCTGGAACCCCTGGTGGCGAAGCCGTTCGGCGCCACCGTGCGCCGCGTGTTCGAAATCGTCGGTACGGCTGTGGCGGCGGTCTTCCTGTTTGCCTGGCTCGATCATGGCCGGGTCACCTGGTCGGTGGGCTTCATGATGCTCGCCGCCGTCAGCGTGCTGCTGCCCATCGCCGCCTCCACGCTCGACCGCCTGCCGAAGGCCACGCCGGCGCTGCCGGCCGCCATGGTGGTGGTCCAGCTGCTGCTGCTGATGTTCTTCGGTGCGGCCAATGCCGATGGCGGCTCGCGCTACTCGCTGTATGAGGAATTTGCCATCGTGGCGCTGCCGGTCATCGGTGCGCTGGTGGGCTGCCTCATCTACCTGTCCAGCATGCCGTGGCGCGCGCATCCCGGCATTGCGGTGGGAGCGGGCGGTCTGCTGGCCCTGGGCTTCATGGTGTCGTGGGGCAGCCTGCGGCTGGGTTCCATCACCGCCGAGGTGCGCGGTGGTACCACGGCCCTGCTGTGGCTGGTGGCCGTGCCGGTGTTCGAGTTCGTGCGCGAGTGGCTGGCCCGGGGGGCGGCCCGCGTGGCGGCGCTGCGCTGGCTGGATGGCTCGCCTGCGCTGCGTCGCCTGCTGCAGTCGGTGCGTACGGCCCATTACTCGCCGGTGGCGCTGGTCGGCATCCAGGCAGTGCTGGGTCTGGCGGGCATCGGCCTGTGCAAGCTGGAGGTCTCCGGCTATCTGCTGACGCTGGCCCTGTGCGGTGTGGCTGTGGCCTACATGGTGGTGCCGGTACTCATCTCCTGGCGGCACCCGGTCGGGCTGATGCAGGGTCTGCCGCAGCATGGCAGTGATCATGCCTGAATCCGGCAGATGCCTGCCGGCCCCCCGTTGCGCCGGTTCGGGGGCGCCGGTGTTCCTGCCGGCTTCGTCAGGCCCGGCGGTCTGCGCGTGGCGACCGCCGGGATGAATGCGATGTTCCAGCCGCCTGCCGTCTGATTTCCTGCCGACTTCCCGACTGTCCCTCCCGACCGGTCTGCCCGATGCGGCAGACGCCCCAACCGGTCATCTGGTCCATGCGCGCATTCATCCATTACCTCCGAGTCCGCTTTGCCGTGCTGCCCGTCGTCGATGCCCTGGTGCTGGTGGGCTCGATGGTGCTGGGCTACCAGATCCGCCTGCTCAACGAGGACGGCCTGGTGTTCTCCACCCTGCAGGGGGTGCTGTTCGCCACGCTGATGATGCTGACCATGACGGCCTTCGGGCTGTACAGCCGGCAGCAGGACGAACCCTTCCGGCAGGTGGTGCAGAAGGTCTTTGCGTCGTATCTGGTCACGCTGCTGGCGCTGTCGGTGGTGTTCTATGTGTTCCCCGACTCCGAAGTGGGGCGTGGCGTGTTTGCCATTGCCTCGGTGTTCGGGCTGATGGGCATTCTGGTGGTGCGCTATGTGGCCTATCGGGCGGGCTTCCTGCATCGCCGTGGCCGCCGGGTGATGGTGATGGGCGAGGGCGAGGAGGCCGACCAGGTGCTGGCCATCCTGGCCAACCAGCCCCGCGCGCATCTGGTGGCGCAGGTGCCGGCCAGTGGCCGGGCGGCCGACGCCGCGCCGGACGAGAAACTGATCGATGTGGCGCGCCGGCACAAGGTTTCCCACATCGTGGTGGCTGCGCACGAGCGGCGTGGCGGACGCATCCCGCTGGACGAGCTGCTCGAATGCAAGCTGGCCGGCATCCAGGTGATGGACCTGCTGAGCTTCTACGAGCAGGAGCTGGGCCTCATCCGCCTGAGCTACCTGCGCACCGGCTGGCTGGTCTATGGCGACGGGTTTTCGCAAGGCACGACCCGTGCCATCGTCAAGCGGCTGTTCGACGTGTCGGTGGCGTCGTGCCTGCTGCTGCTGGCCTCGCCCGTGATGCTCATCACGGCGGTGGTGATCCTGCTGGAGACGGGGCGGCCCATCTTCTTCCGTCAGGAGCGCGTCTGTGCGCCGGGCCAGTCGTTCGACATCCTCAAGTTCCGCTCGATGGTGCAGGATGCCGAGAAGGACGGACCGCGCTGGGCCACCGTGGGGGACGCCCGCATCACCCGGGTAGGACAGTTCATCCGACTGACCCGGATCGACGAGCTGCCGCAGCTGATCAACGTGCTGCGCGGCGAGATGAGCTTCGTTGGCCCACGCCCGGAAAGGCCATATTTTGTCGAAAAACTGAATCAGCAGGTACCATATTACGATATACGGCACTACGTGAAGCCCGGGATCACCGGCTGGGCCCAGGTGCGTATGGATTATGGCGCTTCCGTGGAAGAGGCCATGGAGAAGCTCGAATACGATCTTTTTTACGTCAAGAACCACTCTTTGTTTCTGGATTTCATGGTTTTATTTGAGACCATTCAGGTTGTCCTTCGGAAGAAGGGTGCGCGTTGACCTCACAGTGTGGAAAGAATATGACAACGGTTGCAGTAGTCGGTTTGGGATATGTTGGCCTGCCTCTGGCCATCGAGTTTGGTAAGTACTTCGATACGGTCGGCTTCGACGTCTCGAAAGCAAAGGTTGCCCGTCTGCAACAGCACAACGACGTGACCGGCGAGGTGGAGCGGGGCGATTTCGACCTGGCCACGAAGCTGGAGATCACGGATGACCCGAAAGAGATCGGCAAGGCCGACATGGTGGTGGTGGCCGTCCCCACCCCGATCGATTCGGCCCGCCTGCCGGACTTCACCCCGCTGGTCTCGGCCAGCAAGATCGTCGGCGCCAACATGAAGAAGGGCGCCACGGTCATCTACGAATCCACCGTGTACCCCGGTGCCACCGAGGATGTCTGCATCCCCGTGCTGGAAGAGAACTCCGGCATGAAGTGGAAGACCGACTTCAACGTCGGCTACTCGCCCGAGCGGATCAACCCGGGTGACAAGCAGCACCGCCTGCCCACCATCGTCAAGGTCGTCTCCGGCGACACCGACGAGACGCTCGAGAAGGTGGCGAAGCTGTACGAGCGCGTCATCACCGCCGGTGTGCACCGTGCCAGCAGCATCAAGGTGGCCGAGGCCGCCAAGGTGATCGAGAACACCCAGCGCGACCTGAACATCGCCCTGATGAACGAGCTGGCCATCGTGTTCGACCGCATCGGCATCGACACGCTGGAAGTGCTCAAGGCCGCCGGCTCGAAGTGGAACTTCCTGCCGTTCCGCCCGGGTCTGGTGGGTGGCCACTGCATCGGCGTGGACCCGTACTACCTGACGCACAAGGCCCAGATGCTGGGCTATCACCCCGAGGTGATCCTGGCTGGCCGTCGCATCAACGACAACATGGGCCAGTTCATTGCCGAGCAGACCGTCAAGATGCTGGCCCGTCAGGGTCTGCAGACCGCTGGCCAGACCGTGATTGTGCTGGGTCTGACCTTCAAGGAGGATGTGCCCGATCTGCGCAACTCCAAGGTCATCGACGTGGTGCGCGAGCTGGAAGCCTATGGCATCAACGTGCTGATCCACGATCCGATTGCCGACAAGGAAGAGGCTCACGAAGAGTACGGTGTCGATCTGGTCGACTGGGACAAGCTGCCCAAGGCCAACGCCATCGTGGCTGCCGTGTCGCACCAGGCCTATCAGCAGCAGGGCCTGCCCGCGCTGCTCGACAAGCTGGTCGACAAGGGCGTGTTCATCGATGTCAAGAGCGCCTGGGATCCGGCCGAAGTCAAAAAGGCCGGCAAGGCCGTCTGGCGTCTGTGATCGCCGCATGGTGATGTGACCAGACCACCGCGACGGCCGTCGCGGTGGGGCATCTGGAGAGAGCGCTGAATCGGGAGGGCCGCGTGCCCTGCATGGTTCGGCGCTTTTTGTTTCTGCCGCGCCAGCTGGTGGCTGTGTTGTGTTTGCTGTCCGGCCTGTGCTGCGCCCGGGGGCGTGGGCTGCGTGGCCTGTGCAGGCTGCGCGGGCGGCAGACTGTGGTGTGGGGGCGCCGTGGCCGCAGCAATGCGGGCGGCGTACCGTGGTTTTCTGTGTTCTCTGGGGGTTGACCGTCATGGTGCCCATCGACATTCCGGCAGGCAGCGGCCGGCGGCTGGCTGCGCTGTATCACCCGCCCTCGGGGGCCGAGCGTGGCCGCGGGGTGCTGATCCTGAATCCGCTCGGACAGGAGGCGGTGCGGGCGCACCGGCTGCTGCGCGTGCTGGCCGACCGGTTGGCGCGCATGGGCGTGCATGTGCTGCGCTTCGATTTTCATGGGTGCGGCGATTCGTCCGGCGATGACCTGGACGGCGAGATGAAGGGCTGGCAGCTGGATGCGCTGGCTGCCCACCAGTGTCTGCGCCAGAAGGCCGGTACCGACGCGATTGGCTGGCTGGGCATCCGGCTTGGCTTTGCGGTGGGCTGGCAGGCTGCGCTGCGGTTTGGTGGACATGATGGCGCACCGGATACGGGGGCGCTGACCGGGGAAGCAACCGTGCCGGAGAGCCAGGCGACAGGCGGCCAGACCACGGACAGGCCGGTGAGCGGTGCTGGCCGCTCGCCTCGTAGCCGCGACACGCGCCTGGACATGCTGACCGAGGGGGCGCCACCCGACCGGCTGATCGGCTGGGATCCGGTGGTGCAGGGACAGGCCTATCTGGACACGCTGTGGCAGGACCATCAGGCCGCGCTGCGTCTGGCCTTCAGCCTGCCGACGGTGCCGGATGCGCAGCTGAAGCGCCAGCAGGCTGAGGCCGACCTGTCGGAGGCGATGGGCTTTGCGCTGTCACCGCGGCTGGTACGGCACATCCGCAGGCTGGACCGCCAGGACTGGTCCACGCTGCCCGTGCAGCACGTGGCGGCCCTGCAGGCCAACGGCGCGCTGCCGTGGCCGGAAGACCGCCGGCCGGCCGGCCTGACGCTGGTGCCAGTGGATGTGGATTTCGACTGGACCTCGGAAGAGGCGCTGAACACACCGCTGGTGCCGGATGCGGCACTGAAACGCCTGCTGCCGTGGCTGTCGGAGGGGGAGTTCCATGGCTGAGATGAACGGAGCAACGGAGAAACCGCAAGGGCAGGCGCGTCCGGAATCCCGGGCTGGTGCCACATCACCAGCAGCCACGGTGTCACCGGGGTACTGCGAACGGCTGGTGCAGTTCGGGGCGGATGATCACCTGATCGGGACGCTGACGGAGCCGGCTGCTGGAGCATCGTGTGGCGTGATCTTCCTGAACTCCGGCGTCATTCACCGCATCGGGCCGCACCGCGTGCATGTGAAGCTGGCGCGGGCAGTGGCCGAAGACGGGCTGCCGTCGCTGCGGCTGGACCTGACCGGACTGGGCGACAGCGGGCGCACCCGGGCCACCGATGGCATGCTGGCGCAGGTGAGCCGCGATATCCGCTCGGCCATCGATCTGCTGCAGGCGCAGACCGGGGTGCAGCGCGTGGTGCTGGCCGGTATCTGTTCGGGGGCCGAATACGGCTACCAGTATGCGCCGGACGATGACCGCGTGGCGGGGCTGGTGATGGTGGACGGCTACAGCTTTGCCAACCGGCGCACGCAGCTGCTGCGCTGGGGGCTGCGGCTGCGCACGCTGACCTGGCCGGTGCTGCGCAAGGCGGTGCTGGGCCGGCTGCAGCGGCTGCGCGAGGCGCGTGCAGAGGGTCACGGGGCCGTGCCCGAAACGCCGGTCGATTACGGCCTGCCGGTGGTGACGGTGACGGACTTTGGCGAGGGGCTGGCCGCCCGGGTGCGCGCGGGCTGCCCCAGCTATCTGGTGTTCACCGGCAGCATCCTGCAGCGCTACAACCATGCCAGCCAGTTCGAGGACACGATGAAGGCCGCGCCGCTGGCGGCGGACGACCGTACTGCGCTGCGCGAGGGCGTGCAGTGTGACTTCCTGCCGGACATCGACCATACGATGACGACGCTGCATGGCCAGCGCGTCTACATCGCGCGGGTGCGGGCCTGGTTGCAGAAGGTGACGAAGCAGGGAGGATGAAGCCGGAACGGAAGGAAACAGGGAGGATGAAGCCGGGGGCAGCTGTCGTGATGACGCGGGGGTAACAAAGTCTTCATGACAGCGAGTACGATGGCGGGTCTTTCCGGCCGGGAGCGTCCCGTTGATGGTATTTTGCCCGCTGGGAGAGAAGGCCGGTCATGGTCTTCTCTGGAAGGGGCCGGCTGCTGCTGCGTAACCGTGGTGGGGCCGGCCCCTTGTCTTATGGTGTCCGGGAAACGACACCCACCTTCTGATGGAGTTCTGTGTATTCATGATCCTGCTGGGAGACGAGTCCGAGCTGCTGCTGCCCATGCCGGCCAGTCTCGTGCTGGTGTGGCTGGTTTTTGTCATCTGGAAAAGGCTCTGGCCCAATGCCAGAAAGCTGCGCTTTGCGGCCGGATCGCTGGTGGCGATGCTGTTCTATGCGCTGTCCACGCCGGCTGTGATCAATCTCGGTGTGCGGTGGCTGGAAGGACCGACACGTACGGTGGCACATCAGCTGGATGCCCTGGGGGTACCGCCTGCGCCGGTCGAGCGGCAGTCGATTTCTGAACGGCTGGCGGCAGCCGGGCAGTCTGCTGGCAGGTTGGGGGAGGGCGCAGTGGCACGGGCTGATATGGGTGCGCCGGTGATGCGTGGCAACATCGATGTCGGTGGCATGTGCATGCCGGCGGGGGATGTTGCCACGGTGACGCATGCCCTGCCAGCCAGCGGGCCGCTGCGTCCAAAGGCGGTGATCGTGCCGTCCAGTGGTGATTCGCCGCCCAATGGCAAGCAGGCACGGCTGGATCAGGATGGATATCACCGCCTGCGGGCTGGGATCGAGGTTTGGCGGCGTACCGGGGGGCTGCTGTTCCTGATGGGGGGCGTGGGATCGGCGCCGGAATATGCGCTGTCGACCGACATGCGCCGGATGGCCCTGGATATGGGGGTACCAGCCTCGGCCATTCGTACCGTCTCTCACAGCCGGACCACCTGGGAGGATATCAACGGTGCGGCCCGCATCATGCGTGAGGAGGGGATGGACCCTGCCCGCGAGGTGCTGCTGGTAACCAGTGCGCTGCACATGCAGCGTTCACTGGCAGTAGCGCATTCGGTCGGTATCGAGCCAGTGCCGCTGTGCAGCGATTATGAGCAGCTCGATGCGCCCTCGCTGGAAACGTGGTTCCCGAACAATGGTGCCCCCTGGAAGGCGCGCGCCATGCTGCACGAGCTGATCGGGGTCTGGTACTACCGGCTGCGGGGCAGGGCCTGACGGACGCTTTGCGGAGTGAGTTCCGCAGCCGCTGCCGGACGCGGACGCCCGCCGGCCCGTGGATGTGATGCAGGGCGCGGGGCTGTGGCTGGCGCCGAAGGCACGCTCTGTATGTGCCCCGTGACAGGGGGTCGCAGGGGATTTTTTGCCTGTTGTAGCGCTATTGATGGTATGTTTGCCCGGATATTCTGGAGGGGCCGGTTGCTGCCGTGCACGCGGTAGCATCGGCCTTTTTCCGTTGGGCAGACAGGGGGCACGCCAGCAGGTGTGCCGGCCGGTCTGATCGGTCTGATGGCCAGTGATGATCAGGGAGTGGAGCGTCCATGTTTCTGGTGGGTGATGCGTCGGAATGGTTCCTGCCGATGCCGGTCAGTCTCGTCGTGGTGGGGCTGGTGTTTGCAATCTGGAAAAGGGCGGCTCCGCGCGCGAAGAAGCTGCGCCGGACCACGGGGCTGCTGGTGGCTGTGGCCTTCGTGGCGCTGTCCACGCCGGCCGTGATCAACCTGGGGGTGCAGTGGCTGGAAGGGCGTCCGATACCGGTGACGGCGCAGCTCGATGCGCTGGGGGCGCCGCCGGCACCGCTGCTGCGGCTGTCGGCCTCCGAGCGGCTGGCGCTGGGCTATCACGAACCGGATTTCGGCAATGTGGGTGATGGTGGCAATGTGCCGGGGCAGGTGCCGCTGGCTGCACCGCATGTGGTTCATGGCGGGCACGGGGACCAGGAGGGTCATGGGACGCCACCCGGGGCATTGGCCGGTGCTTCCGGGGGGGCAGACCGGGGGAGTGCACGGGGGAGTGCGGCCCGTCAGGCGGGTAACGCCGTTTCTTCACCTGCTGGCGTGGCCACGCAGGGCGATGCAGCGGCAGGACGCGCCGGTCAGCGCACGGGGGATCGGGGCGCGGCCGGGCACAAGGGGAAAAAGGGTGCGCCTGATGGCGCGGCTCGCCGTGACGGCAAGGGGGCGCGGCATGGTGAGCGCACGAAACAGGGCGGCCGCGGTACCCGGGGCCAGAAACAGGTGGCAGATGCCCGCACCAGCGTAAAGGGTAGCGGTGCGGCGAAGGCTGCGGCAGGTGCAAAAGGTACGAAGGGCGCAACGGGTACGAAGGGCGCGGCTGGTACGAAGGGCGCAATGGGTGAGAAGGTTGCTGCCGGCACGCGTGGTGCGGCTGGTGCCAGCGGTGCAGCCGGTACGCGAGTGGCCGCGGCCCAGGCGGCTGTATCCCTGTCGCAGGCTGCAGCTGCGCCGGCCCGGGCGGGTGCCTGGGGCGCACTGGCTGCGCGGGTAGAGCAGCCGGTGCCGGGGCTGAGTCTCAGCGGTGCGGTCATGGGCGCGCAGGAAGCGCTGGGTGATCTGGGGGCAGGGCCGGCTTCGGCCGTGGCCACCTTCACGCACATGCCCGACGTGAACGGCATGTGCATCCCGGCGGGTGATGTGGCGCTGGCCACGCAGGCGCTGCCGGCGAACGAGCCGTTGCGGATTCAGGCGGTGATCGTGCCATCCAGCGGGGCGGAAGCACCCAACGGCCGACAGGCCCGGCTGGACCAGGGCGGCTACATGCGGCTGCGGGCCGGTATCGAGGCCTGGCGCCGTACCGGGGGCCTGCTGCTGCTGATGGGCGGCATTGCATCGGCACCGGAATATGCGCTGTCGTCCGACATGCGCCGTGTGGCGCTGGACATGGGCGTGCCGGACGAGGCCATTCGTGTGGTGCCGATGAGCCGCACGACCTGGGAGGATATCCACGGTGCGGCCCGCATTCTGCACGAGGAAGGGCTCGACCCGAAAAAGGGTGTGCTGCTGGTGACCAGTGCGCTGCACATGCACCGCTCGATGGCGGTGGCCCGTTCGGTGGGGATCGATCCGGTGCCGCTGTGCAGCGATTATCGCCAGCTGGAGGCGCCCACCTGGGCGGCCTGGTTCCCGAACAACGGGGCACCGTGGAATGCACGTGCCATGCTGCACGAGCTGATGGGGGTGTGGTACTACCGGCTGCGGGGACGCGCTTGACTGTACTGACAGCGGGGAGCGCGTGACTGGGCTGACGTGACTTTCACGACGTGACCTTCGCCGGGGGGCAGTGTTCGACGCGGTCGGCCGGCATCCCGGCCTGTCTGTGTGCTGGCATGAAAATCGCCCGCTGCCGTTGATGAACGGGGCGGGCGATTTTCATGGGGGGCGCTGGTATACGAATATGCCAGCGTTTGACGTCAGCGTTCGATGTCAGTGTTTTATGTTGGAGCGTTTGATGTCAGCGTTTGTGGCCATGCCATCCAGCCACGGGCCGGATGGCATGGCTGCTCACGGTCGCGTCATTGGTTGGCACCTGCCGCAGCAGGGACGGCACCAGACGGAATTTCGACCAGATAGGCATCCACGTCGTTGGCATTCATGCTGTTCCAGTTGGAGTCGAACAGCATGCGGGTGAAGTCGCGGTTGACGGTGCCGTTGGGGCGGGGCCAGGTGGTGTTCTGGCTGCTGTCCCCGGTCCAGTCGTGATGGTTGTTGGCAACCGACAGAACCGCTTTGGTGTCGATGTTCATTGCAAACAGCTTGCGGTGGAACCACCGGCGTTTGGCGTCGTCGCCCTTCAGGTTGTGCACACCCTGGTCCTGTTCGCCAAAGGTGGTGAGCAGAATCCAGCCCGGTTTGTTGCTGGCGCGGCCGGAAATCTGCACGCCGACATCGGTGTTGTCGCCAAAGCCGGTTTCGAGCAGCGTGGTTTTATCAGACTTGCCCGAAGTCAGGTTGACGGTGTAGACCGTGTGCGGGGTACTGAATACATCGAAGCCCACATAAACGTCTTCACCCTTGCTGTTGCGGGCTACGTCGGGGTATTTCATGTAGACGTTCTGGGCAATCTGCAGTCCCTGGGAGGCGACCGAGTCGCTGTAGGGGGTTGCAAAATTGCTCCGGTATGCCGTGATGCCCTGCGAAAATGGATACTGCACCACGCAGTGGCTGCCGCTGGGGCTGGTAGTTACGTATTCCGGTGAGGCGGGCGCGTTTGCCAGTTTGCCCAGCAGTTTGCCTTCCTTCAGGTTCCAGGTGAACAGGCCGAGGGTTTTCCAGTTGTCACCATTTTTCTGGTCGGCCATCAGGCACCAGGTGTTGCCGTCGAAGGAGGGGGCGCCGCCCCGCATGCGGGCATGGGTGGCAGTGGGCCAGATTTTTCTGATTTCTGCACCAAAATCTGCAGCTACCTCGGCGGTATCGGTACCGCTGGACGACAGGTCGATGGTGAGTTTGAAGAGCTTCATGCCCTCACCGTCGCCATTCATGTAGTAAAGCACGTTGGGGTCTTTGGGATCCCATTGCGGCTCGGCATCGCCGGCAATGCGCGTCAGCTTGCGGATGGCGTTGCCGGTCTGCGGGCTGTAGATGTGCCATTCACCATTCTGCGTGCGCAGCAGGAAGGCGCTGTCGTTGGCATTGAAGGCCTGCTGGGCATTGGGGGCCAGCCGGGTGCCGTCGCCTACCCGCAGGGGCTGCTTCGATTGATTTTCGTGGTTGCTGGTCAGGCGGGTAACGCAGCTGTGATAGGTGGGGTCCTCCGTGGCAACGCCCACGGCCGGACGCGGGGTATCGGGCATGGCACCCCTGTCCTGGCCTGCCGTCAGGGCAGTAAAGTTGGCCAGCGCGGGGTTGCACAGATCGCTCACCGATGCCTTGTTCACGACCGGGGGTGTGGTGGGGGGCGTGGGTGCGGGGGGCGTCTGGGCGTCTGGCGGAGTAATGGGGGTGCCGCTGCCACCTGCATCGCTGCCACCTGCATTGCTGCTGCCGGCACCTGCGCTGCCGTTGCCGGCGCTGTCACTGCCAGAGCCGGCGCCGGTATTCGTATCGTTGTCGGGATTTTTGCTGCCTTCGGCATTGCCGCCGTTATCGGCGTTGCCGTTACCTGGCTTGACAGGGAAATTACCCGAACCGCTACCGCCCTGGCCAGCATTGCCGCTGTTGCCCGGCGCGGGGGCGGCATTCCCGTTATCGGTGCCGCCCGTGTTGCCTCCTGCGTTACCGCCATCTCCTGCATGGCCACCACCGGCATGGCCGCCAACGCCCGAGCCTGTGCCATTTCCAGTGGCATGGCCATTTCCGGTGTCCACGTTCTGTACGCCATCCTGGCTGCCCTTGTCGGCGTTGTCGCTGCCCGGTTTTACAGGGGCATTGCCTGAGCCTTCGCTACCGCCCTTGCCGGTATTGTCGGTATTGCCATTGGGAGTCGAATTGCCGGTGCCGTTCTGATTTCCGGTGACGTTGCTGCCGGCCTGGTTGCCGCCGGTGCCGTTACCGTTGCCGCTGTCGTTGCCCGCAGGCTGATTGGGTTGGCCGGGATTGACGGACAGCGGCGGCGTGGTGCCTTTGCCGGCGCCTTGGCTGTCGGGAGCGCTGCTGCCGGAGCCACCACCACCGCAGGCCGACAGGCACAGGGTCAGCAGGACGGCCGTGGCCGACAGGACGCCGGGCATGCGCGAGGCATGATGTTCGGCCGGCCTGAACGTGCGGGGAGAGAGACTGGATGTCATGTCAGTGGGTATGACTGGGAAGAAGTTTCCGGGAGTCGCTGCCGGTGGGGAGGGTATGTGATCCGTGTTGCGTGTGTTTTGCGCCCCGGGTGTCCCGTGCGGCTTTGGTCCGGATGAAAATGTCGGGACTATGGCCACGAACGGAGAGGGGAGAAAGTGCCGGGCGATGGAAGGCACGTATTTTTGCAACGAATGGTCAGGGCGGCGAAAGGGATCGGCGTGACCGGGAATGCGGCCAGAAATGCGACCGGGAACGGCAAAAAGAAAGGGCTGCCGGCTTTTCCGTGACCGGTGCGTATTGCAGCCGGTACGGGTGCCCTGCAGCCCTGAGGAGCTTCCACAACATTCTGCAGAGGCCCCCTGGAGCGCATCAGGAGCCTGCTGGTCCATGACGCGCCCGGAAAGTTCCCCCGGGTTTCCGGGAGCCGAAAACCATCGGGGGACATCAGGGATCTGTCGATCCCATTGTTCGGCGTGGATCAGCGTTTGTCCAGCGCCGTTGGTTTGATGGCAACCATGAACACTTCCATGTCGCGGGTACTGCTGCCGTTCCAGGTGGAATTGAACAGCATGCGCGTGAAGTCGCGGTTGGTGGTGGCGTGCGGTTCATCCTCGTAGCGATAGACGTTGGCCTGCACGCTGGCAATGGCCCGGATGTCCGGGTTGGCGTTCAGGCTGACGGCAAACATGCGGCGGTGCGGCCATTTCAGGTTGCTCAGGCGCTGGGTCGGTGCCGGACCGTAGTGTTCGCCGTAGGTGGACATCAGCACCCAGCCGGGTTTGGCATAGGCCTTGCCGGAAACGTGGAAGGCCATGGCGGTCCGGTCGATGTAGGAGTTGAACAGCGGGGTGCGTTTGCCGTCCTCGAGGTTGACCATGAAGACTTCGCCCTTGTCGCTCTGGTAGTCGAGCGACACATACGCGTCCTGCATCAGTTTGTTGAAGGCAATGTCGGAGTGCTCCGATTTGCTGTGCAGCTGCAGGTACTGACCACGGATGTTGCCGTTGTAGGGGGCCTTGAAGGTGCGGTTGTAGGCACGGGTACCGGCAGCGGTATCGTGCGAGACGGTGCAGTAGCGGCCGGTGGGCGTCATGCTGACGTGATCGGGCGCATCCGACATGGCCAGGTGGCCGACGATGCGATGCTGGTCCAGATCCCACGTGAACACGCCGCGCATGGGCTGGCTGCTGCTGTTGGCATAGTGGCGCGCCATGAAGCACCAGTAGCGGCCATCGGCCGACGGAGAGCCTTCGGCCTTGGTGTAGGCCATGTCGGCGTCGGGCCAGATGCGGCGGATCTGAGCGCCCATGTCGGCCACCGTGGTGACGGTGTGCGTGCGCAGGTCGAGGCGGTAGATGCGCATGCCCACGCCGTTGGTGGGAATGAAGTAGAGCAGATTGGGGTTGGTCGGGTGCCAGAAGGGTTCGGCATCACCGGCCAGACGGTCGGCCGTGCCCTGCAGGTTGCTCAGCACTTCGAGCTGGCGGCCGCTGCGGGCGTCGTACAGGAGCCAGAAACCCTGCGTGTTGTTCAGCAGGAAGCGGCTGCTGTCGGCGTTGAAGGCCTGGCGGCGCGAGTAGTCGTTGCGCTGGATGACCGAATCGCCCTGGGCGCGGTTGTTGGTGATGCGCACGACGCAGCTGCGGTGCAGGCTGTCGAGGGTGGGCATCAGGTACGACGGGCGGGCGGTGGCCTGCACCTGCGCGGCCGAGGTGGCCGGAAGCATGGCGCTGGTGGCGGCCAGCATGGTGTCGCAGGGGCTGCCGGCGGTGGCAATGGCCGGCAGGGCCTTGGTCTGAAGATGGCCCGACACTGGTGCCGCGGCACTTTCCGTGTCTGCCGTGGCCAGGGTAGACGGCGCCAGCGATGTGTCCGCGCCGGCCGTGGTGCTTTCGGCGGGGGAGACGGCCTTGCCGCTGGTGCTGCTCTGGCCGGCAGCATCACTGCCGGTGCCGCCATCGCCGCAGGCAGCCAGCGACAGCACGGCGGTCAGGGAGGCAAGTGCCAGCCAGCCGGGGCGGCGACGGCTGCGCACGGCGGGTTTGGGGGCGCGCAGTGTGCTGGCCCGTGTCGGGGTGTGAGCCACGGTGACGGAGGATGTGGTGGTTTCTGCGGTGTCGGCCGCCATGGCGGTGATGGTGGTGGAAGCTGGGGTGGCCGGGCGCGACGCGTCGCGGCACAGGGCGCCGGCGGCGCGCTGCTCGAAGTTTTGCGATTGCATGGTCAAGGAGGCTGAGGGGGTAAATCAGGCGATCCCGGGAGGCCTCCGGGGACGGTTCTCTGGACAGGCCGCCAAAGCGCTCCGGGCGCGGGGGCGCGATGGGCCTTGGGTAAATATTCCTGAAACCGTTCGGGGGCACTCCGTATCAGCAGCACCCTGCGTGGCGCCATGGCGGCGCGTGGAATCGCGGTTGAGTTACGTAACTACGATAAAGTTTACACATGATTCAGCAGATGTATTTGTCTGTTATGTAATTGTTTCGTATACGGTGTGTATATGGCGAAGCTTTGCGCCGTCAAGATAAAGATTGCACGAACGCGAAATATTGTCTCTTTTCGCACACATGATTGACGGTTTTGTGTTGTATGAACAACAGAAAACACCCCAAAACCATGGGCAAAGCGCCAGGAGAAAGGGCCTGCAGGTGTGCCGGCGTGTGCCCGGTAATGTAAATTGTATGTTACAAACAGGGGCCTGTGCCCATGGCGGTTCGGGATGCCTGGAGGGAGCGCACCGGCGACGGCTTGAGTCAGGACGGCTGGTCCAGTGCGTCGCATGGCACGGCCACCATGAACACTTCCATGTCGTTCACGCTGCCGCCGTCCCAGGTGGAGTTGAACAGCATGCGGGTGAAGTCGCGGTTGACGGTGCCGTGCGGTTCGTCTTCGTACTGGTAGACGTTGGGGTGAATGGCAGCAATGGACCGGACCTGGGGCTGCTCGTCCAGGCTGACGGCGAACATCTTGCGATGCGGCCACTGGCGCTGTTCCGGTGGCAGGACGCTGTCCATGGCGTCGGCATGGTATTCGCCGTACGTGGTGACCAGCGCCCAGCCGGGCCGGGCGTAGGCCTTGCCCGAGACGTGGATGGAGAACGCGGTACGGTCCAGATAGGTGGGGAACAGCGTGGTGCGTCTGTCCGTGTCGAGGTTGTGCATGAACACATCGCCGGTGTTGCTCTGGTAGTCGATGGCGACGTAGACATCCTGCAGCTGCCGGTTGAAGGCGATGTCGGAGTGCTCGGAGTTTTCGTGCAGCTGGAGGTAGCCGGCGGTGATCTGCTCGTTGTAGGGGGCGCTGAAGGTGCGGTTGTAGGCGCGGGTACCGGGGCCGGAGGCCTTCTCGTGGGAGACCACGCAGTAGCGGCCGCTGGGGCTCATGCTGACGTGATCGGGGGCGCTGTCCATGGCCAGGGTGCCGACCAGGCGGCTTTCCTGCAGGTCCCACGTGAACACGCCGCGCATGGGCTGGCTGCCGGCGTCGTCGTAATGGCGGGCCATCAGGCACCAGTAGCGGCCGTCGGCCGAGGGCGAGCCTTCGGCCTTGGTGTAGGCCATGTCGGCATCGGGCCAGACCTGGCGGATCTGGGGACCCATGTCGGCCACGGTGGTGACGGTACGGGTGCCCAGGTCGAGCTGGAAAATCTGCATGCCCAGGCCGTTGGTGGGCAGGAAGTACAGGCGGTTCGGGTCGGTGGGGTGCCAGAAGGGTTCGGCGTCGCCGGCCAGCCGTGTGGCGTCGCCGGTGAGGTTGTCGAGCACCTGCAGCGGTTGGCCCGTGCGGGCATCGAACACGTGCCAGAAGCCGGCCGTGTCTTCGAGCAGGAAGCGGCTGCTGTCGGTGTTGAAGGCCTGGCGGCGGGAATAGTCGTTGCGCAGGTTGGGTGTCTGTTCCGTCTGCTGGCGGGCCTGGTTGTCGGTCACGCGCACGACGCAGCTGCGGAAGGCGGGATCCTGCGTGGGAACCAGATAGTCTGGACGCGGGCTATCGGGTATGGGCGTGATTGCCGTGCCGGCAACGAGCGGGTTGACGCCGGGCAGGATGGCGTCGCAGAGCTGCGGGCCGCCGGCCTGCGAGGGGGGGGGTGGTGCCCGGGCTGGTGCCGGGGGCGGGCAGGTTCTGTCCTGGCTGGGCAGTGCTGCCGGGGAGAGGTGTGTTGCCGGTGCCGGGCTGCTGGCCGGGGGTGGTGCCTTGCCCGTCACGGCCGGAGCCATTGCTGGCGTCGTTTCCCGTTCCGGTACTGCCGCTGCCGGTTTTGCCGATGCCACCGCTGCCCGGCTGGTTCTGTTCGGGGGTGAGCGGGCTGGTGCCATGACCGGCGCTTCCACCACAGGCCGCAAGGCCGATACCCAGGGCAAGAAAGAGCGCCGTGCGCGTGACGGGACGCTTGTGACCAAGCGAAAGGATGCGGAAACTGGACATCATCGGGGGCGCCAGAAAGCCAGTGGGTCAGGGGAACGGATCAGACTACCACTCGCTGTGCATCCGTTCTGTGCACTATGACAGCTTACGCCTCACATGGCCGTCATGCCGGGGTGAGGGTCTTCTGTATATCAGAAAATGTGAAATGTTTCATGTGGGGGCTGGAAATTACCTTCGCGAGCGCGAGCGCGAGGGTGAGGGCGGCGCATCTCGGGGCAGCAGGAGCGCACGCAGAGGCTGTTGTCTTCACGGGCGCGGTGCAGTTCCAGCAGGATGCCAGCTCGCTCTTCGGGGCTCGGGTGGGTGAAGGAAAGAAAAGGGCCGGTGGTTCTCCGTGAATCCACCGGCCCGGTTGGGTTGCCGAAAATTATCTGGTCATTCAGGTGTTTACTTGTCGAGCGCCCCCTTGTTCAGGCCGATCATGTAGGTTTCGATGTCTTTCAGCTGCGGGCTGTTGAGGTTGGTGTTGAACAGCACGCGGGTGAAGTCGCGGTTGACGGTGGCCTGCGGTTCGGCCCAGTAGGCGTCCTCGGCCCATTCGGAGCGGGCGGTGCTGTCGGCGTGGGCCAGCGGACGGATCTGCGGGTTTTCTTCCAGGCTCACGGCAAACACCTTGCGGTGGAACCACTGCTGCAGGGAGGTGTTGCGGATGCTGGCGCTGGGGTTGCTGGCATTGTGCTCGGCATAGGTGGATACCAGTGCCCAGCCCGGCTTGTCGTAGGCCTTGCCGGAGATGTGCAGCGCGGTGGCCGTGCCGGCCCCGTAGGTCGGGAACAGGCTGGTACGCTTGCCGCTCTTCAGGTTGACCATGAACACGTCGCCGGTGCTGGACTGGTAGTCCACCGCCACATACACGTCCTCACCCTGTTTGTTCAGGGCCAGGTCCGAGTGTTCGGATTCGGTGTGCAGCTGCACGTAGGGCTGCGACGAGACGGCCGGGTTGTGCGGGCTGGTGAAGTCGCGGGTATAGGCGCGGGTGCCCATGCCGTTGTAGGCCCACGAAACCACGCAGTAGTTGCCGGAGGGGCTCATGCTGACATGGTCCGGACGGGAGTCCAGGTTCATGTGGCCGATGATGCGGTCTTCCTTCATGTCCCAGGTGACCACACCCACGCCCTGCCAGGCGGTGTTGTCCACCATCAGGCACCAGTAGCGGCCATCCTTCGACGGGGCGCCTTCCGATTTGGTCCAGGCGGTGGCGGCATTGGGCCAGAAGCTCTTCAGGCGTGCGCCCAGGTCACCCACCACGCGACGCTGGCCGCTGGCCACGTTCAGCTCGTTGATGGTCATGCCCAGGCCATTGTTGGGCACGAAGTACAGGATGTTCGGGTTGGTGGGGTGCCATTGCGGTTCGGCATCGCCGGCTGGACCGTTCAGCACTTTTTCGTATTTGGCCGTGTGGGCGTCGTACAGGTGCCAGTAGCCGTCGGAGGCGTACATCAGGAACTTGCTGCTGTCGGCGTTGAAGGCCTGACGGCGCGAGTAATCACTGCGGTGGCGTTTTTCGCTGGCACTGTTCTGGCCGTTGTGGGTGACGCGCACCTGGCAGGTGTTGTAAACCGGTTCCTGCGCAGCCACGCCGGTGGCTGGAATGCTGCGGTCGGGAACCTGGGTGGTTTCCTGGCCTTTTTTCAGCGGCAGGTTGCGCGACAGTACCGGGGCGCAGATGTCCTGGCTGGCCGACGTGGCACGGAAATCGCTGTGGCCGTTGTTTGCGGTACTGCCGTTCTGTGAGGATGGCGTGCCGCTGCGGTCCTGCTGGCTGCCGGTATGGCTACTGCCCGAACTGCCGTTGTTGGCTGAATCATGGCTGCTGCCAGAATTGCTGCCGTTGCCGTTGCCGTTGCCGTTGCCGCTGGCCGATGACCCCTGCGATCCCGTGCCCGGAACCAGCAGGTTGCCGGTCTTGTTCGCGCCGTTGCCCGATGCGCTGCTGCCCTGCTGGCCATGGCTGGTCGCGGGGGCAACCGGCTGGGGTGTGGGCTGGGCAACGGGCTGCACCTGGGCGGCCACGATCTTCACGGCGGGGGCAGACAGGTAGACCTCGTCACCATCGACCCCGATGATTTTCTCGGTGTAGACGATGGTGGCGCCCACGTCGGCATCGGTGGGCGTGTACTCGGCCCCGCCGGTCAGCACCTGGCCATTTTTCAGCCAGTAATTGATGTGCAGGTGGCCCCACTGGTAAACGCCGGTTTTGCCCACCAGTTTCTGGCCCTGCATGGCCGTGTTGTTGACCGCGCTGGTGCTGGGCTGCTGGTGAATGGAGGGGTAACGCGCACCCACCACCTGTGCCTGCTGCGACTGTACCGTGATGGTCTGGCCGCTGGCCGGGTTGCGGATGGTTTCGACGTAGGACAGTTTCTGGCCCACGTCATCCTTGCCGGGGATGTAGCTGTCCAGCGTGGCATTGGCGATGGGCTGGCCATTGCGCAGCCATTGGCGCTGCGTGACCTGACCGTGCTGGTAGGTGCCCGGCGTGGCCTTGACGGCTACGCCGGCACGGATGCGGGTGTTGCCGCCGGCAATCAGCGGGGTGCGGCTGGCTACCGGCGGCTGGCTGGCGGCTGCCTTCTGGCTGGCGCTTTGCGCGCTTTCCGTACGGCCGCCCTGGCTGCCCGTCTGCGCAGGGGTTTGGCTGCTGGCCTGCGTGGTGGTCTGGCTGCTGCCGGTGCTGGCGGCGGGTGTGCTGCCCGGGGTGGCCGTGGCAGCCACCACCTTCACCGGGGCGCTGTAGGCCCAGGTTTCTTCGCCGGTGCTGGGGTTGCGGACTTTTTCGCGGTAGACCAGCGTCTTGCCGATGTCGGCTTCGGTAGGGGTGTAGGTGGCCTGGCGGCCGTTGGGGATGTCCACGCCGTCACGCGTGCGGAAGCCGGCAACGGGTTTGCCATTCTTGTACAGGCCCACCACGCGGGTGATGGGGGTGCCCACGCGCACGATCTGGCCGGCGGGACCGAAGGCGGGGGCGCGGACGATGATCGGTGCCGTGGTGGTCTTGCCCTGGGTCGCCTTGGTCTGGATGTTCCGGGCGGCTGCGACGTTTTCCGTGCTGCCGGTTTCGGGGAACCAGATGTCGTCCTCGGGCATGACGGGGATGATCTCGCCCGTGGTGCCTGAAGGCACCTCCATACCGTTGCCTGTAGCAAGGGCGGGTGAGCTGGCGCTGCCACTTTGTTGGGCCTGGCTGCCCTGGTGGGTGTCGGCCACAGCCGCATCGTGGCCGTCCGCCAGCTGGGCTGCTGCCGTGTAGGCGGCCGTGCCCGTAGCGTTGCTGCCGTCAGGGATGCTGTCGGCTGTGTCGGGTTCGTTGGGTGTGCCCGAATCGCCGGCCAGCAGGCCGCCCAGGTCGCCATGGGCGGCGATCATGGTGCCGCCCGATACCGGGCTGGGGGCTGAACCGGTCTGGCTGTCTGCACCGCCGCCGCCGCAGGCGGCCAGCAGGCTGGCGCTGAGCACCAGGGCGCCAAGGGTCAGGCTGCGCGGCACGGCGTGGGCCGGCTGGCGCAGGGAGACAGAGGAGGTGATGCTGGTGCTGTCTGCCAGGGGCAGGAGGGATGCGGTGTGGCCAGAAGGGACGTGTGCCGGTCGGGCAGCAGTCCGCGAGGCCAGGGGGAGGTTCTTCATGATCCAGCGTGGGCGTGTCGGTGGGCTGCACGGCGGGCCGGTGCAGGCCATCGGAAACGCCGTGCCGTTCATGGACCGTCCGGAATCCTCGGGCCGGAACAGGCTGCAGCGGACTGCAGTCTGGCCGGGAGGCTCCCAGGGCGATGTCGTGAAAAAGTCACGCGCATTCTGGGCAGGATGTGGTGTTTGTGAAACGCTGGAAGGATGGGTGGCTGCTCGGCAGGGACAGGGGGGCGGTCCGGCCGATGGGCGGGACGAGTGGCCGGTTGGCAGGGATCAGGGGGCTGACAGCCGACCGGCGGATGAATGGGGACAAGTGTCTGGTCAGACGAGAGACTTCAGTGTCATCATCATGCTGCCCAGGGCGATCAACATCAGCAGGACCCCCGAAATCCTGAGCATTACCTGATGCATGCTGGGTTTTAGCAGGCGGCTGACCATATGGGAAACCAGCATCAGCGTCGCAAAGTCCAGAATGATCCACAGGGCCGTCAGCACGACAAGGCTCTGGCTGTACTCGGGCGTGACATTGATGAACTGGGGAAAGAACGAGGCGAAGAAAATGATGTCCTTCGGGTTCGAGATGGCCATGGCAAAGCCCTTGATAAACCCGCCGGTACGCAGGTTCTGCAGAGCTTGTGATTCGTCATGCACGTCGCGTGCTGCGCGGAGCATATCCCAGCCCAGCCAGCCCACATAGCACCCCCCAGCAAGTTTTAGCAGGTCAAATGCCGTTTCATTGACCGAAAAGATGCCTTTGAGTACCAGTGCGGACAAGGCGATGAGAACCAGCGATGCTGCATTCGTGCCGAAGATGGTACGAAGTGCCTGCCGGGGGCCTCCTGCCAGCCGTGCGCCTGTAACCAGCAGCATGACGGGACCGGGAAGGGCAATCATGGTCACGACCGAGGCTACATAAATGGCGGTAATACCGTAGTCAATCTGCATGCCGTTGTTTCCTTGAGTGACTTACGTGGCTGAATGGGCAGCGGTCTGGCCTCCTCATTCCTTCTTCTTCCAGCTGATATTGCTTCCATTCCTTGTTGGATTCTTCGCCGTAGAAACCGAGTTCTGGTGGGACGAAACCGTTATTGTACTTCTCCAGACGTCTTCGTATATTTTCTCTCAATAGCCGACCTTGCCTGGTATTCAGGCTTGCTACTGCATCAAAATTCTCTCGTGGATTGATCACGAGTGTCATGAAGTCACAAAGATTGCGATTCCTCAGGCGTTTGTGCTCTCCGGAGCTCATGTTTATAAAAAGCTGAACACCATTAAAGCAAAAACACCATGCTGGATTATCTGGGTCGTCAGGAATCTCATCAGGCCATTTTTCGGGGTCGTGAATGTGAATCCATTCCAGAGCGTTCCATGCGATGGTATATCTTTCGGATCTTGCAAATTGTCCTGTGTCGCAAAAAAATACAACCAACGGGCATAGGATGCGATTGTCGATGGGGGTTGACTTTGTGAAATTGGTGTATTCGATCATTCCACGAAGGAGGTTCGAAAAATCATTGGGCTCCTAGACGAAAAGAAATAGTGTACTTCCTTTTGCCCAGGATTTCTGTCCAAATGGACATGGAAAATTTTTGTCTGAAATCGTGTGGGCAAATTGAGCGAATGCTTTTTGCATCCAGGCTTCAAGTTCCTTTTGCCGAGTTTCGACAAGTAATCTGTTTTGAAGAACACATTCTTTGCCATGCTTTATCAGTGAGGTGCGGTACTCTTCCCATGTTTTCATTTGGTATCCCCTCCGTTTGGTTGTTATCCGAACGTGTTTCTATGTTAACAAAGTTATTGCGCGTTTCGTTGATGTTAGGGAATGTCCTGATTCTACGCATGTCTTATAGGTCAGAATTGGTGTCCGATGGATATACGTCCATAACCCGAGGGCGAAACAGGACAAGGAACGTGACCAGATATGCAAAGGCATTCAAGGATAGAGGTAGCCCGGCTGCTGCCACCGGGGAGCGTTTCGGTGGATTTGGTGTCGCAGGAACCGCACATCTCGGTGGCGACGCTGGAGCGCTGGCGTGCCGCTGCATCGGAGGCACCCAGGAAGGCCGACAAGGGCTGGCTGTGGACTTTCGTACCCGGCGCGAAAGAGGGTAACTGGGCGGTGGCCTACCACTTTGGCGACAACCGGACCTGCGAGAAGGCCCGGGCTTGCTGGATGATTGGAGGAGCGTCCTGGTCTGCGATGACTTCGGCGGTTACCAGAAGGGATTCCGGCAGGGAGGTGGGCTGCACGGCGGGCCGGTGCAGGCCATCGGAAACGCCGTGCCGTTCATGGACCGTCCGGAATCCTCGGGCCGGAACAGGCTGCAGCGAACTGCAGTCTGGCCGGGAGGCTCCCAGGGCGATGTCGTGAAAAAGTCACGCGCATTCTGGGCAGGATGTGGTGTTTGTGAACTTTCGATTACCCACATCTCAACCCAAAGCTAATGACAGGTGGTAGGCTTTACACATGAGGGGCACTTGACAATAGCGGGTCATCGCCCCAGGGCGCGGAGGTGGCATCGATGGGAGCACGAGGCCGGTCAGCGGATAGCGACAGGATAGATGTGGGCAGGGAGTGGGTTGCCGAGGAGGTGTCCGGTTGCCAGTTTCCGGACCAACGTCTCGGGAGCAGGTTGCACAGCTTGATGGGAGGTCTGGGCGCACAGGTCGGGAGCACCATTCCCACCGCATGTGAGGACTGGGCCAGCATCAAGGCCGCCTACCGGTTTCTGTCCAATGACAGGGTGGATGAACATGCCATTCTGTCCGGGCACATGAAGGCGACGGCAAGACGGATTCGGGCAGCGGATGGCCCCATACTGATTCTGCACGACACGACAGAGTTTTCGTACGACCGGGAGGATCCGGAATCCATCGGCTACACCAGAGAAATGCCCTCTGCCCGAAAGGATGTGACAGGCAAGACGATCCGCTACCGTGTGTGCGGTGTCATGATGCATTCAAGTCTGGCAATAACGCTACAGGGGTTGCCATTGGGGCTGAAGTTCTGGAGTCGCAAGCAGTTCAAGGGCACACAGGCGCTCAAGAACAGGATCAACCCCACCCGGATTCCGATCGAGGAGAAGGAAAGCTACCGGTGGCTGCAGAACGTGGGTCAGTCCACGGCGTTGTGCGGCGATGCGTCACGCTGTGTGCACATTGGGGACCGCGAGGCCGATATCTACGAGCTGTTCTGCACTGCTCATCAACAGGGAGCAAAGTTTCTCTTCCGGACGTGCGTAGACCGACTGGCTGGAGACGGAAAGCATACAATTGCCGACGAGATGGCCGAAGTTGCCGTCAAGGGGCTGCATCAGGTCGAGTTTCGCGACAAGAAGGGCAAGCTCTGCCATGCCGTACTGGAACTGCGCTACCGGCACATCAGGGTCAGGCCTCCCACAGCCAAGCAAAAACACTATCCCGATCTGGAACTCACGGTACTGCATGCGCGGGAACGGAACGTACCGAAGGGCAGGAAACCGCTGGACTGGAAACTGATCACGAACATGCCGGTTCGCTCACGGCAGCAGGCCATCGAGAAGCTGGACTGGTATGCGATGCGCTGGAAGATCGAGACGTTTCACAAGGTTCTGAAGTCTGGATGCAAGGCGGAGGAGGCTCTGCTGCGTACGGCTGACCGGTTGAGCAACCTGATTGCGATCTACTGCATTCTGAGCTGGCGCATTCTCTGGCTGACGATGTTCAATCGCACCAGTCCAGAAGAAAGGCCAGAGCTGGTCTTCACGGAAACAGAGATGCGGGTGCTGGACGCGAAGATATCGAATACGGGCAAGATCAGGGACATGCCCCGTTCAGTGGAGCGCTATGTGATCATGCTTGCGCGTCTGGGAGGGTATATCGGGCGGCGCAACGACCGCCCGCCAGGGAACAAGGTGATCTGGCGAGGGATGGTCCGATTGACGGACATTGTGTTCGGTGTGATGCTTGCCGAACAAGATGTGGGTAATTGAAAGGTTTGTGAAACGCTGGAAGGATGGGTGGCTGCTCGGCAGGGACAGGGGGGCGGTCCGGCTGATGGGCGGGATGAGTGGCAGGTCGGCAGGGATGAGGGGGCTGACAGCCGACCGGCGGATGAGTGGGGGATTTCTCTCCTTCGGTGTCTGGCTCGAAGGGGGTCTGGGGGCGAAGGGAGTTCGCGGGGACGAAAGAGATCATTGCACGCATCCAGCGATGCAGCCATCCCGGTTGTTCCGGTCAGCTGGATGTGATTCAGCCGTCCTGTGTGGATGGCTGGTGTGGGATACTTCAATGGGCCTGTCGAGAGGGAGAAGAAGATGCAGATGAGTGAACCGAAGAGCTATCTTCCCGCGGAAGAGCGGGAGGCCTTTCTCAGGGAAGGAAGGATGGATGCCCTGTATATCGCCGAGTCGTTGAGGGCAGGTGAAGAGGGTGATGAAGACACGGCCTGGGCATGGCTGGCACAAGGCCAGATGCCGGCAGAAGTCCTTCTCGCGCTCAAATGGAATCTGGGCCCCGACTTCATCAGGAAGAAGGGTCTGAAAACGGAACTGGCCGATGAAGCCTATGGGAAAGGCTGGATGGAGAAGGAGAAGTACACGGAAAAATCCTTGCAGGGGTAAAGCGTGGACAAGACGATTGGAACGTTCAACCGTTTGCTGTCCGTCGAACGCTATGCGGTCAGTTCTGTGAAGGCGACCCCGGAGGGGCGAAACCTGGAAACCTCTCAGCGGAATCTGCTCAAGAGCCTTCGCGAGCTGGGAAAGTCAGGGAACTTGCCCATGATCGTTGCGGTGGAAAAGACGATCGTTGAGGCAGAGCGTGCCTACTACGCCAATAGCAGGGCCATGGATGCCAGTCTGAAGACTGCCCTGCAGGAACTGGATGTCGTGGAGAAGCACATCGGTATCGTTGATGATCCGGTGCGTTACAAGGCTGTGGACGAGGTCTACAGTCTGCCCCGGAGCCGGAAAGGTGGCTTGCCGAATGACGAGGCGCGTCAGGCATTGCGCAGCCACTATGCCAGGCTGAGCAACATGGACAAGGCCCGTTTGGGTGATGTCGAGAAACAGCTCATCGATGCCAGAAAGTCGAACATCTTTCAGGCCGAGAAACTTTACAGGGAACGTCAGGCCAACGCGTTGACGGCGGAAACGCTCGCAAAGAGCGAACGTGGTGAGGATGTGCATCACGCCAGGAATGCGGACGACCTGTTTGACCAGCTGGACATCTGATGTGCCAGCCCGACTGTTCCGGTCAGTTCAGGTGTGACGTGAAGCAGGCACAGAGACGCGGCAAGGACATCAACAAACTCAAGGCCCTGCTTGCGTTGCTCATCGATGGCAAGCCGCTACCAGCAGTCTGTCTCGACCACCCGTTACCGCGGGGTTGCCAGTGAAGGCCCGTGTCGCAGGGAAACACCCTTCCTGCTGGTGTTTCCCGACCTGCCGGGCCAGAGAGTCATTCCCCCGGCCTGATCAGCCGCCCGTCCTTGTCACGTGCCGGCGGGGTACGCTTGCCCGCGGGTTTGGCCGCAGCGGGCCGCGCGCCGGCGGGGGCTGCACGGGTGCCGTCCGGCTGTCTGGGGGACGGGGCGGCATGGGCGGTACCGGTGTGCGTGCCCGTCCGGCTGCCCGGTGCTGCGCCGCGCTGGCCGGTGGTGCCTGTGGCGCCGGTGACACCGGCAGTGGATTCGGCGTTCCCCATGGTTCCGGCAGGGTTCAGCAGCCGCCCATGGGCATCACGGGCCGAGGGGCGTGTGGCGGTGCGGGGGCCGGCCTTGCCGCCGGGGTAGCGACTGGACGTGCGGGAGCCTGCCGGTGTGCCCGCGCCCATGGCTGCCCCGGCAGCGCCGCCGCCATGCATCGACGCAGCGGCGCCGGCGCCTGTTGAAGTGCCCGTGCCGGCGTGCATCGAAGCACCTGCACCCACTGCGGCACCTGCACCAGCCCCCATCGCAGCAGCGGCACCGGCGGCCGCACCGGTGACGGCTGCATCGCTGTCGGCGGCGTCTTCGCTGCCCGGCACCACCGTCTCGTCCAGCACGCCATTCTTCAGCATCACCCAGTAGCGTGCTGCCAGGGCCGTCAGAATCCAGTAATTGCCGGTCACGGCGCCGTCGAGCAGGCGGCTGCCGTACAGATTGCCCAGCATGACGGCGATGGTGGCCCCGGCATAGCCAGCCGCCAGGGTACGCTGGTCGGCGGTCTTTGCCAGCTTCCAGAGGCGCCAGGCCAGCGTGGAGAGTGCTCCGTACAGCACCAGCGTCATGATGCCGCCGAACGGGCCGGCCTCGGTGGTGATCAGCACCAGGAAGTTGTGGGCATCCATGCCGGACAGGCTGGGTACCTCGCTGCCGATCTCACGCTTGAAGTGGTTCAGGCCAATGCCCCACGGCCGTGACAGCAGCAGCCGGCCGGCGCCTTCCCAGAGAACGAAGCGGCTTTCGGTACTTTCGTCCAGCTGCTCCTCGCCGGTTTCCTCGGAGACCTGCTCGGTCATGGCCAGACGGGTGACCACGCCCTCGGGTACCCAGGATTCATAATTCACCACCGCCAGCAGGATCAGGAGACCCAGCACCACGTTGCGCTTCATGGTCATCAGCAGCAGCATGGCGGCCACGATCAGGTAGGCCTGACGTGAGTACGTGCAGAAGATGGCCAGCAGCAGGATGCCTACCCCGCTGATGCCTCCCCAGCGCACCAGGGGCCGCCCCTTCTGGTAGAGCGCGACGGCGGCAAACACCGGCATGAACATCGAGTAGAACACGGCAGCCAGGTTGGACGCCTTGTAGTTGGTGCCGAAGGGGCCGGCGGCCCGCTTGGTTTCGCCGTAGACGCCAAAGCCGTAGTCGATGCCTTCGCGAATGGCTTCCAGCCCCGCTACCGCCGCCACGAACAGCACCATGTAGAACATGTGCCGCAGGGTGGTCTCGTCGCGCACGGCATGGAAGAAGACGAAGTACAGGCACAGGAAGAACAGTGAGTTCTTCAGCGCCGTCAGATCCTCCATGATCATCGAGGGGTCGGACAGCTGCCCGGCCAGGAAGGCCCAGCCCAGCATGCAGAAGTAGGCGATGAACACGCCCTTCAGCGGTGTGGCGTCGGAGAGGGGCAGCTGTTTGTTGCGCTGGTGGACGAAGTACAGGATGGCGAGAAACAGCAGGTTGATGGAGTTCAACCCCTTCACGCCCAGGTCTGCCGGCAGGTGCAGCTGGTTGGGCACCCACACGATCATGGCTGCCAGCAGGTAATTCAGGAGCTTGTTCTGGTTCAAGGGGTGGCGTCGATGATTTGCAGGTTGCGGATGGCCCGTTTGAAGTCACCAACCGGGGTGTCGGGCATGCCGACGCGGGCAATGGCGTAGCGCGAGGCCGGTGCCTGGTTGATGCCCCGGCGGGTGTCCACGGCGTGGTGGAATCCGAGTGCCGCGAGCAGGTCGGGCATCCACACCGATGAGCGTCCGCCGGGGTAGGCAAAGCTGTCGACGGGCTGCTGGGTGAGTTCCTGCAGCTGCTGGCGCGACGCGCCGAGGTCGGCCATCAGCTGTTCGCGGTTGAGCAGCTTGGGGTCGATGTGCCGGGTGGTGTGGGCGCCGATCTGAAAACCGCGCCGGGCCAGTTCCTGCACCTGCTGCGTGTTCATGCGCCGGGCCTGCAGCGCGGGTGGAATGGGGCCCGGTTCGAGCATCTCTTCCATCTGTTCGAGGCACTGCTCGATGGCGCCGGGATTGCGTTCCCACAGCGCATTGAGAATGACCTTGCAGCTGTCGGCCCGCACGTTGCGGCCCAGTGGCAGCGGGTGGGGCAGTTCCGGCAGGCCGATGCTGCGCGGGTCCACGCTGTGCGCCTGGGTACAGGCCAGGATGGCGATGGCCCGGTCCCACCACATAGGATGGCCGGTTTCCAGGCCACCGGTGATGACGTAGAAGGTGGCGGGCAGCCGGTATCTTTCCAGCAGGGGGGCGGCGTTGCTGAGGTTGTCCAGCAGGCCGTCGTCGAAGGTGATGGCCACTGCGTTGGGCGGCAGCGGCTCGTTGTTGAGCAGGTGTTCCACCGCCTGGGTGAGCGGCAGGACATGGGTGTGGGCAGCCAGCCAGGCCAGCTGCTCCTCGAAATACTTCTGGCGGACGCACATGCCCAGCGCGAATGGATCGGACGCCAGGTCATCGATGACGCGGTGATACATCAGCACGAGCAGCCGGTTGGGCTCGCCCATCAGCCGCTGGACCTTCTCGTCGTACACGCCGACCTTGTCGGCCAGGGGCGAGACGATCTGTTTGATGATTTGTTTTCCGCGATCTTTCAGCATTACGTCACCGGAGGTCGGGGTCTCTGTTCCGGCAGGGTCTTCAGCCAGGTTTCCAGCACCATCACCATCCAGAGCAGTTCGCCCCGGTCCTGCAGGCCCTGCTGGTGTTCGTCCACCAGGGTCTGGATGCCCTGCATGCTGAAGAGGCCGCGTTCACGGAAGGCGCGGCTGCCGATCGTGTCCAGCAGCATGGGCTTGAGGTCGGTGCGGAACCAGCTGGCCAGCGGAATGGCAAAGCCCTGCTTGCGCTTGTTCAGCACATCGGCAGGCAGCAGCCGGGCGGCAACCTTGCGGAACAGATATTTGCCCTGTTCGCCCCGCAGCTTCATGTCGAAGGGCAGCCGGGCGGCAAAGGCAATGAGGTTCTGGTCAAGGAGCGGCGCACGTCCTTCCAGCGACACGGCCATGGTGGTGCGGTCCACCTTGGTCAGGATGTCGTCGGCCAGGTACGTGTCCATGTCTCCGGACAATATCCGCTCCATGTCCGAATCGATGTCGGATCTGACGAACCGTTGCCGGATACTGCCGAATGGATCGGTTTTCGCGCGCTCGCCGAACAGCAGGCCGAGGTCGGCCGGGCTGGCCAGCCCTACCAGGGCCAGATAGTCGTCGGGCCACGGCAGGCCCATGCGCTGGCCGATGCCGGCCAGCCGGCGGCCCTTCGCGCCGGGGATCAGCGCACCGGCCAGCCTTGCCAGCCCGGGGCCCATGCCCAGCGTACTGCGGCGGATACGCTGCAGCGCCGCATAACGCCTGTAGCGCGAGTAGCCGGCAAAGAGTTCGTCGCCGCCGTCGCCCGACAGCACCATCTTGACGTGTTTGGCGGCCAGTTGCGACACCAGATAGGTGGGGATGGCCGACGAGTCGCCGAAAGGCTCGTCGAAGTGATGGGCCAGTGTGTCGAGCAGGCCGGTGGCATCGGCACGGACCACCAGTTCGTGGTGTTCGGTGCCCAGGTGTTCGGCCACGCGGCGGGCGTCGGGCAGCTCGTCGAAGGCGGCCTCTTCGAAGCCGATGGAAAACGTCTTGAGCGGCTGCGACAGGTGGCGGGTCATCAGCGCGCAGACCACGCTGGAGTCCAGTCCGCCGCTCAGGAAGGCGCCAAAGGGCACGTCCGAGACCAGGCGTACCTTCACGGCGTCGTCCAGCTCTGCCAGGAGGCGTTCTTCCAGCGTGGCCTCGTCGTCGGTCCACTTGGGCTGGAAGTCCACGTGGGCGTAGCGGGTCTGCTGGATGGTGGGGGCGCCGCCATCGCGGCCCGGCTCGATGCTCATCCAGTGGGCCGGGGGCAGCTTGGCAATGCCCTCGAAGATGGTGTCGGGCGCCGGAATGTAGCCCAGGCTGAAGAAGTCCTGCACGGCCGGCATGGACAGTTGCGGTGTCCAGCCGGGCACGGCCAGCAGGGTTTTCAGCTCGGAGCCAAAGCCCAGCAGGCCGGGCGAGAGTTCACCCACGTACAGCGGCTTCTTGCCGATGCGGTCGCGGGCCAGCACCAGCCGCCGCCGGTCCTGGTCGACCACGGCGATGGCGAACATGCCGCGCAGCCTTTCGAAGCAGGCGGTGCCGTACTCGGCATAGGCATGGGCGATGACTTCCGAATCGGAATGGCTCTGGAACACGTAGCCGCGGGTTTCCAGTTCCCTGCGCAGTTCGCGGAAGTTGTAGATCTCGCCGTTGAACACCACCTGGATGCGGCCCCCGGCACTGCTGACCGGCTGGTGGCCCCCGGCCACGTCGATGATGGCCAGACGGCGCATGCCGATGGCGGCCCAGTCGTTCTGGAAGGTGCCCTGATCGTCGGGGCCGCGGTGCACGATGCTGGCGCACATGGCCTGCAGCGTTTGCGGCCCGGGCAGGGGGCGGCCATCGAGGGAGATCAGTCCGGCAATGCCACACATGGTCAGTGCATCCGGTGGGAGGAGTCGGGAGAAGAGAACGGGCTGGGAATACCGGCGTCAGCCACGTCTTCGGGGTCGCTGGGGCCATCCAGGGCGGTCAGCGTCCAGGCGTCGCCGTCGTAGATGGTCTGCAGCTGGTGGCCCACCGTGGGGATGGACGCATTGGCCTGCACGAAGCGCCGGGCAGCATCGCCCATGCGGGCGAGGCCGGGACGCCCCAGCCGATGGGCGGCCTGCAGGTGGCGCGCCAGCGCGGGGGCATCACCGGCCCGGAACAGCCAGCCGGTCTGCTGCGGCATGATGAAGTCCTCGTTGCCGCTCACGCGCGAGCCGATCATCGGCAGGCCGGACGCCATCGATTCGAGCAGCGTGTTCGACAGTCCCTCGGTGTAGGAGGTCAGCACCCCCACGTCGGCCGTGGCCAGCTGTTCGGATACATCGTCGCTGTGCCCCAGAAAGCGGACCTGTTCCTCGCGCTGGCCGGCCCGCACCTGGGCGCGCAGTTTGTCTTCGAGCGAGCCGGTACCCACCAGCAGCAGGCGCACCTTCTGTTCGGGCGTGAAAGCCTGCATCCAGGCCTCGAGCAGCACGTCCAGACCCTTCACGGGTTCCAGGCGGCCCACGTACAGCACCACCAGTTCCGTGCTGGTGTCGGCGTCGCGCCGGGCACGCAGGGCCTGGATACGGGGCTGGGCCGGGTCGAAGCGGTCCAGATCGACGGCGTTGGGGATGCGGTAGACCTGTGCTGCCGAGAAGCCCGCCTCCATCAGCCGGTTGGCCAGCGCCTGGCTGATGGCCTGGATCATGGTGCGCTTGAGGATGGTGCGCTTGATCCGCATGAACAGCGAGGGGTGCGGGTCCAGAATGCCACCCTGCAGCTCGGTCATGCCGGTGAGCTTGACGATCAGGGGCTTGCGGAGCTGGCGGTTGACGAGGGCGCTGGCGACGGCCATGTTCTGGGCAATGTGGCAGTGAATGGCCTTGATCTCGCGACGGCGCTGGCGCAGCAGGCGGGTCAGCCGGTACTGCAGGACCAGCCCCCCGAGCAGCGGAACGCGCGGATAGCGCAGCCGGATGATTTCCACCAGCCCCTGCCGTTCGTGGGCGACCTGCGGCCCCCAGGGCACCATCGGAACCACGATGGTGCTGGGAATGCCCTGTTCGGCCAGCCACCGGGTGAGCGTACCCACCTGCGATTCGGCGCCGCCCCCGCCCGTGGACGGGTAGACGCTGTCGAGGATCATGAAGACCCGTTGTGCGAGGTCAGTTCTGCGTGTCATGGGCGTGGCGCTGCAGCCAGAGTTCGAGAACCAGCAGCTGATACAGCTCGCTGGCATGATCCCAGGCACCCCGCTGGTGACGGTCCAGCAGGCGCCGCACCGTATCCATCTGAACGATGTCGCGCAGACGGGCGTTGGGCGATTCGAGCGTATCGTTGAGCAGCTGGCGGAACGGCCCCTGGCCGCGCATCCACAGGCTCACGGGCAGACCAAACCCCTGTTTCTTCTTGCGCCGGATCTCCTCCGGCAGAATCGACATCATCGCCTGTTTGAAGAGCGCACGTTTTTGCGTTCCATGCAATTTGTAATGCGCAGGTAAATGTGCGGTGTATTCCACCAGTTTCCGGTCCAGATACGGGAAGCGCACCGACACGCCGGCACTGCGGCAGGCGCCCGTCACCTTGATGATGTCGTTGTCGGCAATGGCCATCGTCAGGTCGAGGTGCATCAGGCGGTGCAGCTCGCTGGAGGCCGTGAAGGTGCGCCAGATGTCGCGCTGCAGGTTCAGCGAGGTGTCGCGCGGTACCGTGGCCCGGAACGACGGCGTGAGCAGGTCGTCGTAATGGTCGGAGGCGAAGGAATCGTCCGTGTAGAAACGGTCGGGGTTGGGCAGGCTGCCGCGTTCGATGAAGTTGCGGATGCGGTTGGCCCAGCGCTGGTCGGTTCTTTCCAGCTGCTTCGCCACCAGGCTGCCCAGCCCCTTCACCGGCGAGGGCAGGCCGTAGTAGAGGCTGAAGATCCGGTCCTTCAGGTAGCGCTCGTTGCCACCGAAGATCTCGTCGCCACCGTCGCCGGCCACCAGCAGGTCCTTGCCGGCCTCGGCCGCCATCTTCGCGCAGTAGTAGGTGGGGATGGCCGAGGCGTTGCCGAAGGGCTCGTCGAAGGTGTTGATGAGGATGGGCAGCACCTCGGCCGCCTCGCTTTCGCTGACCCGGCGCTGGTGGGCATCGAGGTCGAAGGCGCGGGCGGCGATTTCGGCAAAGCCCAGCTCGTCATAGCCTTCCTCGGTGAAGCCGATGGAAAAGCTCGACACCTTCTTCGGCGCGGCGCTGGCGGCCAGGATGCCGCAGATGCTGGAGCTGTCGGTGCCGCCGCTCAGGAAGGCGCCCCAGTGCTGGTCGTCACCGGGCTGGTAGCTGCGCACCGTTTCGATGATCTGCTCGCGCAGCTGGGTGGCGGCGCGCTCCCTGCCCAGGTCGAGATCTTCGGGGTAGCGCAGCTGCCACCAGCTGTCCTGTTCCATGCGGCCATCGCGCCAGCGTAGCCGCTGCCCGCCCGAGAGCTTGCGCACGGACCGGCAGATCGAACTGAGCGCCGGCACGTAGTAGAAGTTCAGGTAGTGGTAGAGGCCCTCGTTCGACAGTGCCGGGCTGAACAGCCGCGTGGCCAGCAGCAGGCGCATGTCGCTGGCGGCCGCAAAACCCTGGCTGGTGCTGTGGCTGAAGCAGACGGGCCAGGTCTTGAAGGTATCGGTCACCACATTGACCATGCCGTTGGGGATGTCCCAGCACACCAGCAGGAAACGGCCCCGGCAGCGTTCCACCGGCATCTCGCGCGACTGCAGCCACGCGTGCAGCACGCTGTCCAGATCATCCCCCCGGGGACCGTTGGACATGCCCATCGCACCCACCTGGGCATCGCCGATGTAGTGCCAGCCCTCGCCCTGCCACTGCAGGTCGAAGCGGTGCCCGTCGGGCAGCAGGCTCTGGTGGTGGTGCACCTGGCGATGGCTTTCGGAACCGGGCCAGCCGGCGGTGATGTCCGCCAGGGCGGGCAGGGGACGATCATTCGGCGCCGCGGAAGACGGCGGCTGGATGACCAGCAGGAAATTACCGTTGACTGACACGCGAATACTCCTTCAGCATGGCACTGACCATGGCGGGGGGACTGTATTGTTCCAGAACCTTGTGCTGTGCGGCACGGCCCAGCCGTTCACGCAACGCCGGATCGTCGATCAGGGTGAGCAGGGCGCGGGCCAGGGCATCGGTATCGGTGGGCTCCACCAGCACCCCGTGCCGCCCGTTGTCGATGGCCTGCGGAATGCCGCCCACCGGTGTGGACAGCACGGCCCGGCCCAGTGCCATGGCTTCGAGCACGACGTTCGACAGCCCTTCGCGCAGCGAGGGCAGCACCACCAGATCGGCGGCCTCCATCAGCGCCGGTACCTCGGACTGCTCGCCCAGCAGCAGCGCATGATCCTGCAGCCCCAGCTGCATGATCTGCGTGGCCAGCGCATCGCGCAGCGGTCCGCTGCCGGCGATCAGCAGCCGCACACGCGGCCGCTGCTTCACCACCAGCGCAAGGGCCTCCAGCAGGCGGGGCAGGTTCTTGTGCTCGACCAGGCGGCCGACGAAGAGCACGAGGGTGTCGAATGCAGGCGGGGTGCCGGCGGAGGCTGTCAGGTTGTCGGTGGCTTTCATGCAGCCCGCGGCAGGGGGATGCGCCGTATCCTGGCACCGCAGATAATGCTGGCGCAATGCCTCCACCCGTGCGGCATCCGGTGCCGTTACCGACACGCCGTTGTGCACCACATGGAAATGGTGCATGGGCCAGTGCATCTGCCGTGCAGCGTATTCGGCACCTTCGCGTGAATTGGAGATGATGCTGGCCGACTGTCCGCTCACCCAGCGCTTCATCCGCCACTGGTTGCGGCCATACCATTCATAGGTGCCGCGCACCGAGCTGATCAGCACCGGGCGTTCGCGGGTCGGCAGCAGCCGGCAGGCAATGGCGCCCCACAGTTCGGCCGTGAACGAATAGCAGTGCACCACATCGGGTGCCCAGGTGCGAATGGCCTGGCGCAGGTTGCGCACGAAGCCCGGATCGACGCGCCCCTGCTTGTTCACGCGGATGGTCTCGATGCCGGCGGCCTGCAGCTGCTCCACCAGAAACGACGGGTTGATGAAGTACAGCACCGCGCAGTTCACGCCGCGTGCCTTCAGGCCCAGCGCCAGCTGCACGATCTGCCGCTGGCTGCCGCCCACTTCCATCTCGTCGGTCATCAGCATGACGCGGCGGGGCTGGTTGGGTTTTTGGGTCTGCCGGATCAGCGCCAGCAGCTTGCCGGCCTCGATGTCGGCGTCGAAATCCTGCACGATGGTCCGGCGGGCTGCCTCGGCCAGTCGCGTGCGCAGCGGGGCATCGCCCAGCAGGCGGGCCATGGCGTCGGCCAGTTCGGCGGCGTTGCCCGGGTTCACCAGCAGGCCGTTCTCTTCGTGATGGATCAGCTCCGGAATGCCGGACACCCGTGTGGAAATGGCCGTGGCCCCGCAGGCCATCGCTTCCATCAGGGCGACCGGAATGCCGTCGGCATTGCCGTCGGCCAGCAGCACCGAAGGCAGCACGAACAGCGTGGCCCGGTTGATGCGGGTGCGAACCTCCTGCTGCGGCAGGGCACCGGTCAGCCGTACCTGCGCCTGCAGGCCGGCGGCGTCGATGGTCTGCTGCAGCATGTCGCGCAGTGGCCCGTCGCCGATGATGTCGCAGGTGAAGGCCGTGCCCCGTTCCTTCAGCAGCCGGCAGGCCTCCACCAGATGGATGAAGCCCTTGATGGGATCCAGCCTTCCCACACCCACGATGTACGCAGCCTCGCGGCCTGCGGCTGCATAGGGCAGATCGGCCGGCAGCACGCCACAGTGGATCACGGCCAGCCGTGACTGGTTCTGTGGCCTCATGCGGGCGGCCAGCTGCTTCTGGTTGTAGCCGGAGATGGTCACGCTGAAATCGGCCTGGTTCAGCTTGCCGGCCAGGTCCTGGTCGTGCACGAAAATGTCGTGCGCGTGCCCGGTGAAGCTCCAGGGCCGGCCAATCCGTCCGGCCAGGATGCGGGCAGCAGAGCTGGGATAGGTGGCCCAATGGGCGTGCAGGTGCTGCGGGTCGAAGGACCGGACGGTATCGATCATCGCCAGCGTGCGCCACCAGCTCACCACCGACTTGGCCAGCTCGGCCGGTTTGCGCCACAGGCTATTCACCAGCGGCGCCAGCTCGCGTGCGCTCTGCAGCGGATGGCCCAGCACCTTCGGCAGCGCCGCCTTCAGGCTGCCGGCCAGGCTGGCGGGCGGATAGATCACCCGGTCCAGCAGGATTTCGGCATCGGGTTGCACCATCAGCTCACTGTGCGGCTTGAGCGAGATGATGCGCACCTCCACCCCCTGCCGCATCAGCGCGTGGATTTCGCGCACGATGAAGGTTTCCGACCAGCACGGAAACAGCGACACCAGATACAGCACCCGGATGCGGTCAGGTGTGCGGCTCCCTGCCTGTGGTGCATGCGCCTCGGGCTGTGGTCCTACCACGCCCGGAGAGACTGCCGTGCCGTGACAGGCTTCGTGGCTGCTCATTTATCGGCCCCCCAGCGGTGCAGGTTGCGGTTGCGCAGGAATTCGACAAACCCGTACACGATGAACAGGTGCATTTCCACGAAGGTATTGGCCAGCCGCACCGGCAGCCAGCGCCGGCTGGCCGGGCGCAGTCGTGCCAGCACGGCGCCGCCGATGATCAGTGCCGCGCCCAGGACGTTGAGCCCGAAGAACCATGAGCCCGGCGCGAGCATCAGGCTGGCCAGCAGCATCAGCACAAGGGCCACCGGGGTGATCAGGCGGCAGACCTTGTGTGAGAAAAAGCCCACGAAGGCCGGGTTGCGGCGGGGGGACACGAGGGCCGGGCAGAGCTGGATCAGCTGGAAATTGCCGGCCAGCGTGCGGATCTTGCGGCGCTTTTCCTGTGCCATCGAGGTCGAGGGCAGATCGTATGCGATGGCGCGGCTGTCGAAACCGGCCCGGTAGCCGTCGAGCACCGCCTGCATCGGAATCAGCACATCGTCCAGAATGGTCTCGGCCGGAATGGGCCGGAAGGCGGCGCGCCGCAGGCCGTACAGCGCCCCCGTCATGCCGATGGTGGAAGCCACCTGGCCTTCGGTGCGGCGCAGCCATTTTTCGTAGCGCCAGTAGGCATCCAGCCCCTGGCCGACGAAATCTCCCTCGCTCAGCTCGAACTGCAGTTCGCCACTGACGGCTGCCATCCGTGGGCTGGCCTGCAGCGAAGTCACCAGATGGTGGATGGCGTCGGGGTCCAGCCGCTGGCGCGCATCGGTGAGGATCAGGAATTCCTCATGGCACCGGGCAATGGCATCGTTGAGCGTGGCCGCCTTGCCGCGATGCTGGGCATGGCGCAGCACCGTCACGCGCGGATCATCCAGCGCCTCGGCGGCACGGGCCGTGTCCTCGTCGTCGCCATCGATGGCCAGCAGCACACGGATCCGGCCAGCCGGATAATGGCTGTCCAGGCAGCTGCGGATCTTGCGACCGATCAGGTGCGCGGCGTTGCGTGCCACGATCACCACGGCAATGGCGGGCAGGGCATCGTCGTTGGGTGCCACAGCGCCGTCCGTGCCCGCTGCGGCAGCCGGCGTGCTTCCCGTGACACCCGCCGGGCCGGGCGTCCTGCCGGTTTCTGCAGTACCCTGCAGCTTCTTCAGCTGCCAGCGCAGCAGCCATGGATAGCCGAGGTACGTGTACACCATCCACGCTGCGGCGATGATGTAGACCAGTATCCAGAAGGTGTTCATGCGCTCAGTCAGTCGTCTTTGGAGGTGTCGTCCGTCCGGGGCGTGCGCAGCAGCAGCGCCCGCAGCCTTTCGTGCCCGCCATTGCCCAGCAGCTGCTTCGACAGCCGCAGCACGCGGTAGCGCAGCTGCTGTTTCAGCATTTCTGCCGGATGCTGGGTGATCCAGGCCAGAAAGCGTGCCTCGGCCGTGTTGTGCAGCATGGCCAGCCGCGGCACTTCCTCGGCCTGTCCGCCAGCAGCGCCATGGTCATGTGCTGCAGCGCCAGGGCCATTTGCTGCAGTGCCATGGCCATGAGCGGCAGCACCCTGGCCCGACTGGCCGGATGCCGCGTCACGGCCGGTCTGTCCGGCTGCACCACCCTGACCCACCGACGCCGGTATCGCAGATGCGGACGCAGAGCCCGGCTGTGATACCGGTGCCGATGCCGGCACGGGACGGCTGGCAGGCCGCCAGATGCCCACACGGGACGAGCACACTGTCTCGTAACCGATACTATGCGCCATCGACAGGAAATCGTCAGGCATCCGGCCGCCTGCTGGTGCGTAAATAACGACAGCCTGCCCGATGGCGTCCTCGATGGCCGCTTTCGAGTCGGCCAGCTCGGCGCGCACCTCGGCTGGCGAGAGCTGGTCCAGATAGCGGTGATGCATGCCGTGCGACTGGATCGACATGCCCATGGCCGCCATCTCGCGCAGGGCCGGCCAGTCCAGAAAGCCCGGCTGGCCCACCATCGACGGATTGACGAAGAATTCGGCGCTGCCGCCCACGCGGGCGATTTCTTCGGCGGCGGCCAGATTGCTCCGCTGCCCGTCATCGAAGGTCAGGCAGACGGGATGAGCATTGGCGATGACAGGCTGACGGGCCTGCCGGATGCCGGACACCCGGCCGCCGTGCTGCAGAATGAGCTGCAGCTGGTGCCGGAAAACGGCCGGTGACACGCTGTAGTGCGGGTCGGCTCCAGTTTCCGCGCCATCGACGATGGCGTGGTACATCAGTACGGTCACCGGTTTCATGACTTGGGTTTTTCCTGCGTTGCGCTGCGATCTGCTGTGGTGTGTGGCTACCCCTGTTTCGTTCCCCTGCCACGCCCCAGCCCGAACCGCGCCAGTACCTGGGTGGCCATCACGCGGGCCTCGGCATCCAGTGCCAGCACGGCCACGGCGTAGATGACGGCGCCCACGGCCATGCGCACGACCAGGGTGGGCAGATCACGGTCGAAATGGATGTATCCCAGAGCCACGTACATCACGCCGGCGGCCACCGTGAAGGCCAGCACACGGCGCCATTCGGGGTGCACCGGTACCGTGGCGCGTCCCTGCCAGGCGGCCAGCGCATTCATCAGCGCATAGGCCAGCAGGGTGGCGATGGCGGCCCCTTCGATGCCCATGAAGGGAATCAGCAGCAGGTTGAGCACCACGTTCAGCCCGGCTGCCGACAGGATGGACAGCAGCACCAGCCCGGAACGCTTGCGGATCTGCAGGCCGGCCGACGTGACCGGAAAGAGCCCCTGCAGCGCCACCCCGCCGATCACCCACGGGATGATGGCCGCGCCGGCACGGTACTTCTCGGAGGCCACCAGCGCCAGCAGCGGTTCTGACACGGCCGACACACCGGCCACCATCGGAATGGCAAACAGCAGATACAGGTGGAACACCCGCTGCAGAAATTTCTGCGTGGCGGTTTCGCCCTCGTCGGCCCACAGGCGCAGCACCATGGGCGTGACCGCACCGGTGAAGGCCGTCACCAGCACGGCGCCGATATAGTCGCACAGGTTGTACGGTGCCGAATAGACCCCCAGCCATTCCGAACCCAGCATGCGCTGGATCAGCACGCGGTCGCCCAGGCTGAGCATCACCGACGACAGCTCCATGGCCACCAGCGGCAGGCTGTAGCGCAGCAGCACCTGCAGCAGCGGCATGGAAAAATCGCGGGGCGACCAGGGTTCGCGCCGGAAGAACCAGCCGGCCAGCACCACCAGGCACAGGGTTTCCGACACGATCTGTGCGCCGTAGAAGCCCCACAGCGTGGTGGACACATAGAGCAGCGCCAGCAGCATCAGCGCCAGACCCATGTAGCGCTGCACCACCGAATACAGCGACAGCACGCCGCTCAGCTCGCGCGCCCGCAGCTGGTTGACCACCGAGCTGGACAGACACTGCAGCAGCGCCAGCGGTGCCACCAGATACAGCAGGTGATGGTTTTCGGGGGAAGAGAAGAGGGAATCGGGCAGTACGGAGAGGCCACCCATCCAGAGCAGGGCCGTGGCGGTGCCGAAACCGGCCAGGCCCATGTACACCGTGGCCTCGTACTGCGGCAGCGACCAGGGCGACTGGCCGGCACGCACCTCGCTGTAGAAGCGCAGGGCCGCCTGCTGCAGCCCCAGCTTGCCCACGGCCGCCGTGGCCGTGACCAGCACGCCGATCAGGCTCATCATGCCGTAATCGGCCACCGGGAAGATGCGGGTGAGAAACGGGAACGAAACGATGCTTGCCAGCGTGACCAGCAGGCTGGCGAGCGAGTAGCGCGAAAAATGGGCGGCCAGCCGGCTCAGCATGGCCGCCGGTCCGGAAGGAAGCGGGGGTTCATTCCTGCCGCAGTGCGTCCAGACGCACCAGAATCGTGTTGGTCACCTGGGAGATCTGGTTCAGCGCGGCTTCCAGCGCATCGAGGCGCCGGTCCTGCTCGCGCAGCTGGCTGCTGGCGGTGGATGCCACCACGGGGGCCTCGTCACCGGCGGTGCGCCATTCGTCTTCCATGTCCTGTAGCGTGTTGTCCACGTCCTGCACGGAAACACGGGTCTTTTCCTCGACGTAGGCCTGCGTCAGCAGCCGCTCGCACAGGATGTTGATCTGGCGCGGATTGCCGCCGGTGGCCAGCTGGATGCGCTGCAGGGCCTCGGCATCGAACGGGGTCTCGCCCTGCCAGCCGGCCTGCTCCATCCGTTTCTGGATGTATTGGGGCACTTCCTCGGCGGTCAGGCCATCGATGTGGTCGGTGACCAGGAAGCGCTGGCGCAGGGCATCGAGCCGCGGTGCGGCCAGCCGGGCACGCAGCACCGGCTGCGCCACCAGGAAGATCTGCAGCAGCAGGTTGCCGTTGAGCTGCATGTCCGACAGCAGGCGCACCACTTCCAGCGCATCGTCGTCCAGGTTGTGGGCCTCGTCGATCACCAGCAGCAGCCGGCGGTTGGCCTGCACTTCACCCAGCAGGTATTTCTGCAGGTCGTGCAGCAGCTGGGCGGTGTCGGCCCGGCCAGGCAGCTCCAGGCCCAGGGCCAGGAAGATCTGCTGCAGCAGCGAGTGGCCATCGGCCTTGGGGGTGGCCAGCGTGAACACCTGGATGCCGGCGTCGGGCAGGCGACGGCTGATGTTCTGGATCAGCATCGTCTTGCCGCAGCCCGGGGCACCGGTCAGCAGCACCAGGCCCTCGCGCTGGTACAGGCCGTACTTGAGCGTATTGACGGCGCGCTGGATGGCCTCGCTGTTGAACAGGAAGCGCAGGTGCGGATTGAGGCGAAACGGTTTGGACTTCAACCCGAAGAATGATTTGTACATCTCAGTATCCGTAGTAGGCAGGTGCCTTGGGCTGAACGGGGGCCTTGTTGAACAGCAGACCGACAGCCGGACAGTTTTCCAGCTGCAGGAGGGATTCGTTGACGGCGGTGCGCGGGGTCTCGCCGGCGGCCACCACCAGCATCACCTGGCCCACCAGGGCCGACAGCGAGCGGGTCTCGGTGACGGGTAGCAGCGGCGGGCTGTCGAAGACGATCACGTGGTGCGGCAGCAGCGTCCTGAGTTCTTCCACCAGCCGGGCCATGTTGCCGGAGGCCAGCAGATCCACCGGACGGTGCTTCAGGTGGCCGGCCGGCAGCAGCGTCAGCCCGGGCAGCGAGGTGGGGCGCAGCAGCTCGGTGACCGGGATGGACGGATCGTCCAGATAGTCGGCCAGACCGATCTCGTCCGGAATGTCCAGCTCCAGCGTGTTCGACACGCTGGGACGCGCGATGTCGGCATCGACCAGCAGCACCGGGTGCTCGCCGCCGATGGCAATGCTGATGGCCAGGTTGATCGACGAGAAGGTCTTGCCCTCGCCGGGCAGCGAACTGGTCACCATGATCAGCCGGCCGTTGTCCACCACCGGCCGCAGGCGGCCGAAGGCGTTGTCCAGCAACCGGCGCTTGACCAGGCGGAACTCCTGGTGAATCTTGGCGGTCTTGTCGTCGGGGGTCAGGAAGCCTTTTTCCTTCAGCCGGTCGAAGTCCAGCGTCAGCTCGTGGTGGCCAACGCCGGGACGGTAGGGGGCCAGCGGCAGGGCTTCCATGGGCGAGCCGGACGGCCGGGGCTGCGCCGAACCTGGCGTGCCTGAACCCCCGGCCATGCCCGCGCCACCGGCCATGCCCTGGCCGCCCCGGGTGCCCGTGCTGCCCGCCATGCCTCCCGGCGGGGGGCTGGCCGTGGTGTATTCGGTCAGCACCGGCACTTCGGTGGCCTGTTCATGGGCAGTGCCATGGGATTGCGCCGTCTGGCCGTGGCTGCTGCTCCAGGACTGACCCGACTGCTGGCGCTGCTGCTCACGCTGTTCGCGCAGAAGCTGGGCCCGGGCGATGTCGGCACGGATGCGCGCGGCCATGGCCTCGTCGGCCTCGGGTGATGTGCCGATCATCGTGGTGGTTGGCCCGGACACGGTATGGGGGCCGCCCGGCAGGATCGTGGTGGTCACCGGCAGCGGACGTGACGGGTTCTGGTCCACCATCTTCTGCATGGCGCGGTGAATGAGGCGCTTGTTCATGAGTTCACCTGCTGGCTCTGGGTGGCGGAAGTCACGGGAGGCTGCTCGGACAGCTGGCCACCGTCGATCACGTAGAACAGGATCAGCAGCACGATGACCGTGGTGTAGAGGGCGCAGACCGAGATGAAGCGCATCGACTTGCGACGGTCTGCCCGCAGGGTGGCGTCATCGCGGTAGCGGGTGATGGCGCCGAACAGCGGCACGTTGGTGGCCGCCTTCAGGGCGTTGGGCTCGTAGTAGGCCGGGTTGGCCAGCTCGCGCACCAGCGCCACGGCCAGACCGAGGATGATCGACACCACGAGGGTGCCCACCAGCAGCAGCGGCCGGTTCGGCGACACGGGTTTCGGGCTCACCCGCGGGGGATCGACCACGCGGAACTCGCGCGAGCCGGTGTTCTCCTCGATGCTGCCGGCCAGGCGGGCGGCATCGCGGCGCTGCAGCAGCTTCTCGTAGTTCTGCTTGTTGGAGTCGTAGTCGCGGTTGAGCTGGATGTATTCGGCCTCGACCTTCGGAATGGCCAGCGCGATTTCGCGGGCACGCTTGGACTGGGCCTCGGCCTCGGAGACGCGGGCAGCCAGCGAGGCCACCTTGGCATCGGCCTCGGCCATGGCGATGGACATCTCCTGGTACAGGCGGTTGGGCACCTTGCCCCGGCCCGGACGCGGGTCGGCCGGACGGTTGGATTCGCGCACCAGCTCGCGTTCCAGGTCACGGATGGTGCTGCGGGTGTTGATCACGTCCGGGTGGGCGTCGGTGTAGCGTACCAGCAGGTCATCGAGCTTCTTGCGGGCGGCTTCCAGCCGGCGCTCGGTTTCGCTGCCACCGCCGTCCGTCTGGCTGCCGCCGGCCGGCACGTATTCGGGAATGGCTTCCAGCCGTGCACGGATGGCGCTGCGGGAGTTGACGGCCTGCCGGTACTCCAGGCGGGCCGTCTGCAGCTCGCGCTGGATGTCGGCCGAGCGGGCCACGTAGTCCTGCGCCAGGTTGGGCATCACCTCGATGTGCTGGATCTTGAATTCCTTCAGCGCCGTCTCGGTCTTGAGGAGGGTCTCCTTGGCCTTGGTGATCTCCTGGTCGATGAAGTCCACCGCGTGCTGCGTGTCACTGGTCTTGCCGGTGCGGGCAGCCTTCACGAAGGTCTCCAGCAGCAGGTTCACCACCTTCAGGGCCGTCTGCTGGTCGGGGTTGCGGTACTCGAGGCTGTAGAAGTTGGTGCCACCGGCCGGCTTGAACTTGATGTTCTTCTCCAGCGTCTGCAGCAGGGCTTCGCGATCCTTCTGGGTCTTGACCTCACGGTCGAGGCCGGTGGCCTGCACGATGGCCTCCAGGTTCGGGCGGCTGACCAGTGTGCGCGCCATCATCTGGATCTGGCCCTGCACGTCGGGCTGAACCGTCATGCCCTGCATCAGCGGCTGCAGGATCGACTTGGTGTCGACGTAGGCACGCGCCGTCGCCTCGTAGTTGCCGGGCAGCACCACCGTGAGGATGATGCCCAGCACGCCACAGATCAGCGTGGCGACCAGCCCGGAGACACGGTACTTCCACAGCCCGGACAGGTAGGTTTTGTAGGACTTCAGAAAGTCAAGCATACAGCTGCGCAGAAGGTGGGTTTGGGCACCGCCAGTATGGACGGTGCCGGTGTGCTGGCGCCAGCCTGGGCGGCGCCAGCGGCCAGTGGGCGGTTACAGCAGGCTTTCCGGGATCATGATCGAGTCACCCGGGGCGATCTCGACGTTGGCGCTCGGGTCGCCCCGCTTGAGCAGGTCTTCCAGGCGTACCCGGTACTGCTTGTTGTTCTCCACGGCACGGATCAGGATGGCCTGGTTGCCGGCTGCCTTGCGGGTCAGGCCGTTGGCCTTGGTCATCACGTCCAGCAGGGTGATGCCGTTCTGGTAGGGCACGGCGCCCGGGCTCTGGGCCTGGCCGATCACGCGGACCACCGACAGCGGGTCGCCGACGATCTTGGTCACCACCACCGACACGCTCGGGTCACGGATGTAGGTGGCCAGTTTCTCCTCGATTTCCTTGCCGAGGACCTGCGGGGTCTTGCCCACGGCCACGATGTCCTTGATCAGCGGCGCGGTGATCTTGCCGTCGGGGCGCACGGGCACCTTCACCGACAGGTCGGGGTTGCGCCAGACCTTGATGTCCAGCTCGTCACCCGGGCCGATCTGGTAGATGTAGTTGTGCTTGGGCGCCTTGTCGGGGGCAGGCGGCAGACCGCCAGTACGGATGGCGGCACAGCCGGCCAGAAAACTGGCCAGCGCCAGGACAAACAGGAAGCGGATCGTGGACATGGCAAAAAGGGTCGTTTGTGTTGCAGATCGGTCCAGAAGCACTGCCGTACAGCCCCGGGCAGTCACCGGACCGGCGTGTCTGTCGAAAACAGCCGCCGGGCCGATACTCTAGCCTGCAGACGGGGCGTGATTCCAACAGAATGATCAGGCCAATGTGACCTATGACCGTAACTTTTGATTTAAGCATGTATCTCTATGTTAATAAGTAATGAATCCCATCGCCTTGTAAACCGCATGCTTTCGGCTTTTTCGTCAAGCGGCTGAATCCGTGGCCGTTGTTCTCTGCTTACAGGTACTGTTTACAGGTGTCGCAGTTTTGCGTCAGTGTCGAAATTGATTACGGATGAAGTGTGGTGAAACGGGGGGGCGTCAGCCGCTGGTTCGTGCGGATGGCGTCAGGCGGCACGACGGGTGGGATTGCCCATGCGTTCTGGCGTCGTCAGGCGGCACTGCGGGCAGGATCGCCCATTCGTTCGGCACCGTGGGGGCGGGATTGCTCCTTCGGTCAGCGTCGTGGGCAGGGCAGTCCCGCCATGTCCATCGCGGCTCTGCCCGGATGGCCCGGGGCCGGTATCATCGCGCCATGCCAGAGGGCGGTGAGGAGCTTTGCGTGAGTCAGGAAGAGAAGGTAGGCACTGTGCCGAACGGAGACGGTAGCGGGAAACAGGACCACCCGGTGCGTCGTGCCGCGGTGGATGACTTTGCAACCTACGAGCGCTTCAGCCGGGCCGACTGGGCCGGGCTGCGCTCCAGCACGCCGCTCACATTGTCCGAGCCCGAGCTGATCGCCCTGCGCGGCGTCAACGACGAGGTGTCGCTGCAGGAGGTGGTGGATATCTACCTGCCCTTGTCGCGACTGCTCAACCTGCACTTCCGGTCGGCCCAGGCGCTGTCGGGGGTGCGCGACGATTTTCTCGGCCGGCTGGTGGGGGTGCGCCCCTACGTCATCGGCATTGCCGGCAGCGTGGCGGTGGGCAAGAGCACCTTTGCCCGGGTGCTGCAGGCGCTGATGGCCCGCTGGCCCGACCATCCCCGGGTGGCCCTGGTCACCACCGACGGCTTTCTGCATCCCAACAGCGTGCTGCAGGCGCGCGGGCTGATGAAGCGCAAGGGCTTTCCGCAGAGCTACGACCGCCGGCGGATGATCGCCTTCCTGGCCGCCCTGAAGGCGGGCAAGGCGGTGGTGGAGGCACCGGTGTACTCGCACCAGGCCTACGACATCCTGCCCAACGTCGTGCAGCGGGTGGAGCAGCCCGATGTGCTGATCTTCGAGGGGCTCAACGTGCTGCAGACCTGGGGAGCCGAGCGGGGAGCTGGCGCGCCACGGGCCAGCGTCACCGTGTCGGACTTCTTCGATTTCTCCATCTACGTCGATGCCGAAGAATCCGACATCGAACGGTGGTACCAGCGGCGCTTCCTGTCGCTGCAGCAGACCGTGTTCCGCCGGCCGGATTCCTACTTCCATCACTACCGGGACCTGACCGAGGCAGAGGCCCTGCAGATGGCCAGCGACATCTGGCGGGAGATCAACCTGCGCAACCTGCGCGAGAACATCGCCCCCACCCGCGAGCGGGCCAACCTGGTGGTGCGCAAGCAGGCCGACCACCGGGTGGGGGAGATTCTGCTGCGCATGATCTGATACACGTCGCCATGACGAGCACCATGACGCGGCGTGCTGCCGGTTGCCCTGCCAGGCAGGACGGGGCCAGCCCTGACCGTGCACGGCGCCCCGTCAGCACAGGGCTGGGGCCAGTGCGGGACTTTTAGCCGGCCAGGCTGCCGGTGGCGGCGGCAGGCGTGATGGCACCATTGTCGTCGCGCGCAAACCGCAGCCGGCGCGGGTAGGCAAAGATGTCGTCCAGAATGCCGGCCTCGATGCGCTTCTGCTGGTTCTGCCACCAGGCCGGGTCCAGCAGCTCGGCGTGATATTTCAGGAAGGGTTTGCGTATCCGCGGGTTGCCCAGCAGGAAGGTTTCGAACTCTTCCGGAAACACGTCGTTGGGGGCCACCGGGTACCAGGGTTCGGAGGCCATCTCGTCTTCGGGGGTGCGCGGCTCGGGTACCTTGCGGAAATTGCATTCCGTCAGGTAGACCACTTCGTCGTAGTCGTAGAACACCACCCGGTTCTGGCGGGTCACGCCGAAGTTCTTGTACAGCATGTCGCCGGGGAAGATGTTGGCCGACACCATGTTGCGGATGGCCATGCCGTACTGGTTCACGGCGTGCTCCCGTTCGGCCTCGGAGGCGGTTTCCAGATAGAGGTTGAGCGGTGTCATCCGGCGCTCGATGTAGAGGTGGCGGATGATGATGCGGTCGCCCTCGTCGGTCAGCAGGGAAGGCGCCGTCTGCTGCAGCTCGGCCAGCAGTTCCGGCGAGAGCCGGTTTCGGGGGAAGGGCACATCCGAATATTCCCACGAATCGGCCATCCGACCGGCCCGGTCGTGGTTCTTGACCAGCTGGTAGCGGTCCTCGATGTATTCGCGGGTGATGTCCTTGCGGCGCACATCCTTGATGTACTTGAACACGAACGGGAACGAGGGCAGCGTGAACACGCCCATCACCAGCCCCTTGATGCCGGGCGCGATGATGAAGGCGTCGGTCGATTCGTGCAGGTGCTGCAGCAGGTCGCGGAAAAACAGCGTCTTGCCCTGCTTGTGCAGGCCCAGCATGGTGTACAGCTCGGACTCGGGCTTGGTGGGCATCAGCGTGCGCAGAAAGCGTACATAGGCCGAGGGCACGGCCATGTCCACCATGAAATACGCCCGCGAGAAATTGAACAGTCCCTCGATGTGATCGTGCTGGTGCAGCACCGTGTCGATGAACACATGCCCGCGGGAGTCGCGCAGCAGTGGCAGGGCGAAGGGCTGCACCTCGCCGTCATTGATGATCCGGCCGATCAGGTAGGCGCCCTTGTTGCGGAAAAAGAGCGAACGCAGCACGTGTACCTGGCAGTCCATGCCCCGGTACGTATCCGGGCCGAACAGGCCGGGGGCGGCGTTCACCACCTGCTGCAGGTCCGATTCGATGTCCTGGTAGCCGCAGGCCAGGCCCAGGTCGATGATCACCTGCCGCAGCACCTGCTTCCAGGGGGACGTGCCGGGGTAGTAGACCCGGAAGGAGGGGGGCGTGGCGTCCAGGTGCTCGGTGGACACGGCCGGGCGCACGAAAATGAAGTCGTTGTGGAAATACTGCCGGTGCAGCAGCCGGGTGCTGACCGTGTTGAAGAAGGACTCGGCCAGTTCGGGCTGCTGGTGCCCGGCCAGCAGCAGCACGTAATACTGCTTGACCTCCGCCCAGGTGTCGTCGGCCAGGTTGTCGGTGTCGAACTGGCTGCGCAGGTTTTCCACGGCCTCGCGCACCCGCTGGTCGTAGAAGGTGATCCGCTCGGAGGCCAGCCGGCGCATGGTGTGCCAGGCTGCATTCTCGAAACACGCCTTGGCCTGCTGGGCGTTGTAGCGAAAGAGCGCATAGTGCCGGTTGAAGCCGGCCAGCATGGTGCGGGCCAGGGTGGCCGGCAGGCTGTCGGCATCGAGGGTGCCGGGCGGTGCCGCGGGGGGCAGGGGGGGATGGGGCAGGGCGTCTTCGTACATGCCTTCCATCTTAAACGCCGCCCGGTCATGACAGGCCCGGGCTGCGGGCAAACCCTGACGCCATGGCGCGCTCTGAGGCGAACCGATGATGCGGCAACGGCCGGGCACGCCGCGGGATGACGGCAGCCGTTGCCGCTGGTAGGCGCGGGAAGGCCGCAAGTCGGGCAGGGGCAGGCAGCCTGCGGGCGCAGGCAGATACTGCCGGCTCTGGTTGCGCCGCCTCCCGCTTCGGGCCGCAGGGCGCACTCCCTGGAGCAGGTGTACCCCATGCGAACCGAACATCCCTTCCGACTGATTACCCGTTCCGATTTCGATGGCCTGGTCAGCGCGGCCATGCTGCGTGACATCGGCGTGGTCGATTCCGTCCTGTTCGTGCATCCCAAGGACGTGCAGGACGGGAAGGTGCCGGTCGGCCGCCACGACATGCTGGTCAACCTGCCCTATGTGGCCACTGCTGGCCAGGTGTTCGACTACCAGGCCCCGGGGGCACGCACGCTGCCCCGCGTGGGCTACAGCAACCTCGTCATGGGGGTGGGCGAGCGCTCGGTGTCGCGCGTCATTCACGACCACTTCGGGGGCGAGGCGCGTTTTCCGCATTTTTCCGCCGCCATGCTGGCAGCGGCCGACAAGGCCGGCAGTGCTGCCTATACGCTGGCCGATGTGCTGCACCCGCGCGACTGGACGCTGCTGGGCTTTCTGTGCGACCCGCGTACCGGTCTGGGCCGTTTTCACGATTTCCGCATCTCCAACCTGCAGCTGATGATGATGCTGGTGGATGCCTGCCGTTCGATGGACATCGACCGCATCCTGGCCCTGCCGGACGTGGCCGAGCGCGTGCGCTGCTATCACGAGCACGAGTCCCGTGCCATCGAGCAGCTGCGCCGCTGTGCGTACATGCAGGGCGACGTGGTGGTGCTGGACCTGCGCAACGAAAAGACCATCTACGCCGCCAACCGCTTCCTGGTCTACGCGCTGTTCCCCAACGCCACGATGTCGCTGCACATCATGTGGGGGCGCGAGAAGGCCAACACCGTGTTTGCGCTGGGCCGGTCGATTTTCAACACGGCGTCCCGTGTGGACATCGGCAGCCTGTGCACCCGCTATGGCGGGGGCGGTCACGAGTACGCCGGTACCTGCCAGATCGGCAACGACTGGGCCAACCAGCGCCTGGACGAGGTGCTGGCCCGCATCGAACAGGAAAGCCGTCGCACGACAGCTCCGGCCGCGCCGGCAGATGCCGCCGTGTGAAGGTGCTGGCGCGACTGTAGCGTCATGCCGCGATCGACACGGCCTCCCGGCATTGTCGTGTGAGGGGGCCGCGATTTTTGGCCGCGGTTTTTTCATGGGATCCCGTGGTACGGGTGTGCGGTAACGAACGGATTCGTGATGCGTGCCCGGGGCCGCAGGGCTCCGCCCACGATGGCATTGCAAGGGGATATGCCGTGCACAGACACATGAAGCTCAGCCTGCTGGCAGCCGCCATCGGCGCCATGATGACGCCTGCCTGGGCACACACCCAGGATGGGGCGGATTCCGGCGGCACTGGGAAACTCATGGCCGGGCCGGAGGCTGCTGCAGGCATTCCCGTCCTGACGGGCCCCCGCCGTCACGACAATTTCTCCCACCGGGGGGAACTTCATGATGGCCAGCACACGGGGAATTTTTCCGGGGAGCGGATGCTGACGGGGGTCGATGCCGTGCCCGTGCCGCTGTGGCCGTCGCGTGCCCTGCCGCCAATGCAGAACCTGCGCAGCGTGGGCCTGTACGAAATTGCGCCGGTGGACCCGATAGGCGACGGCATGGGAGGTGTGCCCGAGGCCCACGCCGTCAACCGTTTCCTGCGTCGTCACCTCGATACTTCCGATGGCGCCCGTCTGCTGGCCGACCTGCCGGAAGTGCACCTGCAGGGGGCGGGTGGCCTGTCGTCGCTGCCGTTCATCCGGGGCCTGGGGGCTGACCGCCTGCGGCTGGTGATCGATGACCAGGACGTGACCGGCGTGCCCGTGCGGGCACTGAACCCGGTCCTGTCCCATCTGGACCCGCAGCGCGTGCGCCGGCTCTACGCCTGGCCCGGGGTGGCGCCGGTCAGCGTGGGTGGTGACAGCATCGGCGGCGGCATCGTCATCGAAACCGCCGGTCCGCGCTTTGCCGATGGCCCCAGTGATCCGCTGTCCGGTGGCCACTGGGGGGCCCACTACCGTACCAACGGTCAGGGCATCGATTTTCTGTACGGGGCCTACTATGCCACCGACACGCTCGGCCTGCGCTACCAGGGCGGCTGGGCCCGCTCGCAGAATGTCCGTGCGGGCGGCAACTTCAAGGCCGCCGGGGCCGGCCGTGACGGCAACCCGGTACTGCGTGCCGATGAAATCGGCTCCAGCAGCTTCCGCGCCCAGCATCACCAGCTGGCGGCTGCCTGGACGGCCGGCACGCACATGCTGGAAGCCGAGATCGGCTGGGAAAGTGTGCCCTTCCAGGGGCTGCCCACCCAGCGGCTGGACCTCACCGACAGCGAAGCCGGCATGGCCGGTCTGCGTTACCGTGGCATGTATGGCTGGGGCGACCTGAAAGCCCGTGTCTGGCACCAGCGCATCCGCAATCACCTGGATACCGGCCGTGATCGTGCCCTGCGCACCGATGGTCTGCGTGCCCGCAACGAAGGCACCACCGACGGCGTACGCGTGCAGGCCGACGTGATGCAGGGCAGCCGTGACATCCTGCGCCTTGGCGTGGAGGGCCTGTCCGAAAAACAGGATACCGGCTGGCAGACTGCTGCTGCCCGGAACACCGTCTGGACCCTCGACGACGGCCGGCGCGAACGCGTGGGCGGTTTTGCCGAATGGGAGCGCAACTGGAATGCCGACTGGAGCACGCTGGTCGGGGTACGCTACACCCGGGTGACCACCCGCGCCGGTGCCGTCAGCGCCACGGGGCCGCTGGATGGCTGGGCCACGGATGCCGCCGCCTTCAACGCCGCGACCCGCGAGACCACCGACAACCACGGTGACTTCTCGGCTCTGGCCAGTTACGCGCCACGCATGGGCCATCGCTACGAACTGGGCCTTGCCCGCGCCACCCGTTCGCCCAGCCTGGCCGAACGTTACGGCTGGTCCACCAGTGCACTGGCTGCGGGCGTGGCCGGACTGCCGGGCGATGGCAACGGTTTCGTTGGCAACCCGGCCCTGAAGCCCGAAGTGGCCAACACCATCAGCGCCACCGCCAGCTGGGAAGACCCGACCGGGCCGATGCGCTGGGGGATGAGCGTCACCGCCTGGGCCTCACGCATCCGCAACCACGTGGATGTGGCGCGCTGTGTGGAAGACCAGTGTGGCAGCGGCAATGCCGACGTCACCGGCCGGTTCGTGATGCTGCGTGCCGTCAACCAGAATGCCAGCACCCACGGGATGGACCTGCGCGTCCATCGTGGCCTGGGCGACCGGAAAATGCTGGGCGATGCCTTCGTCGTGCACGGCCAGCTGTCGTGGATGCGCGGCCGCAACGATGTGACCGACGACAACCTGTACGGGGTCATGCCGGGCCGCCTGCGTCTGGCGCTGGAAATGAACTGGTCCGACGACCGTCTGGGCCTGCGCAACACCCTGGAATGGGAGGGGGTGCAGCCCAGAAAGCGGCTGTCCGCTGTGCGCAACGAAGTCCGTACGCCGGGCTATGGCCTGATCCACTGGCGCAACCGTCTCATCATCGGCATGGTGGGGCTGGACTTTGGCATCGAGAACCTGCTCGACCGCCGCTACACGCTGACCGGGGGTGAAGCCTGGGTCGGCCAGGGCAACACCACGACACTCGACAGCGTGCCCTGGGGCGTGGCCATGCCCGGACCGGGACGCACGTACATGGTGGGATTGACCTACCGGTTCTGAGGCAGTCCGGCTGGCGGGAGCCAGGAAGGGGCAGCGGGATTTTTGCTGAGACATCCGGCGAGGGGGCGAATGGCCCCTGCCCGGCCGTGCCTGCCCGTCCTCAGAGGTCTCCCGCGCGGGGACGCATGAATTCATGAATCCCTCCAGGAGGGGTGAACGCGATTCAGCGGATCCAGTGACTGTGTATTTCGGTTTACGGGAACAATGGTTCCGACCGTGAGCCGGGGGAATAAATGAACCACAATTCAGTAACGGCGAAAACCGCTGGATCGTGGTCCGGTCGTGGTTTGAAAAAGACGGCGACCGTGTACGCGTCATGCTGGCCACAGCCCGGAAATGCCCATTTTGCCGGGCAAACTGGTTCGGTTTCGTCGAAACCAGGTCGCTAAATTGATATCCATCAAATCTGTACCGACAGCTGCGCAAATATCGGTTTTTGATACAGACCATTTGCCAGTTTGGTCATGAATTTCATCGGTGCGCTGTATATAATGAAAAGGAGCAAAGTACCGGTCTGCGCCCGGTGCGCATTCGATGTGCCAGCGCAGGGTCGGTATCAGGGCATGTTCATGCGCGCTCTGGCGCGTGTCGTGAACATGCTCCAAGGGTAATCCCTGATCTCGCGGCCGCTGCACCTGCATCGGCCGTGCCCGTGACAGGGGTTCCCAAGGGGACACACGGCGGCCGTGCATCTGCCCAGGGGGCACGCGGTTTCGCCTTCAATACAGGTACCGACATGCGGCATTGCAGCAACCGTCATCGCTGGCTGGCCCGGCTGACCTTCCGGTTCTTTCCTGTTCTGTCTTTTTCCCGTTTTCTGCCATGGGGCCGCCTGCGTGCTCGGGTGTTCCTGGCAAGCCTGTGCGCACCTGCGCAGTTTCCCGTTCATGTCGTCGCGCGACGGCATGGCTGTCTGACGATGCTGCCCCGCGTGGCAGGGCGGTCAGCCTTGCCTGCGTGGGGCCTCGTCGGCACACGGCTGCGGCCAGCGCGGGCGCGAACGCGTTCATGACACGCACTGGTGTGCGTGGCCCATGTGTTTTCTGGTTTCTCTGATGCCTTTCCTTTCCCTTTTCGAGCAAGGAGTTTTCCGATGAAACGCTTTTCCAGAACCCCCGTCTGCGCCGGTGTGCTGCTGGCCTGTGCCGTTGGCCTGGCTGCCTGTGGAGGCAGCAGCGGTGGCAGCAGCACGCCCGGTACCAATAGTGGCGGATCGGGCAGTACCGCCTGGCAGACCAATGCCAATGGTGACGTGGCCCTGAAGTTTGCTGCCTACAATGGTGGCGAAAAAATCTCCTGCGCCAACTCGCTGGCCCTGGGCACCAAGCTGCGCAGCGTCAAGATGGAGGACTTCCGCTTCTACATCGCCAATGTCAACCTGATCAGGGCCGATGGCACGAAGGTACCGCTCAAGCTCAAGCAGGCCAACGACTACAACTACACCAGCACCGACGGCAACACCACGCTGAGTCTCATCGACCTGGAGCAGAAAGGCGTGGGCGAGTGTGATGGCACGGTCGAGACCAACGACACCATCGAGGGTACCGTGGCGGCAGGCTCCTACACCGGCGTGGAAATGACGGTGGGTGTGCCGTTCGAGCTGAATCACCTCAACACGGCCGACGCTTCCACCCCGCGGCTGCTGCAGAATTCCGTGCACCCGGGCATGTCGTGGAACTGGCGGGGTGGCCGCAAGTTCACCAAAATCGAATTCGGCCAGAACACGGCGGCCGACCCCACCCCGTGGGAATCGGCCGATGTGGAGAACGGCAAGGCCGACGACGGCGAAATCCGCATGCACCTGGGCTCCACCGGCTGTGTGGGCGACCCGGCCAATGGCACGCCCATTTCGTCCTGCAAGGCACCGAACCGCCTGACGGTCACGCTCAACGGTTTCGATCCCACCAAACAGGTGGTGGCCTTCGATGCCCACGCGCTCTTCAACTATGACATTGCCAGCAAGGCCGAAGGGGCCGGTGGCTGCATGTCGGGGGCAACCTCGGCCGGCTGCGCCAAGCCGTTCGAATTCCTCGCGCTGGACTGGAAGGCCGATGGCAGCGGTACGGGCCTGCCCGTGGCCGGCAAGACGCAGAGCGTGCTGAAGGCCGTCAACGGCCAGTAAACGGAGGGACGGACGGTGGACGGGCAGCAGACGCCGGGTGTCTGGCAGGTGGTGGGGCGCTGGTTGCCCCGTATGACCATGGCGCTGGGCGTGGTGGCTGCCCTGGCCGTGCTGGGGGGCTGCGGGGGTTCCTCCGGCGGCAGCCCGCCGGCGCAAAATGGCAGTGGCAGTGGCAGTGGCAGTGGCAGTGGCGGCCAGAATGCCACGCCGCGCGGCACGCCCACCGTATTCAACTGGAATTACCCGGCCTATACCGCGCCCGATGCCTGGGTGTGGAACCTGCCGCCGCACATGCCGCCGCCGCGCGTGCCGGCCGACAACCCCATGAACGAGGCCAAGGTGGCGCTGGGCCGCTACCTCTTTTACGACAAACGCATGTCGGGCGACGGCACGCTGTCGTGTGGGGGCTGTCACGAGCAGGCCAGGGCCTTTGCCGATGGCAAGGACCGCCCCACCGGCATTACCGGCCAGAAGCATCCGCGCAATGCCATGGGGCTGGGCAACGTGGCGTATCACGCCACGCAGACGTGGGCCAATCCATCGCTGCTGACGCTGGAGCGGCAGATTCCCAACCCGGTATTCGGCACCGAGCCGGTGGAAATGGGCGTGAACGATGGCAACGTCGACCAGGTCATGAAGCGGCTGGCCGGGGCGAAGGATGTGGACTACGCCACCCGCTTTGCGCAGGCCTTCCCCGATGCGCAGGGCGACCCCATTACCTGGGAACATGCCCTCAAGGCCATCAGCGCCTTCGAGCGTACCTTCATCACGGCCGACAGCCGCTACGACCGCTATCTGCAGGGCAGGGACACGCTGAGCGCACAGGAGCTGCACGGCAAACAGGTGTTCGAGCAGGCGCAGTGCAGCGCCTGTCATGCGGCGCCCAATTTCGATGACCAGTTCATGTCGGCGCAGACCACGTCGCTGGTCGTGCGCTATCACAACATCGGCCTCTACAACCTGGAAGGCCGTGGTGCCTATCCGAAGGACAACAGCGGCGCCGAGGAAATCACCGGCAATCCGGCCGACATGGGCGCCTTCCGTGTACCCAGCCTGCGCAATGTGGCGGTGACCGGCCCCTACATGCACGATGGCTCGGTGGCCACGCTGGAAGAGGCCGTGCGTATCATGGCGGGCGGTGGCCGCAATGTCGAAAGTGGCCGCAACAAGGGGGATGGCCGGGCCAATCCGTTCAAGGATCCGCTGGTGCAGGACCGTGGCCTGTCCGACCAGGATGTGGCCGATCTGCTGGCCTTTCTCCACACGCTGACGGACGAGCGTTTTCTGAAGGATCCGGCGTTTTCCGATCCGTTTGCCACGCAAAAACAATGACAGGACCAAAGCGATGAACAGAAGAATGAGGGTCAATGTGCTGGCAGCCGCCATTGGCATGGTGCTGGCGCCTGCGGGGGCACAGCAGCCGGCGCAGGATCACCCACCTGTCATGCCGGACTGGGCGGCTCCCGCCACCCGCCTGCCTTCGGTGAACGTGCGTGGCCTGCGTCTGTTCGATACCAGCCAGGAGGCATCGGCCCCCGGTGCCGATGCCCCGGAAGCCAGCCGCATGAGCCGGCGACGCGCGTCCTCACCCGACACCAGCAGCCTGCTGAAGGATATTCCCGGCGTGGAGGTGTACGGGGCCGGTGGCGTGTCAGGCCTGCCCGTCATTCATGGGCTGGCCGACGAGCGCCTGCGCCTGACGGTGGACGACATGGACCTGCTGGCCGCGTGTGCCAACCACATGAACCCGGCGCTGTCGTACATCGACCCGGCCAAGGTGGAGAGCGTGCGTGTGTATGCCGGTATTTCGCCGGTGAGTGTGGGCGGTGACAGCATTGGCGGCAGCATTCAGGTGGAATCGGCCCCGCCGAAATTTGCCGACCCGGGCGAGCCTGCCCTGAAAGGCGGCAACGTCGGTGCCCATTATCGCAGCAATGGCCACGGGGTCGATGCCAGTCTGGGCGCCTACTACGCCACCGAATCACTGCATCTGGATTACGAGGGCACCTGGTCCCGCGCGAAGAATTACCGCGCCGGCAGGGTCTTCAAGGCTGCGGAAGCGGGGCGCGAGGGTGGTCGTGTCATCCCGGCCGATGAAGTGGGATCCAGCGGTTTTCGGGTACAGAACCACAAGCTGGGTGCAGCATGGCGCCATGGTGTGCATCTGCTGGAGGCCGACGTGAACTGGCAGGATCTGCCGTTTCAGGGTTTTCCCAACCAGCGCATGGACATGACGGCCAACCACGCATCGGTGGCGGGGCTGCGATACCGGGGTCAGTTCGGCTGGGGCGATCTGAAGGCACGTGTCTGGCATCAGCGCATCCGTCACAGCATGGACGTGGGCAACGATCGCTACAGCTACGGCACCGGCATGCCGATGCGCACCAGTGCCAGCACCGACGGCGCCACTGTGCAGGCCAGTCTGATGAGGAGCGAACACGAAACCATCCGTCTGGGCATGGAGGCGCTTTTTTACCGGCTGTATGACTGGTGGCCGCCCGTCAGCGCCAGTGGCGCCATGGGGCCGAACGATTTCTGGAACATCGACAACGGCCATCGCGACCGGCTGGGCGTGTTTGCCGAATGGGAGCGGCACTGGAATGCGCAGCTCACGAGTGTGCTGGGCGTGCGTCATACACGTGTGAGCACCAGTACCGCGCCGGTACAGGGCTACAGCAGCCTGCCCACCTGGGCCGACGATGCCGCCGCCTTCAATACCGGCCATCACAAAAGGAACGACAGCCACTGGGACGTGACGGCCATGGCCAGTTACGAGCCGGCGAAGGGCCGCCGCTACGAGGCCGGCGTGGCCCGCAAGACGCGTTCGCCCAGCCTGTACGAACGCTATCCGTGGTCCACCAACACCATGGCGGCCGGCATGAACAATTTTCTGGGGGATGGCAATGGTTATCTGGGCAATCCGGATCTGAAGCCCGAGGTGGCGCACACGCTGAGCGGCAGCGCCAGCTGGGAAGATGCCACCGACCCGCAGCGTTGGGGCATCACGGCCAGTGCGCACGTCACGCGCATTCACGATTATGTGGATGCCGGGCGCTGCCCGGCCAGCCAGTGCCGCAGCGGCAACACCACGGCCACCAGCGAATTCGTGCTGCTGCGCTACGCCAACCAGGATGCGCGCATTCTGGGGGCGGACGTGTGGGGGCATGTCCGGCTGCTGGAAAAGGGTGCGTGGGGGCGCTTTACCCTCAACGGCAAGCTGTCCTGGCTGCATGGCAAAAACCTCGATACCGGCAGCGGCCTGTACAACACCATGCCGGCCAACCTGCGTCTCGGTCTGGAAAACCAGAGGGCCGTGGCCGAAGGGCAGCTGACCACCACGCTGGAATGGGAGGGCGTGCAGGCCAAGAAGCGTCTTTCCAGCGTGCGCAATGAAATCCGCACGGGTGGTTATGCGCTGCTGAACCTGCGTACCCGTTTCGAGCGGGGAGCGCTGGGCATCGATTTCGGCATCGACAATCTGCTGGACCGGGGCTACGCGCTGCCGCTGGGCGGTGCCTATGTGGGGCAGGGCAGTTCGATGATGCTCAACACCGTGCCCTGGGGTGTGGCGGTGCCGGGGCATGGCCGTTCTGTTTACGTGGGCTTCAACTATAAATTCTGAGGGTGGCCATGATGATGAAACGGACCGAACGGGCTGATCGGCTGGAACCTGTTTCACCGTCCGGAATTTGCGTTGCACGCTGTGCCGGTGCAGCAGCCCTGCTGATGGCACTGGCTGCCTGCGGCGGTGCCGAAGGCCCCAATGGGGAAAAAGGCCCCGTCATCGGCACCCGCCCGCAGTCGCTGACCTTTGCGACCCTGCCCACGCTGGCGCCGAACGAAACGGGCACCGTCACCGCCACGGCCAGCTCCGGCCTGAAGGTACGCTACAGCAGCCTGACGCCGGGCGTGTGCACGGTGGAGGCCGAAACCGGCAGGGTCAGTGCGCTGGCATCGGGCACGTGCACGCTCTCGGCCAGCCAGGCGGGTGACACCACCTGGGCGGCGGTCACGCAGCAGCAGCAACTGGCCGTGTCGCCCGATCTCAGGTTCGACGACATCGGTGATCTGGTGGTGGGTGACGCCGCCATGCTGACGGTCAGCACACCCCGCGGGCAGAAGGTGCGCTACCGCAGCGAGACACCCACCGTCTGCAGCATGGATGCCAGCAGCGGGCTGATGACGGCGCTGGCGGCCGGCACCTGTACCGTGGTGGCCGAAGTGGAGGGGGCTGCTTCTGGCCAGACGAAGGGACAGTTCACCATTGCGGCGGCCCCGGCCGTGACGGCGCCCTCGGCCCCCGAACAGGTCAGCGCCCGGCTGGGTACCGAAACCGGTACCGTGCAGGTGCAGGCCAAACGGATACGCGGGGGCGGCACGGCCGTGACCCGCTACAGCGTGACTTCCACGCCGGCCGGCATCAGTGCCGAAGGGACTTCGCTGCCGGTGACCGTCAACTGTCCGGCCGGCAGCTGTGCCGGATATTCCTTCACGCTGGCGGCAGCCAATGCATCGGGTGCCGGTCCGGCTTCGGCAGCAGCCGAAGTGATCAGCCGCTATGCCGTGGTGGCGAAGTTCAAGGAGCCGGACTACGCGCACGACATGACCGAATTCCACGGCCATTTCAATTACAACTTTACCCGGATGACCGTTTCCGGTCTGCAGGGGGACCTGAGCGAAGTGATGGCCGGCAACAACCAGGCCGGCCAGCCGTGGCCGGATGGCATGCCGCTGGTGCCGCTGCGTCACCAGCTGTCTGCCGTGAATGCCCCGTCGGGTGACGGGCTGCTGGTGACGAGCTTCCGTCACGACCACACCCGTACGCTCTCGAACGATTCACGCGATGGTGGCACTGATGGCTGGGCGCCGGGCAAGGGGGGCTGGAAATACTGGGGCTATGCGCACGGTAGCCGTACTGCAGAAAATTCCGGCAACGCCTATGTGCGGATTTTTGTGAATACGAAGGATCCGCTCACGCCGTTGACCCAGGCGCAGATCGACCAGCTGGCCTATGCCGACTGTGCGCCCGAGGGCATGATGGGGGATGACTGCATGACCGGTACTTCGGTGGCGGCACATGGCACGCGTGGCTCGATGCGGGGGTATCCGCTGTCGCAGACCATCGTGCGGGAGGAGGAATGACGGATCCGTGAGCATGATAAGAAACGGATTGTCCGGCGGACGGCAGTGACCCAGAATCGGCTCCCAATCTTGCTCAGGGAGAAATCACATGGGACTGCTGAAAGACAAGGTGGCGATCATCACGGGAGCCAGCGAAGGAATCGGATATGAAAGCGCCAGACTCTTTGCCAGGGAGGGCGCCGCCGTGGTGGTGGTAGCGCGCAGGGCGGATCGTCTGGACGCACTGGTAGCCGAAATTGAAAGCGAAGGCGGCAGGGCAGCGGCGCTTGCGGGTGATGCGCGAGACGAGAACTGCGCCCGGGAAGCCGTGGTGCTGGCACAGAAGCAGTTTGGGGGACTGGATATCGGCTTTTACAATGCCGGCACGATGGGTGCGCTGGGCAGCGTGACGGATATTGCGGTTGACGGTTGGCAGGAAACACTCGACGTGAATCTGACGGGTGCATTCCTGTCGGCGCGACACCAGATACCTGCGCTGCTGGAACGAAAGGGAGGGGCCCTGATTTTTACATCGACATTCGTCGGACCCAAACTTGGCCTGCCCGGCATGGCAGCCTACGCATCGGCCAAGGCAGGTCTGGTCGGGCTCATGCATGTGCTGGCTGCGGAGTATGGACCACAGGGGCTGCGGGTGAACGCCTTGATGCCGGGCGGAACGGAGACCGCGATGGGCCGTGCCGCAACACCCACGCCGGAGCAGCAGGCATTCGTCGAGAACCTGCATGCGCTCAAGCGCCGGGCACAGCCGGACGAAATCGCGCGTTCGGCCCTGTATCTGGCTTCGGATCTGTCGAGCTTCGTGACGGGTACGACGCTGTATGTGGATGGCGGCGTGGGGATCACCCGAACCTGATCGAGCCATGAAAACAGGGACGAGAATGCGAAATTCGGCCAAGGCCGCCAGGGCCGCCAAGGCCACCGAGTCTGGCGAGGCAACAGCTCCTCCGGGCGTAATACCTCCGACACAGGTGTCGCCGGACGCAGCTCTTCCGGAGCAGGTGGTGCAGGACGGCGCGGTCGTTTCTGCCGGATCGCAATCGGTAGACCAGCGTCACGCCGCCGTGGTGACGCAGGCCTGCCGGCTGATCGAATCCCAGGGGGAGATGCCGGATCTGGACACACTGGCGCGCAGCGCGGGCATGAGCCCGTCGCATTTTCATCGGGTGTTCAAGGCGCAGACGGGGCTGACACCCAAAGCCTTTGCGTCCGCACATCGCGCACGTCGGCTGCGGGCGGCGCTGAACGAGCCTGGCGTATCGGTGACCGAGGCAATATACGACGCAGGATTCAACGCCAGCAGCCGGTTCTATGAACACGCGGACCGGCTGCTGGGCATGCGGGCGCGGAACTACCGGAACGGTGGTTCAGGTGAAGTGATCCGGTTTGCCGTGGCGCAGTGCTCCCTGGGTGCCATTCTGGTGGCGCAGGGAGAGCGGGGCATTTGCGCAATCATGATGGATGATGACCCGGAGGTGCTGGTGCGCGACCTGCAGGACCAGTTTCCGAAGGCGCAGCTGCTGGGCGGCGAAGAGGGTTTTGAGCAGGTCGTGGCACAGGTCGTTGGCATGATCGAAATGCCGGAACGCGGGCTGCAATTGCCACTGGACGTGCGGGGAACCGCGTTTCAGGAGCGGGTCTGGCAGGCGCTGCGGGAGATTCCACCGGGCAGCACGATGAGCTATGCGGAAGTAGCAGAGCGCATTGGTGCGCCTCGTGCCGTGCGGGCCGTGGCCAATGCCTGCGCGTCCAACCGGCTGGCCGTGGCAGTGCCCTGTCATCGCGTGGTACGACAGGATGGCCACCTTTCGGGCTATCGCTGGGGTGTGGCGCGCAAACGGGAATTGCTGCGCAGGGAGGGCTGGAGCGAGCCTGCCAGTCAATATGACGAGCCAAATAATTTGAAGTAAAGGGAAAACGTCGTTTTCACCATCCATGCCCAACCCCTTGGGGAGCTGAAACAGGCCCTCATCGAGGTACTGCGCCGTTCCAAACCCCGGCGGGGCGACTGCTGCATTACAGCGGCCACAGCGTGCAGTTCCGTGTTCAAGGAGCTGCGTATTCTTTACCGCTCCGAGGGGCGCGGAGTCTGCTTCGTGCATGTCCTTGAAAACCATTGCGCTGTCTGGTTATAGTGATTTTGTTGTGGGGTAATTTATGCCTTTTTTCGTGTACATACTGAGCTTCGGTGCGTTCGTGCTTGGGACTTCGGAATTCATGGTGGCGGGCATGATGCCATCGCTCATGGAGGCCTTTTCGATTTCGGAAGAGATGGCTGGCGGTCTGGTGTCGCTTTACGCCCTGGGCATGGTTGTGGGTGGGCCAGTGCTGGCGGGGGTGTTGACCAGGGAGGGGGTTTCCGGGAAGCGCATTTTGCTGGGCGCGATGGGGATTTATGCCGTTGCGCAATGCGTGGCAGCCTTGGGTGATGATTATGGCGTCATGGCGGCCTCCCGGTTTGTGGCTGGCATTGTGGCATCGGCCTGTCTTGGTACATCATTGGCGATGAGTATCGAGTCTGTTGGCTCCACCCTCAGTGGGAAGGCGTCTGCGGTTGTCCTGACGGGGCTTATGCTTTCTCCGGTGCTGGGCGTTCCTCTGGCCATGTTCATTGACCAGTTCTTTGGCTGGCGGGCCAGTTTCCTTTCTGTGGCAGCGGGGGCACTTTTGTGCGCCGTCCTGATTGCGTTTTTGGGGCCGCGGGATGTTCGTGGTTCCCGGTCTGTGATTGCTCAGGATGTTCTCGTGCTCAAGTCTGGCCTGTTGTGGGGGTGTTATTTTCTCGGCTGTCTCCTGATCGGGGCAACGTTTGCGGGGTTCAGTTTTTTCTCTGTCATTTTGTCGAAAGTCTCCGGTTTTTCCGGTCTCGTCGTTCCCTGGGTTCTGGGTGCCTATGGTGTCGCCAATGTGTTGGGCAATGCCTTTTTTGGCCGTTTTTCTGATGGATCCCGCCATGGTGGTCTTGTTTGGGGGATTGGAATCATGGCGTTCTCTTTCCTGATATTTGCTTGTTTTGCGGATGCTCCGGTTGTTGCGGTGGTTTGCGTGCTGTTGATTGGCTGTACCGGTGTTTCCATGAATCCTTCTGTCTTGTCCCTGATAGGCAGGGTCGTTCAGCCAAATGCGCTGGTCAGCACGCTGTATGTGTCTGTGGTCAATGTTGGTCTGGCCGGCGGGGCCTGGATTTCAGGCTGGGGGGTTGACGAAGGGTATGGCTTGAATTTCCCTTTGTGGGTTGGGTTTGCGCTGTCTTTGTTTGCGCTGTTTTTTGTGCTGTTTCTTCTGAGGAGGATTGATCGGTCCTGAGCAGCCCCGAATCCACACGTCAGTCGGTTGTTGTGCTCCCCGGAGCGCCATGTCGGGTAATCTGGCACAATCAGCGGAAAGCGACCAGTCATCATTTTGATTGCCATGCCATGCCATGCCATGCCGGTGCTCGTCGCGGTACCTGACCACAAACCGGTGTCCCCACTGCCGGGCGTCATGCTGACCTGCGGGGCCGGCCATATCGCATGGCGGTATTTCGCTGTACTTGTCGGAAAAGTTAACACGCAATAGTGTCCAGGTGTTTCATAATTCTGATAATCGATTTATCATCGTGTGCATATGCACGGCTGATGTTTCGATTTCAGTTAATGAAAATTTTGCCGACGCTGCAGGGAGACGTGAACGGGTATGCCCTGCTGTCTGGTCGATGGATGCGGAGGTGTGTCTGTGGAGCAAGTATGGCTGAAGAGTTATCCGGCGGGTGTTCCGGCCGAGATCGATCCGGACAGCTATCCGTCGGTGGCAGCAATGCTGGAAGAGGTGCTGCACAGGCATGCGGACCGTGATGCAGTGGTGTGTCTGGGCAAGGTGCTGCGCTATGGGGATCTGGACCGGTTGTCGGCGCAGTTTGCGGCGTGGCTGCAGTCGCTGTCGTTGCCCCGGGGGAGCCGGGTGGCGCTGATGATGCCGAACTGCCATGCCTATGTGGTGGCGCTGATCGGGGTGATGCGCGCGGGCATGGCGGCGGTGAATGTGAATCCGCTGTATACGCCACGGGAGCTGGCGCATCAGCTGAAGGATTCGGGGGCCGAGATTCTGCTGGTGATGGAGAATTTTGCGCACACGGTGGAAAAGGCGCTGCCGCAGACGGTGGTTCGTCAGGTGGTGCTGGTTTCCATGGGGGATCTGCTGGGGCCACTGAAGGGCCGGGTGACGAATTTCGTGGTGCGCCGGGTGAAGAAGATGGTGCCGGCGTTCCGGCTGCCCGGGGCCATCCGTTTTGCGGAGGTGCTGGCACAGGGGACAAAGCAGCCGTTCCGGAAACCGGAGGTGCAGCCTTCGGATCTGGCTGTGCTGCAGTACACCGGCGGGACGACGGGGGTGCCGAAGGGGGTGATGCTGACGCAGCGCAATATCGTGGCGAACGTGCTGCAGGACCAGGCGTGGTTTCACCCGTCCATGGAGCAGCCCGGGCGCCCGCGGCCGGAGGGACCACCGGTATTCGTGGCGGCGTTGCCGCTTTATCACATCTACGCGTTCATGGTGTGCCTGCTGCTGGGGCTGCATCTGGGGGGCAAGCTGATTCTGATACCGAATCCGCGGGATGTGGATGCCGTGGTGAAGGCGCTCAAGCCGCACAAGGCGGTGGTGTTCCCCGGGCTGAGTACGCTCTACAACCTGCTGATGGGGCACGAAGGGTTCCGGCAGCTGGATTTTTCGAATCTGCGCATCTCGCTGGCGGGCGGAATGGCGGTGCCGTCGGCGGTGGCGGCGCGCTGGCGGGAGGTGACGGGGTGCCCGGTGTGCGAGGGCTACGGGCTGACGGAGGCCGCACCCACGGTGGCGTGCACGCCAACGGATACGACCCTGCACGATGGCACGGTCGGGTTGCCGCTGCCCTCGACGGAAATCCGGATTCTGGACGAAAAGCGGCAGCCGCTGCCGGCTGGCCAGGCGGGTGAGGTGGCGGTACGCGGGCCGCAGATCATGGCGGGGTACTGGCAGCGCGAGGAAGAGACGCGGGAATTCCTGATGCCCGATGGTTTTTTCCTGACCGGGGATGTGGGAGTCATGGATGAGCGGGGCTTTCTGCGGCTGCTGGACCGGAAGAAGGACATGATCCTGGTGTCGGGCTTCAACGTGTACTCCAATGAAGTGGAGGAGGTCGTGTCGAGCCACCCCGGCGTGAAGGAATGTGCGGTGGTGGGGGTCGAGGACGAGCGTTCGGGCCAGGCGGTGAAGGCGTATGTGGTGCGCCGGGATCCGGCGCTGACCGGGGAGACGCTGCAGGCACACTGTGCCGAGCGGCTGACGGGTTACAAGCGGCCGCGGACCATTGCCTTCGTGAAATGGCTGCCCAAGAGTGATGTGGGCAAGGTGCTGCGCCGGCCGCTGCGCGATGGAACGGCCGTACCCGAGGCGGACTGACAGGCGGCAGGCACCACTGTCTGGCGCGTGTCATGGACGCATTCGTTCCCGCGAAACCCTCTTTGGGTGTACAGGACGGGGGCAGGACAGAGTGGGTGGCTTCGCCTGCGTCTGGCGCGTGGTCAGTCCACGGATTTTGGGTCAGTGGGGGGACGAATGCGTGCATGACACGCGCCGAGCTGCGTTGCATACACCGGCATGATGTTCTCGAAGCGCTGGTCGTTGAACTGGGCGGGCAGGCGGATCATGTCGATGTCGAACAGCTGCTTCAGGTTGTCCACGGTCAGCACCGTAGCCGTGGGGCCGAAGCGGGCCTGGGGCTGGGTCATCAGCAGCGTTTTGTGGGCCACGGCCAGTGCGTGGTTTGGCTGGTGGGTGGTGAACAGGATGGTCAGCCCGCGCTCGCGTGACAGCCGGTGCAGCAGCGTCAGCAGCCTGTCCTGGTTGTGCACATCCAGGGCCGAGGTGGGCTCGTCCAGCAGCATGATGGGGGCCTCGGTGGCAAGCGCCCGGGCCGCCAGCACCAGTTGCCGCTGGCCGCCGGAGAGCTGCGCAAAATCCCGTCGGGCCAGATCATCGATGCCCAGATCGGCGAGCGCCTGACGGGCGATGGCCACATCCTGCGGCGAGGGGGTACCGAAGGTCTGGATGTGCGTGGAGCGCCCCATCAGCACGATATCCAGCACACTGTAGGCAAAGGGCGGCGTGAAGAACTGCGGCACGAAGCTGCAGGTGGCCTGCTTGCGTACCTGGCCTTCCTGTGGGCGATGGATGTCGAGCAGGACATCCAGCAGGGTGCTCTTGCCGCAGCCGTTGGGGCCCAGAATGGCCAGCACTTCACCGGCCTGCAGGGAAAGATCCAGGCCAAGAAACAGCCAGCGGCCACCGGGATGGTGAAAGCCCAGACCCTGGGCCTCGATCAGGGGGGACGCACCTTCATGCCCGTCGGCACGGACGGAGATGTCCTTTTCGTCGGTACGGCCGGCGATGTCTTTTGCCGGGTGTTCGCCTGTGTCTGGCATGGATGTGATTCTCATGGATTGTCGAGGCGGGGGACCAATGAGCCCATACACGCTCTATTCGGAAAACTGCTCCTTCTGCCCGCGCCGCAGCTGATACACCAGGACGGCAAACAGCGGCGCACCCAGCAGCGAGGTGATGATGCTGACCGGAATTTCGCTGGTCGAGAGCGTGCGGGCCAGCGTGTCGACGATGATCAGGTACAGCGCGCCCATCAGCAGGGTGCAGGGCAGCAGCTGCTGGTGATTGGCGCCGACCAGCATGCGGCTCAGGTGCGGGATGATCAGCCCCACCCAGCCGATGCTGCCGCTCACGGCTACCTGGCTGGCCACCAGCATGCCGCTGCAGAAAATCACCAGCCAGCGCAGCGGACGGATGTTCACGCCCAGGGCACGGGCTTCGCGTTCGCCCAGTGACAGCAGGTTCATGCGCCAGCGCAGGCCCAGCAGCACCACGCTGCACAGCGTCACGGGCACGACCAGCATCAGCAGCTTCTGCGGGTTGCTGGTGGCAAAGCTGCCCATCAGCCAGAAGACGATGCTGGGCAGTTTGTCTTCGGTGTCGGACAGATACTGCAGCAGGCTGACCAGGGCCGAGAAGAAGCCACTGATGATCATGCCGGTGAGAATCAGCATCAGCAGGCTGCGCTGGATGAGGCGGTGGCTGAAGACAAAGATCAGCACCAGGGTGACGAGACCGGCGAGCAGGGTACTGAAGAACAGCCCGTAGATGCCCAGTCCCAGAAAGATCGCCATCGTGCCGCCGAAGGCTGCGCCGGAGGTGACGCCGATGACGTGTGGATCGACCAGCGGGTTGCGGAAGATGCCCTGCAGCGAGGCGCCGCTCAGCGCCAGGGCGGCACCGGCAATGCCGGCACACAGGATGCGCGGCAGCCGGATCTGGAAGATGATCTGCTGGTGGATCGGCTCGATGGCCAGGCCGCGAGCCTTGTCCAGCAGGATGCCGGCCACCCTGGGCAGGGGCAGCGCGTACTGCCCGGCGCCCAGCGCCAGCAGCATGGTGAGGACGAGCAGTGCAGCCAGCACCAGCATGCGGGCGTGGGGACGGGAGGGCATTTTTACCTTCACATGGCTTTTTTGTGGGCCGAATGATCGTGCATCGACGCGTCATTGGCGGCGGCACCCGGCATGTCGGCCTTGCCCGGCTGGTACGGGACGCGGTAGAACTTCAGGTACCAGTCGTTGACCATTTTGTCGAGATTCACGTCCCTGAAGCGCTGCGGGTAGAGTTTTTTGGCCATCCACACCTCACCCAGTGCCACGGCTTCGGGCATGGGGTAGCCCCAGGCCTTGGCGTATTCGGGCATCAGGAAGACGCGCTTGCCCTTGACGGCATCGATGCCGGCCCAGCCTGCATCACTGTCGATGGCATCCACCACCTGCGGAAAGCGGTCCTGCACGAAGATGACGTGCGGGTTCCAGTCCAGCACGTTCTCCAGCGATACCTGCCTGAAGCCCTTGATGGTGGCGGCTGCCACGTTGAGGGCGCCGGCATGTTCCATCATCAGGCCGGTGTACTTGCCCGAGCCGTAGGTGCCCAGATCGGGGTTGGCCATGTAGGTGCGTACGCGCTGGTCGGGTTTGATGTCCTTCAGGCGTTTTTCCAGCATTGGACGGTTGGCAAAGGCGGCCCTGACCAGTTCTTCGCCCTGTTTCTGTTTGCCGAACACGTCGGCGATGATGCGGATGCCCTGTTTCAGGCCGTCGTTGTAGGACTGGTCCTCATCCTTCAGGGTGGGGTTGAGTTTGGAGGCTTCCTTCTCGTCGCCGGTGCGCAGCGAGATGGCCACGAGCGGCACGCCGGTGTCGGTGATCTGCTTGATCATGTCGGCCGGCGCGTAGTTGGTGACGAACACCACGTCGGGTTTGAGTGCCAGCAGGGCCTCGATGTTGACGTGGGTGAGATCACCGGGTGTGCCCATTTTGGGCAGGGTGGGGGCCAGACGCACGTAGTCGGCACCCAGCTGTTTCTTCCAGTTGGAGAGCACGCCCACCACCTGGCCCATGGCGTCGAGCTGGTTGGCGATGTTGACGGTCTGGTGCTGCAGGATGACGGCCCGCTCGATGTGGTCGGGCAGGGTGACGCGGCGGTTGAGCTGGTCGGTGATGGTGCGCTCGGCCAGCGCGTGGGTGGAGATGAAGCCCGCGGCAAGCAGCAGGCACAGTTTGGCAAGACGCATGGGAAGGTCCTGGGATGGAGGAGGTCTGGGGGATGCGTGGTGAGGATGCTTCCGGGACACCGGGCTGCCCTCGGGAGGGGCAACAGCCTGGAAGCTGGGGCATTATATTCCGTCGTATATAACGCTTGGGGGCTGGTTCCGAGGGGGCAGGTGGCTGCGTGTCAGATGCGGGATGCAGGAGGGTACGGGGGCTGGTGTCGACGTAGCCAATGAATCACGGAATGCTCTGCAGGTACGGTGTGCTGTGGTCCTGGGCGGCAAAGGGGGCGCTTGTCCTTGACACCTTGACAGTCACGCAGAACGATATCTATCATCGATATATACCTTTTGCATAATGGAGAGAGTACTGTGGACTACACTGCAAAGTTGTTCATGTCGGGCCGGAGCCAGGCGGTCAGGCTGCCGAAGCAGCTTCGTTTTACCGGAGAGGAGGTCATAGCCAGGCGCTTTGGCAATGGTGTTCTGTTGCTGCCCGTTGATTCTCCATGGCAAATCATGTGGGAGGCGCTCGATGAGTTCGAGCCAGGGTTCTCGCTGGAGCGTAACCAGCCGGTCGGTCAGCAGGAGCGAGAGGAACTATTCAAATGAGCCGCGCTCGCTATTTGCTGGATACGAATATCTGCATATATATAATCAACCGCAGGCCGCCGGAAGTGGTGCTTCGTTTTGATGGTCTTTCGTTTGGGGATGTTGCTGTTTCTTCCATAACGGTTGCCGAGCTGGATTATGGTGCTGCGAAAAGCGGTTCCGAACGAAACAGGGCGGCATTGCAAAAATTTCTTGCTCCTTTGGAAGTGTTGCCGTTTGATGACGAAGCAACGCGCCATTATGGAAGTCTGCGAGCGCGTCTGGAAAGACTGGGAACGCCGATTGGTCCTCTTGATATGCTGATTGCTGCTCACGCGCTGGCACTGGATTGTGTATTGGTTACCAACAATGTCAGGGAGTTTTCCCGGGTGCCGATGTTGAGGCTGGAAAACTGGGTGGACTGATCAGGTTGCGGGGATGAGTGGTTCCAGAAGGCTCGCCATGTGCCACAAAGCCCTTCGATCCTCCGGGCCCTTTGCCGTGAAGGCTGCCGTCTTCTTCTACGATGGGCAGGACGTGGCCCGATTGGCGCTGTTTCGTGCCGGGCCACCCGGTGCGTGCCGTGGGCGCATGCGTTTCCGCGCAGGCCGTGTTGCAGTGCCCCGAACATCGGGGATTCTGCAACCCTGCCGCCCTGTCCTGCACGCCCCGTTTGTTCAAGACAAGAGGAGATGTACAGATGGAACATGTCGTTGCCGCTTTGTTCGAAGTGCCCAGCGAGGCTTATCAGGCGTTCACCGAGCTGCGGACCTTCCCGCAGAATGACGATACCCGGCTGGCCCAGGCGGTGCTGGTGAAGAAGGAAAACGGGGTCATCACCGTGGCCGATGCTTTCAATCCGCTGGCCCAGGCCTCCGATGACATGCTGACCGGCACGCTGATCGGTTCGGTGCTGGGTATTCTGGGTGGCCCGCTGGGCGTGCTGTTCGGTGCCGGTGTGGGCGCCTGGGTGGGCAGCGTGGGGGGGCACCGATGAGGCGCTGGCCCAGGGCACGCTGATCGAGGCCGTGGCCACCCGCATGAAGAATGGCGATGTGGGCATCATCACGCTGGCCCAGGAGAAGTCCGAAGCGCCGCTGGACCAGTTCTTCGGCAAGTTCAGGACCATCGTGGCCCGCTGGGATGCCTGGCGCATCCAGCAGGAAGTGGTCGATGCCCTGGAGGTGCAGGCCGATCTGCAGGCCAGGGCACGTGCCGAGCTGAAGGCCAAACGCAGCCAGGAGCGCAAGGAAAAGCTCGAAGAATTCAGGCAGTCGATCCAGCAGAAATTCGACGAGCTGAAAGCGAAGTTCAAGTGATTTTTCCCGGAGTCCCTGATACGCGCTGAGGCTGCACCGGGGCAGCCTCGTACCCGATTCCGTTTTTTGTTCCCATCGAGGAGGTCCATCATGGAACACATCGTGGCTGCCCTGTTCGACGTGCCCAGCGAGGCTTATCAGGCCTTCACCGAGCTGAAGGGCTTTCCGCAGAATGACGAGACGCGCATTGCCCAGGCCGTGCTGCTGAAGAAGGAAAATGGCGTGATCTCGGTGGCCGATGCCTTCGATCCGCTCCGGCAGGTGGGGTCGGACATGCTGACCGGCACGCTGGTCGGTTCCGTGCTGGGCATTCTGGGCGGACCGCTGGGCATGCTGTTTGGCGCAGGCGTAGGTGCCTGGGTGGGCAGCATGGGCAGTTCGGAAGAGGCCATGGCGCAGGCCACGCTGCTGGAAACGGTGGCCACGCGACTGAAGAATGGTGATGTGGCCATCATCGCCCTGGCCCAGGAAAGGAGCGAGGCGCCGCTGGACCAGTTCTTTGGCCGGTTCAAAACGCTGGTGGCCCGCTGGGATGCCTGGCGCATCCAGCAGGAGGTGGTGGATGCCGAGCAGGTGCAGGCCGATCTGCACGAACGGGTGCGTGCCGAGCTGCGTACCCGGCGCAGCGAGGAGCGCCACGAGATGTTCGAGGAGTTTCGCCAGTCGCTCAGGCAGAAGTTTGAAGAGCTGAAGGCGATGTTCAAGTGAGGGACAATTCCTTTCAATGAAAACGCCGTACCACCCTGCAGAAAATGTCCTGCAGGATGGTACGGCGTTCATGCCTTCAGGCCGGCATGGTGCCGACGTTTTTCACTTGCCGGTGGCCGGGGCCTTGAGTGTTGCCGGATCCAGCGCCCGGGTGGGGGTCATGCCCAGCACGCCGGCCGAGGACGGGCCCTGCACGTCTCCCACGTACAGCTGGATGCGCGAGCGGAAGCGTTCGACTCCATCACGGTCGGCCATGAAGCGCTCGAAGGCGGAGAGGTTGGCGTTGCTGTATTCCCAGACCGGCTTGTAGCCGGCGGGGGGCTGCACGTCGGTGCGTACCGACCACATGGTCCAGACGTTCTGCTGGGTGTCCTTGTCGAGCAGCCAGTTCAGGTACAGGCGGGCCGTTTCGAGGTGGCGTGCGCCCTTGACGATGGCGGCGCGCTGGGCCCAGGCCACGAAGCCGTCATTGCTGGGCAGGGCAAAGCGCACGGGGCTTTTTTCATCGGGGCGCAGGCTGCCGTCGCTGGTGAAGGTGACGGCGTACTTGCCGGCGGCCACTTCATCGGCCGGGGCCTGGGTGCCGCGCACGAAGTGCGGCTGCTGCTTCATCAGGCCCTGCATCCATTCCCAGCCGTGACGGTCGATGGTCTGCTTGTACCAGAACAGCACGGCGTCATCGTCGTTGGGGTAGGTGGAGACGATCTTGCCCTTCAGTTCGGGCTTCAGGTAGTCGGGCGCGTTGAGCGGGGCATCGTCCTTGCCCAGGGCCTGGATGTTGGCCACGTTGCTGAAGGCATCGACGAACACGCCGGTCCAGGCGCCGGTCTGGTCCTTGAAGCTGCTGTAAATGCTGTCCCAGCCAGCCGGTTTGTAGGGTACCAGTTTGCCTTCACGGCGCCAGCGCGGAAAGTCCTGCAGCGTTTGCAGCTGGATGATGTCGGGGATGACATGGCGATCTTCGAACTGCTGGTCCAGCCGGGCACTGTGCACCTTGCTGTAGTCGACCACCACATTGAGCGTGATGCCGGGGAAGCGTTTTTCGAAGGCGGCCTTGATGCCGTCCTGCTGGTCGGGCGTGTCGCCGCCGGCATAGACGGTCAGGGAGCCTCCTTCCTTCAGCGCCTGTTCGTAGATTTCATCCAGGGAGCGGGTTTCGACTTCCGCCGCCCGGGCGGTGATGCCGATGAGACTCAGGGCCAGGGTGGCCAGCGCGAGTATTTTTTTCATGATGGATGACGGGTACGGGGCCCCGCGTTGCTTGACTGTCTGGAGAGTGTGTCGATTGTCAGGAGGATTTTACGTCCACCTGAAGATGTGAATAAACCGCAACAGCGTTTCAGGTGGGGTTGTGGCGCCGTCTCCGGCGCGTGTCATGAGTGGGTTCGTCTCCGTGCTGGTCCTGGATGGATGTGCTGACCGGGTGTCTGCCGGCGCGCGGGCGTGGCGTCCGGCATGGGGCTTGACCCGTCAGTGACAGGTGCCGTGCCGTGGAGCGGTTCTGTCCGCTGCCCCCGCCTGCCCGTGGGGCGGCGCGGGGAGAACGCGTCCATGACATGCGCCAGAGGGGAACCGCCGTGCATGCGCCGGGATCAGGCCCTGGCGGTGAGGTTGTCGAGGGCGGCTGCCAGGGTGGGGTACTGGAAGGTGTAGCCATCGGCCAGCAGGTGTGCCGGCTGGACATGCTGGCCATCCAGCACGAGATCGGCTTGTTCGCCCAGTATTCTGCGCATCAGGCCGCCCGGCAGGGAAAGCCAGAGTTTGCGGTGCAGGACGCGGGCGGCGGTCTGGGCAAAGTCCAGCTGTGTGGTGCGTTCGGGGGCGGTGAGGTTCCAGATGCGCCAGGGGGCATCGATGGGCTGTTCGCTGATGTGGCGGATGGCGCCCACCACATCGTCCATGTGGATCCAGGCCATGGGCTGCTGCCCGCTGCCGATGCGCCCCACGCCGAAGCGGATGGGTCGCAGCAGCTGGGGCAGGATGCCGCCGTCACGGCCCAGCACGACGCCGAGCCGGCAGACGGCAATGGGCACGCCTGTGGCGCGGTGCACTTCTTCGGCGCTGGCCTCCCAGAGCTGGCACAGGCGCGAGACGAAGACATCCTGTGGCGGGCTGGCCTCGGTGCAGGTGTCCTGCCACTGCCGGTGGCTGCCGTTGCCGTAGAAGCCCACGGCCGATGCCTGGATGATCAGCCGGGGTTTGTGGGGGTGGCGGGCCAGCCACTGGCCGATCTGCTGGGTGGGGCCCTGCCGGCTGGCCAGCAGGGTACGCTTGCGGGCGGTGTTCCAGCGGCCTTCGCCCACGGAGGCGCCGGCCAGGTTGATCAGCAGGTCGGCGCGGGTGGTGGGGTCCAGATGGGCCGGGGCGGCGAGGGTTTCGATGCCGGGACCGAGCCGGTCACGCGTCTGGTCGGGGAAGCGGGTGACGACGATGACGCGCCAGCCGCGCCCGTGAAAATCATGCGCCAGGTGGCTGCCGATGAAACCGCTGCCTCCCAGCAGGATGACGGTGGGCTTGTGCTCCATGAACCATTCCCTTTCATATGACGCCACGCTGCACTGTAGCGCGTTGTGGCATGGAAGGGAAGGCGCCGTGGTGTGTCAGGCGGCACCGGAGATGCAGGGAAGGCGCCGTGGTGTCAGGCGGCGCCGAAGATGCCCCGGGCAAACAGCACGGCGAACAGCGGGATGATCATGATGAGGTGCGCCTCGATGAGGATCATCCGGCGCACACGGCGGATTTCGGCCTCGTCGGGCAGGGCGCCGTTTTCGTCCTCGAAGCGCCCCTGCCATTTCTGCAGGGCGATGGAGACGCGTACGGAATAGATGCCGACGATGAGAAACAGCAGCACCTTGGCGTGCAGCATGGGCTGGGCGATGTACCAGTCGGCGCCCTTGGCGCCCAGGATGATGCGGGTGACGCCGGTGATGGCTACGGCCGCGCCACAGATCATGTAGATGAGGTCGACGCGCAGCATGCGCTTGAGCACGGCGGCGTTGAACCACTCGGGGCGGCAGATGGCCCCTTCGCTGGTGATGAACACCACCATGGCGAGGATGGCCGAGAGATGGAGATAGGAGAGGATCGCTTCGGAGATCATGGCGTGGATTGTAGAGGGCCATGCCGTCGGGCCATGATGCCTTACGTCAATATCCTGCAAGCGTCTGTCGGGGACTGGCCACACGGGTGTGCGGGGCACACGCAAGGGAGGAACACCCGTGAGAGCGGGTTACAGGCGGGAGCGGTTCGGGAGAGGCACCCGGATACGGCCTGGCAGAAGGGGCGCATGTCCCAGCCCGACGGGGGCAGCCTGCTTCAGGACGGCATTCAGGGCAGCAGGCCGTAGTCTGCCAGCTGGCGGTCCACCGCCTCGTCCCAGCCGCGGTTGGCGGCCGGGCTGGCCGGGCTGGGGTGCAGGATGTGGCCGATCTTCAGGCGGCGGGCCAGGGGGCGGTCGTCCAGCACCTCGGAGACCACGTGGTGCAGGCGCTTTTCGGCAAAGCCGCCGATGCCGATCAGCCATTCGGGGGTCAGTACCTCGATGACACGGGCCAGGTGCCGGTCGCAGGGGGCTTCGAGGGCACGCTGCTCGGTGGCGGGCAGCTGTACGGGGGTGCGGTTTTTGCCGCCGGCCTCGAGAAAGACCAGCGGGCAGTAGTTGATGACGATGTTCTGCGCAAAGAAGTCGTCGGCGCTGCCGAAGCGTTTTTCGGCCCAGCCCCAGAGTCGGCGACCACTCACTTCCGATCTTTTGCAGGCAAATCCGTCGATCAGGCGTTTGGGATGCTGGTTGGCGGGAGCCTCGACCGGGGCTTCGATGCCCATCCAGTTGCGAACGGCCGCCACTTCGCCGAAGGGGACGCCGGTCTGCATCATGCCGAAGGGGCCGGGGTTCATGCCCAGGAACATGATCTTCTTCGGGGCGTTGCCGAAGCGGGCGAGATAGGCGGCGTGTGGTGCCCAGGCATAGGTCAGCGGGTTGTAGACGTGGGCCACGGGCGGCGCGAAGTGCAGGGCCTGCAGCGCGTCGCGCAGCTGGGCAGCGGCATCGATCAGGGCGCGTGCCGGGGTGCCGGCGGGCGGAAGGGCGGGGGAGCGGGCAGGGGAATGGGGGCGGGTGGTCATGGGTGAAGCCGGGCGGGAGGGTGGACGGCCTCCACATGGTAACGGCACACGGATTCGGTCATGGCACATGGATTCGGGCTGAGCCCTTCTGGCGCACATGATGGCGGTGGCAGTGCCCTGACGCCATCGGGATCTGTGGCCTTGTCCCGCACGTTCAAAGGGGGGTGTGCAGGGATGAATGCATCCATGACACGCTCTAGAATTTCCCCGTCAGACAACGTCAAATGACATCAGACGAAACTACAGGGAGCCTTGATGAAATATATCGACCATGGTCGGGGTGGAGATGCCGATGTGCTGCGTCTGGCGGAGCGGGACCTGCCGGAGGTGGGGGCGGGCGAGGTGCTGATTCGCGTGGCGTACGCCGGGGTGAACCGTCCGGACGTGCTGCAGCGGGCCGGCAGCTATCCGCCGCCGCGCGGGGCCTCGCCGCATCTGGGGCTGGAGGTGGCCGGTGTGGTGGCGGCCGTGGGGCAGGGCGTGCCCGAATGGCAGAAGGGCGACCGGGTCTGTGCGCTGGTCAATGGCGGCGGCTATGCCGAATACGTGGCGGCACCGGCCGGCCAGGTGCTGCCGGTGCCGGCCGGGCTGTCGATGGCGCAGGCGGCGGCGCTGCCCGAAACCGTGCTGACGGTCTGGGCCAATGTGGTCGAACGTGGCCGCCTGCAGGCGGGTGAGACGCTGCTGGTCCATGGGGGTACGTCGGGCATCGGCGTGGCGGCCATCCAGATCGCGAAGGCGCTGGGCGCCCGGGTGTTCTGTACGGTCGGCACGCCGGAGAAGGCCGGGGCGGCGCAGAAGCTGGGGGCCGATGCGGCCATCGACTATCGCCGGCGCGACTTCATGGTGGAGGTGTCGAAGCTCACCGAGGGGCGCGGCGTGGATGTGATTCTCGACATGGTGGGTGGCCCCTACATCGAGCGCAACCTGAGAAGCCTGGCGCTGGAGGGGCGGCTGGTGCAGATTGCCTTCATGCAGACCGCGAAGGTGGAGGTGGACTGGATGCCGCTGATGCTCAGGCGGCTGACCTTCACCGGTTCGACGCTGCGGGCCCGTTCGGCCGAGGAGAAGGCGCGCCTGTCGCGTGCAGTGCAGGACAACGTCTGGCCGATGGTGGAGGATGGCCGAGTGCAGGCCGTCATCGACCGGGTGTTTCCACTGGACAGTGCGGCCGAGGCGCATCGCCGCATGGAAAGCTCCGACCATGTCGGCAAGATCCTGCTGGCGGTGAACCCCGGGATCGAGTGATCCCGACGGGCCGGATTTGTCGGCACACGGCCGTGGTGACGCACCTTTTCGGGGGGTGATGGCCGGTTATTCGAAGACGAAGTGCCGGCCCGGCCGCAGGCGCTGCATGGCGTTGTCGTGGGCCACGCACATCAGCATGCCGCAGCCGATGCCCAGCGTGACCAGGGCGGTACCACCGTACGACATGAAGGGCAGCGGCACGCCCACCACGGGCAGGATGCCGATCACCATGCCGATGTTCACGAACGCGTAGGTGAACAGACTCATGGTCATCGAGGCGGCCAGCAGCCGGCCGAACGGGCTCTGCGCCTGGCTGGCGATCATCAGCCCGCGGCCGATCAGCACGGCATACAGCGTGAGCAGCACGGCGGTGCCCACCAGGCCGAATTCCTCGGCGTAGACCGAGAAGATGAAGTCGGTGGTGCGCTCGGGCACGAAGTCCAGGTGGGCCTGCGTGCCCTTCAGCCAGCCCTTGCCCTGCATGCCGCCCGAGCCCACCGCAATGGTGGACTGGATGATGTGAAAACCCTTGCCCAGCGGGTCGTTGGTCGGGTCGATCATCGTCAGTACCCGCTCCTTCTGGTAGGGCTTCATGTTCAGCCACAGCAGTGGCAGGGCGGCTACACCGATGACCAGGCTGGCCAGGATCACCCGCCACGGCAGCCCGGCAAAATAGATCACGAAGGCGCCGGTCGAGCCGATCAGGATGGCCGTTCCCAGGTCCGGCTGCCTGCCCACCAGCGCCACCGGCAGCACCAGCAGCATGATGGCCATCAGATGTACATAGCGGGCGCGCAGGCGGTTCTGGCTGATGTGGAAGAACCAGGCCAGCATCAGCGGAATGGCGATTTTCATCAGTTCGGCCGGCTGGATGCGGGTGAAGCCCAGATCCAGCCACCGTTTGGCGCCCTTTGCACTGACGCCGAACAGCTCGACACAGAACAGCAGTGCCAGGCCGGCCAGGTAGAGCGGGATGGCCACCGTCATCAGCCGTCTGGGGCTCAGGCTGGCCACCAGCCAGGTGATCAGCACGGCCATGCCCAGATTCCGCGCGTGCACCATCAGCCGGGTGCTGCCTTCGCCGGCGGCCGAATACATGGTGACCAGGCTGATCAGCGTGATGGCCAGCAGCACCATCGACAGCATCGGGTCGAAAATGAAGACGCGGTGGCGCAGAAACCGCCAGAAGGCCGCTGCGTTCATGGCTGGGTCTCCTCCGGCACGTCGGGTTCGATGTCGGCCGGGTTCACCGGGGTGTCCAGTTCGGTGGGGCGTTTGCCCAGCAGGTAGAAATCGAAAAGCTTGCGGGCGATGGGGGCGGCCGTGCGGGCGCCGAAGCCGCCGTTCTCGACCACCATGGCCAGGGCGATGCGCGGGTTTTCCACGGGGGCGTAGCCCATGTAGAGCGAATGATCCCGGAAATGCTGGGCCACTTTCCTTTCGTCGTATTTTTCGTTCTGCCTGATGCCGATCACCTGCGCGGTACCGGTCTTGCCGGCCGATTCGTAGCCGGCGCCCTGGAAGGCGAGGCGGGCGGTGCCCTTGCGGTTCACGTCGGCCATGGCGCGCTGCACCAGCTGCACATACTGCCGGGCCACGGGCAACGGGCGGCCGCTGCGGGTGTCGCTGCTGGTATCGGGCGAGACGGTGCCGATGTGCGTGACCAGATGCGGCCGCTGCACGATGGCGTCGTTGGCCAGCGTGGCCGTGGCGTGGGCCAGCTGCAGGATGGTGAAGGCGTTGTACCCCTGTCCGATGCCGATCGACGGGGTTTCCCCCGGGTACCACGGCTGTTTGAAGCGCTGCTGCTTCCAGGCGGACGAGGGCAGCAGCCCCGGCTGCTCGTCGGGCAGGTCGATGCCGGTGAGCTGGCCGAAGCCCCAGGGTTTCATGAAGTCGTGAATGCGGTCCACACCCAGATCGTAGGACGCACCGTAATAGTAGGTGTCGGAAGACACCACGATCGACCTGAACAGGTCCACCTTGCCGTGGCCCTGCGGTTTGGAATCGCGGAAGCGGTGCTTGCCCAGCATGAAGTAGCCCGGATCCTGAATGACATCGTCGGGCTTGCGCACGCCGTTCTGCAGGATGGCCAGGGCCATGAAGGGCTTGTAGGTGGAGCCCGGCGGATAGGTGCCGCGCAGCGGGCGGTTCAGCAGGGGGCGGGCCGGATCGGTGTTCAGGCGCTGCCAGTTTTGCTGGTCGATGCCATCGACGAACAGGTTGGGGTCGAAGCTCGGCATCGACACGAAGGCGAGGATTTCACCGGTACGGGGCTCGATGGCCACCAGTGCGCCGCGCCAGCCCACGAACAGCTGTTCGGCCAGCTGCTGCAGCGGAATGTCCAGCGACAGCTGGATGTCCTGTCCGGGGGTGGCCGGCCGGCGCGACAGCGAGCGCACGGGGCGGCCACTGGCGGTGACTTCCACCTCCTCGATGCCCACCGTGCCGTGCAGGGCGCTTTCGTAGCTCTGTTCCAGCCCCAGCTTGCCGATGTGGGTGCTGCCGGCGTAGTTGGACACATTGTCGGTTCTGGCCAGCCAGTCGTTGTCGGCGGCGGAGATGCGTCCGATGTGGCCGATCACGTGGGCGGCCGAGGTGCCCAGCGGGTAGCGCCGGTGCGGACGCGCCTTGATCTCCACGCCGTCGAAGCGAAAGCGCACGGCGGCCAGCCGGGCGGCCTCTTCGTCGGTCAGCCGGGTCTTGAGCGGGATGGTGCCGTCGGTGTTCTTGCTGGCGGCGGCCAGTTTCTTGAAGCGGCGGATTTCCTGCGGCGTGATCGGGACGATGGGCGAGAGCTGGGCGGCCAGCCGGTCGATGTTGCGTACCTGGCTGGTGGCGATTTCGAGCGCCGGCAGGTAGACATCCTCGGCCAGCACGATGCCGTTGCGGTCCAGGATGCGCCCCCGCTGCGGTGGCAGCGGCAGCAGTGTGATGCGGTTGTTCTCGGCCAGTGCGTGGTATTTGTCGAAGTTCTTCACCTGCAGGTGCCACGCCTGGGCGCCCAGCAGGCCGAAGCCCACCACGCTGATGGTCATGGCGATCAGCAGGCGCCGGTTGAAGGGCGCGGGGGCAGTGGCATCACGGCGGCGCGGCACGCTGGCGGCTCCGGTCAGCCGTCGTGCCGGCTGAAGGCCGGACGCGGGGCGTGTTCTGCCAGGGCGGGTTCTGAATGGCGCGCCGGTGCAGGGGCGGCGCCGTACGACTCCGGGGCGCGGGCTGCAGGACGGTGGCCGAACTGGCGGTCATGGGCGGCCCGGCTGTCCCAGGCAGTCTGGACCCGTGGTTGTACCGGCCGGGCGGCTGGCTGGGGTGCTGGCTGCGGGGCGGGTGTCGAGGCTGTCGTGGCCGGCATGCGAGGGGCAGCGTACAGGTCGGCATGCGGGGCCGGCATCGGTGTGTGCGGTGCAGGGGGGGCGCCCCAGGACGGGAGGGCATGGGTGCCAAAGCCCGGCTGCGGCGCTGGCATCGGCAGGGTGTCCGGCTCGCTGTGGTGCGCAAAGATCGACAGCGCCTCTTCCAGGCCGGGGGCTTCGTCCGGTGCCACGAAGGGCGCGGTGCGGGGAACGTGGCCTGCCGCGGCACTGCTGGGGCGCAGGCGGCGCACCGGCGCATGCAGCAGCAGGCCGGCCAGCGGCCAGAGCAGGATGGTGCTCAGCGTGTACAGAAACTGTTCGGGCCCCAGGAAGGGCAGGCCCAGCAGGAAGCGGGCACCGGCTACCGCGCCCTGGGCCACCAGCAGCACGCCCAGCATGTGCAGCATCTGTCCGGGCAGCCGGAACCAGCCGATGCGTCGCTGGAACTGCAGTGTCAGCCAGACCGTGACCGTATAGGCCATGGCGTGTTCACCCAGCGTGCTGCCGGTGTGTCCGTCCATGACCAGCCCCAGCAGGAAGCCGGCGGCCAGCAGGCTGCGGGTGGGCCGGTGCAGCGCCCAGAAGGCCAGCACCAGCATCAGCAGGTCGGGGATGATCGGGCTCTGGCCCCACGGTGCCAGTGCCAGCAGGGTGGCCAGCAGCACCGAGAGCACGATGCGGAGCCAGCCCGCGGTAGCGGAGGCGGGGGTGAGGGCTGGGTTCATGGCTGCGGGGCGGCCGGGCTGGCTGCCGTGGGATCGTCGGCGGTGTCGGTGGCCGGGTCGGATACGTCGGCCGCTCCGGCCCTGGTGCCGGCTGGGGTGTTCGTGCCGGTGGCCCGCTCCGGCGGTGTGGCGGGTGTCGTGCCGGTGCGGAGGTCCCTGCTGCCGGGGGTGCGGGGGGCGTCGCGGCCAGCGGCATCGCCCGCCGGACGGGCCGGTGCCGGATCGTCCGGAATGGCCGAGGTGTCGGACTGCAGGATCAGCATCAGCTGTGGATCGCCCAGGTTGGCGAGCGGACGGATCTGCACCTGCGCAAAGGGCTCGCCGGCCGGTGCTTCCACCTGCTCGACCACGCCCACCGGAATGCCGGGCGGATACAGGAAGTCCAGCCCGGAGGTCTGCACGATGTCGCCGGTATGGATGTCGGCATCACGCGCCTGGAAGCGCAGCTCCAGCCGGGCCGGACTGGTGGTGCCGAAGGTCAGGGCATGCAGGCCATTGCGCTGCACGGTCACCGGCACGCTGAGGGCGGGATCGGTGATCAGCGTCATCTCGCTGCTGAACGGATAGACCCGGGTGATCTGCCCGATCACGCCACTGGCGTCGATGACGGGTTGTCCGGCCGCAACACCGTGCTGGCTGCCGCGGTTGAGCAGCCGGCGACGGGTGCCGGCCGCGCGGGGCTGCATGACGGCCTCGGCCACGATGCCGGGCTGAGGAATACGGGGACGCAGCGCCGCCAGTTCGCGCAGCGACTGGTTCTGCTGGCGCAGCCGTTCGGTGGTGGCCAGAATGCCGGCCTGCTGGGTGAGTACCGTGCGCAGCAGCTGGTTTTCGGTGCGCAGTGCCGCGATATCATCGAAATAGCCGTCGATGCTGCGCAGCTGCTCGCCGGGCCAGGCCAGCGCGGCCTGTACCGGATACAGCCCGGCGCCCAGGGTTTTCCGTACCGGCGCAAGCAGCCCCAGCCGGGCATCGGCAAACATCAGTGCCAGTGCCAGCAGCGACAGGGTGAGGGCAATGCCGGGTCTGGGAGCCTCCGGCGCACGGTATCGGGTAATCATTCGTGGGTGAAGATACCACCCAGCTCGTCCATGCGCTCGAGGGCCAGGCCGCAGCCGCGCACGACGCAGGTGAGGGGTTCATCGGAAATCAGGGTGGGCAGGCCGGTTTCCTCGGCCAGCAGGCGGTCCAGCCCCGGAATCATCGCACCACCGCCCGTCAGCATGATGCCCCGTTCGGAAATATCTGCACCGATTTCGGGGGGAACATCCTCCAGGGCGATCTTCACGGCCGACACAATGTGGTTGAACTGTGGCGTCAGCGCCTCACGAATTTCATTGGAACTGATGCGAAACGCCCGCGGAATGCCCTCGGAGAGATTGCGGCCTTTCACCTCGATCTCGCGTACCTGCCCTTCGGGGAAGGCCGAGCCGATTTCCTTCTTGATCTGTTCGGCCGTGCTTTCGCCGATCAGCATGCCGTAGTTGCGGCGCACGTAGGTGATGATGGCTTCGTCGAAGCGGTCACCGGCCACCCGCAGCGAATTGGCATGCACGATGCCGCCCAGCGAGATCACGCCGATTTCGGTGGTGCCGCCGCCGATGTCGATCACCATCGAGCCGGTGGCCTCCGACACCGGCAGGCCGGCGCCGATGGCAGCCGCCACCGGTTCCTCCAGCAGGTAGACCTCCGAGGCACCCGCACCCAGCGCCGATTCGCGGATGGCGCGCCTTTCCACCTGGGTGGAACCGCACGGGACGCAGATGACGATGCGTGGATTGGGGGCAAACACCGACCCCGGATGGGCCATGCGCACGAATTGCTTGAGCATCTGCTCGGTGACGGTGAAATCGGCAATCACCCCGTCCTTCATCGGGCGGATGGCCTGCATGTTGCCGGGCACCTTGCCCAGCATCAGCTTGGCCTCGCGGCCGACGGCCGTGATGGTGCGCTTGCCGCCGGGCGAGGTGTCGGTGCGGATGGCCACCACCGAAGGCTCGTCCAGGACGATTCCCTTGCCCCGGGCGTAAATCAGGGTGTTGGCCGTCCCCAGATCGATGGCCAGGTCATTGGAAAAATATTTCTTGATGAAACCGAGCATGACGAGATGTCGCTTTGCGTATCCAGAATGGCGAAAGGATCATACCGGTATACTTCTGCCGGTGTCCGTCTGCGCGGCCGACCGGAGACTGCCGGTCGCTGGCCCGCGGTGAACGTCTTCCCGGCGTTGCAGCCATACCACCGTTGCTGTTGCGGGTGGTGCCCCGGGCCGCACGCCGTTTCTTCATTCTTCATGTCTTGCCGGGCAAGGCCCCCGTGCCGGCCCGGTCTGCCAGGGATCCCCGATGTCACTGACCCCCGCTGACATTTCCCGTCTGGGCGAGCTTGCCCGCATCCGGCTGGATGATGGCGAACGCGACCATCTGCTTGCCCAGCTCGACGACATTTTCGGCATCATCGAAAAGCTGCGTGCCGTCGATACCACCGGCATCGAGCCGATGACCCACTGCGAGCGCGCCAGCCTGCGCCTGCGCGACGACGTGGTCACCGAAACCGACAACCGTACCGAGAACCAGCGTTCCGCGCCCGCCGTGGCCGATGGCCTGTATCTGGTACCCCGCGTGGTGGAGTGAGGCGTCCATGAGCACCCTGAAAGACCTGCTGGAAACCGGTGGCCTGAGCGCCATCAGTGCCGCACTGCGTGCCGGTGAGGTGTCGGCCCGCGAACTGGCCACGCACTGCCTGGAAGCCGTGGCCGTCAGCGACATCAACGCCTTCATCGACGTGCAGCCCGAACTCACGCTGGCCCAGGCCGACGAGGCCGACGCCCGGCTGGCTGCCGCCCGCCAGGGCGGTGAGCGTGTCGGCCCCCTGCTGGGTGTGCCGATGGCGCACAAGGATGCCTTCGTCACCCGCGGCTGGCGCTCCACGGCCGGTTCGAAGATGCTGGCCGACTATTACAGTCCCTTCGACGCCACGGTGGTGCGCAAGGTGCGCGAGGCCGGCGCCGTCTGCGTGGGCAAGCTCAACTGCGACGAATTTGCCATGGGCTCGGGCAACGAGAACTCGTATTTCGGCCCCGTGAAGAACCCCTGGGACAGAACCCGCGTGCCGGGCGGCTCGTCGGGGGGCTCGGCTGCGGCCGTGGCTGCAGGGCTGGTGCCGCTCACCACGGGTACCGACACCGGCGGCTCCGTACGCCAGCCGGCGGCCATGTGCGGCGTCACTGGCATCAAGCCCACCTACGGACGTGTGTCGCGCTACGGCATGATCGCCTTTGCCAGCAGCCTGGACCAGGCAGGTGTGTTTGCCCGCTCGGCCGCCGACTGCGCGCAGCTGCTGGCTGCCATGGCCGGTTTCGACGAGCGTGACGCCACCAGCCTGCCCGTGCTGCCCGAAGACCTGGCGGCCGTGCCTGCCATGAGCTGGGCCGGCGAGGGCAGTGCCCCGCTGGGCGGCCTGCGCGTGGGCGTGCCGGCCGAATTCCTGAACGACAGTGTGACGCCGGGTGTGCGCCATGCCGTGCAGGAGGCCCTCAAACGCTTCGAGGCGCTGGGCGCCACGCTGGTACCGGTGTCGCTGCCGCACACCGAGCTGGCCATTCCTGCCTACTACGTGATTGCGCCGGCCGAGGCGTCGAGCAACCTGGCCCGCTACGATGGCGTGCGCTACGGCCACCGCAGCGAAGATGCGTCCGACCTGAAGTCGCTGTACATGAACAGCCGCGCCGAAGGTTTCGGGGCCGAGGTGAAGCGCCGCATCATGATCGGCACCTTCGTGCTGTCGCATGGCTATTACGATGCCTACTACCGCAAGGCCCAGCAGCTGCGCCGGATGATCGCCGACGACTTCGCCCGCGTCTTTGGCGAGGTGGATGTGATTGCCGGCCCGGTCACCCCCGAAACCGCCTGGCCCATTGGCCAGCAGAAGGACGACCCGGTACGCAACTATCTGGCCGACATCTTCACGCTGCCGGCCTCGCTGGCCGGGCTGCCGGGTGTGTCGCTGCCCTGCGGTTTCGATGGCGGCCTGCCGGTGGGCCTGCAGCTGGTGGGGCCCGCCCTGTCGGAGGCACGCCTGCTCACCATTGGCCATGTGTACCAGCAGGAGACCGACTGGCACCTGCGCCGGCCAGGCCAGTCAACATGAATCGGGGCATGTGCCCGTCATGAGTCCCTGACCCGGTTGGGGGCAGGGGTTCCCGGCAGGAACATGGCGTCCGGGTCTGGACAGGGCTCCATGATCCGTCCCCCTTCAGCAGCCGGGCGAAAGCCCGGAAACCCCTGTCATTCTGTCATGACAGGGGGCCCGCACCGCATCACGGGTACGGGCACCAGACCGCACGGAGCCGGCGCCGTTCCTGGCCTGTGCGGACAGTCCGCCGCTGGCATGGGGTGTGGACCGGACGGCATGGAGCCTGGCTCCCTCACCAAACCATCGCAAAATCATGAATACTGAATTACAACAACGAAAATCGCAGAATCTCTGGCTGCAGCGTGCCTCGCTGCTGTTCGTTGCGGTCGCGCTGGCGGCCTGCACCGGCATGCCGATGGTGAAGCGCGCCAAGAAGCCCTCCGCCACGGCCAGACCGCCCGTCACGGCACCGCAGCCGGCCACCCGGGGCCTGCCGTCGCAGGGCGCCGCCCTGCAGAACTTCGCCGGCAGCTGCCACCAGAAGGACATCGACGGCTTTGCCGAAGATGCCGACCTGCGGATCGAGGGGGGCAAGGTCACCACCATGACCTGGCGCGCCAGGGCCGGCCGCAAGGGCCAGTGCAGCTTCGCCCTGAACGACTTCTACCAGACCAAGGACGCGCCGCACATCGAACTGTCCTCGCGCAGCCGTGGCGCCTGCAAACTGATGGTCTATCAGGAGCCCCGCCGTGTGACGCTGGCGCACGCCAACTGCCAGTCCTTCTGCTCGCCGCGCAGCGTGGCCGATGAAGCCTGGCCGGTGATGTTCAACCCGCAGACCGGCGGCTGCGCCCGTCTGGACCGCTGAGGGAGCCGGAGGGCACAGCGCATGCCAGGCCGGTCCGGACGGGTGTGATGCACGTCATGCCGTGCCGGCCGGACCCTGCCGTGGCCGTCGCCGTGCCTTTCTGCCGCCCGGTGTGCTGAATACCTGCTGAAACGGAAATACGCTCATGCAATGGGAAGTGGTGATCGGACTGGAAACCCATGTCCAGTTGTTGACCCAGTCGAAGATCTTCTCCGGGGCCTCCACCCGGTTTGGCGCCGAGCCCAACACCCAGGCCTGCCCGGTCGATCTGGCGCTGCCGGGTGTGCTGCCGGTGCTCAACCGCCGGGCGGTGGAACATGCCATCCGCTTCGGGCTGGCCATCGGCGCCCGCGTGGCACCGGTCTCCATCTTTGCCCGCAAGAACTATTTCTATCCGGACCTGCCCAAGGGCTACCAGATCAGCCAGTACGAGCAGCCGGTGGTCGAGGGCGGCACGCTGGACATCGCCGTCCCGTCCACAAAACAGGGTGAGCCGCCGCAGGTGCGCACCATCAACCTCACCCGAGCCCACCTCGAGGAAGACGCCGGCAAATCGCTGCACGAGGACTTCGCTGGCATGTCGGGCATCGACCTCAACCGGGCCGGCACGCCGCTGCTCGAAATCGTTTCCGAACCCGAGATGCGCAGCGCCGCCGAAGCCGTGGCCTATGCCCGCGCCCTGCACGGGCTGGTGACCTGGCTGGGCATCTGCGACGGCAACATGCAGGAAGGTTCCTTCCGCGTGGACGCCAATATCTCGGTTCGGCCGGTGGGCCAGCAGGCATTCGGCACCCGCGCCGAAATCAAGAACCTCAATTCCTTCCGTTTTCTGGAGCGTGCCATCCAGTTCGAGGTGCGCCGCCAGATCGAGCTGATCGAGGACGGTGGCAGGGTGGTGCAGGAAACCCGCCTGTACGACCCCGACACCGACGAGACCCGCTCGATGCGGACCAAGGAAGACGCCAACGACTACCGCTACTTCCCCGAACCGGACCTGCCGCCGCTGTGCATCGAGCCCGAACGGATCGAGGCCGTGCGGGCCGCCATGCCCGAGCTGCCCAGCGCCAAGCGGGCCCGCTATCAGGCACAGTGGGGCCTGTCGCAGGCCGACGCGCTCACGCTGACCCAGAGCTTTGCGCACGCCCGGTATTTCGAGGCCGTGCTGGCTGCCCTGCCGGGTGATCCTGTCAGCCAGGCCAAGGCCGCTGCCAACTGGGTGATGGGCGAGGTGGCTGCCCAGCTCAACCGCGACGGACTGGACATCACCGACAGCAAGGTATCGGCACCGCAACTGGCCGGCCTGCTGCTGCGGGTGGCCGACGGTACGCTGTCGGGCAAGCTGGCCCGCGAAGTGTTCCACACGCTGTGGGAAGAAGGCCCGGCCGACGGCGGTGCCGAGCTGGTCGATGCGCTGATCGAGCGCAAGGGCCTGAAGCAGATCAGCGGTGATGACGTGCTCGGCCCGATCATCGATCAGGTGCTGGCCGCCAACCAGAAATCGGTGGATGAATACCGCGCCGGCAAGGAAAAGGCGTTCAATGCCCTGGTCGGCCAGGTCATGAAGGCCAGCCGCGGCAAGGCCAATCCGCAGCAGGTCAACGAGCTGCTGAAGAAAAAGCTGGGCTGACCCGCCTGCACCGGTTCCGGAACCGCCGGATGGCGGTGCTGGACCGGGGCCATGAAAAACGGACGCTGCCAGTGAGGTGAGCGTCCGTTTCTGTGTGGAGCGGCGGCAACCTGTGCAGATCTGCCTGCGGCCAGGAGAAACCGGGTATCAGTGCAGTGACCGGGCCCGCTCTTCGGCAATGTTGGCCAGCAGCTCGGTCAGTCGTACCGCATTGGCCTCGAAATCGCGGTTCACGCGCTCGCGCTCGCCCTGGCGCTCCTTGATCAGCGCATCCTCGGCCAGAATGGCATTGGCAATCGACGAGATGCGCTGTTGCACGGCATAGGGCAGGCGGGCGTTGGGACGCTCCTGCTTCTTTTGCCACTCGGCCGCCAGCTGGCGCTCGATCTTCAGGTTCTGGTCCAGCACCAGAATCCGCTTGGTGGCCGCGCTGATTTCCTCGTCGATCATCTCCAGCTGCTGTTTCTGGCGGTCGCGCAGATCCTCCGGCGACTTGTAGGTCAGCAGCAGGTGACGGTCATGCGCCTGCTGGGCACGCAGCGCCCGTTCCTGCTCCTGCTTCACCAGCGCCTGCTGGGCGGCCTCCCGTTCCTGCTGGCGGGTCAGCGGTGGGGGCATTACCCGCCGCAGTGAGCCGTCACGGTTCAGCTCGCGCATGTTGCGCTTCGCGCAGGCCGAAATCGGCTGGTCGGACGAGATGATGTGTCCCTTCTCGTCCTGGCACACATAGATCGAGCGACCATGACGGGGGGCCGAATCTTCCACGGCCGTGGCCGCACGCGCCATGCCCCAATGGCCCGACACGGCGGTCAGGACCAGACATACAAACAGGGAATGGACGCGATGGAGGCTCATGCCCTCCACTGTATTCAGGCACGCCCCCCGGTGCCATAGCGCCGGCGATAGTCGGCGATGGCAGAGCGATAAGTGGCAAGCATCGCGTCACTGTAACCGCCGGCAGAAGTGGCCTCACCCGACGCATTTCGTGTGCTGGAATGCTCAACGTGCTGTGTCAGATAGGCCAACAGGTCATCCAGCGTGGCCAGTGCATGCACCTCCATCTCATAGCGCTGCCGCACCTCGTCGACGGCCGAAAGCGCCGCCACCTGCTCGGCGTTGCCGCCGCGTTCCATCCGGTCCAGCGCAATGAACACGCCAGCCGGTTCGGCCCCGGCTGCCCGGATGATCTCCACCGACTCCCGCACCGAAGTACCGGCCGAGATCACGTCGTCGATGATGGCCACCCGCCCTTTGAGCGGCGCGCCCACCAGATTGCCGCCCTCGCCATGGTCCTTGGCCTCCTTGCGGTTGAAGGCGAACGGGATGTTGCGGCCCTTCTGTGCGCAGGCCACCGCCATGGCCGAGGCCAGCGTGATGCCCTTGTAGGCGGGGCCGAACAGGACGTCGAAGCCGCGGACAGGTGCGAGGGCTGCCTGTGCCTTCGTGCCGCCGGTGCCGGTTGCAGCGTTGCCCGCCTGAGCTGCCGTGTCGCCGGCACGTGCTGTCGTGTTGTCGGCCTGTGCGCCAGTCTGTGATGATCCTTCAGCAGCCAGTCCCCCCTCTACTTCCAGCAGCCGGTCGGCGTAGAACCCGGCCAGCCTGCCCAGCCCGGCACCATCATGGAACAGCCCGGCATTGAAGAAATAGGGCGACAGCCGCCCGGCCTTGGTCCTGAACTCGCCGAAGCGCAGCGCACCGGTGTCGAGGGCAAAGCGGATGAAATCGTGGGAGAGGGAGGTCATGGGGGGGCTCCTGAAGCGGGGGCGATGGTGCTGGTTGTCCTGCGCGGGTCTGTCCCGGGTGGCAGCTCGTTCGATGCCGTGAATCTTACTGGTATATGTGCCTGGCGCGTGTCGTGGACGCATTCATCCCTGCCAAACCCCTGACGCTGGGCGTGCAGGACGGGGTGGCCATCCTTGCCTGCGTGTGCGCCCTGGCTGCCACGGTCGGGGGCGGGCCAGCGGGGGCATGAATGCGTTCATGGCACGGGCACGCTCTACAATCCGTCCGCAACAGTGACGGCTGAACCGCCACCGCAGGCGGGGCGGACGCTCCTGTCTTTACGCCGGAGCGGATGCACCGACTGCACGCCTGTTGCACGGGCGGCCAGTGCCGTGCCACCCCGGTTCACGTGCCTCGAGGAGACCCCCATGCACGCCACCCCTGTTGCCTCCCTGCCTTTCCATACCGTCCTGTTCGACTTCGACGGCACGCTGGTCGACAGCGCTGCCTGCGGCGTCGAGGCCACCCAGTGGGCCTTTGCCGATGCCGGCCTGAACGTGCCGGACGCCGGGGTCATCATCGCGAAGATGGGCATTCCCATCGAGGTGAGCTTTGGCCAGATGGCCAGCCACCCGCCGGACGAGGCTGGGTACGAACAGCTGATGGCGCGTTTCCGGGCCAAATATCGTGAAGTGGCCGACCGGGGCATGAAAGCCTTCGACGGCATTGCGCCGCTGCTGCAGGCACTGAAGGCACAGGGTGTGCGCACCGCCATCGTCACCAGCAAGCGTTCCGATGTGGCGGCCCGCAATCTGGAAACCGCTGGGCTGGGCGGGCTGATTGATGTGCTGGTTGGCTCCGACAAGGTGGCGCACTGCAAGCCGGCGCCGGATGCCGTGCATGCAGGCCTGGCGGAACTGGCGCGGCTGCGACGGGGAGGTCGTCCAGTGGATGAAACCGTCATGGACGAGGAACGGGAAGGTGCACCCGCGGCAGGGACGGCGAGGACAGGGCAATCCGCCCCTGCCGGTGTCGTGGGTTCCCTGCGGGACGGTGAGGATGTCGTTGGCAGACTGTCGCAGGTGCTGGTCGTGGGAGACTCCAGTTACGATATCGACATGGGCAAGGCGGCAGGTGCTGCCACCTGTGCCGTCACCTGGGGCGCCCACAGCCATGAAGAACTGGCGCGCAGCCGGCCGGATCATATCGTGCACAGTGTGCCGGCGCTGGCGGCGCTGCTGAATGTGATGTGAAAGACATGCCGTCGGTCCCGCGCGAGGCCGAACACGTCCATGACACGCCCGGTAAACTCCCCCTGTGTTCGCGCAAGCCAGGAGGCACCCGAATTGCGTTCCTGCTGGATAGCGTGACAAGGAGGGACTTCCCGTGCTGAAACGCTACCTGCTCATGTCGTCCGCATGCTGCAGCCTTCTGGTTGCGCTTCTGCATGTGTTCGTCATCATCAACGGTGCGCCGGCCTACCGGTTCTTTGGCGCCGGCGAGACGCTGGCGTCGATGGCCGAACAGGGTTCGTGGCTGCCCGGCGTGCTGACGGCCGGTATTGCACTGGTTTTTGTCGTGTCTACGCGGCAGCGGCTGGCTGGCGGGTTTGGCCGTTACCAAAGCTGCGGCTGGGGCTCATCGTGATCGCTGCCATCTATACGCTGCGGGGGGCTGCCGTGCTGCCGGCACTGTTTTTCCGGATGCACATGTCGGCGTTCGACCTGTGGTCGTCGTGGATTTCGCTGGCCATCGGTGTGCTGCACTGTCTGGCCACATGGCTGTACATCCGGGATGACATGTCATCGTCATAGAGGGCCGGAATGTCGCTGACAGATTTTCATGCCGGGGTACGCAAGACCGGGTTGCCTGCTGTGCGTTGCAGGCACGCTTCCGAAAGGTAAACTCCCCCTGTGTTCGCGCAAGCCAGGAGGCACCCGATGCTCCGCGTCGTTTCCCAGAATCTCAACGGCATCCGCTCAGCCGCCCGCAAGGGCTGGTTCGAGTGGGCTGCCACCCTGAACGCCGACGCCATCTGCGTGCAGGAGGTCCGCGCCCATCTGGCCGACATGACGGAAGACATGAAGACGGTGGGCAAGGCCCCCGGACGCTTCCATCTGGCCGAACGCAAGGGTTATGCCGGCGTGGGCATCTACACGCCGCACACGCCGCAGACCGTCGTGGAGGGCTTTGGTCAGCCCGAGTTCGATGCCGAGGGCCGCTACATCGAGATGGACTTCGGCACGCACGCCATCATCTCCGTCTACGTGCCGTCGGGCTCCTCGTCGGAAGAGCGCCTGCAGCGCAAGTTCGTCTTCATGAAGGATTTTGCCGCCCACATGCAGGCGCTGAAGGACAGTGGACGCGAGATCATCCTCTGTGGTGACTGGAACGTGGCCCACAAGGAAATCGACCTGAAGAACTGGCGTTCCAACCAGAAGAACTCGGGCTTCCTGCCCGAAGAGCGTGAATGGTTCACCCAGCTGCTGGACCTGGGTTTCGTGGATGTGTTCCGCCAGCTGGACCCGCGCGCCGAGCAGTACACCTGGTGGAGCAACCGTGGCCAGGCCTGGGCAAAGAACGTGGGCTGGCGCATCGACTACCAGCTGGCCACCCCGGGCATGGCCGCCGCGGCCCGGCGAACCGAGATCTACAAAGAGGTGCGCTTCTCGGACCATGCGCCGCTGATCATCGATTACGACTGGCCCCGTGGGTGATGCCTGGGGGCTGCGTTTCAGGGTGTTGAGCGTGTCATGAATTCGTTCATCCCTGCGAAACCCCCTGTGGGTGATCAGGCCCGGGGAACTTGCGCCGGCCGTGTACGACGGTCAATATGGTTATGGCCTGATCCGATACTTTGTAGAGGATCACGTAGGGAGGGACCGGGATTTCCCGGGTGCCCGGGAATCGTTCGCTGATCCGGAAAAGCTGCGGGAATCGCCGGAGCGGCTGAACAGCGGATTCCAGACGCTGAACCATCGCCAGGGCGTTCTGTGGACTTTGCTGTGTGATGTAGTCACCGATCTCCTGTACTCTGGACTGGGCAAGCTCGCTCCAGATGATTGGCAGTGATGGCGGCAACGTGTTCCGGGTCATTGAGCCTGTCCCGCCCGGGACAGGATTCGCTGGCGCATTTCTGTCATGAACTGGTCATGTTCCTTGCCGGGACCAGTCTCGGCAAGGGCTTGGGCGATCTGTTCACGAACCCATTCCACGTAGCCGGGCTCTTCCCCGGTTGTGGGGTCGTCGTGGATCAGGGGGTCGAGGGTGGGGGTGGCTGTGTTCATGACCTCTCCAGCGGGTGTCTGTCCATCATACGGGATGACAGAAGGGCCGCCAAGCCCCGTTTGCCTGCTGACAGGCATCCGGATCGTCGGACGCTTCCGGGGCGGGACTGTCGCACGAACTGGTGATCGCGCCCGATTACGTGATACGTTTGCCCGTATGATGTGATGGCAGGCGCCGTTGGCATGAACTGCTGACGTGTCGGCAGCAAGGCATGTTCCGCTTGTGCGGTATCTGGCATTGACCACCGGCCACGAGCCAAGGGAGACACACCATGTATTTCACCCCCGTCCGGGTCCTGCCCGAGGGTACGGTCTACTTCACCGATCTCACGCCCGTGCGCCGTTTTGCCGACTGGCTGGATGCGTTCGACGTGCTGCTGGCAGAGAACACCCGCTTTGCCACGGTCTGCGCGCCCATGCGGCTGGAAAAGAGCGACGAGCAGCGCATTGCCGACCGCAGGGAATACCTGATGTGGATCCGGTCCCATCAGCCCCGGCTGGCCGAACGCTGCGTGGCCATGCTGCTGATCGAGCCCGATCCGCCACAGCTGGCCCAGATACGGGAGCAGTCGGCCAAGCTGGCTGCTTCACTGGGCGTGAACTACATCGTGGAGGCAGACGAGGCCACGGCGCTGGCACGTGCCGAGGCTGCGCTGAAGATGGCCTGACTGCCAGAGTATTTTCCTTCTGAGGCTACGAGTCACGAATACTCACCCGCCCAGCCCGCCTGGATCAGTGCGTTCATTTCGTCGATCGACATGACCCTGTCTGGTGTGAATCGTCCGTCCAGGACATGAATGAAGGCATCGATGCTACCCGGTGGCGATTCCGGGGCGTGCTCGACGGCCGGGTGATCTGCAGGAGGAGGGCCGGAAGCTGGCCCTTTGGAGGGTGATGTTGACATGATGACGCTGGATGCTGGTTTACACAGTGTCGTGACAGCCTGTACGGCAGGATGGCCACGCCAACCATCATAGCCGTCCCACCATCGTCACTTCCCGCTACACAGTTACGCCGTTCGGTGTAATCTTGCGGATATACGTTCAGGGCATACCCATGGCACCCGGAACGGGCGGTCTCTGACCCGTTCATCGCGCGCCCCGGGAGCATGTCTCCCGCCTGGCCCTGCACGATACCCGCTCCTCCGTCAGACCCCTGCGGTCCGCACGCCTGCCCCGTATCCGAATGCCGGGGTGGCCGCCGGCCGGTGCCGGTCTGTTCCCTTTCATTCACACTGCCTCATGACCAAACAGCTTTCTGCCGCCGAAGCCGCCCTGCGAGACGCAGCGCGCGAGTATCACGCCCAGCCCGCCCCGGGCAAGGTTTCCGTCCGTCCCACCAAGCCCCTGTCCAACCAGCGTGACCTGTCGCTGGCCTACTCGCCGGGGGTGGCCTATCCGTGTCTGGACATCCAGGCCGATCCGGCCAAGGCGGCCGAGTACACCTCCCGTGGCAACCTGGTCGGCGTGATCACCAACGGCACGGCCGTGCTGGGGCTGGGCGACATCGGCCCGCTGGCCGGCAAGCCGGTGATGGAAGGCAAGGGATGCCTGTTCAAAAAGTTTGCCGGCATCGATGTGTTCGACATCGAACTGGCCGAGCGTGATCCGGACAAGCTGGTCGAGATCATCATGGCGCTGGAGCCCACGCTGGGCGGCGTCAACCTCGAGGACATCAAGGCGCCGGAATGCTTCTACATCGAGCGCGAGCTGCGCCAGAAGATGAAGATTCCCGTCTTCCACGACGACCAGCACGGTACCGCCATCATCTCGGGCGCCGCGCTGGTCAACGGTCTGGAACTGGTGGGCAAACCCATTGGTGACGTGAAGGTGGCCGTGTCGGGCGCCGGCGCTGCAGCCCTGGCCTGCCTGGACATCTTCGTGGCCCTGGGGGTCAATCCGAAGAATGTCTATGTGGCCGACTCCAAGGGCGTGATCTACAAGGGTCGCCCGGGCGGCTACGACGAGTCGAAGGCCCGCTATGCACAGGACACCGAGGCCCGCACGCTGGCCGATGTCGTGAAGGGGGCCGACGTGTTCCTTGGCTGTTCCACTTCCGGCGTGCTGACCGGCGAGATGGTCAAGTCGATGGGCGAGCAGCCGGTGATTCTGGCGCTGGCCAACCCCGAGCCGGAAATCCGCCCCGAGGACGCGCGTGCCGCCCGCCCGGACTGCATCATCGCCTCCGGCCGTTCGGATTATCCGAACCAGGTCAACAACGTGCTGTGCTTCCCGTACATCTTCCGGGGCGCACTGGACTGCGGTGCCTCGTGCATCACCGAGGAGATGAAGCTGGCCTGCGTGCGTGAAATTGCCGCCCTGGCCAAGGCCGAGCCCAGTGACGAGGTGGCCGACGCCTATACCGGCAAGAACCTGAACTTCGGCCCGGACTACATCATCCCCACGCCGTTCGATCCGCGCCTGATCCTGCGCATCGCCCCGGCAGTGGCCGAAGCCGCCGCCGCGTCCGGTGTGGCCAGCCGTCCGATCGAGGATCTGGACGCCTATCGCCAGTCGCTCTACCACTATGTGTACTCGACCGGTCTGCTGATGCGTCCGGTGGTCGCTGCGGCCAAGGCCGCGCCGGCCGCGATCAAGCGCGTGGCCTATGCCGAGGGCGAGGACGAGCGCGTGCTGCGCTGCGCCCAGACCGCCATCGACGAGGGACTGGCCTATCCCATCCTGATCGGCCGGCCGGCGGTCATCGAGGACCGGATTCTCAAGGCCGGGTTGCGCATGCGTGCCGGCCAGGACATGGAGATCGTCAACCCCGACGATGATGCCCGCTTCCGCCAGTACTGGGAAGAATACTGGCGCCTGATGGGCCGTCGCGGTGTATCGCAGGAGGCTGCCAAGGCCGGTGTGCGCCGTGCCACCACGCTGATCGCCGCGCTGATGGTGCGGCTGGGCGATGCCGATACCATGCTGTGTGGCACGCTGGGCCGCTTCGACGTGCATCTGGGGCACATCCGTGACGTGATCGGCTCGCGCCCCGGCAAGCCGCTGGCCACGCTCAACGCGCTCACCATGGGCAACCGGACGCTGTTCATCACCGACACCTACGTGAACGATTCGCCCGACGCCGAGACGCTGGCCAAGATCGCCCAGATGGCGGCCGAAGAGGTGAACAACTTCGGCATTCCGCCGAAGGTGGCCTTCGTGTCGCACTCGCAGTTCGGTGGCTCCAACCGGCCCTCGGCCATCAAGATGCGCGAGGCCCGCGACATCTTCCGCAGCGTGGTGCCCAATGTCAGCTGCGACGGCGAAATGCACGGCGACGCTGCCCTGCGCCCCGAGCTGCGTGACCGCCTGGTGCCGGACAGCACGCTGGAAGGCGAGGCCAACCTGCTGGTGTGCCCGAACCTGGATTCGGCCAACATCCTGTTCAACGTGCTGAAAACCACCGATGGCCATGGCGTGACCATCGGCCCGATCCTGCTGGGCAGTGCCTTCCCGGTGCACGTCATGACCCCGTCGGCCACCGTGCGCCGGCTGGTCAACATGACGGCTCTGGCCGTGGCCGAAGTGGCGGCACGCAAGGCCAAGTGCGCCGCGGCATAATGGTTGCAGCCGGGCGCGCATGACCACGCCGGCCGTGCCCTGAATCCACCGGGGATTCTGCGGCCCTGCCGCCCTGTCATGCGCGCCCAGCGGGGATTTTGCGGGCGCGCATGGCGCCTGTACATGCGCCGGACCTGGCGGCAATCTTTCGCGTCACAAAAAACCCGGGATGTCCTGTCTGGACTGGCCCGGGTTTTTTGTGATCACTGGGCGTTGAGCTTCGTGTGATAGTGCCGGTTGATCCACTGGCCCGCGATACCGGGATTCCGGATGGAATCCATCAGGTAATAGCCCACCGCCTTCAGCGATTTGCCGGGCTTCCAGTCGGCTGCCACTTCCCAGATGGAGCAGCCGGTCCGGTGCATGTCCGTGCGGTTGTCCTCGACCCGCCAGCAGAGCTGGAACTGGTTGTCGGCATAGCCTTTCTTCAGGAAGAGGCCCAGCTCGGGCGTGCTGTTGTCCGGGCCCTCGCTGCCGAAACGCCATGTGTGCAGGTACTGGTTCGGATCCAGCTTGTATACGGTCAGGCGGCGAATGATCGTGGTCGAGGAAGTGCCCAGCATGGCGGCACGCGCCGCCCCGGCATTGTCGGTGCTGGGGAGTTCGGTCTGCAGGGCCGCCAGCGGGCCGATCTGCAGCACATCGGCATCGGCGGCATCGTTTGCCGTGCTGGCCGGCAGGGGGCCGTGCGCCGACAGGCCGAATTCGATGGTGTCCTTCGCAATCGGGTTGGCCGGCGCTGCACCATTGTTCGTCCACGGGAACGACTGGGCCTTCCACGCATAGGGGCCGATGCCATTGGTGCCGGCCTTGTCATACGTCATCTGGTCGATGCCGGCCACCATGGTGTCGTCAGTGATCTTTCCTTCCGGGGGCTGGCCCGTGGCGTTCAGCAGCGGTACCGGCCACGGATCGCCTCCCGCCGTCACATCGCTGTATGAGCCGCGCAGTGCGGTGGCCAGCACATCACCGCGTACGCCGCTGGCGGAGACGGTGGCTGGCTCCCTGGCAGGTGTGGCGCCGGAAGCATTCTGTGCAGCGGCTGCATCGCCGGTTGCCGCCTGTGCCGTGCCATCCGTGCCCGTGTCCTTTGTGGTGGCACCGGAATTTCGTGCCGCGCTTCCGGCGTTCGGTGTTCCGTTGCCAGCATGCCGGGCTGCCTGTCCAGTCGTCGCCTTGGCGCTGATTTCGCCACCGCTGGCATCGATGGTCTGTGGGGTGTCATTGCCGCCGCCGCAGGCGGCCAGGCTGGTGAGCAGGACCAGTGCTGCGGCCTGCCGGATGGATGTTGCGGCGCTGCGCCGCGCTGGATCGGATTTCCGGATCATGGGGTTTCTCCCTGGAGGGTGTTGGAGGGTGTTATGGACTCATTCGTCCCTGCGGCACCTCCCGGGGAGCCTCTGCAAAAGTCCTGCGGCACTTTGGTCTCCATGCTCGGTCGATCCAGTGCGTTGCCATTTGCCGCCAATAGCCCTGCTATTGCCGCCAAATGGCGCCTTCTGGCTCATCCCGATCCTGGGCCCCAAGCGCTCGCAGACTTTTGCAGAGGCTCCTCTGGGCATGCGGGCCGATACGTCGGCAGATGCGGCGTTCGAGTCGTCCCGCATGGTGAGAGAAACTGGCGTGTACAGGGGCAAGCAATGGTCCCGGTTTTGTTCAGAATTTTTTGCAATTACTTGCTCCGGTCTGTCGTTACCAGCAGGGCGTTACGTTTGCCCGCAGTTTTGATGGCTTGACATGCGCTGTGATCATGAGGCAATGCACTTCGATCACGAGGCAGTGTGCGGCAATGATGAGGCAATGCACCGCGCGCAGGAGGTAGCTGCCTGTCGCGTCGCTGTGCTGCCCGCTTCACTCAGGTGGGTCAGTTTTACTTCGGCAGGTGGGTCAGTTTCTCATCGGCGGTGACATTGGCTCGTTTCTGCGCCGTGTGGTTCCCGGGCACCATACCGTTCCCCCGCATAGGCCCCCATCGCCCGTCCATCCGTCCGGCGCGCCGGCACAGGATGTGCAGCCCCATGCTGGCCGCCTTCCGCGCCTGCCCGCTGCTACACTTGCCGCATGAGTACCCCTCCTTCCCGCCACACACCCAGCCTGTGGCAGACCTATGGGCAAGTGTTTGCGTCGCGGCGCATTGCGGCCATGCTGCTGCTGGGCTTTTCCAGCGGCCTGCCGCTGGCGCTCACGGCGGGCGCCCTGCAGGCGTGGCTGACGGTGGAAGGAATCGACCTGCACACCATCGGCTACTTTGCGCTGGTGGGGCTGCCCTATACCTTCAAGTTCGTCTGGGCACCGCTGCTCGACCGCTTCGAGCCGCGGCTGCTGGGGCGGCGACGGGGCTGGATTCTGGTGTTCCAGCTGGCCATGGCGCTGGCCTGTCTTGCGTTGGCGCAGCTCGATCCCAAAACCAGCATCCGCTTCATTGCCACGCTGTCGGTGCTGGTGGCGTGGCTGTCGGCCTCGCAGGACGTGGTGTTCGACGCCTACCGGGCCGATGTGCTCACCCCGGAAGAGCGGGGGGCCGGGGCGGCCGTGTCGGTGCTGGGGTACCGGCTGGCCATGCTGGTGTCCGGAGGCGGCAGCTTCATTCTGGCCGATACGCGGCTGGGCTGGCCCGGTACCTACTGTGTCCTGGGTGTCATGCTGCTGCTGCTGATGGGCGCCACGGTGTGGAGCCCGCGCATCGAGCGGCCTGCCGGTGCACGCAGCGGGGCCGGGGCCGAGCTGAAGGGCTTCGTGGCCATGGTGGCCGGGGGCGCGCTGGTCTGGTGGCTGGCCTCACTGCTCAGCCGGCCCGTGCTGGCGGCACTGGAGGCCGGTGCACTGGGGCAATTGGTGGCCGAAACGCTGGTCATGCTGCTGACGGGGGTGGGGGCGGTGCTGGTGGCCCGGAAGGTGGGCTTCCCGTCGTTCGTGGGGCCATGGGATGCCTTCTTCTCGCGCCCGCATGCGCTGGCCTTTCTGCTGCTGATCGTGCTGTACAAGCTGGGCGATGCCTTCGCGGCCAGCCTGTCCACCAGCTTTCTGCTGCGCGGCGTGGGCTTCAGCCAGGCCGAGATTGGCGCCATCAACAAGGGCTTTGGGCTGCTGGCCACCATCGTGGGCGCGCTGCTCGGCGGGGCCTGGCTGTCGTCACGCTCGCTCTATCAGTCGCTGATGCTGTTCGGCATCCTGCAGGCGTTTTCCAACGTGGGCTACTGGCTGCTGTCGGTGCTGCCCAAGAGCTATCTGCTGATGGCGGGTGCCATCGGCATCGAGAACCTGTGCGGGGGGCTGGGCACGGCGGCCTTCGTGGCCTTCCTGATGGCGCTGACCGACCGGCGTTTCTCGGCGGCACAGTACGCACTGCTGTCGGCCCTGGCCGCCATCGGCCGGGTATACGTGGGGCCGGTGGCCGGCGTGGTGGTGGAACAGCAGGGCTGGCCCACCTTCTTCCTGCTGACGGTGGCCGCGGCGGTGCCGGGACTGCTGATGCTGTGGTGGCTGCGTCGCGAGGTGGGCGCGCTGGACGCGCAGCGCGACCGGTCTGCTGTTCTGGCGGACGCTGACTGAGCGCACAGGGGGGGCGCTCCTCCAGCGCGCCAGAACGATCTGGTCCATACATGCTCTGACACACGCCAGCCCCCGGGTTTGCATCGCAATCATGCGCAATGCGCTCTCTGTATGGAAAGGGCACCGTCGTTCTTCTGCAGAGGTGCCCTGGAGCCCCGCGCGATGTTTTCCGGTTACCTGGTGAAGTGCCTGATCTGCTTCCACACCTGCTGTTCGGCCAGCAGCTTGCCCGTTTTGTACAGTGCCTTGCGGGTGGTGTGATTGCGCAGCAGCAGGGTGGCCGCCGGTATGGCCATGGCCAGCCCCAGTGCCGTGGCGGCGGTGGGGTAGCGCAGCAGCAGCCGCATGGTCTGGCTGCGTGGAAAGGTGTCATCTGCCGGCGCACCCGCCTCCGGCTTGCTGCCAAAGGCGCTCGCCTGTTCTTCCCTCAGCAGCTCCTCGTCGATGGGGACGCCGTCTTCGTCGACCAGCAGTGAGGGCTGCAGGGCACTGGCACGTCTGAATGCAGAATCATGCATGCCGGACGGGGTGTCCGTATCGAACCGGTCTGCCTGGGCCTGGCGCCATCCCCTGTCCTGCCGGTATTCACCTTGCTGTTGCCGCTCCAGATCGGCCATGCGCCGGGCAAGATCGGCCGCGGCCGCCTCTGGATGGGAGGCTGCACTGGAGGATGTGTCCGATGTGCCGGCAGATGCGGATGAGGTGGAGCGAAAGCTGCTTCCGGATGCCGAAAAGGAGGGCGATGACCCCGTGGATGCACCGGAGGATTGAGCGCCGGTAGCACGCCTGAGCTGCGCCATGGCGGCACGCAGGTCGGCCATGGCCTGCTCCTCGGCGTGTTCGCGCCCGCTGGTGCCGGTCACGCTGGTTGTGCCCGTATGCGCTTCACGGATGCCTTCCCGGTCGTCTGGCTGGTTGTCACGCCGTGCAGACTGGCTGGCCGGGGTGCTGTGGACCGGGCCGTTCCGTGTGGCACGGGACGGGGCGCCACCCGGTGCCCCGACAGCCTGCCCGGGCAGGGTTTCCGGCAGGCCGCGACGGCGCTGGATGCGCGCGAAGATGTCTTCCGCGGTTTCGCGTGCGGCCGACATGGAAGCAGGGGTCAGGCGGTCTTCATTCATGATGCATGATTATCGAAAGATGAAACACGCACGGTGGGGCATGGGCGTCACGACTGACCGGGAGACCGTTCCTGCTGCAGACCGCTTCTGAGGCTCTGCAGGTCGTCGGCCAGCACCTGGCGGCTGAGAGGGAAGGGACTGGGGTGTTGCCGGAGCAGGCGGCGGATGCGCCAAACCAGCACGGCAGAGAGGCTGATCCAGAAGGCGGCGGCGATGCCCAGGGCGGCGAGGCGCCAGGGGGTATCCCAGGCCAGCAGCACGAGGGTGGCCATCAGCCAGACCAGGCAGATGATGATGACGATGACGGCCGCCAGACCAAGGCCGGCCAGCTGGGCCAGCCAGCGGGATTCGTTGCCCAGCTCCAGGGCCAGCAGACGGCTGCGGTCGTCCAGGCCGGCAACGAGATCGGCGGCTGTGTGCTTCATGCGCCGGATGTGGGGCTCGAGCAGTCTTCCGAACATGGGCAATGGACCGGAGCGGTTGAAGGGGGCCAGCGTGGGGACGGTGAGTCCATGACACGCTTTGGGGAAAATCAGGACAGGGACCGCACGGAGGCGGTCCGCAGGGCAGCCCGGAACGATCCGGGGCATGGAAACAGGGGAGGGGCCGTGTGATGCCCTTCGCCCTGTCTGCCTGCCATGCAAATGCCCGGGCAAACAACCGGATGCCCGGGCAGCTCATCGACAGGCGTCACCACGTGTGGCGACGCATGCCGGATCAGCGGCGCGACAGCAGGAAGCCGATCACCAGGCCTGCGGCGGCGGCCATGCCGGCCGTCTGCCACGGCGAGGTGTGGGCATAGTCGTCCACCCGGGCGGCGCCTTCACGGGCGCGGCGATGCACTTCGTGGGCCGCATCCTGGGCGGCGTCGGAGATGCGGTGAACCGAGTCACGCATCTGGTCCAGCGCGGCGCGCACCTCGGGGCGGTCACGCAGCGATTCGCTGTTGAGCAGGTCGGTCAGATCGGCCTTGAGGGCCTCCCACTCGTGTTCCAGGCGGTCGCGCGAACGCGAGGCCGTGCGACCGGCACGGCGGCGGGTTTCCTGCATGGCCTTTTCCAGTTCTTCCAGGCGGGCGGCCAGTTTGTCGGTGATGTTTTCTGCCATCTCGTGTTCCTCGTTGAGTTGATGTGACAGGGATGGGCATCCGGCCAGTCCGGAAGGGGGCCCATCTGTGAACACGGTGACACGGAACGGCCCGCGGGGCGTGTGTCTCCGTGACGCCATGCAGCGCAGCCGGGGGTACTGCAGATGAGTCCGGCGTTGCCCGGACCGGCGTCATGCCGGCCACTTTGCTGAATATGGAGTCATTTGCCGGCTGGCGCAAGGGGCAGCCGGGATTTATTTTGTTCGCGTCTTGTATCGGTGTCGGGAGATCCAGGGTCCGGCGCCGTAGCCTGCCGGGTTCAGGCGGTTGCCAGCACCCGCTTCAGGAAAGCGTCGATGTCGGCCACTTCGTCCGGGCAGACGCTGTGCGGCATCGGGTACTGGTGCCAGTCCACCCGGTAGCCCAGTGCCTGCAGCTGGTCGCGCGAGGCGATGGCCCGCTGCAGGGGGACGACAGGGTCTTCGGTGCCATGGGCGAGAAAGATGGGCGTATGCTGGTTGGCCGGGTTGCGCTCGGTCTCTGTGGTGGCAGCCAGCGGCAGATAGCCCGACAGACCGACGAGGCCAGCCAGCCGGTGCGACTGGCGCAGCCCGGAGAGCAGCGTCATGGCGCAGCCCTGCGAGAAACCCATCAGCACGATGCGGTGGGCCGGAATGCCCCGGGTGATCTCGCGTTCGATGAGGGTGTCGATGGCCTGCTGCGACCGTCGCAGGCCGGCCTCGTCCTCGCGCTGCGTGAGGTCTCCCTCGCGGATGTCGTACCACGCCCGCATGACGTAGCCGTTGTTGATGGTGACCGGCATCTCGGGCGCGTTGGGGAAGACGTAGCGCACCCCGACGCCAGGGTCGAGCATCTGGGCCACGGGGACGAAGTCGTTACCGTCGGCCCCCAGTCCGTGCAGCACGATGACGGCTGCTTCCGGGGTGGGGCTGGTGGCAAATTCAAGTGTTTCGAGGGGGCTGCTGGTCATGGGGTACCTCGGGTGACTGTCTGCATCGGCCAGATATCGCTACACACGCTCCCGCTGCAGCAGACCGGAGATGGCGGCCTCGTCGCCCTCCCCGGACTCCTGGCCAGCCTTCGTGACGAAGTCGGGCTTCTCGCCCGGGGGCAAGCCGTAGTACAGCTCGCCGATGCGGATGCGTTCACGCCCCTGTGAGACACGGTGTTTGTTGGAGTCGCGCAGCGAGTAGACGCAGCCGCAGTATTCCTGCTGGTAGAAGTGCTCGGCCTTGGCGATCTCGATCATGCGGGCCGAGCCGCCGCCCTTGCGCCAGTTGTAGTCCCAGTATTCCACGTCCGGGTAGCGGGCGGCGGCCCGGTGACCGCAGCCGTTGATCTGGTTCATGTCCTTCCAGCGCGAGATGCCCAGCGAGCTGGTGAACACCCGAAAACCGTGCTCGTGCGCATACAGTGCCGTGCGCTCGAAGCGCATGTCGAAGCAGACCGTGCAGCGCTCGCCGCGCTCTGGTTCGAACTCCAGTCCCTTGCAGCGCTCGAACCAGTTGTCGGAATCGTAGTCGGCGTCGATGAAGGTGATGTTGTGCTTCTGGGCGAAGCGGATGTTCTCTTCCTTGCGGATCTCGTACTCGCGCACCGGATGGATGTTGGGGTTATAGAAGAAGATGGTGAAGTCGATGCCCGAGTCCACCATCTTCTGCATCGGTTCGCCCGAGCAGGGGGCGCAGCAGGAGTGCAGCAGCAGCCGGTCGTGGCCGTTGGGCAGCTGCAGGGGCATGTCCTTTTCCTTGCCCTTCCTGCCCCGGCCCCGGGCGGGGGGCTGGCCCTGGCTGGTCTGGGGCTGCTGGGCAGACACGGTGGTGTGAGAAGTGGATGACGGCACGGCAGAGGCAGATGACGACAGGACGAAGCTGCGCAGGGTGGGCGGCGCAGGAAGGACGGACCCGTGCACCGGGCGGACGGGCCTGCCGTAAAGGGCAGATACAGGGCAGATACCCGCTACCCCGGCGAGGGACCGCCGGCATGATGAAGAGGGCACGGTACCCCATGCCCAACCCTTCATTATATAGAGGTGTTGGGTGGGGGTACAGACAGGCCGGGAACCGGAAACTGTCTGGATATGCCCGAGGCCAGAATCTGCTGTATACCTGGGGCCAGAATCCGCTGCGCGAAGCACTGACCTGGCCGAACCATACTGGGCAAAAGCGGAGCCATCGGAACGGGGATTTTTGATAGGTTGGCCGGCGGGGCAGCCGTGGGATTGCGTTTAGACTGACCCGAACGCATTCCGTCTGTCTGTGCATGGTGCCCGAGGATTCTCTGCAAAAGTCTTGCGGCACTTTGGCTTCCCTATTCAGGCGATCCGGTGCGTTGTCATTTTCCGCCTATGGCGCTGCCATTGCCGGCAGGGCGTCTTCTGACTCATTCCGATCCTGGGTCCAAAGCGCTTGCCGGCTTTTGCGGGGGCTTTCTGGTGGGTTTATCTTCTTTTTCTGCCGTTTGCCATGTCGAGTTCGCTGCGCGTTTTTCTGGGGATCTGCCTGCTGGTGATGTTGCTGGTGTGTGGGGTGGTCCTGTTCCGTCCCGATCTTTTCCGTATGAAGGCCGGAGGGGAAGATGGCCAGCCCGCCCAGGTGGCCAAACAGGAAGCAGCCCAGCGTCCCGCCATGGTGGTCACGGCAAAACCGCCGAAAATGGAACTGCTGCCCGTGCGGCTGGCGGCCGATGGCGAAGTGGTGGCCTGGCAGGAAGCCAGTGTGGCCTCCGAGTCCAATTCGCTGACGCTTTCCGAGGTGCTGGTGAATGTGGGCGACCGGGTGAAGAAGGGTCAGGTGCTGGCCCGCTTCAACGGCCGTACGGTGGCCGAGGACGTGACACAGGCGAAAGCAGCACTGGCCGAGGCGAAGGCGGGTGCCATGGAGGCACGGGCCAATGCCCGCCGGGCACGTCGCCTGCGGGGTACCGACACGATCAGTGAACAGCAGATCGAACAGTATGTGTCGGCGGACCGGACCGCGCGCGCCAAGGTGCGCTCGGCAGCGGCGGCACTGGCCTCCAAGCGGCAGAACTGGCAGAACGTCGAGTTGCGGGCACCGGACGATGGCGTGATCTCCTCCCGGGATGCCACGGAGGGTTCCGTGCCGGCAGCCGGTACCGAGCTGTTCAAGCTGATCCGTCAGGGCCGGCTGGAATGGCAGGCCGAGCTGGGCTCCGAGGAAGTGATGCGTGTACGGCCGGGTAACCGCGTGGAGGTCTATACCGCAGACGGAGAACCGGTGGAGGCGAAGATGCGCGCCCGTGCACCGTCGGAGAACACGAAGAAACGTACGACGCTGGTGTATGTGGACGTACCCGCCAGCCAGGGTCTATGGGCCGGCATGTTTGCACATGGATCCTTCGATCTGGGCGAGAGTCCTGCCCTGACGGTACCGATGGAGGCACTGGTGCCCAGTGACGGCTTCATGTATGTGTACCGGCTCAAGGAAGACGATCATGTGGAGCGGATCCGCGTGACGGCGGGGCGACAGGAGGGCAACCGCATCGAGATTACGCCGGTTGGGAATGCGAAACTCACGGAGGCTGATCGTGTGGTGGTCGAAGGGGCGGCGTTCCTGACCGACGATGATCTGGTCAAAGTGGCGGGGGCGAAAGAATGAACTTTTCGTCCTGGTCCATTCGCAACCCCATTGCGGTGGTGTTGCTGTTCATGATGCTGACGCTGGCGGGGTTTCATGGCTTCAGGTCCATGTACATCCAGCAGCAGCCGGACATGGAATTTCCGATGGTGACGATTGCGGCGTCGCTGCAGGGTGCCACTCCGGGTCAGCTCGAAAACGATGTGGCCCGCAAGATCGAGAACTCGCTGACCAGCATTCAGGGGGTGCGTCATACCACCACGACGCTGGGCGATGGCGTGGTGTCGATGATGGTGCAGTTCGAGCTGGAAAAGCCTGTGCAGGAAGCGCTGGACGAGGTGCGCTCGGCCGTGCAGAGCGTGCGGGCCGACCTGCCATCCGATCTGCCCGATCCGGTAGTGGGCAAGGTGGATGTCGCCTCGCAGCCGGTGCTGAGCTTTGCGCTGCAGTCCGACCGTCTGGACATGGAGGAATTGTCCTGGTTCGTTGACAATGAACTGAACCGCAAGCTGCTGGCGCTGAAGGGTGTGGGCAAGGTCACCCGGGTGGGAGGGGTGGACCGTCAGGTGCACGTGGATCTGGACCCGGTGAAGCTGCGTGCACTCGGGCTGACGACGGGTGACATTTCCACCCAGCTGCGCAACAATCAGATCGAGAGTGCGGGTGGCCATGCGGATATCTCGGAGAGCAAGCAGCCGCTGCGGATCCTGTCGCGGGTGAAAGCGGCTGCCCAGCTGGAGAAGGTGCAGATCACGACCAGTGACGGGCGGCGCCTGCTGCTGAAGGATCTGGGCACCGTGAAGGACACGGTCGAGGAGCCCTCCAGTTCGGCCTGGCTCGATGGCAGGAAGGTGGTGGGCTTCGAGGTCAGCCGCGCCCGTGACCAGGGCGAAGTGGATGTGGGGCGCAAGGTGCGTGGATTCATCCGGCAGCTTCAGCAGGACAGGCCCGAACTGAGGTTCACCGAAACGATGGATCTGGTATCGCCTGCGCAGGAAGTCTATGACGGCGCCATGGGGATGCTCTATGAAGGGGCGTTCCTGGCCGTGGTGGTGGTGTGGCTGTTCCTGCGCAACTGGCGGGCGACGCTGGTGTCTGCGGTGGCACTGCCGATGTCGGTGTTGCCGGCCTTTCTGGGCATGTACCTGTTCGGCTTCACGCTCAATGTTGTGTCGCTGCTGGCACTGATGCTGGTGATCGGTGTGCTGGTGGACGATGCCATCGTGGAGATCGAGAATATCGAGCGGCATCTCCGGGTGGGCAAGACGCCCTATCAGGCGGCGATGGAAGCGGCCGATGAAATCGGTCTGGCAGTGATCGCCACGACCTTCACGCTGATTGCGGTTTTTCTGCCGACGGCTTTCATGAGTGGCATTGTCGGGCGCTTTTTCAAGCAGTTCGGCTGGACGGCGGCACTGGCCGTGTTCGCCTCGCTGGTGGTGGCCCGGATGCTGACGCCGATGATGGCGGCCTATCTGCTCAAGCCACGGACACGGCAGGAAGAGGAGGATCCGGGCTGGCTCCGGTATTACATGCGTGCCGTACGCTGGGTGCTGGCACACCGGCGACAAACCGTGATCTATGCGGTGGTGTTTTTCGTGCTTTCACTGGCGTTGTCGTCGATGCTGCCGCAGGCTTTCACGCCGAGCAATGACAATGACCAGACCCAGGTACAGCTGACACTGGGGCCCGGTGCCACGCTGGCGCAGACTGAGCAGATGGCCGAACGTGCACGGGAGATCCTGGAGAAGAACCCTCATGTGAAGCGGGTTTACACGGCCATTGGCGCAGGTTCCAGTCTTCAGGATGTGGGCAGCAATGTGAAAACCACCAACAGCGCAACGCTGACCATCAACATGGGGACGCGTACCACCCGCCCCAGCAAGAAAGTGGTGGAGGCATCCCTGCGTGAAGCCCTGGCGGATCTGCCCGGTGCACGCATCAAGGTGGGCTTTGGTGACAATGGCCAGACTTATGCCTTTGCCGTGGCCGGTGATGACCAGGCAAGGCTGACGCAGGCAACCAGGTCCATCGAGAAGGAGTTGCGTGGACTGAAGGGAGTGGGCAATGTCACTTCCAGCGTCAATCTGGTGCGCACCGAAGTGATCGTACGGCCAAAGGCCGGACAGGCTGCCACGTTGGGTGTTACGTCGCAGGCCATCAGCGATGCGCTGCGTCTTGCCACCCAGGGTGACTACACGCAACTGCTGCCCAAGCTGAATCTGGACCAGAGGCAGATCGACATCGTGGTGCGACTGAACAAGCCAGCACGGCAGAGCCTGGAGCAGCTCCGGCGCATCGTGGTGCAGGGCAACGACGGCGCCGTGATGCTCGGTCAGGTGGCTGATCTGGAACTGGGTGGCGGGCCTGCCGTCATTTCCCGCTACGACCGGGAGCGCAATGTCGATTTCACCATCGAACTGGGGGACAAGGGGCTGGGTGATGTGGTACAGCAGGTGTCGAACCTGCCGGCCATCAAGCAGCTTCCCCAGGGTGTCCACCTGACGGAAACCGGTGATGCCGAGCTCATGGCCGAGATGTTCAGCAATTTCGGTTTGGCCATGCTGACTGGGGTGCTGTGCATCTGGGTGGTTCTGGTGCTGCTGTTCAGGAGCTTCCTGCACCCGGTGACGATTCTGTCGGCATTGCCTCTGGCCATTGGTGGGTCGTTCGTGTCGCTGCTGCTGGCCAAATACGATCTGTCGCTGCCCGTGCTGATCGGGCTGGTGACACTGATGGGCATCGTGACCAAGAATTCCATCCTGCTAGTCGAATACGCCATCATGGCGCGTCGGGAGCACGGCATGGACCGCTGGCATGCACTGATGGATGCTTGCCATAAGCGCGCCCGGCCGATCATCATGACGACGATGGCCATGGCGGCCGGCATGCTGCCGATTCTGCTTGGATCGAATAAGATCGACCTCAGCTTCCCCGCACCGATGGCCATGACCGTGCTGGGCGGCCTGATCACCTCCACGGCACTGAGCCTGCTGGTGGTACCGGCCGTGTTCACTTACATCGATGATTTCGGGCAGTGGATGCACCGGCTGTGGCATCGTTTCAGGCCGGGGCATCACCATCACGCTGAGCAGCAGCAGGTATCGGAGCAGTGATGGGAGGCTGGCAAAAGGCGTTGTGAGGGCCAGGAAGCTCCGCAAGGAAAATGACCAGAACCCATGACTGGTTGCGTGTGCGCAACATCACCACCGCTAAAGGCAGGTGCCGTAGTGCGTGTCACGGATCGCCTTTGTCCCGGGCAGGCAGGGACCATTCTGCAACGGCGGGTCGGGTGACGCCGTTTCGGGGCAGGTGTTTCCCATGATGTGACAACAGGACCGCATTCCGGCGAGATCGAAAAGGGCGCAGCGACGGGTACGGGGTAGACTTGAACGTTTGTGTCTTGTCTGCCCTGTCGCCTGCCATGTCGAGTTCGCTGCGTGTCTTTCTGGGGGTCTGCCTGCTGGTGCTGTTGCTGGTGGGCAGTGTGTTTCTGTTCCGTTCGGACCTGTTCCAGGCCGGAGAGGCAGGTGATGACCAGGCGCCGCCGCAGCGGCCGGCTGCCGTGGTGGCGGTGGCGCAGCCAGTGCAGACGCAGCTGCCGGTGCAGGTGCTGGCCGATGGCGAGGTGACGGCGTGGCAGGAGGCCAGTGTTGCCTCCGAGACCAATGCCCTGACACTGTCCGCGGTGCTCGTGAACGTGGGCGATACGGTGAAGCGTGGCGATGTGCTGGCCCGCTTCAATGGAAAGACCGTGGCCGCCGACGTGACCCAGGCCCGGGCTGCCCTGGCCGAGGCACAGGCGGCCGCAACCGAGGCCGACGCCAATGTACGGCGTGCCCGCCGGCTGCGTGGCACCGATACCCTGAGTGCGCAGCAGATCGAACAGTATCTGGCGGCCGGCCGGACGGCCCGGGCGCGGGTGCGTTCGGCGCAGGCCGCGCTGGCATCGAAGCAGCAGAACTGGCAGAACGTCGAATTGCGCGCGCCGGACGACGGCGTGATCTCGTCGCGCACCGCCACGGTGGGCTCGGTGCCCGCCGCGGGGACGGAGCTGTTCCGGCTGATTCGTCAGGGCCGGCTGGAATGGCAGGCCGAACTGGGTGCCAGGGATGTACAGCGCGTGAAACCCGGCGGTCCGGTGGCCGTCTACGCCGCCGATGGCACGCCGGTACCGGGCGTGATGCGCGCCCGTGCGCCGTCGGAAGACACGAAAAAACGCACGACGCTGGTCTACGTGGACGTACCGGCCAGCCCGGGCCTGTGGGCTGGCATGTTTGCCCGGGGGGCCTTCGACCTGGGCAGAAGCCCGGCGCTGACGGTACCGATGGAGGCCCTGGTGCCCAGTGATGGCTTCATGTACGTCTACAGGCTGAAGACGGATGGCCACCGCGGATCCGCAGATGACCGACGGGACATGGCACCGGGACACAGGGCGGGTGAGGGCACCGGCGCTGCGTCCGGACATGCAGAATCCGGCCATCCGGCTGCCGGACAGGGGGCGGCGACAGACAGATCCAGTGCATCGGCGGCATTTGTCCTCGTCGAACGGGTACGGGTGAAGACCGGCCGGCAGGATGGGGACCGCATCGAAATCCTGTCCGATGAAAGCGCGGGGGTGCCTGACGCAAGTGCGGCACAGAACGGACAGGGCCAGCGACCGGCCTCCCTGTCCGCACGGGATCAGGTCGTGGTATCTGGTGCGGCCTTCCTGACGGATGGCGATCTCGTGAAGGTGGTGGAGGCGACGGAATGAATTTCTCGTCCTGGTCGATCCGCAATCCCATTCCGGTGGTGCTGCTGTTTCTGATGCTGACGGTGGCGGGTCTCTACAGCTTCCGGAGCATGCGCATCCAGAACATGCCGGACATGGAATTTCCGATGGTGACGATTGCGGCGTCACTGCAGGGGGCCACGCCCGGCCAGCTGGAGAATGACGTGGCGCGCAAGATAGAAAACGCGCTGGTCAACATCCAGGGCAAGCGTCACATCAGCACCACGCTGGGAGATGGCGCGGTGTCGATGATGGTGGAATTCGAGCTGGACAAGCCGGTGCAGGATGCCCTGGATGAGGTCCGTTCGGCCGTTCAGGGCGTGCGGGCCGATCTGCCCACGGATGTGCCCGATCCGGTGGTGGACAAGGTGGATCTGGCCTCGCAGCCGGTGCTGGCCTATGCGCTGCAGTCCGACCGGCTGGACGAACAGGAACTGTCGTGGTTCGTCGACAATGACCTGAACCGCCGGCTGCTGGCCCTGAAGGGTGTGGGCAAGGTCACGCGCGTAGGTGGCGTGGACCGGCAGGTGCATGTGGACCTTGACCTGCTGAAGCTGCGGGCACTGGGGCTGACCGTGGGCGATGTGTCCATCCAGCTGCGCAACAACCAGATCGAGAGTGCCGGCGGGCATGCGGACATGGCCGGCAGCAAGCAGCCGCTGCGCATCCTTTCGCGGGTGAAATCGGCCGAGGCGCTCAAGCCGGTGCAGATCACCACGGCTGATGGTCGCCGGCTGCGTCTGGCCGATCTGGGCACCATCACCGACACGGTGCAGGAACCCACCAGCTCGGCCTGGCTCGATGGTCAGCGCATCGTGGGCTTCGAGGTCAGCCGCAGCAAGGGCGACAGTGAGGTGGATGTGGGACGCCGCGTGCGCGAACTGGTGCAGCAGCTGCGGCAGGAACGCCCCGACCTGAAGCTGACCGAAACCATGGATTTCGTGTCGCTGGCCAGCGAAACCTACGACGGCACGATGCACACGCTGTACGAAGGGGCGGTGCTGGCGGTGGTGGTGGTCTGGCTGTTTCTGCGCAACTGGCGGGCCACGCTGGTGTCGGCCGTGGCGCTGCCGATGTCGGTGCTGCCGGCCTTCATCGGCATGGCGCTTTTTGGCTTCACGCTGAATCAGGTGTCGCTGCTGGCGCTGACGCTGGTGATCGGGGTGCTGGTGGACGATGCCATCGTGGAAATCGAGAATATCGAGCGCCACCTGCGCATGGGCAAGACGCCGTACGAGGCCGCCATGGAGGCGGCCGACGAGATCGGCCTGGCGGTGATCGCCACCACGTTCACGCTGATTGCGGTGTTTCTGCCCACGGCGTTCATGAGCGGCATCGTGGGGCGGTTTTTCAAGCAGTTCGGCTGGACGGCCTCGCTGGCAGTCTTTGCCTCGCTGGTGGTGGCGCGCATGCTCACGCCGATGATGGCGGCGTACCTGCTGGCACCACGTACCCACGAGGCACGCGAACCGGGCTGGCTGCGCCTGTATATGCGGGGCGTGCACTGGGTGCTCGCGCACCGGCGGCAGACGGTCATCTATGCGGTGCTGTTCTTCGTGCTGTCGCTTGCACTGTCGTCGATGCTGCCATCGGCATTCATGCCGGCCGACGACAATGACCAGACCCAGGTGACGCTCACCCTGGGGCCGGGGGCAACGCTGGAACAGACCGAACGGCTGGCCGAACAGGCACGGGAAAAACTGGTGAAGCTGCCGCACGTCAAGCGCGTGTACACGGCCATCGGCGCCGGTTCGGGTGACGCCTTTTCGGGTAATGTGCAGACCACCAACAGTGCCACGCTGACCATCGACATGGGCGCGCGGGCCCATCGTCCCTTCAAGAAAATGGTCGAGCAGTCGATGCGCGAGGCACTGGACGATCTGCCCGGGGCACGCGTCAAGCTCGGTCTGGGCGGCAATGGCGAGCAGTATGTGGTGGCCGTCACCGGCAATGACCAGGCCCGGCTGACGCTGGCGGCCCGGGCCATCGAAAAGGATCTGCGCACGCTGCGCGGGGTGGGCAACATCACCTCCAGCGCCAACCTGGTGCGGACCGAGGTGCTCGTGCGGCCGAAGGCGGCACAGGCGGCGGCGCTGGGCGTGTCACCCCTGGCAATCAGCGATGCATTGCGCATTGCCACACAGGGTGACTATACGCAACTGCTGCCCAAGCTGAATCTGGAACAGCGGCAGCTCGACATCGTGGTGCGGCTGGAAAAGCCGGCCCGCGAGCGTCTGGACGTGCTGCGGCGCATTCCGGTGCAGGGCGGTGGCGGCACCGTGATGCTGGGCGAGGTGGCCGATCTGGAACTGGGCGGCGGCCCCGCCATCATTTCGCGCTACGACCGCGAACGCAACATCAATTTCACCATCGAACTGGCGGAAAAGGGACTGGGCGAGGTGGCCCAGGAGGTATCGAACCTGCCTTCGGTGAAGCAGCTGCCCGAAGGGGTGCAACTGCGAAACACCGGCGAGGCCGAAATGATGATCGAGATGTTCAGCAATTTCGGCCTGGCCATGCTGGCCGGCGTGCTGTGCATCTGGGTGGTGCTGGTGCTGCTGTTCCACAGCTTCCTGCACCCGGTGACCATTCTGTCTGCCCTGCCGCTGGCTATCGGGGGCTCCTTCGTGGCGCTACTGCTGGGCCGCTACGACATGTCACTGCCCGTGCTGATCGGACTGGTGATGCTGATGGGTATCGTGACGAAAAATTCCATCCTGCTGGTGGAATATGCCATCGTGGCCCGCCGCGAGCAGGGCATGGACCGCTGGCACGCGCTGGCAGATGCCTGCCACAAGCGGGCGCGTCCGATCATCATGACGACGATGGCCATGGGGGCGGGCATGCTGCCCGCCATCATCGGTTCGGCCTCCAGCGACACCACCTTCGTTTCCCCGATGGGGATGACGGTGCTGGGTGGGCTGATCACCTCCACCGCACTCAGCCTGCTGGTGGTGCCGGCGGTGTTCACCTACGTAGATGATTTCGGGCAGTGGATGCACCGGCTGTGGCACCGTGCTGCAACGAGGCACGGACACACGCACTGATTCTGCCCTTGCAGGCGCAGGCTCAGAACCTGTACGTCGCCGTCAGCAGATACCGCCGCGACGGCCCCCACGTGTAGCGGTTGTAGAAGCCCACGGAGTCGTAGTATTTTTTGTCGAACACGTTGTAGACGTTGGCCTGCACCGACCAGTTGCGGTCGATTTCGTAGCGGGCCATCAGGTCGACGAGTGCGAAGGATTTCTGGCGGATCTGCTCGGCGGCATCGGTGACCGGGTTGTCGACATCGGCATGGATTTCGCTCTGCCAGTTCACGCCACCACCCAGTTCCAGCCCCTGCAGTTCCTCGCCCAGCCGGTACGTGGTGAACAGTTTGAGCTGTTTGCGCGGATGGTTGGTGCCAATGACGGTGCCACTGGCGTCCTTGATTTTGTACTGCGTCCAGCCGGCACTGATGTCCCACACCGGCGACAGCGCACCGGTCACGGTGATTTCATATCCGGTGGAACGGGCCCCTTTTGCCGCGCGATAGGCTTGGCTGGTGGTGTTCGGTACCAGGTTGGCACCATCGGCCACGGCCAGGTTGTCCTGCTGGATGCGGAACAGCGCCAGGTCGGTCTGCAGATGACCGCCAAGTGCGCTGCCCTTCAGGCCCACTTCGTAGCTCTTGCCCTTGATGGGGTCGAGGTAGTTGCCGTTTTTGTCCTGGTTGGTCTGCGGTTTGAAAATGCTGGTGTAGCTGGCATAGGCCGTGGTTTCCGGGCTGACATCGTAGGCGAGGCCGGCATACGGAATGACCTGGCGGTCATGCTTGATGGTGTAGCCGGTGCTGCGCCAGCGGGTGGGGGCTTCCTTCTGCTCGTAGTTGGTGATGCGGCTACCCAGAATCAGGTGCGAGGGCGCAGACAGCTGCAGGCGGGCCACACCGTAGAGGGCGTTCTGGGTGGTCTTGCTGGCGGCGCTCACAAACGGGTCACCCCAGGCCGTGGGGAAGGGGTAATCGCCGGTCCAGTTGTTGAAATCGCCAAGGCTTTCCTGAATGCCGGCAGTGGGACTGCGACTCATGACATTGACATCCAGTTTGCCATGGCTGGCGCCCAGTACCAGTTCGTGATGCATGCCGTCCACCTCGAAGGGGCGGCTGGCCTGCAGGTCGATCTGGTCCTGCTTGCGGTCGATGTCGTACCACGACGCACCCGATGTGGTGATGCCCAGGCCGGTGGTCCGGTTGGGGTTGCCGGTGGCCCAGAGCAGACGTGCGTCGGCCTGGTTCTGGATGCGGTTGTAATCCAGCCGGATGTCCCAGGCGTCCACGCGCTGCTTGAGGGTGGCAAACCATGTTTTGCTGGTGCTGCCCCAGTGCGACCATTTGGGGGCCGTGGTCTTGCTGCGCGGCCAGTCGGTGCGGGTGCCGTCGTCATACCAGGTGGGCAGGCCGCCCCACATGCCAGCCCTTGGCTTGTCGCGCTGGCGGCTGACGCCCACGCTCAGCTGCGTGTCGGGCGTGAGATCGGCATCGATGACGCCATAGAAGGTGTTCCTGCGCTTTTCGTACAGGTCGATGTAGCTGTCGCTTCGGTCGATATTGGCGACGAAGCGGCCGCGGACACTGCCATCGGCGTTCAGCGCGCTGCCGATGTCGGCATCGAGCCGGCGTTCCTTCCAGCTGCCAAGCCCGAAACCAACCTTGCCCGTGAGCTGGCGGCTGTTGGCGTGCTTGCGGATCTGGTTGATGGCAGCCGACGGATCGCCCGCGCCGGTGAGCAGGCCAGTGGCGCCGCGCACCACCTCGATGCGGTCGTACAGAATGGTGTCATCACGGCTTTCCCCGGCACTCCAGGGGCCGCTGATCGCCATCGGCACACCATCGGTGCGCAGGTTGTCGATATCGAAGCCCCGGGCGCGGAACGCGTTGCCACGGCTGTCGTAGGTGCTGCTCGAAATGCCAGGGGCGTATTGCAGGGCCTCGGTGAGGCTGCCGGCACCCTGGTCCGTCATCTGCTGGTGGGTGATGACGCTGACCGACTGCGGTGTTTCGCGCGGCGACAGCGACAGGCCGGTGGTGGGGTGGGCGGGCAACACGCCGGTACAGGGCCAGCGCGGGGACGGATGAGCATGACACGTGCCAGGTTCGCCCGTGGATGCCAGGAGACTGCGCCGGGGGCATGATCCGGAGAACGGCGGCACAATGTGCCGGATCGACGGGATCCCGGAGGACATCTCCATGAACGGGCAGGGACACGAACAGAAACTGGATCTGACCGCACTGCGGGGAGCGACGGTATCGCTGGAGGGGGGCTCTGGGTGTCCTGGCCGCCGTTGGTGACGCGGATGCCCTGGTTGCGGGCCTGGCGGTGCCTGCGTTGAGGGAGACGCTGATGGCCGGCGTGGTCAAGAACTTCGAGTTCGTCTACGAACTGTCCACGAAGACGATGCGCCGCTTCGTGCAGATGGAGGCCGAGGTGCCGGATGAAGTGTCGCAATGGGGTTTTCGCGACGTGCTGCGCCACGTGGCAGACCGCGGGCTGATCGATGATGTGCAGGTCTGGTTCGATTACCGGACGATGCGCGGGGAAACCGGGCTGGCCTATATGCCGGAAAAGGCACGGGCCGTGTGTGAATCGGCCCGTACGTTGTTGCGCGATGCTCGCGCGTTATTGGCGCAGCTGGAATTGCGCGCCGGCTGAAAGGCTCAGCGCCCGCCGAACAGCGAGCTGCCCAGTTTGACGATGTCGTGCATGTCGAGCTTGCCGTCGCCGTTCTGGTCGAGCAGGCCGCTCAGGCCGCCGCCGGTCTGGGCGTTGATCTGCTGCTGCTCGTTGGCCAGCGCTTCATTCATCTGTTCCTTGCCGCCGCCGTTGCGGCCCAGGTAGCGCCCGGCCAGGAACGACAGGACGACGGGCAGTAGCAGGGTGACCAGCTTGCTGGCACCCTGGCTGCCCAGGCCGGTGGACTGGCCCAGTCCTTCGGTGGCGCGGGCGGTGGCCTGGCTGCCGAAGACGGACGAGAGCAGGTCTCCGGCGTTGCCGGCTGCTGCACCGCCAGGGCCGCCAGCGTCCTGGCTGGCGCTTGCCTGGGTGTTCTGGGCCTGTGTCTGGGTACCCGTGCCGCCCAGCACACTGCCCACCAGCCCGCCGAGCATGCCGCCCAGACCGCCGCCGGATGCGCCGCTGGACGATGCCGCGCCACCCAGCAGATTGCCGGCCAGACCGCCGAGGATATCACCGAGGCCACCACCCTGACCGGCCAGTGCATGGGCCTGTGTTCCGCCCGACCCGCCGAGGGCGCCGAGCAGGGCATCTGCGGCCGAACCTCCCTGGCCGTTCTGCGCCTGGTTGCCCAGTGCGCCCATCAGCAGCGGCAGGGCCTGGCTGACGGCCGAGCTGGCCTGATCCGTGCTGGTGCCCAGCTGCTGGGCGATCTGCTGCATGGGCGCGCCCTGCAGCTGGTTGAACAGTTCCTGGGTGAGACTCTGGTTGGGCATGGGAAGTTCCTGTCAGTGGTGGAAGGGCGTGCTGGCCGGAGATGGCCGGGCTTCGACGCTCAGGCGGGGGCAGGTTCGTGTCCGTTCCCTGGCAACACCTCATAGGGGAATGGGGCATTGCACCTGAAAGCTGGATCCTGGGGGTTCCCGGGGTGCGGCGGTTTTGCGCGCATGAGTCGTGCCTGCCATGGCCAGCATGCAGTCATGATAGCGGGGCTTCCCGGCCGCAGGGGGTGAACACGCTGGCCTGAAACGTCTTTTTGCCTTGTGATTCAGCAGCTTGATGCCATGTGACAGAGATCTGCATGCCGGCAGGGATTCCCAAGGTATGATGCAGAGCTGGGCGGCATCGGCCCGCTGCATGGCGACTGCTGCCCGTATGGCTGGCATATGGTATGGCCGGTATGTCCTGCAAATCCTCCCGGTGCCCTGTGTCTGCCCGCCGCCGCAGCCCCGTACGATGTCGTTGCCCCCTGTTCGTGCGCAGCTGCCCCTGTGTCTGCGTGCAGCAGCCCGGCGTGTGCGCCGGTGCCGGCCGGTGCTGCCTCCCTGCCTGTGCAGACCCCCTGTGTCTTTCCCGTTCCGTCATTTGCCCCGATGAAACTTGCCCAGGACCGCCGCTTCTTCTTTCTGGCCTTCCTCACACTGGTGACGCTGGCCTTTCTGGCCATTCTGCTGCCGTTCTACAGTGCGCTGATGTGGGCGGCCATTCTGGCGCTGCTGTTCTCGCCCATGGAGCGCAAGCTGCTGGCGCGCATGCCGCGCAGCCGCAACGCGGCCACGCTCGTCACGATAGGCGCGGTGATGCTGATCGTCATCATTCCGGTGATCATTCTGACCGGCTCGCTGGTGAGCCAGGGGGCGCAGATCTATGGCCTCATCCGTTCGGGCAAGGTGAACTTCGGCGCGTACTTCGGGCAGATCGTGGAGGGTCTGCCCACCTGGCTGCGGCACATGCTCGACCAGCAGGGACTGCTCGATGTGGGCACGATCCAGCAGAAACTGGCCGAGAGCGGCAGTGAAATCGGCCAATTCGTGGCCTCGCAGGCCGTGAACATCGGCCAGAACACGGCGCACATTCTGGCCAGTACCGGTATCCTGCTGTATGTGCTGTTCTTCCTGCTGCGGGATGGGGGCGAGCTGACGGCCATCTTCCGCAAGGCCATTCCGATGGAAGACGAGCAGAAGAATCACCTGCTGTCCAAGTTTGCGGCGGTGGTCAAGGCCACCGTGAAGGGCAACATCGCCATTGCGGCCATGCAGGGGGCGCTCGGCGGCTTCATCGTGTGGGTGCTGGGCTTTCAGGGGGCCATCCTGTGGGGGGTGGTGATGGCCTTCCTGTCACTGGTGCCGGCCGTGGGCTCGGGGCTGGTGTGGGGACCGATGGCCATCTACCTGATGGCTACCGGTTCCGTCGGCAAGGGGGTGCTGCTGCTGGCCTATGGGGTGGGGGTGATCGGCCTGGTGGACAACATCATGCGGCCGCTGCTGGTGGGCAAGGATACCCGCATGCCCGACTATCTGGTGCTGATCTCCACCATCGGGGGCATGTCGCTGTTCGGCCTCAATGGCTTCGTGATCGGCCCGCTGATTGCCGCGCTGTTCATGGCCTCGTGGGACCTGTACGTGTCCCCGGAAAAGGTGCGGGCGCAGACGGCCGAGGATGCGGCCGAGGCGGCTGCCGCTGCCAGTGAGCCGGGGCTGGTGGAGTGTGCCACGCACGCCGTCTCGGAGGCCGCTTCGGCTGCTGCCGACATGGCCCGCCGGGTGGTGGGACATGAGGCGCACGGTGGTGCGCAAGGGCACGCTTCGGCGGCGGGGCACGCAGCAACGGACCGGGCTTCACCGGACGGAGCAGCAGCAGCGCCGAAAAAGCCAGAGTGACGTCAGAGTGACTTGAGTGACGCCGTGCGATTTCCTGGCGGCGGACCAGAGGACGCGTGAAACGGCGTTTGGCGTGAAGCGGCGCTTGGTCAGCGCTGCGCAGCCAACGCCGCCTGTTCGGCAGCAATTTCTGCGCGCAGTTCGTCGGCGGTGACCCGCACGATCTGGCCGTTCTTCACCCGTATGACGGCCGTGTCGGTCTGGATGGCGATCTGGCGCGCCATCTGGGCAGCGCGCTGCATGGCGGCCATGGAGCCGCGCAGTTGAGGATTGCGTTCCAGCTCGGCTGCCAGCCTGCGCTGGTGAACATGGCCCTGCTCTGGGTGTTGGTGTTTCATGGGTTTGTACCCCAGTCCTGAAGGGCTGGGCTGCCCTCGGTGTTGTCGTACAGTGCCCAGTCATCAACTTCCTGCCGATAATTCTGCAGGAAGTTTCGCCAGCCCGCTACGAAACGGCGGCGAATGGTGGCTTCCGGGATGTTGTGACCGCCCTGCCGGACGCGCTCGGCAACCCGGGAAATGGCTGTTTCGGCGCTGTCCAGACACAGGAAGTAGAGACTTGTGCGGTAGCCCTGTTTGCGCCATGCCCGGATATGGCGGATGTATCCCAGGCCAGACAGCGTCGTTTCGATGGCAAAGCTTTCGCCCTTGCGGGCGGCTTCGGCGATTTCTTCCAGCATCAGCCGGCCGGCTTTCAGTGCCGCTTCTTCCGGGGCGAAGGGGGCCAGCCCGGCGGCAATCAGATCTGCGTTGATGAAGCGCAGCACGCCTGCCTCTGCCGGCAGAAAACTGCGGGCAAACGTCGTCTTGCCGGCCCCGTTGGGGCCAGCGATGATGATCGCCTGCTTTCGGAAGGGGGCTTCTGTTTTCACGATGCCAGCCGTCTGTGCATGGGGGTGTACCGGCTACGCCGGCCTGGGTGGATGGTACACGCCCCGGTATGCATGGTTCTGGTGGCAGGACCGAAAACAGGCTATATTTGGTCCTGTTGATCTCAACCTGTCTGGAAGGGGCTGTCTCATGCGCTACTCAACCCAGGTCAAACCCATCAGTTACCTCAAGGCCAATGCGGCGGAAGTGCTCGCGCAGGTGGCAGAAGCACGCGAGCCAATGCTCATCACCCAGAACGGCGAGGCCAGGGCCGTGCTGATGGATGTGGCGTCGTATGAGGAGACGCGGGAACAGCTGGCATTGCTCAGGATCCTTGCGTTGGGGGATCAGGAAGTCGAGCAGGGTCGGGTCAGGCCCCTGGCCGATGTCGTGAGCCGGCTTCGTGCCAAGCATGCAGATTCGGGCAGGAGCTGACGGGCATGGGCAGTCATCCGCCGCGCTACGGGATCCTGATCACGCACAGTGCCGAAGCCGATCTTGAAGGGATATACGACTATCTGGTGGAAACCCAGTCACTGGCGTGTGCCAACAGGGTGCTGGACCAGCTGATGAAGGTGGTGGAAGAGCTGGCGCACTTCCCGAACCGGGGGCACCACCCGGTCGAGCTGCTGGATATGGGGACGCGGCAGTACCGGCAGGTGGCATTCAAGCCTTACCGGGTGATCTATGAGGTGCGGGAGAAGCAGGTCATCGTGCGGGTCGTTGCCGACGGGCGCAGGAACATGCAGGCTCTCCTGTTCAGACGTTTGATCGAGATGTAGGTGGTCCAGGGAGCCTGTGCAAAAGTTCTGCGGCACTTTGGCCTCCATGCCCGGGCGATCCAGTGTGTTGCCATTTGCCGCCAGGGCGCTTTCTGGCTTTTCCCGGTCCGGTCCTGGGTCCAAAGCGCTCGCAGACTTTTGCAGAGACTCCCGGGTGCCGGGACAGGCATTCAGGATGTTTTCGCGCGCCGCCCTGCTTCACGAAAAACGCCGGCTACCCGCAGGAGAGGCTCGAACGGAACCGTCCCGGAGTAGCCGGCGCAGTTTCTGGACACCCGTGTCTGGTCATGAAGACCAGGATAATGACCCGGCGGAGCCTGTCCAGCTCAGGCCGGTATGCCCATCAGACCATATCGGGCATACCGGCTGGTGCAGTGGTCACTCCACCGTCACGGACTTGGCCAGGTTGCGCGGTTTGTCCACGTCGGTGCCGCGGGCCAGCGCAGCGTGGTACGACAGCAGCTGCAGCGGCACCACGTGCAGGATCGGCGACAGGGGGCCTGCGTGGTCGACCAGGTTGATGACGTGCAGGAAGTCCTCTTCCTCGATGTGGGTGTCCTTGTCGGCAAACACGAAGAGTTCGCCGCCGCGGGCACGCACTTCCTGGATGTTGGACTTCAGCTTCTCGATCAGGGCATCCTTCGGTGCCACCACCACGACCGGCATGTTGGCGTCCACCAGGGCCAGCGGGCCGTGCTTCAGCTCGCCGGCGGCATAGGCCTCGGCGTGGATGTAGGTGATTTCCTTCAGCTTCAGCGCGCCTTCCATGGCAATGGGGAAGTTCACGTCGCGGCCCAGGAACAGGGCGTGATCCTTCTCGGCAAAGCGCTTGGCCCATTCCTTCACGGCCGGCTCGACGGCCAGCACGTGCTTCATGGCGGCCGGCAGGTGGCGCATCTGGGCCAGCAGGTCGCTCTCGCGCTCGGGCGACAGGTGGCCGCGCATCTTGGCCAGCACGAGGGTCAGCAGGAAGAGCGCAGCCAGCTGGGTGGTGAAGGCCTTGGTGGAGGCCACGCCGATTTCCGGACCGGCCCGGGTGAGGAAGCGCAGCTTGCTGTTGCGGATGAGGGCCGACTCGGGCACGTTGCAGATGGACAGCGTGTCGGTCATGCCGTTGCTCTTGGCATGCTGCAGGGCGGCCAGGGTGTCGGCCGTTTCGCCGGACTGCGAGATGGTGATGACCAGGGTGTCGTCCTGCGGGACAGGATCACGGTAGCGGTATTCGCTGGCGATCTCCACGTCGGTGGGGATGCGGGCGATGGATTCCAGCCAGTATTTGGCTACGAAACCGGCGTGATAGCTGGTGCCGCAGGCCAGGATCAGGATGCGGCGGGTGCGTTTGAAGATCTCTTCGGCTTCGGCACCGAACAGGCCGGGCTGCAGGGAGCTGGCGTATTCGATCATCTCCAGCGTGTTGCCGATGGCGCCGGGCTGCTCGAAGATCTCCTTCTGCATGTAGTGGTCGTAGATGCCCAGTTCGACGGCGTCGGCCGAGAGCTGGCTTTCGGTGACCTGGCGGGTGGCCGGCTGGCCGTCGGCGTCACGGATGGTGTAGCCGTCGCGGGTGAGGGTGACGAGGTCGCCTTCGTCCAGATACACGACGTGCCGGGTGACCTGCAGGAGGGCCGAGGTGTCGGAGGCGAGGAAGTTCTCGCCCTTGCCGGTACCCTGGCCACCCACGCCCAGCAGCAGCGGCGAGCCGCGGCGGGTGCCGACGACGGTGCCGGGTTCCCGGCTGGAGATGACGGCCAGTGCATAGGCGCCATGCAGCTGTTTGACGGCGGCGGCCACGGCGTCGGTGAGGTTCAGGCCGGTGAGCACCAGCGAGTGGACCAGGTGGGCCACCACTTCGGTGTCGGTCTGTGAGGAGAATTCGTAGCCTTTGGCTTTCAGGGCGCTGCGCAGTTCCTCGTGGTTCTCGATGATGCCGTTGTGCACCACACAGACCTGCAGCTCGCTGCCGGTGGAGATGTGCGGGTGGGCGTTGCCCTCGTTGACGCCACCGTGAGTGGCCCAGCGGGTATGGGCAATGCCGGTGGGGGCGTCGGCGTGCTGCTCCTCGGCACGATGCTCCAGTTCGGCCACGCGGCCGACGGCGCGTACGCGTTCCATCCGGCCATCGTCGCCCAGCAGGGCGATGCCGGCGGAGTCATAGCCGCGGTATTCGAGTTTGCGCAGTCCTTCGATCAGGATCGGGACGATGTTGCGTTGTGCAACGGCTCCAACGATTCCACACATGATTCAGTTCTCGTGTTTGCTTGGCTGTTTGGTGGTGGCCTGCTGGCAGCAGGCCGTTCCGGGATGGTGGCCGGGTCTGTGGAACCGGTCGGCGCAACGGCCGGGATGGTGCGGGTGAGCGCACTGACCGCGGCAGGACGGCTGGACCGGTTTTCTGCAGGGCTGGCTTCCCTTCGGGGTTGGGTTACAGGCTCTGTTATTTGGGGGCCTTGACCGGCCGTTTCCAGTTCTCGATGGTGGTCTGGCGTGCGCGACCCAGGGTGAGCTTGTCGGCCGGCGCATCCTGTGTGAGGGTGGTGCCGGCGCCCAGGGTGGCGCCACGGTGTACGGTGACCGGGGCGATCAGCTGGGTGTCGCTGCCGACGAAGACATCGTCCTCGATGATGGTCTTGAACTTGTTCACGCCATCGTAGTTGCAGGTGATGGTGCCGGCGCCGATGTTGACGCGCGAGCCGATTTCGGCATCGCCCACGTAGGAGAGGTGGTTGACCTTGCTGCCGGTGCCGGTGGTGGCGTTCTTGAGTTCGACGAAGTTGCCGATGTGGCTGTCGGGCCCCAGACGGGTACCGGGGCGCAGGCGGGCAAACGGCCCCACGCGGCTGCCGGTGCCGACCTCGGCGCTTTCCAGCACCGACATGGGCAGGACTTCGACGCCATCGGCAATGGTGGCGTTCTTCAGCACGCAGTTGGGACCGATTTTCACGCCCTTGCCCAGTTTGACGGTGCCCTCGAACACGCAGCCCACGTCGATGGACACGTCGCGGCCGCATGCCAGCGTGCCACGGATGTCGATACGGTCGGGGTCGGCCAGCATGACGCCACTGTCGGTGAGGCGGTCGGCCAGGTTGCGCTGGTGACGGCGCTCCAGGAAGGCCAGCTGCGTCTTGCTGTTGACGCCCAGCGTTTCCCATTCGTGGTCGGGGTTGGCGGTGACCACGCCGGTGCCATCGGCCACGGCGGCGGCGATGACATCGGTGAGGTAGTACTCGCCCTGGGCATTGTCGTTCTTCAGGGCGGTGAGCCACTGCTTCAGCGGCCTGGTCGGGCAGACCAGGATGCCGGTGTTGATCTCGTCGATGCGCAGGGTTTCGGGATCGGCGTCCTTCTGCTCGACGATGCGGCTGACGTGACCCAGCAGGTCGCGCACGATGCGGCCATAGCCGGTCGGGTCTTCCATGTGCTGGGTGAGCAGCGCCAGCTTGCCGTCCTTTGCGGCCTCGGCCAAGCGTTTGAGGGTGGCGGCGCTGACCAGCGGCACGTCACCATAGAGAATGAGGGTGGGGACGCTGTCGTCCAGCAGCGGCACGGCCTGGGCGACGGCATGGCCGGTGCCCAGCTGGGGCGACTGTTTGGCCCAGTGCAGGTCGGCCTGGCCCTCGAAGGCGGCCTGCACCTGTTCGCCACCATGGCCGAACACGATGACCAGCCGCTGGGGGTCGAGGGTGCGGGCGGTGTCGACGACATGGCCGAGCAGGGGTTTGCCGGCCAGGGGGTGCAGAACTTTCGGCAGGTCGGAGTTCATCCGTTTGCCCATGCCGGCAGCCAGGATCACGATGTTCATCTGGGTTGGATCGGTGTGTGATTCGGGAGAGATTGAGGCCAGAGCAGAGTCATGCCGCCACGGCACGCAGCGGCGCGCGCAGCATGTCTGACGTGCGGTTGTTGCCTGCCGATGTCAGGTTGCCATGACACGCAGCCTAGCAGTGTATGCCGAAACGCCGGGGTGTGCCGTGAAGTATTGGCGCACTCTGGGGGTTTCAGGGGGGCCGCAGGCGGTCCTGTTACCTTTTCAGTGCAATTCGTGGCCGGTCCACATTCCGTGTCATGCCGGCGGATTGTCGGCAATCTCGGGCTGCCGGGCCAGGTCGACGATCTCGGGGTGGCCCTGGCCGCCGATGACGATGGGGGCCAGCGAGCCGATGATCATGCCCAGAATGGCGCAGCACAGCCCCACCAGCTGGGGCGGCATCAGGGCGTCGGGGGCGACGTAGTCGGCCACCTGCCAGGAGACGACGCCGGCCACCATCGACACGAGCGCGCCCTGCGGAGTGGCACGGCGCCAGAACAGGCCAAAGACCAGCGGCGTGAAGGCGGTGACCAGGGTGACCTTGTAGGCGTCCTGCACCATCTGGTACATGGACGAGTCGCTTTCCAGGGCAAACAGCGTGACGCAGCAGGTGAAGCCGATCAGGATGATGCGCAGCAGGATGAGCATCTTCCGGTCCGACAGCTTGTGGCCCCACAGCGGCTGCACGACGTTTTCGGTAATGACGGCGGTGGGGGCCAGCAGGGTGCCGCTGGCGGTGGACAGGATGGCCGAGAGCAGGGCGCCGAAGAACAGTACCTGGGCAAAGAGCGGCGTGCGCTGCAGGATCAGCGTTGGCAGCACCTGCTGGAAATCGTTCTGGCTGGCCAGCATCTGCCGGACCATGGCGGGGTCGATGAGGAGTGCCGAGACGGCGATGAACATCGGCACGAAAGCCATGATCAGGTAGAAGGAGCCGCCCAGCAGGGTGCCGGTGCGGGCGATCTTCTCGGTGCGGGCGGAGGTGACGCGCTGGAACACGTCCTGCTGGGCCACCGAGCCCAGCGCCATGGTGACGAAGGCGGCGATGAAGCCCAGCCAGTCGTGCAGGCTGGCGTCAGGGAAGAACTTCAGCCGGTCGGAGGCCTGGGCCGTGATGATCACCTTGTCGACCCCGCCGGCCATGCCGGCCAGCATCCAGGCGATGTAGAGCAGGCCGGCCACGATGATGACGGTCTGGAACAGGTCGGTGAAGGCCACCGACCACATGCCGCCGAACAGGGTGTAGACGCCGACGATGACGGCGCCCAGCACGATACCCTGCTCCAGCGGGATGGCATGGCCCGAGACGGTGTGGATGACGATGCCCAGTGCCACCAGGTTGGCCGAGGCCCAGCCCAGATACGAGATGGAGATGGCAGCGGCCGAGGCCAGCTCGACGGTGCGGTTGTAGCGCTTTTTGTAGAAATCGCTGACCGTCATCAGCTTGAGCCGGTAGTAGGGGGCGGCCAGGAACAGCGCCACGAAGATCAGGCAGAAAGCCGCGCCGAACGGATCACCGACCACGCCGCGCAGACCGTCCTTCAGGAAGGTGGAGGAGACGGCCAGGATCAGCTCTGCGCCGAACCAGGTGGCGAACACGGTGGCCGTGTTCATGTAGAGCGGCAGGCTGCGGCCAGCCACCAGATAGTCGGCCGAGTTCTTCACGCGCCGGGCGGCATAGACACCGATGGCGATCGTGACGGCGAAGTAGCAGGCAACCAGGGTGACGAGCATGGCGGTCTCCCGAAAGGCGAAGGGGACGGATGGGCCTGCGGGCCCGGCGGCAATGGGGTTGGCCCCTGCAGTGCGATGGTGCGGTCTGGCGGCAGGGGGGATGGCAGCGGAACGACGGGTGGTGGTGTGTGCCCGGCAGGGTGCACCGGTCGTGTGGCGGCAGAGGCGGCTATTGTCTGAGATGGAACCAGACCAGCAGGGCCAGTATGGCGGTCATCAGCAGCACGGCCACCTGCAGCCAGCGCGACGTTCGTCGCTGTTCACGGGCCAGCTGTTCGAGCAGGCGTCTGTGCTCGGGGTCGATGGCGGGGGAGGCCTGGGCCTTCAGGGCACCGTGCAGCAGCCGCGGCAGTTCGGGGACCAGCTGCGCCCAGCGGGGCGCCTCCTGCCGGACCTTGTTGTCGAAGCCGGCCCAGCCCACCTGCTGCTTGATGAACACTTCCAGGATGGGCTGTGCGGTGACCCACAGGTCGAGATCGGGGTTGAGTTCGCGACCCAGTCCTTCGATGTTTAGCAGGGTTTTCTGCAGCAGCACCAGCTGCGGCTGGATTTCGACATTGAAACGGCGCGAGGCCTGGAAGAGGCGCATCAGCACCACGCCCAGCGAGATCTCGCGCAGTGGCCGGTCGAACACCGGTTCGCAGCAGGCGCGCACGGCACCTTCCAGCTCTTCGGCCCGGGTATCGGGCGGCACCCAGCCGGACTCGATGTGCAGCTCGGCCACCCGGCGGTAATCGCGCCTGAAGAAGGCGAGGAAGTTCTGCGCCAGATAGCGCTTGTCGTGCTCGGACAGGGTGCCGACGATACCGAAGTCCAGCGCGATGTAGCGGTTGAAGTCGTCCGGGCCGGTACCGACCAGGATGTTGCCCGGGTGCATGTCGGCGTGGAAAAAACCGTCACGGAAAACCTGGGTGAAGAAGATCTCCACACCGTCGCGGGAGAGCTTTTCCAGGTCGATGCCGACGGCGCGCATGCGTTCGGTCTGGCCGATGGGAATGCCGTTGACCCATTCCATGACCAGCACGTTGCGGCGGCAGTAGTCCCAGTACATCTGCGGGATGCGCAGCAGCGTGGAGCCCTCGAAATTGCGGCGCAGCTGGTTGGCGTTGGCGGCCTCGCGCACCAGGTCCAGCTCGTCGTGCAGGTAGTGGTCGAATTCGTCCACCACCTCCATGGGGCGCAGGCGACGGGCATCGGCCGACAGGCGCATGGCCAGTGTGGCGCCGGTGCGCAGCAGGCGCAGGTCGTTCTCGATGACCGGCAGCATGCCGGGGCGCAGCACCTTCACGGCCACTGCGGTGCCGTCGTGCAGCCGGGCGCGGTGTACCTGGGCAATGGAGGCCGAGGCGACGGGTTCACGCTCGAACTCCGCAAAGGCATCCGAGATGGCCATGTCCAGGCCGCGCTCGATCTCGGCCATGGCCAGGTCGGCCGGGAAGGGGGGGACGCGGTCCTGCAGACGGGCCAGCTCGTCGGCGATGTCGGGTGGCATCAGGTCGCGCCGGGTGGACAGCACCTGGCCGAACTTGACGAAGATGGGCCCCAGGCTTTCGAAGGCCAGGCGCAGGCGCACGCCGCGCGGTTCGCGGATGGTGCCCACGCGCAGCCAGCGCGTGGCGCGCAGCAGCCAGGGCGAGCCGGACGTGCTGGCGGCGCCACTGACCAGCAGTTCGTCCAGCCCGAAGCGCCGGACCGTCCAGAGGATCCGGATCAGGCGGCGGGTACTGGAAAACCAGGAGACGGGTCCGTTCACCTCAATCCTCGGCGTCGTCGCCGCTGCGCAGGGTGTTGAAGTCGTACAGGGTGCGATCCATCAGGTGGGAGGGGCGCACTCTGCCCAGGGAAGAAAAGATGGTTTCCAGCCGGCCGGGGAAGCGTTTTTCCCACAGTTTGAGCATCTCGCGGGTTTCGGCCCGCTTCAGGTTGGGCTGGCTGCCGCACAGGTTACAGGGAATGATCGGATACTGCTGAACTTCTGCCCAGCGGATCAGGTCTTTTTCTTCCACGTAGGCCAGCGGGCGGATGACCACGTGCCGGCCATCGTCCGACACCAGCTTGGGCGGCATGGTCTTGAGCTGTCCGCCGTAGAAGATGTTCAGGAAGAAGGTGGCCAGAATGTCGTCGCGGTGGTGGCCCAGCGCGATGCGGGTGGCGCCCAGTTCGTCGGCCACACGGTACAGGATGCCGCGCCGCAGCCGCGAGCACAGCGAACACTTGGTCTTGCCGTCGGGAATGACGCGCTGCACCGTGCTGTAGGTGTCTTCGGTTTCGATGTGGTATTCGACCCCGAGTTTCTGCAGGTAGGTGGGCAGCACGTCGGCCGGGAAGCCGGGCTGGCGCTGGTCGAGGTTGACGGCCACGATGGAGAACCGTACCGGTGCGCGCTTCTGCAGACCCAGCAGGATGTCGAGCATGCCGAAGCTGTCCTTGCCGCCCGAGAGGCAGACCATCACGCGGTCACCCTCGCCGATCATGTCGAAATCGGCAATGGCCTGGCCGGCCAGGCGGTGCAGGCGCTTGGAGAGCTTGTTGTTCTCGTGATCTTCGCGACGGGTGTCGCGCAGGCCGGGGCGGGGCGCTGCGGCCGGACGCATGCCCGCAGCGGACGGCTGGGCATGGCGGGTGGCAGGGGCCGGTGACATGGCCGGGTGATGCGGGGTGTGGCCCTCTGCCGCGCGATGCTCTCCTTCCGGGGCAAGGGCGTGCAGCTGGATTTCCGGTGGGAGCGCATCCGGTGTGGCGACCGGCACATCGATGGACAGCCCGGTGACACGGGCGCCGGCAGCCGGTTTGTCCTCCGTGTCGTCGCCTACCCACAGAGCCTGCTTTTCGGTGAGGGGCGCGGCTTCGCTGCCCAGCGGCGCGCGGGCCGAACCGGGGCGGCGGATTTCATTCACGCGGATGGTCTGGATGGCCGGCCGGTCTGCCAGGGAGGGGTTCTCGGCGGGCGGGGTGTTGCTTGCCTGCATGACGTCGGAGACAGAAAGGAAATGGCGACGGGCAGGGATGCTGCCGGAACCGTGGGGCGCCTGCCGTTGTGCGGCCATGCCGCAGGACCGGGGGCGCCGGACATCGAACGGAATCGCCCCGCACGCGGGCGGAGGCGCCGAAGGACGCAATCATAGCGGCTTTGGCGGCCGGGTGAGGGATTTTTGCGCCTGCCCGCCCCCGTGTTTTACAAAAAAGGCACGGGATGGGGGCACGGACAGGCCTGGACACGCAGCGGGGAACGGGAGATGGGCTTTGGCAGGAATGAGCCGGGGCTTGCATGACCCTGTTGGCAGTGCCTTGAAGCCCATTGGGGGTTCTGTGGTCCTGCCGCCTTGTCCTGCACGACCAAAAGGGGCTTCGCAGGGATGAACGAGTCCCTGCACGTGCCAGGAAGTCAGGCCTGGCCCATCAGGCTGGCATCGCGAGGCAGGCCGAGCAGGTGCTGGCCGCCGTCCACCAGTAGCGTGGTGCCGGTGATGGAGCGGGTCTTCATGGCAAAGACCACGGTGGCAGCCACGTCCTCTGCCGTGCTGGAGGCGCCCAGCGGCGAGAGCGTCCGGTGGGCGTGTGCAAAATCGGTGTCGCTCTGCAGGTAGCTGGGCAGTGTCAGGCCCGGGGCCACGCCCACCACCCGTACATGGGGTGCCATGGCCTGTGCCAGCATGGTGGTGGCCGCCTGCAGGGCCGCCTTGGAGAGTGTGTAGGACAGGAAGTCGGGGTTGAGATTGAAGAGCTTCTGGTCCAGCAGGTTGACGATGACGGCGGGTGCGGAAGCGGGTGAGGCAGATGTATCGGGTGCTTCGCTGCCGGCCGGGGCGATTTGAACGGCTGGTCTGGCGTGGTTGGCGGCACTGTCCGGATTGCCCGGTCCGGCAGAAAGGGCGGGTTTGACAGCGGGCGCCAGACTGGCGGGGGCTGTGGATGAGACAACGGCCCGGCCGGGCAGTTGCGCCAGCAGGGCCTGCGACAGCAGCAGCGGTGCCAGCAGGTTGGGGCCGAGGTGTGCCGCGAAGCTCTGCGGCGTCAGGGAGTGGATGCTGTCGAAGTCGAAGCGCGAGGCACTGTTGACCAGTCCGGTGACGGGCCCCAGGGCGTCTGCCAGCCGTTTCACCAGCTGCCGGCACTGGGACGCGTCGTCCAGACCGGCCTGCAGGGCGACGGCACGCCGGCCCAGTGCGGTGATGTCGGCAACGGTCTGCGCGGCCCCGTCTGCCGATTCGCGGTAATGCACGCCAATGTCCCAGCCGTCGGCGGCCAGCGCCAGTGCAATGGCACGTCCCAGCCGCTGGCCGGCGCCGGTGACCAGTGCAACCCCCCGGGCCGTGACGGCAGGCTCGGGAGCAGACTGGCGGGATGGTGCGCTGGCAGATCCGGTGATGCCAGCAGGGGCGGAGGGCGTGTCTTTCATGGTGAGGCACTGTAGCATGATGGGTGGAGAGCGTGTCACGGACGCATTCGTTCCTGCGCTGGACCGGCATCCGTGGAGCCCGCGACGCGCGCTGGGCGCTTTACGGACGAGCGGGTCCATGGCATGCGCCACAAGGTATTTCTCTTTCTGCGGCCTTCCTGTCATGACCCTGTCGCATTCCCGTATTGCCCATGCCCTGCCCGTGCCCAGTGCCGAGGCGCTCAAAGCCAGCGAGCAGCTGACGGCACACATCACGGCGGAGATCGGCCGTGTGGGTGGCTGGATCCCGTTTTCGCGCTACATGGAAATGGCGCTGTACGAGCCGGGGCTGGGCTATTACAGCAACCCCGGCATGGTTTTCGGGTCGGCGGGTGACTTCGTCACGGCGCCGGAGCTGACGCCGCTGTTCGGCGCCACGCTGGCCCGGCAGGTGGCGCCCTGGCTGCGCGATCCGGCGCTGGCGGGCGACGGCCCGATGGTGCTGGAGGTGGGGGCGGGTACCGGCATGCTGGCGGCCCAGCTGCTCAATGCGCTGGACAACGCCGGGTTTTCCGGGCTGCGCTACCGGATTCTGGAGCTGTCGGCCGAGCGGCGCGAACAGCAGCGGCAGACGCTGATGAGTCTGGCGCCGGGCCTGCTGCCGCGGGTGCAGTGGCTGACGGATTTTCCAGAACGCTTTGCCGGTGTGGTGGTGGCCAACGAGCTGCTGGATGCCATGCCGGTGCAGATTTTCGAATGGCGTGCGGGCAAGGGGGGCAGTACCCGTGGTGATGTGAAAGGTCATGCCAGTGAGAAGGCTGCCCGGGATATGTCAGGTGCTGGTGTGGAGGACGCCCCGGCAGCCAGAACGGCAGGTACGGTTGCTGCTGGGGTCGGGGTCGGCCCGTCTGGCGAACAGGTATACGAGATGGGCGTGGGGCTGGCAGACGATGGCGCCTTTGTCTGGGTGCCCCGCCCGGCCGATGCTGCGCTCAACGGGGCGGTGGCTACCGTGCGGGCGGAGCTGGGCGAGGTGCAGGCGGCCGCGTGGCCCACGCCCTACCGCTCCGAAATCTGCCCGGCCCAGCAGGGCTGGATCCGGACGCTGGCCGAACGCATGACGGCTGGCACGGTGCTGCTGCTGGATTACGGCTTTGCCGCGCCCGAGTATTACCACCCGCAGCGTTCGCAGGGTACGCTGATGTGCCATTACCGGCATCACAGCCATACCGAACCCTTCCTGTGGCCGGGGCTGAACGACATCACCGCCCACGTGGATTTTTCGGGGCTGGCGCGTGCTGCCACGGCAGCGGGCTTTTCACTGCTGGGCTACACCAGCATGGCGGCCTTTCTGATGAACGCCGGGGTGCTGGATGAACTGGCCGAGCTGCCGCGCGAGCCCGAACAGTTCTGGTTTGCCCAGGCGCAGGCCGTGCAGCAGCTCATTTCCGAGGCGGAAATGGGCGCGCTCTTCAAGGTGATCGCCTTCGAGCGCGGCATGCAGGCACCGGTGTCGGCGTTTGGGTTTGGTGACTGACCGCGGGTTGTTTTTCTGTTCCGGACCTGCCTGGATCGCCTCATGTCCCGTGTGCGGGGGCGCTGTGATGAGGACGGTTACTGATCTTTTTCCGTTGCTGGCTGTCTCAGCCAGAGAAGCACCAGCAGGCTTGTCCACATGAGGGTGATACTGGTTGCGAGCGGATTGGGGCCTTCGGTGGCCAGCAGGTAGATCGACCTGCCCGCAAAATAAAGGGTCGATGCCACGGCAAGCCTCGAGGCCCACGTCACATGGGGGTCGGTTTTAGCCATTGCGCATGGTGCATGCAAGGGTGAGCGCCAGAAGATTGGAACATTGTCTTTCCGGGAAGAGAAGCTCCCTGAATTGACTGCTTTTTGTTTCGGCTTGCTGGCACATGTCTGGGCGTGTAACGAGCCGGGATGGCAGGGGGGTATGCCCGCCGGAGCAGGCCTGGCTCCCCTGTGTTCAGGTCGTGTATTCTACTGGCAGGAACAGGATTATTGCCATGACCCATATACCCAATCACATCGACTACATCGAGTTTCCTGCCCCCGATGCCGCTGCACATGGGGCCAGCAAGGCTTTTTATGAGCAGGTTTTTGGCTGGAAATACCAGGATTGGGGTAGCGACTACAGCGATACACAAGGCAGTGGCCTGGGATCGGGGATCAGCAGTCAACCTGGCACGCGCCCGCTGCCGCTGGCCGTCATCTATACCGACCGGCTGGAGGGCACGATGGCGAAGGTCGAGGCTTCAGGCGGTGAGATTATCCAGCCCATCTTCAGCTTTCCCGGCGGTAGGCGCTTTCACTTCCGCGACCCGGCAGGCAATGAGCTGGCGGTGTGGTCGGATCGATAGGCAGGCGCCGGTAGCGGTTGTCTGCCCTGCGGATGAAGGGTGCTACTCGATATTGGCCAGCTTGTGCGTCTGGATGCTGAGCTGCCAGTGGGGCCTGCCGGGGCGGGCATTGAGCTGACCCAGCTGGGTGATGGTGTCGAGCATGTTCATCCGGCCATCGGTTTCGCACGGTGACAGGTAATAGTGTTCCGCACGAATGGTGCTTTCCATCTGCTCGCAGAAATCGCGCACATCGCCATCGACCACGATGCGCACCTCATGCGCAAAATCGATGTGTTTTTTCCGGTAGGCTTTTTCGTACAGACGCTTGGGGCTGGTGGCAATGTAGTCGATCTGGCGAGGGACCGGCTTAAGGCCATTGGTCTCGATGGCCAGAAAATAGCCCTCGGCCTTCAGGGTATCGAGCAACGGGTCCAGATCGGGCTGAATGGTGGGCTCGCCCCCGGTGATGATGATGTTGCGCGCCGTGTAGCCGTGCACCACGCTCAGCACCTCGTCCAGTGATCTGGATTCGTACTGGTTGTAGTTGGTGTCGCACCACGGGCAGGCCAGATTGCACTTGCCGAAGCGGATGAAAATGCTGGGCATGCCCGTGTTGAAGCCTTCGCCCTGCAGCGACTCGAAGATTTCGACGATGCGGTAGCTGGGCGGCTGCTTCGGGTTGCGGAAATGCAGCGGCCTCACCGAGGGCGTTTGGGTTGTCGGTTTGCCGGTGTCACTGCCCGTGGATATGGTTTCATGGGAAGCCGTGCGTATTCCTGCAGGGGATTCAGCCCACGCCCGGTTGGTACGCGCGTGCAGCGGTTCGAGATGTTTCGTTTTCATGGGGGACATCCTGTCATGCAGGGGGTTCGTCCTGCCTGCCGCGACGGGGCATGACACGGGAAGGGTGGCGTGTATGATGCCTATTCGGCATACTCGGCGTACGACGTGGGGGTTTCCCACAGGCGGATGAGGCTCACCGGCAGGCCGTGCCCGCGCAGCGTGCGGTAGATGTGCTGCGCAATATTTTCGGCCGTGGTGCGCAGCGGCAGTCCGTACTGTTTGGAATCCAGCTCGCGCAGCGTGGCGGCCAGGCGGCATTCGCGTGCGCTGGTGGTGTCGTAGATGAAGGCGTGGTCCATCGGCTCGATGATGTGCCGGTTCACCATGGCTTTCAGGTCGCCATAGTCCATCACCATGCCGGCCTTGGGGCCTGTGGCGTGCAGCTCGCCCGTCACTTCCACCTGCAGACGGTAGGTGTGACCGTGCAGGTTTTTGCACTTGCCGTCGTGTCCGTCCAGCATGTGGGCGATGTCGAAGGAGAATTCCTTTGCGATGCGGATCATGATGCGGCCCCCGAAGGCGGTGCATCATGGGACACGAGGCCATGGGATGTGGGCGAAGTCGCCGTGGCAGGTGAGGGGGCAGCGCCGCGTGTTTCCTTGCTCTGGCTTTCAGGCTGGGTTGCAGGTGTGCGTGTCGCTGCAGATGCAGCAGCTTTTGCGGGGGTGCGTTCTGCCAGATACGCCTGCAGCCCGCGTTCGCGCAGCACGCAGCTCGGACATTCGTGGCAGCCACCGGGCACCCCCAGGTAGCAGGTGTGGGTATGCTCGCGAATGTAGTCGAAGGCGCCCAGTTCGTCGGCCAGTGCCCAGGTCTGCTTCTTGGTCAGCCACATCAGCGGCGTGCGGATGTCGAACGGATAGTCCATGGCCAGATTCAGCGTGACATTCATCGACTTGATGAACACGTCCCGGCAGTCCGGATAGCCGCTGAAGTCGTTTTCGCACACGCCGGTGTACAGGGTGTGGATGCCCTGGCCCTTGGCGTAGATGGCGGCATACAGCAGAAACAGCGCGTTGCGCCCGTCCACGAAGGTGTTGGGCGGCTCGCTGCCGTGCTGCTCGATGGGGACGCTGCCGTCCAGCAGCGCGTTGTGCGTGATGGCCCGGATGACCGAGGTGTCGATGACCGTCTGCTTCACGCCCAGGTCCTGGGCGATCCAGCGGGCCTTTTCCAGCTCGATGGCGTGGCGCTGGCCGTACTGGAAGGTGATGACCTCGACGTTGTCGCGGCCGAAGTCGCGCAGCGCCAGAAAGAGGCAGGTGGTGGAATCCTGTCCGCCGGAGAAGATGACGGCAGCCTTTTCGGGGCGGGAGGCCTGGGCAGGGGCTGCAGCGCTTTCACTGCTGCCGGCCTGCATGGTGTTGACGGTGTGCGTGTTGGGGCCGGTATGGGGGCTGGCGCTGGAGCCAGTGTGCACGGCCTGTGCTGCGCGTGCGGCAGATGCGCCGGACGGAGCAGGCGCGGGCCCGCCGGTGGGGGCCTGATGGGGAGACGACATGGGATCCTTAGTTTTTTAACGTGGGATGGTTGCGAACCACGGGGCAGCGGGGTTGCCCGGGAGAGGGCCGGTGCGGGCTGATCGCCCGTCCGGTTGGGGCCATGAACGGGTCCATGACTTGCGGCAGGGATCCGATACAGGCACGGTCAGGCGATATTGTAGGCGATGCTGGCCCGCGTGTTCCCGGGCATCATGGGGTGTGGTGTCTGTGCCGGCTCGTCCTGCGTATCCAAAGGGGGCGCGGGGACGTTCATGATGTGCCCGGGAAGGCCTTGGGAGCCTCTGCAAAAGTCCTGCGGCACTTTGGCCTCCATGCTCGGGCGATCCAGTGCGTTGCCATTTGCCGCCAATAGCCCTGCTATTGCCGTCAACGGGCGCCTTCTGGCTCATCCCGATCCTGGGTCCAAAGCGCTCGCAGACTTTTGCAGAGGCTCCCTTGGGGTCGGATCACTGCCCCTGATGCAGCACCACCGGCCAGTTGGTGTCCCCCCGCCCGCTGGAATAGTGGGCGAAGTGGTTGGCGTTGATCCACTGGCCGTCCTGCTGGTGCTCGGCATGCGACTCGGTAAAGGCAGCCGGCCAGCTGAAGCCGTTGGTCGAACCGTTGCGCGACACCGAGAACACCCACTGGCTGTCGCTCTCGGGCTGGAATTCCACGTCCCAGGTCTGCCCGGCCGTCAGGGTGATGGGGGTGGGCAGTGCCACGTCGTACCAGACGGACTTGGCCACCCGGAACGAGGTGTCGGTGACGAGGGCCTCGTAATTGGGCTGGTCGGCCTGGATGGTACCGCTGGCCCGCTCGGTGCCGTCCTGCAGAATGCGCCAGCGCAGCGTGCCCGCCACGGAGGCGGCCGTGGCAAACGACAGGCCGTTGATCTGCCGGGTAGCGGTGGGGACGAAGCGCTCGCGTATCGGGTGGTCTGCGGTGAGGGTGAAGATGCGGTCCGGATCAACGGCACCGCTTTCCATGGTGGAAGCCCCCTGTTTCTGGCCGTCGGCCGTGGTGATTTCCAGAATGGGGCTGTAATGGTTGCCGCGCAGGCCATCCTGCGTCAGGTCCGACCATGCCGGCGCATCGCCGGACTGGGGCGTGCGGGTGCCCAGCAGCGTGGCCCAGTCGGACACCGCCAGCCAGCGGGCCGGGCGGGCGTTGTCGTCATTGGTGATGGCGTTGTTGCTGCTGATGAAGTTGGTCCAGGGATCGGGATCGACGTTTTCCATCACCAGGTGATAGAGCTGGCCGGCCTGCATGGGCTGGGCGCCGCCGAAGTACACATCGGCAAACAGCGGGCGGCCGTATTCCACCGGGGTGCCGGGGGTGAAGACGCTTTCGGCCAGCGGTGTGGCGTTCAGGTCGGGCAGGTGCTGCGGGCTGCCGTCATCGGGCAGCAGGCGCAGGCGGATGCTGCCGTGGTTGCCGGACGAATAGCCATTGCCCGTCTGCCAGTACAGGCGCACGGAAGACAGGTTGCCGTTGACGGTGGCACGGAAGCGGTTGGACACCACCTGCTCCTGCCCCTTGTTGATGCCCACTACCGTGTTGCCCAGCCCGTCCTGCCGGTACACACCAGGGCCGTAGAGGCGCTGGAATTCGGCCGAGGTGAGGGTGTAGCCCTCCTCGCCGGGCTGCAGGGGCCCCTGTGACGCAGAGGCATTGCCCGCGGTATTCGCGGCCGTGCTGCCATTGTTGCTGCCGGATGTATTGGTGGTGAGGCTGCTGCTGGCGCGACCACCGGAAGTGTCGTCGGCAACGCCACCGCCGCTGCCGGTGCAGGCGGCCAGTGCCAGGCAGAGGGAGGCAATGAGGGCGGTAGGTTGCAGTGCAGGCGCCGAAGGTGTGTGCGGTTTCATGGCAGGCAAGAGGTGGGTCGGGCACGGCGCCAGTTGCCCGGGGCAAGGTACCGGCGGATGGCCGGGCGGGGTACCGCTTCCTGAAACGGCCGAAGCGGAGGCAATGCGGATATTTTTGGTGAGCGGCGCGTATTATGCCGAACAAAAATCGTTCTCTTCGTTTCCTGCGATGCTTTTTCGTGTTATGAATTTATCTAGTTATTCTGGCCTTGTATTTGTATAAGATTTTTCGACCAATAGTAAGTAGTTGGGCAATGTTGGCCCAGGCGACACTGATGGAACGATCTGCACCGGGATCAGCAGCACCGGCGCAAGGCCGGCGCTGCCTGGGGCGGCTTACTGCGCGTCGTGCAGCACCACGGGCCAGTTGGTATCGGAACGGCCGCTGGATTCGCGGGTCCAGGGGCTGGCGTTGATCCACTGGCCGTCCTGCCGGTGTTCGGCATGCGATTCGGTAAAGGCCACCGGCCAGGTGAAGCCGTTGCGCGAGCCATTGCGCGTGACCGAGAACACCCACTGGCTGCTGCCCTGCGGCTCGAACTCCACGTCGTAGGTCTGGCCGGCCTGCAGCGTGACGGGGTTGGGCAGGTTCACGTCGTACCAGTCGGACTTGGCCACCTTGAAGGCGGTGTCGGTATCGAGGGTACGATAGTTGGCCTGGGCGGCATCGATGTTGCCGCTGGCCAGCTCGTTGTCGCCCTGCAGGATGCGCCAGTGCAGGCTGCCCGCCGCCTTCGCTGCCGTGGCTACCGACAGTGCATTGATCTGGTGGTTGGCAGAGGGGGTGAAGCGCTCGCGGATGGGATGGCCAGAGGCCAGTGTGAAGATGCGGTCCGGGTCCACTGCGCCACTTTCCATGGGTGAGGCGCCCTGGGTCGTACCCTCGCGGGTGGTGATCTGCAGCACCGGGACGTAGCGGTTGCCGCGCAGGGGCGTCTGCACCAGATCCTGCCAGGAGAAGGCGGCATTGGAACCGGGGGAACGCGTACCCAGCAGGGTGGCCCATTCCGACACTGCCAGCCAGCGGGCCGGGCGGGCGTTGTCGTCGTTGGTGACGGCGTTGTTGCTGCTGATGTAGTTTTGCGCCGGGCTGCCGTCGGTGTTGTCGATCACCAGATGGTAGAGCTGGCCGGCCTGCATCGGCTGCGTGGCGTTGAAATTGATGTCGGCAAACAGCGAGCGGCCGTAGGTGGCACCACCGGGCGTGAAGGAGGCTTCGGCCAGGGGCGTGCCCGACGTGTTGGGCAGGTGCTGGCTGCTGCCATCGTCCGGGAAGAGGCGCAGGCGCATGACGCCGTTGTTGCCGGACGAGTAGCCGTCACCCGTCTGCCAGTAGATGCGCACCTTCTCCAGGTGGCCCGTGGAGGTGGCGCGAAAGCGGTCGGAGACGATCTGCTCCTGTCCCTTGTAGATGCCCACGGCCGTGTTGCCGAGGCTGTCCTGCCGGTAGACGCCGGGGCCGTAGAGGCGCTTGTACTCGGCCGAACCCAGCGTGTAGCTGCCGGTCTGGTTCGAACCACTGATGGTGGGGCCGTTGCTGGCAGAGGCATCACTGCCGCCACCCCCACCCCCGCCACAGCTGGTGAGGGCCAGAGCCAGGGCGAAGGCGCCAGCCGTGGCCCGCAGCAGGGGGTGGGGTGCACGGGCACGAGAGCCAGTCGCCGGGGCTGTTGCACGGGGTGTGCCAGTGCGGCAGGAAGACGGGTTGACGGACCGGGATGATGCGGGGATGCGCATGGTGGATGATGTCCTGTCGGATGGGCACCCGCGGGTGCCGGCAGGTTCGAGAAAGAGAAAACGGGCAGACAGACTATCAGACCTGTACGCGATGATTGTTTCTCTGCGGGAGCGGCCGTATTGCATCAGGCGGGACGATGATGCCTGACAAAGCCGGGTTTCCGTGCATTATCCGGAGATGACCCTGAAGGTTTGTGTCTGTTTGTTGGTGCAGGGTGAATGTGGTAATGAATGTTTAGGACAAAAGGCAGGAGGAAAAATTCCTGATCGGGATGAGCATGGCCTGGAAGGACGATCAGGCCAGAGCGCTCATTCTGGTGTTGTCTGTTGTCTGTTGTCTGTTGTCTGGTGCCGGATGGCTGGTATTGGGTGGCTGGTGTCGGGTGCCGGATGGCTGGGTGCGTGTCATGGATTCATTCGTGCCCGCGAATTCCCTCTGGACGTGCAGGACGAGACGGCAGGGCCGCAGAATCATGGATGGCTTCGACACGGGCATCATCGATGGCCTGCCGTATGCCTTTGGGGTTCTGCTGGTGCAATTGCGCAATGGCACCCGTATCCACGTCAGAGGCGACCTGCAGCGCGTGTTCGATGGCGCGGCATGTGGCGGTGATGGTGTCGGCCATCTGGGGTATGGGTGTTGTCTGCAGGTCGATGCGCGATGCAGATGATGTGTCTGCATGACCGTCTGCACACGCGAGCCGTCGTGCCGCCATCAGAAGTTGTTGCAACCGCTCCGGTCGCCGCCAGGCGTCATGACGGTTGAACAGGGCAACCAGTTCGACAGCGTCCTTTCGGGCGGGTGACGCAAACCATTTTTGGGCGGCCTGCGGAATGGGGCCGGGGATTTCTCCGGCCAGCCGGCTGGCGGCGTCGATGCAATCGTTTGGGGCGCGCAGGGCGCGGGCCTGTTCGGTGACGGCCTGCTGACAGGGAGATTTGGATGCCCTGGTGCCCGCTGTTTTTGGGGATGTGCCGGGGAGGGAGGCATTCGGCGTATTTCCATCTTCTGCTGTGATGCTCATCCCCGCCAGCAGAATGCTGAAGCGTATCGGCAGTGGATCACCTGCTTCTGCGCTGGCATCCAGTGCGGCCAGCCAGGCGGGCTGTGTGGCAGGCGCGGGCAGCGCCGGGATCAGAATGGGCAGTGCATGCGCGTCGGCCAGTACCTCCAGCATGCGGGAGGGTTTGGCGTTCATCAATCCACGGGAAATTTCCTGCCAGACGCGTTCGGCCACCAGGGCATGGACTTCGCCGGCAGCGCTCATCGCCTGCATCAGGGTCAGTGTTTCCGGGGCGACGGAAAATGCCGGAAAACGTGCGGCAAAGCGGGCCACGCGCAGGATGCGCACCGGGTCTTCGCGAAAGGCCGGGCTGATGTGGCGGAAGATTCTGGCCTCGATGTCGGCGCGACCATTGAAGGGGTCGATGATGTTTCCGTCATCGTCGATGGCCATGGCGTTGATGGTGAGGTCCCGTCGCAGCAGGTCTTCTTCCAGGGTCACGTCCGGCGAGAAATGCACGTCGAACCCTTTGTAGCCCGGGGCCGTCTTGCGCTCGGTGCGGGCCAGTGCATATTCCTCGTGGGTCTGGGGGTGCAGAAAGACCGGAAAATCCTTGCCGACGGCCCGAAAACCGCGGGCCAGCATCTGTTCGGGTGTGGCGCCCACCACCACCCAGTCACGGTCACCGACGGGCAGGCCTAGCAGTTCGTCGCGTACGGAACCGCCGACACGGCAGGTTTGCATGGGAGCGGTTGTGTCGGGAGAGGTGTCTGCCACGGCTCCGGGGATTTCTGCATCCGTATGGGACGGGGGAGGCGCAGCAGGGCGGGCAGTGGATGTCATGCGAAGAAGGTGCGTTTGAGCCAGTGGGTGAAGGTCTGGCCCGTACTGTACGTGATATCAGGGGGTGGAGTGGCAAGATGAGAAATGAGAATCTTTATTGAATCGGCAGCTGCGTTGCTTCTGCCTGTCCCTGCGTGTGGGCGGTGTGCCGCCAATCTCTGAAGAGACAGGGCTGGACGGATTACGATCAAAACGGGATCAAAACTTTGGCGTCACTTAACCTATTGATTTTGTTGAACTATATCCGGGCGAGTAGGTTTTTTTGGACAAGCGGGGGCATTTGAATCAAGTTTTGTGAAGTCGCTATGTAACCAAGTGTATCTGTGGCCGTGTCGTGTGGGTCAGATGTGATCAGGGTCAGGCCCAGTAGGGGAGGTAGCCGGCACGGGGGTGTGCCGGATCTGCCGAGCGTATCAAATCTGCCTTGAGGGTCTGCGAGATGACAGACGAGGCCTGTGCTGCGTTCCGGAGGTCAATGCCCAGGCGTTCGCGTAGAGAGGCGTTCTTCATGCGCTTGCCATTGACATGAAGGAAGGCAGCGTGCTGATAACAGGCGCGAATGCGCTCTTCCGGGGTCATGTCCGCAAATTTGCGGGGGCCATAGAGAACGATTCTTACAGCGTCACCCTCGGTACGGAAGTCAGGGGCAGGAAGATGGTGGGATTCTACCGCCTGGATGACCTTGTCGATGCCTGTTCCCTGCTCCTCGCAGTACCTCATTCGTCGCATGAGTGCTGCCAGCGCTTCGTTACGTGAGCGTGGTGGAAAATCGAGGAAGCGTTCCGGAGTGATGAGAGGCACTCCGGGGTTCGTAACTTCAATTCGGTCGTTGAACATTTCTACAAGAGGCCCGCTGCCCCTGATCGTCATGTCCTGATGAATCAGTGCATTGGCAACGAGTTCCCGTATGGCGATTTCCGGAAACGAGTATTGTGATACCCGTCGTACTCGATCGATACGCTCATGATGCTGCATGGCGTCATGAATCCTGTCGATGAATGCCGGGAAGTCAGTGGCGTAGCCTCGGGAACCCTCCATCCTGTAGCGAACCGGACTCATTCTGCCATTGCCATCGTAAGCGATGAAACGAATGGATTTGCGCTGAATTGGTGGTGGGAAATTTTTCAGCTCTCTTGCATACAGGATGGCTCCCAGATTTGTGATGTTCCAGTTGTCTCCGGCGTCCCTTTGTACGAGCCCGTCGGCATGGAGCTTTTCAAGGATTCGGTATTTTCCATCGGGGGTTGGCTGGGCTGTCTGACGGAAGTATTCCGGGTAATCAAGGATATCCAGAACACGCTCCGTGTCGATGAATGCCAGAGCCGTGCCGCTCTCCCAGGCGTGACTTTGAATCTTTCCCCAAAGTGCTTTCAGCTTGCCTGAATGGTCAGACAGTTTGGGGGTTGCGCTTCCGATGCGAATGTAGGCAATTCTGTCAAATTCTGTTGGCATGCTCTCGCATGCGGGTATTTCAAGGAGGGTCAGGTGAATGCCATGGTAGTCAACAGACCTGAATGTGAAATTCAGGGATGGGCTCACGAACTGGGTGAGCCAGTGCTCGAGAGGCTGCCCTTTGTGGCGGGCAGAAGTTGTCGAGAAGGTTGTGCCTGTGATGCCATGATCGGTGTCCCGAATGCCCCAGAGCATGTAAGCAAAGGGCTTGTCTTCCAGTCGTGCCGCGTTTGATAGTGCGGAGATGTATTTGCCGATGGATTCGGGGTTTGAGTCGTTTTCCTTGAACTCCAGCCAGGCAGTTTCTGATGGCTGTTCAAGGAGACTCTCAATGAGTGTGGCAATCCGATGTTCGTCCATGGCTGTCGTTCTGGTTGCCATGGGCCGTGCCCCGGCTTTTGGAATGGTCTGTACTGGATTATATCCGGACAGACCATTTTACTGGCAATGATTTTCCTGTATCAGCTTCAGCGCTCCATCGGGTTGGAGCGGCACGGTGGCAGGGACGAATGAGTCCATGACACGTCCTACGGCAACTGCGCCAGCCCCACCGGCTCCGGCGTGATGGTGGCCAGCCAGTGCTTGAGCGACTGCGGCTGCCCGGAAAACAGGGTGGCGTAATCCACCGTGTTCGACAGCACTGCCTTCACGTAGCCGCGGGTTTCGGTAAATGGAATCAGCTCGGTGAAAATGGCGCCTTCCATGGGCTGCCGCAGGCTGGCGCGCCAGGCGTGGGCGCGGCGGGGGCCGGCGTTGTAGCCGGCGGTGGCCAGCACCGACGAGCCGTTCAGGTCATCCAGTGCGCGCTTGAGGTAGTAGCTGCCGAAGGTGAGGTTGGTGTCGAGGTTGTTGAGCTGGTCGGGCTGGTAGCTGGTGTTGCCCATCTGCCGGGCCACCCATTTGGCGGTGGCGGGCATGATCTGCATGAGGCCCGAGGCGCCCACGCTGGAACGCGCCGACATCACGAAGCGCGATTCCTGCCGGATCAGGCCGTAGACCCAGGCGGGGTCGATGGCCTGCTGCTGGGTGATGGTGAGCAGCTGTTCGGCAAAGGGGGTGGGAAAGCGCAGGTGCGGGCTGGCCTGGCCCGTGACGATGCGCTCGTCGGTGTTGATGGCGCGGTCCAGCAGGCCGTGGCGGGCGGCCCAGGTGGCGGCGGCGCGCAGCTGTTCGGGATTGCGGCCGCGCATCTGGAAGTTCCATTCGCGATTGCCCTCGCCGCGCAGGCCAAGCTGGTAGAAGGCCATGGCCTGGCGGATGCCGTCGTTGTTTTCCACGGCGCGAACGAGGGCTTCGGATACGGGGGCGAGGGTGCCGGTATCGACGGTGCGGTGCGGGCGGCCCAGCTCTTCACGGGCCAGTTTGCCGTAGTAGTCGTGGCGGGTGGCCAGGGTCTGGAAGGCATGGCTGGCGGTTCTGGGGTGGCCCAGCGCCTGCTGGGCGCGGCCGTGCCAGTAGGTCCAGGTGGGGCTGTTGCGCAGTGCCGGCCCCATGGCGCGGATGATGGTGTCGAGCTGCGTCCAGTGCTGCTCGGCCAGTGCGGCCCGGGCCAGCCAGACACGGGTATGGTCACTGACCCGGGCGTGGCGGGCTTCGTCGGCCCAGCGGGGGGCGCTGCCGTCGAGGCGGAACATGCCGGCCATGGCAATCTGCGACCAGACGAAGGCGCGGCCGGCAGGCCCCAGTTTCAGGGGGATGCCGTTGGCGGTCCGGCCGGATTTGAGCAGTTCGGCGGCGCGGGCCGGATCCTGTCTGGTCAGGCGCACGAGGGCAATCTTCGCCAGCAGTGGTGTGAGGGTGATGGCGGGCTGCTTCGGTGCGCCGGCCAGTTTCGGTGGGGTGGCCTGTCTGGCGGTGACGGTGCGCCCCTGTTTCCGGGCATGGCCCTGTTTCGCCGTCAGGTGGGCGGCGCTGCTGCTGCGTGCGGCATGGGCACGCGAGGCGGTTGTGTGGCGGGCGGCCCGGGGGGTGTGGTGGGCTTTCGTCTGGTTGCTGGCTTTCGGCGCTTTTGCGGCGCGGGCCGGTTTGCGCGGGGCCTGGATGGACACCAGGACGATGCCCGGAGCAGGACGTTCGAGTGCCGCGGTCTTGCCGCTGCCATGCCTGGCCTGCGGGCTGCGGTTGCGCAGGCCGGCGCTCCTGCCCGGCGTGCCGCCGGTGATGCCCAGCAGGCTGCCCGGTCTGTTCAGGGCCACATCGAGTGCCTTTGCGTCGGGGGCGTTGGGCAGCAGCTGGACGGCCTCGCGGATGTCGGCGGGGCTGTTGATCTCCAGCGCCAGGTTCAGGCGCTGCTGGCGCTGTGCCGGGGTGATCAGGCCGTGTTCGGCCAGCGTCTGCAGGAGGGCGGTGCAGGCGGGGTTCAGTGCAACGGGCTGCAGGATCTGCGCGGTGGCAGTCTTGAGGGTGGCCACGCCGGGGTGCTGGCCGGTGGGGGTTCTGGCGATGGCCGACAGCGCCATCAGACATTCGGGGGCGCTTTCGTCCTTCAGCGTCCAGTGCGGGTAGAGGGCGTCGATGGTGGCCCAGTCCTGCCGGCGGCCGGCCACGAGCATCCAGTCGCGGCGCAGCAGGTCGGCCGTGAGGGTGCGCGGGTTCTGCCCGAGCCAGGCGCGGGCATCCGCGCTGACGGCCTGGTAGTCGGCGTCGGCGCTGGTGCCGGTGGTCGATCCGCTGGCGGTGATCGATCCATTGGCGGCAGTCGGGCCATCGGCGGTGGTGGCGGGAGCTGTGATGACCGCTGTGCGGGCTGGTGAGCCGGCGTTGTTGAGGCGGATGCGCAGACGCCAGTAGTCGAGGTAGCCGGACAGGGCGTGGCCGCGGGGGACCAGGGCGGCGGCGGTGTCGAAAGCGGCCAGGTTGTTGGCCTGCATGGCCTTGCGGGCCGCGAGGATGGCCAGATCCACCGGGTCGGTGACGGTGGGCGGTACGTAGATGATGGCGGGCTGCAGCCGGGCCAGGATGCTGCTGATGCCGGGTTGCAGCGTGGCGTTGGCCAGGGTGGTGGCGTTGTCGTTGGGGCCGGTGACGGCGGGGACCGGGGCGCCGGGCTCGGCATTGCCGGTGACGGGCAGGGTGTCGGCCACGGCTTCGGTGACGGTCTGTTCGGTGCCGTTGCCGGCCGGCAAATCGGGGGGCTGCATGCCGGTGTCCAGCGCGGCCGTGGCCATGCCGCCATGCAGCACGCAGAACGCGGCCAGCAGGGACAGCATCAGGGGCTTGCGGGCAGGAAGCCCGGGCAGGAGGGAGCCGCGTGGCGCGTTTACAATGTTCATGTGGACAAACCTTCCGAATCCAGCATAGCACGCAGGGCGCTGCGCCAGCAGTTGCTTGCGGCGCGTTCGGCGCTGCCGGCCGGGCAGCGTGCGCACCTCGATACGCTACTGTGCCAGCAGTTGCTGCAGGTCGATCTGCTGCAAAGTGCGGCCAATATCGGCGTTTTTTCTCCGATCCGTGACGAACCTGATCTTTCGGCCGCGTATGCCCAGTGGCGTGCCGAAGGCCGGCGGCTGTCGCTGCCCGTGGTTACAGGTCGGGACAATCCGTTGTCTTTTCATGCGTGGGATGCTGCCACGCCGTTGCGCGAGGCGGCCTTCGGCGTGCTGGTGCCGGACACCACCGAGGTGGTGGTGCCGGATGTGCTGATCATCCCGTGTGTGGGGTTTCAGGTGTCGAACGGTCCAGCGGCAGGCAGTTCCTTTGCGGGTTCACGTGCCGCAGCCAACGTCCACGCTCAGGGCGCGGAATCACTGGCTGTCAGTACCTTTGCAGGTTCACATTCCGTAGCTGACCTTGCCGCCGGCGCGACGACGGGAGGCACAGGCGCGGCAGGTGAGCATGCGCAGGGCTCCATGCCTTACCGGCTGGGGTATGGCGGCGGTTTCTACGACCGCACGCTGGCTGCGCATCCGTTTCCCACGGTGGGGGTGGCCTACGATCAGGCGGAGACGGTGTCGCTCACGCTGATGGCCTGGGACAGGCCCCTGTCGAGGCTGGTGACGCCGTCGCGGTGCATCGTGGCCATGGCCTCGCCGCGGTTGAAGCGCTGAACCCAGTCGATCAGCTGTTCGGCGGGCAGGGCGCGCGAGTACAGGAAACCCTGCACACGGTCGCAGCCGAATTCGCGCAGCATGTGCACGGCGGCGGGGTCGTCCACGCCTTCGGCCAGGGCGCGCAGATCGAAGGCATGGGCCAGGTCGATCAGCGCCTTGACGATCTGCTGGTCGCCGCGGTCGGCCACGAGGTTCTGGATGAACACGCGGTCGAGCTTCAGTTCGTGCACGGGGAACTGGCGCAGGTAGGCAAACGACGAATAGCCGGTGCCGAAGTCGTCGATGGACAGTTCGCAGCCGATGTTGCGCAGCGCGTGCATGCATTCGATGGTGGCACGCTCGTTGCGCACGATCGAGTCTTCGGTCAGTTCGAACAGCAACCGGTCGGGTGACAGGCTCCAGGTCTCGCAGGCCTGGGCGACCTGGGCGGCAAAGCCGGGGTCGTTGGCCGTCTTGGCCGACAGGTTGATGCCGATGCTGAGATCGAAGCCTTGTGCCTGCCAGATCATCTGCTGGCGCAGCACGGTGTTGATGACGAACTGGGTGAGCTGGCCGATCATGCCGCGGTCGTCGCAGATGGAGGCGATCATGGCCGGGCTGACCTGCAGCGGATGGTTCTGCGGCCAGCGGATCAGCGCTTCGGCCGCGTGACACTGGTTGGTGGCCAGGTCGATCTGCGGCTGGAAGTGCACTTCCAGGTCGTTGCTGAACAGGTGCCGGCGCAGGGCGGTTTCGATTTCGGCCATGCGGGCGGCGTTGTCGTCGGCACCGATGCACTGCACGAGCAGCCGCTCCTCACGTTCGGAAGCCAGCTGGCGGGCGTCCCAGGCACCCTGCAGCAGGCCGCCGATGCTGACGGTGCTGCTGCGGCTCCAGGCGCCGCCGATGACCGGCTGCAGCTGGGCGGTGAGGGTCTGCGCATTCTGCAGCGGGATGTGGATGGGGACGTACAGTGCCTCGCGGAAGGCGGTGGCGATGGTGGTGGCCACGGCTTCGTTGGGGACGTTGGCGATCAGGATCCAGATCTCGTCGAACGCAGCGGTGGCCACGCGGTCTTCTGCCCGCAGGCGCTTGCTGATGCGCTTGATGATCTCGCCCAGCACGAGGTTGGCGTGCGGGTCGCGGGCCAGTGCCTGCAGCTGGTCCGACCGGTTCAGGCCAATGGTCAGCAGCAGGGGCTGGCTGGCCACCTTGCGACTGAGCAGCTGCTGGCCGTGGGCCAGCAGTTCATTGGGCGTCAGGCGCTGATTGTGCTGTGTTTCCATGCTGGGTCGTGACCTCGTCGAGGTAGTAATCCTGCAGTTTGAAACCGTAGGTACCGGCTGACAGCCCGCGCACGATGCGCAGGGGTCGGGTTTGTCGTCCACGGGATTTCCTGGCTTCCTGGTAGAGATCGCGCGCTGCGGGGACTTCCAGGGGCGTCTTGTCGGGCGTCGAGAGCACCAGCACGCGGGGTTCCAGGCGCCGGATGCGGTTGTGGGCCAGCACGACGGCCACTTCGCCACTGGACAGTTCCACGAGGCTGCCCACCGGGAAGACGCCGATGGCCTGCACGAACTGCTCCACCAGGGGTTCGTGGAACGAGGTGCCGCTCCACTCGTACAGGCTCATCAGGGCGTCCTGCGGGGACGATGCCTTCGCGTAGGGGCGCGGGGTGATCAGGGCGGCAAAGGAGTCCGCAATGGCGGCCATCTTGCCGTAGATGCTGATCTGCGTGCCCTTGAGCTGGTTGGGATAGCCGGATCCGTCGATGCGCTCGTGGTGCTGGCTGATGCCCTGCAGCACCTGTGGAGGCAGGGCCGGTCCGCTGTTGAGGATGTGCAGCGACAGGTTGACGTGCTCCTTGACCAGCCCGAATTCGGCGGCCGAGAGCAGGCCGGGTTTTTCGAGCAGGGCACGGGGAATCTTGGTCTTGCCCACGTCGGCCAGCATGCCGATCTGGCCCAGATAGCTGAGTTCCTGGCGCGGAAAGCCCAGATGCCGGCCCAGGGCCACCAGATAGAGCGCCACACGCACGCCGTGGTGATAGACCTGAATGTCTTCCTCGCGCAGCCGCGCGATCCACATCATGGCGTCGGGGTTGTCCAGCACACTGTCGACCATGCTGTCGACGGCGCCGGCCACGGCATCCATGTCCAGCGTGTTGCCGCGGCGGATGTCGTCGATCAGCGAATTGAGTGCGTTCTCGCCCGATTTGAAGGCATGGCGCGCCCGCGGCAGCTCGTCCTCCATGGGGCGCTTGGGCACGCCATAGTGGGTGAGCTTGAAGCCGGCGTTGCGCAGCTCCGGAATGTTGCGCAGCGTCTGGGCGTGGCGCTGCATTTCGCGGTTCTGGGCCAGGTGATCGGTGATCCAGAACAGCATCCGCTCCAGCACGCCCTGGTCGTCGTCCTTGCGGGCATCGGCATTCTGCTTGACCATCTGCCGGAAGCGGTTGCGGGTCTCGCGCGAGACGCGGGCATCGGTACGCGGCTTGTAGCGGCGTGGTGGACGCGGGGCGGCTGCACCCAGAATGCGGGTCGTGGGCTCTTCGTAGGCGAGCGCGCGTTTTTCCGGGGCGTTCTGGGCACGGCGCTTGCGCAGCTGTTCGGCGGCGGTCACGGTGTCCGGGGCGGCGGGCGCGGGGGCACCGTGGGCGTGAATGATGGTGGTGGGGGCCTCCGGGGCCAGTACCGGCCGGCGCTGCGGGCGTGCCGGAGCCGGGGCCGGCCCGGTGGTAGCGCTGGCGGGGGTGGCGGCACTGATGGTGCCGATGCTGGTCGTGCCGCCGGTCAGGCCGGCCGGGAGAGGGCGGGTGTCGCCCGCGGCGTGAGGCTGGAGCCGGCCGAAGTTGGCGTCGGCAATGCGGATGGCCATGGCCACGCTGGGCGACGACAGCTCCAGGTCGACGTAGACGTAGTTGCAGTAGCGCACCAGCGTGTCCAGCTCGACCTGGTCGTCGATCAGGAAGCCCTGCAGCAGGAACGGCGTATCGAGCCACGGCCGGTCCAGCTCCACGACGAACATGTTCAGTCGGAGATCATGAACGGCGATCCGGTAACGGCGGTTGGCCGTCATCGGCGGTGTGGCCTGGCTCGTCTGATCGGCAACGGTGGACAAGGGAAGATGCTCCAGGTTGACTGACCTTTCGCAACGGGAAAGGTGCCTGCAACGGCGGGTCCGGGGGCGGCACCCTCGTGGTGCCACCGGGAACCCGGGAGAGTCATCTTAGCGAGCCGGATCGTGGGGTGTGCCAGTGAAACCCGTGTCGGCCGGCAGGGGCTGACGGGCGGCATGGTGCCCGTTGCCGGATCAGCGGCCCAGGGCCTGCCAGATGGCGGTGCTGGGGCCGGCCTGGTTCATGGTGTAGAAGTGGATGCCGGGAGCGCCGCCGTCGAGCAGCTGCTGGCACAGGTCCACCACCACGTCGTGACCGAAGGCGCGCAGCGAGTCCACGTCATCGTGGAAGGACGCCAGGCGCAGGCGGATCCAGCGGGGGATCTCGGCGCCGCAGGCGTCGGAGAAGCGGGCCAGCTGGGTGTAGTTGAGGATGGGCATGATGCCCGGCACGATGGGAATGGTGACGCCGGCCCTTTCGGCCCGTTCGACGAAGTCGAAGTAGGCGTTGGGGTTGTAGAAATACTGGGTGATGGCGCTGTGGGCGCCGGCGGCGGCCTTTTCGGCAAAGCGGGCCAGGTCGGCATCGGGTGATTCGGCCTGGGGGTGCATTTCGGGATAGGCGGCCACTTCCAGGGAGAACCAGTCGCCGTAGGCGTCGCGGATGAAGCGGATCAGGTCGATGGCGTGGCGGAAGTCGCCCAGCCCGACCATGCCGGAGGGCAGGTCGCCGCGCAGGGCCACCAGCCGGCGGATGCCCTGGTCACGGTAGCTGTCGAGCAGGCTGCGGATGCTCTCGCGCGTGGCGCCCACGCAGGTGAGGTGCGGCGCCACCTGCGAGCCGGCCTGGGTGAGGGCGGTGACGATTTCGGTGGTGCGGGCCTGGGTGCTGCCGCCGGCGCCGAAGGTGACGCTGAAGTAGGCGGGGTCGAGGGTACGCAGCGCCTGGTGGGCGTCGAGCAGTTTCTGCATGCCGGCGTCGGTGGCGGCGGGGAAGAACTCGAAGCTGAGCTGCGGGGTGCGGGAGGCAGTGTGCTGGGTCATGATGAAGGGAGGAGGGAGGGAGGCACCGGCTGTCGCGTGGCCACCAGAAAATACTCCTGGTTGCCGTCGCCGCCCATGATGGCGCAGGTCTGCCAGCCGTCCACCTGCCAGCCGGCGTCGGTGGCACGCTGGATGACATCGCGGCGCAGGCCATCGAGGTCGGCCGTACGTCTGACGATGCCCTGTTTGTTGCGGGCCTGGGGCCCCAGTTCGAACTGCGGCTTGATCAGGCACACCAGCCGTCCGCCCGGGGCGGCCAGGCTGGCCAGTCTGGCCAGCTGCTGGCTGGCGGCGATGAACGACAGGTCGACGACGATGAGGGGAAAACCCGGCCGGGGGACCGTTGGGGCCGATGTGCTGTCAGGCAGAAAGGGTGTGTTGCCGGGCTGCGCCCCCGCTGGTTGCCATGCAGGGTCCGGGACGGTGTCCTGCTGCGGGATGCCGTGGCGGGATGCGGGTGGCCAAAGGGGGCGGGATCCGTCGGGCAGGACGAGATTGGCCAGCTGCACGTCGCGGATATGGGTGTGTTCGAGGCACTTCACCCGCGGGTCGGCGGCAAGCTGCGGATCGAGCTGGCCATGACCCACTTCGATGCCCAGCACCTGGCGGGCACCGCGTTCGAGCAGGCAATGGGTGAAGCCGCCGGTGGACATGCCCATGTCCAGTGCGTCCAGTCCGGTGCAGTCGATGCCCGCGGCATCGAGCGCGGCGTCGAGCTTGTTGCCGCCCCGCGAGACGAAGCGGCTGGCGCCGGAAGCCGCCACACGCAGCGGCTGGTCGGGAAAGACCGGCTGGGCTGCGCGGGTGACGGGTACTTCACCGCCCGGGCCTTCGGTGAACACGGCACCCTCTTCGATGAGGCGCCGTGCCAGCGTGCGGGATTTGACCAGCCCGCGCGCGACCAGTTCGACGTCGGCCCGGGTGGCCATCAGTAGCGGTAGGTGTCGGGCTTGTACGGGCCCTCGACCGGCACACCGATGTAGGCGGCCTGCTCGGGGGTGAGCTTGCTGAGCTGGGCGTTGAGGCGGTCCAGCTGCAGGCGGGCCACTTTTTCATCCAGGTGCTTGGGCAGCACATACACCTTGCCCGGCTGGTAGTGGTCGGGGCGGGTGAAGAGTTCGATCTGTGCCAGCGTCTGGTTGGCGAAGGAGGAACTCATCACGTACGACGGGTGACCGGTGGCGCAGCCGAGGTTGACCAGACGGCCCTGGGCCAGCAGGATGATGCGCTTGCCGTCCGGGAAGATGATGTGGTCGACCTGGGGCTTGATGTTCTCCCAGGTGTATTGGGACAGCGAGGCCACGTCGATTTCGTTGTCGAAGTGACCGATGTTGCAGACGATGGCCTGGTCCTTCATGGCGGCCATGTGCTCGTGACGGATCACGTCCTTGTTGCCGGTGGTGGTGACGAAGATGTCGGCCTTGTCGGCGGCATATTCCATCGTGACCACGCGGTAGCCTTCCATGGCGGCCTGCAGGGCGCAGATCGGGTCGATCTCGGTGACCCACACCTGGGCGGACAGGGCACGCAGGGCCTGGGCCGAGCCCTTGCCCACGTCACCGTAGCCGGCCACCACGGCGATCTTGCCGGCCACCATCACGTCGGTGGCACGCTTGATGCCGTCGACCAGCGATTCGCGGCAGCCGTACAGGTTGTCGAACTTGGACTTGGTGACCGAGTCGTTGACGTTGATGGCGCGCAGCTTCAGCTCGCCACGGTCGGACATCTGCTGCAGGCGGTGCACGCCGGTGGTGGTTTCTTCGGTGACGCCGATGATGGCATCGAGGTTGCGCTGGTAGAACCCGGGGTCGGTCTTCAGGCGCTCCCGGATGGCGGCGAAGAGGATGGTTTCTTCTTCGCTGGTGGGCTTGTCCAGCACGGAGGGGTCTTTCGCGGCACGGGCGCCCAGGTGCAGCAGCAGGGTGGCGTCACCGCCGTCGTCGAGGATCATGTTCGACGGCTTGCCGTCGGCCCACTCGAAGATGGCGTGGGTGTAGCGCCAGTAGTCTGCCAGCGATTCGCCCTTGACGGCGAAGGTGGGGATGCCGGCGGCCACCATGGCGGCGGCAGCGTGGTCCTGCGTGGAGAAGATGTTGCACGAGGCCCAGCGCAGCTCGGCACCCAGGGCGACCAGGGTTTCCATCAGCACGGCGGTCTGGATGGTCATGTGCAGCGAGCCGGTGATGCGGGCGCCCTTGAGCGGCTGGGCGGCGGCGTACTCGCGGCGGATGGCCATCAGGCCGGGCATTTCGGTTTCGGCGATCTGGATTTCCTTGCGGCCCCAGTCGGCCAGGGAGAGATCGGCGATGCTGTAGTCTTTGGCAGCAGGTGCGTTCATGTGGGCGGATGCTCCGGGTTCGGGCGGGTGCTGCCGGGTCATGCCGGTGGGCACCCGCGGTGAAAGAGGGACAGGTGCAGGCAAAAAAAGACGCCTGCAGCCAGTGGGGTGGATGCAAGCGTCGTTTTGTCAGGATCGTGCCGAGCCTGGCCGGGAACGGTGGACATGGCCCAGGTTCCCGGTCGCAACGCTTCTCGATACGACCGAATGTCGCGGGATTATAGCCTCACAGGCCCGCGTCGGCACGCAGGGCGGCAGCCTTGTCGGTTGCTTCCCACGAAAACTCGGGCTCCTCGCGGCCGAAGTGGCCGTAGGCGGCCGTCTTGCCGTAAATGGGGCGCAGCAGGTCGAGCATCTGGACGATGCCCTTCGGACGCAGGTCGAAGTGACGGCGCACCAGTTCGGCCAGTTTCTCGTCGGACACCACGCCGGTGCCTTCGGTGGTGACCAGCACCGAGGTGGGCTGGGCCACGCCAATGGCGTAGCTGATCTGGACCAGGCATTTTTTGGCCAGGCCGGCGGCCACGATGTTCTTGGCCACGTAGCGGCCGGCGTAGGCGGCGGAGCGGTCGACCTTGGAGGGATCCTTGCCGGAGAAGGCACCGCCACCGTGCGGGGCTGCACCACCGTAGGTGTCGACGATGATCTTGCGGCCGGTGAGGCCGCAGTCACCCTGCGGGCCACCGATGACGAAGCGGCCGGTGGGGTTGATCAGGTACTTGATGTCGCCCTTGATCAGTTCCTTCGGCAGGACCGGCTTGATGATCTCTTCGATCACGGCCTCTTTCAGGTCCTTCTGGGCGATGTCCGGGTGGTGCTGGGTGGACAGCACGATGGTGTCGATGGCGTGCGGCTTGCCGTCGACATAGCGCAGGGTGACCTGTGACTTGGCATCCGGACGCAGCCAGGGCAGGCGGCCGTCGCGGCGCAGCTGGGCCTGGCGCTCGACGATGCGGTGCGAGTAGTGGATGGCGGCCGGCATCAGCACCGGGGTTTCGTCGCAGGCGTAGCCGAACATCAGGCCCTGGTCGCCGGCGCCCTGGTCGAGGTTGTCGTCCTCGGCGCGGTCCACGCCCTGGGCGATGTCGGGGCTCTGCTTGTCGTACGCAACCTGCACCGAGCAGCCCTTGTAGTCGATGCCGTACTCGGTGTTGTCGTAGCCGATGCGCCTGATGGTGTCGCGGGCCACGCCGATGTAGTCGATGTTGGCGGTGGAGGTGATTTCACCGGCCAGCAGCACCAGGCCGGTGGTGCAGAGGGTTTCGGCGGCAACGCGCGATTTGGGATCCTGCGCCAGCAGGGCGTCGAGGATGGCGTCGGAAATCTGGTCGGCGACCTTGTCCGGGTGACCTTCGGAGACGGACTCGGAAGTAAAGAGGTATTCGCTCATGGTGTTTTGAGGCATTCCGCAGTGAATTGGATTGGGCTTTGGGTCCAGAAAACAGGGGTATTCGTTGCAACCTGTTGTTTTCTGGCGTTGCCAGCTTCATGGGAAGCCGCGACGCTTTAGCGGACGTGATTGATTTGTTTCGATACGGAACGGGCTGCTGTACCCGGGCCGTTCGGGCCACCCCGCAAGTTGTCCCAATTAACTCGGTGGCCACGCGGCAAATTATAGCGATGGTCATTCTTCCCGCCATGGCAATCGGTCACACCAGTCACATTTTCGTGCCATCCATGTGACTGGTGCGTGCGCCCCGGCGGAAGGCGCCGCTGTCATGACTGCATGTGTGTCTGGCTGGCCAAGAACGAACGCATCATGCACGACGGGTGACTGGACGTGGGGGCGGGCATGGGGCGGCTGCAGGGGCAGATGTGGGGCAGAGATGAGGCAGAGATGAGGCAGAGATGAGGCAGAGATGAGGCAGAGATGAGGCAGAGATGAGGCAGAGATGAGGCAGAGATGAGGCAGAGATGAGGGGCGGTCGTGTGGTCTGTGTCTGCCGCACCGGCCTGTGTCGCAGGCTGCACAATAGCCTGATGGCAACAGGGTTATTGGCGCGTATCATGGCCGTTCGCCTCACGCCAGATCCTCCCTGGCCGGGCAGGCGGTCTGCTGTGTGACCGGTGCCGTGCGGCCTGCCGGCTGGCGTTTACCATGGTCCTTGTGCCTGTGACTGGCGGAAAGGACGGGTGCCCGTGTATGCTTGCGGGCGGCGCGACGCTGCCCCGGCAGGCGCGGCCGGGATTTTGGGGTACAGGGTGGGGTACAAGGGCCTGGACGGGGGCTGTCCGGTCGGGCCTCGCCCGGCGCCCGCATCGAACAGTTCATCCGGCGGTGTCCGGCTCGATATGTCTGGAATTACAATCGTTACAAACTCCCGCACGGTATCCGTTCGCCCGCAGGGAAGGGCTGCGTCCCAGGGAAGGGCCGCCTGGCGGGAGAGGGCTGCTTTGCAGGGAAGAGCGGCTTTGGGCTGTCCCTGCCCGGGAAGGGGGCCGTTCGTCCCGAATCAGGAGGGTTGCTACCCGTGAATGTGTCGCGCTTGCTGCTGGCGCTGTTTCGCCGCATGTCGGGGCTGCCTTATGCGTGGCTGCGCCGGCTGGGCAATCTCGCGGGCGTGGTTCTCTATTACTGTGTGCCCCGGCGGCGCAACATTGCGCGCATCAATCTGCGGCTGTGCTTTCCGCAGATGAGCGACCGGGAGCGCGATGCGCTCATTCTGGCGCACTGCAAGTTCTTCGCGCGCAGCTTTCTGGACCGTTTCGTGCTGTGGTATCAGCCCATCGAGCGCATCCGCGAGATGGTGCAGATCGAGGATGCCCACTATTTCGAGGCGCACGCCGGCAAGGAGCCGATGATCCTGCTGGCCCCGCACTTCCTGGGCATGGATGCCGGCGGCTCGCGCCTGAGCATCGATCACACCATGTTCACCATGTTCGCCAACCAGAAGAACAAGGTGTTCAACGAGGAGATGCGCAAGGGGCGGGCCCGCTTCAGCGGCGCCATCGTGCTGTCACGGCAGGACGGGTTGCGCGGAGCCATCCGCAAGCTGCGCGAGGGGGTGCCCTTCTATTTTCTGCCCGACATGGACCTGGGGGCGCGCGATTCGGTGTTCGTGCCCTTTTTCGGCGTGAAGGCGGCGACGGTGACGTCGGTGGGGCGTCTGGCGCAGATGACCCGCGCGAAGGTGGTGCCCTGCGTGACGCTGATGACCGACACGGGCTATCGCACACGCTTCTATCCGGCCTGGGATGGTTATCCGGGCGACGATCTGGAGGCGGCCACGCGGCAGATGAACGCGTTCATCGAGGCGCGGGTGCTGGAGGCACCGGCACAGTATCTGTGGACGCACAAGCGCTTCAAGACCCGGCCGCCGGGCGAGCGGGACTATTACGGCCGGCTGCGTGATGTGGACCCGATGACCACTACGGACCTGGGTGGCGCGGAGACGGTGATCGCGGCCGATACAGCGGCCGATACGGAACAGGCTGGCCAGCAGCGGGCGGCAGGGGCGGCTGGAGAGACATCCGCAGGCGAGCGGATGGACACGCAGCCCGTGTCCGGCCAGGCCGTGCAGGCATCCACCGGAGAAGGTGCCGTCCGTCCGGCAGTGGGGATGCCGGCCGACGGAGCAGGGGAGCAGACCGGACCGGGCGGCGCCGTGCCGCGAGGGGGGCGGGCATGAAGCTGCAGGTGACCAAGATGCACGGCGCAGGCAATGACTTCGTCGTGATCGATGCCACCCGGGGAATGCCCGGGCTGACGCTTTCGCAGTGGCGCTGGCTGGCCGACCGCCATGTGGGCGTGGGGGCCGACCAGATCCTGATCGTCGAGCGGCCCACCGCGGCGCAGCAGCAGGCCGCCGGGCCGCAGGGGCTGGATTTCGTCTATCGCATCATCAATGCCGATGGCATCGAGGTGGAGCAGTGCGGCAACGGGGCGCGCTGCTTCGTGCGCTTCGTGACGGAGCAGGGACTGACGGAAAAGTCGCGCATCCGGGTGCTGACGAAGGGTGGGATCATCATGCCGGCGCTGATGCCCGATGGCGACGTGGAAGTGGACATGGGCGAGCCGTCCTTCGATCCGGCCACGCTGCCGTTTTCCACACGCGGACTGGTGCCGCGCGATGCCGGCCGGATGCAGCTCTGGCCGGTGGCGCTCGAAGAACCGTCGGGCGAGGTGACCACCCGTGAGCTGGCACTGGTGTCGATGGGCAATCCACATGCCGTGCAGGTGGTGGATGATGTGCAACAGGCGCCGGTGAAGGCCGAGGGGCGGCTGATCGAGCTGCATCCGCGCTTTCCGCAGCGGGTCAATGCCGGCTTCATGCAGGTGCTGTCGCGTACCGGCATTGCGCTGCGGGTGTTCGAGCGCGGGGCGGGCGAGACGATGGCCTGCGGGACGGGGGCCTGTGCGGCCGTTGTGGCTGGAATGCAACAGGGCCTGCTGGACAGTCGGGTACGTGTCCAGGTGCCGGGGGGAAGGCTTACCATCCGCTGGGAAGGGCCGGGCCATTCGGTGTTCCTGAGGGGGCCGGCCGTGACCGTGTTCCATACCGAAGTCGATGTGCCCGACGCCCCCGTGCTGTCCGGTGACATCTGACCGGATGGTGATTTGCAGGATTGCTCATGAGTTTGACCTCTGTGGAGGGGAACGCAGGCGGCGACGGGCGTGGTCGCCGCATGGCTGATCTGGACGCCGCGCAGGTGGCGGCCTGGCTGCAGCAGAACCCCGAATTTTTCGAGACGCACCGTGATCTGCTGAGCCAGATCCGGCTGCGGCATCCGCATGGCGGGCGCGCCATTTCGCTGATCGAACGCCAGGTGACGGTGCTGCGCGACAGCAACCGCATGCTGGAGAAGCGGGTGGCGGATTTTCTGCGCATCGGCCGAGACAACGACGCGCTGTCGATGAAGATGCAGGGGCTGGCCCATGCGTTGCTGGGTGAGCGCGAGCCGTCGCGGCTGCCCGGACTGCTGTGCGCGGGGCTCAGGCGCGGCTTCGATGTGCCCTTCGTGCTGGTGCGGCTGTGGGCCGATGTGAACCTGCCCGAAACCTCGCAGGGGCCGGTGTCGTCGCGGCTGCGGCAGTGGGCCGACCGGCTGGACCAGCCGTTCTGCGGGCCGGCCGAACAGCAGGACGAAATCGTGGCCTGGTTCCCCGACCGGGGGCAGGAGGTGGCCTCGCTGGCCGTGATGGCGCTGCGGGCCGGCAACGAGACGCAGAGTTTCGGGCTGCTGGTGATCGGCAGTCACGACCCCAACCGCTTCCAGAGCGGCATGGGCACGGTGGTGCTGGAGCAGCTGGCCGACATGGCCGGCGCCTCGCTGTCGCGGGCGCTGCCGGCGCGACAGGTGGCCTGAACGGCCATGAAACCGGCCGGGCGCATGGGGGCGCGTGCAGCGGCTTCCCACGGAGCGCAGACCAGGGCGGCGGCCCAGGGGCCTGCCGATCCATCCGTGTCTGCGTCCGTGTCCGGACGGGATGTGCCTTCGGCTGGGCTGCGCGCCGACGTGGTGGCCTGGCTGCAGCGGCTGCGCACCGAGCGCGGCTATTCGGCGCATACGCTGGCGGCGTACCAGCACGATCTGGAGGTGCTGCTGACCGGTCTGGCCGCTGCGCGTACCACGCGAGCGGGGGCCGGCGCGGCTTCGGGCAGCGGTCCGGTGTCGGGAACGGGTGAGGCCGCGCACGGTGCTAGTGTTGGTGTTGGTGCAGGGGCTGGTGTTGGTGCAGGAATGGGGGCCAGTGGTGTGGGGGCTGCTTCGGCCGACTGGTCGCAGGTGACCGAGGCCGACATCCGCCGGCTGGTGGCCGAGGGGGCGCGCAACGGGCTGTCGGCGGCCTCGCTGGGGCGGCGGCTGTCGGCCTGGCGCAGTTTTTTCGACGGGCTGGCCCTGCAGGGGCGGGTCCGGGCCAACCCGGTGCGGGGCGTGAAGGCACCCAAACGGCCCAAACGGCTGCCGAAGGCGCTGCCGGTGGACCAGGCGGTGCAACTGGTCGAGGGCGATGCCGATGCGGAACAGGCTTTCGTCAATGCCCGCGACCGGGCGATGGCCGAACTGCTGTATTCGAGCGGGCTGCGCCTGTCGGAGCTGACGGCGCTGGATCACTGTTGGTTGCAGGCATCATCGGGGGGCGACCCTTCGTCGGCCTGGTACGACCGTCCGGCGGCCGAGGTCCAGGTGCTGGGCAAGGGCGGCAAGCGGCGTACGGTGCCGGTGGGACGGGCTGCGCAGGCGGCGCTGGATCACTGGCTGGCGGTGCGGGCCGCGTGGTTGGCGGCACATCCGGCGGCCGATCAGGCGGCGCTGTTCCTGTCGTCGCGCGGGCAGCGGCTGGGCAACCGGGCGGTGCAGCTGCGGCTCGACCGGCTGGGGCTTGCGCGCGGGTTGCCGGTACACGTGCATCCGCACATGCTGCGGCATTCGTTTGCCAGTCACCTGCTGCAGTCGTCCGGCGACCTGCGGGCGGTGCAGGAGCTACTGGGCCACGCCAGCATTGGTACGACCCAGATCTATACGGCACTGGATTTTCAGCATCTGGCGGCTACCTACGACCGTGCCCATCCCCGGGCGAAACGGCGGGATGGATCTTGAAAAACGCCGCATTGCTCCCATGTCGATGCTCCGGTGATGCCCAGGATCATCGCGGACATGGGAGCGGCCTCCAGAACGGAATCGATGCTGCGGGCGTTTTCCCCGGACCATCACGGGCATGGAAGCGGCGCCTGCACGGGCCGTGCATGTTGCAGGTGCACATCCGGCCGGTGTCCGGGCGCATCCGTCGCAGTGTACGGGCGCGTGCTGCACGCCGCGTGTTAACGCATGTTGCAAGGGGCGCAGGAGGCGCCTTTTTGCGCGCAAGCTGTTGCCAATGTTCCGCCTGGCGATGGGCGTGCAAAATTAAGTTACTTGCTGGCGGCGCGGGAGCGCGTACAATCCGCGCTCCCTCGGAAAGGTCTGCGGTTTCATGCCCCCATGCGGGGGGTGCAATCGTTCAGATGTTTCCAGCATGCGGCCTGCCCGCAGAAGGTGTGACATGGCAAACGAGCTTATCCCTACCACCATCCTGACCGGCTTTCTGGGCAGCGGCAAGACCACGCTGCTGAACAAGATCCTGAAGGACGATCATGGCCTGAAAATCGCCGTCATCGAGAACGAATTCGGCGAAGAGGGCATCGACAACGACCTGCTGATGCAGGGCGACGAGCAGATCGTCGAGATGAACAACGGCTGCATCTGCTGCACCGTGCGGGGGGATCTGGTGCGCATCCTGCTGGACCTGAAGGCCCGGCGCGACGCAGGCGATATCCATTTCGACCGGGTGGTGATCGAGACCACCGGTCTGGCCGATCCCGGCCCCGTGGCCCAGACCTTCTTCATGGACGATGAAGTGGCGCAGAGCTACATGCTCGACGCCATCATCACCGTGGTGGATGCCCTGCACGGCAGCCAGCAGCTGGACGAGACGAAGGAGGCCCAGGCCCAGGTGGGCTTTGCCGACCGCATCCTGATCTCCAAGACGGATCTGGTCAACGACGAGACACTGGAAGCCCTGCGCAGGCGCCTGGTGCAGATGAACCCGCGCGCGCAGATCCTTCCCATCCAGTTCGGCAATGCCGACGTGAAGGAAGTGCTCGACATCAAGGGCTTCAACCTCAATGCCGTGCTGGAGGTGGACCCCGACTTCCTGGAGAGCGACGAGCACACGCACAGCGACGCCGTGTCGTCGTTCGTCTTCAAGTCCAAACGCCCGTTCGACGGCACCAAGCTGGAAGAATTCCTGGGCGGCATGATCCAGGTGTTCGGCCCCGACCTGCTGCGCTACAAGGGCGTGCTCTACATCAAGGGGACGCCGCGGCGCATGGTCTTCCAGGGCGTGCACATGATGATGGGCGCCGATCTGGGCCGCAAATGGGAGCCCAGCGAAAAACCATCCAGCAAGATGGTGTTCATTGGCCGCAACCTGCCGAAGGACACCTTCATTGCCGGGCTGAAGCAGTGTCTGGCCTGAACGCCGGGCGACAAGGAGCAACGATGATGACTGAACAGGAAGTCACCACCCCCATCCTGACCGAAGAGCAGATTCTGCAGATGCCCGAGTCGGACTACATGAACGATGCGCAGCTGGCGTTCTTCCGGGCCCGGCTCAGGCAGATGGAGGCCGACATCCGCAACAACGCGGGCGAGACCACCGAACATCTGCGCGAAACGGTCATCGTGCCGGACCCGGCCGACCGTGCCACCATCGAGGAAGAGCATGCGCTGGAGCTGCGCACGCGCGACCGTGAACGCAAGCTGCTGAAGAAGATCGAGCAGGCCCTGGCCACCATCGACAGTGGCGACTACGGCTACTGCGAGGAAACCGGCGACCCCATCGGCATTCCGCGTCTGCTGGCACGCCCCACGGCCACGCTGTCGCTGGAAGCCCAGCAGCGGCGCGAACTGCGCCAGAAACTGTACGGGGACTGAGCAGAATCGGCGTGGGCGTGGCCGGACAGGAAGGGGGGCATGTCTGGCCGGTCTGGCCCACATGGGCGGCAGGCTGGCTGAAGAACCGATGCATTACCAGCCGGACGTGTCGTCCATCAGATGCCCCACCGGACAGACCCGTCGGCATGCGGATGCCTGGTCTGTCGCAAAAAAACCAGCGTGATGTCCGCTGTGGGGCATCGCGCACAGAAAATGGGGCGCAAGCCCCTTTTTTGTTTCCACCGGAAGGCGACGAAAGGCGCTCATGTGTCGCCCGGCGGTGGTTTGGTGCCTGGTCCGGCAGGGCTTCTGCTGGCTGGATACTATCGGCCGACTGGCGGGGCGTGGACCAGGTGGCCGAAAAGTCGCCCGGTGCTACACTGAAAATCGAAGGCCAGTCAGGGGGCATACGTCCGTGGGATTCTTTTCTTCTTTGTTCGGCAGGAAAAAAAACCGGAACCAGAGCGAAGCCGCTCCGGCACCGGAGGCTGCCAATGGGCTGAGTGCCCGTGAAATTGCTGAACTCACCGCCAGAAAGATCGATGAAATCGAATCGGAAATGGTGCGTGAGGGTGTGTCGGTAGCCAATCCGGCGGCGCAGGCGACGGCAAAGCCGGCCGCGGCACCCGCCCAGGCGCAGCCCGAGCCGGCAGCCGCCGTGGCAGCCGGTGGCGGTGCGACCGACAACGGCGACCGGCCGACCGTGGTGGCGCGGCCGCCGCGCGAGGGAGCCATCGAAATCCAGAGTTCCGGCCTGCTGCCGGTGCTGGAAGAGGTGTCGGTGCTGTTTGCCAACGGCCAGGTGGCCGAGGCGACACAGAACCTCAAGCATGCCATCGAACAGAAACAGCTGGGCGATCACACCCGGCTGGGCTGGAAAATGCTGCTGGAGCTGTATCAGGCCAGCGGGCAGCGCACCGAATTCGAAAACCTGGCCGTCGAATATGCCTCGCTCTTCCTGCTGTCGCCACCGGCGTGGGTGGATGAGCTGGTGGTCGAGCCGCAGGAAGACAGCCCGGCGCAGCTGTCGTCCACTGTGCTGTTCCCGCCGCTGATCGATGCCCAGGTGGTGAAGCAGACCGAGCAGATGACGCGGGCCATTCAGCGCAAGCGCCAGCTGCGGGTGGATTTCAGCCGCGTCACCAGCATCGACATGATCGGTGCCGACCTGCTGCTGCGCACCTTCCGCGATTTTCGCAGGGCGCGCTACGAGCTGACCATCTGTGGCGTGGAGGCGCTGGAAAAGGCGCTGGCACCGATGACCGAAAGTGGTCGCCGCGATCCGGACGAGCACTGCTGGCAGCTGCGCCTGATGGCGCTGCGCATGCTGGGCCGCCAGCAGGAGTTCGAGGATCTGGCCATCGAATACTGCGTGACCTACGAGGTGTCGCCGCCGTCGTGGGAGCCGCTGCCCGATTCGCTCAAGGTGGTGCTGCCCGACAGCCAGCCGGAAGAAGAGGGGCCGGAGACGCAGGCGCCGTATGTGGGCGAGACCTTCGTCCTGTCGGGCGTCCTGGCCGGTCGTGCCGAATCGATGTTCCGCCGGCTGCGTGCCTGGGCCGAGGAGCGCCGCGAGGTGACGCTGGACTGCCGCCAGCTGGTGCGCATCGATTTTGCCTGCGCCAGCGAGCTGCTCAACGAGGTGGTGGCCCTGCAGGGCCATGGCAAACCGGTGACCATCCGCCAGCCCAGCTACCTGGTGGCTTATTTGATGATCGTGATGGGTCTGGGCGACCTGGCGGAGCTGCAGCTGCGGCACGCCTGATGGCCGGGGCTGGCTGTGGCCGGCCCTGTTCCGGATCTCCGTTGGCCTTCCCGGCCCCTCGACCCCGGCTTCGTCCGGGGTTTTTCGTTTTGTGCGTTGCCGCCCGGTGTGCTGGTGGCCCGTGTAATGCTGCTGTGCCGTGCCGTGTGCGGTGTGCGGTGTGGGGCATCGGGGCAGGAGGCATGGCCGTCGGCCATTGAAAACCCTGCGCCTTCCCCCATATGTCATGAAACCGCCGGTGCCAGCCGGTACCGGTTTCCCGGAAGATCGGCAGGGTCTACTGCACAGGCCGTCCATGGTGCTGGTGCGGGTTTTCCCCAGAAGGTCCGGGGCGTCTGCCCGGGCAGGGCCCGACATGGGCCTGCCTGCAGACGGCCTCCGTATCGCCGGCGGGTCTTCCTTCTTTTCGGGACCATCATGACAACTATCGTATCCGTGAGACGGGGCGACCAGGTCGCCCTCGGGGGTGATGGACAGGTCACCCTGGGCAACATCGTCGTCAAGGGCTCGGCCCGCAAGGTGCGGCGTCTGGGTGGCAACAAGGTGCTGGCCGGTTTTGCTGGCGGCACGGCCGATGCCTTCACGCTGTTCGACCGCTTCGAGGCGCAGCTGGAGCGTTATCCGGCCAACCTGATGAAGGCTGCCGTGGAGCTGGCCAAGGAATGGCGCACCGACCGCGTGCTGCGCCGCCTGGAGGCCATGCTGGCCGTGGCCGACAGGAACCACTCCCTCATCATCACCGGCAATGGCGATGTGCTGGAGCCGGAACATGGCCTGGTGGCCATTGGTTCGGGCGGTGCCTACGCCCAGTCGGCAGCGCTGGCGCTGCTGGAAAACACCGAGCTGTCGCCGGAAGAAATCGTGAGGAAATCGCTGACCATTGCCGGCGATCTCTGCATCTACACCAACCAGAATCACACCATCGAGACGCTATGAGCCAAATGACGCCACAGGAGATCGTCTCCGAACTGGACAAGCACATCATCGGCCAGGACAAGGCCAAGCGCGCCGTGGCCATTGCGCTGCGCAACCGCTGGCGCCGCCAGCAGGTGCCCGAGCCGCTGCGCCACGAGATCGTGCCGAAGAACATTCTGATGATCGGGCCGACCGGGGTGGGCAAGACGGAAATCGCCCGCCGGCTGGCACGCCTGGCCAATGCGCCGTTCATCAAGATCGAGGCCACGAAGTTCACCGAGGTGGGCTATGTGGGCAAGGATGTGGATTCCATCATCCGCGACCTGGTGGAAAACGCCATCAAGGAAGAGCGCGACCGCGCCAAGCGCAAGGTCGATGCACGTGCCCGCGATCTGGCCGAGGAACGGGTGCTGGATGCGCTGCTGCCGTCGTCGGCGCACGAGCGTGACACATCGGCGTACCGCGATCTGGAAAAACCCATTTCCACCGCCGACGATTCGGTGGCCCGCCAGAAATTCCGCAAGCGCCTGCGCGAGGGCGATCTGGACGACAAGGAAATCGAAATCGAGATCTCGCAGCCGATGCCGAACATCGGTTTCATGGGGCCGGCCGGCATGGAGGAATTCACCAGCCAGCTTCAGGGGATGATGCAGAACATGCCCGGCAAGATGAAGCCGCGCAAGCTGCGCATTGCCGACGCCATGAAGCTGCTGATCGACGAAGAGGCCGGCAAGCTGGTCAACGACGAGGAAGTGAAGGCTCAGGCGCTGTCGAACGTGGAGCAGAACGGTATCGTGTTCCTCGACGAGATCGACAAGATTGCCGTACGCAATGGCGTGCAGGGTGGAGACGTGTCGCGCCAGGGCGTGCAGCGTGACCTGCTGCCGCTGGTGGAAGGCACGGCGGTGAACACGCGCCACGGCTCGGTGAAGACCGATCACATCCTGTTCATTGCATCCGGGGCATTCCATCTGTCCAAGCCGTCCGACCTGGTGCCCGAGCTGCAGGGGCGCTTCCCGATCCGCGTGGAGCTGAGTTCGCTGTCGGTGGAGGATTTCCGGCGCATCCTGACGGAAACCGATGCCAGCCTGACCAAGCAGTATCAGGCACTGCTGGGCACCGAGGGCGTGACGCTGGATTTCCGCGACGATGGCATCCAGAAGCTGGCCGAAACAGCCTTTCGGGTGAACGAGGGTACCGAGAACATCGGCGCCCGTCGTCTGCAGACGGTGATGGAGCGGCTGCTGGAAGAGCTGTCGTACCAGGGCGACCGTCGCTCGGGCGAGACGGTGGTGGTTGATGCCGCCTTCGTCGAGGAACGGCTGGGTGACATCGCCCGCGATGAGGATCTGTCGCGGTATGTGTTGTGACATATAGCCGCAGCACGGTGTAGCCCCTCCGGGCTGCAGGGTAGGAGCGGGGATGCGTCATGTCCCCCAACACAGGGAGGCTTTCGTTTCGGCGAAGTCTCCTTTTTTGTGCCGCCGCACGATCTCATTGCCGGGTTCATGACACGCTCTGAAGCATCGTGCCGTTGTCGGGCAGCCGCAGTGCCGTGTTGCGGTGCTGCCGTTTCCGGGCGCTCATGGTTGCCGCTGATGGTCGTTTCGCTGTCCGTCTGGCTGAAATCGGCTCGCTGTGACTTTTTTGCTTGCGCAGAATGCCTCGTGACGTGAGGTTCGGTCGGGGTGGTGTCATGCCCCTGGCTGGCTAACCGGTGCAGGGGCTGTGCTCACCTGGCAGTAGAGCGCCTGCGCCATTTCATAACACGCTCTAAAGGATCATTTGGGCGAATGAAGGCAGCGGCGCAGCGTACGGGGGGGTCGGGCAGCGGGTTCATGCGTGCCCTGGCTGTGCTGGGCATCGTGGCCCTGCTGGCGGCGCCGACCGCCTATTTTCATTTTTACTGGCAGCAGGTCGAGGGCGAGATGCTCGACCGCGTGCAGGCCGATGCACAGTTTCTGGCCGTGGGTGTCCGTCATCACGCGGACGATGCCAATAATGGCACTGCGACCGTGCCAGCACGCGCCACTGCCCCAAGCGCCGATACCGCACTGGCCATCCGCCAGCTGATGCACCGCCTGCCGGTCCCTGAATTCGAAGGGCGGCGCGTGCTGCGCGATGCCACCGGTCGTGTACTGGCACAGACCGGTGCACCACTGCCGGGGCCGGTGTTTTCGGTGACGGTGCCCTGGCGGGATGCCACGGGGGCCATGGGCGAGCTGGAAATGACCCGCAGCAGCAGGTCGGTGTTGTGGCACATGCTGGGTGTGGGTTCGCTGGTGCTGGTGCTGGGGGCGCTGATTGCGCTGGTGACGGTGCAGGGCGCCCGGCGCTCGCGCGGCCGTCCGGAAGGTTTTGGCGACCGCGACGGTGCCACGGGTGTGCTGGCCCGGCAGGGCGTGCTGGCGCGTGATGCCTTCATGGACAGTGTGCGCGAGGCCATCGAACGCTCCGGCCGCGACGGTACCGAATGCACGCTGTTCCATCTGGACCTGGATCACTTCAAGATGATCAACGGGGCGGTGGGGCAGACCTATGCCGACCTGCTGCTGGAGCAGGTGGCCCGCGTGGTGCGCCGGCGTATCGACGAGATGGCCGAACAGGTGGGGCTGCCGCCCGTGGTGATGGGAGCGCCCGGTGGTGATGTGCTGCTGCTGCTGGTGGAGGCGCTGCCGAAGTCTGCACAGGTGACGGAAGCCTTTGCGCGCGGCGTGCTGGATGCGCTGGGCAGCACCTTCGAGGTGGGGCCGTACCAGCTGTATCTGACGGCCAGTGTGGGCGTGAGCCACCGGGCCGGCCGGGCACTGAGCGCCGAAAAGCTGGTGCGCGAGGCCGAGCTGGCCAAGATCTTTGCCAAGAACCAGGGCTGCGGCAGCTACGCCATCCACGACCAGAACATGGATGCAGAGGCCGAGCAGCGCAGCGAGATGGGGCAGGCGCTGCGGCAGGCGCTGCTCAATGACGAATTCGTGCTGTACTACCAGCCGAAGGTGCACATGGTGACGGGGGCGGTGACTGGTGTGGAGGCCCTGCTGCGCTGGCAGCCCGAGGGCAAGCCGCTGGTGATGCCCGACCGTTTCATCCCGGTGCTGGAAGAGACCGGGCTGATCGTGCAGGCGGGTGCCTGGGTGCTGCAGGAGGCCTGCCGGCAGCTGATGGTCTGGCGCAGCCATGGCATGCCGCCGATTGGTGTGGCGGTCAACGTGTCCGCCCGGCAGTTGCAGAGTCCCGGCTTCGTGGAGCTGGTCGAGCGGGTGCTGAAGGAGACCCGGCTGGAGCCACGCTGGCTGGAGCTGGAGCTGACCGAGACGATCTTCGTGGACAATGCGTCCGACAACGTGCGCGTGCTGCGCCGGCTGGCGGACCTGGGCGTGAGCCTGGCCATCGACGATTTCGGTACCGGCCATTCGTCGCTGAGCTATCTGAGCAACTTCAGCCCGCGCACGCTCAAGATCGACCGCTCCTTCCTGTCGGAGGCGGAGGATGGGTCGGACAACGTGGTGATCGCCCGCGCCATCATCGCCCTGGGCCACGGCATGGGGCTGAACGTGGTGGCCGAGGGGGTGGAAACCGAGGCGCAGGCCGACTTCCTGCGCGGCTACGGCTGCGACCAGATGCAGGGCTTTCTGCTGTCGCGCCCGCAGCCGGCCGAACGCATGGAGCAGTGGCTGCGGGCACGCATCCAGAGCCAGCAGAGCCTGGAGGAGGCCCGGCGGGCGGCCGTGTTCTGAAGGGCGTTGCGCGGAACCGTTATCATCGCTGCATGCCCTTCAGGGCACTGCAGGAGACGCGATGAACACCGACAGCCTGACGCCCGGCCTGAAGGCCGAGATCCTTTCCGAGGCACTACCCTATCTCCGCCGCTTTCATGGCAAGACGGTGGTGATCAAGTACGGCGGCAATGCCATGACCGACGAGCGCCTCAAGCGCAGCTTTGCCCACGACGTGGTGATGCTCAAGCTGGTGGGCATCAATCCGGTGGTGGTGCACGGGGGTGGCCCGCAGATCGAGAGCGCGCTGTCGCGGCTGGGCAAGCAGGGCACCTTCATCCAGGGTATGCGGGTGACGGACGACGACACCATGTCGGTGGTCGAGATGGTGCTGGCCGGCCAGGTGAACAAGGAAATCGTCGAGCTGATCAACACGGCCGGTGGCCAGGCCGTGGGGCTGACCGGACAGGACGGCAACCTGATCCGGGCGCGCAAGCTGCTGCTGCCCGACCGCGAGAAGCCGGGCCAGACCATCGACATCGGGCTGGTGGGTGACATCGAGCACTGCGATCCGGCCATTCTGCGCACGCTCACCGGGCACCGTTTCATTCCGGTGGTGGCACCGATCGGCTCCGGATCCGATGGCCAGACCTACAACATCAACGCCGATGTGGTGGCCGGCAAGATCGCCGAGGTGCTGCAGGCCGAGAAGCTGGTGCTGCTCACCAACACCGCCGGGGTGCTGGACCGCGAGGGGCGGCTGCTGACCGGACTGAGCGCCCGCCAGGTGGATGCGCTGTTTGCCGACGGCACGATTTCGGGCGGCATGCTGCCCAAGATTTCATCGGCGCTGGATGCGGCACGTGCGGGCGTGAATGCCGTGCACATCATCGACGGCCGGGTGGACCACTGCCTGCTGCTGGAGCTGCTGACCGATCAGGGGGTGGGCACGATGATCAGCAGCAGCTGACTGAGTTCCATGACACACCCCGTCGTCAGCACACGGCCGGGGCCTGCGCGGGGATGAATGAGTCCCTGACAGGCACCGGGGTTTGTATCGGTCCTGCAACGGCGCGTCCCGATCTGCCGGGCCGGGACACCGATACCGGCCCGCCGTGCTCCGAATGGCTGCCGGTCGCGCTGCCGGCCGGCTACAATGCAGGGCAGATTGCATCTGCCGGCCATGCACCCGTCCCGCACCTGTTGCCCGCAGTGCCTGCCGGCATCACCGTAACCTCGTTCACCACCCTCGCGACGCTTCAGGGCCGTGGCCCGCTGCACTCTCTGACTGCGCATGACTGATCCCGCCAATCCCTTCCTTTCCGCCTCTTCCCACGCAGGCCAGCCCGCGGTGGCAGGTGCGGTTGCGGGCGTGCCGGGCGCAGTGGTCGCGCCGGCCTCCTTCCCGGCACAGGGGGCGGCCGCGCAGGGAGCTGTTGCACAGGGCACGACTGCGCAGGGCACGACTGCGCAGGGTGCAGCCGCGCAGGGCGCAGTGACTCACGGGCCGGTTGCACAGGACGCCACCGCGCAGGGTGCAGTCGCGCAAGGGCCGGCTGCACAGGGGACGGCTGCGTCGGAGGCTGCTGCGTCGGGAGCCGCGGCGCCGGAGGCCGGGGCTGAGCGTCCGCGCCGCAAGCGGCCCAGGCCGGGCGAGCGCCGGCTGCAGATCCTGCAGGCCCTGGCCGGGATGCTGGAGCAGCCCCAGGGCGAACGGGTGACCACGGCGGCCCTGGCCGCGCGGCTGCAAGTGTCGGAGGCGGCGCTGTACCGCCACTTTGCCAGCAAGGCGCAGATGTTCGAGGGGCTGATCGAGTTCATCGAGTCCACCCTGTTCGGGCTGATCAACCAGATCACCCGCGACGAAGAGGACGCCCTCAGCCAGATCCAGCAGATCCTCAACCTGCTGCTGACCTTCTCCGAGCGCAACCCGGGCATGACCCGCGTGCTGGTGGGCGATGCGCTCATCAACGAGGACGACCGGCTGCAGGTGCGCATCAACCAGCTGCTCGACCGGCTGGAACTGTCGCTCAAGCAGTGCTTCCGCACCGCCATGGTGCAGGAGCACCTGCCTCCCGATACCGATGCCGGCGCCCGTGCCGACCTGCTGCTGTCCTATGTGCTGGGTCGCTGGATCCGCTATGCCAAGGGGGGGTTCAGGCGCATGCCCACCGAAAATGCCGCCATCCAGATCGGGTTCTTTGTGGGTTGACGCCGGTACCGGCCTGCGGTGAACTTCTGCCGGTACCCGCCGGTACATGACGGTGTCTGCCGGTACATGACGCCCCATCGGCACGCGGCCGGAACCTGCACGCGGGGCAGACCGGTCCATGGCACATACGGGCTCCTGTATCGTTGGGTGCAGGCCATCCTTCATGACGAATGGCTCATGGTGTGTGGGCCGGGCATCCCCCTTTGTGGGAAAACGTGGGGCGTCCTGTGAAGGTGCATGCCTTCGGCTTACGTGACGGGCAGGACTGCGAATATTTTCCGCAGATCCGTGCCACTTGTTTGCATTGACGCTCGATGCCGTTATGACAAGATAAATTTATTTAATTGTCAGGTGATATTGTAAATACGCGTTGGTCTTTGTGATCGTTTTTCTTGATTATCTGTCGGTGCTTTCTACATGTGCCGATAGACTGACCGTTCCCTTTGAACTCAAGTGACGGTTTGCCCTATGCCTTTCGATCTGGATGACCGCCGGACGCGTGTGCCTGCGCCGCGTGCCGGCCTGCGACCCCTGGCTGCCTTTCTGGCGGCGCTGATGCTGCCCGTGGGCATTGGCCTGGCCTCGGGCGCCCTGGCGGCGGCATCCAGGGATGCATCGTCCGACAGTGCCGACGCCGAAAGTACCGGAAGTACCGGAAGTACCGAAGGCCAGGGCCAGCAGAACACCCAGGCCACCGAGCAGGGGGGCAGCGCGGCTGCGGGCGGCGCTGCCGCCGATCCCACGCCGGCGGCCCCCGATGCGGCCCAGCTGCAGGCGGCCGGCTTTGCCGATCATGGCGTGCCCACCCAGGTGGCACAGACGCGCGGCATCGTATCGACCACCGGTCCCGCGGGCGAGGATGTGGTGCTGACCTGGCTGCAGGACTGGCGCGGCGGTTTTTCGCTGATGATGGTCAACGCAACCACCGGAGCCACCGAACAGTTCCAGACCCCGTTCGACCCGAATGGCGATGAACCGGCGGCCGTCTACCTGTCATCGAAGAACCGCTTCTATACGCTGTTCAACAACTACTTCATCGAATTCGACGTGGCAACGAAGCGCTTCAGCTTCGTCGGCCAGACCCAGGGCAAGACGGCCATGAGCCTGACGGAGGATGGGGGCGGGCGCATCTGGGCGGCCACCTATCCGAACAACCAGCTGGTGGCCTACACGCCGGACAGTGGCGCCGTGGAAGAGTACGGCGCCGTGGCCAATGAATCGTGGGCGCAGTATCCGCGCTCCATTGCCGTGGACCAGCAGGGCTGGGTGTATGTGGGTACCGGCATGGCGGCCTCGCAGATCTATGCCTTCAACCCGACCTCCCGTACCGCGCAGCCGCTGATCCCGACGCCCCAGCGCATTTCGGGGCAGGCCGTGGTGACGCAGGCCGACACCAATGTGGTGTATGGCAGCAATGGCAATGGCCGCTACATCCTGTCCAATGGCAAGGCTACCGGCCTCGGCCCCAATGACAAGACGGCCGCGTCCAGCCTGAAGACGGGCGCACAGAACCTGACCGACCGCAACTTCCCGTCGGGCCGCCGGCTGGTGGACATCGACATGCACACGCGCCGGCTGGTCACCCGTTCGCCGGATGGCCAGAACCAGGAGGTGGCCTTCGATTACACCACCGAAGGGGCGTCGCTGACCTTCGTCTGCACGATGGAAGACGGTACCGTCTGTGGTGGCACCCGCTTTCCGATGCATACCTTCATGCTGCCTGCAGCGCAAGGCAGCACCTTCGACAGCAAGCGGGTGAACCGCCAGCCCAACGTGATGGTGCCGGTGGGCAAGCGGCTCTACGTGGGCGCCTATCCGGATGGCGAGCTGCTGCAGGAGAAGAACGACGGCCAGAACGAATACAACGACGTGCTGCAGGCCAATCCGTCGATCAACCGGCCGCATGCGCTGCTGGCCCAGCGCTCAGGTGCGCTGATGGTCATGGCGGGGACGCCCGAGTACGGCATGACCGGCGGGGGCATGGTGTTCTGGAACCGCATCAACGGCGACCGGGCCGCCATCGACCACACCCAGCTGATTCCCGACCATTCGGTGCAGGCACTGATCGAGCTGCCCAACGGCACCCTGCTGGGGGGCACCACGGTCAAGCCCGGTACCGGCGGCGTGACCAAGGGCGGAGACTCGGGCGAGCTGTTCCTGATGGACCCGAACACCCATCAGGTGAGCTGGCACGGCGCACCGGTCAAGGGCGCGCGGACCATCACCGACCTGGTGGTGGCACCGGATGGCCTGGTCTACGGCATAGCCGACAGCGTGGACCTGTTTGCCTTCAACCCGGAAACGCATCAGGTGGTCTCGGCGAAGAACTTCAGCCGTCAGCTGGGTACGGCGGCGGTGTTTGCCCAGGGCACGCGCGCCTTCGTGAAGACGGCGGGCGCGGGCGGTGCCGAGACCGTCTATGTGCTGCTCCACGACGGCATTGCCCGGCTGGATACCGCCTCCCATACGCTGGCACGGGTGGTGCAGTCGCCGATGCGCATCACCGTGGGGGGCGCCGCTGCCAACGGCCGGATCTACTTCGGTTCCAACAACCACCTCTACAGCTGGCAGATCCAGTAGAGCGCAGCAGAACCCGCCACCTGCGGGGCCTCGGTGGCCCTGCACCGTCAGACCCGGCCCAGGGCCTCTTGCCCGGCCGGGTTGTGCCGTTCGTCCGGGTCCGGATACACGATTGATACATTCATTATTCATAATAATGAATCACATTTAATGTCACGAAACCTGTTGTATCAGGACAACAATACCCAAGTGACTGTTTTTTTGGGAAAAGAGCTGTCATAGTTGGCACAGCGACCGGATATTTGGTTGACGCGACGGACAGGGCGGCTATATTCATGGCGATCCTTCCCCGTTTGCGAGAGACGTTACAAATGTCCAAGACGCGCATTTTTTCGGTTGTCGGTGCCCGGCCCCAGTTCGTCAAGGCGGCCATCGTCAGCCAGGCCCTGGAAAAGTATCCGGATGTCGAACACTGCATCGTGCACACCGGCCAGCACTACGACCAGAACATGTCCGATGTGTTCTTCCAGGAGCTGGGCATGCCGGCGCCCGCCTTCAACCTGCACATCGGCGGTGGTGGCCACGGCGCCATGACGGGCCGCCAGCTCGAAGCGCTGGAAAAGCTCTATCTGGAAGAGAAGCCCGATGTGGTGGTGGTCTACGGTGACACCAACAGCACGCTGGCCGGTGCGCTGGCCGCCGCCAAAATCCATATCCCGCTGGCCCACGTCGAGGCCGGCCTGCGTTCGTTCAACCGCATGCCGGAAGAAATCAACCGCGTGCTGACTGACCACATCACCGACGTGCACTTCTCGGTCACCGACGTGTCCACGGCCAACCTGGCGCGCGAGGGCATCACCGGCGACCGCGTCGAGCAGCCCGGCGACGTGATGTACGACTGCGCCCTGCAGATGGCCAAAGTGGCCGAGCAGAAATCGAAGGCGCTGGAAACCTTCGGGGTGGAACCCGGCAAGTTCGTGCTGTGTACCGTGCACCGCGCCGCCAACACCGACGACCCCAAACGCCTGCGCGTGCTGATGGAGGGCCTGGACCTGCTGGCCGAAAAACTGCCGGTCATCCTGCCGCTGCATCCGCGTACCCGCCAGCACGTGGATGCCCTGGGCTTCAAGCCGAAGTCGGCCAACTTCAAGATCGTCGAGCCCATCGGCTACATCGACATCGTGCGTCTGGAGCGCGCGGCCGGCGTGATCGTCACCGACTCGGGGGGCGTGCAGCGCGAGGCCTTCTTCCACAAGGTGCCGTGCGTCACCTTCCGCGACGAAACTGAGTGGACCGAGCTGGTCGATTCCGGCTGGAACACCCTGGCCCCGCTGGAAGACCCGAAAGCCTTTGCCGAGCTGTGCGCCTCGCGCGTGGGTACCCGCGGCGATGCCCGCGAACACTACGGCAACGGCGATGCCGGCGAGAAGATCGCGGCCACGCTGGTCAAGATGCCGCAGATGACCTTCAAGCGCTGATCTTTTTCGAGGGCGGGTTCGATCATGGCATCCCCCAAGCTGAACATTCTCTTTCTGACCGACAACTTCCCGCCCGAGCGCAATGTGCCCGCCATGCGGACCTGGGAGCATGTCTCCCGCTGGGTGAAGGACGGGCACAGGGTCACCATCATCACCACCGCCCCCAACTTCCCGCAGGGCAAGCCCCTGGCCGGCTACACCAACCGCTGGTACATGAAGGAAGACATGGGGGGGGTGACCGTCATCCGCGTCAAGAGCTACATTGCCGCCAACGAGGGCTTCCTCAAGCGCATTCTCGACTACGTGTCGTTCATGGTCACGGGTGGCATCGTGGCCATGTTCCAGAAGCGGCCCGACATTCTCATCACCACCTCGCCGCAGTTCTTCTGTGCCGTGGCGGGGTGGGTGGTGTCGCGCCTGCGCCGGCTGCCGTGGATTTTCGAGCTGCGTGACCTGTGGCCCGCTTCCATCGTGGCCGTGGGCGCCATGAAGGAAGGCATCGCCATCAAGACGCTGTACTGGATGGAGATGAGCATGTATCGCGCGGCCGACCGCGTGATCGCCGTGACCAAAGGTCTGAAGCAGGACCTGGTGGACCGGGGCATTCCGTCCGACAAGATCGTCGTGGTGCGCAACGGTGCCGATACCAACCGCTTCACCCCGCGGCCCAAGGATGCCACCTTCGTCGAGAAGTTCGGCCTGCAGGGCAAGTTCGTGGTGGGCTACTACGGCACCATCGGCATGGGCGCCGGCGTGCAGACGGCGGTGGATGCCGGTCGTGTGCTGCGTGACCGGGGCCGTGACGACATCGTGATCATGCTGGCCGGGGCCGGTGCCGAGTATGACGAGGTGGAGAAATCCATCCAGGAACAGGGGCTGGCCAACGTGAAGCTGCTGCCCCCGTTCGACCAGGCCGACATGCCGGCGGTGTGGAGCCTGCTCGATGCCGCCATCGTGATGATGAAGGACCGGCCGCTCTTCAGGGCCACCATCTCGTCCAAGACCTTCGAGGCGCTGGCCATGGGCATGCCCGTCATCATGAGCCTGCCGGCCGGTGAGGCCACCGGGCTGGTGGACGAGTACGGCTTTGGCATCAACGTGCTGCCCGAAAACCCCGAAGACATGGCCAATGCCATCCAGAAACTGGCCGATGATCCCGCACTGACGAAGGCACTGGGCCAGAAGGCGCTGGAAGCCTCGCGCGACTTCTCGCGTGAACGTTCGGCCGGCCTGGTGATGGACGTGGTGCAGGACGTGATGGCCGAGCGCCGGCCCGGAGACGACCGCGTCGGGCCGGGTGTGGCGCCGTCCTGAGCCGTGTCAGGGGACGCGTCCCGGGGCTGTTCCGCGCGTCGCCTCACCTGCCTGCCGGCTGACACAGGCATCTGCGCGATCATGCCATCGCGCACCGGGCGGGTATCCCGTCCGGTGTCTCCGTCGACAGGTCGGGTTCCCCCGGCAACAGGTCTGGTGCTCCGGGCAATGAACGGCGCTCAGGACTTTTTTGGTTTTCTTTCAGCGGGGCCTGCTGCAGAATGCCCCGACTGATCACTGAAGCAACAAAAACAATGCAGATAGAAAAACTGATGCCCGAGGGCAAGAAAGGCACCGTCCTGGTGCTGGCACCGCACACCGACGACACCGAACTGGGTTGTGGTGGTACGGTGGCCCGGCTGATCGAGGAAGGCCACCGCGTGGTGACCGTGGCCTTCTCGGCCGCCGAAGATTCCGTGCCCGCAGGCTTTGCGCGCGACGTGCTGCGCACCGAGAACGTCAATGCCGCCCAGAAGCTGGGCGTGAAGAAGGAAGACGCGCTGGTGCTGGACTTCAAGGTGCGCACCTTCCCGGAAAACCGCCAGCGTGTGCTGGACACGATGATTCGCCTGAACCGCGAGTACCGGCCCGATCTGGTGTTCGTGCCCAGCGCCACCGATACGCACCAGGATCACAAGACCATTGCCGACGAAGGCTTCCGGGCCTTCAAGCGCACCACCATTCTGGCCTATGAGCTGGCCTGGAACAATCTGGAGTTCTCGCACCGCTGCTTCGTCACGCTGACCGAACAGCAGCTGCAGAAGAAAATCGACGCCCTGTACGAGTATCACTCGCAGCATGCCATTCGCGACTACGTGAACGAAACCTATGTGCGTGCGCTGGCCCTGGTGCGAGGCACGCAAATCCAGAAAAAGGCCGCCGAGGTGTTCGATGTTCCGCGGCTGATTCTGGATTGACGGATCTTTGTTGCAACACGGCCCGATCCCTGGACATGGCTGCCGGTTGTCATGAATCTGGTTCTGCCATGAATCCTGGCTCGTACCGGATTCAAGGAAAAGCGCCGCACTGAGGAGGTTTCAGGCGGCGCTTCTTGCTGCGTGATTCAGCCTTGCCGGCTGCTCCCGGGGGCTTTGTGGAAGTCCACGAGTGTCACGCAGGGCGGCGGGGATTCCATGATCAGCCCGTTTCCCCGCCCGTCATGCCTGTGGCAGCAGGCTCCCGGTCAGTTCAGGTGCAGCACCACTGGCCAGTTGGAGCCGCCGCGGTTCTGGTTGTAGTCCCAGTGGTAGGCGTTGATCCAGCGGCCCCCACGGCGGTGCTGGGCCTGCGATTCAGTGAAGGCGGCAGGCCAGCGGAAGCCGAAGTCGGCCCCGTTGCGCTGGTCGGCAAACTTCCACTGGCTGCTGCCCTGGGGCAGGAACTCCACGTCATAGGTGCTGCCGGCACGGAAGGTGATGGTGCGCGGCAGGTTGATGTCGTACCACTGGTAGTTGGTCACGCGGTTGCCCGAACGGTTGGCCACCTGACTGTAGTTGGGGCTCCACTGCGAAATGGTGCCGCTGGCCAGCTCATTGCCGTTCTCGACGATGCGCCAGAGCAGCTGGCCACCCACCGAGGCGGATGTGGCTACCGACAGGCCGGAGACCTGTCTGGTGCTGGACGGACGGAACTGCTCGCGCACCGGCTGGTTCGCATTGGCGGTGAAGACCTGTTTGGGGTCGGTGGCGCCGCCTTCCATGTTGGAGTTGCCCTGTACAGCGCCCGTACTGTAGTTGAGCTGCAGGATGGGCACGTAGTAGTTGTTGCTGCTGGAAGGGTTGGTGGTCAGATCCAGCCAGCGGCCACGGGTGTTGAGTAGCGTGGCCCAGTCGGACGGGGCGACCCAGCGCGAAGGGCGACCATTGGCGCCGATGGTGATGGCGTTGTTGCTGCTGATGTAGTTGTACGTGGGCGAGCCGTCGACGTTTTCCAGCACCAGATGGTAGATCTGGCCGGCCTGCACGTTGCCGCTGCTGGTGAGGTGAGCGTCGGCAAAGATGGGCTTGCTGCCGTAGGCTGCGCCGCCCGGGCTGTAGTAGCCGGTGGCCAGCGCGGCAGCGTTCAGATTGGGCAGGCCACCGGCATCGGGCATGATGCGCAGGCGAATGGTGCCGCCGTTACCCGACGAATAGCCGCGGCCCGGCTGCCAGTACAGGCGCACGCTGGTGATGTGACCGTTGTGCTGGGCCCGGAAACGGTTGGACACCTTCTGGTTGTTGGGGCCGCCCACGATGGTGTTGGCCAGCGCGTCCTGGTTGTAGACGCCGGGGCCGTACAGGCGATTGATGGTGCCGGAGGTCAGGCTGTGGGTGCCGCTGATGATGGCCTTGGTCTGCAGGCTGCCGGCCCGAGAGTCCTGCGTGCTGCCGCTCTGTGCGGCATCGGCCGATGCCAGTGTTTCCGGGGAGGAGATGACGCTGCCACTCACGGCCTTGGTGCTGGAGGCCGTGCTGCCACCTTCTTCAGAGCCACCGCAGGCGGTGAGGATCAGGGCAGCCAGAACCGGTGCTGCTAGCGCGATTTGTTTTTGTTGCATAGGGGGTGTTGTCAAAAATGCTGCACTATGTTGCAGCTCTTCCAATGACTTACAAAAGTTACGAAAGCGAGCGAAGTATAACGCTCAAACAAAAGCCCACAGGTAGCGTATGGATATAAATAGTAGTTATTTATGATCTTCATGTTTTGTCTGTTCCTGGCGGATGAGGGCGCTCGTTCGGTATGTGCATTGCAGCATCAGAGATTTTTGAAATACCTGTCATGCGGTGAACTACGATAAAAAGCCATAAATAGATGGTAAAAGACGCTTGTTACACAGCAGATCGCAGCATGTATGCGTAATGTTGCGTTGCAATATTCAATGGATGGGCAAAGCCTGATCCAAAGCTGCAGGTAACAGCTGGAGATACTGCGGCCATTTTTCTGGCTGTTCAGTGCCCGCCAGTGACCGGTGCTCTGGCTGGTAACGATGTGTCAGAAAGATTCTGGATACGTACGATGATCTGGCCCGTGAGGTGCCGACCCTGCCTGCGAGAACGCCGCGGGCAGGCTGGGCTGCCGCGCGGCGTTGCGGGGTCCGGCATGCTGGGATGCCGGACGGGAGCCATTGGACGGCGGGTGTACGGGAGGTGTGCGGGTACCGCTGCTCGCACACCATCACGACCAGTCGGACTGGCCGGTTTGATCAGTTCAGGCGCAGGACCACGGGCCAGTTGGCGTCATTGCGGTTCTGGTTGTAGTCCCAGTGATAGGCGCCCTTCCACTGGCTGCTGCCCTGGGGCAGGAACTCCACGTCATAGGTGCTGCCGGCGTGGAAGGTGATGGTGCGCGGCAGGTTGATGTCGTACCACTGGTAGTTCGTCATGCGGGCACCGGTTTTGTTGGTCACTATCCGGTAGTTGGGGCTCCATTGGGAGATGGCGCCGCTGACCAGCTCGGTTCCGTTCTCGACGATGCGCCAGCGCAGCTGGCCGCCCACCGAGGCGGACGTGGCCACCGACAGGCCAGAGACCTGTCTGGTGCCGGACGGGCGGAACTGCTCGCGCACCGGCTGACTGGCACTGGCGGTGAAGACCTGTTTCGGATCGGAAGCGCTGCCCTCCATGTTGGAATTGCCCTGTACGGCGCCGGTGCTGTAGTTCAGCTGCAGGATGGGCGTGTAATAGTTGTCGCTGCTCGAGCCGTTGACGGTGAGGTCATACCAGTTGAAGCCGGCACTGGTGCCATGACGCCGGGTGCCCAGCAGGGTGGCCCAGTCCGTTGTGGCTACCCAGCGGGAGGGGCGGCCGTTCGGGCGAACGGTGATGACATTGTTACTGCTGATGAAATTGCTGGCGGGCGAGCCATCGAGGTTTTCCATCAGCAGGTGATAGATCTGCCCGGCCTTCAGCGCCTGCGTGCCGCTGAACCATGCATCGGCGAAGATGGGTTTTCCCTTGCCGACAAGTGCCGCGCCCGGACTGTACCAGGCCGTACCAAGCGGTGTTGCGTTGAGATTGGGCAGATGCCGGCTGCTGCCATCGTCGGGCAGGATGCACAGGCGAACCGTACCGCCCGTTCCTGATGCATAACCCTTGCCTGCCTGCCAGTAGATGCGCACGCTGCTGATCTGTCCGTTGTGCTGGGCGCGGAAGCGATTCGACACCTTCTGTTCGTAGGCGCCCTGAACGCCAACCACCGTGTTGGCGAGCGCGTCCTGCTTGAAGACGCCCGGGCCATAGAGTTTGCCAAATGCGCCGGATGTAAGGGTGATGCTGCCATTGGCGGGGACCAGTGCCTTGGTGTGCAGGTCGTTGTGTGCAGGGGATACCGCCTGTGCGCCGGCCTCTGGTGTGCCGGGCTGAACGATGCCCGAAACAGTCTGGCCGTGCACGGATTTGCTGCTGGCCGTGCCCGGGCTTTCGCTGTCGTTGCCGCAGGCGGACAGCATCAGGACCAGGAGAAGTGGGGCGGTGCGGGTCAGCCGTGCACCGGCCAGTGAGGTGAATGCCGAGCCATGGATGTGTCGCATGATGTGGATGCTCCTTGAGTTAATCATGAGCATTCAACGTAGCACCAAAACAATATTAGGTTACATATCGTCAATGAAAATTTCTTTTATTTGATTTTTGGGCAACAGCCATGGAGTATTCCCGGACTCTGGTCATGTATGGCCGGGTTGACAGTACCCTGGGAGCCTCTGAAGCCATCGAGGATTCTGCAGCCGCCCTGTCCTGCACGCGAAGATGGGCGAATGAATCCATACGCGCGCCAGGTAAAGCTGATCCACCCGTGCCCGTGGTTGTGCAGGAGGGTCTTTTGCACCGTCACCAAAAACAAACCGGTACCCCATGTGCGGGTGTACCGGTTTGCGTTTTCCCCGAAGCCCGCTGGTGAACGGGACTTCGGGGTGCCTTCAGGCTGTCTGGTCCCGGGGGTCAGGGGGACGGTCCGTCTGGTACCGTGGGGCCAGAGGGGCCTGTCTGGTTCAGGGGGCCAGATGCAGCACCACCGGCCAGTTTGCGCCCGAACCGTTCTGGGCGTGGTTCCAGTGGTTGGAACCGATCCAGCGGCCGCCCAGCATCAGCTGCGCCTGCGATTCGGTGAAGGCGGCAGGCCAGGTGTAGCCGTAGGAGGAGCCGTTGCGGTGGTCGCCGAACTTCCACTGGCTGTTGCCTTCGGGACGGAACTCCAGCTCATAGGCGCGCCCACCCTTCATCACCACATCCTGCGGCAGCGTGATGTCGTACCACTTGAAATTGCCGACCTTGTAGCTGGGGTTGGACTGGATCGGGTTGTAGTTCGGACGGTTTTCGTTGACGTAGCCCGACGCCAGCTCGGTGTTGCCGTCCAGAATGCGCCACTGCAGCCGGCCCGCCACCGAGGCGGCGGTGGCAAAGGAGATGCCCGAGATGCGCTTGTCGCTGCGCGGGGTGAAGTGCTCGCGAATGGGCTTCTGGGCCGTGGCGGTGTAGATCAGCTTGTTGTCGACCGTGCCGCCTTCCATGTCCGATACGCCCTGGCTCTGGCCATTGGTGAGCGAGAGCTGCAGGATGGGCGAGAAGATGTTGCCACTGGAACCGACCTCGGTCAGGTTGGTCCAGCTGAAGTCGCGGGTGGAGCCGCGCGGGCGATAGCCCATCAGCGTGGACCAGTCGATGGTGTTCAGCCAGCGGGCCGGACGGCCATTCTTCTGCGGTGTGATGCTGTTGTTGCTGCTGATGAAGTTTTCGTGCGCATTGGGGTCGATGTTCTCCATCACCAGGTGGTAGAGACGGCCGGCCACCATGTTGCCGCTCTTTTTGTCCATCCGGATTTCGGGGAAGATCGATTTGGGCTTGTCGCCCGGCTTGAGTCCGGGGGTGAAGGTGCCGCTGGCCAGCGGGGCTGCCTTCAGGTTGGGCAGATGTGCGGAGCTGCCGTCGTCCGGGTACAGGCTCAGGCGGATGACGCCTCCGGTGCCGCCCGCATAGCCCAGACCGCTCTGCCAGTACAGGCGCACGCTGTTGAGCTGGCCGTTGACGGTGGCACGGAAGCGGTTCGACACCACCGTGTTGCGGTTGCGGTAGCTGCCGATGACCGTGTTGGCCAGGGCATTCTGCGTGAACACGCCCGGACCGTAGAGGCGGTTGAACTCGGGCGAATCCAGCTGCAGGTTGGTGGCCGTGACCAGACGGTTGCGGCTGGCGGGCTGGGCGGTGCTGCTGCCCGTGCCGGCATTGCCGGTGCCGGCAGACTGGCTGCCGTTGCCGGTGGCGGCTGCCGTCGGGGTGGTGGGCTTGCTGGTGTTGCCTGCGGCGGTATTGCTGCCTGCGCTGCCGTTCGATGCGCTGCCATCATTCGACGTGCTGCTGCCGTTCGAGGCACTGTTGCCTGCGGCCGGTTTGCTGCCCGGGTCGTTGGGCTGGACGTTGTAGTCGCTGCCCCGTGCCCAGCTGGGCAGGTCGGCATCACTGGCAGGCCGGTAGGGACGCGGACGCGGGTGGCGTGCCGTGACCGAGGTCGTGGCCGCGGCATCGGTGGTGGTGGCACCCGGGTTGTTCAGGGTCTGGGCGGAGGCATCGGCCATGAGGAGTCCGGTGGTGCGGCGCAGGACGTTGCCGAATTCATCCACGAACACGTCCACCGAATGGTCGGCGTCACCCAGCAGGCTGCTGCCCGAGGTCATCGTGTAGGAGAGGGTGTTCGCCATCCAGGCATCGATGCCGTTCCAGTCGAAGTTCTCTTCGTTGGGGACGGAGGTGACGATGTGCGGGCGCTCGCCGGCCATCTGCTCGAAGGAGGCAGCGGCGATGCGGGCCTCTTCCTCGGCCCTGAGCGTGGCGCTGGTCCGGGCCAGTGCTTCGGTCGGGGCCTGTGCTTCGGTTTGAGCCAGCATTTCGCCCTGGGCAGAAGACTGCTTCTGGGCCTGGGTCGGGGTCAGGGCGTGAGGATCGTCACCGGCGCCGCAGCCGGCCAGGGCCAGCGACATGAGTAGGGAGCAGCTCAGCATGGGAAGACGGCCAGGGAAAGCCCGGTCAGACAGACGGAATGTGGTTTTGCGCAGGAGGTGCATGACTGAAGCCATTCCTGTTGCGAGGAATGGACCGTGATGGGGGGACTGCCGCATCCCGACGGAAAGTCAAGGGAATTGGTCACGGTTTTCAGTCTAGGCAGGGTGTTGCAAAAAAACATCGGTCCGGGTACTGACGGTGTGCGGGAGGTGACTGGAGGCAGTTCACCGCCCGGGGAGGAGGAGAGGTGGACGCAGTGCCAGCTTCATTTTGATGGTTCCTTGCAGCACCGCAGGTTGCCAATTGTTGTGAATTATCAGGCCGACAGGCAACAAAAAGCGCCCCGAAGGGCGCCCTGTGTTCTTTGTGCCGACGCTGGTAACGTTTTGCTGGCTGTACCGATACTGGCGGTCGGTTGAGAGAGGGCCGCGCTGCGAACGTTGCCTTGCTGCCGCCGGATGTTCTGTACGGCGGCTCCGGCGGGCTGGTGGCTGGCAAACGTCAGCTCTGCGTGGGGATTGCGCTGCCGGGGAAAGGTCCGGCAGTGCAAAGATCCGGGATAGTGGCGAAGGTCCGGCAGCGGCCAGGGTCCGGTAGTGGAAAAGGGTCCGGCAGCCCTCCGGCACCGGAAGGTCAGGCGTTGTCCAGGATCTTCTGGTACATCTCCCGCATCCGGGCCGCCTGGGTGCCCCAGTTGTAGTGTTCGATCACGGCCTTCTGGCCGTTGATGCCCATCTGGCGGGCACGTTCCGGGTTGTCGCGCAGGTCGATGATGGCTTTCGCCACGGCGTCGACATCCTTCGGATCGACGATCACGCCGGCGTCATGCTTTTCCAGATAGGCCGTCCAGTTGGGAATGGGCGAGCAGATGGTCGGGATGCCGGCCGCCATGTACTCGAAAAGCTTGATCGGCTCGGCGGTGAGGTGGCTGGGGGTGAGGTAGAGCGTGCACAGGCCGGCAAAGCTGCGCTCCAGGGCGTTGCGGATGCCGTCGCGCTCGACCCAGCCCAGATATTCGACCTGCTTCCAGCCAGGCATGGCAGTGATTTCGGCCTTGTCGGCGTCGCTCTTGAATTCGCCGGCCATGATCAGCTTGACGTTGGCCTTCTCGACGGCCTCCATATCCTCGATGATGCCGCGGATGCGCGACAGACCTCCGGCATAGACCACGTGGGTGGACGGCCGCGGCGCGGGTGTGTTGTCCTTGTCGGGGTCGAGCCCCAGCTCGGCGAGCAGCGGGTAGTTGTGCAGCGTGTAGAGCCGGCCCGGACGGGCCACGTCCTGGAAGAAGGTGGCCTGGGTGGGCGAGGCGGTGACCACACCATCGAAGAAGCGCGCACCGATGCGCTCGCAGCCGCGGGCGATCCTGCCGACCAGTTTCCGGATGGGCAGCGGGATCCAGTGCTTGTTGAGGACCTGGTTGGCCAGGTCTTCGTGTACGTCCATGACGATGCGGTGACCGCACAGTTTCATGAACAGCCCCAGCGGGATCAGTTCGGGGTCGTGGAAGTGGTAGATCTCGGCCTTGAGTTTGCGCGCGGTGTTCCAAGCTTCATACATCTTGGCGGTCATCCGCGCGATGCGGCCCTTGCGCTCTTTCAGCGGGTGGATGGTGACGCCCAGCCGGGCAGCCTCGGCCACTTCCTCGGGTGTGGCGGCAATGACGGCATGGGCGTCGTAGCCGGCCTCGGCCATCGAGGCCACTTCCTTGCGGATGATGCGGATTTCGACCCCACGGTGCACCGTGGAGATATGGCAGATGCGCTTTTTCATTTCCAGCCTTTTCCGAACTTGAACTGCAGGGCCTCGCGGATGCGAACCGTCAGTTCGCGGGCGTTGGAGGACCAGTGGGAACGCCACAGTTTGGGGTGGGTGAGAATGCCCAGCGGGCTGGTGCCCTGCTGGATCAGCTCGAACGGATTGCCGCGCGCCCAGTAGGTGGGCGGATCGTCGTCGGAGACGTAGGCCGCAAAGGGCATCATCACCTCGTCGTCGTAGGTTTCGCTGATGATGCCGGCCCGGGCGCGCAGGCCATCGTCGTGGGTGAGCACCCGGTTGGGCATTTTGAGATAGCGATTCATCCAGTCGCCGTGCGAGCACACCACGTTCATCGGCAGGCCGAATTCCCGGCGCAGCTCGTGCAGGTTTTCGACGAACTGGGCCTGGATCTCGGGCATGGCTTCCTGCACGGCGGCAGGCGAGCGCAACCGGTTCTGTTTGGCGTACTCGGCCAGCTCCTCGAAGTGGTAGCTGACGTGCACGCCAGCCTTGGCCAGGATGTGCATGACCTCGGCATCCCGCGTGCTCTGGCGGAAGTAGTAGCTGGCGCGGCAACCCAGTTCGGACTCGATGCGGTGCCAGTCCAGCGACAGCCGTGGATCGGTGTCGATGTCGTGGCGCATGACCAGCACCTTCTGCTGCGGCCCGATCTGGCCGGCGCGCAGGCGGTGCAGCCACTGCTCGTTGTCGATCACTTCGTAGCCGGCATCGAGGGCGTTCTGCAGCAGCCGGCGGTAGTCGTCCAGCCGGGAGGGCTGCAGCAGCTCTTCGTACAGTCGCCAGGCCAGACGCGAGATGCGGCAGGAAGGACGGCGTACCGGCGGGGCATCCGGCCGGTTGGCGGGGTCTGATGCGTGCTTGTTCATGGTGCCATCAGCGCAGGGATGAGGAGGAGAGCGTCAGAATCTGCGGGAGCCGGAACGGCCGGAGCGGCCGGACGAGGAGCGGCTGCTCCTGCTGCCCGGCTGTCCGTTCTGTGAATGCCGGGTGCCGTGCTGGACCCGGTCACCCCCCGGCGTGCCGAGCAGCGCGCCGCTGCCGCTGGCCATGTCGCCGGTCAGGGGTACGCCCAGGGAAGCGGGATCGGCAGGCTGCTCCCAGGGGGCCTGCGGGGTGTCGGGCGCCAGCTGGCCCAGGGCGTTCTGCAGGTCGTAGTTGCCATGGACCGGGGCTGCCTGCGGGTAGGCACCCTGCTGCGGGTCATGTGCGCCCTGTGGGTGGATACCCGGCTGCGGATCGACCATACCCTGCGGAAAGGCACTCCGCGGCTCGTAGGCGCCCGGTTGCGGGTCGTACATGGCCTGTGGATCGTAGCCCCCCGGTTGCGGGTCATACGTGCCCTGTGGGTAGGCACCCTGTGGATCGTAGGCACCCGGTTGCGGGGCGTACATGCCCTGCGGGTCGTAGTAGCCCTGTTGCGGGTCATACTCGCCCTGCGGGTAGCCGCCCTGCGGATCGTAATAGCCCGGTTGTGGGTCATATGCACCCTGCGGGTAGCCGTCTTGCGGGTCGTAGACCGCCTGCTGGGGGTCATACGCATCCTGCGGACCGTAGGCATCCATCTGTGGGTCATAGCCGCCTTGCGGGTCATAGGCGCCCTGCTGGCCGTAGCCGACGCCCTGGTCGATCAGGCGGGTTGCCTGGAAGGGGTCCTGTCCCTGCTGTGCCCAGCCCTGCCCATACTGGGTATAGCTGAACTGGCTGTGAGCGAACTGGCTATGGGCGAACTGACTATGGGCGAACTGGCTGTGACTGAACTGGCTGTGGCTGAACGCCTCGCTGGCGCGGTGACGGCGCACGGCGTGGCCAAAGCGGGCCTGTGCCAGGGCAGCCGAGGCAAAGCCCAGGCAGAAGAACAGCGCCACGAAGCTCACGTTGCGGGACAGTGCCCATTCGAGGGCGGCAAACATCAGCACCGGTATGGTTTCATGGGCAATGCGCGGCCACCGCTCCAGGCCGGTGACGAGGGCACCGAGCAGCGTGCACCAGATGGCCACGAACAGCAGGAACGGAATCAGGCCGGTCTGCGCCCAGATGTCGAGCGCATTGTGCATGTAGTAGCCGGAATACTTCAGGTCGCTGAGCTGGAACGCCCACTCGCCGGTGAAGGGGCGGTTGGTGATCAGCATCAGGCCCTTGTTCATGATTTCCTGGCGGATCTGCCAGGAGGAGTCCTGCTCGTCGGGGGTGAAGACGGATTCGAAGCGCGAGCCTTCGAACACGGTGGCGAAGGTGCCGGTCTTGTAGCCGACAAAGAAGCAGGCCGCCACGATCAGCACCATCACGCGCATGGTCATGCTGCTGGACAGGAACGGGATGGCCAGCAGTGACACCACGCAGAACATGGCGGCACTGCGTGACGGAATGACGAAGGCCACGCCAATGGCCAGCAGAATGAACATCCACTGCCAGAAGGCGTTGCGGATGCGCGGGGCCAGGATGGTGCTGCAGATGGCAAAGGCGTCACCCATCAGCTGGTAGTTGAGCTTGACGCCGGTTTCGGAGCTGGAGTCCGACAGGCCCTGCATGTCGAAGTTGCGGGCGTTGAACACTGCGTAGGCTGCGATGATCAGCCAGGTGACGACGAATGCCCTGTAGACCCGGTGGCTGCGGGCTGCGGCCCCCACGAAATACAGCACCATGCCCAGGAAGATGATGGGCACCAGCGCCATCAGCAGGTCTTCGCGCTCGCCGCTGGACTGGCCCCAGACCTTGTAGCTGATCCAGGCGAAGGTGGGATAGGCAAAGAAGAAGGCCACTGCGAAAGTGGTGGTCCAGCGTACCGAGATGCTGCTGTGACGGGCGGCCAGCGTGGTGAGCAGCAGCAGCGAGGCGGAGGCGCCGGTCCAGACGATGCTGGGGATGCCCGGGGTTTCCTGCCACAGGATGGGCAGCATCCCGAGGTGGAAGATCACCGACAGGCTGACCAGCAGTGTGACGAAGGAACTGGGCTTCTGCGGCCGGGAGCCATACCCGAAGGTATCGAAGAAGTTCGGCCGGCGATGGCGCCGGGTGTGCTGGGGTTGAAGGTGGGAGGCCGCCATGGTGGATCCTTGAACCGGTCTTGGGTGCGCCGGAGGACCGGCGCACCGGGAAGTGTTTCAGGTGCCTGAGCCTGATGGGCGTGCCTGCTGGCCGCCAGCCGCCCGCCATTGTAGTAGCACGTACACCACATACAGGGCCGCATACCCTGCCGAAAACCAGCGGAACGCCGACATGGCTTCGGTGGGCAGCGTGAAGGCGGCGATGCTCACGGCCAGCAGGCCAATCTGCCAGTACAGGTCGATCTTGGCCTGGCGCACGATCAGGAACGTGTAGCCGAGCGGGCTGGCAAAGAAGCGGATGAACAGCAGCGGCGCGAAGATGCGGGCGATCTCGCCAGCCTCGCGCAGCGGTTCACCGAAGACCAGGGCAAACAGCTCGGGCCCCCAGAAGAACAGCACGAGCGACGGGAAGACACCCAGGATGGCCAGCAGGCGCAGCGTCTGCTTGTAGGCCCCCCGGCACTGGCCGGTGCGGTTGAACTCTTCGGCGGCACGGTTCTTGAACACATCCTGGGCCGAGGTCGAGATGATCGACATGGGCGCCGAGATGGTTCGCCAGGCGGTGCCCAGCAGGCCAGCGGCGTGCTCGCCGAAGCGGGTGCCGGTGAGCAGCAGCGGAATCTGCTGTGCCACGGTGTTGATGAGGGCCGAGGGCAGCGCGATCATCGGCGTCTTGCCATGGGTGCGCATCAGCTCGCGCCAGTCGTGGCAGGGCTTGTGCTGGGCATGCTGCGTTTCGGGCAGGTCGTGGGCCAGCAGGAACTGCTTCAGGCCGATCCAGGCCGCCCAGCTGCCCATGCTGGTGCCCAGCACGAAGCCCAGCATCAGCATCATGCCGCTGGGCCAGAAATAGATGAGGATGAGCTGCAGCAGCGCGGTCAGCCCCGCCGAGGTGATGCGGATGCGGTTGACCACACCGAATGCCCCGGAGGTGACGGCCATGGCCAGCCACAGCGTCTGCATGGCCAGTGCCCAGGTGCCCAGGCCCACCAGCACCGAGGCCGACAGCGGCCAGCCCGGCAGCTGCGCCTGGATGAGCGTCTGCAGCGCCATGGCGATGAGCGAGAGCAGCACACCCACGCCGATGCTGGTGGCCATGCCGATGCGGAAGGCCAGCCGCCGGTCGCTGGCCAGTGGCAGTGCCACCAGCAGGACCTCCATGCGTGCCGTGGCCGGGACGATGGCAATGTAGATGACCGCCTGCCAGATGGCGTAGATGCCCAGCGCCTCGACGCTGACCATGCGTGTGAACAGCAGCATGGCCAGCAGCGGGATGGCCTGGGCCGTGGCGCTGCCGGTGAGTACCTTCAGGACCGTGCGGACGTACGAACCCTGACGGGGCGGGGACGATGCGGCGGGCTTGCTGGCGGGGGAGGGGGTACCGGACGCCCCCGCCGGGGCGCCCGTGCCTTCGGGGCGTGCTGACTCGCTCACGGTGGCTTACAGCGTGCTGTCGACGGCGGCAACCAGGTGCTCGACGATCTGCGCCTGCAGGGCATGGTCGATGTCCGGGAACATCGGCAGGCTCATGACCGAGTCGGCCGCCAGTTCGGCATGCGGGAAGTGCTGGCTGGCCAGCGGCGTGCCGGCGTACACGGGCTGTTTGTGCAGGCACATCGGGTAGTGCACGGCGGTGGGGATGCCGTTGGCCTTGAGCACCTCGATGACCTTCGCCCGGTTGGGTACCAGCACGGTGTACTGCGCATAGACGCTGGTGTTGCCCTCGGCCACCTGCACCGTGCGGATGTGCGGGTGGGCGGCCTGTTCGATCAGGCGGGTGTAGCGGGCACCGGCCTCGCCACGCAGCCTCACGTCCTCGTCGAAGTGGGCCAGCTTGACCAGCAGCACGGCAGCCTGCAGCGTGTCGAGGCGGCCGTTGACGCCGATGGCCGAGTGCACGTAGCGCTGCGACTGGCCGTGCAGGCGGATCTGCGAGATCCTGCGTGCCAGATCGTCGTCATGGGTGAACAGCGCGCCGCCGTCACCGTAGCAGCCCAGCGGCTTGCTGGGGAAGAAGCTGGTGCTGCCGATGGTGGTCAGGCCGCACGAGCGCTTGCCGTGGCGGGTGGCGCCGAAGCTCTGGGCGGCATCCTCGATGACGGGCAGGCTGTGGCGGGCGGCCACGGCGTTGATGGCCTCGATGTCGGCCACCTGGCCATACAGGCTGACCGGGATGATGGCTTTCGTGTGCGGGGTGATGGCCGCTTCGAGCAGGCTGGCATCGAGGTTGCAGGTGGCGGGGTCGATGTCGACGAACACCGGCGTGGCACCGAGCAGGCTGATGGTCTCGGCCGTGGCAATGAAGGTGAACGGGGTGGTGATGACCTCGTCGCCGGGGCCGATGCCCAGGGCCATCAGGGCGATCTGCAGGGCGGTGGTGCCGTCGCTCACGCCGATGGCGTGCTTTACGCCCACGTAGGCGGCCAGCTGCTGCTCCAGCTCCTTCACTTCGGGGCCCATGATGTACTGGCCGTGATCGAGAACGGCCTGCATGCGTGCGTCGATCTCGGGCTTGAGGCGGAGGTACTGCTTTTTCAGGTCGATGAAATCGATGTTCTGCAGGGGAGCTGGCATGATGGGACTCACTGTAGGGGGGGGCGCCGTGCGGGCGTCTTGTTGATGGAGGCGCCCGGGCAAAAAACGCCTGGGCTCCTGTGCGGGCCGGACGGTACTGGCGGTGTCAGGCCGGATCCGGTGGCTGGCTGCCCGCGGCAGCGCCGCTACCGGCCGGTGCCTCGCTGGCCGGATCGACCGGCCGGCAGGCATCGGAGGAAATGATATAGCCGGTGTGGCAGTCCGGGCAGTGAACGGTTGCACTGTGGCGCGCATGCGGCGGGTGAGGCAGCTTGACGCCGCACTGGCAGACCCAGCCGGTACGGCGCGCCGGCACGCCCACCATCAGGGCGTGGTCGGGCACGTCGCGCGAGACCACGGCGCCGGCTGCGATGAAGGCGTAGCGCCCGATGGTGGTGCCGCAGACCACGGTGGCATTGGCACCGATGCTGGCCCCCCGGCGGATGAGGGTGCTGCGGTACTCGTGTTTGCGCGAGATGTGGGCCCGCGGGTTGAGCACGTTGGTGAAGACCATGCTGGGGCCGCAGAACACGTCGTCTTCCAGGGTGACGTTGTCGTAGATGGAGACGTTGTTCTGCACGCGGACGTTGTTGCCCATCGTGACCCGGTTGCCGATGTAGACGTTCTGGCCCAGCGAGCACCGCTCACCCAGAATGGCGCCACTGCAGACGTGGGTCCAGTGCCATACCTTGCTGCCGGCACCGATCTGCGCGCCTTCATCGACGATGGCACTGGGATGGATGCTGATGTCGGAGGAGGGGGTGGTGGATTTGGTCATGGGTCGTTCTTTCCCGCAGGTGAGTGGACGGGGTCTTCTCTTTTTGTCATCCTTCGACGGGGCATGATAGCGGCACCCCCCGAACGCCGAAAGGCTTGCGTGCAGGGGAATGAGCAATACCGCCGGGTTCGTTGCTCTTTTTTATAGGTTGGCCACACCCGTAACGCCATGGCGCCCTCATACGTAAGGATTCATGGCGAGGATTTGCATGCCATGATGGCAGCCCCGGAATGAGGGGGCCGGCACTGTGGGTTACGCATCACTATTGTAAAAAATTACGACACTTTGGGGCTGGCGGGGAATATGCATGCAGGCGCCTGGTCGTGCCGGATTTCAGCCTGCCAGCATTGGGGGGATTTGCGGGGTTTCAGCCGGGACGCTGATAAAATCGCCGACGCTCGCGGCAGGGAGCCGATCCCGGATCTGCCGTCCTGCGGCCGGGATGGGCGGCGGGCGGTGCGGGCAGTTTCTGAATCTGACTCATTGGCGATATTGTTTTGAAGCGAGCACTTCTCATCGGCGCGATGGCGGAATCCCTGATCGAATTCCGCGCCGATCTCATTCGGGACCTGGTGGCCAGGGGGTACAAGGTGACAGGCGCCGCCGCCGCGCCGCTGACGCCGGACGTCCTGGACAAGATCCACGCCCTGGGCGCCGATTTCATCCCGCTGCCGCTCAAGCGTACCGGCATCAACCCGCTGCACGACATGGAGACCATGCTGGCCATCCGCCGCGTGCTGCGCAGGGTGCGGCCCAATGTGCTGATCTGCTACACCATCAAGCCGGTGGTGTACGGCGGGCTGGCGGTGCGGCTGGCGCGGGTGAGGCACCTGCGCTTCGTGCCGATGATCACCGGGCTGGGCTTTGCCTTCCATGGCGGCAGCCGCAAGCGCGATGCCCTGAAGGGGCTGGCTTCCTTCCTGTACCGCAAGGCCATGGTGCCGGTGCACACCGCCATTTTCCAGAACCCGGACGACCGGGCGATGTTCATCGAATCGGGCATCGTGCCGGCGCACAAGACCAAGATCGTCAACGGCTCGGGGGTGAACCTGAAGCAGTTTGCCCGCGTGCCGCTGCCACCGGGGCCGGATGTGACCTTCCTGCTGGCGGCCCGCCTGCTGAAGGCCAAGGGTATCCGCGAATATGTGGAAGCGGCGGGAATCGTCAAGAAAAAGTTTCCCAATGCACATTTTGTCATCATCGGTTACAAGGATTCATCCCCGGATGCCATTCCGGAGGAGATGATTGCCAGCTGGGCCGACAATGACGTGGTCAGCTACGAGGGTGGCCAGAAGGATGTGCGCCCGTTCGTGGCCCGCGCCAGTGTGTGCGTGCTGCCGTCGTACTCCGAAGGGCTGCCGCGCACCATTCTGGAGGCACTGGCCATGGGTCGCCCGGTGATCGTCACCGATGTGCCGGGCTGCCGCGAAACCGTCACCGATGATGTCAACGGCTGCCTGATTCCGGCCCGCGACCCGCAGGCACTGGCTGCTGCCATGGAACGCTATCTGACCGAGCCGGGCCTGCTGGAACGCCATGGCGAGGCCAGTTACCAGCTGGCGCTGGAAAAATTCGACGTGCGCAAAGTAAACGTCGATATTCTTGCCGAAGTGGAGTGATGGGCTCGCGTCATTGCAGGAATTGATTTTGTCCGACGCGGTTCTGGTGGTTGAATCGGGTTTTCGCTCAAACTCTTGCTCGTGAGGAACTCAGCCTGATGGCTGCCGAGAATACTCCCAGACCGCCCTGGATGGCTGTCTGTTTCAAGTGGTCCTTCTTCGTCCTGATGTTCCTGACGATGGTGGTCCCGAACTCGATCAAGCCGGTCTCGGTGTCGTTCCTGGCCCTGACGGCCCTGATCGGCTGGCGCCTGACCGACTTCACCCCGGCCTTCATGCGGGTGGTGTGGATGCACGTGGCCTCGTCGGTGGTCACGCTGGTCTTCCTGCTGGTGGGGTTGCTCAACGGGGCTTCCAACGAGGCGCTCATCCAGACGCTGTTCATCTACATCGTCTCGCCGGCCATGTGGATACTGGTCGCGGGCGGCGTGCTGGCCGTCATGGACGCCGACGACCTGCAGGGCCTCATGGAAAACAATGCCATTCTGGCCTGTGCCAGCGTGGCGCTGTTCTTCTACCTGTTCCTGAACTTCGGCCCCGAGGGCGTGAGCTTCTTCATCGAGCCCGAAAACGCCAACGTGAACCTGCAGGAAGGCTATGCCGGCGCGACGATGCACGTCTACGGCACGCTGATCTTCCTGTCGTCGGCCATGTTTGCCATGCTGACGGCCGGCCGCATGGACACCAAACTGCTCATCACCCTGGGCATGCTGGTGGTGGCGGCGGTCACGTCGGGCCGCTCGGCGCTGATGCTCTCCATTCCCATCGGCCTGGCGGCGGGGGCGGCCCTGCGGCCGGGCATTTATGGCCAGGTGGCTGGCACGCTGGCCTGGAACCTGGGCAAGCAGATCGGCATTGCGGTGGCGGCGGCGGTGATTTTCGTTATCCTGCTGACGGCCTTCACCGAGGTGGATGTGCTCTACATCATCACCGGTTTCTGGGAGGAGCTGTCGGGCGGCGGTGGTTCCGAGCGGACCAACCAGGCCGGGGCGCTGTTCGAAGGCATCATCACCACGTTCGGCATCGGAGCCGGTCATGGCGTGGGCGTCAACTACATCCGCAGCGAACTGTTCCCGTGGCGGTACGAGATCGTGCTGCTGGCCACCATCTACCGGGTGGGCTTCGTGGGCGCGTTCATCTATGCCTGGCCGTTCATCCGCTATGGCTGGGGCGTGTTCGAGGTCTGGAAGCGCCACCGGCTGACCAATTTCGATGTGTTTCTGTTTACGGGCTGCGCCAGTGCGTTCATCGCGGCGGCCACCAACCCGTACATCGAGGGCTACACCTTCCACTGGATGTACGTGCTGCCGCTGACCATCTTCCTGGTGCGTCATCCGGGCACGTCCATTTTCGATGCACGTCCGCGCCGTTCGGGCCAGGCACGTGTGCAGGCCGGTGATCCCCGGGCCGTGGCGGCCTATGCCCGGCAGCAGGCCCAGCAGGCGGGCCGCGGGCCGCAGATGGCGCGTGGCCAGCAGCCTGCCCGGGGTCAGCAGCAGGTGCGTGGGCAGCAGCAGATGGCGTATGCCCAGCAGATGATGCGCGGGCAGCCGGGCATGCGGCCGCCGCAGGGGTATCCGCAACAGCTGGGCATGCGGCCGCAGCAGGGCCGCGTGCCGCCCGGGTATCCACAGCAGGGGATGAGATCCCAGCATGCGGGCCATCCCCAGCAGGGACGTGTGCCGCCAGGGTACCCGCAACAGCAGGGCGCGCGCCCGCAGCAGGGGCGTGCGCCGCAGGGATACCCCCAGCAGCCGGGCATGCGGCCGCAGCAGGCAGGCCATCCGCAGCAGCCGGGAGTACGGCCCCAACATCCGGGCCAGCCACAGCAGCGTGGCTATCCGCCTGCCGGCGGAACACGTCGCGACGGTCGCTGAGCGGCACGGCGCCTGTCCGGGGCCGGTCCGGCGGGGCGGTTCGATCTGCCTTCCTGTCACTGCCTCCGGGTGGGGTGGCTGACGGGAAGGCATTTTTTTCATGATGGAGCCCGCGCGGCCTGTTGCGGGACAGCAGGGAGGGCACATGACGGCGTGCATGCCGACGTGGCGCTGATATCTGCCCTGTCAGGGCCGGGCATCCATCCACCAGGGAGTGCGCATGAAACGGGAATTTCTGAAAATGCTGGGGGGCGGCGCGGCGGTGCTGGCCATGGCCGGAAAGCTGAAGGCGGCCACGCCGCCGGAGCCGGGCCGGCTGGACCGCAAGGTGACGCCCTACGAATTCGGAGCCAAGGCCAATGGCCTTCATGACGATACGACGGCGGTGATTCGCGCCGCGCGTGCGGCCGCCGAGAAGGGGGCCTGGCTGGTGTTTCCCACCGGCAAGTTCCTCATTACCGACCAGGTGAGCCTGTCGGGCCGGATACGCGGGGTATACGGGGATGGCGGCAAAATTCTGCTGCGCAGCGACAAGGGGCGTGCCGGTTTTCTGGTGCGTGAGCTGGACGTGGCCGACCCCCAGCGCCAGCCGTTCCTGATATCGGGCCTGTCCATCTACTGCGAGGTCACGTTCCGTGACCAGGCGGCCGCCCTCTACCTGATCGACACGCAGGGCGTGCACGTGACCAGTTGCCAGATCCGTCATGTGCAGGTGGGGCACGGCATTTACGTGCGGGGCATGAGCAACGGCCAGAACAGCCAGAAGGCGGTGGCCTACAACGTGTTTCGAGACAACGAGATCGAGGTGCAGCCGCTGCCAGGACAGGACTGCTTCGGCATCGAGATCGAGGCCGAGCGGCTGCTGCCGAAGGGCGACAGCGCCCCGCGCGACACCTGGCTGCGCGATTTCGTGCTGCCCGACATTCCGGTGCCGGCCCATGACAATGTCATCGAGGGCAACCGGATCACCGGCGCGTACTACGGCATTTCCTTCATGGGGGTGCGGCGCTCGCTGGTGCAGGGCAATGTGCTGAACGGCCAGATCCGCTCGATGTCGATCCAGCACCATTCCCATGCCAATGTGATCATCGGGAACGAGTGCAACAACTCGCTGTCGGCCTCGATTCACCTGGCCTATGGTTCATCGTTCAACGTGGTGGGCGGCAACCAGATCCGCAACACGCGGGCACGTGGCGAAGGGCTGCTGCAGGCCTATGTGGGCGCGCTGCGCAACGACTTCTTCCTCAACGATGTGGAAGTGAGCGGCGATGCGCATCCGAAGTATTTCATCTACTGCGCGGTGGCGGCCAACGAGAACAGCTTCTGGTGCAACCGGCTGGCCGGCGTGGCGGCCCGCGCCATGGTGGCGGTGGAGTCGGCCTTCAACAGCAAGGTCAAGCGCAAGAGCCACCGTGGCTACGGGCTGGAAGGGGCGGACGATCATTTCACCGACCGGGGCATGTACGGGGTGCGTATCGTGGGCAACCAGATCGAGGCCACGTCCGATGTGCCGGTGTTCACGCTGGCCCAGGTGGGTGACGATCGCGGCGCCTACCCGCTGCTGATGTGCGAGGTGGTGGGCAACACGGTGCAGTGGCCCGGCAAGGGCCTGCTGCTGGAGCTGGGCGAAGGCAATCCGGGCCTGCTGCGCGATCTGGTCTTTGGTGACAACATCTGCACACCGGTGCCGCGTCGCGACCAGATGCGCCTGCCGCGCGGTGGCCGCCACTTCGTCGACCGCATCGACCGGCGGGATGAACCGGTGATGAAGGACGTGTGATCAGGCGTGGCTGGTGGGGGTGGTGGTTTCCGTCCCCTCGCGCGACACCCAGGCCAGGGCCAGTGCGTCGAAGATGGCGCGGACCACCCAGCAGACGGCGGCGCCGTACAGGCCAAAATACCGCGCCGAGAAGTACAGCGCCGGAATGTAGATGGCCAGTTCGATGAGCTGCAGCGTGGCGCACGCCTTCACGCGGCTCTGGGCGTGCAGGTACGAGGTGTAGATGACCGACACGGTGTAGAAGAAGGCGCCCAGGCAGATGATGCGGCCCAGGGTGGCCGATTCCGGCCCGACCTTGTTGCCCATCCAGAAGTCCAGGATGAGCGGGAAACCCAGGCAGAGCACCACGTACATGGCGGCCGAGATGAGCAGCAGCCGGTTGCGCCACAGCACGAACACCTTGCGGCCCTCGGCGGCGTTCTGCTGCAGTTTGGCCGTGAGCATCGGGAACATCACGTTGGTGATGGCCGAAGCGATCATGGTGCTCTGCAGGATGATCTCGTTGGGGATGTAATAGGCCGTCACGGCCGCAGCCGAAATGGCCGAGGCGATGATGAAGCGGTCGGACTGCATCAGCAGCGGGTGGGCGATGTTGCTGACGGTCATCCACTTGCCGAAGCGGTTGAGCTGCGTGCGGATGGCACGGCGCTGGGCCGGTGGCGTGCTGGTGGGCAGGTTGCCGCCCAGCTGGCCGCGCAGGGTGTGCATCTTGCCACGCACGCTGCCCCACAGCATGATGAGGCCAATGGCACGGCTGACCAGGATGGCGGCCACCAGTGGCACCAGCGAGCTGCTGTAGAACGACACCAGCAGCGGTGCGACGAAGTTGGCCACGCCCAGGTACATGCGCACCACGCTGGGCACGCGGAAGTCTTCGAAGGCTTCGATGATGCCGCGGTAGAGTGCGCTGAGCACCTGCACGGGCAGCGTGAAGATCAGGATGATGGTGGCGTACTTGAGTTCGGCCGGCCCGATGTTCTGGTATTTGATGAGGCTTTCGACATCGAAGGCCACGGCCACCAGAAACAGTGCCACACCGATGGCACTGTAGGTGATGGACAGCCGCCAGGCCACGTCGATGGCCGGGGGAATCTGCGCCAGATCCTGCTTGCCGCGCAGGGCGGAGACATACTGCGTGGTGGCCCGTCCGATGCCGAGGTCCAGGGCCGAGGCGTAGCTGAGCAGCGTCCAGGCCAGGGCGATCATCCCGAAGCGTTCGTTGTCGATGCGCGAGAGCAGCAGCGGGATGAAGAAGAACGCCGCCAGCGGCGTGGAGAACAGGCCGGCCAGCGACCACAGGATATTGGAACGGTACATTCAGGTGTCAGTCAGGGCTGTACTGCCGCCCGATGCAGCCGGCGCAGTGGGAAACTGCAGACCCGATACGGACGGCAGGGAACGGCAGGGTACAGGGGAGTCAGGGCTGCGCTGCTTCCCGCAGCAGCTGGACCAGGCGCGGGCCGACGGCTGCGATGCTGTAGCGGTTTTCGGCATCTTCGCGGCCCCGGTGACCCAGACGCACCCGCAGCTCGGGCGAGGCGATGAGGGTTTCGAGGCTTTCGGCCCAGGTGTCGGTGCTGGTGGCCAGAAAGCCGTTTTCACCGGGGATGACGATGTCCCTGTTCATGCCCACCGCACTGCCGATGACCGGCAGCCCGGCCGCCATGTACTGGATGAGCTTGAAACCGCACTTGCCATTTTCCCAGAGATTGTCTTCGAGTGGCATGATGCCCACGTGCGAGCGGGACAGTTCGCCGGCCTCGGTGCTGCTCGACCAGGGAATGTGGGTGCTTTTCACGGTGGGCCACTGCCGGGCATCGCCGCCGATGACATCGAGCTGGATGGGATACTGGGCAGCCACGCGTTCGAAGGCTTCGCGCACGATTTCCAGATACTTGGAGGTGGTGGGCGAACCGATCCAGATGACACGCAGCGGCCGGCTGTCCGTGATGACGGGCTGCTCGGGCTCGGGCTGCTGACGGTACTTCTCGAAGTCGATGGTGGGGGGCTGCACCTCCACCCAGGGGGCGCCGGCGCGGCGTGCCCGCTCGCCCAGATAGCCGTTGCCGCACAGCACGAGACGCGAGCCGGCCATGAGCCGGTCGATCTTGTCGCCCATCAGGCCGCGGACCAGGATGTTGTCGGACTGGTCGTAGTTGTGGAAGATGGCGTCGTCGAAATCGAGCATGTAGGGCACCCCCCGCCGCAGCAGCCATTTTTCGAGGCCGTAGGGCAGGTAGGGCAGCAGCTCCTTCTCGATCCAGAGCAGGTCGAAGCGTCCCTTGCGCGTGATGGAGCGCATGCTGAAGATGCGGTTCAGCAGCGCCCGGATGCGCAGGCCTGTGGTGTTTTCGCCGTGGTACAGGCTTTCCAGATAATCGTTGCCGAACAGCGGGAAGTGCTCGGTTTCGATGCCGGCAGCGTGCAGGGTGGGCAGGTATTGCAGGGTACGGACCCGTGAGGAAGCTCCCTTGGAGTCGTAGCGGGTCAGCAGGGCAATTCTAGGCATGGGCGTGCGGCAGAGAAGACGGGCAACCAACGGGCGTACCCGTGAGCGATGCGCGGAGGGACGATCCAGAGCGGGAGCCGCCGGTGGCGCGCTCCGGTAGACCAAGGGGCGTTAAATAGTAGCAGGGCGACACGCGTACAGGTTTGCAAGGGTGTAGCGAGTTGGCGCTTCAAGATTCAATCCTGAAACATATCCACAGAAAATGCCCGACAGGGCACGGTCTGTGGAGGCTGTGAAGGCCATTGCGGGCTGACGGGCCGGAATGAGCCGTCGCCTGGGCAGGTGCCGGCCAGGCAGGCGCATGGGTAGAAGTACCGGCAGAAGTACAGGAGGAGGTATGGGCAGGGGGGCTGTGGGCAGGCAAAAAAAACGCTCCCGGAAGGGAGCGCGGAGCCGGCGGGATGCCGGCGGATGGGGGCTGTCTGCCGGGCCACCGGCAGGTGGATGCCGGTGGTGGCGAAGCCGGGGGAGGCCGCCACGCGGGCGGGCCTCCTGCCGGGATCAGCCCTTGTGGCCGGCGCCGTAGTAGCCCTGGCCGTACGACTCGCCGTAGGCCGAGTATTCGCCGTAGTAACGGCCGGCCTTTTCGAAGTCGTGGCTGTTGAGGATGACGCCCAGGATGCGGACGTTGGCAGCAGCCAGACGGTCCAGACCGCGGCGAACCATCGGCACCAGCGTGGAGCCGGCCTTGACCACGTAGATGAGGCCGGTGGCCTGGGCACCGATCGGCAGCGCGTCGGACACCAGCTCGAGCGGCGGGGTGTCGATGACGATCAGCTCGAAGTGCTCTTTCAGGCGTTCGATGGTGTCGGCAAAGCCCGGGCTCATGACCAGGTCATGGGCGTTGCGGGCCTTGGTACCGGCCACCAGCACCGAGATGCCCAGGTCAGGCAGCGGCAGCACGCAGTTCTCGATGGGCGCGCCATGCAGCAGGTCGGACAGGCCACGGGTGTTCTCGGGCACGTTCAGCATGCGGCGGATGGCGGGCTTGCGCATGTCGCAGTCGATCAGCAGCGTGCGCTTGGTGCGGCCCTGCTCGATGGCGAAGGAGGCCGCCATGGTGGACTTGCCCTCGGCCGGCAGCGTGGAGGTGAAGGCGATCACCGGACGCTCGACGCCGATCATGGACAGGCGAACCCCGGTAAGGGCCGACCGCACCGACTCGGAGTACAGGTGCTGGGGTTCCATGTGCTGCAGCATGGGCAGCTTCTTGGCCTCGTCGCCCTGCAGCTTGGGCACGGCCACCAGCAGCGGTGCGCCCAGTTTTTCGTGGACTTCGTCGCTGGAGCGGATGACGGCGTTCTTCTGTTCGCGGCTGATGGCCAGCATGGCGCCCAGCAGCGTGCCCATCAGGGCAGCCAGCAGGATGATCTGCGGCTTGGGCGGCTTGGCGGCCAGCAGCGGCGGCACGGCCGGATCGACCACGCGGGCAATGGGGTTCTGGAAGTCGGCGGTGGCGTCGGTTTCCTTCACCTTGGCCAGGAAGGTCTGGTAGATCTGCTGGTTGGTGGCAACTTCACGCTGCAGCACGTTCAGCTTGCCTTCCTTGCGGTTGATCTCCTGGATGTTGCCCTTGGAGGCAGCCACTTCCTTCTCGAGTGCCAGTTCGGACTGGCGGGCCACTTCGTAGGCCTTCGAGATACTGGCAATGACCGACTCGGACTGGCGGCGCAGGCTGGCGCGGGCCTGGTTCAGCTCGGCCTGGGCGGCCTGGTAGGCCGGGTGGGAGGTGCCCAGCGAGCCGGCCACTTCGGCCATGCGCTTCTCGGCGTTGGCCTCGGCGGCGCGGGCTGCCACGACGGCCGGGTTGTTGAACACCTCGGGCACGTCATAGCGGTTGCGCGAACCCTTCTGCACCTGGTGGTACACCTGCTCCAGACGCTGGCGCTCGACACGGGCGGCGATCAGGCGGTCGGAGGAGGAGTCGAGCTGGCGCTCGTTGCCACCCAGCGAGGAGGTGGGCGTGGAGACCAGGCCGATCTCTTCACGATAGGCCTGCAGGTTGGCCTCGGCGTTTTCCAGGTCGGTACGCAGCTGGTTCAGGCGGTCGTTCAGCCAGCGGCTGGCCGTCTGCTGCATGTCGAAACGGGCGTCCAGATCGGCCGTGATGTAGGACTCGGCCGTCTGGTTGGCGATTTTTGCGGCCAGCACCGGATCGGGCGATTCGAAGCGGATTTCGACCAGCTGGCTGTTCTTGATGGGCGAGATGTCCAGACCGGCCTTGTAGCGGATGAGAACCTGCTCCTCCAGGGCCTCCTGGGAGAGTTCCTTCGGCTTGTCTGCGCCGTCTTCACCGCCGGCGTTCTCGTCCTTCTGCTCGGCGTCCAGTTCGGGGTTGAAGAGCGGGTTGTTCTCGAGCCCCAGCGCCTTGATGACGCGGATGCCGACCTCGCGCGAGCGCATGAATTCGGCCTGCGTCTGGAAGAACTCGCGGCTGCCGGCCGGCACACCGTAGATTTCCTCGAGCGGCACGACGCTGCGCTTGGAGTTTTCGATGAGCAGGGTGGCACTGGCCTGGTAGATGGGCGTCATGAGGTTGACGGCCACGGTGGCCAGCAGGGTGACGGCTGCTGCCGTGCCGAGCACCAGCCACTTGCGCTCGCGGACGATGCTCAGGTATGTGCTGAACGTGGGAGCGGGTGTGCGGGTGAGGGTTGTTCCCGGACGGGGGGGCATGCCAGGCGGTTCGGCCATGGGCATGTCGTCGGGAAACGGATTGGACATGTTCATATGAGTGGGTTGCCGCGGTTCTTCTGAAACGTTGGGAAGGCAGCCGTCAGGCGGTAACTGCAGGCTGTCGGGACGGTCTGGCTGGGTGCAGCCTGTTCAGACCGCCCGTGTGCATGACCGGGGCGGGGCCATGGACGGCCACGGTGCGTTCCGATGTGTGTGCAGGCCGCGCAGCCCGGCCAGACCCGCCAGGGCTGGTGGGTCATCATAGGGCGCGCGCCAGCTTTCTGCCAGCAGAGAATTATGCCGTTAATGACAAAAGTCTGTTGGACGCCTGCAGAGGCTGCAGGGTCTTGGGATGCGCCGCAAAAATCCTGCGGCACACTTTGGCGCCCATACTAGGGCCAGGGCCGTTCCGGCGACGGCAGCCAAAACGGCCGTGACATTGTGAATGGGCGGGCTGCTTCACGAAATGACGGCCAGCTTGACACCTGTGGTATTTTCTCGGGTAATTTAACGCTGTTTGACGAGTGCGAGATTTTCTGTCTTTTTCTCGGCCCGAGCCACTCTTTGAAACCTATGTGTAACGGAAGCAGCCCTTCCGGTTGGCGGGTCCGGCATTTCTATGTAACCTGCCGACACACACCTTCCCGGCGTACGGCCCTTTGCGGGGGAAGAAGCCATTCCCGGCGTCGCAGAGCCATGGTCTCCCCGGCCCTGCGCAGACGAGGGAGCGTCGGGAGACACGGCCTGCTGGCAACTATGGTGTATTGCCATGGCAACGGAATGTCGTGGAAGTGTGCATTTCTTGGTTCATGAATCGTTGCGGGTTGGCTATGCTTGGCATCGATGCAGGTGCCGGGCTGGCCCGGGTGTCAGTTCCACTGGCCCCGGATAAGCAGTCTCCCGTCTCCGGGGGCTGGTTCGGTCCGGAATTGTTGGCAATGGTCTGTGGGCTCTCGCTGCTGATCGTGTTCTTTTGCAGCAGAATGCCGAGTGTTCGTGAAGGAGTATTCCCTTGGTCTCAAGCAATGTAAAAATCCCGGAAAACCGCAAAATCCGCTTTGCACTGGTGGGTTGCGGCCGGATTTCCGCCAACCATTTTGGCGCACTGGAAAAGCACGCCGACCAGGCCGAGCTGGTGGATGTCTGCGACATCGACCCGGAAGCCCTGCAGAAGGCGGTCGACCGTACCGGTGCCCGGGGGCACGCTTCCCTGACGGACATGCTGAAGGAAACCACGGCCGACATCGTGGTGCTGACCACGCCGTCGGGTCTGCACGCGGAGCAGGCCATCGAGGTGGCCCGCAGCGGCCGGCACGTCATCAGCGAAAAGCCCATGGCCACCCGCTGGAAGGACGGCCTGGCCATGCACGCGGCCTGCCAGAAGGCCGGTGTGTACCTGTTCGTGGTGAAGCAGAACCGCAAGAATGCCACGCTGCAGGCGCTGCGCAAGGCCATTCGCCAGAACCGCTTCGGCAAGATCTACATGGCCGTGATCAACGTGTTCTGGACCCGGCCGCAGGAATATTATGATGCTGCCGCCTGGCGCGGCACCTGGGCGCTCGATGGTGGCGCCTTCATGAATCAGGCCAGCCACTATGTGGACCTGCTGGACTGGATGATCGGCCCGGTCGACCGGGTGCATGCCTACACCGCTACGCTGGCGCGCGACATCGAGGCCGAAGACACCGGCGTGATGAGCGTGCGCTGGAAGAACGGCGCGCTGGGCAGCATCAACGTCACCATGCTGACCTATCCGAAGAACATGGAGGGCAGCATCGTGGTGCTGGGCGAGAAGGGTACGGCCAAGGTGGGCGGCGTGGCGGTCAACCGCATCGACCACTGGGAGTTCGAGGACGAGCAGCCCGAGGACGAAGGCATCCGCAACGCCAGCTACGAAACGACATCCGTGTATGGCTTTGGCCATCCGTTGTACTATCACAACGTGATCGAAACCCTGCGCGGCCGGGCCACGCCCGAAACCGACGGTTCGCAGGGTCTGCGTTCGCTGGCGCTGCTGTCGGCAGCCTACCGCTCGGCCTGGGAGGGCCGCGAGGTGGCCATCGACGAGTTCCGTCAGGACGCGGTGCAGTAAGCCGTACAGGCGTCGGGCAGGCACCTTCGCCGGGCGCCCGCCGGTGCCCGGTGGAAACTGCCGCCGTGCCCAGCCGGTGCGGCGCAGCTGCCATCGAGACTGCCCGTGCATGTCCGTCCGACCGGCCCCTGGCCGGTTTTTGCATTTTGCGGCCATGGCTACCATATTGGAAGGATGGGCGCAGGAGGCTGCTGCAGCGGTATATTCCTGTGCCCGGGTTGATCCTGCACCGTGGGAGCCGGCCGGAGCTGGTGCCGCGGCAGGTGTGTGAAGGGTCGGTGCTCCGGCCGGTGCCGTGGCAGGCATGTGGAAGGCTGGGGTGCCGCCTGGTGCCGTGGTCTGATGCAGGTGTTCCGGCAGGGCATGACAGGCACCGGCATTCCGGCCGGGCACGACAGGCACCGGGGCAGAGACTGTGTTGGTTGACGACAAGGTTGGGTTCGCGGTTGAAGAGGGCAAGTGATGATTGATCTGCATTGCCATTTGCTGCCGGGGGTGGATGACGGCGCACGTACCATGGAAGACGCGCTGACGCTCGCGGAGGCAGCGGTCGCGAACGGGGTGAAGGCGTCGGTGCTGACACCGCACGTCTATCCCGGCGTGTTCGACAACCGGCTGTCCACGCTGCGCCCGGTGTACGAGGAATACCGTGATGCGCTCGCGCGTGCCGGTATTGCGCTGGATGTGCATCTGGGTGGCGAGGTGCATCTGCACCCGGATGCCTTCGAGCTGCTGGAGGCCGACGACCTGCCGATGATCGGCGGGATGGACGGGCTGAAGGTGATGCTGCTGGAGTTTCCGGACGGCTCGATTCCGCCCGGCTCGGATGTGGCCTGCCGGATGTTTGCCGACCAGGGCATCCGCTGGCTGATTGCCCACCCCGAGCGCAACAAGGCGGTGATGCGCGACCCGACCATCATCAAGCCCTTCCTCGACATGGGCTGCATGCTGCAGCTGACGGCCGCGTCGGTAATCGGTGCGTTTGGCCGGGCGGCGGCGCAGACGGCCAATGTGCTGCTCACGCGCGGCTGGGCGCACGTGGTGGCCAGCGATGCGCACAATCTGGCGCACCGTCCGCCGCGGATGCACGAGGCCCGTGAGCACCTGATGCAGAATTACGGGATGGGGATGGCCTTCCGGCTGACGGAAGAGAACCCGGCCCGCATTCTGAACGGTCGCCGCATGTGGAGCGAGGCGATGCAGAGCAGCCATGCGCTGGTGCTGCCGCCCGATGGCCGTGATGTGATCGAGGTGTCGTCGGCTGCGCACGCCGAGGCGTACGGGGAGGCTGGCGATGCCGGTGCTGGTGCGGCCGGTGTGGTGGATGGCGCCGGTGCCGGTTCGGCCGGGGCGGCTGGGCACGCTGGCGCGTCAGGTCATGCGGCTTCTGCAGGGCAGGCGGGTGCTTCCGGTCCTGGCGTGCTGCCCGGCTCGGTGGACGATCCGCTGACACAGCCGGGGCCCGCCGTGTCGGCCGAGGATGAACAGGCGGCCATGGCCTGGCTGCAGCAGCGGGGCGACCGCAAGGGCGGCGGCCGGCGCGACAGTGACAGACGTGATCAGGACAGGCGCGAGCAGGAACAGCGCGAACAGGAAGAAGAGGCGCTGCGGCGCGCGGATGCGCGCGCGGAGCGCGAACGCGAGGAGAAGGCGCGCCTGCGCGAGGAAGATGGTCGCCGGCTGGCCGCGGTGCGCGAGCGCGAGGAAACCCGCCAGCGCGAGGAGGCCGAGCGGCTGCGGCTCGAGGCGCAGCGCCAGCAGGAACGCGAACGGGCCGAGGCCGAGCGGGCCGCAGCCGAGAAGCGTGCGGCCGAGATTCGCCGGGACGAGGAGGCCAGGCTGCGCGCCGAGGTGCGCGAGCAGGAAGAGGCACGGGTGCGTGCCGAGGTGCGGGAGGAAACGGCCGAGCGGGTACGCGAGGAATTTCTGGGGCATGAGGCCGATCGCCTGCGCGAGGACATTCGCCTGCAGGAGTCCGACCGGTTGCGTGAGGCCTTTCTGGCCGAGAACGAGGAACGGCTGCGCGACGAGATCCGCCAGCGGGTGGTGCAGCGGCTGACCGAGGAAATCTCGCAGGAAGAGGAAAAGCGGCTGCGCGCCGAGATGGAAGCACGCGCAGCGGCACGGGAGAAGGAAGAAGCGCAGCGACGCCAGCTGGAGGCCGAGCGTCTGGCCGAGGAAGAGGCGAAGCTGCAGGCCGCGCGCGCGGCGAAGGATCAGGAGGCCGAACGCCAGGCCGAAGCAGAGCGCGAGGCCCAGCAGCGTGCCGAGCAGGCGGCGAAGGCGCGCGAGGAGGAACGTGAGCTGGAGGCGTCGCGCCAGCGCCAGCTCGAGCTGCAGCGTGAGGAAGAGGCCAGGGCCTACGAGGCGGCGCGGCAGCGCGAGGCCTATCGCGAGCAGGAAGAGGAGCGCCTGCGGGCCGAGATCACGGCGAAGGAAGAGGCCCGGGTGCGCGAGGAGTTCCTCCAGCGCGACGAGCCGGCCCTGCGTGACCAGATCCGGGACGAGGCCGTGGTCCGGTTGCGCAACGAGTTCCGCGAGCACGAGGAAGCCCGCATCCGCGATGAGATCTGGCAGGAAGCCCAGCGCGAGCTGCGCGACCGGATCTGGCAGCAGGAAGGGCAGCGCATCCAGCAGGAGATCTGGCAGCAGGAGCAGACCCGGCTGCGCGAGCAGATCTGGCAGCAGGAAGGCAGCCGCATCCGTCAGGAGCTGTGGCAGCAGGAACAGGCACGCATGAAGGAAGAGGTCTGGCAGCAGGAAGAGGCCCGGCTGCGCGAGGCGTTCTGGCAGCGGGATGCGCCGCAGTTGCGGGAGCAGCTCTGGCAGCAGGAAGAAGCCCGGCTGCGTGAAGCGTTCTGGAAGGAAGAGGCTCCCCGGATGCGCGAGCAGATCCGTCAGGAGGCCCGCGAGGAAATGCGCGAGGAGCTGCGCGCGCATGGCCGCAGCCGCTGGGCGCCCCGCAACGACGGGAGCGCCGGGGCAGGCATGGGCGCCGGTATGGGCGTTCGTGCGGGTATGGGGGCGCGCTCTGGCATGGGGACGCGTACGGGTTTGGGAGCCGGCGCGGGTGCAGGAGCTGGCGTGGGTATGGGCGCTGGTGCCGGTATGGGGGCCGGTCCGGGGGACGGCATGGGCGCCGGCCCGGGAGCGGGGCCAGGCATGAATCCTGGCATGGGGCCAGGCACCGGCCCGGGTGCCGACGCCAGTGGGCAGCCGGCGGTTCAGGCCCCGCCCGATGGGGACGATGGCGACACGGGGGCTGCTCCGGATGTCAATGCTGACCCCTATGCACCGCGGCCTGCCTTCAGGCCGGGCGCCGGAGGCTGGCGCTCACGCTGGTAGGAACCGCCGGGGCCGTGCTCAGGCCGCCGAGGCGTGCTGCTGCGTCTCGATACGGCGCAGCCAGGCGGCCATGCCACGGATCAGGTGACGGCGGGCCTCGACGCGGGTGAAGACGTGGTCGGTGTGGGGCACCAGCTCCACGTCGAAGTGCGGCGCATGGCCCAGCTTGCTGAAGATGTGGCGGTGGTGGTGCCGCATGTCCCAGTGACCCATCAGGGTGTTGGCGTAGATGAGCTTGATCTGGACGCCACGGCCGAGCAGGCTGCGCAGGTCTTCGGCAAAGTGCTGCGGCGTGGGGGCGGCGCGCACACCTTCCTCGGGGGCGGCCTGCGGCACGGGGGCGCTGTCGGCAGCCGGGTCGTGCCGGCGGGTGAAGCGGCTTTTCTGCAGGATGCGGATGACGCTGCGGCGCATGCCGTATTCGCGCAGCCGGCGCAGCGTGCGGAACATGTTGCTGAACCGGTTGGGGAAGTAGTAGGGCTCCATCATGTAGAGGCCGACGATGCGCGAATCGTCGCGGGCCATCTGGAAGCCGGCGTCGGCACCGGAGCACAGGCCGGCGATCAGGAAACGGTCGGGGGCGTGCTTCGTGCGGGACAGCAGGGTCATGGCGTCTTCGATGGCGGCGCGGGTCTGCTCGTCGTGCGAGAGGCGGCTGCTGGTGAAGCCGCTGTCGCCCAGGCCGGGAAGGTCGAAGCGGATGGCAGAGACTCCCTGGGCGGCGGCGGTGCGCGCCAGTTCGACGTTGAGCCGGTGCGGGCCGATGCGCGGCAGCATGCCGGCATTGAGCAGGATGAGTCCGGGCGGACGGCGCTGCGGTGCGCGGCCCGCCGCGGCGGGATGGGCGCTGGTGCGGCTGGCCTGGTGCAGGTGTGGGTGCGGTGGCGGCAGCTCGGCGCTGCCGGTCAGGGCCGCAGGCAGGGCGCTGTCGGGATGGTCGCCGGGCAGGGTGAGCGTGGCGATCAGGCGCGACTCGGGGCCGAAGCAGAGGGATTCTTCACGGTAGGGGAGGACGGAGGCGTTCACGTTCATGGCTCCTGCTGCGATGGCGACGGATGATGGCGGCCGGCGCAGATGTCGAGCAGGGCCCCGATGGCTTCGTCGGGCACCCACTGACTGTCGAGCGCCGTGTTGGATGTCCACTCGATGGCGCTGTCGAGCAGCACTTCGTGGAGGGGAATGTGGTGCTTCTGGCAGTGGTCCAGAAAGGCCTGGCGGCCGGGCAGGCTGGCGGTGCCCACCAGATGGAGCGGGATGCGCGTATCGGCGGGCAGCGCGCTGGGCCGGATGGCCGCGATGTGCCGGCGGATGCGGTGCGTGATCAGAAAGCCCAGGGCCTCGCTGGTGACATTGCTCTGGCGGGTCCAGAATTCGTTCATGCGCTGCAGGTGGGCCAGGTAGGTGGGGCCGTCCAGCACCGGATCCCACAGCAGGATGCGCTGGGGCTGCGGCAGGTCGGTGAGCAGCAGGGCGGCCTGCAGGGCCAGCGTGGCACCCAGCCGCAGGCCCACCCAGATGGTCTGGCTGGCACCGGAGAGCTGGCGCAGGGTGACATCGGCGAGGTGGATGTCCTGGCGCCAGCGGGTGAGGTGGCCGGCGCCGTCCTCACCGGGCGAGTCGCCGGTCCCGAAGTAGTCGAAGCGCAGCGAGGCGATGCCCTGCCGGCCCAGCCGTTCGGCGAGCACGCGCAGCGAGCGCTGGGCCCGGATGGCTTCCTGCCCGAACGGATTGCAGATGAGGACAGCCGTACCGGTTCCGGTGCTGTCACTGGCCGGCTGGTAGATGCCGGCCAGGGCGTCGGCGTCACGGCCGATGCGCACGGGCTGGATGAAGGGCAGACGCTGGCGCGCGCCCCGGGGGCTGCGGCCTTCGGTGGGGGATGTCGGTACGTGGGTGGGCGGGCTGTCCGTTGGGTTCATCAATTACACGGGTTGAAACAGGGGTGAGTCGACGATCACATCCAGGATGCGTTCGGCCGCGCGTCCGTCCCACAGCAGCGGACGTTTGCCGGAGGCCGGCTGCGCCAGGGCCGTGCGGGCCACGTCGAGGATGCGGGCGGGATTGGTTCCGGCGAGGATGTTGGTGCCATCGGTGATGGTCACCGGGCGTTCGGTGCTGTCACGCAGGGTGACGCAGCGCACGCCCACGGCACTGGATTCTTCCTGCAGGCCGCCGCTGTCGGTGAGGATGATCTCGGCGTCCTTCCAGAGACACAGGAACTCCATGTACGACAGCGGGGTCGTGGTGTGGATGTTGGGGCCGAGATCGATGCCGAAGCGGGAGAGGTTGCTGCGGGTGCGCGGATGGACCGGAAAGACCAGCGGCAGGTCGCTGGCGAGTGTTCGCAGGGTGTCCACGAGGCCGGCGAGCTGTTCGGGGTGATCGACGTTGGAGGGACGGTGCAGGGTGACGACACCATAGGGGCGGTCGCCCAGCCCGGCCCGCAGGGCGGCACCCCGGCCACCGGCGGCGGGATCGGCGCGCAGGCGCCCGATCTGGTGAAAGAGGTTGTCGATCATCACGTTGCCGACGAAGTGGATGCGGCTGGCGGGGTGGCCCTCGCGCAGCAGCGCCTCCTGGCCGGACGGCTCGGTGACGAAGAAGAGGTCGGTGATGGCGTCGGTGGCCAGACGGTTGATCTCTTCGGGCATGTTCCGGTCGCCGCTGCGCAGGCCGGCCTCGACGTGGATGAGCGGCAGGTGCAGCTTCTTGGCGCTGACGGCGGCCGCCAGCGTGGAGTTGACATCCCCCACTACCAGTACGCCCTGGGCGGGGTGCTGCTGCAGCTCCGCTTCCATGGCCACCATGACGCGCGCCGTGACCTCGGCCTGGCTGCGGCCGGCGCCTTCCAGGCGCACGTCGGGCTCGGGAATGCCCAGCTCGTCGAAGAACACCCGATTCATGGTGGGGTCACTGTGCTGGCCGGTGTCGACCAGCCGGTGGCGCACCCTGTCCGTCCGCTTCCGGAAGGCCCGGATCAGCGGAGCGATTTTCATGAAGTTGGGCCGGGCGCCGGCAACCAGCGTGATGGTGGTGGGGGTCATGGATGGGGGTGAAAGGGAAGTTTCCGTGCGCTGCCGGCGTTGCCCTGCCAGGCAGGGCGGCCAGCCTTGCCTGTGCACGGTGTATTGCCGGCGTGCCGTGCCCTGGGGGCGCACGGCGCCATGCCAGCGAGCGGTGACTTGCTGGCACGCGGCTTCGGGAAGTCGTCTGGCGGTGTTGTGGCCGGCGACAATCCCGGTGCCTTGCCGGCACATGGATTCAGGACTACCGCGGGGGCAAATGCGTTCATGGCCCCGCGCTAGTGGGCCCTGGCCGGGCGCAGGGCGCGCGGGCCGTGGCTGCTGGCCAGGCGCTGTGCCGACAGCCGGTGGCGCAGCAGCATGCCCAGATAGCGCGGCAGGGCCAGCTGGCGGCGCCAGCGCCTGGGGTTCTCGATGAGGCGGTAGAGCCATTCGAGCCCCATGTTCTGCCAGAAGGCCGGTGCCCGCGTGGCGGTGCCGGACAGGACATCGATGGTGCCGCCCACGCCCTGCAGCAGGCCCACGGGCAGGTGCACGCCGATCTCGGCCATCCAGCGCTCCTGGCGCGGACTGCCCAGGCCGACGAAGACGATGTCGGGACGGGCGGCGGCAATGCGGGCCGCGACGGTGCCGGCGGTTTCGGGGTTGTGCAGACGGGCCAGATCCTCGAGTTCGCCGGGCGGCATGAATCCGTGGCTGGCGCCGACAATGCGCAGGCGCGGCCAGATGGCCCGCATGTTCTCGACGGCCAGTGCATTTGATTCGGGCGAGGCGCCGTAGATGTACACCGACAGGCCCTCGCGCTCGGCACGGGTACAAAGCTCGGGCATCAGTTCCGAGCCCGGCACCCGTCTTATCCGTACGCCGTTGAGCACGCGGGCACCGATACAGGTGCCGACGCCGTCGGGGATGAGCAGGTCGGCCTGCTGCAGCAGCTGGCGGATGTCCGGATCATGCTCGGACTGCATGGATTTTTCCGGATTCATCGCAAAGACAAGGGCCGGCCGCCGGCCGGTGTGTCGACAGTGTTCGACCAGCTGGATGCAGTGGTCCGCGACCTGGTCGGTTGGCCGGATGATGACATCCTGGTGGAAGAGCCGGGTGGTTCGCAGTTTGCTGGGCATGGCTGTTTTTGTCGGTTTGTCCCTGGTGGTATGCGGCCACGCCCACCGACGTCCATCCGTCCGGACGCACCAGACGGACAGGAGGAGGGAGGGCCGCTCGTATCCGGGACCGTTCTGAAACGGCCGGGCAAAGGTGACACAACGTGCCACCATGCGTTGTCCACTGTCTCATGTTTGGTCGGCAGGGGCCATCCTGATATGTAAAAAACTGCCTGTGACCCTGTAAGAGATTTACGGTGTTCCCATGGGGGTAGACATGATTCTTCAATTATTGAAATAAACGTTAATTGGCCGGAAATGGTCTGTTTTCAGGTACTTACCGAATCGGGGCGTTTGGGTGTCGGTATTTTTTTCAGGTGTATGAAAATAGTCAGTGATCCAGCATGTCAATGCGCAGGTATGGTCAGCGCCCCGGCATGGTCAACATCCCAATATTGGTCAATACCCCAGCCTGGCCAGTGTCCCGGTATGTTCAATGCACCGGCATGAGCGGCACCCCGGCATGGTCAGTGCCCCGGCGCTTTTTGTTCCAGCATCTTTTTCTTCATTTCGGCGGCACGGGTCTCGAGCACCAGCACCATGCCGATCAGCATGTTCTGGAACGAGTAGTCCATAGCCTGCAGGCTGCCGAAGATGCACAGCGCCACCAGGCAGCCCAGCCCGGCGGGATAGCCGAGCCGGGCATTGCGAAAGGCCAGCCGGTAGGCCATGGCGAGGGTGATCATCAGTGAGGCGAAGCCGACCAGGCCGTAGGCGCTCAGCTCGTCGATGAAGGCGCTGTGCGCAATGAGGTGCGAACCGTTGAGGCGCTCGTTGTTGAGCTTGGTGCCCTCGCGGCCCACGCCGAACACGATCTGGATGGGTTCGCTCTGCAGCCAGCCGCGGAAGGCGTCGCTCTGCAGGGTGAGACGGCCGCTGGTGAGGGTGTCGGCACTGGCGCCCTTGGTGTAGAGGGTCTGGCCGGTGAGCCGGTTCTCGATCATCTTGATCATGTCCGGCTTGGCCATGGCGGTGACCAGCAGCGCGCCGATGATCAGCACCACCGGCGCGGCCAGCAGGCGGGTCCGTTTGGTGTAGATGGCCACCAGGATGAGGCCGAGGATCATGCCCAGCAGGCCGGCGCGGGCCGTGGTGAGCACGCACAGGCCGAAGCAGCCCAGTGCCAGTGCCATGTAGGGGAAGGAACGCCGCCCCGGAAAGCGTGCCGCCATGGTGAAGGCGCTGATGCCGGCGATGGCATGGGCCAGTGACGCCGAGTGCTGGTTCTGGAAGACGCTGTTGTAGGCGGTGAGGTCGATGCCCGAGACGGCCGCCAGCGACCACTGCAGCCCCACCGGTGGCAGGATGCCGGCCAGCAGCGGTATCGAGATGATGCACAGAAAGAGCGGAAAGGCGCGGACGCTGATGTCGGCCACCGGATACCACCGCAGGGCCAGCAGGGCCATCAGCATGACGGGCACGAACATCCGGTTGGCGGTGAGGTTGATCGAGTAGGGGGCATCGGGAATGCCCAGCGCCGAGCCCCAGACCGGCCCCAGGCAGAAGAACAGGTAGGCCCAGAAGAGCGGCGCCAGTGCCCTGGCACCGGGCGGCAGCGGATACTTCCAGACGATGAAGAGTGCCGGCCCGAACACGGCCAAGCGCCAGAGCACGGCGTACTTGAGACCACCGATGCTCTGGGTCTCGAAATAGGTGAGAAAGAAGAACAGCACCACCCACACGGCCCAGGGCAGGGCGCCCCGGACCGCAGGCATGGGCAGGGTCAGGGGGGGCGCGGTGCGGCGAATCTGGCCGGGGCGCAGCACGGCGTCGCCGATGGTGCGGGATTCGCCGGGGCGCAGGCCGACGTGGGCGCGGGACTGCCCCGGCCGCAGCGGCGGCGGGGTGCGCGCTTCGCCCGGTCGCAGGGGGCGGGGGGTACGGGTTTCGCCGGGCCTCAGCGGCCGGCCGGCGGTGGGCATCGGCTGGACGGCGGAATTCATGGGGGATGGCTCAGGTGGGATTGCTGTGCGGTTCGGTGGCTGGTGTGGCCGGCGTACCAGGTGAAGCGGGGCTGGCCGGCGTGGCGGCTGCAGGGGCCGGTACGGGCGCTGCAGCCGGGGTCGGGGAGGTGGTGGCGGCCGGGGAGGATGCTGCAGTGACCGCCCCCTCTGCGGCCGGGGATGCCGCGGTGCCGTAGATTTCGGCCGAGCGGCGGCGCAGTTCGCACAGATCGAAGAGGATGAGGGTCAGATAGCCGACGTAGGCGCCGGCGCTGATCCAGGTGTACATCTCGTGATGGGCGGCGAGGGTTGCGACGGCGGCCCCCAGGCCGAAGGCGGTGACGGCCTTGGTGACATGGTAGGTCTTGGTGGCGCGGATGAGCAGCGGTGCCTGCAGGATGGCCTGGGCGAACACCAGCGGCAGCAGGCCGGCGGCGATGCGCAGGTAGGTGGCCGAGTCGGCATATTTGGCGCCGTAGATGGCCGTCATCAGCGGATTGGCGATGAGATCGAGCACCAGCGTGAGGCAGAAGGCGATGCCGCCGGCAAAGAGGGCGAGGCCGATGTGGTGGTTGCGGTTGATGGCACCGGGCTTGAACAGCGTCTTGGCGCCCACCACCACGGCCAGCATGGCGCCGAAGGCAAAGGCCGCCTCCAGCAGCGTCATGGCGGCGGCATATTGCGACAGCACGTCGGCCGGCATGGTCTTGCCCAGTGTGACCCGGTCGATGCGCGACAGGGCCACCGAGGCACTCGATGCCACGGCCAGGGCCGCCCCCTGGGCGAACAGGTTGAACATCAGCTTCCAGTCCACCAGGCCCAGGTGGATGCGACGCTGCGGAATCCAGCGCCAGCACAGCAGGATGGTGAGCATGCCGATCTCGCCGATCCAGCCCCAGACCACCCAGGTGACCGGGCCGCCGACGGCCATGACCCAGACCACCACGCCCAGCCGGGTGAACATGCCGATGATGCGGGCTATCTGGGGAAAGCGGAAGTTCTCCTGGGCGTACAGTTCGTGCACGGCCAGCGAGACCGGCTGGCCGATCAGCAGCACCACGGCCCACAGCAGCGCCAGCTGCAGGATGGTGGGATCGGGCATGGTGGCGCACCACAGCACCAGCGGTACGGCGGTGAGCAGACCGCTGATGATCTTGGCGGCCAGCGCGGTGTTCCAGAGCCGTGGCATGGTCTCGGGTGGCTCGGCACAGATGCGCGGCAGCAGCACCCGTTCGCCGGAGATGCTGCCGATGGTGCCGAACACCAGCCACAGCGACATGGCGATCTGCCAGTTGGCGAAAGTGGCGTGGTCGAAGCGGCGGGCGATGTGGCTGGCAATCCAGAGGCCGATGCACATCTGCAGCACGCGCTCGGCGGCCAGCATGATGAAGGTGTAGAGCGACGACTGGTGGGTGCGGTAGAAACTGCCGAGCGATTTCCGGGAAATACGCGCCATGGAGCCTGTGACAGCCCCCTTGGGGCGGGGGATGCCGGAGGAAAAAGGAGTTCGGACCGGGCCCGCGCAGCCGGACGGTGTGGATGGATGCCGTGACGGCGGGGCGGGGGACGGGGGATGCTGTGGATGAGACACAGCCGGGACGGTACGGTATGCCTGTGGCCGCCGGGCGGCTGTGACTTCCGTGGCAGCCCGTGTGTCAGGCCGGCTGCGGCCGGAAACCGGGCCGCAGGCTGCCGGGGCGGAATACCGCGCCACCGGCCCGTCCGTTGCCGGCGGTGAACCGGGATCGAATGTCCCATGTTTCCGCGATATTAAAGGGCTGTGCCGGTTAACAAGGACGCAACCATGTAAGAAGTTATGCAATCTGCAAGGGTGCGTTGTTTTGCGCCACAGGCCCGGCCGCGTCGCATCCCTTCACTCCCTACAATGTACTCCCCTCCTTCTTTCATACCCCTTTTGGCGCTGTGGCGTAAAATTGATCGACGACGAATTTCCGGCTAAGGTCCGGGGTTCACGCTCTCCCACTCCGCGTCGCGCGCACAGCCCCTTTCACTCTCCGGTTCCACCTTCCGGTGCCATTCAATGTCTGACCTCGATCTGGCCGCCTTTGTCGCCTCCTTCCCCTGGATGATCTTTGTGGTGGGGGCGCTGCTGTCGCTGTTCCTGTCGCTGGCCCTCAAACCGGTTGCCCGGCGCACCGGCTGGGTGGACAAGCCCAATTTCCGCAAGATCCACAAGGGCGAGATTCCGCTGATCGGGGGCTGGTCGATCCTCGCGGCGGCCATCGTGCTGCAGATCTGGGGGCCGGCCGAACAGCGGGCGCCGCTGGGGTACTGGATCGGCGGGTTGCTGCTGTTCATCGTGGCCATGATCGACGACCGCAGCCCGATCCGGGCCCGCTACCGGGCGCTGGTGCAGCTGGGGGCGGCCGTGGCCGGTGTGGCCATTGGTGGACAGGTGCTGCCCACCCTGGGCGATTTCCTTGGTCTGGGGGCCATCTCGACGATGTGGCTGATGGTGCCCATCAGCATCATCGGGACGGTGGCGGTGGTCAATGCCGTCAACTTCACCGATGGCGCCGACGGCCTGTGCGGCGGTCTGAGCTTCATCAGCCTGTTCTGGTTCACGGTGGCGCTGATCATCTCCTCGCGCTATGCCGTGGCCCTGCACGTCGAGCCGGCGCCCTACGCGGCCAGCATGCTGCCGCTGGCGGCGGCGCTGCTGGGGGGCATTGCGGGCTTTCTGTGGTTCAACCTGCGCAGCCCGTTCCGCAAGAAGGCGGCGGTGTTCCTGGGCGACAGCGGCAGCATGCTGCTGGGCTTCACGCTGGCGTGGTTCTCCATTCATGTCACCTCGGCCTATGGCGCGGCCAGCGTCAAGCCGGTGGTCTGCCTGTGGATCGTGGCCGTGCCGCTGGCCGATTCGGCCTCCTGCATCATCCGCCGCATCCTCTCCGGCGTCACCCCCATGACGCCCGATACCAAGCACCTGCACCACCTGGTGCAGCGGCTGGGCTGCACGCCGGGGCAGGCGGTGTTCGCCATCCATATGGCGGCCTTCGTCTGTGGCCTGGTGGGCGTGACCGGCTGGGCGCTGGGTGCCTCCGAGCCCATGCTGTTCGGCGGCTTCGTGGCGGCCCTGCTGGGCTTCATCGTCTGGACCAACCTCACCTGGCGCCGCATCGACCGCGAGGACGTGGCCGCCGGCCGGGTGGTCGATCCCCAGCCGGAGCCGGAGGCGTAGCGTAGCGCGCGTCATGGGCGAATGAGTCCGTGACCATGTTCCAGGCGGGCTTCATGCCTGCGCCGGCCACAGTCCCGGCATGCCCGGCCGGATGGTGCATACTGATGGTTTCGAACCTACTTCGAGCTGGCACGTGGTCGCGCTGAAACCCTGGACAACCCCGGCAGAGAACACCCCCGATACCGACGAGACGCTGGGCGACCGTCCCCGGGTGGCGGTGATCGGCGGGGGAACTGGCCTGCCGGTGATCCTGCGCGGCCTCAAGCGGCTGGACGTGGCCATCACGGCCATCGTGACCGTGGCCGACGACGGCGGCAGCAGCGGCATCATCCGCGACTACATCGACGTGGTGCCGCCCGGCGACATCCGCAACTGCATCTGCGCGCTGGCGCGTACCGATGCCGTGCTGCTGGACCTGTTCCAGTACCGCTTCGACACCGAGGACGACTTTCTCTCCGGCCACGCCATCGGCAACCTGCTGATTGCCGGGCTGAAGGAGATGCGGGGGTCGATCTCGGAGGCGCTGGCCCTGCTGTCGGGCTGGATGCAGGTGCAGGGGCAGATCCTGCCGGCGGCGGCCGAGCCGCTGGTGCTGCATGCCGAGTTTGCCGATGGCTCCCGCGCCACCGGCGAGTCGAAGATCGCCCGCCAGGGCAAGCGCATTGCGCGCGTCACGCTCACCACCATGGACGGTGCCCCGGCCCGCACGGCCTCGCCGCAGGTGGTGGAGGCCATCATGGCGGCCGACCTGGTGGTGCTGGGACCGGGCAGTCTGTACACCAGCATCCTGCCCAACCTGCTGGTCAGCGAGATTGGCGAGGCGGTGTGCCGCACCCGCGCCGAGGTCGTCTATATATGCAACATCATGACCCAGCGTGGCGAGACGGAAGGCTTTACCGATGCCGACCATGTGCGGGTGCTCCATCAGCATTTGCAACAGTGTTTTATCAATACGGCACTCGTAAATACTGCCGACATTCCGCCGGATTATCTGTCGCGTCACCCCAGTGGTGAGTATTCGCGGGCCGTCGTTCACGATCCCGACGGTTTGCGGGAGGAAGGCTGCCGCATCATTTCCGGCGACTTTCTGCGCCTCAAAAAGGAAGGGGCCTATCACGCCACCGGGCGGGTCGTGCAAGAATTACGTCATTTACTCCACGCAACAACCGCGTTTTCAAAAATCCAGTAAAACAACCCCTTCATACATCTTTCACGCTCATGCCCGCTGGGGGCGCGCTCCGGCATGGCGCTGGCCAGACCCGGTGGCAGCCATGCCCGGGGCAGGTGTGAGGAACGGACGCGTCTGCGCTGCCGCACATACAAAAGAGTCAGGGGATTTCATGGCTGCTTCGTCGTCCATCGTCGTCTCCACCGGCCCGGCCCGTGGTCTGGTGGGGGGCGTTGCGCGCCACATGCTGCTGCTCGAGGACATCGCGCGGCAGCTGCCGGTGCGACTGGACTATTTCGAGATTGGCCGGCGCCCCGAAGAGACGGGGGCCTGGGCGCAGCTGCGCCGGCTGGTGGCCGACTATCGCGAGTTCGCGCGGCGTCTGCGGCAGGCCCGGCGCGAGAGCAGCCAGGTGGTGGCCCACGTCAACAGCTCGGTACGGCCGGTGTGCGTGGTGCGCGACGGCGGTTTCGTGCTCATTGCCCGGGCGCTGAAGGTGCCCGTCATCTATCAGGTGCATGGCTGCATGCTGCATGGCCCGGACGACGGGCGGCCCTGGCTGCGGCGCATCACCCGCTGGGTGCTGGCGCGGGCCGACCGGGTGGTGGTGCTCAGCCCTGCGCAGTCGGTGGCCATCGGTGGCCGCGCGGCCATGAATGCCGTGGCGGTCAACAATGCCGTGTTCATGGAGCCGCCGCCCGAGCGGCCGGAGGGCGGACACACGCCGTTCCGTGTGCTGTATCTGGCCCGTTTCGTGCCCGAGAAGGGCGTGATGCAGTGTCTGGACGCCATGAAGCTTCTCAAGGAGCGTGGCGTGCCGGTGCGTCTGCAGCTCTGCGGTGCCGGGCCACTGGAGGCGGAACTGCCCGGGCGCATCGCCGAACTGGGGCTGCAGGACTGCGTGGAGCTGGTGGGGCGCGTGCCTGCCGACCAGACCCGTGCCCGGCTGGCCAGCAACGACCTGTTGTGGCTGCCCTCGCAGCACCCCGAGGGGCAGCCCTATGTGCTGATGGAGGCGCTCGAAGCCGGCATGCCGGCCATGATCTCCCGTGCCGGCGAGGTGGTGGGCGACATGATCGATTCGGCCATGCAGTACGGGGGGCCGCTCATCGAGGCACGTCCCACCGGCGAGTCCTTCGCCGAACTGACCGAGGTGCTGGTCAACGACCGCGCCCACTTCCAGGCACTCTGCCGGGCCGCACGGCGCACGGCCGAGGCCACCTATTCGATGCAGGCCGTGCTGCCCCGGTGGCAGCAGGTCTGGAACATGACAAAAGCCGTTTGACGTTTCATCGTGAGCAATTCTGATCGCAACCAGGTGGTGCCGGTGGCACCTTCCTTCCTGTCTCCGTTCGACGTGGCGCCGGCCGGCGCGCCCGTGGCCGACATGGTTGGCCAGACGCCGGTGATCGTCGATTACTGGCGGCTGATCGTGCGCGAGCGCCGGCATCTGCTGGTGCCGGTGGTGCTGGCCGCGCTGGCCGCGCTGGTCATCGGGCTGCGCACCACGCCGGTGTACGAGGCCACCTCGTCGGTGTCGTTCGAGTCCACCAAGGGGCCGGTATCCATCCAGGATGTGGGTGGCGGCCTGACCAACGTGTCGGTGGAGGACGGTGCATCCGAGTTTCTCGAGACCACCGACGTGGCGCTGCGCGTGATCCGCGACCTGAACCTGACCTCCCGGCCGGAGTTCGTGGCGAAGGGGCCGCTCGACAACCTCGTCTCCGACGTGAAGTCCACCTTTCTCTCGAAGGAGCCGGTTTCCACCAACGAGATGGAAGAGCGTGCCCTGCGCTACTTTCAGGACCACCTGAAGGTGGTGAAGGTGCACCAGCGGCCACTGGTGAAGGTGTCGTTCCAGTCGGAAGATCCACAGCTGGCGGCGGCCATCGTCAACCAGGTGCCGGCTGCCTTCATCCGGGCAGACATGGATGCCCGCTACTCGGCCACGAGCGAGGCCGACCGCTGGCTGAACGAGCGGCTCGCGCAGCTCAAGGCCAATCTCGACAAGTCCGAGCAGACGCTCAACGACTACCGCCAGGCCAACGGCATCGTGGCGCGTGACAGTGACGAGGCTTCCGACCGCCAGATCTCGGCCCTGAACCAGCGCCTGATCGACGCCCGCGGCCGCCTTGCTGCCGCCGAGGATGCCCAGAAACAGGCCAGCGACCCCGATTTCGAGAAGGCCATGGCCACGCCGGCCATTGCCGGCAACGGTTCCGTGGCCCGCGCTCGCGATGCGCGCAGTGTTGCGCAGGGCCGTCTGGCCGAGCTGCGCAGCCAGCTGGGCCAGGCCCACCCGGAGTACCGCAAGGCGGCCGCCGAACTGGCCCAGGCGCAGCAGGACCTGCGCCGGCAGGTGGAAGCGGCCCGTCGCGAGATCACCGGTGAGCTGGAGGCTGCACGCTCCAACGAACGCCAGCTGGCCGGCAGTCTGGCCGCGGCACGCAAGGCCTCGCAGACCCTGGGCAGCAAGGAGATCACCGCCCGCCAGCTGGAGCAGGAGGTCAACACCAATCGCCAGCTCTACCAGACCTTCCTGGGGCGCCTGCGCGAGGTGACGGCTGCCGGTGATTTCATCAAGCCGCCGGCCCGGCTGGTCGATCCGGCCCAGATCCCGGCGCAGCCGGTCAAGCCGCAGCTGGCGCTGATGACCATCGTGGGCGCCCTGCTGGGGCTGCTGGTGGGCTTTTTCGGCATCGTGCTGGTCGACCAGATCCGCAACACGCTGCGCCGCACCGACGACGTGGAGATCAAACTGGGCCGGCCATTGCTCACCGCCATTCCGAAGCTCTCCGGTGCCCGCATGGCCAGAACGGCCCGCATGCAGACCATGATGCCCGATTCGCTCTACGCCGAGGCCGTGCGTACGCTGGCCACGACGGTGGCGCTGGCGGGACAGGAGCGGGACATGAAGGTGGTGGCCGTCAGCTCCGCCATGGATGGCGAAGGCAAGACGGCCGTGGCCTGCAACCTGGGGGTGGCGCTGTCCACCACGCGCCGTGTGCTGCTGATCGATGCCGACCTGCGCCGTCCGTCGGTGTCGGCCGCACTCGGCCTGCCGCCGGGCTCGCCGGGGCTGGTGCAGCTGATGACACGGCGGGCGTCGCTGGACCAGTGCATCAAGAGCGTGGGCGGTTCGTCGCTGAAGGTGCTGCCGGCCGGCCGCGCGGCGGGCAACGCCCTGGACTTGCTGATGAGTTCGCGCTTCGGACGTCTGCTCGACGAAATGCAGAAGCACTTCGACATGGTCATCATCGACTGCCCGCCGGTGCAGCTGGTGTCGGACACGCTGGTGCTGGGGCGTGCCGCATCGAGCATGGTGTTCGTGGCCCGTTCCGACAGCACACCGCTGCAGGTCATCCGCCGGGCCCTGCACCGCATCGACAAGGCCGGCATTTCGGTGCTGGGTGTGGCGCTGAACGCACACGATTTTGCACAGGCCGACCGTTTCTATGGCGAAAGCTCCGGTTACGGCAGCGGGGGATACAACTACGCCTACGGGCGCTCGGACAGGAAACAGCGGCGCAGCGCCGCGGGCCCGGTCACGATCATGGGAGAAGGGTAGGGCGGGCGTGTTTTCCACCCGGTCATGGCCGGTGTTCCGGTCACGGTCATGGAGCGGGGAATCGCCGGTGCGCCCGATGGCGCCGCCCGTCCGGCAGGTGCCGCTCCCGGCAGGCACCTGGGGTGCGGGGTGACGCATTCGTCCCCGCGCTGGTGTATGGCCTGCTTGCCTGCGTGGCGCCTTGCAGTACACGGCCGGGGCCGGTTCGGGGACGCATGAGTCCACAACACACCCCATAAAATCTGCGAGAATCAAACACATTGATACGACAGCCAGGGCGCCAGCGCTGCAGTCTCCTTGCAGAGACTTCCCGGGGTAGAGTGCCTTATGGCCTGTCGGGGTCGATGCTGATACGCGGGTGCAGAACGGGTGATTGACGTCCATTGCCATTATCTGCCGGCGGTCGATGATGGCGCCCAGGACTTGCAGTCGGCCCTGCGCCTGATCCGGCTGGCCCGGGCCGACGGTGTTCGCAAACTGGTGCTGACACCGCATGTCCATGCGGGCCGCTGGGACAACTCCCTCGGCTTTCTGCTGCCGCGTTTCGATGCCTTCCGCAATCTGGTGGCGTCGAAGAACATCGATGTCGAACTGTATCTGGGGGCCGAGGTCCATCTGCTGCCCGAATCGCTGCGGCTGCTCAACGAGGGGCAGATCCCGTTCATCGGTGGCTGGGATGGCATGAAGGTCATGCTGCTGGAGCTGCCCGGTGGGGGCATTCCGCCCAACGCCCTGGCGGCCGTCCGCTACCTGGTCGGCCAGGGGGTGCTGCCCATGGTGGCCCACCCCGAGCGCAACAAAACGGTGATGGCCGATGTGTCGTCGCTGGAGCCCTTTGTGGAAGAAGGGTGCCTGCTGCAGCTCACGGCCGCATCGGTAATTGGCGAATTTGGCAGCCGCGCCTATCGGACGGCCCAGGCCATTCTGAAGAAGGGCTGGGCGGGGGTGGTGGCTTCCGACGCACACAACGCCAGTCACCGGCGCACCCGCATGAAGGCGGCCTTTCGCTTCCTGCGCAAGCACTATGGCGAGACGGTGGCCGAGCGGCTGCTGGTCAGTTCCCCCGAACGTCTGCTGAACGAGCGGCAGACGCTGTGCATGGACACGATGGCGCGGCTGGAGGCGGTGCGCTGGTAGCGGCAGGCCGGTGACGGCACACCGGGCAGTCGGGGTCGCGCGGGACGCGCAGGTCGGTGAAGCGCAGCGTGCGGCCGTCGAGCAGGTGCAGGCGCCCCACACTGGGCGAGCCGAAACCACCGGCCAGCTTCAGGGCCTCGCTGGCCTGCAGGGTGCCGATGATGCCGGTGAGCGGTGCAAACACGCCCATCTGCGAGCAGCGCACCTCTTCCACGCTCTCGCCGTCCGGAAACAGGCAGTGATAGCAGGGCGATGTGGGCCGGCGCGTGTCGAACACGGCCAGCTGGCCATCGAAGCGGATGGCCGCCCCCGACACCAGCGGTTTGCCATGGCGCACGCAGGCCGCGTTCACCGCATGGCGGGTGACGAAGTTGTCGCTGCAGTCCAGCACCACGTCGGCCTGGCGGACGGCCTCGTCGAGGGAAGGGGACTGGGACGATGCCGGTGCGCCGGCGTGCGGACAGGCAGCATCGCGCCGGGTCTCTGTACCGTGCGGGAGGGTACCCGAGACCGGGTTATCCGAAACGGGGGCACCCTGGTCAGGGGTGTTGCCGGTGGTGGCTGTGTGCTCCAGCCGGGGCAGGGGGATGACCTGCACGTCCGGGTTCAGCGCCTGCAGCGTCAGCGCGGCCGAGGCCGTCTTGGCCATGCCGATGCGGTCCTGCCGGTGCAGGATCTGGCGTTGCAGGTTGGTGAGATCCACCGTGTCGCCGTCGGCCAGCATCAGCGTGCCCACGCCGGCCGCCGCCAGATAGAGTGCGGCCGGCGAACCCAGTCCGCCTGCGCCCACCACCAGCATGCGGCTGGCCAGCAGCCGTTCCTGGGCCTCGATGCCGATGTCGTCCAGCAGGATGTGCCGGCTGTATCGCAGCAGTTGGTCGTCGTTCATGACACGATGATGCCACGAGGCGGCATTTCATGAGAGCGCAGGATGGACCTGCCCGTTCCTGCACCGGCCATGTGCTGACAGCGTGCCGTACGCAGGCAGGGTCGTTCGCCTTGCCTGGCAGGGCTGCCGGTAGTGCATGGCCGGGGTCGCCCGAAGGGAAACCCCGCCGGATGCCGGCCCGCCGGGGTTCCACTGACCCCGAAGACTTTCTCGGGGCAGAAAGCGCTTACTTCTTGCCCGGTGCAGCCTCGGGCGCGGCAGGTGCCTTGCCGGCCGGCTGGGTGGCCGGTGCCGTGCTGCCTGCCTTGCCGTCGGTGGCCTTGCCTTCCGGGGCCTTCCCATTGGCTTCGCCCTGGCCTTTTGCATCGGCCTTCGGCTCGACCGCCTTGCCATCGACCACGCCCTGGGCGGGCGGTGCTTTCTGGATGGTCTTGCCCTTCAGGTAGTTGAGGGCCTGCTGCAGCTGGAAGTCGCTGGCGGGCGTACCCAGCTCGATGGGCTTGTAGTTCTTCAGGCGCTGCTGGTCGGCTGAGGAGGGCGCCGTGGACTTTACCTCGGGGGTGGTGTCGCGGTCGTTGCTCAGGTGACGCTGCAGGTCGGCCTCGCGGATGCGGAAGCCGTTGATGTCGCCGTCGGCCGATTCTTCCACCACGTAGTCGGGCACGATGCCGCGGGCCTGGATGGAGCGGCCATTGGGCGTGTAGTAGCGGGCCGTGGTGAGCTTGATGGCCGTTTTCTGGCCCGACAGCGGCAGGATGGTCTGCACCGAACCCTTGCCGAAGGTCTGCGTGCCCAGCACGACGGCGCGCTTGTGGTCCTGCAGGGCGCCGGCCACGATCTCGGAGGCCGAGGCAGAGCCCGCATTGACCAGCACCACCATCTTCGCCGACTTGGTCCAGGCCGGCAGGGTGGCGATGCGGTCGGTGCGCGAGGCGCCGGTCATGTAGTCCTGCGGGGTGGCGTAGAACTTGCGGCGGGCATCTTCGGTGCGGCCGTCGGTGGAGGTGACCTCCATGCCGGGCTGCAGGAACGCAGCCGACACGCCGATGGCGCCGTGCAGCAGGCCGCCCGGATCATTGCGCAGATCCAGCACGATTTCCTTCAGGGCGCCCTTGTTCTGTTTGGCTAGCTGGTCGAGGTGGTTGACCAGATTGTTGATCGTGTGCTCCTGGAACTGCGAGATGCGCACGTAGCCCACGCCCGGCTCCAGCAGCTTGCTGCGCACCGACTGTACCTGGATGATGTCGCGCACGATGGTCATCACGATGGGCTCGGGCACGCCCTTGCGCTGCAGCGTGATGGTGATGGGGCTCTTGGGCTTGCCGCGCATCAGCTTCACGGCCTCTTCGAGGCGCATGTCCTTGGTGGGGGTGTCGCCGATCTTGATGATCAGGTCGCCGGCCTTCACGCCAGCCTTGGCGGCCGGGGTGCCCTCGATGGGCGAGACTACCTTCACGAAGCCGTCTTCCGTGCCGATCTCGATGCCCAGTCCGCCGAACTCGCCCTGCGTGTTGACCTGCAGTTCCTTGAACGCGTTTTCGTCCAGATAGGCGGAGTGCGGGTCCAGCCCGGTGAGCATGCCGCTGATGGCGTCGGTGATCAGCTTGCTGTCCTTCACCGGCTCGACGTAGTACGCCTTGATGGTGCCGAAGACCTCACTGAACTGGCGCAGTTCGTCCAGCGGCAGGACGTTGCGGTTGGTGTTGCCGCGTTCGGCCACGGCGGTGAGGCCAAGACTGAGCGCAATGCCGGCAATGGCGCCAATGCCCACGAGCCGGGCAGATCTGAAATTGGACATGAAGGACGCGATCCTTTGTACGGGCAACTCGGAAATTGGGGAAGAGACGAACGTGCTCTTCGGGGGCGTGCGTGGACCGGCTCGTCCCCGCGCTGGTCCATGACACGCGCCAATCTTCCAGTATAACGGCGCAGGACGCAATTCCATACGTCGGGTCGGGTCAATACCTGCCCCTGCACGCCAGAAAGATAGGGCGCGTTGCGTAAAACTTCAACTCGCCCCGGGTAAAACTTCGACGGAGAAGCCGCAACGCTGGCGGCAAAACGTAACCGTGGTCCTGATTCCGGGCCTGGGCCATGACCACAGGCATGGGGAGGCAGGTATGGGGGCGCAGGTAGGGCGCGTGGGTGTGGACGGTGTGGATGGTATGTATGGGCATGGGGCGCGCGACCATGCCTGTGGTCGTGGGCCGGTGCGCCGGCCGGGGGCGCAAAAAAGCCCAGTGCCTCCGGAGAGGCGGGCCGGGCGGCAGGGCGCGTGTCAGGGGAGATCAGACCCATGACATGCGCCGGGTCGGGTGCCGGATGGCAGCCACGAGGCGCAGCCTGCGGTGCCGTCCGTGAGGAAGGCGGTGCCTGCTGCGTGGCGGTTGAGGCCATCCGGCGGGAGCGGTCAGCCTTGGGGACCCTGGGGCATCACTTCTTCGCGCTGCCCTGTTTGGCCACGGCGGCCATGGCGGCCTCGATTTCGGCCTGGTTGCCCAGATAGTAGTGCTTGATGGGCTTGAGGTTGTCGTCCAGTTCGTACACGAGCGGGCGGGCCGTCGGGATGTTCAGCTCGACGATGTCGTCGTCGGAAATGCCATCCAGATGCTTGATCAGCGCGCGCAGCGAGTTGCCGTGTGCGGCGATGATCACGCGCTTGCCCGACTTGATGGTGGGCGCGATGCTCTCGTTCCAGAACGGCAGTACGCGGGCCACGGTGTCCTTCAGGCATTCGGTGCGCGGCTGCTCGGCCTTCGGCACGGTGGCATAGCGCGGGTTGTTGAGCTGCTCCAGCAGGCGCTCGTCGTCCTCGGCCAGCGGCGGGGGGGCGATGGCGTAGGCACGACGCCAAATCTTGACCTGGTCCTCACCATACTTGGCGGCGGTTTCGGCCTTGTTCCAGCCCTGCAGGTTGCCGTAGTGGCGTTCGTTCAGGCGCCAGCTGTGCGTGACCGGCAGCCACATCCGGTCCATCTCGCCCAGCACGGTCCAGAGGGTACGGATGGCGCGACGCAGAACCGACGTATAGCACACGTCGAAGTCGTAGCCTTCGTCCTTCAGCAGCTTGCCGGCGCGGACGGCTTCCTGGTGGCCGTTGTCGGTCAGGTCGACATCGGTCCAGCCGGTGAAGCGGTTTTCCAGGTTCCACTGGCTTTCGCCGTGGCGGATGAGCACGAGTTTGTAGGTCATGGGATTGCTCCTCGGGCGGGAAAGATATAATTCTCGCCTATTTTGCAGGGGCAGATCTCGTGAACTTTATAAGCCAGAATGTCTTTCTGATCCTCATTGCGGCAGCAGCGGGCGGTCTGTTGCTCTGGGACGCCATCCGCGGCCGGGGCGGCAACGCCATCGGCACGCTCGAAGCCACCCAGCTCATCAACCAGAAAGGCGCACAGGTAGCCGATCTCCGGGCCGACAAGGCCTTCCGCGCCGGCCATCTGCCGGCCTCGAAGAACGTGCTGCCCGACCGGGTGCAAACCTGGGTTGCCAGCGTGGAAACGGGCAAGCCCATCCTGCTCGTCTGCGACAACGGCCTGGCCTCCCAGAAGGCCGCCGCCGCCCTCAAGGCCGCCGGCCGGCCCGATGTGTACAGCCTCAAGGGCGGCATCGACGCCTGGGTGCAGGCGGGCATTCCGCTGGTCAAGTAGCGCCCCCTTCCTGGTGCCCCCGTGCCGGTACCGGGTGCGGGCAGGCGTCCCGCCGGCCAGGAAGGGGCGCATGCCGTTTGAGCAGGGAAGCACCGCCCCTGCTGTCTCCGGCTCACGCCTGCAGATGGCGTCTGCCGCCGTCTGTCGGCCCCTGTCGCCTGCCCCTTGAAAGGCAGGGCGTCAGCCGCCATGCTGCAGGGCAGGCGGCCCGTGCGGGCCGCCACATTCGATTCGTACAGGAGCAAGAACACATGGCCAACGTGGTGATGTATGCCAAGACTACCTGCCCCTACTGCCACCGGGCCAGAGCCCTGCTGGACGAGAAGGGCGTGCAGAACCTGGAACTGATCCTCATCGACCGCGATCCGTCGCGCCGTCCCGAGATGATCGAGCGTGCCGGCGGCCGTACCACCGTGCCGCAGATCTTCATCGACGGCCAGCACGTGGGCGGCTGCGACGACCTGATGGCGCTCGAACGCGCCGGCAAGCTGGATCCGCTGCTGGCTGCGTGAGTACGGCCGGCAAGACCTGCTGGACGCGAGGCGCGCACTTTCGTCACGCGAAGGGCGCGCCTTTTCGTTAACATTCAGAATCTCGTCATTCAACCCCACCATTACCCAACCAGAGCCCGAGCATGGCAGAAGAGAACAACAACCCGGTCTTCCAGATCCAGCGCATGTACCTGAAGGACCTGTCGCTGGAAATCCCGCACGCACCGCACATCTTCCTGGAACAGGCCCAGCCCACCGTCGAGGTGGCCATCGACAACAGCCACGAGCAGCTGGCCGACGGCATCCATGAAGTCACCGTCACCGTCACCGTCACCACCCGCATCGACAACGACCGCGTGGTGTTCCTGGTGGAAGGCAAGCAGGCTGGCATCTTCGAGATCCGCAACATTCCCGAAGACCAGATGGACATCGTGCTGAACATCGTCTGCCCGAACACCGTCTATCCGTACCTGCGCTCGAACATCGCCGACGTGATCCAGCGGGCCGGCTTCCCGCCGATCCACCTGGCCGAGATCAACTTCGAGGTGCTCTACCAGCAGCGTCTGGCCGCCCAGCAGCAGAACGGCGAGGCGCCGGCTGCCGCCAACGACGAGAACCCGTCGGGTACCACGCACTGAGCACGGGGCGCCGGAACCTGCCGGAGGCCGCGACCTGCGCGTGGCCATCCGGCTGGTGCCGCGGCCTCACGGTGCGGCACATCGATGGCTGGACGGCCGCTGGCCGGACAGCAGACCCATGGCCGCACAGCAGCAGGCCGGAGCCTGCATGGCTCGATGACACTCCCGCGGGAGCAGGCAGATGAACGTCAGACAGAATGTGGCGCTGGCCCTGTTGGCCGGCAGCCTGTTGATGGTTGCCGGTACGGCCGGGGCCGCGGCGAAGGTGGAAGAGGCCACCTCGCGCAGTCCCGGTTCAGCCGCCCAGCAGGCGCCCGCCGCCGCGCGCGGGGCCGGTGCCCGTGGGGCTGCCGACGACACCCCCAGCGGCCCGATGACCCCCAGCGAAACCCTGGGGCCGGCCAGCAAGGGCAATGCCGCCGCCAGCAAGCCGGCCGACACGTCGCGCAAGGCCCGGGTGCCCGGCATGGCGCGTTACCGCTCGATCGGTCACGACGACGTGGTGATGTTCGATGCGCCGTCCGACAAGGCGAAGAAGCTCTATCAGGCGCCGCATGGCATGCCGGTGGAGATCATCGCCGTGCTGCAGGGCTGGGTGAAGGTCCGCGACATGCAGGGCGACATTGCCTGGGTGCAGCGCGATGACCTGTCCGACCGCCGCACCGTCATTGCCACCACCACGGCGACGATGCTCAGGGAGCCGGATCAGGCCGCCATGCCCTGGTTCGATGCGGCCCGGGGTGTGGTGTTCGAGCTGGAGGGCGATGCGCTCAAGCCGGTCGATGACAAGGGTTTTGTCCGTGTGCATCACGCCGACGGGCAAAGCGGCTACGTCGAGGCCGGGCAGCTCTGGGGCATCTGACGCCCGGCTGTCCGGTACGCGCCGTGCACCGGGACGTTACGTGTCGTGCCCGGGACGCTTGCGTGTCGTGCACGGGGACGCTTTCGTGACGCCCGGGGCGAACGGGGGCATGATGCAGGCCAGCCGCCGTCCTGGGGCGAAAATCCGGGCATCCGAAGCCGGACGCAGGAACCGGCACACTGGAGACGGGATCTGACACCATGAAAATCGCCATTCTGGGCGCCGGTGCCTGGGGTACCGCACTGGCCATCCATACCGCCAGCCGGCACGAGGTGTCGCTGTGGTCACGCAATCTGGACGTGCTGGCCTCGGTGCGCGCGCAGCGCGTCAACCAGCGTTATCTGCCGGATGTACCGGTGCCCGAGGGCATCCAGATGGTGGGTGATCTGGCCGAGGCCGTCGAGGGCGCCGAGCTGGTGGTGATGGCCACGTCGGTGGCGGGTCTGCAGCCGGTGGCCGAGGCGCTGGCCCAGGTGCTGGGCAGCCGGACGCCGCCGCCGTCGCCAGAGGGGCCGATGCCCTTGCGGGAAGCCGTCGTCACTGACGCTGCCACGGCGTCGGTCGCCGGCGGGCGGGCCGATGCCTCCGGGAAGGATGCGCCTGCCGGTTCCGCTTCGTTCGTTGCCCAGGCGGCATCGTCGGCGGCGCAGGGCGGTTCAGCCTCCGATCCCTTCCGTTCCCTGACCCTGCCCGGCATCGTCAGCCTTGCCAAGGGGTTGCAGGCCGCTACGGGCCGGCTGCCCCATCAGGTGCTGGCCGACGCGTTGCCGGGCTGCGCCATCGGCTGCCTGAGCGGTCCGAGCTTTGCGCAGGAAGTGGCGGCCGGCCTGCCGGCGGCGCTCACCGCTGCGTCCGGTGACGCGGCACTGGGACACCAGATGGTGGGCGCCTTCCATCACAGCGCGCTGCGTACCTACCGCAGCACCGACATCGTCGGGGTGGAGGTGGGCGGGGCACTCAAGAACATCATGGCCGTGGCCACCGGCGTCTGCGACGGTCTGGGGCTGGGTCTCAACGCCCGTTCGGCGCTGCTCACGCGCGGTCTGGCCGAAATCACCCGCTTCGGTCTGGCGCAGGGTGCCGAGGCCGAGACCTTCCTGGGCCTTGCCGGCGTGGGCGATCTGGTGCTGACCTGCACGGGCGATCTCTCCCGCAACCGTCGGGTGGGGCTGATGCTGGCCAAGGGGCATTCTCTGGCCGATATTCTGGCCGAGCTGGGGCACGTGGCCGAAGGCGTGGCCTGCTGCCCGGCCGTGGTGGCGCGCGCCGAAGCCCTGCAGGTGGACCTGCCGATCAGCTGGTCGGTGCAGCAGGTCATCGAGGGACATCTGTCGCCGCTGGACGCGGTGGCGGCCCTACTGGCGCGAGAACCGCGGGATGAGTGAGTAACGGGCGGGGTTCCTGGGTCTGTGGCTGGATCTGTGTGCCGTGGCCCGGCTGGAGCCTGTGTCTGGAGCCTGTGCTGGTGCTCTGACTTGGGGACTGTCGGTCTGATGGCAGTAGAGAATCAGGCTGTGTGCCGCCTGGTGGTGGAAGCAACGTTCAGGATGCTGCTGCTCCCGCGAACCCGTGCTGTCGCCACGCTTCGAACACCGTCACGGCCACCGAATTGGACAGGTTCAGGCTGCGGTTGTCGGGCCGCATGGGCAGGCGCAGCAGATTCTCGGGGGGAATGCTGGCCAGTGCCTCATCGGTCAGCCCGGCCGTTTCGCGGCCGAACACCAGATGGTCGCCGGGCATGAAGCGCGTGGTGTAGGGGCTGCCCGTGCCACTGGTGCTGAGCCCGAACAGCCGCGGCGGCTGTGTGGCTTCCAGATAGGCGGCCCAGCCCGGGTGCACCTGCACCGAAACGAACTCGTGATAGTCCAGCCCCGCCCGGCGCATTTTGGCGTGGTCGATGGGAAAGCCCAGCGGTTCGATCAGGTGCAGCGTGCAGCCGGTATTGGCGCACAGCCGGATGACATTGCCGGTGTTGGGCGGGATTTCGGGCTGGACGAGAACGACGTGGAACATGGGGGACAGGCCAGTCCGGAGGGAATCGCCCTCCGGGCCGCGCATGATTGTGTGCCGTGCCCTGAAACCATTGAGAATGCCGCGGCCCTGCCGCCCTGTCCTGCACGCTCAAAGGGGGGCTCGCGGGGACGAATGAGTGCGTAGTATCCGCACAGTCGGGGGCAGGTGCAAGTCTTGCCGGGGGGCTTTGCTGCCATGTGCCTGCATGTGGCGAGCTGTGCGGGAGGCTGCGAATCCGTCTGCAGAGGTGCATCCATGGGGCACATTCATCGAGGCAGGGCATCCATGGACGCGTCCATCGATGTGCATTCGTTGAGGCACGTCCATTGGAGAGGCGATGTGTCACCGGCAGGATCACACCGTCCGGGCCACCACCACCGCGCTGACCTGTGCCGCACCGGCCGCCAGCAGGGCGCGGGCGGCCTCGGCCAGCGTGTTGCCGGTGGTCAGCACGTCATCGACCAGCATGATGTGACGGCCGGCCACGCGGGCCGGGTTGGGTACCTCGAAGGCGCCCTGCAGGTTTCTTCCCCGGTCTGGCTGGGACTGCTCCGACTGTCGTGCCGTGTGCCGTGCCCGGGCCAGCCATTCGGCCCGTACCGGCGGGCAGACCAGGGGGGCGTGGCCCTGCATGGCCAGCGCAATCTGCAGCGCCTGGTTGTAGCCGCGCTCGGCCAGCCGGGGGCCGGAGAGCGGAATGGGGACGAGGGCGTCTGGCCAGTGGCGGTGCCGTGGTGATGAGACATGCGTGTCGCTGGCCACGGAGACGGCAGCGGCGTCGGATGCTGTGTCGAAAGGGGCAGCGTCGGGAACTGTGGTGTCGAGTGTGGTGGCCCCAGGCGTGGTGGCCGTGTGGGTCATGTCACCGTTACTGCCGGACATTTCGCCTGCGCGAGGTATGGAAAGATCCTCTGCCGCTGCCAGTGCCTGCTGCAACGCATCCATCAGCAGCATCCCCAGCGGCTGGGCCAGCTGCATCTGCTGGCCGAATTTCAACGCGGTCAGGGCATGATTCAGCGGCGGTGCGTAGTTGGCCAGTGCGATGGTCATGGCCAGCGGCAGCGGGGTGCGGCGTTTGGCACAGTCCGGACATGTCCCCCGGCTGCCCGGCCGCAGGGCGTGCCCCAGCGTTCCGAAGGCGGCCGAACGCAGCGCCCAGTCATCGGGCAGCGGAAAGGCACAGGTCCAGCAGCGTACCTGGCCCTGACCGGGCAGGGTACCGGTACAGGCGGCGCAGAGCGCCTGCGCATCACAGGGCTGGCCACACAGCAGACAGGCGCGCGGCAGCAGCCGGCCGGCCAGCATGCCCAGCCATCGGCGGGGGTGGTGTCGGGCAGTCTGGATGCTCAAGCGTGGACTGGCGGTCCCCGCAGGCCGCCGGGGATTTCGTGGCTCCGCTGCGCCGTCGTTTCGCAGTCCGGCTGCCTGGCCGTTTTGGAGCGTCGGAGCCCCTTCGTTCTGGGGCCTGGCTGTCCGTTCCTGCAGGTTTCCAGGGGATTTGTCGGGGTCAACCCTGTTCACGACATGCTCCAGAATGAAAAATGCAACATTACAATGCAATCAAAAGGATGCCTATCGAAAGACGCACACCCATCCAAAGGTGCATGTCCCTCGGAGAGGCGCACCCATCTGGAGGCGTTCCCAGCATGACCATGTCCGGATGCACGTGCACAGACTGCTGCGTCTGGATGAGTGCAGCCGTGACGCGATGCGAACGCTGTCCCGGTTACCGCCGCCACAGACCTTTCAGCGCAGGCAGGGCGGACATGTTCTGCGCAGCCGCTGGTTCGCGCAGTCGCCCGCCTTGTCCTGCATGCGCCCAAGGAAGGGAGGGAACAACACGTCCTGCACACGCCGAGGCCGCATCCTGCCGCTCCCCGCTTCCGGACGCGAGGAAGCTTCTTCTATACTCGCCATCATGCTTAAGCCATCAGGACTAGATCGTCTGGCCGTACGCCGGGCCTTCAACGACAGGCGTTCGGGCGAGAGCCGGGCAGACTTCCTGCTGGCCGATGTCGAGCGCCGGCTGGTCGAGCGGCTGGAACCGATGCGGCTCGATCAGGTGCAGACCGTGCTCGACCTGGGCTGTGGGCTGGGCCGCTCGCTGCCTGCGCTGGCGCGCCGCTTCCCCGGTGCCACGCTGCTGGCACTGGACATGGCCGAACAGCCGCTCATCGAGCGTCGGACGCTGGACGTGCGGGCCCGCCGGGGGCTGCGCGGGCTGCTCAACCGCATTCGCGCCCGGGGTGAGCACCAGGCCGACGCCATACCCTCGCCCCGCTGGATCGGCGCCGACGCGCACCGCCTGCCGCTGGCCGCCAGCAGCGTGGACGTGATCTGGTCCAGCCTGGTGTTTCACTGGTTCGACGATCCGCTGGCCGTACTGAAGGAGTGCTACCGGGTGCTGCGTCCCAACGGGCTGCTGGCGCTGTCGGCCTTCGGGGTCGATACCTGCCGCGAGCTTCGGGCCTCCCAGCCGGATTCCTCGGCCGAGAACCGCTTTGCCGTGGCCGGCCAGTGGCCGTCGTTTCAGGACATGCACGACTGGGGCGACGCCCTGATGGAAAACGGCTTCGCCGAACCCGTGATGGACACCGAGCACCTGAAGCTCGGCTACCAGTCGGCCGAGGGGCTGAAGGCCGACATGGCCGCGCTGGGTTTTCCGGCGCCATCGCTGGGCCGGATGGCGCCGTCACTGACCATCGAGCTGGTCTTTGGCCACGCCTGGGTGCCGGCCTGGAAGGTGCGCAGCGATGGCCTGTCGCCCATCAACATCATCCGCAAGGGGAAGATCAGCCGATGACGCCTGACGTTGTTACTGCCGCCGCACCGGGCGGCCTGCAGGGCCTGCTGCTGTGGATCGGCGTGGCCGTGGGCGCAGCCACCTGCGCCGCCATTTTCTTCGTGACGGTGCGCCATCGCCTGCGCACCCAGGCCAGCACGGGACGCGACCGTCCCACCCAGGCTGACAGGGGGCGCGACCGTCGTGCGCTGCTGGCCGAAGTGCTCTGGGTGCTCACGCCGATGCTGATGATCATCGGGCTGGGCTGGTGGGTGGTGGCCGAATGGCTGGCCGGACGGGCGGCATGAAGGGAAGGACGCCTCTGTCGTCCACGACAGGCACCCAGGCCGATGGGGCGATGCGGGCCAGCGAACAGGCCGAACCCGCTGGGCGCGTGCAGCCCTGTAACGGTGTGTCTTCCTCCGGCGGCGCGGCCCAGTCCGGGCCTTCCGGCGATGCGGTCCAACCCGGGCCTTCCGGCTGTGTGGCCCGGCCCAGGCCTTCCGGCGACACGACCCAGCCCGGGCTTTCCGGCAGAACGGACGGGCAGGGCACCGGTGATCGCCTGACCCGCCTGCGCCGCCGCTACCGCCGGCTGCTGTCCATCACCCTGTTTCTCACCTTCGACCTGATCATCTTCGGCGCCTTCGTGCGCCTCGTCGATGCCGGCCTGGGCTGCCCCGACTGGCCGGGCTGCTATGGTCACGTCACCCCGCACGGCGCTGCCGAGCACATCGCGGCCGAAGTGGCCATGCTGCCCGACGGGCCGGTCACCGTCTTCAAGGCGTGGGTGGAAATGCTGCATCGCTACATCGCCAGTGGCCTCGGGCTGCTGGTGATTGTCCTGCTGTGGCTGACGGTACGCTGGCGGCGGCTGGACAGAATAAATAATTCTGAATCATGTGCAGTGAGTGGCCGTGTGGCAGCGGAAAGTCCTGTGGAAGCGGGTGACCGCGTGGCACCGGGTGCCGGAGGCGCCGCGGAAGGCAACCTTGCCCGGACAGGCGCCCCCTCCGTGGCAGATGGGTCTGCCACCGAACGTCAGGCAAGCGCCTTGGCCGTCACAAGGCATGCGGCAGGGCGTTTGAACCGTCACCGCTTCGGAGAGATCCGCTATGCCGACGGCAGCTTTGCTCCCTCTGTGGTGCTGGCCGTCTTCACGCTGGTGTGGATCATCCTGCAGGGGCTGTTCGGCATGTGGACCGTCACCCTGCGGCTGATGCCGGTGGTGGTCACCGCCCACCTGCTGGGCGCGCAGATTCTCTTCATGGCACTGATGGCACAGCAGAACCGCGTGCAGCCGCAACCCGTGGTCACGCCGTCTGCCGCGCCGCTGGCTGGCTGGTCGCGGCTCCTGCTGGTGCTGCTGATCGCCCAGCTGCTGCTGGGGGGCTGGGTGAGCAGCAACTATGCGGCGCTCGGCTGCGAGGATTTTCCGCTGTGCCACGGCAGCCTCTGGCCCGACATGGATCTGGCCTCGGGCTTCGAGCTGTGGCGGCCGCTGGGTACCCAGGCCGATGGCGAACCGCTGGAGTATCAGGCCCTCACCGGCATCCACTACATGCACCGGCTGATGGCCTACGTCGTGTTCGCCCTGGCGGGCGTGCTGGCCTGGCGCCTGTGGCGGCTGCATGGGCTGGAACGGCTGGCGCGCCTGCTGGCGGCCGTACTGTTGGCCCAGTTCATCACCGGGCTGGCGAACGTCTTTCTGGACTGGCCGCTCGTCGCGGCGCTGGCGCATACCGCGGGCGCGGCCGGGCTGGTCGGTATTATCTTCATGATAGACTTTCGCGCACATCATGCCGCCGGTCTTTTGCCGTCATCCCAGTCTCCTGAAGCCGATCGCCGCGGCACAGCAGACCTTACCTGACCCGGATTGACGCCGTGTATCTATCTGCCACCCGCCAACAGTCGCTGGCCCGTGTCGCACGCCAGTATTACGTTCTCACCAAGCCACGCATCGTGCTGCTGGCCGTCTTCTGCGCCATGATCGGCATGTTCATGGCCACCACCGAAGGCGAGAGCGTCTCGTGGCGTACCCTGCTGGCGGGTACCGCCGGCATCGGCCTGCTGGCGGCGGCCGGCTTCGTCTTCAACTGCTTCGTCGAGCGCGGCATCGATGCCGTCATGTGGCGTACCGCCCACCGTGGTTCGGCCAGTGGTGATGTCGGCAACACCGGCATGGTCTGCTTCTTTCTGGCGCTGGGCGTCACGGGGGCGCTGCTGCTGCACCTGTTCGTCAATCCGCTCACCATGGTGCTCACGCTGGCCACCTTCGTGGGCTATGCCATTGTCTACACCGTGCTGCTCAAGCCGCGCACGCCGCAGAACATCGTCATCGGCGGGGCCTCGGGGGCCATGCCGCCGCTGCTCGGCTGGGTGGCCGTCACCGACGAAATCACAGCACCGGCCGTGGTGATGTTCCTCATCATCTTCGTCTGGACGCCGCCGCACTTCTGGGCACTGGCGCTCTACCGTGCCGCCGACTACCGCCGCTCCGGCCTGCCCATGCTGCCGGTCACCCACGGCGCGGCCTTCACCCGGCTCAACGTCCTGCTCTACACCGTGCTGCTCACGGCAGTCACCCTGCTGCCCTTTGCCATCGGCATGAGCGGCCGCTTCTACCTGGCTTCGGCCGTGGTGCTCGACGGCATCTTCCTGGCGCTCGCCTGGCAGGTCTGGCGCCACTACACCGACGCCATCTCCCGCAAGACCTTCGGCTATTCCATCCTGTACCTGGCCCTGCTGTTCGGTGCCATGCTGGTCGATCACTATCTCTGAGTCTGGTATCCCGGCCCGTGGGGTCTGCTCAGGCCGCCTTTTCCATGACTGGCCAGGGAAGGTGAGGCGCGTTGGGCAGACGGAGGCGGTTGCCATTCCGGGGTTTCAGGGGCGGGCACCGTGGCGAAAGCGTTGTGCCCCGTCGTTGCAGACGGTCATCCGGCCGGGCAGGAAAAGGGGGCGCCCAGGCCGCCCGTCCTGCCCGAACGTGACATCGTGAGCAGAGTGTTCCAGAATGTGCCGGATGCGTGGTACACCAAAACCGGGTGCCTGCCGTTTAGAGCGTGTCATGAACGCATTCATTCCCGCGCGGGCCAGATTCATGACGGACATGCCGATCTCGCCGCCCAGTCTCAACTTCATGCCCGTGCAGGCGATGCATTCATGACGCACTCCAGTAGCGTACCGGGGCTCACAGGCGCCCCTGCTGCCCCCCAGACAACCCAGCCATGAAAACCTCACCGTTCCCGATCACCGCCCCCGCCTCGCGCCGCCACCTGCTGCGCACCGGCGCTGCTGCCGTTGCCCTGGCCGTCGGCAGCCCCCTGCTGCTGGCCGGCTGCAACCGGCAGGCGCCGCAGATGAACTTCAAGTCCACCGATCTCGATGGCGCCGACTACGGCAAGTCGCTGGATCTCACCAACACCGCCACCGGCAAGCCGGTCAGCCTCGACACCTTCAAGGGCAAAGTCGTGCTGCTGTTCTTCGGCTTCACCCAGTGTCCGGACATCTGCCCCACCACCCTGCTCAAGGCCAAGGAAATCAAGGAAGCCCTCGGCAAGGATGGAGACAAACTCGACGTGGTGTTCGTCACCCTCGACCCCGAGCGCGACACCGCCGAGGTCATGCAGGCCTACGTGCCCTCGTTCGACCCCTCCTTCATCGGCCTGCGCGGCGACCCGGCCGCCACCAAAAAGGCCGCACGCGAGTTCCGCGTCTTCTACCAGAAGGTTCCGAACCAGGACGGCTCCAGTTACACACTGGATCATACGGCCGCATCCTATGTCATCGACAAGGACGGCAAGCTGCGCCTGCTGGTGCGCTACACCGACGCCGTGCCCGACATCGTCAGCGACCTGAAGCAGCTGATCGCCGCCTGATCCGGGCTCACTCCGATCCTGCTCATTCGGTTCCAAAACAATGTGCGCAGGGAGTGCCGCAGGGAGCACCATTGCGTAACGCATGTGTATCGCGGTCGCAAAGCCCCGCCCCTTGCTGGTATTCTGATGGGCGTGTGCCATTCGGGCCTGCGGACAGCGCCTTTGCGTGTTTTCAGGGGTCAGCCCCCCGGGTTTCGGGGGGCAGAAACGCCCGGAAAGCCGCCTGCTGGCCGTTCGGCGGCCATCCGGGGCCGATCTGTGGCTTTTGCCGCATGCCGCCTGGCGCACGACTGTTGTTTTGACGCACCGCACACACCACGACCGGGCCTGCCACGGAACCCTCTGTGGAGTCTCCCGTCATGGCCCGTGTGGGTGCTTCCCCATTCACTCATTCTTTCCACTGAACCCGTGCCACGCGCGCAGCACGGGGCCGGAGGCTTTCTCGCATGAACGCACTGGGTTGGCTTGTCCTGGGTTTGCTGCTTGGCTGGGCCATCGAATTCGCCATTGATTACCTCTACTGGCGCAGGAAGGCCCAGGCCGAGGCCGAGGCACTGGCCCAGCAGGAAGCCGCCCTGAACGCCCAGCAGACCGAAATGGGCCATCGCCAGTCCACCCTGCGCCTGCGCGAAAAGGAGATGTCCGACCTGCAGGCCTCGCTGGCCAGCCGTGACGCCGAACTGCTGCAGCAGGCACGCCGTGTCGAAGAGCGCTCCGACGATCTCTCCCGCGTCGAACAGGCCATCGAGAAGCGGCGGGCCGACCTCGACCGCATGGGCCTGACCCTCAACGAGCGGGAGAAGGAAATCGCTACCCGTGGCGACCAGCTGCGCACCAAGGAAGTCAACTACAACCGCCGTCTCGACACCCTCGAGAACACCGAAGCCGAACTGGCGCGCCGCGTGGCCGTCGTCACCAACCGCGAAGAGGCCATGCAGAGCTGGGAAGGCCGCATCCTCAGCCGCGAACACGACGTGGCCGACCGCGAAGCCTCGGTCAACTACCACGCCAACCGCATTGCCCGTGACGCCGGCAGCTTCGAGGCCGTCAAGCACCTGCTGCGGCAGCACTATCGCACCGACGAGGGGCGTGACCGCCTGCAGGCTCTGGTCGGCATCGACGACAAGGCCGCCGAACTGCTGAAAAACGCCGGCATCCGCAACTTCGAACGCCTGGCCGAAAGTTCCATCGGCGAACTCACCCGCCTGCTCGAAGGCGCCGGTTCGCGCCTGGCCCTGGCCAACCCGCTCAGCTGGGCCGAACAGGCCAACGCGTACCTGGCCGAAGACTGGGTGACGCTCGACCGCCTGCAGGCCGAACTGAAGGGTGAGCACCGCGACGACGTGACCCAGAGCCTGCTCGAAGCCATGCAGCGCTCGTCGGGCGTGGCGGGGGCTGGCACTGCTGCCGCAGCACCAGATACTGCTACCCCAGCCCCAGCCCCAGCCCCAGCCCCAGACGCTGCTGCCGCAGTCTCTGGTGCCGCCAGCGCTGCCGCTGCTGGAGATGCTGTAACCGTTGGAAACGCCGCAGCTGCTGGAAGTGCTGCGACAGCTGAAAACGCTGCAGCCGCTGAGAACGCCACAACTGCTGAGAACGCTGCAACCGTCGAGAACTCCGGCTCTGTCGCCACTGACACCGTTGCCGCACAACCTGAGCATGATGCCGGGGCAGTACAGACGGAAGGGCAGGCTGATGATTCGTCCGACGGTCAGGGCAGTGCGAGCACCGATGGCCAGTCCGGAACCAGCGCTCCTGCAGGGACGGGTGCCGATGGTGACGAAACCCCGGCACCTGCCGCCATGGCTGCCGCCGCGGTGGCAACGGGCCTGGCCACGGGTCATGCCGCCACCGGTGCACAGCCGGCCGTGGATGCAGCCGCTGAAACGTCCGCCGATGCAACCGCCGGGACGTCTGTCGATGCAGCAGTCGATACGTCTGTCGATGCACCGGCCGGATCCACATCGTCCACGGAAGCCTCCAGTGGGCCAGACGCCGGTGCCGCTGAAGGGTATGCCCAGTCTGGCGTACCGCAGGAACACAGCCACCCGGCCCACGCCAGCAGCTACGCCACCGGTGGCTACACTGGTACGTCCTACAGCGGAACCTCCTATAGTGGCGCCTCCGGCCACGCACACGACGAGGCCGCAGAGAGGGCTGCAGCCGGGCATGGAACCCGCACTCCGGGACTGGATGACCCCTTCCCGACCTCGTCCCTGCGCACACAGACCGAAGCTGAAGCGTCAGATATTGCCGGCGAACTGGCCCAGGCCGACGCCCTGCTGGCCGAAGCCGCCAGCGTCCTGGCCGTCGATCAGCAAGCCGTTGCCGCCGCCGCACATTCGGGTCACGACACCGTCGCCACAGACGCGAGCGCCGGGAACGGCGCCGCAGAGCCCCCACCCGTCACCATCGAAGCCTCGCTCGAACAGGAAAACGTTTTCTGGGAATCCGACGCCGGCGATGAATACGAAGGAGAGGCCGATGCCGAGCCCCTGTCTTCCGTCTTCATCAACCCGCGCCAGCGCAACGTCGAACGCGTAGCCGCCGAAGCCGTCGAAGACGCGGACTGGCAGCAGCATGCCGGCGAAGTTTCCGACGCCCACGTGCTCAACGAGCATTCCAGCACTTCGACACGTTCCTGACGCAGGTCTGCCATGCCAGCACCCACGCCACTCCATCCCCCCGAGTCCGTGCGCCGCTTCACCTCGGTGAAGGTTGGCGTCCTGCTGTTCTTCCTGCTGCTGCTGGCCTTCTTCGGCCTCACCGGCAACGAGGCTGACACACAGCCGCAGCAGGCCGATGCCGGTAGCGATCCTTCGGCCACCACGCAGGCAGGCAACCAGCAGGCTGCAGCCGGTCAGCAGACAGGTGCCCCGCCGGCCGGATCGCAGGCAGGCACTCCATCGGGCAGCAACCAGCCTGCCCAGGCTGCCTCCGGCGAGGCGGGCTCACGTTCCGGTACCCATACCGAGAGCGTCACCTTCCAGGTTGCCGGTCATGGTACCCAGGGCAAGGGTGCTGCCGAACAGGGGACTGCCAGCAACCAGGGCGCACAGACCCTGCCCGAAGACCCGTCCGGCAACGGCATGATCGATATCCAGGGGCTGGGCGCCGGGGGCGCACAGCAGGGCAGCCGTGCCGGAAATGGTGCCGCATCCACAGGTGCGCCGGCAGGGAAGGCTGCGTCGGGTGCCCAGGCATCCTCCGGCATGGCAGGCCCCGGTGTGGCTGATGCCGGGGCGGGCACGCCGGGCGGCGAATCCGTCCTGCACGATGACGACGTAGCCCCGCAGCCCGCCACCGGCGACAGCATGATCGAGCTGCCCGGTGCCCCGTCCTTTGCCATTACCCAGGATGCCAGCGGCGCCATCCGCCTCACCGGCGGCGTGCCCGATGACGCCACCCGCAACCAGTGGATGAACGCCATCCGGCTGGGCGCCCGTGATGTATCCGTCAACGGCAACCTGCGCCTGCAGCGCGTCGACCCGCACGCCGCCGCCCGCTGGGAGCCCCAGCTCACCGCCCTCGTGGCCCTGATGCGCGAGCGCAACCTTGCCGAACTGCGTGTCCGTGGTGATGTGGTCGAACTGGTCGACACCACCGGCAACCCCGCCCAGGCCCGCGAAAGCGTCAACCTCATCCACGCCCAGGTGCCCGACGGCTACCGTGTGGCCCTGGCTGGTGACGCCCGGGGCCAGGCCGATACCCGCAATGCCCGAGGCAGTGCGGCCCAGGCTGACGCCCGCAACACCCGAAACGGTGTGAGTCAGGCCGACGCCCGCAACGCCCGAAACGGCGTGAGCCAGGCCGACGCACGCAATGCCCGGAACGGAACGACCCAGGCAGCCGCCGGCACGGCTGCCAGCGATGATGAGCCGCGCAAAACCCGCGCCCAGCTGCGTGCCGAGGCAAAGAATGCTGCCGCCGGGAAACGCGCCGGGGCGAAGAAAACGGTTGCAGAAAAACGTGCCGAAGCGAAGAAAACTGCGGCAGAAAAACGGGCCGATGCCCGTCGCGCCGCAGCGTCCGGCAAGACGGCTGATGACGGCAGTGCATCCGCCAGGAATTCCAGCTCGAAGGATGTCGCCTCGGCCAAACGTCTGGCCGCCCGGGAAGATGCCGCAGGCAGGAGCAGCAGCAAAACTGCAGCTGCAGGCAACTGCAAATCGGTGAGCGCGCTGTCGGCCCCGGTTTACTTCAGCAGCAACACCGCCACGCTGACCGCTGCCGAGCGCCGCCGCCTGCGCAACCTCGGCGCCTGCCTGGGCAAGACCGCCTGGGTGCGCGTGACCGGCCATGCCGACCCGCGTGATTCCGCCGCCGCCAACCAGAGCCTCTCCGAGCGCCGCGCCCGCGCCGTGGCCGGCGCCATCGCCGCCGGGGGCTTTTCCTCCGCACGCATCACCGTGGTGGGGGCTGGCCAGACCAAATCCAGGGCAGCGAAGAGCAAGGCCGCCCAGCAGCGCGCCCGGCGGGTGGATATCCGGGTGGGGTGAGGAGGGTTGCCGGCTGCGGATTACTGCAGCCGGAATACCTCCTCCAGCGTACCGGCCGTCAGCAGGGCCTCCGCCCAGTGATCCAGCTGTTCAGGACTGGCCTGCTCGAGTTTCTGCTGCGTAGCTGCATCCAGTGGCCCGAAGCGCAGGGTCAGCTGCCTCGCCACGGTATCGCGCAGCCCGCTCAGACGGCCACGCTCTTCGCCGCGTGCTTCGCCTATCTCGATCCCCCGCTCCGTCCCCAGCAGAATCCCTTCCTGCCGCCCCTTCTCCAGCCACCGTTGCATGAATGCACCCATCTTCCTGTTCTCCGTTGGGTAAAGCTGTTCGTACAGATGCCACTCGCTGGCGTCCAGTGTGAGGTAATCCTCAATAAAATCAAGGTACTTGCGCTGCAGATCCGGGGCCGCCACCAGCGTCAGCAGCCCCTGCACCGCCTGACCGTACACCCGCACCCGTGATGCCCTGTCGGACGGATACTGCATGCAGACCGACACCAGCCGGGCCACGATGTTGGAGCTGCCGGCAAAGTCTGCCGCCTGCATGCCGGCCAGCTCGCAGGGAACCCAGGTGAACTTCAGCGTCTGGGTGTGGTCCCCCGCGGCCACCAGAGCCCTTTCGATTTTGCCACGTCGCAGAAAGATCACAACCACCACCACGCGCTGCGTCTTCTCCTGACGCATCAGGCGTGCCAGATACTCGTGCAGGCGCAGCGGATCGAAGCGTGACGTTACCGTGTCCTCTTCCAGCAATACGATCAGCGGCTCACGCTCGCCATCGGGCCACTCCACCCGCAAGGGTGTGTCCATGATCAGGTTGCGGTGCCAGAAGCGCAGCTTCGACGCTTCCTGGCGGATGGGTCTGACCACAACGCTGTCGTCCAGCGGGATCCGTTCCTGCGGCAGGAAGAAGGCCAGCGCCTGACGCGGGAAGTCGAGGATCAGGTTCTTGAAGTTCTGGTCGTGGCTGATGGGCTGCCGGCCCTGGGCACGACGGCGTGAGGAAGCTCGCTTTCGGGCCAGCTGCCTGCCCAGCGCTGACCGGCCGCGTGGGCCATGACGGCTGCGGCGTACCTGATGAGATTCAGGTTTGTGGTGGATGCCCATGATGAAAGCCCGGATCCGGGCGGTGTTCCGACCTGGGCATTTCATCAGCACGCAACGGGGCAGGGGAGTGCGCCTGCTACGCGGTGCCCATCTGGCCTAGGCCAGATGGCCATTGCGTCATGAACCCCCATGCCATTGCAGCAAGACAAACGGCAGCAGCATGCCGATGTGTTGCTTCAGCACATCACCTCCGCCGCATCAAACCGTCGGCTGATGCTCCCACGGCTGCTGGCTGGCCAGCAGGGTGTTCACCGTGGCCACCGGATTGCTGACGATGGTCGATCCTGTTTCGCCGGCGCCCGCGGTGGTGCTGGTCACGGCAGCCGAGGAGGAAGCTGCCGCTGTCGAAGCCGCGCTCTGGCCTGCGGATGGTGCCCCCTGCAGCTCCGGCATATCGTGGCTTCCCTGGTCCAGCAGATCGGAAAGTGACAGTTTGCTGCTGCCGTGGTTGCCTGCGAGGGCCGTAGTGCCACTGCCGGACAGGGACTTCCCGGCAACGGTCGGGCCGGTGCTGGCCGGGGCGTCGGCTGCGGTATCCGGTGTGGCGCTGTTGGTTCCAGCAGCTCCGGGGACCGTCGCGTCTGCCGCGTTATCCGCGCTGCTGCCTGTGGCCGGACTGGTGGTTGCTGCAGCACCGGCGGAAGTGGTGCTTCCTGCGCCAGCCGTGCCTGCGCTGGCAGCCCCCGATGCTGCGGTTCCTGCTGCAGCGGTCCCTGTATCGTCCGGGCCGTTTGCAACACTGCCTTCATCGTCGGTGGTGAGGCTGCTGGCCGTGGTGCTGCGCGTGCCTGCGGGCGTCGTGGTGGTATTTGGGGCAGGGGATGCGGGTGTGGCTGTCTGCGTTGGCCCCTGAACGGTAATTTTCCCACTGCCCAGACCGGTTTGCGTGTTGTCCGCTGCGTCGGTAGCGGTTGTGAAGGTGTAAGTGTATGGCTGAGATCTGCCCGTGCTAGCTTCCGGGATCTTGGTGAATTCCTTGGAGGTCCAGTTGCCTGCGCCATTTACCGGGATGCCCGCCTGAAGCTCGTCGCCAAGCCTGAGGGAAAGCGTCGAGTTCGGTTCGCCGGTGCCGGCCAAAACAATGCCGTTTTTCCGTTCGGTGTCCGTGATCACATCGCTGGGATGCCCGTTGAAGGAAGTCACTTTGGGCAGATCCACCACCCGGTCAATGTTGAACGTGTGCTCCACCGTCGATGTGCCAGGATTCCCTGTAATGGTAGCGACGGCCACCAGCTTGTGAGGGCCATCGGGCAGCAGTTTTTCATCGGACAGTCCTACATTGTCAATTGTCCACTGTCCGTTGGCGCCGGCTTTGCCCGTACCCAGTACTTTGCCGCCAACCGTGTCGGCTCTCAATTCGATGTTTGCGCCTGCCTGCGCCGTCCCGGAAACGCTGATCTTGTCGTCCTCTTTCGAGTTGATGATATTGTCATCCGTCAGCGGCCCCTTGATGGTGGTGGCTCCCAGCGGGGCCACGCCCCCGTGAACGGTGACCTCCAGTGAGACCGGGGCGGCACTCTTGTTGCCCGCTGCATCGGTTGCCGTGACACTGAAGGTTGCATTGGCCGTGGTGCCTGCTGCCGGTTTCGGCATGTCGCTGGCATTGACGACAAACTGCCACGTCCCCCCCGGGCCGGCCTGGAAATCGGGAATGGGCTTGCCATTCCACGTGCCGGACAGGGTTGAACCCTCTTCCGTCGTGCCACTGAAGGTGACACCGTTGGCTGCTTCTTCGGCCGTGATATCTGTGCCGTCGTCTGCGGTGATGGAGGACAGTGTCGGAGGCGTCTTGTCCACATTGAAGGTCACCTTGCTGGCCCCCGTGGACGTACCCCCCTGCGCCGTCACCGCCGAGGCGGTAATTTCTTTACCCGCGCCATCGGCAATCCGGCCCAGTACCGACGCGGGAACAGTGGCTTCCCAGGTACTATTGGCCTGGGCTTTGACATCAGGCAGCGCAAAGCCGCCGATGGACAGCTTCACCGTATCTCCCGCACCAGCCGTCCCGCTCAGTTGCATCGGTACCTTGGCATCATCTGCATTCAGCCAGCCATCTGCCAGGGCGCCGGGCGTGTTGATTTTCGGGGTGGCCGCATCCACCGGCGCCCCCTCCAGTGTCAGCGCCTGTTCCACCGGCTGGCTGATGTTGCCCGCCTTGTCCTCGGCCGTGATGGTCAGTTTGCCGGGTACAGTCTGGCCCTTGCCCAGCGTGGGCAGGTCCGTGTCGTGCAGTGTTACCTTCCACGTCCCATTGGCGCCGGCCGTGGCGGTCTGTGTCTTGCCTCCGGCCACCGTTACCGTCACCTTGGCACCTGCCTCGGCCGTCCCGGTGATGTCCACACCGCTCTTCGCTTCCTGGCTGGTGATGATGGTGTCGCCGCCTTCCACCTTCAGGTTGGCCACCGGGTTGGGCGCCGTCTTGTCCACCGTGAATGCGCGGGTGCCGGTGGCGGTGTTGCCCAGGGCGTTGGTGCTGGTGACCGACAGTGTGTACTGGCCGTCGGTCAGCGTGGCGGGCAGGGTGATGTCGGCGTTCCACGCGCCATTGGCGTCGGCGGTGGCCTCTCCCGGCAGTTCGGTAACCTGCTTGTTGCTGTCGATGATGCTGAGCTTCAGTTTGGCACCGGCCTCGGCCACCCCCGCAATCCTGATCGGCTGGCCGGCCTCGGCGGCGTTGACGGTGTCGTCGGTGCCGGCAATCTGGCCGATGATGGCCTGCTTGCCGGAGGTGTTCATCGTGATCTTCGTGGTGGCTTCCGGGCCGCGGTTGCCGGCGGCATCCAGCGAGGTCACCGTCACTGTGTAGTCGCCGTCGGCTTCGGGCAGGTCGGCCTTGCCCAGCGTGGCACTCCATTTGCCATCGGCGCCCACCGCCACCAGCCGGGGCGCCAGCGTACCCACCTTCAGCTCCACCGACCCATTGGCTTCGGAGGTGCCGGAGAAGGTCACGCCCTTGTCACGTTCGCCGCCGGTAATGATGTTGTCGTCCGCAATGGGCGAGATCTCCGCTTCGGCCGGCGGCGTGTTGTCGAAGGTCATGGTGGTCTGCGGCAGGATGCTCTGCACCCCGTTGTGCATGCCCACCACTTCCATGGTGTTGCTGTCGGCCAGGCCGGTGGCCGGCAGTTCGCCGGCGCTGGGTTTGGCGGTCTGCAGATTCACCGCCCAGTTGCCGGAGGTGTCCGACGTGGTGGTGTAGGTGACGTTGGCGCGCTGGTCACCGTCGGTGTCGATGCGCAGCTGCACTTCCGAGCCTGGCTGTGCCGTGCCGGAAATGGTGGGGAAGCGCGTGTTGAAGTAGGCACCACTCTTGAGCGTCAGCGAGATGTTGCCCTGCGGTGGCAGGCCACTGTCACCGCCGCCGCCACCACCACCGCCCAGGGCCAGACCCAGCACGGCCGCGCCACCCAGGCCATACAGCAGGGGTTTGGCCGAGCCATCGCCCAGCATGGGCAGGATGGGGGCCTCGAAGCTGGGGTCGTACAGCACGAAGTTGCCGTCCGGCAGGGCGCCCAGCGGCTGGGTGCTTACGTCGGCCAGCACCTGGCCGGTGCTACCCAGTTCGCCGCTGGCCACGGCTTCGGCGCTGGCCGTACCGTCGTCCACGCTCACGGTGCAGCGGTCGGAGGCGCTGCAGATGCGGTAGTAGCCTTCCAGGACGATGCTGCTGGCTTCGGAGGCTGCACCCTCGCCGGCCCCTTCGGCCGCCGCGGCAGCAGTACCTGCCGCCTTAGCCGGAATGCCCTCGATCACCAGGTCACTGTCGACCTTCAGCACGCGCAGCTGTTCGGGGTCCACGTCGGCCCGGTTCAGGCGGAACTGCTGTCCGGGTCGCACCAGCACACGGTTCTCGCCGGGCCTGAGCTGCAGATGTTCGACACTGCCGTCGTGTGTTCTCTGAATGTCAAGTCGTGCCATGGTGCCTTTCCTGCTGCCAAAAGTGCCTGGATCAAGGGATGGGGAATGGGGTCAGGGAAATCCGGAGGGCGTTGCGGTGTGGTCCGTCGCGACGGAAATGTGAATGTCTGGTGGTTCACACCGTGGCCGAAACGCTGCTGTCCGGGAACGTGCAAAACGGGGTGCCCCCGCCATTGGGAATGGCGCAGGGAACCCCGTGGAGACCCGACGGCCGCGCCCCTGGGACAGCCGGACGGCATGTGTCTCCGTGTTGCAAGCGTAGCAAAACAGTTTACACGCGCCTGCATATCTGACACTGCAACAGGGGAAGCGTACGCCCTGACGTGTCAGTTTGTCCGGCATTCGTTGTTTTATGGAGACGTTGCGCGTGCCTGGTGGACCGTCTGTTTCCTCTCATGACCCGCCGGGCGGCGGGCACAAAAAAACCCGGCAGGAAGCCGGGTCGAGGGGGCTGGAGATGTCCAGCATGTTTGCAGCACTGCGTCGCCCTGATGTGAGTGAAGCGTGCCTCTGCAAAGGCCCTGCGGCACTTTGGTCTCCCTGCCCGGGCGATCCAGTGCGTTGCCATTTGGCGGCAATGGCCCTGCTAGTGCCGCCAGGGCGCCTTCTGGCTCATCCCGATCCTGGGTCCAAAGCGCCCGCAGATTTTCGCTCGCAGATTTTTGCAGAGGCTCCCCCCGCGGGCGACAGCATCCACACGGGTGGAGGCCGTCGCCCGGGCCGGGGCCCCCCGAAAAACGGAACCTGTTTCCGGGGGGCGCCCCTTACACCGTCGGGTGATGCTGGTCCAGCGGCTGGGTGCCGAGCAGGTTGTCCAGACTGGATGTGGTTGCGGTGGTCGAGGCGGCCGCAGGCGCCGGCGGCGGTGCTGTTGGCGCGGGTGTCTGCGCAATGGCCGAGGTGGCCGGCATGGCGTGGCTGTCCTGACCATGGCTGGTCAGATCCTCCAGCGTCAGGGCCTTGCTGGCCGACGACGCCGGGTTTGCCTCATGACTGTGGCTGCTCGTGCCTGAAGCCGGGCTTGCGTCATGGCTGTGGTCGGCCGTGTCGTTGTCGGTATGCGATGCACCCAGCGACTTCGTGGCCAGCGACTTGCTGCTGCCGGTGGCCACGGTGGATGCGGTGGCCGTACCTGCCGTGGTGGCTGTCGCGGCAGGGGTTGCAGCGGGGGTCGTTGCAGGCGTGGCGGCACTGTCGGTGGCCGTTGCGGCCGCAGCATCCGTGTCCGTCGTGGTGGTCGTGCCCGTGCCCGTCCCGGTGCCGGTACCTGTCCCGGTGCCTGTACCAGTACCTGTTCCCGTCCCCGGTGTGGTGGTTGTGTCATCACCGCCCGTTCCGGTGCCCGGGGTGGTGGGCGCAGGGGTGGTCGGTGCCGGGCTCGGGGTCGTCGTGTCGTCGCCTGTACCCGGCGATGGTGCCGGGGTTGGCGTGGGCGTTGGTGTGGGTGTCGGCGTTGGGGTCGGCGCAGGCGTGGGTGCAGGTGTCGGCGTCGTCGTGTCGTCGCCGGTGCCTGGTGTGGTCGTGCCACCACCGGTGCCTGGTGTCGTGGTACCACCGCCAGTGCCTGGCGTGGTTGTGCCGCCGCCGGTGCCCGGTGTGGTGGTGCCACCTGTGCCGGGGGTTGTCGTCCCCCCCGTGCCGTCATCCGTTCCCGGGGCCGGCGCGGGACTCGGGGTGGGCGTGGGTGTCGGGGTTGGCGCCGGTGTGGGGGCGCTGGGCGAAGGCTGAATGGCCGGTGCCGGCGCTCCTTCGACGGTCACGGCTGCTGTTTCTGCCGCACCGGCGTTGCCGGCTACGTCGGTCACGGTGACCGAATAGGTGCTGGAGGCCTTCTGGCCTGCCGCCGGCTTGGGCATGTCGGCCGGCTGGAACTGCACGTCCCAGGTGCCCCCGCTGCCCACCGTGGCCGTGTGGGTGTGCCCGTTCCAGGTCACCGACACGGTGGCGCCTGCTTCGGCATTGCCGGTGAAGTGCACACCGTCCTTGGCCTCGGCGGCGGTGATGGTGTTGTCGCCGCCGTCCAGCTTGATGTTGGTGGCCTTGCCCGGAGCGGTCTTGTCCACCGTGTACTCGTGTGTGGCCGTGGCCGTGGCACCGGCCGGAGAGGTCACCGTGGCGGTCAGGACGTGTTTGCCGTCCGGAATGTTGGTTGCAGGCGAGGTCACCTCCCAGTGGCCATTGGCATCGGCCGTGGCGGTGAGCTTGTTGGTGCCGAAGTTCAGCTCCACCTTCGAACCGGCCTCGGCCGAACCCTGCAGCTTCACACCGGCTGCGGCTTCGGCCGCATTGATGGTGTTGTCGGCGGTGATGGGGGAAATCACCGGCGCCGTGCTGTTGGTGTGCACCGTGAGCGGTGTGGTGGCGGCAGGCCCCCGGTTGCCAGCGGCATCGATGGCCGTGGCGGTCACTGTGTAGGAGCCATCGGCTGCCGGCAGCTCGGCGGCACTCAGCGTGGTCGTCCACTTGCCTTCGGCATCCACGGCGGCCAGCTTGGTGGTGTTGCCCACTTTCACTTCCACGGTACCGTTGGCCTCGGCCGTACCCGAAATGGCCACACCGGCAGCCTTCTCGGCGGCCGTCACGATGTTGTCGTCGCTGATGGCGGCAATCTCGGCCTTGGCGGGCGGGGTGTTGTCGTAGGTCAGTGTCACGACGGGCAGGGCGGCGCCCTGCACACCGTTCAGTGCACCGGACACTTCCAGCGTGTTGCTGTCCGACAGGCCCGTGGCCGGCAGCGTCCCGGTGGCCGGTGTGGCCGACTGCAGGTCCACATTCCAGTTGCCGTTGGCATCGGCCGTGGCCTGATAGGTGACGTTCTCGCGCTGGTCACCGTCGGTGTCCAGTCGCAGCGTGACCACCGTGCCCGGTTTGGCCGTGCCGGAAATGGTGGGGTGACGGTTGTTGAACGACGTGGCGGATTTGAGCGCCAGCGGCACATCACCCAGATTGGGGGCACCGGAGGGGTCGCCGCTGCCACTGCCACCCGACAGCGCCAGACCCAGCACCGCGGCGCCACCCAGGCCGTAGAGCACGGGACGGATCGGAAAGTCTTCGGTGGCGGGCGCTTCGGGGGCCTGGAACGAGGTGTCGTGCAGCACGAAGGTGCCGTCGGACAGGGCGCCCAGCGGCTTGGTATCGACATCAGCCAGCACCGTGGGCTGCTCGGTCGAGCCCAGCAGCCCGGAATCGGCCTGCTCCTCGCCACCATCGCCCACATCGGCTCCGCCCACGCTGACCTCGCAGCGGTCCGAGGCGCTGCAGATCAGGTAGTAGCCTTCCAGCGTCAGCGTGGCCGGCTCGCCGCCACCTTCCACCGGAATGTTCTCGATGATCAGGTCGTTGTCCACCTGCAGGACACGCAGCTGGTTGGGGTCGATCTGGTTGCCGTCCGGATCCTGGATCTTGAACTGCCGGCCGGGGACGACCTTGAAGCTGTTCTTGCCGGGCTTGAGCTGCAGATGCTCGACCCCGCCATCTCCCGTACGCTGGATATTCAGTCTGGCTGCCATTGTCCTGTTTATTCCTCGTGGGCTGAAGAACGGTCTGGCCAGCACCTGCCTCCTGGGCGGTACCGGACAGACCCGTTCCCAACGGACCAATCCTCACGGGGCCGGGCTGGCATTCGCCCAGGGGGCGTTGCAGATCTGCAGGATGCCGGGCGCACCAGACAGGCTGGATACCTCGACAGGGGCGCACCGCTGATGCAGGTGCACCGGGTACCCCAGTGTGCCGTAAACCACAGTTGCCACAGCCCTGCACTGCCGGATGATGCCCCGAACATACAGAAGGGTGGCATCCGGCAGACAGGATTGACCGTTTGTCAAAAAAGCCTGTATTGAAACAGCCAATTGTGGCACGCGCCAGCCACCGTTTTTATGTGCATTTCGTGACGGCTTGTTACGGTTGGCCGGGGTGTCGCCGCCGCCTGCCGGTGTGTAACGGCGTCATCGGCGGCCGCCTGTTACAAATGGCGGGCAAAGGGCCCGTCCCTGCGCCCTGTCCTTCGCGGGGAATGCTCAGTGCAGCGTCAGCCCCTACGGCTCCTCCTGCGACAGCAGGGTGCTCACCTGCTGGGCCGGCGATGTGCCGTGCCAGGTGCTGGATGCGCTGGCGGTAGCCTCTGCACTGGCGCCATGCGCTCCCTGCGTGGCCGACGGCAGGGCGCCTTCCACTTTCGGCGACCCGGCATCCAGCAGATCATGGGTCTTCAGCGTGATCGTCTGGCTGGCCGTGATGCCCGTCGCACCCGTTGCACTGGTCGCTTTGTCCGCGGTGCTGGCCAGCAGCGTGTCCGCACTGGACGGGTTGCCCATGCCGGCGGCCTGCACAGCGTCCAGACCGGCTGTGTGCCCATCCGTGCCGTCGAGGCTCTTGATCGTGGTGCCTGCCGCCTCGGTGGTTTGTGCTTCGCCCGCCCCGAACAGCGACAGCGTACCCAGCACGACGAACTTGTGCTCGATGGTGGTGACGTTGCCCGCCTTGTCCGTGGCCGTGACCTGCAGCGACTGCTGCGTGGCCCCCAGCGACGTGCTGTAGGCCACGAACACCGGCACCGACCATGCCACGTCATCGCCCGTTCCGTCGGGTGCCGTGCCGGCGTGCGGGACCTTGCCGCCGTCGCCGCGCGTGTAGATCACATCGATCTTCGAACCCGCCTCGGCCTTGCCCGTTACCGTGAAGGGAAGCCCCTGGCGTACGCGGTCGTTGCCACCTGCATGTACATCCGTGATGGACGGCGCCTTGGTATCGACCACCATGGCCGGTACCCCGGCACTGGGCACGGATGCGTTGCCCGCTGCGTCGGTGGCCGTGGCCGACACCACATACGAACCGTCGGCTGCCGGCAGCTCGGCGCCCGCAAAGGCCACACTCCACTTGCCGTCGGCCCCTGCCTTGGCCTCGTGGCTGATCTCGCCCACCGTGACCTTCACGGTGCTGTTGGCCTCGGCCGTGCCGGAGATGGTGGTGCCGGCCGCCTTTTCCGCGGCATTCACATAGTTGTCCGTGCCGCCCGTGTACTGCACGATGGGGGCGACCGGCGGCGTCTTGTCCACTGTCACGGCCTGGGTGGTGGCCGTGGAAACATTGCCGGCCAGATCGCTGGCCGTAACCGACACGGTGGCCTCGCCCGTGGCGGGAATGGCCGCCGAAGGCACATTGACCAGCCAGGCCCCGTTGGCGCCCACGGTGGTTTCGTAGGTCTGGCCGCCAAAGGTCATCTTGATCAGGCTGTCCGGATCACCCGTGCCTCCGATGGCCAGCGGCTGGGTTGCCTCGGCAGCGCTGATCAGGTTGTCGGCCGCCACCGGAGAGATCGTGGGGGCCTTGGGGGGGGCATCGTCGGCCGTCAGGTTGAAGGCCGGTAGCGTGGCCGTGGTGGCACCGGCCGTTTCGGTCAGGGTCAGGCTGGTGTTGCTGCTCAGCCCGCCTGCAGGGAGGGTGCCCGTCGTGGGTTTCAGCGTGGCCAGATCGGCCTTCCATGCACCTGCGGCGTCGACCGTCGTCGTGTAGGTGGCGTCCACCGTCTTGTCGCCGGTCACATCCACATCGATCTTCACCGTGGCCCCGGCGGTGCCGGTCCCCGTGAGCGTGGGCAGCTTGCCCTTGGCCACGGACGAGTGCGTCACCACAAACTTCGGGTCCACCGTCGATGGCGGTACCGTGGGGGCCGCCGGAGCAGAGGGCGTGGGGGCGGGCAGGGTGGGTGTGGTTCCTGCTGCTCCCGCGCCGGGCGCCGGAGCCGGTGCATCTCCACCGCCGCCGCCACCCCCGCCGGCCAGTGCCAGACCCAGGACGGCAGCACCGCCCACACCATAGATGATCGGCCGTGACGATTCGTTGATGAACGGTTCATGGCCATTGCCGGCCGTATCCGCCTCCCGGCCCGCCGTGCCTGTGTCCACGCCGGTGTCCGGGCCCGCACCGTAGCCCCTGCTGGACCCTGTATCGGTCGCGCCGTGCTTCCCGCCGGCCCCCGCCCCGCCGGCATCGGCCAGTCCCTTGCCCGACAGCACGGCGGAATCCGCGGCAGCGCCGGCCGTACCTGCAGCGCCTGTGCCGGCCGCTCCGGCCGCTTCCCCACCGGCTGCGCCGATGCCGCTGCCGACGGCCGAGGTGGCAGCCACGGCCGCCGCGCTCATGCCGGGGGCATGGAGCACGAACGAACCATCGGGCCGGGCGTCGGCCACGGGTGTGGAGGCGGTGATGTCGATCATGCCGTTGTCGCTGGCCGGCAGCTGCAGGTGGCAGGGCGTGCTCACGCTGCACGAACTGTAGAAGCCGGAGAGCACCACCGTCGAGGTGCCAGCGCCGTCACCGTTCAGGTGGTCGATCACGATGCTGTTGTCCAGCTGCCGGACTTCGGTGCCTTCGGGGGCCTTGCCCGTGGTGTTGTCATAGAGCCGGAACACATCGCCCGGGCGTACGGTCAACCGTTTGGTGCCGGCACGAACGGCAGTACGCGAGACATCACCCTGGGCGGAACGGGTTTCGATAACGAGAGCCATGGAAGTTGGAAGTCGAAGCGGAAAATGAAGACGCGTACACAGGCTGAACGGAAACGCACCAGCCCCGTGACCCACCCAGGCAGCCGGCGTCGCGGCCGGGGCCACGCTCGCCGGCTGCGGGGCTACTATGGCCCGGCCCCAGCCGGGAATGCCCGCCGGAGCCACGCTTGCCCGGTTGCGGGACACGTGGGGGTGCCGTTTTCCGGCCCGTGCGGGTGCCGCCCGTCGGCCTGTGTGGACCGCTGGTCAGTCTGCTGTTTTCTGGCAACAGATCCGGATGTTAACGCGCCGTGTGCCGTTTTGTGTCATTTTTGGCACGTGTTCTCCGTCCGGTTTTCCGACTTTCCTGCTGGTGGGCCGGCCAGCGTGTCTGACAGAGCCCGTGCTGCCTGTTCTGGCGGTTCGCAGCCTCAGTGTGCCGTATACCTGTCACCGTCACCGGCCAATCCTATCCCCTGGCGGTCCTGCTGCTCTGTGCGCTGCTGTGTCCTGCTGCCCTGTGCCCTTGTGCCCTTGTGCCCTTGTGCCCTTGTGCCCTGTGCCCTGTGCCCTGTGCCCTGTGCCCTGTGCCCTGTGCCCTGTGCTGCGCGATTGCGCCCATCACGCAAAAAAGCCCGCTGCCGGGGGACACGTCATCCCCCGGTAGCGGGCCTGGTAGCCGCCTCTGCAAGCGTCCTGCGGATTTTCCGCCGGGGGCGGGCGCCCCCGGAACCGTCAGCTTCGCTGCATCAGGCGTATTCGGCCAGTGCGGCGCGCATCTTCTTCATGGCCTGTGCCTCGATCTGGCGAATGCGCTCGGCCGACACGCCATACTCGTTGGCCAGATCCTGCAGCGTACGTGCGCCTCCCTCGTCCTCGTCACGCAGCCAGCGCGATTCGACGATGTTGCGGCTGCGGTCGTCCAGCCTGGCCAAGGCGTTGCTCAGACCCTCGGTGTGCAGCCAGTCGCGCTGCTGGCCCTCGATGATCTCCGTTGGCTCGCTGTTCGGCGCGGCCAGCCAGGCGGCCGGACCGAAGCCCGTGCCGTTCTCGTCCTCGCCCTGCGGTTCCAGCGTCATTTCCTGCCCGGTCATGCGGGTTTCCATTTCCAGCACGTCCTTCTCGCGCACGTTGAGCTGGTCGGCAATGTCGGTTACCGCCTCGGGCGTGAGCGTGTCCAGATCCTTCTTCATCGAGCGCAGGTTGAAGAACAGCTTGCGCTGGGCCTTGGTGGTGGCCACCTTCACCAGCCGCCAGTTCTTCAGGATGTACTCGTGGATCTCGGCCTTGATCCAGTGCAGGGCAAACGACACCAGCCGTACCGAACGGTCCGGGTCGAAGCGCTTGACCGCCTTCATCAGGCCGATGTTGCCTTCCTGGATCAGGTCGGCATGCGGCAGGCCATAGCCCAGATACTGGCGGGCCACCGACACCACCAGCCGCAGATGGGAGGTCACCAGCTCGCGGGCAGCATCGACGTCCTGATGCTCCTTGAACCGGCGCGCCAGACGGGACTCCTGCTCGGCCGTCAGCATCGGCAGGCGATTGACGGCAGAGATGTAGGCGTCCAGATTGCCCAGTGACGGCACAGCATGTGCAACGGCACCGGAGTGGCGGGGGGCAAGTGCAACGGAGTGAGTCGTCATCGAGGCGGAATCTCCAATAAATGACCAACGAGTTAGATACTAGCACTACTGTCAAGAGAGTGCCAGAATTTTTTGCTGCAGTAAAACGGTGCTCCCTGTCAAGTCATGTGGGGCATCAACGTCTCCCCGGCTGGACAGGTTGACCCGAAAGCGTCCCGTTCCCTGTTTCGTCGTTGTTGACCGGACGTTCATTACACGCGGCCTCAAAAAAAACCCCGGCAACCGTGGCTGTCGGGGCCGTGCAGCTCACAGGCTGCAGTGTGGGGTATCAGACTTTGCCGGGGCTTAGGGCGCGTGCCATGAACTCATGCTGTACCGGTCTGCGCCCGACCCGGTTCGTGCCTGATGTCCCCGCAATTCCCATCAGCGCGCATCAGCGACTACGGGGTGGCCAGCATTCATTCCGGAGTACATCCCGCGCCAGCCCCCGTCTCAGTATGCATTCGGATCGCGGAACGACACCAGAATGGTCTTGAGGATGATCTTCAGGTCCAGCCGCAGCGACCAGTGGCGCAGGTACTCCAGGTCGTAGCGGATGCGCAGCTCCATCTTCTCGATGGTGTCGGTTTCGCCGCGGGCGCCGTTGACCTGGGCCAGCCCGGTGATGCCCGGCTTGACCTTGTGGCGGATCATGTAGCCCTTGATCAGCTTGCGGTATGTCTCGTTGTGCGCCACCGCGTGCGGACGCGGGCCCACCACGCTCATCCGGCCCTGCAGCACGTTGAAGAACTGCGGCAGCTCGTCCAGCGAGGTCTTGCGCAGGAAGCGGCCGATCGGAGTGATCCGGTCGTCGTTCTTGGTGGCCTGGCGAACTTCGGGGCCGTTTTCCTGCACCCGCATCGAGCGGAACTTGTAGACATTGATCTCTGAACCATCCAGCCCGTAGCGGCGCTGCTTGAAGATGATCGGACCCGGCGAGGTCAGCCGGATGGCCAGCGCGATGGTGAGCGTGATGGGCAGCGTGAGAATCAGCGCAATGGAGGCGATGACGATGTCCGACAGGCGCTTGAGTACGCCGGTCGTGCCGTAGAACGGCGTTTCGCACACCGCCACCACCGGCAGGCCGCCCACCGAATCCACTCGCGCCTGGATCAGGTCGAACATGAAGATGTCCGGCACGAAGTAGATGGAGGCCGTGGTGTCGCGCAGGTCTTCCAGCAGCTTCAGGATGCGGGGCTGCGAGGCCATCGGCAGGGCGATGAAGATCTGGTCGATCTTGTTCGCCCGCACGAACTGGGCCACGGCGCTGAAGCCGCCGGCCACCGGGGCTTCGCTCACCTCACCCAGACGGTCGGGCGTGCGGTCGTCGAAGAAGGCCATGATCCGTGTCTGCGACAGCGGATCGTCCTGGATGGAGCGGGCCAGCGTGCGGCCCAGGCTGTTGGCGGCCACCACGATGGCCGTCTGCTCCGGCCGCATGGAAATGACCTTGTGCAGCAGCCGGGGCGAGAGCCAGTGGCCCAGCGCCTGCACCACCGGGGTGGCGATCACCCAGGTGGCCAGCACGTTCTGGTCGAACTGGCGCAGCGAGTCGATCATCAGGCCGAACACCAGCAGCAGGCCCACCACCAGGCCCCAGCTGCCCAGCAGGTGCCGCAGGTAGCCGGGCTGGTACACCCGGAACGGCACACTGCCCGGGTAGCTGAGCACGAAGGTGAGCACGGCCAGGACCATTTCCTGGGCGCGAAGGGGATGGCCGGCCGCCGCCGTGACCAGCAGGAGGCAGATGACCGACAGGGTGGGATCGATGACGGACGAGATCAGCGAAATGACGCTGCGGTTCCCGGTCCGGATGGGGACGATGGAAGAGGCAAGAAATGGGCTGTTCATACCGCGTGCCAGGGAACCGACCAGTCGGTCCCGGTAGAGTGATCTGCTGGGGATTCTCTTTATACAACATCGGCCAACCGGAGAAGGCCGCATGATGGTAATTGGTTTGGGCTGGATGTGTCAGGGTTCACAGAGAGGGGGTCTGGGGCTTGGCATGAGGGGCGCAATGCTTTAGTGTGAACGGCAGAAGAAAGGGAACAGGCGGTACCATTCCTTCCATTCTGAGCTTTTTAGGACAGGGTAGTCATGAAAGAATTCATCCAAAAACAAAAAAAAGGTGCGCAGCCCGCCGGCATGCGCCGCGTCAGCGCTGCCGTGGCAGCGATCGTCTGTGGTCTGGCTGCCAGCGCGGCCCAGGCCCAGCTGGATGTCCCGGCCCAGGACTGGACGCCTGATGCCGAGGCCGACGTCATCAAGCTGACCGGCCGTGTCGGTGTTACGCACGATAGCAATGTGTTGCGTCTGAACAACCAGTCGCAGGGCGGTATCTATGCCAACAAAAAGGCAGGGGACACCTACCTGAACGGCGGCATGGGCATCGAGTTCGACCGCCTCATCAGCCAGCAGCGCCTGCGTGCCAATGCCGAGGTCGAGGGCTTCAAGTACAAGGAGTACAACGACTTCGACCACGTCGGCTACAACGCCGGTGCCACGCTGGACTGGGTGGTCGGCCGTCCGCTGTTCGGCAGCGCCGGTGTCAAGCTGGTCCGTACCCAGCCCACCGTGCAGGACCGTGTCTACCAGCAGGCCACCAACGTCAACGGTGACCGCAACAACATCACCTCGCAGAACGTCTTCTTCAATGCCGGCTTCCGCTTCACCCCGGCATGGTCGGTCATCGGTGGTGTGGATTTCATGCGCAGCCGCAACTCGCTGGAAGTCTATAAAGACACCGACTACGACACGAAGTCGGCCGAGGGCGGCATGCGCTGGGCCCCGGGTACCGGTCTGGAGGTCGATCTGGTCTACCGTGCCACGAAGGGTGACTACAAGTCCGCACGCCGCTATGCCGATGACGGCAGTGCCCTGCTGTGCGGCGTCAACAACTGCACCAAGAACGACTACGACGAGAACTCGCTGCTGACCCGTGTCCAGTACCGCCCCAGCGAAGACAGCCGTCTGGCCGGTTACATCGGCTACACCCGGCGCGAATACGACCAGGGCAACCGCGACTTCAAGGGTCTGACCACCGGTTTCGACATGGAATGGGCGCTGAGCGGCAATGTGCAGATGCGTGCCTCGCTGGGCCGTTCCATCGAGCCGGATGACGATGCCGTCTCCACCACGTCCCCCGAGACCTGGTCGCTGGCCCTGAACCCGACCGTCCAGGCCACCGGCAAGATCACGCTCGAACCGTTTGCCCGCTTCTACAACCGTCGCTACAAGGGTGAGCAGCTCACTGCCGGCGAAGCAACCCGGAAGGACAAGATCTTCTCCGTGGGTGTCGAGGCCGACTACGAGTTCCGCCGCAACATGTTCCTGATGGCGAACCTGCAGCACGACAAGCGTGACTCCAACCGCGACAACCTCGACTACAAGGCCAACGTCGTCGGTGTCGGCCTGAAGGTCCAGTTCTGATCTGCGGCCCATGCCTGCCCCGGGCGCTGGCCCGGCAGGCCGGCCTTCGGGAGTACCGCGGCCCTGCTGCCTCAAGGGCAGTCTGGGGCCCCGGCCCGGCATGAGGCCGGTTTCCTGCCTCGCAGACCCAAAACCCCGGCCCCGGCCGGGGTTTTGCATTCATGTCTGGGGCGGGCCAGCGGCCGGAGCAACTACCTGCGTTTCGGGTATGGGGGCCATCCTGCGCAGCGCGGCGATACCCCCTGCACAGGGGGCCAGAAGCCCCGCACAGGCTGCAGGTGCCCGCCGTGCCCCCCAATCTGCGCGGGCCCAAGCACCCGCAGCCCGCTCGCCTTTGGCGAACATTCTTACGAAAGCTGCGGATATCATTCACGCAGGCGCCACATGGGCCGGTCTAGAATCGGACACTACGGCACTGTAAGCCGGTTGGCGTGCCCGGGCGTTGAATGCGCAGGGCGTTTCATTGTTCAGCCCTCGGGCAGCTCATCCATCATAGGACAGCATCCATGATCCTTTCTCGTTTCAAGAAGTTCGTGCTGGGGCTGATGGCCCTGGCCGCCATCGGCATGGCCTCCCAGGCCTTTGCCCAGTCCCGCAGCGACTACCTGCTCGGCCCTGGCGACGTTCTGCGCATCCAGGTGTTCCAGTCGCAGGACCTCACCGTCGAGGCCCGCATCTCCGAAAGCGGTGTCATCTCCTTCCCGCTGCTGGGTGTGGTCAAGCTGGCCGGTCTGTCCCCGCAGCAGGCCGAGAACCTCATCGCCACCCGCCTGCGTGAAGGCCGCTTCCTGCAGAACCCGCAGGTCACCCTGAACGTGCTGCAGTTCCGCAGCCAGCAGGTTTCCGTGCTGGGCAACGTGGCCAACCCGGGCCGCTATCCGCTGGAAACGACCGGCATGCGCCTGTCGGAAATCCTGTCGGTGGCCGGCGGGGTCAACGAGGCCGGCTCCAACAGCGTCATCCTGATGACCACCCGCAACGGCCGTCCGCAGCGTCTGGAAATCGACCTGGTCGACATGTTCAACACCGGTGACCTGAGCAAGGACGTGGTGTTGCAGGCTGGCGACACCATTTTCGTCAACAAGGCCCCCAACTACTACGTCTATGGCCAGGTGCAGCGTCCGGGCCAGTACGTGCTGGACCGTGGCATGACCGTGGCCCAGGCCGTGGCCAAGGGCGGTGGTCTGACCCTGCGTGGTACCGACCGTGGCATCCGTCTGCACCGTCGTGTGGGCGACCGCAACATCCAGGTGCTCGAGCCCAAGCTTGACGATCCGGTCCGTCCGGACGACCTGATCTTCGTGCGCGAAAGCATCTTCTGATCTTCCCGTACGGATCTGTGCCGGGGCTGCCCCCGGCACCCCAGAACGGCGCCTTCGAGCGCCGTTTGTCGTTCAGGGGTAATACCCCAACCGTTCATCCCCCTCGCGGCATCCATCAGACCCAAAATGCCAAGTCTGTCGTCGCGGCGCGACAGGTCCCTGTGGTACGGTGACGCACCTGGCGCAATGTTTCAGAATCAGTTGCCCATTCTGCAAGCTGTCGCCGAATCCGTCATCTGTTTTACACCCGTACAGCATGCCTTCACCGCATACTGCGGGCTTGCCGCTGCAGAAGCCACTGCGTCTGCAGCCATCAGACTTCAGGCTTCCCTTTGCACAACACCACCATGTCCGGAACCCAAACCGCCTCCGCCGTCCGCAAGGATCTCGCTGCCCTGGCCGCCACACATGCCAAATGCCGCTTCTGTGGCACCCAGCTGCGCCACACCGTGGCCAACCTGGGCATGTCACCCATGGCCAACGCCATCCGCAAGCCGGAAGACCTCAACAAAATGGAGCCGTTCTTCCCCCTGCACGCCTACGTCTGCGGCAACTGCTACCTCGTGCAGCTGGAAGAGTTCCAGAGCGGTGAAGCCATCTTCTCGGACTACGCCTATTTCTCCTCCTACGTCCAGGCCATGCTCGACCACGGCAAGCGCTACGCCGACGAGATGACCGAACGCTTCAAACTGGGGCCGAACAGCAAGGTGGTGGAAGTGGCCGCCAACGACGGCTACCTGCTGCGCTGGTTCCTGCCCAAGGGGGTGCCGGTACTGGGGGTCGAACCTGCCGCCAACGTGGCCGAAGCCGGCCGCAAGCTGGGCATCCCCATGGAGGTGATGTTCTTCGGCCGTGAAAGCGCCCGCAAGCTGCGCGACATGGGCCATGCCGCCGACCTGATGGCCGCCAACAACGTCGTGGCGCACGTGCCGGACCTCAACGACTTCATCGCCGGCTTTGCCATCCTGCTGAAGGAGCACGGCGTGGCCACCTTCGAGTTCCACCACGTCCTGAACCTGCTGCAGAAGAACCAGTTCGACAACATCTACCACGAGCACTTCTGCTACCACGGCTTCCTGACCTTCAGCCGCATCCTGGCCCACCACGGCCTCGCGGTGTTCGACGTGGAAGAGATCCCCAACCACGGGGGCTCGCTGCGCGTCTACTGCCAGCCGGCTGCCACCGGCAAACAGCCCGTCAGCCCGCGCGTGGCCGAAATGCAAGCCCGTGAACGTGCCGCCGGCCTCGACACGCTGGAGCCGTACCTGGCCCTGGAAGAGCGCATCCGCGCCAGCAAGCGCAGCCTGCTGCGCTTCGTGCTGGACGCCCATGCCCAGGGCAAGCGCATTGCCGCCTACGGCGCGCCGGCCAAGGCCGCCACGCTGCTCAACTATGCCGGTGTGCGTTCCGATTACATCGAGTACACGGTCGACCGCAACCCGCACAAGCAGAACCACTTCCTGCCCGGTACGCAGATCCCCATCTACGGCCCCGAGCACATTCTGGAAACGAAGCCCGACTACCTCGTCATCCTCGCCTGGAACCTGAAGGACGAGGTGATGAAGCAGATGAGCGCCATCCGCGAATGGGGCGGCCGCTTCGTCATCCTGGTGCCCGAAGTCCAGATCTTCGAATGATCATGTCCGCCACCCGTTCAGGTTCCGAACCCTCCGCGGCCCTGCTGACCGCGGCCTCGCTTGCCAGCCAGGCCGCGGGGCAGGGCACCGCCATGCACGCCTTCTGCACCCAGCTCTACCCGATGCTGCGCAGCATCACCGGGCAGGGCGTGCGCGACACGCTGGCCGCCATTGGACATCACATTCCGCTCACGGTCACCGAAGTCCCCACCGGCACGAAGATCTTCGACTGGGAGGTGCCGCAGGAATGGGTGGTGCGGGCCGCGTGGATCAAGGGGCCGGACGGCCGCAAGGTGGTGGACATTGCCGACCACAACCTGCATCTGGTCAACTACAGCGCCCCTTTTCGGGGGACGCTGACGCTGGACGAGCTGCGGCCGCACCTCTTCTCGCTGCCCGACCGGCCGGACTGGATTCCCTATCGCACGCAATACTTCAAGCGTGACTGGGGTTTCTGCCTGACCGACCGGCAGCTGCAGGCGCTCGAACCGGGCAGCTACGAGGTCTGTGTCGATACCGATCTCGTGCAGGGGTCGATGACCTTCGGCGAATGCATCCTGCCCGGTGACAGCACCGAGGAGGTGCTCGTCTCCACCCACGTCTGCCACCCCTCGCTGGCCAACGACAACCTGTCGGGCATTGCCACCGCCACCTGGCTGGCGAAGACGCTGGCTGCACTGCCCCGTCGTCGCTACACCTACCGTTTCATCTTCATCCCGGCCACCATCGGCGCCATCTGCTGGCTGTCGCAGCGGCAGGATGTGACGCAGCGTGTGGCCCATGGGGTGGTGATTTCGGGTGTGGGCGATGGCGGCCAGTACCACTACAAGCGCAGCCGCCGGGGCAATGCCGACATCGACCGGATCATGGCGCTGATGCTGGCCGAAAGCGGCGAGGCGCACGAACAGATCCCGTTCTTCCCCTACGGCTACGACGAACGCCAGTTCTGCTCGCCCGGCTTCAACCTGCCCATGGGCTGCTTCTCGCGTTCCACCTACGGCAGCTACCCGCAGTACCACACCTCGGCCGACAACCTCGATTTCATCCGCCCCGAACATCTGGAGCGCTCGCTGCAGCTGCTGCTGACGGCGTTCGGCATGGTCGAGCGCAACGGTACCTACCTGAACCTCAGCCCCTTCGGTGAGCCGCAACTGGGTCGCCGGGGCCTGTACTCGCTCATCGGCGGGCACAACGAGGGCCAGAAACTGCAGCTGGCGCTGCTGTGGGTGCTCAACCAGTCAGATGGCACGAACAGCCTGCTCGACATCACCGAAAAGGCAGACCTGCCCTTCGGGCTGATTCATCAGGCTGCCGAGGCGCTGCTGAACTGCGGGCTGCTGGGAGAGGGGCGCACACCGGTGTAGACACCTGTCTTCCTGCTTCTGGCGCCGTCTTTTTCGCTTTCAGGTTTTCCCTGTTGCATCACGTCACCTGCCCCTGCCGTTCCGCGGGCAGCCATTCAGGATAGTCCATCTCATGAGTTCCTCTGCCAAGCCTGCCGCGCCCGCCATGGTCGAGCGCACCTGCTTCGATAAGTCCAAGGCGCTGCGTCCGAAGGTGCACAGCGTCATTCCGGGCGGTGCCCATACCTACGCCAAGGGCGATGACCAGTACCCCGAGCTGTCGCCCGGCTTCATCGAGCGCGGCAAGGGCTGCCACATCTGGGACGTGGACGGCAACGAGTTCATCGAATACGGCATGGGCCTGCGCGCCGTCACGCTGGGCCACGCGTATCCGTCCATCATCGAGGCGGCCCACAGACAGATGCTGCTGGGCAACAACTTCAACCGCCCGGCCACCATCGAACTGCAGGCCGCCGAAATGCTGCAGTCGCTGATCCCCAGCGCCGAGATGGTCAAGTTTGCCAAGGACGGCTCCACCATCCTGACCGCTGCGCTCAAGCTGGCCCGCGCCCACACTGGCCGCAAGCTGGTGGCCATCTGCAGCAACAGTCCCTTCTTCTCGTACAACGACTGGTTCATCGGTACCACCGCCATGGATGGCGGCGTCAACCGCGCCGAAGTGGACCTGACCGTCAAGTTCAACTACAACGACATCGACAGCCTGAAGCAGCTGTTTGCCCAGTACCCGGACCAGATTGCCATGGTGCTGCTGGAGCCGGCCCGCACCGAAGAGCCGAAAGAGGGCTTCCTGCAGCAGGTCATCGACCTGTCGCACCAGCACGGCGCCCTGGTCACGCTGGACGAGACCATCAGCGGCTTTCGCTTCCACAAGGGCGGCGCCCAGACGCTGTACGGTGTCACTCCCGACATGTCCTGCTTCGGCAAGGCCATGGCCAACGGGTTCTCGCTGTCTGCCCTTACCGGCAAGCGCGAAGTGATGGAACTGGGTGGTCTGTTTCACAACCGCGAGCGCGTCTTCCTGCTGTCCACCACGCATGGCGCCGAAGGTCCGAGCCTGGCCGCCGGCATCGAGACCATGCGCATCTACCGCGACGAGCCGGTCATCGAGCACCTGTACCGCGTGGGCGACCGCCTGCGCGCCGGCTTCCAGCAGGTCACCGCCGATCTGGGCGTGAGCGAATACCTGGGCATTGCCGGCCGTGGCTGCAACCTGCTCTATTCCACGCACGACCACGAGCACAAACCCTCGCAGCCGTTCCGCACCCTGTTCATGCAGGAGCTGATCCGCTGGGGCGTGCTGGCCCCCAGCTTCATCGTCAGCTACGCACACAGCGATGCCGACATCGACCACACTATCGAAGCCGTGGCCCGCGCGGCGAAGGTCTACAAAAAGGCCCTCGAAGCCGGCAGCACCGATGGTCTGCTGGTGGGTGCGCCCACCAAGGTGGTCTACCGCCGGTACAACTGATCCCCGCTGCGGTCCCTCCCTGCCGTGCCTGTTGTGCACCGGCGGGGCAGGGCGCCCCGGTTCAATCGGCAACGCCCGCCTGCATTGCTGCCCGGTGGGCGCAACTGTCTGGTGGGTGTTGCCGCCTGATGAAGCTATTGGCTGAACGTGCCGTGTAGTGGGGGACAGTGGCTGTGCCATCCGGTGCAGCCGTGGAGGCGCTCAACCGTTTGTCATCGGCATAGGGGGCAGCCCTCTGGGCTGCACCCCTGCCACACCACCCGGCATGCGGGTCCGCACCGGGCGGTTCGAGAAAACATTCAGGATAATGCCAGACGGGGCAGGCCAAGACTGTCGAACCATGACAGGGTCAGCACGCTGTTGAGCAGCATCGCACTGTTATGCCACCAGCGCCGGCTGTTTGCCGCCACTTTCCGGGCCACTTCCGTGCTTGCGCCCATGGCGCACAACTCCCTGAACATGGTCTTGCCCCGCTTCCACTGCCTGAGCTGGATGGCCCGCAGCCGGTGACGTATCCATTCATCCAGCTCTCGCCAGACGCCTGTCGTTTGCGCCAGTCTGAAATAGGCTCTCCATCCCAGCAGCAATGGGCGAAGCCCATCGACCACCTGCTGTATGCTGCGTCCGCCACTGCGGCGGGTCAGCCAGCGCACACGCTGCCTGAAGGCCATCACAGCTTTCCGGGCCACCCTCCGTTTGACGACCCCTTTCGGAGCCATCCAGAAGCTGAAGCCCAGAAACTTGCGGCCAGTGAAGACGCTGGCCACCGCACTCTTGGATTCGTTGATCCGCAAATGCAGCCTGCCGTACAGCCGGCGCAACAGCTGCATCACCCGTTCGCCTGCCCGACGACTGTGCACATATACGTTACAGTCGTCGGCATACCGAACGAAGCAATGCCCGCGCGCCTCCAGCGCCTTGTCCACCTCATCGAGCAGCAGGTTGGCCAGCAGCGGCGACAGCGGTCCACCTTGCGGTGTCCCCTCGTGCCGCTCTACGACCACGCCGCCATCCATGATTCCCGCGTTCAGATACGCCCGGACCAGACGGCATACGCCATCATCTCCAATGCGCTTTCTGACGCGATCCATCAGGATGTCGTGATTGACCCGGTCAAAGAACTTCTCCAGATCGACATCCACCACGATCTTCCTGCCGGACTGGATGTACGACTGCGCGGCCAACACCGCGTCGTGCGCACGCCGTCCCGGCCGAAAGCCGTAGCTGTGTTCACTGAAGCCCGGATCAATCATCGGCTGCAGTACCTGCAGCAGTGCCTGCTGGATCAGTCTGTCCGTTACCGTCGGGATGCCCAGCTCTCGCTGTCCACCTCCCGGCTTCGGAATCATGACCCGTCGTACCGGGCTGGGCCGGTACGTCCCCTGCAACAGTGCTTCGCGGATTCGCGGCCATTCGGTCTTGAGCTGCCGGGATGTCTGGTCGATGTCCAGACCATCCACACCGGCCGTTCCCCGATTGGCCTTCACCCGCCTCCATGCCCGCTGCATGTTGGCTCTTTCCAGAACTGCATCGAGCAGCCCTGCTCCTGTGTCTTCGGTGTCATGTCGCGGGCCGCAGGCTTCATCACGACATGCGCCCCTCGGGGCTTCACCCCTACTCACTGCATGTCGCCCCACTCGTGCAGGCTTCTGATGCATGGCCTTTGACATCGACATGATCCTGTCAACACATCCTCTCGTTCGGTCCTTCGCCTGACCTGTGTCCCATCATGGGGCTGGTCCTGCTACTACGACCTCTGCTGACTTCTCGCTCCGGCTCGACACCGTCGCCCTTTCGAGCATAAGGCGAGATCTCCCCAGGTAAGAACGCACACCTTCTCTGCACGACCGCCGGATTTACGTCACCTCGCCTTGGCCACAAGAGCTTCGCGGTTACATGCCCGTTCGCCCTGCTCGGCAACGCCTTGTATCCGGTTCTTGTACATCGGCCCGCAGATTACGCTCCACGCTTCCTTCCCACACTCGGTCGCCCTTGTGCAGTTGCGCTTCACTTCACTCACTGTGGCCAGCTTGTGGCGGGACTTGCACCCGCAGGTGTGCGCCCATGCTGGGCGCACATGCAAAAGGGCCGGTTCCTGAAGAATACCGGCCCTTTTGCATGAAATATTCCGCCCGTCAGGGCGGACACATGGCTACCTTACCAGCGCTTCCAGGGGGCCTTGCCCGACGCCCACAGCTCTTCCAGCACGTGCTTGTCGCGCAGCGTGTCCATCGGCTGCCAGAAACCGGTGTGACGCCAGGCTTCCAGCTGGCCATCGGCCGACAGCGAGCGCATCGGCTCCTGCTCGAACACCGTGTCGTCACCCTCGATGCGGTCCAGTACCTTGCGGTCCAGTACGAAGTAGCCGCCGTTGATCCAGGCGCCATCGCCCTGCGGTTTTTCCATGAACGACTCGATGCGCGTCTGGTCGGCCGGCAGGCTGAAGGCACCGAAGCGACCCGGGGGCTGCACGGCCGTCACCGTGGCTTCGCGACCATGCTGTTTGTGGAAGGCAATGGCTGCCGTGATGTCCACGTCGCTCACGCCATCTCCGTAGGTGCACAGGAAGGTGTCACCCTTGATGTACTTCGACGCACGCTTGATGCGGCCACCCGTCATCGAATCCTGCCCCGTCTCGACCAGCGTGACATTCCAGGGCTCCGACTCGTTGCGGTGGATCTGCATCTCGTTGGTGCCCAGGTTGAAGGTCACATCGGCGTGCGAGATGGCGTACTCGTGGAAGTACTGCTTGATCACGTGGCTCTTGTAGCCACAGCAGATCACGAAGTCGTTGATGCCATGCGAGGCATAGATCTTCATGATGTGCCACAGAATGGGTTGCCCGCCGATCTCGACCATCGGCTTGGGACGCACCGCGCTTTCTTCGCTGATGCGGGTGCCGAAGCCGCCCGCAAGAATGACCGCTTGCATGGTGAGAATGGTCCTCAGTGTCAAAATGCAGCGGGCATATTCGCGTGACGAACAGAAACCGTCAACCAAAAATGACACACGGACGATACGGCCTGCCGTCAGGTCCGGAGCAATATGCATTTGCTCACAACGCGACACGATATTTTGGTGTTGTATTTTTGCCGCATGCCTGCCTGGCGCGGGTAATCGTTCGGGGCCGGCACGCCGCTCGACGGATGGTGAAGCCCGTCTGGCGCCCAGGTCTGTTCGGTGCAGACGCTCTCTGGGTGGCGGTGTCCGTCTGGTCCCGGTGTTCGTCTGGTTCCTGCGTCCGTGGTGTCCGGTCTGGTCCCGGCGTCTGTTCAGTTTCAGTGCCGGTTTCGGTGCAGGCGCCGCCGGCCGGTTTCGATGCTTCAGACCAGCAGCGCCGTGGCAAACTCGCGGGCGCTGAAGCCCTGCAGGTCTTCCACCCCTTCGCCCACGCCAATGAAGTACACCGGCAGCGGATTGTCGCGACGTGTATGGGCCAGTGCGGCAATCGCGCCGCCCTTCGCCGTGCCGTCCAGCTTGGTCACGATCAGCCCGGTCAGCTGCACGGCCTCGTCGAACGCCTGCACCTGTGCCAGCATGTTCTGGCCGGTATTGCCGTCCAGCACCAGCAGCACTTCGTGCGGCGCGTCGTCCATGGCCTTGCCCATCACGCGGCGGATCTTCTTCAGCTCGTCCATCAGATGGCGCTGCGTGGGCAGCCGGCCGGCCGTATCCACCATCACCACATCGATGCCACGTGCCTGACCGGCCTTGATCGCGTCGAAGGCCACCGCTGCCGGATCGCCGCCCTCATTGGCAATCACGTGCACCTGGTTGCGTTCGCCCCAGCGGGCCAGCTGCTCGCGCGCGGCCGCCCGGAACGTATCGCCCGCTGCCAGCAGCACCGACTGCTCGATCTGGTGCAGGTGCCGGGCCAGCTTGCCGATGGAGGTGGTCTTGCCGGCGCCATTGACGCCGGCAATCATCATGACCAGCGGACTGGCCCGGTCCACGTCGATGGGTTTTTCCAGCGGGGTCAGCAGGTCGGTGAGAATGTCGATCAGTGCCGTCTTCAGCGTGGCGGCGTCCTGGATGCGGTCGCGTTTGACCCGCTCGCGCAGCTGGCCGAGCAGCCATTCCGTCGTGCCATAGCCCGTGTCGCTGGCCAGCAGCGCCGTCTCCAGATCCTCATACAGCGACTCGTCGATTTTGCTGCGACTTAAAATGCTGCCCAGCTGTGAACGGGTACGCGCCAGCCCGCCGCGCAGCCGCTCGAACCAGCCCGCCCGTGCCGGGCGGACGGCCTCCGGCAGTGCCTGGGTGGGCGGGACGATCTCGCTGTCACCGTACGTGGTGGGCAAGGCGGCTGGTGCCTGGGCCGCCTCGGCTGCAGCCTGTCGTGCCTGCGCTTCCCGGGCGGCCACCGCTGCCGCCTCATTGGCGCTTGCAGCATGTCCGGCGTGCGCAGCGGCTTCGGCCTGCCGGTTTGCCTCGGCCTGCGCGGCCAGATCGCGCTCGACCTGCAGGGCAGCCTGCTCGACCATCGCGCGCCGGGCAGCCTCGTCGTCAGCAGGTGCTGCAGGTGCCGGGGATGCCGTTGCTGTCGTGGAGATGGCTGCCGCCGGGGATGCAGCGGCTGTTGTGGATTCGGCGGTCGCTGTGGATGCGGTCGCCGCGGCTTCGGCTGGGGACATGCCAGTCGGGGCAGGTGTCCCGGGCCCTGGGACTGCTGCCGCTTCGGTAACGGGTGTAGTGGCGGGTGTGGCGGCAGGCGTAGCTGCGGCTGCCTGCTGTGCTGCCTCGTCGGCCTGCATGACCAGGGCCTGCTGCACCAGCGTGGCCGTGCCGTTGGCCACGGCCTGCCGGGCCTCGGCCAGCGCCTGCTGCTCGGCCTCGGTGCGCTCGGCTGCGGCAGCAAACTCCGCTGCGGCTTCGGCGGCTTTCTGATCCTGATTCTTGCGGCGGAAAAAACCAAACATGTCGTGGGTTCCGGAAAGGCATCGGTTCCCCGATTCTAGAGCGTGTCATGGATTCATTCGTTCCCACGCCGATTCCGGCCGTGTGCTGACAAGGCGTACTGCGCAGGCACGGCTTGTCCCGCCGCGTGCTGACAGGTGCCGTGTGCAGGTTCCGGGAGCAGAACCCGGCAGCGGACCCCAAAATGGACCCTGAAGCAGAGCCGGGGAGCGGACCCGCGAAGCGAACCCCGGAATTAGACGCACGGGAGCAGTGGGTCCGTGACACGCTCTAGAATCAACCCATGACCTCCCGCATCCGCATCATCGGTGGCCAGTGGAAGCGCCGCCTGCTGCCCGTACCCGACGCCCCCGGCCTGCGGCCCACGCCCGACCGGGTCCGCGAGACCCTGTTCAACTGGCTGGGGCAGGATCTCACCGGCTGGCGCTGCATCGACCTGTTTGCCGGCAGCGGTGCTCTGGGCTTCGAGGCCGCTTCCCGGGGCGCCGCCTGGGTGGACATGGTCGAACAGAACCCCGCCATCGCCCGCGGCCTGCAGAGCAGCATCCAGCAGCTGGGCGCGCAGGGCGTCATTCGGCTGCACCGGGCCGATGCCAGCCGCTGGCTGGCCAAGCAGCAATCCCCGGGCAGCTCTCCTGCCGCGGGTGCCGATCTCATCCTGCTGGATCCCCCGTTTCGTGCCGGCTGGATGGAACGCATCCTGCCCGCCGCACTGGCCCGTCTGGCTCCCCAGGGCTTCATCTATGCCGAGGCCGACTTTCCGCTCACGCCCGAATGGCTGGCCCGGCAGCAGTGCGGCCGTCTGGCCATCCTGCGCAGCGGCAGGGCAGGACAGGTCCACTACCACCTGCTGCAGGATACGGGCGACGGTGGTGTGTCCGTACGGGCCGCGCATGACCCGGTTGCGGATGCAGGCACGGGGGAGGATATGGAGGCAGGCGCAGGGGAGGGTATACACTCGGGCTTTCCCGGGCGAGGACGGACTGCTCCTTGACACGCTCTGGCCGCAAGGCCCCGGAAGGCTGATAATGGCGGCCAGCCATATTCTTTTCTCATCGGCACCCCACATGACCCTTGTCGTCTATCCCGGCACCTTCGACCCGCTGACCCTTGGCCACCAGGACGTGGTCCAGCGCGTTGCTGCCCATCACGAGGCCGTCATCGTTGCCGTGTCCGACAGCCGCAAGAGCACCCTGTTCACCCTGGCCGAACGGCTCGACATGGCCAAGGCCATCCTGACCGGCCTGGCCAACGTGCGCGTCATGCACTTCACCGGGCTGGTCACCGAATTTGCCCGCCAGCAGGGGGCCGGACTCATCGTGCGCGGCCTGCGCGACGCCAGCGACTTCGACTACGAACGGCGCATGGCCAGCCTCAATCGCACACTGCTGCCGGCCATCGATACCCACTTCGTCATCCCGGACGACCGTTACCAGTCCATCACCGGCACGCTGGTACGCGAAATTGCCCTGCTGGGCGGCGATGTCAGCCCCTTCGTCAGCCCCGTCGTGCTGGCTGCCCTGCAGCAGAAATACCGCGAGCGCCGCTCACCCGCAGCGCCTGCCCCCTGACACCCGACCGGAGACACCGAGTCCATAACACGATTTGAATCCCGGGCCGAATCCGGAAAACAGCGTCGCACCGAAACCAGCGCCATGCTGAACCCCGCGACGCATGCAGTACCCAGTACGACACCGGACCCCGTGCCCCATCCGGCACCCAACGCAAGCCAGAATCCAGCACCGAATCATCCAGCATCCCAAGGAGCGCCACTCCATGGCCCTGATCATCACCGACGAATGCATCAACTGCGACTGCTGTGAACCCGAGTGCCCCAACGAGGCCATCTCGCAGGGACCCGAGTACTACATCATCGACCCCAACCGCTGCACCGAATGCGTGGGGCACTTCGATGAACCCCAGTGCGCGCAGATCTGCCCCGTGGAATGCATTCCCATCAACTTCGAGCTGAACGAATCCCGCGAACAGCTCATGGAAAAATTCCTGCGCCTGCAGGCCGAGAAAACCCCTTCGGCTGCCTGAATCAGCGGTTGATCAGCGTGCTCTTGCCGAACAGGCTTTCGACCAGGTCCACCACCAGCTCGGCCGTCTGGTTGCGGATGTCCAGCGCCGGATTCACCTCCACCACATCCAGCGAGGTCATCCGGCCCGTGTCGGCAATCATCTCCATGCACAGCTGTGCCTCGCGGTAGGTGGCGCCGCCGCGCACGCGTGTGCCCGTACCCGGAGCGATTTCCGGGTCCAGAAAGTCCGCATCGAAACTCACGTGCAGGTGCGTGTCGTCATCCAGACCGTCCAGCACCCGGTGCATGGCCTCGCGCATGCCCAGCTCGTCGATGGCCCGCATGTCGAAGGCCTGGATGCCCATCTGGCGGATCATCCGCTTTTCATGCTCATCCACCGAGCGGATGCCCACGTAACGCATGCTTTCGGGTTTGATGGCCGGTGTCTCGCCCGACATGGAAATCAGCTCGTGCGGCCCGAAGCCCAGCAGGTTGGCCACCGGAATGCCGTGGATATTGCCACTGGGCGAGGTGTCCGGCGTATTGATGTCGGAGTGGGCGTCCAGCCACAGCACCCGCAGCTTCTTGCCCTGCGCTCGCGCATGGCGCGCCACCGCGCTGATCGAACCGGCTGCCAGATGGTGGTCGCCCCCCAGCATGATGGGCATGCGGCCTGCCTGAAACTGTGCCCACACGGCGTCGTGCACGGCCTGCGTCCAGAAAATGGCCTCCGGCAGATTGCGCAGACCCGCCGCCTGCGGATCACGCGGGCCACGCGGATTGACCGGGCCAGAAAGGTTGCCCGTGTCCAGCACGTCCAGCCCCAGGGCGGCCAGCGCCGGCCCCAGCTGGGCAACCCGCAGGGCATCCGGCCCCATGGCCGAGCCCAGGAGGCTTGCGCCTGCGTCGGAGGGGGCGCCGATGAGGGAGACTTTGAGGGGTGGGGTGGTGGTCATGGTGTCGCGTCTGCCGGTAAAGGGGGAAGAAAACCATGCAGCACCCGACGTGGCCGGGGCGCGACAGGAAACATATCACGGATGGCAGGCGTGCGCAGAAACGCTGCCCGAAAGCATGGGTGGCAGCCGATGCGGAGACCGGCCTGTGCCGGTGGCTGCAGCAGGGCAGGTCGCAGCATGCTGCAGCGTAGCTGCTCTGCGGACACATGCAGAAGCCGGTGTGGCGACAATGTGTCAGGCAGAATCGATGGCCTGCAGAACAGGCATAGGTGATGGCCTGCAGAAAACTGTCGCAAAAAAGACGAAAGCCCCATATAGGGGCTTTCCATTTTGTGCATCTTTCAGCTTGTTAGCGGACCGAGCACATCTCCCAGTGTTCTGAGTGAAGCCATTGTGCCACGAGCACAAGGAAAAAGTCCACCATCCGGCGCATCAGATGTCGCTTTGCCGACGAACGGTCGATTTTTCCGGACCGAATGGCATGCCGGAAGGCACGTGTGCACAGATAATTGCAGCAGCGAATCAGTCACATGTGTCCGGCACACCGGATGGCGGCATCTCCCAGCTGTCCATCGGCCCGGACCGAACCGGAGAACAGCATGGATTACCGCCTGGCAATCGACCTTGGGACTACCTCACTGGGCTGGGCGGTCTATCGCCTGAACAATGAGCACGCACCGGTGGCCCTCTTCCGGGCCGGCGTACGGATTTTCAGTGATGGTCGCGAAGCGGCCAAGAATGGAGGCGTTGGCGCCCCGCTGGCCGTGCAGCGACGGATGGCGCGCGGCCTGCGCCGCCGCCGCGACCGCATGTTGCGCCGCAAGGCCCGGATGATGCGGCAACTGGTGGACTTTGGCTTCTTCCCGAAGGACCTGAAGGCACGCAAGGCGCTGGAAAAGCAGTACCCCAATCCCTACGAGCTGCGGGCAGCCGGCATGGAACGCGAACTCAAACCCGAGGAGTTCGGTCGCGCCCTGTTCCACCTCAACCAGCGTCGCGGCTTCAAGAGCAACCGCAAGCTGGACAAGGTCGAGCTGGATGAAAATGGCAACGAAGTGACCAAGGCCTCTGATGAGACCTCCAAAATGAAAGGTGCCATCAGCGAAATGCGCAAAACCCTGCGTGCTCAGGGCCTGACCGCGGGACAGTGGCTGTACAGACGGATGCTTACCGGCGCTGCCGTGCGTAACCGGGAAGTTCTCACCCAGGACAAGAAGGGCAACGACGTCATCGAGAAGAACTACAGTCTGTCGATTGATCGGCAGATCGTCACCGACGAATTCGATGCCCTCTGGGCCAAACAGGCCAGTTTCAACCCCGTTCTCTTCAACGATGCTGCACGGGATGCCCTGCGCGACACGCTGCTGTTCCAGCGACCCCTCAAGCCCGTGGACCCGGGCCGGTGCACCCTGCTGCCCGATGAGCAGCGTGCGCCGCTGGCCCTGCCCAGCAGCCAGCGTTTTCGTATCTATCAGGAGGTCAATAACCTGCGTATTGTGGACGACCGCATGCAGCAGACCCCGCTGACGAAGGAGCAGCGCGACCTGATCGTAAACGTGCTGGAGCGAGGCAAACCGCCCGCCAAAGCCACGGCGAAAAAGACAGTCGACAAGGCGGGCAAGGGGGGTGAGGGCAAGACCAGAACACGCCGAAGCAGCAACAACGCGACTTTCGAATATATCCGCAAACTGCTGGAAGTGAGCGGTACCACGCGCTTCAACCTCGAGGATGACCGGCGGGAGGAGCTGAAGGGCAATGCCGCCTCTGCAGCCCTGTCCCGGCCGGAATGCTTCGGCGAGGCCTGGTTCGATTTCGACGACAATCTGCAGGACGACATCGTCTGCCAGCTGGTCAACGAAGACAGCGAGGCTGATCTCATCGAGTGGCTGAAGCAGCGCACTGGCGTGGATGACGCCCGGGCGAAAGTCATTTCCAACGCACGTCTGCCCGAAGGGTACGGCAACCTGAGCCGCAAGGCGCTTAACCTCATCGTGCCGGAACTGCGCAGGGACGTGATCACCTACGACAAGGCGGTGGAGGCGGCCGGTCTGGGCAGTCATAGCGCTCTGGGCTTTTCGGTGGAGGGCGAAGAGCAGCTGCCTGTCATCGATCCTGCCACCGGCAAACCGAAAGTCAACGAAGAGACCGGTGAAATCCGCATGGTGCTCCGGCATCTGCCGTACTACGGCAAGGCGCTGCAGCGGCACGTGAGTTTTGGCACCAACAAACGCGAAGACCCCGAAGAGAAACGCTACGGCAAGATTGCCAACCCCACCGTGCACATTGGCCTGAACCAGGTGCGCAAGGTGGTGAACGCGCTGATCGACCGTTACGGCAACCCGGCCGAGGTGGTGGTGGAGCTGGCCCGCGACCTGAAGCAGAGCAAGAAGCAGCGCGAGGAAATCCAGCGTGAACAGACGGCCAACGAGAAGCGGAACAAGCGGATTTCCGAAGACATTGCCGGCATTCTGGGCATCAGCCCGGAAAGCGTTCGTCGCGATGACATCAAGCGCTGGATTCTGTGGGAAGAACTGAGCCGCGACGCAGCCGACCGCCGCTGCCCCTACAGCGGCGAACAGATCTCTGCAGAAATGCTGTTGTCGGACCAGGTCGAAGTCGAGCACATCCTGCCGTTTTCGCGCACGCTGGATGACGGCATGAACAACAAGACGGTGTGCATCCGTCTGGCCAACCGCGTCAAGGGTAACCGTACGCCTTATGAGGCCCGTGCCGACTTCGAGCGGCAGGGCTGGAAGTATGAGGACATCCTGCGTCGCGCCGCATCCATGCCCAACAAGCGCAAGGCCGCCCGCTTTGCCGAGGACGGCTATAAACGCTGGCTGCACGAAGACAAGGACTTCATCGCCCGCGCACTGAACGACACACGTTATCTGTCGCGTCTGGCCAAATCGTATCTGGGACTGGTGACCAAGAGTCACGTGCGCGTGATTACCGGCTCACTCACCGCCATGTTGCGCCGCCATCTGGGCCTGAACCTCCTGCTGGGTGATACGGGCGAGAAGAACCGCAACGATCATCGCCATCACGCGGTCGATGCCTGCGTGATCGGCGTGACCGACCAGGGGCTGCTGCAGCGCTTTGCCTCGGCCAATGCCCGTGCCGATGAAGCCGGTACCGAGCAGCTGGTGAAGAACTTCCAGCCGCCGTGGCCAACCTTCCGGGACCAGGTGGAGCGTGCCATTGGCAACATCTGGGTCAGCCACAAACCGGATCATGGGTTTGAGGGCGCGATGCTGGAGGATACGGCGCATGGGATTGGGAAGAATGGGAAGACGATCATTCCGAGCCGGACGTCCTCCAAAGCCAACATCTCAAGCGTAAACATGATATCGGAGCCTGGGCAGGAAGCTCGTCATGGCGTCGACGCAGAAGGCCATCCACTGCCCTACAAAGGGTATGTTGGTGGCAGCAACTATTGCATCGAGATCTTCAGAAACGGACAAGGTAAATGGGAAGGGGAAGTGATTTCCACGTTCAGAGCCTACCAGATTGTCCGGGAGGCGATGCGGAGAGGGGCCTCGCGCGAAGAGGCAGTTAGGAAATTGCGAGATCCAAAGTTCGCTCAAAACGGTGCGTCTCTGGTTACTAGATTGATGATCGATGATGCTGTAAGGATGAGTCAAAGTAATGGCGAAGGAGGAGGGAGAGAAGTGACAATGAGGATTGTTAAAATTGCTTCGTCAAGCGGTCAGATATTTATGGCACCAATTAACGAGGCCAATGTGGATGCCAGAAATCGTGACAAGGATGATCCGTTTAAGTACACATCAAAGTACGCGAGTTCCTTCCAGAAGTCACATGGCAGAAAGGTCACGGTATCTACTTTGGGCATTGTTAGGGACCCTGGGTATTCAGGATAATTTTGTATTATGGTTGGTCGCATCGTAGAAATCGCGGACGACAGGCGCCGTTTGTCCGTTTTTCGCGGTTTTCTGATGGTGCACACAACCGGCGGAACCCGTCAGCTTGCTGGCAAGGTTCCGCTGGATGACATTACAGCGCTGATCGCCAATGCACATGGTATAAGCTATACCAACAACCTTCTGGTTGATCTGGCCGAACGTGGCTGCCCATTTGTTCTTTGTGGGGCCAACCATAACGTCGCTGGCATGCTTTGGCCCATTGATGGGCACCATGTCCAGGCCAAACGCATGGAGGCGCAGATTGCGGCCTCTTTGCCCGTGCAGAAGCGTATGTGGGCGTCCGTAGTCAGAGCGAAGCTGCAGCAGCAGGCGGCGGTGCTTGAGGCTTGCGGCGCACCGGATGCTCCGTTGAATGCGCTGGTGCGCAAGGTTCGTAGCGGTGATCCGGACAACATCGAGGCGCAGGGTGCTCGTCGATACTGGGGCCTTCTGTTCGGAGATGGCTTCAAACGGGACCAGAAGGCTGATGGGGTCAACGCGCTGCTGAATTACGGTTACACCATTCTGCGGGCGACCACAGCGCGTGCGGTGATCGCGGCGGGTCTGCATCCGAGTATCGGACTGCACCATAGCAATGATGCCAATGCCATGCGTCTGGTGGATGACCTGATGGAGCCCTTCAGGCCAATGGTGGACCTGAAGGTGCGAGGTCTGATCCGACAGGGTCTTTTTGAGGTAACACCCGAGACGAAGAAGGCGCTGGCACTGGTGATGTGTGCCGACATGCAGACCAGTGCCGGCGCCACGCCCATCATGGTCTGTACGCAGCGCCTTGCGGTCTCCCTGGCGCAGGTGTTTTTGGGGGAGCGGCAGGAGCTGGACCTGCCTTTGCCTGGCTCTTCGCTGGACATGGGAGCAATGGCCTCAGAGGTAGTCTGACATGCTTTCGGGGTATCGGCTGATGTGGCTGTTGGTGATGTTCGATTTACCGGTGGTGCTGAAGGCCGAACGGAAGGCCGCTACCGAGTTTCGCAACCGCCTGTTGGACATGGGCTTCGAGATGAGCCAGTTCAGCGTGTACCTTCGCTTCTGTAGTAGTCCAACGCAGGTGGAAACCTACTGCAAGCGGGTGGAAGCCGTTCTGCCTCCAGGAGGCAAGGTCAGCATCCTGCAACTGACCGACAAACAGTATGAGCGCATCCTGACGTTCCATCGCGGGGCTATCCAGGAATCCGGAAAGGCGCCGGACCAGTTCACATTGTTTTAAGAATTTGTTGGCTAGAATCGTATGTTTTCGGCAACAAATCGGTCGTTGCGTGGGAGTTCGGGAGCATGGGCAACCATCAATTTGATCGTATATTTTGCAGTGTTTTACGTTGTGGTCGCCTTGTGCGGACAACAAAAACGGGCCTTGCGGCCCGTTCCTGTGTATTGATTCTGATGAAAAATTTACTGCCAAACTCCGTAAAACACCTTGAGAATCAATGGGTTGCTGGAGACCGATTCTAGAACACTGGGAGATGTGTTCGGTCCGGAACAGGCTGGCGGGCTTCGCTGTACCGAAGAAATTCTAGAACACTGGGAGATGTGTTCGGTCCGGAACGATCTCATCCACAACAAAAATGCCCACGCGATTCTAGAACACTGGGAGATGTGTTCGGTCCGGAACAAGGACTGATATGACGGAACTGACAAACGAATTCTAGAACACTGGGAGATGTGTTCGGTCCGGAACGGGCGTCTATGACGCCGGCCGAACGCATGGATTCTAGAACACTGGGAGATGTGTTCGGTCCGGAACAGCGTTTCGGTGTCGCGCCATGTCGCGCCAATTCTAGAACACTGGGAGATGTGTTCGGTCCGGAACTCGCCGGCCTTGCCGTCCACAGCGTCATCTATTCTAGAACACTGGGAGATGTGTTCGGTCCGGAACCGCGCAATGGCGCACCAGCACCAGCAGAAAATTCTAGAACACTGGGAGATGTGTTCGGTCCGGAACTACTGCGGGCCGCTGTAGGACTCCACAGACATTCTAGAACACTGGGAGATGTGTTCGGTCCGGAACGGTGGTGTTCGACACGCAACGACGCCTGATATTCTAGAACACTGGGAGATGTGTTCGGTCCGGAACATCAGCGGCGTGCGCGCGCGCGTCGTGCGTATTCTAGAACACTGGGAGATGTGTTCGGTCCGGAACGAACATGCCCACCCCGTATGAGACGCCAGCATTCTAGAACACTGGGAGATGTGTTCGGTCCGGAACTTGTTCTTGTCCATCCGGCAGACAGGGTTGATTCTAGAACACTGGGAGATGTGTTCGGTCCGGAACGTGTACTCGATCACAGTAAACCGGGAAATCATTCTAGAACACTGGGAGATGTGTTCGGTCGTAACTGATCCATTATGCACATTCTGTTCATCTGACTTGCGTAGCGTCATAGTTGCCTCCTTTGCAACCCGATCAGGATGGAGGCATTCATGACGAACAAGGTGGACTGGGCCGCGCACCTGCAGGCCATCGAGACCGAGGGCATCAGCATCAAGGACTACGCCGCACGGGAGGGGCTGTCCGTGGCATCGCTGTACTACCACCGTCGGCGGGTCTCGGACGAAGGCAGGCGTACGGAAGGGGCTTCGGCCCTGGTTGCCGTCCAGCTGGCCGAGCGGCACGCCATCCAGCCCTGCACTGTGTGGCTTGCGCCGGGTGTGCGCATGGAGCTTGCCTCGCTGCCTTCGCCGCAGTGGCTGGGACAGCTGGTGGCCAGCATGAGCGCACAGGTGCACTGATGCATCCGGGCTGCCATATCGACAACGTCTACCTGTGCCGGGAACCGGTGGACTTCAGAAAGTCCATCGGTGGGCTCTCGGCGCTGGTGGAGCAGCAGCTGCAGATGAGCCCGTTTGACGATGCGCTCTTTGTGTTCGTGAATCGCCAGCGTGACAAGATCAAGGCACTGTACTGGCACCGCAACGGGTTCTGCCTCTGGTACAAGCGGCTGGAGAAGGAGCGCTTTGCATGGCCAGCACTGCAGGCATCGCAAAGAACCTGCACGCTGAGCATGCGGGAGCTGGAGTGGTTGCTCGAAGGGTTCGACCTGTGGCGCAACCGGCCGCACCAGACACTGCATTATCAGAGCACGGTCTGACGGCCCGGCTTCCCTGTTTTTAATCCGGTCACAAAATCCGTCATTGGCGGAGACATTTTCTGCATTTGATACGGGTTTATAGGCTGCCATCGGGCTATAATGGCAAGCATGCCACCTGCTCGCCGCCGTTCACCTTCTGCCGCCCCATCACCGGATATTTCTCCGGCCGACTACGGCCCTCATGGCTCACCCGAAGCCATGCGGCAGTTTGCGCAATACATGCAGCAGGGCATGGCAATGCAGCTCGATGCTGGCACCCGCGACCTGCTGCGCCAGGAATTGCGGCAGGAATTGCGGCAGGATTTGCGCGATGAGATCGTGAAAGAGCTGCAGGTAGAACTCCGCGAACAAACGCGTGCAGAGCTGCGCGAAGAAATCAAGCAGGAAATCATCGAGGCTGAGATCAAGGCCCGTGTCGATGCCGGGCTCAAATCTCGTATCGAGGCCGAGTTCAAGGCCTGCGTCGAAGCCGAAGTCCTCAAGCGCCTGCGCGTCTATATCAAGGAAATGGAAATGGCGCGCCGGCGCCAGTTCGGCCGCAGTACTGAAACCTCGTCAGCCCAGTACCGGCTCTTCGATGAAGCTGATGCACTGGCAGAGAGCAGCAGTGATGCTGACGACCAGGCGGAGCTGCCCGAAGAGAACACCCGCACCACACCCCGCAAGCCGGCAAAACCCCGTGGCAAGCGCCAGCCGCTGCCGGCGGATCTGCCGCGTGTGGAGATCGTGTATGCAATGCCCGAGGACGAGCGCACCTGCCCCTGCGGTTGCACCATGGCGGAAATCGGTGAGAGTGTTCGTGAGGAGATCGACATCATCCCGATGCAGATCCGGGTGCTGCGTCATGTCTGCAAGCGCTATGCCTGCAGCCGGGGCGATTCGGCACCGCGCACCGCACCGACACCACTGCAGGTGCTGCCCAAAACCAATGCCAGCAATAACCTGCTGGCCATGCTGCCGACCACCAAATACGTCGATGCGATGCCGCTGGCGCGTTTCTCGAACGCACTGACCCGCTATGGCGTCAACGCGCCCCGGCAGACGCTGGCGCGCTGGGTGATCGGTGCGGCACAGGCGCTGCAGCCCGTCCACAACCTGCTGCGCGACCACCTGCTGGCCAGTCCGGTGATCCACATGGACGAGACTACCGTGCAGGTGCTCAAACAGCCCAACAAGAAAACGGGATCACCCGGCTACATGTGGGTGCAAAAAGGCGGTCCGCCGGACAAGTCGGTGGTGATCTATGACTACGACCCGAGCCGTTCCGGCAAGGTACCGTTGCGCCTGCTCGCGGGCTGGCAAGGTTATCTGATGACCGATGGCTACGAAGGCTACAACGCCGTGGGCAGGACCGAGGGTGTCGAGCACCTGGTGTGCTGGGCACACGCACGGCGTGGTTTCGTCAAGGTCGTGCAGGCCAGCAAGGGCAAGCGGGGACGGGCCAATGAAGCCATGGACATGATCGGCCGGCTCTATGGGATCGAGCGCGAGTTCGCCGATGCCACGGACGAGGCACGCCTCGAGGCGCGGCAGAGCCGCAGCAAGGCGGTGCTGGCCGAACTGCGCGACTGGCTGGACAAAATGCTGCCGCTTGTACCGCCCAAAACCCCATTGGGTCAGGCACTGGGCTACCTGTACCGGTACTGGTCGCGCCTGGTGCGATACGTCGAGCGGGGAGATCTGCCGATAGACAACAATCGGGTGGAGAATGCGATTCGCCCGTTCGTTGTGGGCCGCAAGAACTGGCTGTTCAGTGACACACCGGCGGGTGCGCATGCCAGTGCAGTGGTGTACTCGCTGATCGAGACGGCAAAGGCCAACGGGCGGGAGCCGTATGCGTGGCTGCGTCATGTGCTGCAGCGGCTGCCGTATGCGAAGACGGCAGATGACTACGAGGCGCTGCTGCCGTGGAACCTGTCGGCGCTGGAGCTGGTGGAGGAAGCGATCCGGGCCTGATCAATGGTTTTGTGGATCGTTTACAACACATCTCCCAGTGTTCTAGAATAATCACCATCGATGAAGCGTATCGCCCTGCGTTCCGGACCGAACACATCTCCCAGTGTTCTAGAATGACCAGGGCGGTTTCTTGCTTGTTCATGATGTTCCGGACCGAACACATCTCCCAGTGTTCTAGAATCGCCATGGCCTCTGTCTGTAGGTAGCGTTTGCTCCGGACCGAACACATCTCCCAGTGTTCTAGAATTGTGGTACGCCTGCCCGCACAGTGCTAATTGTTCCGGACCGAACACATCTCCCAGTGTTCTAGAATGAGTGACGATGCAGCAATTGAGGCGGCGGCGTTCCGGACCGAACACATCTCCCAGTGTTCTAGAATGTTGACGGCCTCAGCCAGCGTGTCCCGTTGGTTCCGGACCGAACACATCTCCCAGTGTTCTAGAATATCAGCAGATTACTGCATTTGCGCTGGGCAGTTCCGGACCGAACACATCTCCCAGTGTTCTAGAATCTTCCGGTAGAAGTGGGACTGCTTCTGGTGGTTCCGGACCGAACACATCTCCCAGTGTTCTAGAATCGGAATTACAGGCGGCGGCACGGGCAGCGGGTTCCGGACCGAACACATCTCCCAGTGTTCTAGAATTGTCCGGAAGATCCATTACCGGGCCATGGGTCCCGGACCGAACACATCTCCCAGTGTTCTAGAATGTCCACTGCCAGCAGCGAAAATGAGCATTCGTTCCGGACCGAACACATCTCCCAGTGTTCTAGAATCCCCGCGTGTATGTGGTGGACCCGTGGGTCGTTCCGGACCGAACACATCTCCCAGTGTTCTAGAATTTTCCGTCGTGGCGACAGAAACCGTGCAAAGTTCCGGACCGAACACATCTCCCAGTGTTCTAGAATCGGCATAGCCGCGGCCGTCCACGGTCAGGGGTTCCGGACCGAACGTAAACGATCCACAAAACCATTGATCAGGCCCGGATCGCTTCCTCCACCAGCTCCAGCGCCGACAGGTTCCACGGCAGCAGCGCCTCGTAGTCATCTGCCGTCTTCGCATACGGCAGCCGCTGCAGCACATGACGCAGCCACGCATACGGCTCCCGCCCGTTGGCCTTTGCCGTCTCGATCAGCGAGTACACCACTGCACTGGCATGCGCACCCGCCGGTGTGTCACTGAACAGCCAGTTCTTGCGGCCCACAACGAACGGGCGAATCGCATTCTCCACCCGATTGTTGTCTATCGGCAGATCTCCCCGCTCGACGTATCGCACCAGGCGCGACCAGTACCGGTACAGGTAGCCCAGTGCCTGACCCAATGGGGTTTTGGGCGGTACAAGCGGCAGCATTTTGTCCAGCCAGTCGCGCAGTTCGGCCAGCACCGCCTTGCTGCGGCTCTGCCGCGCCTCGAGGCGTGCCTCGTCCGTGGCATCGGCGAACTCGCGCTCGATCCCATAGAGCCGGCCGATCATGTCCATGGCTTCATTGGCCCGTCCCCGCTTGCCCTTGCTGGCCTGCACGACCTTGACGAAACCACGCCGTGCGTGTGCCCAGCACACCAGGTGCTCGACACCCTCGGTCCTGCCCACGGCGTTGTAGCCCTCGTAGCCATCGGTCATCAGATAACCTTGCCAGCCCGCGAGCAGGCGCAACGGTACCTTGCCGGAACGACTCGGGTCGTAGTCATAGATCACCACCGACTTGTCCGGCGGACCGCCTTTTTGCACCCACATGTAGCCGGGTGATCCCGTTTTCTTGTTGGGCTGTTTGAGCACCTGCACGGTGGTTTCATCCATGTGGATCACCGGACTGTCCAGCAGGTGGTCGCGCAGCAGGTTGTGGATGGGCTGCAGCGCCTGTGCCGCACCGATCACCCAGCGGGCCAGCGTCTGCCGGGGCGCATTGACGCCACAGCGGGCCAGCACGTTCGAGAAACGTGCCAGCGGCATGGAATCGACGTACTTGGTGGTCAGCAGCATGGCCAGCAGGTTATTGCTGGCATTGGTTTTGGGCAGCACCTGCAGTGGTGTCGGTGCGGTGCGCGGTGCCGAATCGCCCCGGCTGCAGGCATAGCGCTTGCAGACATGACGCAGCACCCGGATCTGCATCGGGATGATGTCGATCTCCTCACGAACACTCTCACCGATTTCCGCCATGGTGCAACCGCAGGGGCAGGTGCGCTCGTCCTCGGGCATTGCATACACGATCTCCACACGCGGCAGATCCGCCGGCAGCGGCTGGCGCTTGCCACGGGGTTTTGCCGGCTTGCGGGGTGTGGTGCGGGTGTTCTCTTCGGGCAGCTCCGCCTGGTCGTCAGCATCACTGCTGCTCTCTGCCAGTGCATCAGCTTCATCGAAGAGCCGGTACTGGGCTGACGAGGTTTCAGTACTGCGGCCGAACTGGCGCCGGCGCGCCATTTCCATTTCCTTGATATAGACGCGCAGGCGCTTGAGGACTTCGGCTTCGACGCAGGCCTTGAACTCGGCCTCGATACGAGATTTGAGCCCGGCATCGACACGGGCCTTGATCTCAGCCTCGATGATTTCCTGCTTGATTTCTTCGCGCAGCTCTGCACGCGTTTGTTCGCGGAGTTCTACCTGCAGCTCTTTCACGATCTCATCGCGCAAATCCTGCCGCAATTCCTGCCGCAATTCCTGGCGCAGCAGGTCGCGGGTGCCAGCATCGAGCTGCATTGCCATGCCCTGCTGCATGTATTGCGCAAACTGCCGCATGGCTTCGGGTGAGCCATGAGGGCCGTAGTCGGCCGGAGAAATATCCGGTGATGGGGCGGCAGAAGGTGAACGGCGGCGAGCAGGTGGCATGCTTGCCATTATAGCCCGATGGCAGCCTATAAACCCGTATCAAATGCAGAAAATGTCTCCGCCAATGACGGATTTTGTGACCGGATTAAAAACAGGGAAGCCGGGCCGTCAGACCGTGCTCTGATAATGCAGTGTCTGGTGCGGCCGGTTGCGCCACAGGTCGAACCCTTCGAGCAACCACTCCAGCTCCCGCATGCTCAGCGTGCAGGTTCTTTGCGATGCCTGCAGTGCTGGCCATGCAAAGCGCTCCTTCTCCAGCCGCTTGTACCAGAGGCAGAACCCGTTGCGGTGCCAGTACAGTGCCTTGATCTTGTCACGCTGGCGATTCACGAACACAAAGAGCGCATCGTCAAACGGGCTCATCTGCAGCTGCTGCTCCACCAGCGCCGAGAGCCCACCGATGGACTTTCTGAAGTCCACCGGTTCCCGGCACAGGTAGACGTTGTCGATATGGCAGCCCGGATGCATCAGTGCACCTGTGCGCTCATGCTGGCCACCAGCTGTCCCAGCCACTGCGGCGAAGGCAGCGAGGCAAGCTCCATGCGCACACCCGGCGCAAGCCACACAGTGCAGGGCTGGATGGCGTGCCGCTCGGCCAGCTGGACGGCAACCAGGGCCGAAGCCCCTTCCGTACGCCTGCCTTCGTCCGAGACCCGCCGACGGTGGTAGTACAGCGATGCCACGGACAGCCCCTCCCGTGCGGCGTAGTCCTTGATGCTGATGCCCTCGGTCTCGATGGCCTGCAGGTGCGCGGCCCAGTCCACCTTGTTCGTCATGAATGCCTCCATCCTGATCGGGTTGCAAAGGAGGCAACTATGACGCTACGCAAGTCAGATGAACAGAATGTGCATAATGGATCAGTTACGATGTGTTCGGTCCGGAACGCCGGGGTACGATTTCATTTGCTGATTGTTATTCTAGAACACTGGGAGATGTGTTCGGTCCGGAACACGCGGCGCGCCACACCCCCGGCCGCGAACATTCTAGAACACTGGGAGATGTGTTCGGTCCGGAGCGTCATGACGAAGATTCCGAGCTGCCGTCTGGTTCTGGAGCACAGGGAGGTGTAGCCAACCCAAATCCATGCAAGTTTTGAAAGACCATTGCCCCTTGATTATCCCGGGGACGGAGTTACATACCCATATTTCTCCATGTCGGGTTGGAGTACACTGGTTACCTGCCATACGGCAGTATTGCCCCGACATACGTCGAGTAAGGGGGTTCGGATGAGTGCGTACTCTAGGGATGTGTCCAATGAGGAGGTCATGGCAAGTCAGTTTTGTGCTGATCTGGCGGCAGCGGGCCTTCGCGTAGCCGTGCATCCCACTGCCCCGGATCAGACTGCCCAAAGTGCCTGACCGCTTTGGGGGCAACCCTCATTCGTTTCCGTCGTCAGTGCTACCCTTTTCGGGGTGCAGGCATCAGCGCCTGCCGTTTCAGTATTTCTAGGGTCCACGAATCAGGAGGAGTTTCCATGAACCGAACCGACGTAACCGAAAAGATCATTTCCACCAAGGTGACCAAGGGGCTCACATGGTCCGAAATTGCAAAGCGGGTTGGGCAGAGTGAGGCGTGGACAACGGCGCTCTGCCTGGGTCAGATGACGGCAGACTCGGAACACGCAAAGGTGCTGGGGGAAATTTTTGGCCTGACCGCGGAGGAGCAGCAGTGGTTGCAGGTTCCACCCTATCGCGGCTCTCTGCCTACTCAGGTGCCGACCGATCCGCTCATCTATCGGTGGTATGAGGTGGTCAATGTCTATGGCTCCACCATCAAGGAGCTGATTCACGAGAAGTTCGGCGACGGCATCATGAGTGCCATTGATTTCTCCATCGAGCTGGACCGTCAGCCGGATCCAAAAGGGGATCGCGTCAATGTCGTGCTGTCAGGCAAGTTCCTGCCGTACAAGCCCTACTGACGATGGTATCGGTCAGAGGATTGCCGGGGGGTCGGCCACCTCTGGCGAGGCGGTTTTCCAGTATGGCTGGTCATCTGTGCGTCGAGTGATGATGCTGGCCATTGTCGGGCTTCAAAGTCGCCGTCAGTTGAAGGAGTGTACCAATATTTGGTACACTCCCCACTCCAAACAGGAGAACACCATGAGCCGGAACACTTCGGTTTCTCTCGGTCCGCACTTCGCCAGCTTCATCGATGGTCTGGTGCAAGGTGGGCGCTATGGCACCACCAGCGATGTAGTCAGGGCAGGATTGCGGCTGCTTGAAGAACACGAGGCCAGGGTAAAGGCGCTGCAAGATGCGTTGCGCGAGGGTATGGCGTCTGGCGAACCGCGTCCATTCGATTTCGAAGACTTCAAGGCACGCAAACGCGCCGGTTTTCAGCAGCAATGAAGCGCATTGCGTTCACGCCAGCGGCAGAGGCCGACATCGACAGCATCTGGGATTACAGCGCCGAAATGTGGGGTGCAGATCAGGCCGACACCTACACCGATGCCATCAGGGATACCTGCCGTGCGCTGGCAGAGGGCAGGAAGCGGGGGCGGCCTGCGCAGGTTCTGCCGGATTTCCAGAAGTGCCTGTGCGGCTCCCATGTCATTTACTTTCTGGAGTCTGCCGGGTCTCTGGATGTGGTTCGCATCCTGCATCAACGACAGGATGCCGGGCGGCATCTTTAGATGCGTGCCGTGGGTTCATTCGGATCTACCCTCCGCCCGTCACCATCCCACCCCCCACACCAATTGTCACGACAATAAAGACAATCCTCATTGCATAATCCGCATCGTTTCGGATTCTGGTGGCTTGATCCCGTGCCGGCCTGCGTGTGCCCTCGAGGGGGCAAGCGCTGCCCGGAGGGTCGCCCGCCACCGCAAGGAGTCTTCATGTCGTCTTCCGCCAAACTTCCCGCCATCTTTCTGGGCCATGGCAGCCCCATGAATGCCATCGAGCCGGGCAACCGGTTCAATCAGGCGTTTCTGCAGGTGGCGCAGGGCGTCGAAAAGCCGCAGGCGGTACTGATGGTGTCGGCGCACTGGTATGGTCGCCGGCTGCAGGTCATGTCGGGTGAGCACAATCCGCTCATCTACGATTTCTATGGCTTTCCGCAGGCGCTGTTCGAGGCCACCTATCCGGCGCCCGGTTCGGCGGCGCTGGCGGCGCGTGTGAGTGCGCTGCTGGTGCAGGAGCAGGTGGAGTCAGACCCTGCCCGCGGGCTGGACCATGGGGCCTGGGCGGTGCTGCGGCATTTCTATCCGCAGGCGGATGTGCCGGTGGTGCAGCTTTCGCTGGACATCACCAAACCGGCCAGCTGGCACTGGGCGGTGGCCCAAAAATTGCGGCCGCTGCGGGACGAGGGTGTGCTCATCATGGGCAGCGGCAACATCATCCACAATCTGCGGCTGATGGACCGGTGGCACATGGACCGCAGTGTGGCCTACGACTGGGCGATGGATTTCCGTGCGCGCATCAATCGGGCCATTCTGGCCAACGATCTTGACACGCTGCTGAATTTCACGGAGCTGGGTGAGGGGGCGCGTCTGGCCGTGCCGGTGCCGGCCGAGCATTTTCTGCCGCTGCTGTATGTGCTGGCGCAGCGCGAGGACGGCGAGCCGGTGGACATTTTCAATGATGAGATCATTGCCGGCTCGCTGTCGATGACATCGGTGAAGGTGGGCTGAAGAGGCCCGGACGGAACTTCCGCGCAGCCGGCGCCAGGCGCTGCCGAAGCGTTTCCCGGGGGCCGGCACGGGCCTCGTCTGAGGCTGGTTTTCGCGGCACCCGGGGTGAGGCCGTCTCAGGGCGTCTCGCCGTTTCCGGACTTTCCACCTTCGTCCTGCTGCCAGGGGTTTTCGCCCTGCACCCGCTGGAAGGCACGGTAGAACTCCTGCACGCTCTGGTTCTCCCGCACGGGAAGGCCGGTGGCGTTGTACAGGAATTCGGCGGCGTGAGCGCGGGTGGTGCGGTCGAAGTTGCCGCTTTCCGGTACGGCATAACCGTACTGGCGCAGGGTACGCTGCATGTACAGCACGCGGTTGGTGATGGCGGAGTTCTGTGTGCCTGATGCGTCGGGCGCGGGCGTTCCGCCCTTGTTGCCGGCTGCACCGGGCGTGCCCGGGGTATTGGATGCTCCCGGTGCTGCCGGTGAGCCCTGTCTGCCTGACGTACTGGATGTGTCCGGTGAGCCCGATCTGCCTGCCGTGCCGGATGCTTCTGGTGTGCCCGATCTGGCCGGCGTGCCGGTTGCGCCCTGATTGCCGAGCCTTCCCGGTGTGCCGGCGCTATCCGAAGCAGCAGACCTGCCCGATGTACCGGGCGCTCCAGAGGTCGCTGACCCTTCTGGCGTGGCAGACGTGCCAGCTGCGTTGCGCGAATCCGATGGGCTGTACGATCCTCTGGCCGAACCCGAACCCGAACCCGAACCCGAACCCGAACCCGAACCCGAACCCGAATCTGTGCCTGCGCCCGTACCTATGCCTCTGCCCGTGGCAGGGGTGTGGGGAGCCACGCGTCCGGAAATGTCGGCATTCTCCCGCCCCGGGGCCTGGGCTTCCCTGTTGGCACGGCTGGTGGACGGACGTTCGCCGGCAGCCCTGCCGTTGCCGGCGCCGGTACGTGTCTCTGCGGCTTCTGAACCCGGCCTTGCCCCCGTGCCAGCACCTGAGCTGGCACCTGAGCCTGTACTCGAGCCTGCACCTCTGGCCGGACTGCCGTGGGCGGTGGTGTTGCTGGTACCGCTGCGGGACGTGGCATTGGCCCGGTCGCTGCCTGTTTCGCTGCCGGCCGTGCGGTTGCCTGCGCCGCTTCCGCTGCTGCCGCTCGCGCCAGTATCCGTGCCATCGTTGCGGTTGGTGGCGGCGGGTTTGCCGCCAGAACCGCCGCTGGCCCCGTTGCTGCTGGCCGGACCGGTGTTGCGGTTGCGGCCACCATTGGCGTTTCCGGTACCGTTGCCGGAATTGCGCTGGCGGTTGCTGTGCGTGACGGCAGGTTTGTTCGTGTCCGTGTCGGTGTCCGGGGTGCCGAAGAACATGCCGATCACCAGCAGGATGATGATCACAATCAGGGTTGCCAAAGCCACCAGACGCATCAGGGTCAGGATGCCCCGGCCGGTCTGGGTGATGCCCCGCCACAGGCGCCCGAAGGGGCCGCCGCCGTAGGACTGGGGGGCGCTTCGGGGGTTGTAGGTCTGGGCCTGGCTGGCATGGCCGGCGGCGTACATGGGGACACGCTGGCCGGAAGGCCGGGGGGCGCCTGCCGTCCGTTTGGTGCCGGCAGGCGGTGGGGGGCTGCGCCGGGCGGTGGCGTTGCCGGCACCGGCACCGGCGCTTCCCCGGCCAGCACTGATGCTTCCCCGGCTGGCGCTGCTGCCGCCTGTGTGGGGTGTGCCGCCCGTGCGGGGCATGCTGCCCATGCTGGGGCCGGTGTGCCGGCCGGTGGGACGGGTGGTCTGCTCGTACGGCTTCTGCTGCAGGGCTTCGGCCAGTTCGGGCGGAATGGGGGCGGGGGGCCGGCCCGGGAAGAGCGGGGTGCCGGACTGGACCTCCATCTGGCACCAGGGGCAGCTGTTCAGGTGACCGGGGTAGAGGTGATGCTCGTCTTCGGGGCAGACGTAGAGGCTGGCTTCGAAGGCTTCGAGGGCTTCCACCCATTGCTGGGCCGTGGGCCGTTCCACGTCGCCCCGGGTGTTCAGGGCCTGGGCGAACAGGGCGGCCAGTACGGGCGAGAGTTCGACCAGGCTGGGCAGGCCGGGTGGGGGCGTGACCGGGACGCGGCGGGCCGTGGTGGGGCGATGCTGGCCTGTGTCTGTGCTGGCCGTACCGGTACCGCTGGTGTGGTGGGGGCTGCCGGGGCGTGTGCTGCTGCCTTCGCGTGACAGGCTGGCGTTGTGCGCATGCAGCCAGTCCCATGCGGTGGGATGGTTGGGATCCGGGATGGGGTGGGGGTAGTGCAGCTGCTCGATCCGCTTGCTGATGGGCGGCGGGTTCTGGACACTGCTGCTGTAGACACCGTTGAAGGGGTGATGCCCCATCATCAGGGTCTGGAAGATCAGGACGGCCAGGCCGAAGTTGTCGTGGTTGGGGGTGCGGGTGATGCCCTCCAGCGAGCGGCCCTGCAGTTCGGGTGGGGTGTATTCGGGGGTGCCGACCAGGCAGGGGAACTTCTGGGTGGCGGTGACGAACTGGAAGCTGTCGGCATCGACGAGGGCCACGGTGGCCTGGTGGTCTACCAGCATGCCGCTGGCGTTCACGTCGCCGATGACGCAGCCGGTGAGGTGCACGGAGGCGACGGCCCGGGCGATGTTGGTGGCGGTGTGGGCCAGAAAGCCGTAGTCGGCCGTGGGGAAGTGCTGCTTGCGGGCTGCGGGCGCGTAGACTTCGTGCAGGGGCAGGCGGTCGCGCACCGCCCGCATCAGAAAACCGGCAAAGAGGCCGTCGTTGCCCAGCATGACGGCCCAGGGGAAGGCGGCCAGTTCGGACTGGGCGGCCAGGCCGGCCTGAACCATGGCGCGGATCTTGGCCTCCAGCCGGGGGCGGCGCGGATTCTTGTACAGCTTGACGGCGAGGTCGCCGGAGGGGCCGGCCAGAAAAACCTCGCCCTCGCCACCGCCCCCCAGGCGCTTGCCCAGGGTGAAGGTATGACCGTCGTCGGTGCGCAGGGTGCGCGGGGGAGACTGGCCACTCATGGCAGCACGGCAATGATCAGCGTCTTGTCGTCGTCGGTGCGGCTGTTGACGGCGGCGCTGTTCAGGTAGGCGGCCAGCTGGGCAGACAGGGCTGCATGACGGCCATACCAGACGGCTTCAGGTGCGTACGACGGGGCCGGCGCGGCCGGTGTGGCTGCTGCGGCAGCAGGGACGGACGTGGCCCGTGTGGCGGGTGCGGCCGCCGTGGCCGCCATGGATCTGGAGACCGGCGCAGCACCTTGGTGGGGCATGGCTGCTGGGGCTCCTTGCGCTGGTGCTGCTCCGGGGGGCTGCATGGCGCCTGCGGCATGCGCTGCCTGGGTGGGCGGCATGGCTGCCGTGGCCGGACGTGCCTGCGCTGCCTGGGCTGGCTGCGTGGCGCCTGTGGCTGGGAGGGCCTGTGCTGCCACGGGTGTCATGTGGGCACCGGCGGATGGGGCCAGGAAGGGGGCATCCGGCATGTCCCTTTCCAGCAGCGGGGTGGCAACCCAGGCTGGCGGTGGGGTGGCCGGCCTGGTGGCTGCCGGAGGACGCCCCTGTGCACGGGGGAAGCGGGGGCGGCCGAACGGTCTGCCGGCACCCTGTGCGGGAGGGCGCTGTGCGCGCGGGTTCTGCGCGCGGGGGTTGCGTGGTGTGGTGGGGCCCTGTGCGTAGGGGCCCTGTGCATAGGAACCCTGACCGTTGTGGCGCTGCATGTAGGCGCCCTGCGGGTTGGGGCCTTGCGCATAGGCCCGCTGCATGCCGGGGCGTTGTGTGGGGGGCTGCCCGCCGGGGCGCTGTACGGGGGCCTGTGGGCCGGGGCGCTGTGCCAGGGGGGCTTGTGGGTTGTGGTGCTGGGCCGAGGGGGCTTGCGGGCCGGGATGCTGGACTGAGGGGCCTTGTGGTGCGGTGTGCTGGACTGAGGAGGGGCCTTGCTGGGCGGTGTGCTGCACGGGGGCGGCCGGTGCGCCTGTCCCGGGTACGGGAGCTGCCTGCCCGGCGCCGGTGTTGCCCGCGGGGGTTGGGTGTGTTGCGGCGGTGGGGACCTCGTCGAGCAGCGGGGTGGTCATGGCGCCGAAGAAGGGGGCATGCGGGGTGCGGGTTTTCATGTCCAGCACCAGGCGCTCGATGCCGTCGGTGAAGACGGCCAGGGCGTCGAAGGGGGCGTCAAAGCGCCCGATGCGTGTCTGCTCCGGCGGGGTATCGGTGATGAAGCGGGTGGTGGCCGCAAATTCGCCATGTTCGGGCCAGGACAGCGTCTGCCAGGTCTGCGTCTGGGCGTGGTGGGCGACGATGCCGCCATCGCCGGTGTGGGCGACGAGGGTCTGTCTGCCGTTGCTGAGAGCCAACAGCAGGGTGCAGGCGAAGTCACGCGGCTGGAGTCCGCGCCGGGCGGCTGCCAGGGCAATGCGCTGGCGGGCGCGCTCGATCCAGACGTGCAGGGTGGCGTCGTCGGGCAGGCCGGGGGGGTACGGCTGGCTGCCGTGGCCGAAGGCAGCGCTGGGGCCGTTGCCCGGCATGCCACCCGGGCTGGCCGCGCCGCCGGGCGGGAGATTGTGGCCCGATGGGAGGTTGTGACCGGGCGGAAGGTAGCTACCCTGTTCGAAGTACCGGTGCACGGCCTGGCTGAGGGTGCGACAGGTGAGGACGGCCCCCAGCCGGCTGTGGGTGGCGCTGCCGGCACCGTCGCAGGCGATGGCCAGCAGCCAGGGGGCGGTGTTGCCGTCGTCTGCGCCGGTGGCCTGCGTCGGGGCAGGATGCAGGGAGGATGCGGAGGCGCCGGGGACGCCCGCCGGGTAGATCATCCGGCAGGTGTGGGCGTCCTGGAGCGGCTGGCCGCTCTGGCTGTGTGAGGTACCGATGCAGGAGGCGGAGGCCCAGGACCAGTGCTTCATGGTGGCAGCGGGATGGCGGGGCGAGCGGCGCTCAGTCGATGGTGGCCCAGCCGTTCGGGCCGGTGGGGTTGGTCAGCGCCACGGCGTCGCCGGGGTTGGAGCGCGACTGCGAACTGAGGGAGCTGGACAGCCAGGCGAACAGCTCGCGGAAGGCCAGGCCCTTGAGGCGCAGCGGCTGGCGCTTGGCCAGGGTGCCCAGGGTGCTCATGTCGGCATCTTCGACGCCCACGGCATAGAACATGAATTCCTTGCCGGCCTCGCCGTGTTCGATGGCGGCACGGGCGTTGGCGATGTTGTCGGTGGGCGTGCCGTCGGTGATCATGAAGATCCACGGGCGGTAGTAGCTGATGCCGGCCTGGCGGTAGAGGTTCTTGCGATGGCGCAGCAGGTGGATGGCGGTTTCGACGGCCTCGCCCATGGGGGTGAGGCCCTCGGCGTGGAGTTCGGGCGCGATGAAGTGGGCTGCGCTGGTGAAGTCCTGGTAGACCTGCACGTCTCCGAAGGTGACGATGGCCACTTCCACCCGCCGGGCGCTGAGGCTGTCGGCCTTGAGGGAGGCTTCGAAGCCTTTCAGGCCCTGGTTGAGTTCCTGGATGCGCCTGCCGCTCATGGAGGCCGAGACATCGAGCAGGAGCAGGCAGGGGCAGCGCGGTTCGGGGTTCTCGACAAATTCCGCCAGGGCAAAGGGATTGGCGTCCATGTTCATTGGTTCGCTCCGGATGAATGGGCGTGGCCCACATACGCGGGGATTCTAGCCGCTGATCGGATGCATGTGATGTTCATGTCGCGATATGGGGGTGCCCCGGAACGGAACAATTGCACACGCCCGGGTGCCATGGGCGCTGTCAGGAGCGCTCTGGCGCGCTGGACGGCCGGATCATGTTGCGAAGTATGGCGTCCGATGCAGATCCGTACATTCACCGGCGCACGTGTTTACCGGCGCGTACATTTGTCGGGGCATGCCCTGTTGGGGCATGGCTTTGCACCGGGCGCACAGGATATCGCGGTGTCCGTAACGCTTCAGCCTTTCTGGAAGACCTGTACGGCCGCAGTCAGGTCTTCCAGTGCGCTGCCGACGGCCTTGAAGACGGTGATGGCCTGGTCGTCGGTACGGCCGGGGCGCTGGCCGCGGCAGAGCTGTTCGAGGGTGGCGCGGATGTCGCTGGTGGCAAACCGGCCGGTGGCAAAGGCGTTGAGCAGGTCGCCGGATTTCAGGGCAGCTTCGTCGGTATCGACATAGACCTCGGTGTCGAGGAAGCATTCGGGGGCGGCTTCGGTCATGGTGGGCTTGAAGCTGCCGATCAGGTCGAGGTGGGCGCCGGGCTGCAGCCAGTCACGCTGGATCAGCGGGGCCTCGGCCAGGGTGGCGCAGCTGATGATGTCGGCCTGGCGGACGGCGGCTTCGAGGGCATCCAGTCCGCCTTCGAGCGGAGTGGCCGGAATGCCCTGCTTGCGCAGCGATTCGGCCAGTACGGCAGCGCGTACGGGGCGGGGGTTCCAGATGTCGACGTGTTCGATGTCGCGCACGGCACGCATGGCGCCGGGCACGAGGGCGGCGATGCGGCCGGCCCCCAGCACCAGCAGGCGTCTGGCGTCCTTTCTCGCCAGAAAATCGGCGCCCAGGGCGGCGGCACCGGCGGTGCGGCGGGCGGTGATGGCGTCACCATCGATGAGGGCCAGCGGTACGCCGGTGGTGGCACTGTAGAGCACGTAGGTGGCGTGCAGGCCGGGCAGGTTCTGGGCGCCGTTGGCGGGGAAGATGTTGATGGTCTTGACACCGAAGAAGCCGGCTTCGTTCCAGGCCGGCATGATCAGGGTGGTGCCCTGCACGCCCTGGCTTTCGATGGTGTGGGTGTGGCGCAGCGGTACCGAGGCGCCCTTGTCGAAGGCTTCGCGCAGGGCGGGGATGAGGGTACGGAAGGCCAGTGCGCGGTTGCACTGGTCGGCGTCGAACTGTTTCATCGGGACTCGTTTGGGAAGGTGATGTGATTCGGAAGGGGGGCGTACCGGTTCTGCCCGTGGTGTCCGCTGCGGTTCCTGTGGTGATTCACGCAGCGGACCCTGTTGCGGTCCCGGCGCTGGTGCAGGGATGCGGGGTGGTGCAGGACGCGGGACAGTGCGGGCCAGGGGCAGGTGGGTCAGAGAAAGCGCTGCACCGCGTACGGCGACGGGTCGGTGAAGGGCTGCTGGCCGGTCATCAGTTCGGCCAGCAGGCGGCCGCTGACGGGACCGAGGGTCAGGCCGTGGTGGGCGTGGCCCACGTTGAACCACAGGCCGCGATGGTGCGGCGCGGGGCCGATGAGGGGGCGCATGTCCGGGGTGCAGGGGCGGCGGCCCATCCAGGGGACGGCTTCGACGGGCTCGCCCAGCGGCCAGAAGGCGCGGGCGATGCGGGTGTCCTGCTCGGCCTGGGCATAGTTGGGCGGAGCGTCGGGCAGGGCCAGGTGCACGCCGGTGGTGAGGCGGATGCCGTCTTCCATGGTGGCCATGACGAACCCCGAGGCGCTGTCGCAGACGGGGAAGGGCAGGGCGGGATGCTCTGCATCGATGCGGAAATGCAGGTGATAGCCGCGTTTGGGACGCAGTGGCAGGCGGTAGCCGAATTTTTCGGCCAGCGCCCCGGTATCGGCGCCGAGCGCCAGCACCACGTCGCTGGCGTGCAGGCTGCGGCCGTCGGGCAGGGGCAGCAGCCAGCCGGGGTCGGCCGGCTGCAGGGCCATGGCGTCGGCACGCAGGATGTCGCCACCGCCGGAACTGAAGAGGTGGGCATAGCCCTGCACCAGTTTGAAGGGCGACAGCACGGTCCAGGGATCCTGCCAGTGCACACCGCCGCTGATGCCGCCTTCGGCGCGCAGGGCGGGCAGGCGGGCCTGCAGGGCGTGCGCATCGAGCACTTCCATGGCCAGGCCGTAGTGTTCGGACTGGGTGCGGGCCAGTGCGGCTTCGGTGGCGAAGGTCTGAGGGCCGCGGAAGAGTTCGATCCAGCCGTCACTGCGCACGAGAGACTGCAGGCCGGCGGCGGTGATGAGGGGCTGGTGTTCGGCCACACATCGTTCGATGAGCGGGCGCATGTCCTCGGTGGCGCGGGCCAGGGGTGAGGGGGCCGATTCGTGCCAGTAGCGCTGCAGCCAGCGGGCATACCAGGGCAGGGCTCGCCACTGGAAACGTATGGCGCTGTGGGTGTTGGTGGCCATGCGCAGCACCGTGCCGGGGTCGCGCGGCATGGCGTAGGGCACGAGGCTGGCGCGCTCGATGAGGCCGGCGTTGCCGAAGCTGGTGCCCCGGCCCGGATCTTCCTGGTCGACGAGGCAGACGCGGCGGCCCTGGGCCTGCAGCGCCAGTGCTGCACTGACCCCCACGATGCCGGCGCCGAGGACGATGACATCGGCAGCAAGACGCTGGGAACTGGGCATGGCTGAACCTCCTCCGACGTGACACACGGGTATTTGTATCGTATATCCGTATCCTATCAGTACCGGGGGCGGGCGGCACGTCCGGCCTGGGCGCTGCTGCCTGTCCTTGTATGGCTGCCCGTCCGGAAATGCTCGCCTGTCCGCAAACAGGTGCCTGCCCGGAAGCGGTCGCCGCCTGCCTGGGAACCGTCGTGGTCTGTTCCGGGGTGGGCCGTCCGGGGCTCAGCCGGCCAGGGCGTCCAGTTCGGCTTTCTGGGCGTCGCTCAGGTAGCCCAGCCCCAGCAGGAAGGAGGTGTTGGTCCAGCCAAAGCCGCCGGCCGGCACGTACTCGAACCGGGCACCGACGTTGCCGTATTCGGCATCGACCTTGTGCGACTGTTTTTCCACGTTGAATTTTTCGGTGATCAGGCCGTTGTATTCGACCGCGGCACGAACCAGCATGCGCAGCCAGGCAAAGGCGGCCTGCTGCGCCTGGGCGTCGTAGCCGTAGCGGCGCAGCCCCTCCCAGATCATGATCTGGTGCGGGGCCCAGCCGTAGGGGGCATCCCACTGGCGCTCGGGACCGGGCTGGTTGTGCTTGTCGATGGGGCCGGTGGAGGCGATGCCGCCGCTTTTCAGCAGCTGGGGCAGCTGCGAGGCCACGGCCCGGCGGGCCTCTTCGGGGGTGGCGGCGCCGGCCCACAGCGGCATCAGGTTGCTGGCCGATACGAAGGGCTGCTGCCTCTGGGTGTCGATATTCCAGTCGTACCAGGTGCCGTCGGCCTCGTTCCAGAGGAAGGTCTTCATGAGCTGGCGGCGCTTCTCGGCCTGGGCGCGCCAGTGGCCGGACGGGTAGCTGGCGCCGCGCCAGGTGAATTCGCCGGCCATGTACAGGTCGGTCAGGGCGGCGAGGTCGGTTTCGACGCGGTACAAAATGCTGTTGAGGTCGACGCAGGCCAGGCTGGCGCAGACACCGTCGAAACGGGTGGTGGTGTCCAGACCACTTTCGCGCATGCTGCGGTCGTGCACGAACCAGTTGTCGAGTTCGGGCTCGACGATCTCGCCGCTGTCGTAGCGGCGCTCGAATTCGCGCACGTCCAGGCCGTGACGGTCGGCGTATTTTTTCAGTTCGAAGTCGAAGTGGCCCGGTTCGGTTTCCTTCGGCCGGCCCCTGCCTTCACCGTAGTAGCGTGACAGGCCGGTGCTGGTGAGGTGGGTTTGCGGATTCATCCAGACGTTTTCGTATTCGTCGATGGCAATGCCCAGATGTTCGCGAATCCACGCCAGCGGAACACGGTCACCGTATGCGTCGAGAAAGGCGCGCAGGTACGGGGTGTAGAACGGCGGCTGCGAACGGCTCAGGTAATAGCTGCGGTTGGCATTGAGCATGCGGCCGTAGTGCCTGATCTGGTAGGCCATGTTTTCCAGCATGCCCCGGGCCAGTTCGTACTGGTCGTGGGCAATGAGGCCCAGGCCGATGAAGTAGCTGTCCCAGCCGTACATTTCGTTGAAGCGGCCACCGGGGACGACGTAGGGGACGGGCTGATGGGTGTCGGGGTCGATTTTCAGGGCCAGCAGGCCGGGCCTGTCCTCGATGCTTTCCAGATAGGCGGGGGTGAGCGTGCGCGGCACGGTGAGCACGTCGATGTCTGGATGGGGCGCCGTGATGCGCTGGTAGAAGGCGAGGCTGTCGGGATCGTCCTCCGGCACGTACAGGTACTGTTTTTTGCTGGTGCGCTTTTCGTCGGCCAGGGTGGCGAGCAGGCCGGCCTCGTCGATGCGGCGGGTGAGCGTTTTCCAGTAGTGGTGGCGGATCAGGTGATCGATGCGGGCCAGGGGCTTCTGGGTGATGAGGTCGCTGTCGAGGGTGCCGTCTTCCGACAGCCAGAGTTCCTGCAGCAGGTTGGCCAGCTGGTATGTGCCTTTCACATCCAGCATCTGGCCATGGCGGTCCTTCACGACGAAGTGTTTCGGGCCGGTGTCCTCGATGGTGATGGTCCTGCTGCCGTCGGTGTCTTCCTGGGCGAGCAGGGCGTTCAGGGTGGCTTGCCTGTCGAGATGCAGTTTCATGGTGTTCGTTTTTGTTCTTTATTCGGCCACCGGGGCAACGGGATGGGTGCGTTCGTAGATGTTGATGCTGCGGTTGAGCATCCACAGGGCGATGATCAGCAGGGTGATCGGGATGAGCATGAAATAGAAAGCCCTTGCGCCGCCCACGTGCTCGAACAACATGCCGATGATTCGTGAGCCCAGCGTGCCGCCCAGGGCGGAGAAAATCACGATCAGGCCGGTCATGGCACTGTGCATGTGCTGTGGCAGCGCCGACAGCGTGGCCGACGAGATCAGCGGATAGACCGGCGAGATGAACAGGCCGATCAGCGGGAAGATGAAGCCGATGGCGGGCACGTCCAGCAGGCTGTGGATGGGATCGGCATCGTAGCTGAGGGCCTGCGGCAGCACGAAGGCCACGATGCCCATCGATGCCAGCAGGCAGACGGTGAGCAGCACCACCCATGACACGTGCTTGACCACCTGCCCGGCCACGAAGCGGCCCAGGGCCAGTGACAGGGCCAAAATGCTGGCCATCTGCACGCTCAGCTCACTGGACAGCGACAGCACTTTTTCGTTGAAGGTGGGCAGCCAGGTCATGATGCCCTGTTCGACCATCACGAACAGGAAGGCGCTGAGCACGAAAAAGATCACCAGCGGCAGCGCAATCAGCCGCAGCATGCCGACGAAGTCTTCCTTCAGGCTGGCTTCTTCGTGCACGGGCACCTGCACGCCCACCCGGGAAAAGAGCAGCAGCAGAAAGGCCAGTCCCACCAGTGTGGCCAGCAGCAGATAGACGCGCAGCCAGGCATCCGGATCGTCGGCCTGGAAAAAGGCCGGGAACAGGAAGTAGGCCGAGGCAATGCCCACCATGAAGAAGCCCTCGATGGAACTCATGAAGCTGCTGTGCTCTTCCTTGGTTTTCGTGAAGAGCCCGATCATCGAGTAGACCGAAACCTTGATGAGCGCAAACGACACGCCGATGGTGGCAAACAGCACCTTGGCCGAGTCGAAGCTGTTGCCGAAATACATGTACAGGCAGGCGCAGAACACCATGGCCAGCCCCAGCAGCATGCTGTTCTTGTAGCCAAATTTGGGCAGGAAGGACGCCACCAGGAAGGAGACGATGGCGATGGGGAGATCCTTGAAGGCTTCGAGAATGCTGGCCTGGGTTTCGGTCACGCCATAGTTGTTCAGCGACTGCTTGATGACGATGCCGACGCTGTTGAGCAGGATGGCGAAGACGAAATAATTGATGTAGAGCGCCAGCTTGATACTGCCGTGTTTTTGTGGGGCCATGGTTGTTTTTCTCCGCAGGGGCCGGGGCTGCGGGAAAAACCGGCGCGCCTGGCGCGTGTCATGGACGCATTCGTCCCCGCGCTGATCCTGGCCGCGCGCAGCCTGCGCCGGCCACGGAGGCAGGGGGCATTTTTCCCGGGCTGTGCCCGACAGTGAAATGACTCTACTACAGCTGTCCGGCGCCCTGTCGGGGAAAACCCCGAAACAGTACCTGACTTTTGGTGTACGGTGCCTTGTCAGTACGCCTTGTCAGTACGCGAATCCGGAGCTTGTCGGAAGGGGCGCAAGGATGAAGAAGTTTATGACACGCCCCGGGGCGTGTCATGGACGGACAGGTCCGGGACATGCGCCATTTGCCCCCATTTTTTGCGGTGTCCAGACAGTTTTTTCGGTTGCCGCGCGGATTCGCGTGGTTTCCGGACGGATTTACCCTGCCAGCCCGCCCAGCAGTACATACTTCATATCGACATAATCATCCATGCCGTATTTTGAGCCCTCCCGGCCCAGGCCCGACTGCTTGGTGCCGCCGAACGGGGCGGCTTCGTTGGACAGGGCGCCGGAATTGATGGCCACCATGCCGTATTCCAGTGCCTCGGCCATGCGGATGCTGCGGCCCAGGTCCCGGGTATAGACGTAGGCGGCCAGGCCGAATTCGGTGTCGTTGGCCCAGCGGATGACTTCTTCCTCGGTGCTGAAACGCAGTACCGGGGCCAGCGGGCCGAAGGTCTCTTCCCTGGCCACACGCGCGGTCTGAGGGACGTGGCTGACCAGCGTGGGTTCGAAGAACAGGCCGCCCAGCGCATGCGGCCTGCCGCCGGTGATCAGCCGGCCGCCCCGGGCCACGGCGTCGTCGATGTGTTGGCGCACCCTGGTTACGGCGCTGTCGTCGATCAGCGGGCCGATGGTGACGCCCTCGTCGAGGCCGTTGCCGACCCGGAGCTGCTGCATGGCGTCGGCCAGCTTTTCGACGAAGCGGTCGTGCAGGCCGGCCTGCACGTAGATGCGGTTGGCGCAGACGCAGGTCTGGCCGGCATTGCGGAACTTGGCTGCGAGGGCGCCGCTGACGGCCGCATCGAGATCGGCATCGTCGAACACGATGAAGGGGGCGTTGCCGCCCAGTTCCATCGACACCTTCTTGACGGTGGGGGCGCATTGCGCCAGCAGCAGGCGGCCGGTTTCGGTGGAGCCGGTGAAGGAAAATTTCTTCACGGTGTCGCTGGCGGTCAGTTCGGCGCCGATGGCGCGGGAACTGCCGGTGATCACGTTGAACACGCCCGGTGGCACGCCGGCGCGCTGTGCCAGTTCGCCCAGGGCCAGCGCCGACAGCGGGGTGGCCGAGGCGGGGCGCACGACGAAGGTGCAGCCGGCGGCCAGGGCCGGTGCGGCCTTGCGGGTGATCATGGCGCAGGGGAAATTCCACGGCGTGATGGCGGCGCAGACGCCGACGGGCTGGCGCAGCACCAGGATGCGCTGGCCGGGGGCATTGCCGGGGATGATGTCACCGTAGAGGCGCAGGGCTTCCTCGGCATACCACGCAAGGTAGCTGGCGCCATAGGCGATCTCGCCCCGGGCCTCGGCCAGGGGCTTGCCCTGTTCGGTGCTGAGGATGATGGCCAGGTCGTCGGTGTGTTTGGTCATCAGCCCGAACCAGCGGCGCAGGATGTCGGCGCGCTGCCGGGCGGTGCGGGCGGCCCAGTCCGCGCGGGCGGCTTCGGCTGCGGCAATGGTCCGGCGGGTTTCATCAGCGCCCATGTCGGGCACGTGCGCAACCGTTTCACCGGTGGCCGGGTTGGTGACGGCCAGTGTCTGGCCGCTGTCGGCCGTCTGCCACTGGCCGCCGATGAGGCAGCGGGTCTGCAGCAGGCTGGCATCCTTCAGGTTCATGGGGGTCTCCTTCATCCATCATGTTCACGTGTACCGGCGCCCCGGGCAGGCCGCGGAGCACGCCTGCAGGGGGGCTGGCTGGCCAGAGCCCCGGTTGTCCGGGGCATAGGGTAACGGAGGCAGTCTGCCGGGCCGCTGGTGGGGGGCGCGGCAGGTCCGTGGTCGATCTGCGCCCCTCAGTCCCTGCCCGTGAGCTTGCGCAGCAGCCGCTGCTGGGCGTCGTGTTCGGGCGAGAGCAGCTCGCCGCCCAGCCGGTAGTTGCCTGCGCTGTCCATGTGCCAGGCGGCGGTATCGGGCTGCAGGTAATTGAGCAGTCCTTCTTCCAGCACGCGGCGTTTGAGGGTGCTGTCGCGCAGCGGGAAGGCCACTTCCACGCGGCGAAAGAAGTTGCGCTCCATCCAGTCGGCCGAGGCCAGCCAGAGCGGCTCCTTGCCATCGCCCCAGAAGTAGTAGATGCGGCTGTGCTCCAGAAAGCGTCCGACCACGGAGCTGACGCGGATGTTTTCCGACAGGCCCGGAATGCCGGGGCGCAGCGCACAGACGCCGCGCACGATCAGGTCGATCTGCACGCCGGCGCAGCTGGCTTCGTAGAGTGCCTCGATGATGCGTTCTTCCAGCAGGGCGTTCATCTTGGCGATGATGCGGGCCTTGCGTCCGGCCTGGGCCGCTTCGGTTTCGCGCTGGATGGCCTGCAGGATGGTGCCGTGCAGCCGGAACGGCGCCTGCAGCAGCGCCTTCAGGCCACCGGCCGTACCCAGGCCGGTCAGGCGCCGGAATACTTCGTGCACGTCGCTGCAGATTTCCTCGTTGGCGGTGAAGAGGCCAAAATCTTCATACAGCCGGGCGGTGCGCGGATGATAGTTGCCGGTGCCCAGATGGGCGTAGCGGCGCAGGCCCTCCGGCTCGCGGCGGAGCACCAGCGCCAGCTTGGCATGGGTCTTGTGGCCGACCACGCCGTACACCACGTGCACGCCCACCTCTTCGAGCTTGGCCGCCCAGTTGATGTTGGTTTCCTCGTCGAAGCGGGCCATCAGCTCCAGCACGACGGTGACTTCCTTGCCGGCCCGGGCCGCCTCCATCAGCGATTCCATCAGCACCGAATCGGCGCCGGTGCGGTAGATGGTCTGCTTGATGGACACCACCTGCGGATCGCGTGCCGCGCTGCGCAGGAAGTCCATCACCGGATGGAAGGATTCGTAGGGGTGGTGCAGCAGCACGTCACCGGCGGCAATGACGCTGAAGAGATCCTTTTTCTGCAGGCTGGCGGGCTGGCTGGGCGTGAACGGCGGAAACAGCAGGTCCGGCCGCTCGACCAGCTCGATGACCTTCGTGTAGCGGCCCAGGTTGACGGAACCATCGACGAAGTAGCAGTCGTCCTCGTCCAGGTCGAATTCCTTGCGCAGCCGCTCGGACACCTCGGACCCGGTGTCGGCCGTCATTTCCAGCCGCACGCCATGGCCCCAGGGACGCTGGCCCAGTTCGTCGCTCAGGGCACTGCGCAGGTTGGTCATTTCTTCCTCGTCCACGAACAGGTCGCTGTTGCGGGTGAGGCGGAACGAGCACTGGCTCTTGACGGTCAGCCCCGGGAACAGCTCGTTCATGAAGCCCTTGATGACCGACGACAGCAGCAGGATGCCGTGTGGCACACCGGTCACCTCCGGCGGCACCCGGAAGGCCTGCGGCAGCACGCGCGGCGCCTGCACGATGGCCAGACCCGGACGGCGGCCAAAGGCATCGCGCCCGTCCAGTTCGACGGCAAAGTTGAGCGTCTTGCTGGAAATGCGCGGGAAAGGGTGGGCCGGGTCCAGTGCGATGGGCGTGAGCAGCGGCTCGATCTCGCGCATGAACACCTCGTGGGCCCAGGCACGCAGCGGTTCGGTCCAGTCGGCGGGGAAGAAGATCTGCACGCCCTCTTCGCGCAGCGCGGGCAGGAGGTCGTGCTTGAGCACGCGGTACTGGCGCTCGACCAGCTCGCGGGCGCTGGCGGCCAGGTTGCCGATGCTGTGGCGGGCACCGGCGGCCAGCGGGCTGTTGCTGCTGGCGATTTCCTTCAGCTCGGCCACGCGGATCTCGAACAGCTCGTCCAGATTGCTGGCGACGATGGTGATGTAGCGCAGCCGCTCCAGCAGCGGGACGCTCTCCGATTCGGCCAGGGTCAGCACGCGGCGGTTGAAGGCGATGATGCCCTGCTCGCGGTCCAGCGGCGGGGGCAGGGCGGGGGTGGTGGTGTCGTTCACGCTCGGGATCCTCGGTTGCTGCCAGTTTAGCGCCTGCGGGCGCCGGGGCAAGTGGTCCCGGTACCACGCGCCAGCGGCCGTGCCTTGAAGCCATTGAGGACTCTGCGGCCCGTCCTGTCCTGCACGCCCGGGGCCAGCGCGGGGACGAACGAGTCCATGACACGCTCTTCAGGTATCGGGTGAGGAACTCGTTGCCCCTGGTCGTGCCCTTTGGGCGGGCACGTGGGCGAATGGTGGCTTTTTGTAGCAGAATGCAGTTCGACGCATTTCAGAGATGAATCGATGAGCGCTTCACTGCCGAGGCGGCCCCTGGCAGCCGTGGATCTGGGGTCCAACAGCTTCCGCCTGCTGCTGGCCGAGATCGACCAGTCGTCTGCGGGCCCCCAGTTGCGCATTCTGGACCAGATCAAGGAGTCGGTCCGGCTGGGCGCCGGGCTGGACAAACACTTCGACCTGTCCGACGAGGCCCGCCAGCGGGCGCTGCAGGCCTTGGGCCGCTTTGCCGAGCGGCTGGAGGGGCTGGAGCTGGAGGGCTTCCGGGCCGTGGCCACCAACACCTTCCGGGTGGCACACAACATCGGCCCCTTTCTGAAGGAGGCCAGTGCGGTACTGGGCCACCCCATCGAGGTGGTGGCCGGGCGTGAGGAGGCCCGCCTCATCTATCTGGGCGCGGCGCACGGTCTGCCGCTCGATCACCAGCTGCGGCTGGTCATCGACATCGGCGGCGGCTCCACCGAGTGCATCATCGGCATCGACGACCAGCCCAAACGGCGTGAATCGCTGCAGATCGGCTGCGTGTCGCTCACCCAGCAGTTCTTCAGCAGCGGCAAGATCTCCCGCGCCATCCTGCGCAAGGCCCGGCTGCACTGCGGCGAGCGGCTGGCCGAGCACGTGCATGCCTTCAGGCGGCTGGGCTGGCAGTATGTGGTGGGCACCTCCGGCACGGCCAAGGCGCTGCTGGCGCTGGTCAATGCCAACTTCGGCCATACGGCCATCACCCGCGAGGGGCTGGAACAGCTGGAACAGCTCTGTCTGAGTGCCGGGCATGTGGACGCGCTGGCCGACCTGCCCGGGCTGCGTGCCGACCGGCAGCCGGTCATCGTGGGCGGACTGGCCGCCATGCAGGCGGTGTTCGACGAGTTCGGCATCGAGGCCATGGGCTACTGCGACTCGGCCCTGCGCGAGGGCATCCTGTACGACCTGCTGGGGCGCGAGTCGGGCTCCGACCAGCGTGAGATCACCATCAGCCATCTGGTCGAACGTTACCGGATGGACGATTCACACGGCCGGCAGGTGGCCGAGGTGGCCTGTGCACTGCTGGCCGAGCTGAAGGGCTCGCGCACGCAGGTCAATGTGCAGCTGGCCACCGAGGTGTCGGAAACCGGCAAATCGGACGAGAAGGCCGCCGTGGCCGCCATCCGGGCCGGCACGGCCGCCGATGACACCGGCGCCTCGCAGGCCGGGGCTGGCGATGCCACCGGGCTGGCGGCGGCGGCCGATGCCGCGGCCAGCGGCGGGCTGGTCGACATGGGCGGCCGGCCGCTGCCCTGCGAGGCCGAGAGCCTGATCTGGGCGGCCCGCATCCGCGAGATCGGTTCGTTCATCGCGCACGACAACGCGCACCGCCACGGCGCGTATATTCTGGCCAACGCCGATCTGCCGGGGTTCTCGGCCATGGAGCAGCAGGAGCTGTCCATGCTGGTGCTGGGCCAGAGCGGCAAGCTCAAGAAGGTGCTGGCCATGGAGCCGACCATGGCCCAGTGGCAGATGGTGCTGTGTCTGCGACTGGCGGTCATTCTGCAGCGCCGCCGCGATGGCCGGCAGACGCCCATCACCATCCGGGCGCTGCCGGGTGGGCCGGAGGCCGGCTGGGTGATTTCGCTGCCTGCCGAATGGGCCGAGCAGCACCCGCTGACCGACCAGTCGCTGCGCGATGAGATCGAGGAATGGGGCCGCGTGGGCGTGTTCCGGGATGTGAGCTATGTGCTGGTGGGGGGATCGCCGGCGGTGGAAGAGGGGTGAGCAGGGGCTTGCCTTCCTGTTGACTGGCACAATGCCTTGATGTGAAGGGGCCTGTGCAGGATCGTTTTTCCCATGCCAAAGGTAGACAGGACAATGAACGACGAGGACAAAGGGGCTGCTGTGTCCGGCAACGACACCACGCCTGAACCGGACACTTCCCATCATGGGCACGGTGCGGACGGGGAGCACGACGAGTTTCTGAAAACCCCGCAGGGCGGGATGGATGCGCGCTATCTGAAGGAGCTGGAGGAATTTCTGGAGGCCGAGGCCGAGATGGCCCGTCAGGGCGTGGACCTGCTGGCCGATCCGGAATACCGCTCGCTGCGCGAGATGTACATCGATGGCGACATCGACCGGCAGGAATTCGTGGCTCGCGTGGAGGCGCTGGCCGAGTCGCGCCCCGAGGATGAGGGGGTGAGCTTCACGGCGCTGGATGAGGCGGAGGCGGCGCTGGCGGGGGATGAGGATGAGTTGGGCGATGATGACGAGCCGTTCGGTGTAGATAATGATGTCTGAAGGAGTCCTTTCATGCAGATAAACCGCTTGATTCTGAAGAATTGGCGCAATTTCAAGGCTTTTGATGCTCGATTTCAGGATGTGAGTTATCTGTTGGGGCCGAATGCATCGGGGAAGTCGAATTTGCTGGATGTATTCAGGTTTCTGCGCGATATCAGCAAACCAAAGGGGGGCGGGCTGCAGAGTGCGGTGGATGACAGGGGTGGTATCGTAAAAGTCAGGTGCCTGCATGCACGTAACGATACTGAGGTGTTGATTGATGTTCACCTTTCCGATGATGGCGATGATGGCGATGAAGGGGGGGGGTCATGGAGATACGTCCTTGGTTTCAAGCCAGAGGGGAAGGGGGCTCAGCGGATTCTTGTTTCGAGGGAACAGGTCTGGGAGGGTGAGCAGAGGATAATCAATCGCCCCGACGATGACGATGTCAGGGATCGTGCCCTTTTGACTCAAACCAGGCTCGAGCAGATCGCGGCCAATGCACGGTTCAGGAAGCTGGCGGAGTTTTTTGGAAATATCACTTATCTTCATCTGGTCCCCCAATTGTTGAAATTTTCGGAACAGATTGGAGGGAATCGACTCGAAAACGATCCTTTTGGTCAGGGGTTTCTGGACCGTATTGCAAGGACTCCGGAAAAAACGCGTGATGCACGCCTTCGGAAAATCGGCGAGGCGCTGTCCTTGGCGGTTCCACATTTCAAGGACTTGCGTTTCGTGAGGGACGAGGTTGGGCGTCCTCACCTTGAGGCAATGTATCAGCATCACAGGCCGAAGGCCGGGTGGCAGACGGAGGAGCAGTTTTCCGACGGCACGTTGCGCCTGATAGGTATTTTGTGGTCATTGCTTGAAGGAAGTTCCATGCTGTTGATGGAGGAGCCCGAGATTTCTCTGAATAATGAGGTGGTCAGGCAGATTCCTGTGATCATTGATCGCTTGCAGCGGGGTCGAAAGCGAAAACGTCAGGTTGTGATCAGCACTCATAGCGAGGCGATGCTGGACAACAAGGGTATTGATGGACGTGGGGTGATTCTTCTGGTTCCCGCAAGCGAGGGGTCAGGAGCCAGGGGGCTGACGGATGACGAGCTTCAGATGCTTGTGGATGGGCTTTCTGTCGCAGAAACAATTCTTCCGATGACGCGGCCAGGGCGTGTGGAGCAATTGGGATTGTGGAAGTGAGGGGTATTGTGCTGGCAACCGAGGATGAACTCAGTGAGGCCATTGGTTGCCGCCTGATCGAGGATAGTCACTTTGCCGGCGCTTCTTTGCGAAAATTGAGGCGTGACGGTGCCGGGTACTTGTACAGTGGTATGGATAAATGGCGACAGGTGGCTGCCCGGCAGCCGGTTTTGATTATTACCGATCTCGATGATCGCCATTGTCCTTTGGCTCTTTTGAATGATTGGCGCGGTGTACGTGGTGCCCTTCCTGATAACCTGCTGCTCCGTGTTGCGGTTCGCGAGATAGAATCCTGGGTTATGGCGGATCATGAAGGCATGCGGAGTCTCATTGGCAATAAGGGAAAGCTTCCTCCCGACCCCGACTCGCTTCCGGATCCCAAGAGCCATCTGCTCAAGTTGGCAGAATATGCTCCCCGCGCCATCAGGGTTGACCTCGTGATCAAGAAGGGAGCCAAGGCAAGCCAGGGCTTGGGATACAACACGCGCCTGACGGAGTGGGTGAGGACAGTGTGGTCACCCGAACGGGCTGCAGAGCGCTCTCCCAGTCTGGCACGCGCGCGCCGAGCACTGGCCCAATTAGGGAAGTGACGGCATCGGCAGTGCCGGCCGCCTGTTGATGACCTGCGCGTTCATCGGGTATAACAGGCATTCACCATAAGGGACGGTCTGACACCGGCGTGGTCGGCTGGGGAGGAGGCGATCTTGAAGCAGGAGATTCCAAAGAAATCTGTCGGTGTGGCTGCGCAATCCTGCCGCGCCAGTGTCCTCGGCGTCTTCGCCGGCGGCCTGACCGTCATCGGCGAGACTGGACACCTGACGGGCATGTGCAAGCGCCGGCAGGTGGGAGCGGTTGCGGTGGGAATCGAGGGGCTGGCTGGTGACCAGATCGCCGATCTGCGTTTTCATGGCGGCCCCGACAAGGCGGTGCACCTCTATGCCGTCGAGCATTATGCGCAGTTGTGCGAGACCTTTCCGGCACCGGATGAGGCGTTTGGCTGTGGCAGTTTTGGCGAGAACCTGTCGCTGCAGGGGCTGCCGGATGACGAGGTCTGCATTGGCGATGTGTACACAGTCGGCTCGGTGGTGCTGCAGCTGAGCCAGCCGCGCAGCCCATGCTGGAAGCTCAATGCCCGCTTCGGGGTGCCGACGCTGTCGCGCTACATTCAGGACGAACGCATGACGGGCTGGTATGCGCGGGTGATGGAACCGGGGGTGGTGGCCGAAGGGGATGTGCTGGCGCTGGCCGAGCGGCAGTCAGATGCCTGTACGGTGGCGGAATTCTGGGATCGGGTGCTTGGCCGTGAGCCGGATGTCGATGCGTTGCAGGCGCTGGCCGAGTCGGCAGGGCTGGCCGTTGACTGGCGCCGGCGGTTGATGCAGCGGGTGCAGTGGTTGCGGGAGCACGCCAGTTGCCCGTGAAGGGAGCCTCCGGGATGGCCTCATCTGGGTGATAGTCTGCGAGGAAATCCTGGCTTTACCGGGTCCGGGCTGCTGGCAGTCGGCTGTCATGATACGCTCCGGTCAAGGGCGGGGTTTGGTGGGAAGGACCAGCAGCCAGATAACAGAATAACCAGGAGACACCATGAACACACTGCTCAGCGGTCTGCCCATTCTTGCGGTGGTGGTTTCGCTGCTGGCGGGCATCAGTGCCCTGCGTGCGGCCTGGCTGGGGCTGGCAGCGACCCTGCTGGCGGTTGTGCTGGCGTTCCCCGTGGCGTCGTCTTCCATCTGGCCGGCGGTGGTGCGCTGGACGCCCATCGTGCTGGAGGTGCTGCTGATCATCGGCGGCGGCCTGTGGATGTCACAGGTGCTGCAGCATTCGGGCGCACAGGCGGATCTGGCGCGCTGGATCCGTGATCGTGCCGGACCGGGCATCGGCACGGTACTGCTGATCGTGCACGGCATCACGCCGTTTGCCGAATCGATGACGGGCTTCGGGATCGGCATCACCATCGGCATCCCGCTGCTCGCCCATGCGGGCCTGCCGCCCCGCAAGGTTGCCCTGATCGGGCTTCTGGGGCTCTCCACCGTGCCCTGGGGGTCCATGGGGCCCGGTACCCTGATCGGGGCCAACATGGCCGGGCTCTCCTTTTACGATCTGGGCATGGGGTCGGCCCATTACAGCGTGCTGCCCTTCGTGGTGACCGGTGTGGTGGCCGCCTGGCTGGCCGCGGCGCCGCATGAACGCATCCGGGCGTGGCTGCTCGGCACGGCATCCGGGCTTCTGCTGTGGGCCGTCATCTACGTGTCCAACTGGCTGTTTGGCACGGCGCCGGCGGGGGCGCTGGGTGCGTCGCTCGTCACCGCGCTCTATCTGGGGATCGGGGGGCGTGGCCGGGGCGAGCTTTCTCCGTCCGCTCGACGCTGTCTGATCACCTATGCCCTGTTGCTGGGCGGGGTGCTGGCTGCCACCCTGTGCATCAGGGTGCTCGGCCTGCCGCCCGCGTGGCGCTATGTGGCCTCGCCGGCCTTGTGGCTGTTCGTGGCAACCCTCTGGTTCACGGGTGGCCGGCTGGACGCCCAGCCCCGGCTCAGTGCCTGGCATTCATGGCAGCGGGTGGCGCCGGTCACCGGGCTGTTCATTCTGGTGGGGATTGTGATGGCCGTTTCCGGCATGGCTGCCTGGCTGGCGCATGCCCTGGCTGAAGGGGGGCGCATCTATCTCGGCATCGGCCCATTCGTGGGGGCCGTCAGCGGTTTCATCACGGGTTCGACCTCGGGGGCCAATGCCATGCTGGCCACCACCCAGGCGGAGATCGCCCGGGCGCTGGGTGTGGATGTGCTGGCCTTTATGTCCATCCACAATGTGGCGGCTGCCTTTTTGCTGATGGCTTCGCCAAGCAAGGTGGAGCTGGCGGTGCAGCTGGCGCCGCCGGGGGCGGTGCCGGAGCTGCGATGGGTGCAGGTGAGTGTGCTGGCTGTTGGGCTGGTGGTGGTGTCGGGGCTGGCTGTGTGCGGCATGTTGTTGTGGGCGGCGTGAGTGTGTCATGGACTCATTCATCCTTGCGCTGGCTCCAGCCGTATACTGACAGGGTGCCATGCGTGGGCATGCAATGCCTGTAATGACTCAGCGGAACCTTCACGGTTCAGGCCACCAAAGCGTAAACTTTGGCGGTGGTCTTCATGTGAAGTGCCCGACGTGGGGACTGCGGGCTGTAGAACCGTATCCATTCATCTGGCACACGGTGTCGCGCCAGTGATCAGCCCCTTCGACGGGCGCATCCTTTCACGGCCTCGCTGCAGAAAAGGTCATGAACGCAAACCAGGAGCATCTGTCAGGCCGGTTCATGCTGGTGCCCGTCGATGTCATGAAAAAGCCAGCAGGCGAGCCACAAGGCCAGCAGGGCACCCCCAAAATCTGCGACCATGAAGGCGGGCACATCACGCAACCGTATTCCAGAGAAGGTATCGGTAAATGCCCGGGCAAGTACAACAGCAGGGTTGGCGAAAGAAGTGGATGCTGTAAACCAGTAGGCAGCGGATATATAGCCGCCCACCAGCATCGGAACCGCATCGGCCTTGACACGCAGCCCGGCAAGAATCGTAAAAACGAGCCCAAAAGTTGCGACGACCTCTGAAATCCACTGTGACGGCCTGGCCCGGACCTTGTCTGAAAGCTGCGACAACGGCATGTCGAACATGGCATGGGCAAGCCATGTTCCGAGTATGGCGCCCCCCAGCTGCATGAGTACGTACAGTGTGGCTGGCTTTACCGCAATCTCCCGGCGCAGACCAAATGCCAGAGTGACAGCAGGGTTAAAGTGCGCACCGGATATTGGCCCCATCACAGTGATGAGTACGAACAGAATGGCACCCGTGGGCAGCGTGTTACAAAGCAGCGCAACGGCAGGATCTGTACTCAGCCGATCAGCCATGATGCCAGACCCAACGACCGTGGCAAGAAGAATACAGCTACCCAGTGCTTCTGCCGCCATGCGGCGATAGAGACAGTCGTTCATTTGTCATTCTCCCCCATTGTATAAATGTCACCCACAGCAGGAAGACCTGCCCACGGGAACCCGAGAGTCATCGGAGGCAGGATTCGGGTCAGCACAGTCCTCAAAACGCCCGAGATGGCGAGATCTGTCACCGAAGACCCGAAAGTGTTTCGCATAACGGGTGTCTGCGAGCATCATGGCAGTATTGCCACACACCAGCTTTGCCCTGCCGGTTTCGAACATGTGACCGTCATCAAGCATGAACTCCTGTTCATGCCCATCCATGGTGCCAAGATAGACGGCAGCCTGACCGTAATCCTCGCACTTGTCTTCCAGGGGGAGCTTGAAAACCCGGTAAAGACGGGATTCGAGTTGTGCGCGCCCAATACTTCTGCGAAACTCCTCGTTTCGGACAATCTTGCGGTAACTCCGTACGGCGCGTACTTCGCGGACACCGAGATCTCGCATCATGGAATGAAAGTCTCCGGAGTACATCACATCTCCGATACATTCAGCGACAAGGACGGGGTCGTCTCGCAAGGATGGGTCAAGCCGCCGATCTGAAAAGATATCCGAAAAATACAGCTCACCACCGGGTCTCAGAACACGCAGAATTTCCTTGAGAACCCGTTCCTTCGCCGTCGAAAGATTGATGGCACAGTTTGACACAACAACGTCAACGCTATTGTCCTCAATTCCCGCAGTCGCCAGGTCCTCCATAGTTCCGACCAAAAATTCGACATTGGGTCTGTCGTAACCAAAAACCTGCATGTGCCAGTCTGTCATTCTTTTGGCAAAGGTGATGGGTTCCTGTGTTGCGTCGATCCCGATGACGCTCCCTGATTGACCTACAAGCTGCGAAAGCGAAAAAACATCTCGTCCGGAACCGCAGCCAATATCAAGAACACGTGCACCCTCCAGTGCAGGCGGCACCAGAATGCCGCAGCCGTACGAACGTGACAGGACCTCCGGATGCAGCTTGGCGTATACATCTGCCTCTCTGTGTGAAGTTGTCTCCTCGATGGTACATACGTTGGATTTAAGGTCATTCGATGTAGACAACGATTTTCCGTAATAGTTTGTCATGTCATCGACTCTGGACTGGATGCTATTGAAGGATGGCATGATTTCCTCCTCTTGTGAACGATTTGCTTCAATGCAGAGCCTTGGTTGCCTGCTGCAAGGCTCCTGCCTATGGAAACGGGTGCCGCCATCCATGAAATGACGACACCTCGCGTTTTATCAGTCAACGATGAACGGCACTGACGCTTCCGTCTTCAACCCTGACGAGTTCATCCGCATCTGCAACGTTGCTCATGTCGTGCGTCACGATGATCACTGCCGTACCTTGCTCCCTGGCCAACGCATATACGCGTTCCATGACCTGGCGCCCGGTCTTCTCATCGAGTGCGGAAGTGGGTTCGTCCAGTACGAGTACGGAGGGCTTGCGCAGCAACGCGCGTGCCAGGGCCACACGCTGCCTCTGCCCTCCCGAGATGCTTCCTCCCCGTTCGCCAACCGTTCTGTCAAGATCGTGAGGCCCGGACAGCAACTCGTCAGAGATTTCCGCAGCCCTTGCTGCCGCCATGATGTCATCGTCCCGGGCATCATCAAGGCCATAGGCAATGTTGTTACGCAAACTGTCGTGAAACAGGATCGTGTCCTGCGGAACGATGGCAAGACGCTGGCGATAGCTCGCAACGTCGATATCCGGAAGAGGCACGCCATTGATGAGGATTTGTCCTTCCTGCGGTGTATAGAGCCCGAACAGCAGTCTCAGGAGCGTGGATTTTCCTGCCCCGGTCGTGCCAACGACTCCCAGCACCTTGCCGGGCTCAATCCTCAGATTGACATGTGACAGAATCTGCTTGCCTTCTTCGCCAAAACCGAATGAAACATTCTCAAAAACGATGGGAAGAACTGGGCCGACATTTGAAGCCGGACGGCCATGCGCACTGGAAGGTGGCTTCTCGCCTGTCTCATCAGGTAGCTTGGAATCCACCATCTCGAACATGCCGCTCAGGTCAGTGAGCGAAAAACGTATCTGCCGGTAGACGAAACCCAGCATGCCCAGCGGTGTGAACACTTGCAGCAGGTAGATGTTGACCATCGAGAACTGGCCTATCGTGCTTGACCCGTCAAGTACGCCCATCCCCACTGTCAGCAACTCGACCAGAAGAACCAAGGCAATGATGGCCGCCTGTCCCATGTTGACCAAAGCCAACCCGCGTGCGCTCACCACCGAGGCATCTTCATACTGCCTCAGTGCATGCGCATACCGCTGCACTTCATGGTGCTCTGCCGAATGCAGCTTGATGATTTCTGCGTTCATGATGGCGTCAACGGCGACGCCTTTTGCCGTATTTTCGGCCGTGTTCATGGCCTTTCGATGTGACAATCGCCATTCTGTCACCCACACCGTGAACAACACATACAGTACTGCGGATCCCACAATGACAAGCGCGTGCCAGGGCGAAAGAAAAATGGCAATGGCCACCGACGAAACGAGTATCTCGAACATCGTCGGCAGCATGTTGAACAGAAGGTAGTCTGTCAGGGAGCTGACCGACCGTACACCACGATCAACCTTCTGCTGAACCTCTCCAACCTTGTTGTTCAGAAAGAAGCTGTAGTCAACTGCCAGGATCCGGCGAAACACGTCCGTGGCAATTGCCCGGCGCGCCTGGTGCAACACACTGACAAATGCGACATCACGAAACTGAATGAGAACAACGCTGACAAGACGCCCCAACGCGTAGATTGCGATCAGCAGCAAAACCAGGTCAACGGTGTTTCCCCCTCCTTCTGAACCATGCGTGAAGTCGTCGATGATGGTTTTGTATGTGACAGGAAGTCCCGCGACGATCAATTTTGCCGTGATCATCGCCGTCAGCGCCATCATGATGCGACGCTTCATGAGGGTGCCGTCTCGTGTCCAGAAGAAACTCATGACACGCCGCAGCACCGCAATATCCTGCTTCATGCTTCCTGCTCCCATACAATCAGGAAGGAATCACGCAGAGGGGCTCCCTGAAGGGGATGCCCAACAGCGTTTTGCGGGGGGCATGCGAATGTCAACCCCCGCGTAGTTACCAAAAGCCCGTGATACTGCCGCCTGTGTGTCAGATCACGGTACGTTGAATATCTTGATGACAGATGCAGTCCGGGCCACATCCTTCATCAACATCCTCCTGACTGGTCGTAACAAAGAACTCCCATCGATAGCCGTCAGGGTCAGCGCACCAGAACTTGTCCTGTCGTGCATAGCAGCAGGCAACGCCATCTTCCGTCAATATGCTGAATCCCGCCTCGCTCAGTCGGTTGAAGTTCTTTTCCAGATCATCATGCGAATCCAGCTGGATTCCAAAGTGGCCTTCTGGGAGAACGTTGTTTGGAAATTCATTGATGGCGAAGTTGATCGCCGGCTCGTGCACCTCAAACTTGGCATACCCTTTTTCCATCCTGACCGGATCTGCATCGAAAATATGCCTATAGAAATTGGCGGATTTCCATAGATCATTCACATTTATGCTGATGTGAAGACGCTGATCTGTCGGAAAATCGACAACACTGTCCATGACGGGTGCATCCCCAGTCTGCGTCTTATCGTTTTTGACAGTCCCTTCCATATTACACTCCCTTATAATCACAATAGTTGCTGGCAAGTCATTTTGGTAATATTGCCTTCTATACACGGGGCGCCGTAGTACACGCCTGCTGGTGTGTGTTTGTCCCGGTCACGCAGAAAGCGGACTGTGCATCATGACCATGTACACCCACCCGTCTTCGGGTCATAGCAGATACAGTCGCAGTCCGACGTGCACGCGGCATTTGGGGCGTTTCCCGTTGACACAAAAATCTCCCAGTGATATCCATCCGGATCCACCGTCCAGACCTTCGTCTGCACCGAGTAGCAACAGGCCACCTCCTCTTCTTTCTGCTTGATTTTTACGCCGGCCTTCTTCAGGCGCTCACCAACCTCTTCAACCGTAGCGCTGGATTTGACCTGTATGCCGAAGTGGCCGTCCCGTTTCTTCGGGCTCGGGAACTCAAGCAATGCCACATTCATGGGCGGATCACTGGATTCGAACTTGGCATAATCGACGCGTCTTTTCGAAGGTGGCATGCCGAAAAGGTTTGAGTAGAAGGCAGTGGATGCCTCGATGTCGTTGACGTTGATGTTGATGTGAGGACGCTTGTTCCATCCCTTGCTTGCGGAAAATGACGATTTATCCATGTTCATGACTCCTCCCTGATAATGGACATTTCGTTCATGCTTTCACATGCGCCAGAGACTTCCTCCCGCGCATGTCAGGCGAAGTTGCACGGGCAGTTGACGCAGCTCTCGACATCGTCGCCGCAGCCTCCTCCGACATCCTGCTCGATCACAACAAAAAGCTCCCAGCCATTTCTGTCCTGATCCTCTACCCAGATCTTGTTCTGAACGGAGCCACAGCACTCCACATCGTTCTGGGTGACCTTCAGGCGCACGCCAATTTCGGCGAACCGGCGCTGGTAGTCTGTCAGCGCGGCGGATGATTTCATCTGGACACCGAAGTGTCCATGGTTTCCCGGTGGTTTTTCCTGCTTTCCATGTTGCTCCACGAGTCGCAAGGACATTGGTGGATTTGATGCCCGAAACACTGCATGCCCGTCCGCCAGGACCTGTGGCCGGATTCCCAGCAGTGCCTGATAGAAACTCAGGCCGTCTTTCAATGAAGAAACAGGAATTTCGATGTGAGGAACAATCATTGCCAATCTCCATCATGAGGGCATGCAATACAAGTGACTGGGTCTGGATCCGCTCCCGCAGACTTTGGCTTCATCGCTCACGCCCTGATTTGGGTGAGCATGACGACAACGACCCGCAGTCGCAGGGGCTGCCGACGCAGCAGTTTTCCGAGAGAAAGCCGATCAGGTTCGAAGCGGTCTGATAGTTGGCCACATAGATGACAAAGCGCCCCTCCTGCCGGGACAGGACCATGTTGGCATGCAGCAGCTCCTTGAGATGAAAGGACAGCGACGATGGCGGGATACCCAATTCAGTGCTGATCCTTCCGGCAGCCAGACCCGCCGGCCCTGCACGCACCAGCAGACGAAAAACGGAGAGACGTGATTCCTGTGCAAGTGCTGCCAGTGCGGCAACGGCATTCGATGTTTCCATATTTCAATAATAGTCGAAATAAAAGGGTCGCATAACCCACTATTTTTGACAGTGCCTGGCCGGCAGAAGCCGATTCGTTCAGATACCGGAGGGCGTATCGTCCGCCCTCCGGACAGGTCGCCTCACATCGAGGCCGCTTTACATCGGGGGCTGCTTCACCTCAGGAAGAAATACGCCCACAGCGTCAGCAGGATGATGCACAGCACGTTGAGCACCATGCCCACGGCCATCATCTCGCGCTGTCTGATCAGGCCGGTACCGAACACGATGGCGTTCGGCGGGGTGGCCACCGGCAGCATGAAGGCGCAGGAGGCACCGATGCCGATGACCAGCACCAGCGCTTCCTTCGGCAGGTTGAGCTGGGTGGCGATGCTGGCGAACACCGGCACCAGCAGCGCGGCCGAGGCGGTGTTGCTGGTGAACTCGGTGAGGATGATGATGAAGGTGGTCACCGCCAGAATGACGAAGAACGGATCGGTGGTGGTGAAGCTGGAGGCCAGTGCCTGACCCAGCGCCAGCGAGGCGCCGGACTTGTCGAGCAGGCTGCTGAGGGTGATGCCGCCGCCGAACAGCAGCAGCACGCCCCAGTCGGTGTTGGCGGCCACGTCCTTCCAGGTGACGAGGCCCATGGCCACGACGGTCACGGCGGCTGCCAGCGCCACCACGGTGTCCGGGGCGGCGATGCCGAAGGTGGCCTTGATCTGGGTGCCCATGATCCATGCAATGGCGGTGATGATGAACACCAGCATGGTCAGCACGCGCGGCAGGTTCCAGGGGATGGGATCACCGCTCACGTCGATCTTCATCTTCAGGTTCGGACGCAGCACCACGTACATGGAAAACAGCACGAGCGGGGTGAGTGCCAGCATCATGGGCAGGCCATATTTCATCCAGCCGGCAAAGTCCAGGTCCAGCGCCTTGGCGGCAATGGCGTTCGGGGGCGAGCCCACCAGCGAGCCCAGGCCGCCGACGCTGGAGGCGTAGGCAATGCCCAGCAGTACGAAGACGAAGGTCTTGCGGTCTTTCTCGCGGTCGAGGTGGGCCATCATGCCCATGGCCAGCGGCAGCATCATCGCGGTGGTGGCGGTGTTGCTGATCCACATGGACAGGAACGAGGTGACACAGAACAGCGCCATGACTGCGATGAGCAGGCTGCCGCGCGACAGCGAGATCAGCCACAGGGCGATCTTGCGATCGAGCTTCTGCACGTGCAGGGCCGTGGCCAGCGCAAAGCCGCCGAAGAAGATGTAGATAATGGGGTCGGCAAAGCCGGCCAGGGCGGCCTTGGTGTCCATGCCCTTGATACCGCTGACGGCGGCCAGGACGGGCACGATGATGGCGGTGACGGTGATGTGCAGCGCCTCGGTGAACCACAGGATGGCGATGAACACCAGAATGGCCAGGCCCATGTTGGCGCTGGGCTCGTAGGGCAGGGCGTGGTAGGTGGCCCACGAGACCAGTGCGCCGATGGCCATGGTGATCAGGGACTTGTGCGTCCCCTGGGGGAACAGCGACGGGTTGTTGAGCGGGGCTTCCTCGGCCGTTTTTTGCATGATGTCTCCGTTTGCGCTGGGCGGGAGTCAGTTATGAATTCTGATTCTGCTGACCCAAGTATAGAGGGCGCCTTTCATGCGGGAGTACGCCCCAGATCAAACTGTGTTCATGTTCACGATATCAGCCGTCGAGCGGCGGGGATGCAGGGGGGCGGGCTGGGGTTTTCCCTGATGGGCTGGCGGTATTGCCGGGATGTGCCCTGTCAGGGAGGTGGTGCGCTGCCTGGTGGGCCTGTCAGGGAGATACCCACCAAAGGTTGATCCGTGCGCGCAATATCAATTCCCGGGCCGGGTGTGCCTGTCAGGGAGATGCCCCCCAAAGGGAACAGCCCCAGATGCCGCGATGGTCAGGGGCTGTTCGGTTGAGGGGGCTTGGCCAGTCGTTTACGACCGGCTGGTGCGTGCCGGCTTCACCGGTGGTTGCGGGCCGGCCGCGTGTGCGTCGACTGGATGTACATCTCTTCCGGGCAGGTGTGTCCGGTGGCGCAGGGTGTGCCGCCGTCAGCGGTGCGGATCGGTACCCAGCATGCAGATGGCGCGCACGACGAAGGTGCTGGGCACCTTGGCATCGATGGGGATGCGCTGGGTGGAGAACTGGTTCAGCGAGGTCAGGTTGTCCTTGGCGCGTTTGACGCGGTAGCTGCCGTCGCTGTTCTCCACGCCTTCGCCGCGCAGTGAGGTGGCCGGGGCGATGGGGGCACCTTCACATAGCACGGCCAGTTCCTGGATGCGGGCACCGCTGCTGGATGGGCGAACTTCGCGGGTGATGGCGGTGAAATAGGTGTATTTGTTGTCGAGTTTGTGCTCTTTCAGGCTGTTGCGGTCCACATAGATCAGCTGCTGCTCGCGGTACCGGGTGCCCTGCGGGCTTTCGTAGACGGCGGCCCAGTCGGGTTTGCCGTCGTCGCGCCGTACGGTTTCGGCCTTGCCGGGGTCGGCATCCATCTGCGAGCGGGCCATGGATTCGCCGTCCACGGGCCGGCGCCCGTCGTGCATGGGGGCGTGCGGATCGGCAGAATCGACGACGCCGGTGGAGGCGCAGCCGGCGAGAAGGCCCGTCAGCAGCAGGGCAGCGGAGGCGGTCGCAGGGAGAAGACGCATGGATTTGTCCGGTTCGGATTGAGAAACGGGATAATCGTAGCGTGACACGGCCGGTTGTGGACGGCAAAGCATGGCCGTTTTTTTGCTAAATCCTTTTGCTGGTTGCCAAGTGTTTGATTTTGTGACAGAAAGACTGGTGGACGGTGGAAAAGGCTGTCTGATGGCTGGCTGATCGGGGGCACGATGCAGAACCTGGAACAGGAACGATGAGTACGGAATGGGCGACGCTGGCCGGGCCGGTGGAGTCGGAGCTGGTCATAAAGAAAAGCCGCTTTCTGGGGCGGGTGATGCCGGTGAGTGGCCGCACGGAGGCCTATGCCGAGGTGGCACGACTGAAGGATCTGCATCCGGGGGCGGTGCACGTATGCTGGGCGCTGCTGGCCGGCGGACAGTCGGCGGCGGTGGACGATGGCGAGCCCAGTGGTACGGCCGGCCGGCCGATGCTGGATGTGCTGCGTCACCAGCAGCTCGAAGGCGTGCTGGCCACGGTGGTGCGCTACTTTGGGGGCATCAAGCTGGGGGCGGGCGGGCTGGTGCGGGCCTACACGGACACCGTGGCCACGGCGCTGCAGCAGGCCGAGCGGGTGCCGATCATCCGGCAGGTGGTGCTGGGCTGCCGGATCGGCTATGAGCTGGAGGGCAGTCTGCGCCGCGAGCTGGCGGCCCGGGGCGGCGTGCTGCAGGAGGTGGCCCATGGGGCCGACGTGACGGCCTGGCTGCAGCTGCCCGACCCGGAGGCAGAGGCTTTTCGCCACTGGCTGGATGATGCCGGGCATGGCCGGGTGCAGTGGCTGGCGCCGGATGAAGCGGAAGAGGTCTGACAGCACGCCCCGGAAGGCGCCATCCCGTCGTACCCGGCTGCTGGTGTCCGGCCCGCTGATGTCCGGTCGTTGATGTCCGGTCGTTGATGCCCGGTCGTTGATGCCCGGTCGTTGATGCCCGGTCGTTGATGCCCGGTCGTTGATGCCCGGTGATTTGGTAGCGGCGGAAATACCCGAGACAGAACAGGGGCCTTATCGAGTCGGTGATATTGGCATTTAAGATAAAGTGACATTCTGTCGGTGTTCGGCGCGTTCATGCGCGATGGACCCCGGGGCACCCATGCACCATGCTGCCCAGGCTGGTCGGGGGCCCCTAACTGTTCTCTTTTCGAGGAGTGCCTCATGAAACGTTCTGCCATTTCCGTCGGGATCATCGCCATGCTGTCGGCCGGTTCGGCCATGGCCTGGGAAACCACGCTGCTGGATACGGACAAGCCGATGGCCGCCCAGCACATCACCAGTGCGAAGCTGGGGATCAAGGCGGCCAAGCCGTTCTCGGTGACCACGAAGCGTCTGCATGGTGGCCGTCAGGAAGGGGTGACGCTGGTGGAGATTGATACCGGCGCGATGAAGATCACCGTGGTGCCCACCCGGGGCATGAACGTGCTGCATGCGGTGGCCGGCGATGTGCGGCTGGGCTGGGATTCGCCGGTGAAGCAGGTGGTGAACCCGGCCTTCATCGAGCTGAACGGCCGCAACGGGCTGGGCTGGCTGGAAGGCTTCAACGAGCTGGTGACCCGCTGCGGCTATGAGTGGGTGGGCCACCCGGGTGAGGACACCGATGGCACGCTGCTGACGCTGCACGGTCTGGCCGCCAACACGCCGGCCACGAAGGTGGTGCTGTCGGTGGACGAGAAGCCGCCCTACACCATCCGTCTGAAGGGCGAGCTGAAGCAGCAGGCTTTCAAGAAGGTGGACTTCGTGATCGACACCGAGCTGAACACGGTGCCGGGCGCCACCGAGTTCACGGTGCACGACAAACTGACCAACCAGGGCGACTACGCGAAGGAATACCAGGCGCTCTATCACAGCAACTTCGGTACGCCGCTGCTGGAAAAGGATGCGAAGTTTGCCGCCCCGGTGCGTGAGGTCTCGCCGTTCAACGACTATGCCAAGGCCGACCTGCCCACCTGGCAGACCTATCGTGCTCCAACGAAGGACTATGACGAGACCGTCTACAACGTCTTCCCGTATGGGGATGACGATGGCAACACGCTGGCGGTGCTGCACAACGCCAAGGGTGAACTGGGTGTGAGCCTGGCCTTCAACATCAACCAGCTGCCGGCCTTCTCGCTGTGGAAGAACACCGATACCGAAGGGCAGGGCTATGTGACGGGTCTGGAGCCGGGTACGAGCTTCTCGTACAACCGCCGCTACCAGCGTGACCTAAAGCTGGTGCCAACCATCGGGCCGAAAGAGAGCCGTGAATTCATGATTACCTACACGCTGCTCTCCGGCAAGGCGAAGGTGGACGATGCGCTCAAGCGCGTCGAAACCATCCAGAATGGCCGTGAAACCACGGTTCGCGAAGAGCCGCTGGTGGCCCTGCCCAAGCACTGAGCCTGCAACCGGACCCTGTTGCATTGAAAACGGCACCACATGGGTGCCGTTTTCCGTTATCTTTGCGCCTTGTTGCGGCGTGTGACCGTCTGTCGCCCGACGACGGCCGTTCGTGACCGTCCTCTCCCTCCTCTGCTGCGCCCCGCTCCGGTGAGGGCGTCTTCTTCCATGTCCAGTCTGCTCGAAAGAACCTTCCAGTTGCAGGAGCACGGGACCTCGGTGCGTACCGAGGTTCTGGCCGGTCTGACCACCTTCCTGACCATGGCCTACATCCTGTTCGTCAATCCGATGATCCTGGGCAGCACCGGCATGCCGAAGGAGGCGGTGTTCGTGGCCACCTGCCTGGTGGGCGCGTTGGGTACAACCGTCATGGCCCTCTATGCCAATTACCCGATTGCCGTGGCGCCGGGCATGGGCCTGAACGCCTACTTTGCCTTCACGGTGGTGGGTACGCTGGGCTACAGCTGGCAGGCGGCGCTGGGGGCGGTCTTCCTGTCGGCCTGCCTGTTCCTGCTGACCACGGCGCTGGGGTTGCGTTCACTGCTCATCACGGGCATCCCGCAGGGCCTGCGGGCCGGGGTCACGGCCGGTATCGGCCTCTTTCTGGCCATCATCGGGCTCAGCAATGCCGGCATCGTCGTCGATCATCCCAAGACACTGCTGACGCTGGGCGACATGCATTCGGTGCCGGTCATCCTGTCGTGGCTGGGCTTTTTCCTGATCGTGGCGCTGGATTACAAGCGTGTGACCGGCTCGGTGCTGATCGGCATCCTGATGGTGACGGTGCTGTCGCTGTTCGTGGGTGACAACAAGCTCAACGGCGTCATCTCCACGCCGCAGTCGATTGCGCCCACGTTCCTTGCGCTGGACATCAAGGGGGCGTTGGCTGGCGGCCTGGTCAACGTGGTGCTGGTGATGTTCCTGGTCGAGCTGTTCGACGCCACCGGCACGCTGATGGGCGTGGCCCGCCGGGCCGGCCTGTTCGTGGGAGCGGGCACGCCCGAGCAGAACCAGCGCATGCGCCGTGCACTGATGGCCGACAGCACCGCCATCATGGCGGGCTCGATTCTGGGCACGTCCAGCGCCACGGCCTATGTGGAAAGCGCGGCCGGTGTGCAGGCCGGTGGCCGCACCGGCCTGACGGCGCTGACGGTGGCCGCGCTGTTCCTGCTGGCGCTCTTCTTCTCGCCGCTGGCTTCGGTGGTGCCGCCCTATGCGACGGCGCCGGCACTGATGTTCGTGGCCTGCCTGATGGTGCGCGATCTGGTCGACATCGACTGGAAGGACACTATCGAGGCGGTGCCGGCCGTGATCACCACGCTGGCCATGCCGTTCACCTACTCGATTGCCAACGGTCTGGCCTTTGGCTTCATTTCGTATGTGGCGCTCAAGACGCTGACCGGCAAGTGGCGCGAAGTGCACCCGCTGACCTGGATCATCGCAGGTCTGTTCGTGCTGCGCTTTGCGTGGCTGGGCGGGCATTGACCTCCTCCTCCCAACCATACCAGACCGGGTTTGCCAGGCCCTGGACGAGGAAGTCCACCAGCCGGCGGACCTTCACCGGCAGCAGCTTGCGGGTGGGGTAGAGCACATAGATGTTGCGCTCGCCGGTCTGGTACTGCGACAGGATCTGCACCAGCCGGCCATCGCGCAGTTCCTGGTGCACCATGAAGTCCGGCTGCAGGGCAATGCCCTGGCCATCCAGGGCGGCCTGCTGGCAGGTGTCGCCGTTGTTGGCAAAGAGCCGGGTATTGATGCGCACGGTCTCGCGGCCATCCGGGCCGTCGAAGCTCCATTCGCCGGTACGGGTGGGGTAGGTGTAGCTGTACAGGATGGTCTCGTGGTGGGCGAGGTCCTGCAGTGTGCGGGGTGTGCCGTGCAGTCGCAGGTATTCGGGCGAGGCGCACATTACCAGCCGCGTGCTGGCCAGTCGCCGGCTGATCAGGGCCGAATCGTTCAGGATGCCTACCCGTACGGCCATGTCGTAGCCTTCCTCGACCAGGTCCACCATCCGGTCCGACAGCACCACGTCCAGCTGTACCTGCGGGTTCTCGGCCAGAAAGCGCCCCCAGAGCGGCGCCAGATGCAGGTTGCCGAAGGTGTAGGGCACGCACACCCGCAGCCGTCCGTAGGCCTCGCCGCTGCGTGAGCGGATTTCCGATTCGGCCTCGTGAATGGCCGCCAGCACTTCCTTGCAGCGTTCGAAATAGCGCTGGCCCTCGGTGGTGAGCGACAGCCGCCGCGTGGTGCGTTGCAGCAACCGGGTTTCCAGATGCTGTTCCAGCTCGGCCACGTGGCGCGAGACGGCGGCCTTGGAGATGCCCAGGGCCGACATGGCCCTGACGAAGCTGCCGGCCTCGACCACGGCCACGAAGGTCGACATTGCCTGAATCTTGTCCATTTCGATCAGGGAAGAAGGGTTGTATTCCGGGCTGATTGATCTGAATCATATGTGATATCTGCATGATCGTAGGTAAACTGTGTCGTATGGCAAGACATTGCCCTTATGACGGGCTTGCATAAAGGGGACGAACGGTGCCAGTATGTCGGCCGTTGCTGCGCCGGGCGGCCAGGCAGGATCGCTGCCGTGCCGGTGTCCCTGTGTCCGGTTTTCTTCCGGTCTCCTTTCGGAACACCTCTCATGATCAAGAAACTTGCCCGTCGTCTGACGGCCGTTGCCGTTCTCTCCCTGGCCGCTGCCGGGGTTCATGCCGAAACCCTGTCCGTGGCCGCCACGCCCGTGCCGCACGCCGAGCTGCTCGACTTCGTCAAGCCCAAACTGAAGGCCGAAGGCATCGACCTGAAGGTGCGCGTGTTCAACGACTACGTGCAGCCCATCCAGGCCACCGTCGACAAGGCCGTGGACGCCAACTTCTTCCTGCACAAGCCGTATCTGGACAGCTTCAACAAGGAACACCACACCGACATCGTGCTGGTGCCGGATGCGGCCGTGCACGTCGAGCCCTTCGGCCTGTACTCGCGCAAGGTCAAGAGCCTGGCCGATGTGAAGAACGGCGCTACCGTGGTGCTGCCCAACGACCCGTCCAACGGGGGCCGTGCCCTGCTGCTGCTGCAGAAGGCCGGTCTGATCAAGCTGAAGAACCCGGACAACATCCTGTCCACCTCGCGTGACCTGGCCGAGAACCCGAAGAAGCTGCGCTTCCGTGAACTGGATGCCGCCTTCCTGCCGCGTGCGCTGGATGATGCCGATCTGGCGCTGATCAACACCAACTATGCGCTGGCCGCCGGTCTGCAGCCCAACAAGGATGCGCTGGTGCTGGAGGGCGCCGATTCGCCCTATGCCAACATCGTCACGGCCCGCCCCGACAACGCGAAGTCGCCGGCCATCGCCAAGCTGATGAAGGCGCTGCGCTCCGACGACGTGAAGAAATTCATCGAAGAGAAGTACAAGGGCGCCATCGTGCCGGCGTTCTGATTCGCCATCTGTCTCCGGCCTGGGAACCCTCTGCAAAAGTCCTGCGGCACTTTGATTCCCATGCCCGGGCGATCCAGTGCGTTGCCATTTGTCGCCAATAGCGCTGCTATTGCCGACAAATGGCGCCTTCTGGCTCATCCCGATCCTGGGTTCGAAGCGCTCGCAGACTTTTGCAGAGGGTCCCTGGAAAAAGCGCGGCAATCCTGTCATGGGAGCCGCGCTTTTTCATGGAGGCCGCGCTTTTTTGCGGGGTGCCCGGTGGGGCTCTGCCACCTGCAACGGAACCGTGATCCCCTGTCGGGCGCAGGGGCTGTCGGATGCAGGAAGCTGTCGGGCGCAGGAGGACTACAGCCACCCGACCTTGCGGAAGCGGCGGTACAGGATCAGCCCGATGGCGGCCATCAGCAGCAGGGCCATCGGGTAGCCCAGCGGCCACTTCAGCTCCGGCATGTTCTCGAAGTTCATGCCCCAGATGCCGGCCAGGGTGGTCATCATGGCGAAGATGGCGGCCCAGGCCGCCAGTTTCTTGCTCACCTCGCTCTGTTCGAGGCCGATCAGCGACATGTTCACCTGCATGGCCATCAGGATACCGTCGCGCACGTTGTCCAGCGACTGGCCGATCCGCTGCAGGTGGTCGTGCACATCGCGGAAGTAGTCCTGCAGCCCGTCGCCGCGGTGCGACTGGTGGCGCGCATACTGCCGCACGAATACCTCGTCCCGCACCGTCGGCACGGTCGGCAGTGCATGCCGCAGCTCTGTCACGTCCTGCTTCATCGAATGCAGGCGCAGCATCATCTCCCGGGTGGGCTGCTTGTGGAAAATCTCGGTTTCGATGGCCTCCAGCTGGTCTTCCAGTCCGTCGGCCACCGGCATGAAGCGGTCCACCACCGCATCGGCCAGAGCGTACAGCACGAAGGCGGCACCCTGCTTCATCAGCTCCGGTTCGCGCTCGGCCCGGGTGCGTACATCGGCAAAGCCGCGCCTGACGCCATTGCGGACCGACAGCAGAAAGTGCTGGTTCATGAAGACATACAGATCCCCGTAATGGATCTCGCCCCCGTCCTGCTCGACCACCTTCAGCGAGATGAACAGCAGCCCGTGATACTCCTCCGCTTTTGGGCGCTGGCCGCCATGCAGCGTGTCTTCCACGGCCAGCTCGGGCAGGTCGAAGATCTCCTGCATCATCAGGACCTCGGCGGGCTCCGGGTCCTTCAGGGCTACCCAGGTAAAAAGGTCGGGATTACGCAGGGCGTTCGGCAGGGCCGAGACATCGATGTCGGCCAGGCGCTTGCCGTCCTGGTAGGTGGTGCACTGGATGATCATGGGGCAGGGGGCGTCGTGGAAAGCCAGCAGGTATTATTATGAATATCGTGCCTGAAACGTGAGGGTATCGCCCCCGAGGCGGGTGCTTATCATTCCCAATTGCAAAACAGTGTTTGCGACTGTCGGCCGGACGCCGGGTTTGCCGCATCCGGTGGCAGGCGGTTTGAGCGATACCTCAAGAATCGCATATCATTATTCAATGGTTCCGGGTAGAGCGTGTCATGGATCCATCCATTCGTCCCCCCGCAGGCCCCGAATGAGTCCCTGACACGCGCCATCCGGAGTACAGGAAGGGTCTGGTTTATCCCGCAACGGCCCGTTGCCGGGGTGCGGCCGGGGCTGTGGTGCCCCGGTTCAGCACGGTGGCCGTAGGCAGGACCGGCCTGCGGGAGACACCTGTCCGTGCCGGTGCTTCGCTGGGCGCCGGCTCCGTGCCGTACCGGATGGCTCCGGGGCCATCTGCCAGATTCCTTCATCCTGCCCGTGCCGGCTTCCGGCATGTTGCATCTACCGTTCAGATCGCCCCAGGGGCGCTTGAGACCTATTTCCGGCATGAAAACCGCTTCCCGCCTACGTTCCCTGATCCTGCTGGCCTCTGCCGCGCTGATGGCAGGCTGCAACCAGCTGACCGTGCTCCGGCCCTCCGGCTACATTGCCGAGCAGGAGAAGGACCTGGTCCTGCTGGCCACCTATCTGATGCTGATCGTCATCATCCCGGTCATCTTCCTGACGCTCTTCTTTGCCTGGCGCTACCGCGAGAAGAACGTCAATGCCACCTACGATCCCACCTTCACCCACTCCAACAAGCTGGAAGTGGTGCTGTGGTCCATCCCCATCATCATCATCCTTATCCTGGCCTACATCACGTACGTCACCTCGCACTCGCTCGATCCCTTCCGTCCGCTCGAGAAAATCGACGAGAACCGCCCGGTGGCCGCCGGTGTCGAGCCGCTGGAAGTGCAGGTGGTGGCCATGGACTGGAAGTGGCTCTTCATCTATCCGAAGGAAGGCATCGCCCTGGTCAACGAGATGGCCGCGCCGGTCGACCGTCCCATCCGCTTCAAGATGACGGCCACCTCGGTGATGAACACCTTCTACATTCCTGCCCTGGCCGGCATGATCTACGTGATGCCGGGCATGGAAAGCCAGCTCAATGCGGTCATCAACAAGCCGGGTGACTACATGGGCCTGTCGGGCAACTACTCCGGTGCGGGCTTTTCGGGCATGAAGTTCAACTTCAAGGGCCTGGAGCAGAAGGATTACGACGCCTGGGTCGAGAAGGTGCGCAGCAGTGGCGGCGCCCAGCTCACCCGCGCCGACTACCTGCAGCTGGCCAAACCCAGCGCCAACGAGAAGGTGCGTGAGTACGCCAGTGTCGATCCTGGCCTGTACGAACGGGTGCGCCTGCGCTGCGTCGAGGCCGACCGGATGTGCTCCGACATGATCATGGCCATCGATGCCCAGGGCGGTCTGGGACGTCTGGGCGTGGACGGCGTGGTCACCGAGGCCATCAACGAGCCGGCTCACCGCGGCGAGATCCAGGTCTTCCGCTCCTACGTGTCCGAGGCCCTGTGCGCCCCGGCCGTCCGTACCACCGACCTGCAGGCCAGCAGCCCCATCCCGCTGTCCGTGCCGACCAGCGTCCAGTAACCGCTACATCCTGATCCGGCTGCCGGCCCCGTGCCGGCAGCGCCTGTTTTCATAACTGATACCCGGCGTCGCCGGCGCCTGGGCAACCCTTGCCAGAAACCCGATGTTCGATCAATCCGACCCCTCCAAACTGCTCCTGGGACGCCTGTCCTGGGAGGCCATCCCGCTTCACGAACCCATCCTGATCTTCACGTTCCTAGCCGTGGCCGTCGGTGGCCTGGCCGTCGTGGGCGGGATGACCTATTTCAAAATGTGGGGCCCGTTCTGGCGCAACTGGGTCACCTCGGTCGACCACAAGAAGATCGGCATCATGTACATCGTGCTGGGCATCATCATGCTGCTGCGCGGTTTTGCCGATGCGCTGATGATGCGTCTGCAGCAGGCCATGGCCTTCGGTGACAACCTGGGCTACCTGCCGCCGCACCACTACGACCAGATCTTCACCGCCCACGGCGTGATCATGATCTTCTTCGTGGCCATGCCGCTGGTCACGGGCTTCATGAACTACATCGTGCCGCTGCAGATCGGTGCGCGCGACGTGGCCTTCCCGTTCCTGAACAACTTCAGCTTCTGGATGACCGCCTTCGGCGCCGTGCTGGTGATGCTGTCGCTGTTCATCGGCGAGTTCGCCAAGGCCGGCTGGCTGGCCTATCCGCCGCTGTCGGGCATCGAATACAGTCCCGACGTGGGGATGGACTATTACATATGGGCATTGCAGATAGCCGGGGTCGGAACCACGCTCTCTGCGGTGAACCTGATCGTCACCATCCTCAAGATGCGCTGCCCCGGCATGAACCTCATGAAAATGCCGGTGTTCACCTGGACGGCCCTCTGCGCCAACATCCTGATCACGGTCATCTTCCCGGCGCTGACGGCCTCGCTGTTCATGCTGTCGCTCGACCGCTATCTGGGCACGCACTTCTTCACGAACGATCTGGGCGGCAACGCCATGATGTACGTGAACCTGATCTGGATCTGGGGTCACCCCGAGGTCTATGTGCTGGTGCTGCCCTCCTTCGGCATCTATTCCGAAGTCACGGCCACCTTCTGCCGCAAGCGCCTGTTCGGCTACACCTCCATGGTGTATGCCACCAGCTGCATCATGATCCTGTCGTACCTGGTGTGGCTGCACCACTTCTTCACGATGGGCTCGGGCGCCAGCGTCAACACCTTCTTCGGCATCTCGACGATGATCATCTCCATCCCGACGGGAGCCAAGATCTTCAACTGGCTGTTCACCATGTACCGCGGCCGCATCCGCTTCGAAGTGCCGATGATGTGGGTGGTGGGCTTCATGGTGGTGTTCGTCGTCGGTGGCATGACCGGCGTGCTGCTGGCCGTGCCGGCAGCCGACTTCGTGCTGCACAACAGCCTCTTTCTCATCGCCCACTTCCACAACGTGATTCTGGGTGGCGTGGTCTATGCCATGCTGGCCGGCATCGCCTACTGGTTCCCGAAAGCCTTCGGCTACCGCCTGATCCCGTTCTGGGGCAAGCTGTCGTTCTGGTGCTGGTTCTTCGGCTTCTGGCTGGCCTTCACCCCGATCTACATCGTGGGCCTGGCCGGTCTGACCCGTCGCGTCAGCCACTTCGACGATCCGTCGCTGCAGATCTACTTCATCATCGCCGCCATCGGCGTGGGCATCATCCTGATCGGCATCCTGTCGTTCATCGCCCAGCTCGTCTTCAGCTTCATCCACCGCGACAAGCTGCGTGACGAAACCGGCGATCCGTGGGATGGCCGCACGCTGGAATGGTCCACCTCGTCGCCCCCGCCGGACTACAACTTCGCGTTCACCCCGGTGGTGCATGACATCGACGCCTGGTGGGACATGAAGGAGCACGGCTACAAGCGGCCCACGGGTGGTTTCATCCCCATCCACATGCCGAAGAACACCGCGGCCGGCTTCACCATCGCGGCGCTTTCCGGTGCACTGGGCTTCTGCCTGATCTGGCACATGTGGCTGTTTGCCGGCGTGTCCTTCGTGGCGATGCTGGCGGCCATCATCATCCACACCTTCAACTACAAGCGGGACTTCTACATTCCGGCTGCCCAGGTCGAACGGACCGAAGCCGCCCGGACCCGCATCCTGGCTGCCAATGCCTGATCATCCCCAACACATGACACGGACCTGGCAAAACCAAGCATGAGTGCAACCCTGACCCAAAAGGGCCCGGCCGAGGCCGGTGCCCGCCAGTACTACCTGACGGAAGAGCATCATCCCGAGAACGGGACGATGCTGGGCTTCTGGATCTACCTGATGAGCGACCTGCTCATCTTCGCCTGTCTTTTCGCCACCTACGGGGTGCTGGGCAGGAACTATGCCGCCGGCGTGTCCGGGCGCGATATCTTCGACCTGAAGCTGGTTGCGCTCAACACCGCCATGCTGCTGTTCTCGTCCATCACCTACGGCTACGCCGTGATTTCCATGCAGGAAGAGAAGCTGGGCGGCACGCTGCGCTGGCTGGGCCTGACCGCGCTGTTCGGTCTGGGCTTCCTGTGCATCGAGATCTACGAGTTCCACCACATGATCGAGCATGGCGCCAGCCCGCAGCGCAGCGCCTTCCTGTCGTCGTTCTTCGGCCTGGTGGGCACCCACGGGCTGCACGTCACCTTCGGCCTGGTCTGGCTGGTGACGCTGATGGTCCAGCTGGGCAAGCACGGCCTGACCACCGCCAACCGGCGCCGCGTCATGTGCCTGTCGATGTTCTGGCACTTCCTGGACGTGGTCTGGGTGGCTGTCTTCTCCTTTGTCTACCTGGTGGGATCCCTGTCATGAGCGCACACTCGCACAACACGGGCCATGCTCCGGCAGGCCATCACGGCCACGGCGACCATGGCCATCACGAAGAATTTCCGCACGTCACCCGCAAGGAGTACAACACCGGCTTCATCCTGTCGGTGATTCTCACCGCCATCCCCTTCGGGCTGGTGATGAGCGGGGCCATCGAAAACCCCGATGTCGCGGCCATGGTCGTGATGGGCTTCGGTGCCGTGCAGATCATCGTGCACATGGTGTATTTCCTGCACATGAACCGCAAGGCCCAGGGGGGCTGGACCTTCCTGGCCTTCGTGTTCACCGCCATTCTGCTGGCCATCACGCTGGTGGGTTCGCTGTGGGTCATGTACCACCTGAACTACAACCTGATGCCCGCCACCAACCACAACCTGCGTATCGCTCCCTGAGCGCGGGTTCCTGTGACCGGTGCCGTTTGGTCTGCGTGCATGGCCAGGCATCGGTCAAGGGGAGGGGATGCTTTCCCTCCCCGGCGCAGATTTCCGGATGTCCAACATGCCCGATACCGAAAGAGACGCATCGAATGCATCACGCCCCGAAGGCCGCCCTGCGCGGCCTTTGGCGTCTTCACCGGTGGCACGCGCCGTGGTGGCCGTGCTGCTGCTGGGGCTGTTCATCCTGTTCGTTTCGCTGGGCACCTGGCAGGTCGAGCGGCGTGCGTGGAAGCTAGACCTGATCGCCCGTGTCGATGCGCGCATCCATGCGGCCCCGGTGCCCCTGCCGCCGCCGGCCGACTGGCCCGCCGTCAATCGTGATCACGATGAATACCGGCAGGTCCGCGTGCGCGGCACCTTCCTGCACCAGCACGAGGCCTTCGTGCAGGCCAGTACCGTGCTGGGCGCTGGCTACTGGGTGCTGACGCCGCTGCAGCTGGCCGACGGTCACATCGTCTTCATCAACCGCGGCTTCGTGCCACCCGAGTACCGCGCCGTGGGCAAGCGCAACTTCGACCACCCGGAGGGACTGGTCGAGATCAGCGGCCTGATGCGCATGACCGAACCGAAGGGCGGCTTCCTGCGCGACAACAATCCGGCCGATGACCGCTGGTACTCGCGGGACGTGGCGGCCATTGCCGCCTCACGTCATCTCGATGGCGACACCTCTTCTGCAGCGGAGCATGTCAACGCCGGCCATGGTGATGCCCCTTCCGCGGCGGGTGGTGCTGGTGAAAGCAGCATTGCCCCTGCCGGTACGACGCCCCGTGTTGCGCCGTTCTTCATCGACCAGGCCCTGCCGGTGCGGTCGCTGCCCAGCATGGATGCCCCGGTGGATGACACCGAACGCTGGCGTCCGCCCCCCGAGGGTAGCGACGAGCTGGCGCTGTCGCACTGGATGGCCTCACAGCGCAAACAGCTGCCCATGCCCGGCCTGACCGTGGTTTCGTTTGCCAACAGCCACCTCTCCTACATCTTCACCTGGTACAGCCTGGCCGCCCTGGTGGCCTTCGGTGCCTGGAAGATGCTGTGGGTGCCGCGGCGGGAGCGCCGCCATGCAGGGGAGGCGCAGGACTGATTCCGGGGGGCAGGTATCCGTCGCGCCGGTGCCTGGATGGCGAATCAGGGATTGCCCTGTCAGGGCAATCACCAAGCAGAATGGATGGTTCCCATACGTTGAGCCGGGGTCAAAAGAAGCTACACTTTTGGCCGTACAGGGGAGCCATCCACCGGGCAGGATCCCGGGGCTCCCGCAACATCAGGCGAGGAGCGACCGGTGGAGGCACTGCAGAATTTCTTCGAATGGCTGGGCGGCTACGTCTGGGGGCTGCCGCTGCTGATACTGCTGGGCGGCACGGCCATCTATCTCACACTGCGGCTGGCCTTCCTGCAGGTCACCATGCTGCCGATGGCGCTCAAACAGGCGTTTTCGCCGCCGAAGGCCCACCATCACGATCACGAGGGTGACATCTCGCACTTCAGCGCGCTGATGACGGCCCTGTCGGCCACCATCGGTACCGGCAACATTGCCGGTGTGGCCACGGCCATCGTCTCGGGTGGTCCGGGGGCCGTGTTCTGGATGTGGATCACCGCCTTCTTCGGCATGGCCACCAAGTACGGCGAGGCCGTGCTGGCCGTCAAATACCGCGTCACCAACGAAAAGGGCGAGATGAGTGGCGGCCCCATGTACTACATCGAGCGTGGCCTGAACATGAAGTGGATGGCCGTGCTGTTCGCCGTGTTCGGTGTGCTGGCCTCGTTCGGCATCGGCAGTTCGGTGCAGGCCAACTCGGTGGCGCAGGCCATCCAGACCAGCTTCGACATCAACCCCTGGATCACGGGTGTGGCGCTGACCATCCTCACGGGCATCGTGGTGCTGGGCGGCATCCAGAGCATTTCGAAGGCGTCGTCCTACATCGTGCCCTTCATGGCCATCGTCTATGTGGCGGGCGGTCTGGCCATCATCTGCCTGCACTTCGACAAGGTTGGCCCGGCCATCTCGCTGATCTGTCGCTCGGCCTTCGGGCTGGATGCGATGGTGGGGGCCACCATCGGCATGGCCGTACGCTATGGGGTGGCCCGCGGCGTGTTCTCCAACGAATCGGGCATGGGTTCGGCCCCCATCGCGGCCGCTGCCGCGAAGACCGACCACCCCTCGCGGCAGGCGCTGGTGTCGATGACCGGCACCTTCCTCGATACCATCGTGGTCTGCAGCATCACCGGCATCGTGCTGGTCATCGGCGGGCTGTACCAGACCTCCAGTGAATCGGGGGCGGCGCTCACCACCCATACCTTCAACGACCTGCTGCCCGGTCCCGGCGGCTGGCTGGTCACCTTCGGCCTGATCTTCTTTGCCTACTCCACCATTCTCGGCTGGTGCTATTACGGCGAGAAATGCGCCTCCTACCTGGGTGGCGAGCGGATCGTGCCCATCTACCGCATCATCTACGTGGTGTCGGTGCTGCTGGGCGCCGGGGTCAACCTGGGGCTGGTCTGGGCGGCCTCCGATGTCTTCAACGGCCTGATGGCCGTGCCCAACCTGATCGCGCTGCTGCTGATGTCCAACGTGATCGTGGCCGAGACGAAGGACTTCATCATGAAGCGCCGCTCGGGCGAACTGCCCTGAGCAGCTTCGCCACGAGGCATTTTTCTGAACCCGCGCACGTCGTCCGTGCCCGCGCACGTCGTCCGTGTTGCGGGTTTTTTGTGTCGTGATCAGCGCAGGCGCATGAAGCTCTGACCACCTGCTTTGTACAGGCGCTGCGCTGGCCTGCGCCGTCGCCTATGTTGCAGTTTTTTGCATCGGAACCTGTGCCCGGGCTTTTCCTGTGCGCAACTGTCGATGTCCAGAGGACTTCGGGCGGTCATTCATGCATATCTGAATATTTGACGCCTGGCCAGTCATGCATATCTGATCGTTCATGCCATTTATGGTTACCCCCGGTGAAAAGGTATGAACAGGCTGTTTTTCTTGTGCAGGATCAAGCTTTCCATACACGTGGTGCATGCCTGTCATGCAAAACCCGAGGGTTCAGGTGCGAATTCATTTGCCATCTCGGGTCAAACCTGATTGACGTACTTGGGATTGTTTGCACTTTTTTCTGCAAGGAACAAAATAGCGGGAATGATCAGCACCATCATTTGGACTGGTCACGCAATGGTCGGTATTTCTGCAGTTAACCAATCAAGAAAAAGAACTCTTCTCATTTGTTATTCTGCGGGTGAGAAGAAGGGACTTACCGAAAATGACCCAAACACTTCCCCTGTCACAGCTCAAGAAAGGGGCCCATGCGCATATCGAGCGCATTGCGCCCAACCCGGTCTTTGGCGGCCTCGACCCCATGGTGGGCCGCCGCCTGGCCGACCTCGGATTTTCCGATGGCGTCCCGCTGATGGTCATTGCCACCGGCCTGCTGGGGCGCGGCCCCTTTGCCGTGCGCCTGGGCAACCAGTCGCAGTTTGCCCTGCGCGAGCCCGAGGCCGCCAAGATCCTCTGCCGGGTCGTGCCGCATGGCCATGGTCAGACTTCTTCTGTTTCAACCCATTCCAGGGAGGCCCGCTGATCATGGCCGAAGTATCCTCTGCCACCCTGGTGCAGCCCGTTCATCTGGACACCGCTGCCCAGCCCAGCCACAGCAAGGCCGCCACCTTTGCACTGCTGGGCGCGCCCAACTGCGGCAAGACCGTGCTGTTCAATGGCCTGACCGGCGCCCACGCCAAGGTGGCCAACTATGCCGGCGTCACCGTGGACCGGCGCGAAGGCCGTTTTACCAGTGACCGCGAGGTGCGCCTCATCGACCTGCCGGGCACCTACAGCCTGCGCACCACCAGCCCCGACGAGGCGGTGGCCCGTGACGTGCTGCTGGGCAAGTACGGGGTCTGTCCGGACGGCATCATCGCCGTGGCCGATGCCACCAACCTGCGCATGACGCTGCGCATGATGCTGGAGCTGAAAACCCTCGGCCTGCCGATGGTCATCTCGCTCAACCTCAGCGACGTGGCCCGTTCCCGCGGCCTGAAGATCGATGCGAAAAAGCTCAGCGAACTGCTGGGTGCCACTGTGCTCGAAACCGTGGCCATCAGCAGGAGCGGCGTGATGGCCGTGGAAAAGGCCGCACTTGCCATGCCGCGCGGCCAGACCGCCCGGCTCGATCCGGCCGAAGCCGAACGCAAGCTGGAGGCGCTCGACAGCAACGCCCTGTACGAACAGGTCGAGGACATCCTCTCGCAGGTGGTGCAGACCGAGCTGACGCTGCCCGCCTGGCACCGCCGGCTGGACAACATCGTCATGCATCCGTTCTGGGGCATGCTGATCCTGCTTACCATCCTGCTGCTGGTCTTCCAGGCCGTCTACACCTGGGCACAGCCGGTGATGGACAGCATCCAGGGCCTCTTCGATTCACTGGGCGAATGGGTGGGGGCCACCCTGCCGCAGGGGCTGCTGTCCGACCTGCTGGTCAACGGCGTGATTGCCGGCACCGGCAGCGTGCTGGTGTTTTTGCCGCAGATCACCATCCTCTTTGCCTTCATCCTGCTGCTCGAAGACTCGGGCTACCTGCCGCGCGCGGCCTTCCTGCTCGACAATCTGCTGTCGCGCACCGGCCTGTCGGGCCGGGCCTTCATCCCGCTGCTGTCGAGCTTCGCCTGCGCCGTGCCGGCCGTCATGTCCGCCCGCACCATTCAGGATCCGCGCGAGCGGCTGGTCACCATCGCCATTGCGCCGATGCTCACCTGCTCGGCCCGTTTGCCCATCTACGCGCTGATCATCGCGGCCGTCATTCCCAACCAGACGGTGTGGGGCGTGTTCAACCTGCAGGGGCTCACGCTGTTCGCGCTGTATCTGGCCGGCATCCTGTCGGCGGCGCTCACCGCATGGGTGCTCAAATGGATGGCCCGCAGCAAGGGCAACGTGCAGCAGTTCCCGCTGCTGATGGAGCTGCCCACCTTCCGCATGCCCAACTTCAGGCACATCATTACCAGCCTGTGGGACCGCGTGAAGGCCTTCCTGGTGCGGGCCGGTACGGTGATCTTTTCGGTGAGCGTGGTGCTGTGGGCGCTGACCAGCTTCCCGTCTGCCCCCGAGGGCGCCACGGGGGCTGCCATCGACTACAGTCTGGCCGGCATGCTGGGCCACCTGATCCAGCCGATCTTTGCGCCGCTGGGCTTTACCTGGCAGATGTGCATTGCCATGGTGCCGGGCATTGCCGCCCGTGAGGTGGTGGTGGCCGCGCTGGGGACCGTGTATGCGGTGGGGGCCGGTTCCGAAGATGCCGTGAGCAACGCGCTGATTCCCATCGTGCACAACAACTGGGGCATTGCCACTGCCTTTTCCTTCCTGGCCTGGTACGTGTACGCGCCGATGTGTGCCTCCACGCTCGCCGTGATCCGGCGTGAAACCAAATCGGCAAGAACCACCTTCCTGATCACCTTCGGCCTGCTGGCACTTGCCTACGTCATGGCCATGATCGTCTACCAGATCACGTCGAGGATATTCTGATGATCGAGAATCTCATCGTGGCCGTCATCGTCATCGCGGCCTTCGCCTACGTCCTGCGCAAATTCATCTTCAAAAAGAAATCCGCCGGTGGTGACTGCGGCACCTGCGACAAGTGCAGCGGTGGCTCGGGGGGCGGGTGTCACTGAGCGTGCAGGACGGCGCCCGGGCATGCGGTCGCTGATCCTCTGTCAGAGCGACCCCGTCAGCGATGCCGCCACCAGCTTGCGGAACGGCGTGAAGCGCTGGCCCAGGTGCAGCGCGGCATTGCGCAGCAGTTTGGCCGGTGCCGCCTCGGTGGTGTAGAGCGTGGCGATCAGGCGCGTGACCTCGTACAGCGGCCGCGTGGCCAGCATGTGGCGGCGCTCGTAGCGGGCCAGCAGGTCGGGGCTGCCGATATCCTTGCCCGAGGCGTGTGCGAGGCGCAGCTCGTCGGCCAGCGTGTTCACACTCAGCAGGCCAAAATTGAAGCCATGTGCCGTGACCGGGTGCATGCCCACGGCGGCATCGCCCACGCAGGCAAAGCGGCGGGCCACCAGCCGGTGCGGCATCACGCCCACCAGCGGATAGTTGTGGCGCGTGCTGGTGAGCTTCATTTTGCCCAGCCGGCCATGGTAGCGGCGCGACATCTCCTCGCCGAAGGCTTCTTCGTCCATGGTCAGCAGCGGCTCGATGCGCTGGTGCGGCAGTGTCAGCACTGTGGAGGCGCGGTGTTCACCGGTGACCGGGTCGTCGTTCATCGGCAGCAGGGCCAGTGTCTGGCCGTAGTCGAACCACTCCCAGGCCACGTGGTTGTGCGGTACCTCGTGCGTCATCTGGCACACCAGCATGGTGCGGCCGAAATCGTGTATGCTGGCGCCCACGCCCATGGCACGCCGGGTGGGCGAGAAGCGGCTGTCGGCCGCCACCAGCAGGCGGGCGCGGTGGGTGGTGCCATCGGCCAGCAGCACCTCGGTCATGTCACCGGTGCCGGCGGCTGACCCAGCACTTCCCGCGGCCGGGGCGCTCCCGGCGGCCGCTGCGCCCTGTGACAGTACGCGGGTGATTGGCTGGCCGGTCATCAGCGTGATGCGGCCATGGGCCTTCGCGGCGGCATCCACCTCGGCAAAGGCGGCCCGGCGGATCAGGTGGTTGGACACCAGCCAGCCCAGTTCGCTGCGGTTGGTCAGTGTGTGACCGATCATCATCGAGAAGGGCGAGGCGCCGTTGAGCACCTTGGCATCGCGCAGCGGCGACAGGGCGGCCGGATCGGTGTCGTGGATGCGCTGCCACAGGCCCAGCTCGCGCATCAGCGACGCCGAGCGCTGCGTCATGGCAATTTCGCGGCCATCGAAGGCCGCGTTTTCCAGCGCCTCGCGCGGCTGCTGCTCGACCAGGCCGATGGTCAGTCCCGTATCTGCCAGCGCGCGCGCCAGGCACAGGCCGGCCGGGCCGGCTCCACTGATGAGAAGATCGAAATCCATGCGCAGTCTCCAGAAAAAAGTAAGGGCGTGTCTGCGCATGCGGGCACAGCTCGCACGCGTGCCTGACGTACCCCACGCAGACACCCGCACAGACGCTCCCCGGACCCGCAGAGTGTACCCGAGCCGTCTGGCTTCGGGGCTTGATTGCCGTCATGGCTGCCGTGGTCGCCCTGCCCATGGCATGCATATGCATGGATGCCGGGCGTATGTGTCTCCGGGGGAGCGCGTCGAATGTGGCGGCAGACTTCAGCCATGGATGCAGTTGCTGGGTAGGTAACGCCCGTCAATGCTACCTGCCGGTCGGGCGTGTCCTGGGGGCCAGCGCAGCACCTGCTTCCGGCTGGTCTGCCTCCTTGCCGGCCGGTACATCAGCCGGCTGTGTGGCAGATGGTCGCGACGGACGAGGGGAGGCCGATGGCCGCTGCACGGTTGACGGCAGATATCCGTGCACTGCCCGGAACGCTTGCGAGAAGTGCCCGAGGCTGCGGTAGCCCACATAATGGGCGACTTCGCGCACACTCATGCGCCCTTCTTCCAGCAGGGCCAGCGCCACCTTCATCCGCTGCTGGCGCAGGTAGGTGGCAATGCCCATGCCGGTGCGCTCGTGAAAACCCTGTTTCAGGTAGCACTCGTTGGTACCCACCCGCCGGGCCAGCCGGCTGATCGACAGCTCGGTGCCATATTCACTGTGGATGATGTCGATGGCATCGTCCACCATCCGTCGCCAGCGGTCCTGGCGGCGCCTGGCCGGTGTGGGCGGCAGTGCCAGCCACTGGCCCAGCAGGGATAGCACCTGGCCTTCCAGCTGCAGCTGCTCGGCCAGGGGCATGGTCTGCATGGGGGCCAGCCCGGTCATCAGTGCATGGGCCTGACGCATGGTGGCGCTCATGTCTGCCTGCATCGGATGCACCTGCATGATGCCCTGGCCCCGAGGCTGCAGACACTGCTCCAGCAGGCGACGGGCTTTGTCATGCAGCATGCCGTCGGCCAGCCAGCGTTCGACCAGTGGCGCCTGCATCGACAGGTGAAGCGCCGACCATTCGCCGGCGTGCATCGTGCTGTGCCGCAAGTCCATCACGCCACTTCGGAACCACAACTCATTGTTGCCCGGTGTCTGGAACTCACGTCCCCGCAGATCCGTCCAGTCGAAGGCACCATGCATCTTCAGCGTCAGGGCTACCGGCGGGGTGTAGTGTTTTTCCTCGTACAGTGAGGTGTAGGGCACCAGCAGCCGTCCCCGGGAACTGGCGGCCAGGATGCCGCTGTCGAACAGCTGGACGTCCATGTGCCCCTGCAACCATGGGGTCTTCATGCGGATCCAGGCATGCCGCCCCTGCCCATCCACTGCAATCGCCGGTTTCATGCGTTTGAATTCCTGGATGTGCTGCAGATAATCGTTGAGCAGCTGGGTGCCTGCCGCGGGAGGCGTGGCGGGCGGAGGTAAATGGTCGCTGCCGTCCTCGGGCATGGCAGGGAAGCCTCCTTGAAAAAGGTATCGGAGCGCCGGATTCTGCCATGCACCCGACAATATTTCATGAACGGACCTGAGCGTTCATGAACAGGCCGGCGTGATTCAGGTGGCGGCCATTATTTGCGCTGCAGGCATCATTCATGATGTGGCCATGATTCGTGATGTGGCCGTCATTTGTGAAAGGGTCGCATTTGTGAGGGGGCCGCATTTGTGAAGGGGCCGCCATTCGTGCGGTGGCCGTTATTCCTGCCGTGCCTGTTCCGGCCGTTCTTGTGTGTATCGGCGCTTCCGCAGCTGGGTGAGTGATGCCCGTCAGCGCTCCTCGCCGGTCAGGAGTATTTCGGGCTCCTGCGCATGACCTGCCTCCGGCTGGTCTGCATTTTTGCTGGCCGGTGCCGCAGCCGGCTGTGTGCCAGATGGTCGTGGCGGGCGGGGGGAAGACAATGGCCGCTGCACGGTCGACGGCAGATAGCCATGCACCGTCCGGAACGCCTGCGAAAAGTGCCCGAGGCTGCGGTAGCCCACATAATGGGCCACCTCGCCCACATTCATGCTGCCTTCCTCCAGCAGGGCCAGTGCCACTTTCATCCGCTGCTGGCGCAGGTAGGTGGCAATGCCCATGCCGGTGCGTTCGCGAAAGCCCTGTTTCAGGTAGCACTCGTTGGTGCCCACCCGCCAGGCCAGCCGGCTGATCGACAGCTCGGTGCCGTACTCGCTTTGGATGATGTCGATGGCATCATCTACCGTCCGCCGCCAGCGGTCCTGCCGGCGCTTGACGGGGGTGGGCGGCAGCGCCAGCCACTGGCCCAGCAGGGACAGTATCTGGCCTTCCAGCTGCAGCTGTTCGGCCAGGGGCATGGCCTGCATGGGGGCCAGTCCGGCCAGCAGCGCATGGGCCTGGCGCATGGTGGCGCTCATGTCTGCCTGCATCGAGTGCACCTGCATGATGCCCTGGCCCCGAGGCTGCAGGCACTGCTCCAGCAGGCGACGGGCTTTGTCATGCAGCATGCCGTCGGCTAGCCAGCGTTCGACCAGCGACGCCTGCATCGACAGCTCAAGTTGCGACCATTCGCCGGCGTGCAGCGTGCTGTGCCGCCAGTCCATTATGCCGCTCTGGAACCACATTTCGTTATTGCCCGGCGTCTTGAACTCACGCCCCCGCAGGTCCGTCCAGTCGAAGGCGCCCTGCATCTTCAGCGTCAGACCCACCGGTGGGTAGTAGTGTTTTTCCTCGTACAGCGAGGTATAGGGTACCAGCAGCCGTCCTTGCGCACAGACCGTCATGATGCCGCTGTCGAACAGCTGGGCCGCCATGCGCCCCTGTGCCCAGGGGGATTGCGTGCCGATCCAGGCCCGCCGGCCCTGTCCATCCACGGCGATCACCGGTTTCATGCCTTCGTGGGCCAATACGTGGTGCAGATAATCGTCCAGTAACTGGCTGCCGGCATGAGGGGAAGCAGTGGGCGGCGGTGTATGGTCGCTGCCGTCCTCGGGCATGGCAGGGAGCCCTCCTTAAAAAAGGTATCAGAGCGCCGGATTCTGCCATGCACCGAACGATATACCCGTTACAACAGGGTATCGATATTGTGCATATGTAAATGGTTGTCGGAATGGATTATTGAGGGGGCAGATTTTCATGAACAGGCCGTGTCGTTCATGAACGGAACGGCGTGGTTCAGACCGGATTTATTCATGCGATGGCCAGCATTTACGCCACGGGTATCATTCATGAACCATTCATGACGCAGCCATTATTCGCGATAGGGCCGTCATACGTGATGCGGCCATTGTTTCTGCCGTGGCCATCATTCTGCGACGGCTATTATTCCGGCCGTGATCATTCAGGCCGCAGTCAAACCCGGCGTGATCGCTCATGAATGTAACTGCCGAAATTGGTGGGGCAGACCGGGTTTTTCATGCCCGGGCCGTGGCTGCAGACGGAGGACGCCCCAGTCGCGCATGCAGAACAGGGATCAGCACGGCCATCAGCACACAGACGGCGCCCGCAAGCGCCAGCAGGCCGGCATAACCCATGCGCTGCGCCAGAGGCAGACCCAGTGCGCCGGCGCCATAACCCGCCGCCAGATACAGGCCATACTGGACCGAAAAATCGGTGGCCGGTGCATGGGCACTGCTGCGCCCCATCATCAGCGTGCTGACCAGTACACCCATCGGCATATAGCACATCATGAAACCCGCCACGCCCAGCGTGATCCAGATGTCGCCGATACCGCCCGTTTGCGCCACCGATGCCGCTGCCTGCCCGGCAGCCGCTGCGGCGCCATCCGGGGCTGCCGTACCTCCGGCTGCGGCGGCTCCCTGGGCGATTTCCGGCAGACCCGCACCCAGGGCTCCAGTCTTGAGCAGCAGTGGAATGGCCAGCAGCAGCACGCCCACCACCTGCGCCGGCAGAATGACGTGCAGTGCCCGGTTCAGTGACCAGTGGCGCAGCAGCCAGCCAAAGCCGATCATCGAGGCCATGCCCAGCGCCGTGCCGTACCCATTGGCTACCTGGCCGATTTTGGTGAAGCTCCAGCCGGCATCCACCAGCATCGGCGACATCACGCTGTAGGCCATGTACACGCCGGCCTGCAGCATCACGATGATGAAGGCCCAGCGCCAGCCCGTGTCGGGGCGAACCCAGAAGCGCCCGATCTCGCGCCAGTAATCCAGCATCCGTTCCCGCACCACCACGTCGGGGCGGGCATGGGCGGGCTCGCGGTAAAAGAGCGCCAGCACCAGCGTGACGACGTTCAGCACCGTCAGGCACATCAGTGCCGTCTGCCAGCCGGCGTATTCGTACAGGGCCAGCACACCGCCCCCGCCGGCAATGAAGCCGATGGAACCGCAGGCCATCTGCAGAGCATTGCCCAGCCCCCGCTGGGACGGACTCAGCAACCGGGTGGAGAGGCCGTCGGCCGCCATGTCCTGGCAGGCGGTGAAGAACGACATGGCCAGACAGCCCAGCATCAGGCCGGTCCAGGGCAGGGGGGGATGGGCCGCAGCCCCCGTGCCGCCTGCACCGCCCAGTGCTGCGGCAGCCTCATTCATGTCAGCCGCTGCACCGGTCGCGCCGGCAGCCAGCTCAGGCGGCACACCACCGATCTTCAGCTGCGCCATGGCCCAGAGCGTGACGATCAGCGCGGTCTGCATCAGTACCAGCCAGCGGCTGTAGTGCCCCCAGCGGCCGAAGCCGTAGCGGTCCATCAGCGGTGCCCACAGGAACTTGAGCGCCGGTGCCACGCCGAGCAGGTAGATGAAGCTCAGGTCTGCCAGCTCTGCGCCGTTGCCCCGCAGGATGCTGGAAAGCGCCACGAAGAAGAAACTGAACGCCACGCACTGGCTGATGTAGGCGCTGCAGAGCAGGGCCCATTCGTAGCGAGTGAGGGGGGGCGCGGTGGATGCCGGCACGGCGGGCGCCGTCTGGCCGTCGTGGCCCGAAGGGGTGTTCATGCGGGGAGGATAGGGACAGGACAGGAAGGCGGGATTGTACGGATTCGGCCTGCCACACGACAGGGGGCGGGGTTGCCGGCAGAGGGGACAGGTACCGGAGTATCAGGTCACCCGTATGCAGAACGCTGGCTGCACCGGGGGTCGGCCTATACAATGCCCGGATACCCGAAACGCCCCGGCTGATCCCCTGCCTGCGGGGGTCGCCAGATGCCATTCATGAGCAAGATCACTCACCTCCGGCTGGACAATTTCACGTCCTTTGCCGCTTTCGACCAGCCGCTCTCGTCCGGTGTCAATATCCTCATCGGCGCCAACGGCACGGGCAAGACCCATCTGCTGAAAACCCTGTATGCCGCCTGTGCGGTCACGGTGGGGGAAGACAGGGACAAGGGGTTTGCGCTGAAGCTGCGCAATGTGTTCAATCCCCATGAGGGCAACATTGGGCGGCTTGTGCGTCGCGGCATGCGTGGGCAGGTCAAGCATGCAGGGGGCGGTGCGGAACCCGCCGGCCGTAGCCATGGCCCCGATGCACAGGGTTTCCTGATGCAGGAGACCCTGCAGCCCGTGGCCGGTACACAGCACGTCTGCACCGACGCCGCAGCAGACGGCGACGCCCGCGTGTCCGTGACCCGGCAGGGGAACGCCTCATTGTCTGCCCGCTTTTCGGCCGAAACCGTGCGGGCAGAGACTGTGCACGTCACGGGGCAGGGTGACTGGGAGCGTGAGGAACTGTCCAGCGTATATATTCCGGTAAAGGAAATGCTGGCGCATGCGCCGGGCTTTCTGTCCACGGCGGCACGGCGCGAGATTGCCTTCGAGGAGGTCTATCTGGACGTGATCAAGCGGGCCTTTCTCCCTCGGCTGAAGGGACCGCTGGATGCAGCCTGGCAGCAGCTGCTCGATGGGCTGCAGGCTGCCATTGCCGGCCAGGTGGTGACGCGGGGTGAGCATTTCTTCCTGAAGGATGCGCAGGGGGAACTGGAATTCACGCTGCTGGCCGAGGGCCTGCGCAAGCTGGCGCTGGTTTCGCTGCTGGTGCAGAACGGAACCCTGTTCAATGGATCCGTCCTTTTCTGGGATGAGCCCGAGGCCAATCTGAACCCGGCCCTGCTCGGACTGGTGGTGGATGTTCTGCTGCGACTGCAACGCATGGGCGTGCAGGTCTTTCTGGCAACACACAACTATGTGCTGCTCAAGGAGTTCGATCTGCGTAGCCGCGAGCAGGACCAGATCCGTTATCTGTCGCTGTTTCGCGATGAAATGGGCGCAGTGCAGACCCTGGCCAGCGATGATCTGTCGGGTGTCGATCCCAACCTGATCATCGATACCTACACCAGTCTGTATGACCGCGAAATGGCACGCAGCCTGGGGATGGATATGGGGCAGATCAGTGATGGCATGGTACGGGAGCCCTCTCGCAGATGAATACGCTCACGGAAGGCGAGCTGCAGCTGTCCCTGCCTGTGGGTGCTCGGGGACGCTGCTTCGACGACCCGGCAACCCATGGGCTGACGCATTGCATGAAGGCGGTCGATTTCATCGTTGAAACGGCCGACCGGATCTGGTTCATCGAGTTCAAGGACCCCGAACACTCACGTGCTGGTGAACGGTCACGCGAGGTTTTTCTGCATGACTTTCGCAGCGGCCGTCTGGATAACGACCTCAAGACCAAATATCGTGATTCGTGGCTCTATGAGCATGCGCAGGGAAGGCTTGCAAAACCAGTTCATTTTGCCGTGCTGATCGCCTGCAGCACGCTGACGGCAGCCGAGCTGCTCAACCGTACCGAAGCGCTCAGACGCCAGCTTCCCCTGCGCGGCCCCGGCGGCCGGGCATGGCCAGTACCGCATGTGGCAGGCTGCGCCGTCATGAACATGGGTACCTGGAACCGCTACATGCAGAACATGCCCGTGACCCGTCTGGTGCCTGGACAGGCTGCGTCGCAAGGGCAGGTACCGGCGCAGTCCCGTCCAGCCTGACGGATATCACTCCGCCTTGGCATTCTTCATCAGGAACTCCCGCACCAGTTTCTGTTCATCCGGCGTCAGGCCGGCGCGCGGGAACATGCTCTGCGTGATACCCTGCCACTGGCGTGGGGTGAACTGCGCCGGGTCGCGTGGACCGTGGCAGACGGTGCAGCGCTGGTAGAAAATCTTCTCGCCCGGTGACATCGAGGCGATGGCCTTTTCACGCAGCGCTTCGGCGCGGTCCAGCCCGAAGACTTCCTCGTCGATTTTCAGACCGGTCTTCCTGATGATGCGTGGCGGCTCGAAGGCCCTGCTGCCGCCCGGGTCGGCATCACGGCACTTGCGCAGCGAGGCCAGGCACGTGTCGGCCGTGGTGGCCTGGGTCAGACCGCTGGCGGGCCGGCTGGAGGTGATGAAATTCACCAGCCCGTTGTTGCAGCGCCCCTTGCTGTCCAGCTGCGGCCAGGCGCCTTCGTAGATGCTCACCACGCCCGGCATGATCCGGTCCGACACGCGGGCGCCCACCACCAGCGCGCCCCGCTCGTTGTACAGCTCGACCAGATCGCCATCACGGATGCCGCGCTTGCGCGCGTCTTCGGTGTTGATCAGCAGTGGCTCGCGCCCCTGTACGGCATAGGTCCTGCGCAGCGGTTCGGCATTGGCCATCTGCGAATGCAGGCGCATGAACGGGTGCGGGCTGACCACGTGAAGCTGCCCCGGTTTGGCATTGCCCAGATATTCGGCCGGTTCCTGCCATTTGGGCATGGGCGGGCAGTCGGGCAGGTTCATTTTCTCGATGGTGGCCGAATACATTTCGATGCGGCCCGAGGGCGTATGCAGCGGGTGTTTGGCCGGATCGGCCCGAAAATCCCCGTGACGTACCCAGCTGTTCGCGGCAGCGGGGGTGGGTAATGTGATCTCGCCTTTTTCCCAGAACGCCTCGAACGGCATCAGTTTGGCAGCCGAGCTGTTCTCGTAGGCGGCCTCCACATAATCCATTGGCTCCTTGCCTTCGGTGAAGCCGATCTCCACGCCGCACAGGTCGGCCAGCCGCCGGAAGATCTCGAAATCGTCCAGTGCATCGCCCTGCGGTGCGATGACCTGCTTCATCGCGTAGAACTTGTTGATGTTGTAGGTACCACCCGAGGAAATGTCATTGCGTTCCAGCGTGGTGGTGGCCGGCAGCACGATGTCGGCCCAGCGGGCGGAGGCCGTCCACCAGCAGTCCTGCACGATCACGGTGTCCACTTTCTGCAGCGCCCGGATCAGTTCGTTGAGATCCTGCTGGTGCGACAGGAAATTGTTGCCGGCGTTGTAGATCAGCTTGACCAGTGGATAGGTGTAGCGGCTGCCGTTGTAGGTGAATGCCTTGCCCGGGTTGTCGAGCATCTCGCTGATGCGTGAGGCGGGGCAGATTTTCTTGACGGTATTGCGTCCCTGCGAAAGCCCTGTCGGCGGCGTGGCGCCCGACTGCGGGGTGCCGCCTCCGCCGTAGTGCCACGAAAATCCCACGCCCTGGCCGGGCAGGCCGATGTTGCCCAGCAGGCAGGCAAAGTTGACGATGGCCCAGTAGGGCATTTCGCCGTGGTGGGCGCGCTGGATGGCCCACGAGCCGGCAATCTGCGTGCGTTTGCTGGCAAACAGCTCGGCCAGCTGACGGATGCGGGCGGCGGGAATGCCCGTGATTTTGCTGGCCCATTCGGGCGTTTTGGCCGGCGTGCCGTCGGCATCGCGGCCTTCCAGATAGGCGCGGAAACGGTCGAAGCCCACCGTGTATTTCTCGATGAAGTCCCGGTTCCAGCGGTTGGTGGTCAGCAGGTGATGACTCATGGCCAGAAAGAGGGCCGTATCGGTGTTGGGGATGATCGGCACCCATTCCGAACCCATCACCTCGTCGGTGGTGGTGCGCTGCGGGTTGATGGAAATGCATTTCACGCCCGCCTTTTTGATGGCCTCCCAGTTGGGATACATGTCGTGGTCGGCCACCGTGTATTCGATGCGGTTGTTCTTGTTGGGGTCGCAGCCCACGAACACCATCACTTCGGTGTGTTTGGCCACCTCTTCCCAGCAGGTCTGGGCCGAATAGACTTCCAGATCACCCAGCACCAGCGGCATGATGATCTGTCCGGCACCGGCGGAATAATCGCCGGCCGTCATCGACGATCCGCCCAGCAGGTTGAAGAAGCGCCCCTGCAGCACATTCGGCCGGAAAATCCCCGCGTGCGACCAGCCGCCATAAGATGAGCTGAAGCAGCCTTCGTTGCCGTACTTCTCGATGGTGTCCAGAATGGCCCTGGCCGTCAGGCCCAGCGCCACGTCCCAGCTGACCTGCACGAAGGGCTCCCGGCCACGCAGCTCGGCGTGTGTCTTGCCAGTGCGAAAGCCTTCCAGATACGACTTGCGCACCATCGGGCCGGCCACGCGGGTCTTGTCGTAGGTGCGGGCCAGTACGCCCTCGGTCAGCATGGGGGTGGGGCGTTTGTCGGTGGGCTGGGGCTCCACCTTCCTGAGCCGGCCGTGCACCACGGAGCCGACGAATGGGCCGTAGTGCGTGGCGTGGGCCACCGTGCCGGTGAAGTTGCGCATGTCTGGCGCATCACCGTCGGCGCTGCTGCCGGGGGCTGTGCCTGCCTGTGCCAGCTGCATGCCGCCGGGCTGCTGCGGATCGTCATGGGCAGCTCCGGCAGGGGGAGCGTCTGCGCCTGCCGGACCGGTGGCCAGAACCTCCTGCACGATGCCCGGCAGCAGGCTGCCTGCTGCCACCCCTGCGGCGCCCGAAGCGCCTGTCCTGAGCCATTGCCGTCGTGTGGTGCCGGTACTCATGATGCGTGTCCTTTTTCTTTTTTTGAAGAGAGACAGGGGCGTGCTGCTGCCCGGTCCGGGATTGCCGGATGCCGCACACAACATATCAAAATGGCCGAAGACAAAACAGGGACGTTCGTCGGACGAGGAGCAAAAAATACGTATTTTTTGATGCCTGTCAAAAGGAGTTTTCACAGGATGGCAATATAATGATGTCAATCGTGGGGCGTGATGTGGCGGTATTCGTTATTTATAACCTGCTATAACGCTTTTCTGATTTCGGCGTGTTCCCGGGTGATCCCGGGGCAAGTGCGACAGGATGTCTGGGTGATCTCAATAGTCAGGTGCGACAGGATGTCTGGCGTAGTCGCTGAGAATATTCGTCCTGATTTCGTCAGGGGGCTCGCGCGGTCTGTTTTTCCGCATGGTGCCGGTCAGGTTGTGCTCATTCGTCTGGAACAGGGGGCCGGAACGGGCGTAGCGACGTGTGGGCTGGGGCTGGTAGATGATGCGTCCGGGAGGGTGCCCATTTGTCCCGGCCGTGCGCTGCCGGCGTTGCCCTGTCTGGCAAGGCAGCACGCCCTGCCTGCGCAGCGCATCCTGTCAGCACAGGCCCAGGACCAGCGCGAGAACGAATGGGTCCATCACACGGCCCGCCTCATCCCTGACGGCCTGCCTGTCACGGCAGGCAGGGATTTCCCCGTCTTCCCTGCTCACGGGGCGTGTGTAGGGTAGGATGTGCGGTTTCCGTTCCGTTCTGATTTCCGGCCGTGTCGTGCCGAAGGGGGATACGCTGATGAAACGCCGTGCTTTCGCAGGGGTTGCGCTGGGCCTGGCCAGCGGGCTGGTGCTGCCCGGACGGGCGACAGCCGCCGCGGGCTCACGGGCTGCTGCCGGCACTGGTGTGGCGGATGGCGCCGGTGTGGTGGGGGGCACTGGTGTGGCTGGGGGCACTGGGCCTGGCGCCACGGCATCCGGCGTCCTGCACGTGGCGGATGCCGGCACGTCGCCCGCCGTTGCGCCAGCCGCTGCCACCCCGGCGGGTGGCAGAGCGCCTGCCCGTCGCCCGCTGACCCTGGGCATGGTGCTGGAGCCACCGGCGCTCGACCCCACCGCCGGGGCCGCTGCCGCCATTGCCGAGGTGGTGCTGTACAACGTGTTCGAAACGCTGGTGCATGTGAGGCCACACGGGAAGATCTCGCCGCTGCTGGCCGAACGCTGGCATGCTTCCGACGACCAGAAGACCTGGACCTTCATCCTGCGGCCGGACGTGCGCTTCCAGAATGGCAAGCCCTGTGACGCACAGGCGGTCAGGGCCAGCTTCGAGCGGGCCGGCGCGAAGGACAGCGTCAACAAGGACCGTGCCTTCTTTGCCGCCATGACCACCATCGAGGCGCGGGATGCCCGGACGGTGGTCATCCGGCTGGCCAGCCCCGATGCCGACTTCCTGTTCCAGCTGGGGCAGGCCACGGCCGTGATCGTCGAGCCGGGTACCGTGGCCACCAACGCCGCGCAGCCGGTCGGCACGGGGCCGTACCGGCTGGGCAGCTGGCGGCGGGGCGCCTCGCTGCAGCTGGTGGCCTGGGAGGGCTTTCGCGAGCCGGCGACCATCCAGTTCTCGCCGGTGACCTTCCGCTTCATCGGCGAGCCGGCCGCACAGATGGCGGCGCTGATGGCAGGGGAGGTCGACGTGTTCCCGCGGGTGACCGAGCGGGCCGAGGCCCGCTTCCGGGGCAACGCCCAGTGGCGCGTGCAGATATCGTCTTCGCGGGCCAAGACCCTGGTGGCCATCAACCATCGTCGCAAGGCGCTGGCCGATGTGCGGGTGCGGCGGGCCATGGCGGCGGCCATCGACCGGCAGGCGGTGCTCAAGGCCGGCCAGCTGGGGCATGGCACGCCCATCGGCAGCCATTACACACCGGATGCACCGGGCTATGTGGACCTCACGGCCGTCAACCCCTACGACCCGGAACGGGCGAAGGCGCTGCTGAAGGAGGCGGGCGTGCCGCTGCCGCTGAGCCTGGTGATGACCGTACCGCCCACCCCCTACGCCCGGCAGGGCGCCCTGGTGGTGATGGCCCAGCTGGCGAAGGTGGGCATCGTGGTGCGCCTGCAGCAGGTGGAATGGGCGCAGTGGCTGCAGGGAACCTATCGCAACCACGACTACGACCTGAGCATCGTCTCGCACGTCGAGCCGCTGGATCTGGGCAACTTTGCACGACCCGACTATTACTGGGGCTATCGCTCGCCGAAATTCGATGCGCTGTACCGCCAGCTGGTGACCACCGTACAGGAGGCGGAACGCATGAAACGGCTGGCCGAGGTGCAGCGCCTGCTGGCCGACGACTGTGTACTGGCCTGGCTGTACCAGCCGCACTGGGTGTCGGTATCGCGTGCGTCCATTACCGGCCTGTGGGACGACATGCCTATGCTGGCCAACGACCTGCGGGCCCTGCACCGGGAAGGGTGAATGGCCATCGGCATGAACGCAGGGACCATGGCACGGTCCCCGTCCCTGTCGCTGCGATTCTGGCTGGGGCGCTGTCTGGGGCTGCTGGGCATGCTGCTGGCGGCCAGTGCGGTGATCTTTGCCGTGCTGGACATCCTGCCCGGCAACGTGGCGCAGGTGATGCTGGGGCCCGACGCCGACCCGGCCGCCGTGCACGCGCTGGAGGTGCAGCTGGGGCTGGACGCGCCGGCCTGGCAGCGCTACCTGCAGTGGCTGGGCGGTCTGCTGCATGGTGATCTGGGCACCAGCCAGGCCTATGGCGTGCCGGTGGCGGGGTTGCTGGCCGAGCGGCTGGCGCTCACACTGCCGCTGACGGTGCTGGCCATGGCACTGGCCACCGTGATGGCCCTGGTGGCCGGGGTGTTCGCGGCCCTGCATCATCGCCGCTGGGGCGACGTGGGGGTGATGACGCTGACCCAGCTGGGCATGGCCACGCCGGGTTTCTGGCTGGGCATGCTGCTGATCGTGGTGTTCGCCGTCTGGCTGGGCTGGCTGCCGTCGGGCGGCTTCGAGGGCTGGTCGGTTGCCGCAGGTGGCGCCGATGGGGGCAGTGTCGCCGGCGCAGGAGAGGCTGCCGGTGGGGGGGCTGCATACGCGGGCGCTGCGCACGCTGGCGCTGCGCACGCTGGCACCGGCGGGGGCTGGCTGGCTGGCCTGTGGCACGGCCTGCAGTTCCTGCTGCTGCCGGCACTGGCACTGGCCTGTGTGCAGGGCGCCATTCTGGCGCGGTTCGTGCGGGCTTCGCTGCTGGAGGTGCAGGGTGAGGCCTTCACGCGCACGGCGCTGGCCAAGGGACTGAACCACCGGCAGGTGCTGTGGCGGCATGTGGCGCGCAATGCGGCCGTTCCGGTGCTGACGGTGGCTGGCATGCAGTTTGCCGAGCTGCTCAGCGGTGCGGTGGTGATCGAGAACGTGTTTTCCCTGCCCGGGCTGGGGCGGCTGATGGCCCAGAGCATCGCCAACCGTGACCTGCTGGTGGTGCGCAACGGCGTTCTGCTGCTGGTGGCGATGGTGGTGGTGATCAACTTCATCGTGGATGCGCTGGCGGTGCTGATCGATCCACGGCTCAGGGGGCGATAGCGCATGGCCGATCCCGCTTTCTGGCGCCGTGCCCGCCGTCACCCCGGTTTCGTGACCGGCCTGCTGCTGACTGGCCTGCTGATGATGGTGGCGCTCGTCTCGGTGTGGTGGACGCCGGTGGCTCCCGATGAAATGGACCTGGAAGCAATGCTGGCGGGGCCTTCGGCGGCCCACTGGCTGGGCACGGATGCCTTTGGCCGTGACGTGGGGTCACTGCTGATGCAGGGTGCGCAGGCCTCGCTGCTGGCTGGCGTGATCGCCGTGGGCATCGGTCTGGGGGGCGGGCTGCTGCTGGGCCTGCTGGCTGCTGCCCGGCCGGGGCGCCTGTCGGCGGCCATCATGCGCACGGCCGATTTCATGCTGGCCTTTCCGGCGCTGCTCATGGCCATCATGCTGACCGCCGTGTTCGGGGCGGGGCTGACCAACGCCATCGTGGCGGTGGGCATCTACAACATCCCGTCCTTCGTGCGGATCACGCGTGCGGCGGCGGCCGGCGTGTGGTCACGCGAGTATGCGCTGGCGGCACGCGGCTGCGGGTTGAGTGGCTGGCAAATCACGCGGCGCCATGTGCTGCCCAACATTCTGCCGCTGCTGCTGGTGCAGGCCACCGTGCGCTTTGCCGTGGCCATTCTGGCCGAGGCGGCCCTGTCGTTTCTGGGCTTTGGCGTGCAGCCGCCGCAGCCGTCCTGGGGGCGGATGCTGGCCGATGCCCAGCCCGTGCTGTTCGAGGCGCCCCTGCAGGCCCTGTGGCCCGGGCTGGCCATCATGCTGGCCGTGCTGGGCCTGAACCTGCTGGGCGATGGCCTGCGCGACCTGCTGGACCCGAAGCTCCGGGGACGAATGAGTCGATGACACACGCTGGATCCCCACGCTGACTGCCAGTTGCCGGATGCTGGCTGCTGGCAGGGGCAGGGGCAGGGACGGGTGTGTCTCCTGGCAGCCAGCCCGACTGAGGTGTTCGGGAACCCAGCCGCCCGGAGATGAACCTGTGTGCGTCGCGCTGCAGGAGGCCCAGGGACAGGGAACAGGGAACAGGGAACAGGGAACAGGGAACAGGGAACAGGGAACAGGGAACAGGGAACAGGGAACAGGGAACAGGGAACAGGGAACGATCGGATTGAGGATTATTCTTGTTTATTTCGTGCGAGTATGTAAACTCTGACGGCAAACGGAGGCAGATGGAATAAATAAATGCGACCGATTCGCGCTACATATTTCGATGCCGGTGTTTTGCGAAAGAAAAACGACACCTTGCCCATGGCCGAAAAGCCCGTATTCATGCGGTTTTCGGCCTGGTTTCCGCCGAATGGGGCATTCCGTGGTGCCATTGGTGTGATTGACTGGCGCTATCTGGGGTAATATGCGTTTCGATTTATTCCTCCTTGGGGAGTAGCCTGCTTCCGCAACGGAAGCGCCTTCGTCAACAAACTCGGGGCTGTCAGCCTGTGGTATGGCAACGTACCGTGCCGACCGGCCCCGTGGCGAAGGCAACCCGCCCTGTCACAGGCGGGTCTGGCGAGACCGATGAGCGATGCGCCGTGCAGATACCGGTCGGGTGTGCGGGGCATTGTTCCGGTCCGACCGCTACCATCTCCCATCCCATGAGTATCCTTTCCGTCGTCGCCCTGGGGTTTGCCATGTCGGCCGATGCCTTTGCCGCTGCACTGGCGCGAGGTGCCTGCATGTCGCATCGCCCCCGGTTCCGCCAGGCGCTCACCGTGGGCATTACCTTCGGCGTGGTGGAGGCGATTACGCCACTGGTTGGCTGGCTGCTGGGTGCGGCTGCCTCGCAGTACGTCACCGCCTACGATCACTGGGTGGCGTTCTTCCTGCTGCTGGGCCTTGGGCTGCACATGGTCTGGAAGTCGTTCCAGCCGGTGGAACTGGACTGTGACGACAGCGGCATGGACATGGATGACCGCGGGCAGGGTGTGGTCACGTCCGTCTCGGGCGGAGGCGCCGCCGTGGCAGGACGTGTGGCGACAGGTGGCCTGCTGTCCACCGTGATGACCAGCGTGGCCACCAGCCTCGACGCCATGGCCGTGGGCGTGACACTGGCCTTCGTGGACGTGCCGATCGGCCAGGTGGCCCTGGTGATCGGCCTGTGCACCATGGTGATGGTCACGCTGGGCGTACTGCTGGGCCGCATGCTGGGCACACTGCTGGGGCGGCGCGCCGAAATGCTGGGTGGCGCGGTGCTGATCGCCATCGGCTCCGTCATCCTGTACGAACACCTCACCGAAGGTGCCGTGCTGGCCCTGCTGCGCAGCGGCTCACTGGGGTAAAGGGGAGCCTGTTCTGCTTTCCCCTGGCTTGTCACGTACGCCCCAGGGGGTCTTCGGGCCGGTCCCGAATCTGTGTACCGCCGACGGCGTCCTGTTTGGCACGGCGGCCAGCTTTGTCAAACAGGGCGTCTTGTCAGCATACGGCCTGGGTCTGCGCGGGGACGAATGAATCCATAACACACCCTACACCCAGAAATAGCGCACGACGTGGAAGAACACCGGGGCGGCAAAGCAGATCGAATCCAGCCGGTCCAGCATGCCGCCGTGGCCTTCGATCATGGCGCCCCAGTCCTTCACGCCACGGTCGCGCTTGATGGCCGACATCACCAGCCCGCCGGCAAAGCCCATCAGGTTCACCAGCAGGGCGACCAGGCCGGCCTGCCACCAGGCAAAGGGTGTGATCCAGCAGAGGGCCATGCCCAGGCACGAGGCGAGCAGCACCCCGCCCACAAAACCTTCCACGGTCTTGGAGGGGGAGAGTACCGGTGCAATCCGGTGTCTGCCGGCCAGCTTGCCGCACACGTACTGCAGCACGTCCGAACTCTGCACCACCAGAATCAGCCAGTTGATCAGCAGCAGGTTGCTGTCGCGATAATCCGGAATGTCCAGCACCATCAGCGCCGGCACGCAGGAAATGCAGTAGACCGCAACCATCAGCCCCCATTGCACGGTGGATGCGCGCGTCAGGAACTGCTGCGTGTCGTTGCCCAGCGTGGCCAGAATGGGCAGCAGCAGAAAACCATAGACCGGGATGAACACCGAGAAGAGCCCATACCAGCCAATGGCAATCAGGTAATACTGCAGGGGCAGCACCAGATAGAACGCGGCGATCAGCGCCAGATGGTCTCCCCGCCGGGTGGGGGCGATGGTGAGAAACTCGCGCAGGGCAAAGAAGGAAATGCCGGCGAACAGCAGGATCACCGCCCAGTGACCGATGGCCAGCGTGCCACTCATCACCACGGCCATCACCCACCACGCCTTGATGCGTGCGTTGAGGTTGTCGATGACGGCGTGCGGCGTGTCGAAACCCACGCGCCATTTGAGCAGGGCACCGATGAGCGAGGCCGCCACCAGCATGCCGAGGATGAGGCCGTTGAGGAGCAGGGTGTGATGCGTCATGGTTCAGGGGCAGCCTGCGGCGGAACAGGCGTATGCCGTGACAGGGTGGGGAAGAAGAACGGAACCGGCAGAAGCCGATGGAGGCAGGTCGGGGACATGGCAGCAGGGGGCTGTGCCGGGATCGGTGGTTTCGGCATGCCTGCTCACGGTCAGTCCCGCTGGGGCCTGAGTGCCAGCAGGGCGGCACGGGCGCGGGCGAGGTAGTCGTCCTTGGGGGAGCCCGGTCCGCCCTGCGCTGGCGCTTCCAGTGTCGTGGTGCCATGAGGGCACGAGCCTTCTGCCTCTCTGGATGTGTGCTGTGTGGACACCCTCTGCGAGGATTCGTCCTGACCTGTTACCCCCGGTAGTGGCGCTTCTGGTTGTGTCTCGTCGTTCAGGGAAACCGGTGCGCCGAAGGTCACGGTGCACAGCAGCGGCAGCGGAATGACCTGCCCCTTGGGCATGACCCGGTTCAGGTTCTCCAGCCAGACCGGCACGAACTCGACCTGCGGCCAGGCCCGGGCCAGGTGGTAGATGCCGGATTTGAAGGGCAGCAGTCCGTCTCCCAGGTTGCGGGTGCCTTCGGGAAAAATGATCAGTGAATGCCCCCTGGCCAGCGCATCGTGCAGAGGCTGCATGGCGCGCGCGGCGGCCTCGGCGCGGGCGGTGTCGGTTGGGGTGCCGGCATCGGCCGGCGCTGTGCTGCTGCTGCGTTCGACCAGTACGCCATGGAACACGTCATGGATGATGAAGCGCTTCAGCGTGGAGCCGTTCCAGTAATCGGCGCCGGCCACGGGCCGGGTCACGGCACGCAGCGCGGGTGGCAGCGAGGCCCAGAGCAGCAGGAAGTCGGTGTGGCTGCTGTGGTTGGCAAAGTAGACGCGCTGACGCGGTTCCGGCGCACAGCCGCTCCAGAAACTGCGCACCCCCGTCAGGGCACGTGCCAGCGTCATCAGGCCAAGGCCGGCCATGCGGGCCAGCGGGCGCGTGGGCAGGCGGACGGTCTCCGGCGGGTGCGCGGTGGACGGGGAATCGGGCTGCGGCGTGGTGCCCATGGCGGAGTCTCCGGGGCGGTGCAGACAGAAGTGTTGACGGGCCGGCGCCATGGTGCGTCACCGGGCCGGAGATGTCGTGCCGAAGGGGCGGGGCGGTTGGCGGGAGGGGGTGGGCGGGGGTCATGCCCCGGTGTCGCCCTCCCCGGACGTGCCCAGTTCCCGTTCGAGCTGTTCGATGGAGGGCAGACTGGTCTGCAGCTCCTGGGGCAGGGACTCGAGCAGCTGGTATTCGGCGATGCCCATGGGCTGGGATCTGCCGCCCAGCGCATACTCCGCCACCACCCGGTTCCTGCTCTTGCACAGCAGCAGGCCGATGCTGGGGTTGTCGTCCGGGTGCCTGACCTGCCGGTCGATGGCGGTGAGATAGAAACCGAGCTGGCCCAGATGCTCCGGTTTGAACTTGCCGGCTTTCAGTTCGATGACCACATAGCAGCGCAGCTTCAGATGATAGAACAGCAGGTCGATGAAGAACTCTTCGCCGCCCACGTCCAGCAGCACCTGCCGCCCCACGAAGGCAAAGCCGGCGCCCAGTTCCAGCAGGAAATCCGTGACATGCTGCGTCAGCGCCTGCTCTATGTCACGTTCCTGGGCCTCTTCACCCAGACCAAGGAAGTCGAAACGGTAGGGGTCCTTGAGGGATTCGATGGCCAGATCGGACTGCGCGGCGGGTAGGGTTGCCGGAAAGTTCGTCACGGCAGTCCCGCTGCGCTCCATCAGGCCGGACTCGATCTGCATCACCAGCACGTTGCGTGACCAGCCGTGTTCAATGGCTTTCAAGGCGTACCAGCGGCGAGCCTCCGGGGTGCCAACCTTGTCGAGAAGGATGACGTTGTGTCCCCAGGGCAATTGCGCAACAGCCTGTTGCACAATTTCTGGGCCAGGCCATGCTTCGGCGAACGTACGCATGTACTGGAGATTGCGCGGCGACAATCCCTTCATCTCGGGAAAGGCCGTGCGCAGATCCCGTGAAAGCCGGTCGATCACTTTTTTGCCCCACCCCTGCTCGGCCTGGCGCTGCAGGATGTCTCGGCCGATCTGCCAGTACAGGCCGATCAGTTCCTGGTTGACGGCCAGTGCGGCGCGCTGCCGGGCGTGGTGGATGCGGCGCTTCAGGCTGGCCAGCCAGTCGGCATAGCCGGCGAGTGAGGTTGGGGTGGGAGTGTCTTTCATGCTCATGCCGTCAGCCACACGGCCTCCTGTTCGAGGGCCAGACCATTCAGCTCCATCTGCGTGAGCAGGGGGGCCAGATGGCTGGGCAGGTCGGGCCGGACACGCAGAAACGGGTCCAGCGTTCTGAGCCACAGTGCATGGCTGCCATAGCGCTGCAGGCTGTCTGCCCAGCCGGGCATCAGCCAGAAGTGGCAGGCATCGCCCAGCTGCGCGTGCAGGCGGGCAAAGTTGGCCAGCCCGATGCCATCGTAGTCGGGGAAATGGATCAGCCGGCTGCCCCGTGGGCGTGCTGCCAGCCAGCGGACCAGCAGGTCGGAGAGCTGGCCGTTGTAGTAGAGCAGCGTGACGGCAGGCCCCGGGGGCAGCCAGTCGGTCCGGTCGAAGAGCGCCTGGTTCTCGATGAGCCAGAGGGGGGCGCCGGTATGCCAGTCATCGTCCGGGGTGATGCGCAGGCAGGCTGCCCCGAAGTCGCGGGTGTGTGCGGCCAGGGGCAGGTGCAGGTCTCTGGTGGGGGCATGCCAGTCGAGGGGGCCAGTCGCCTTGAGGAGTACATAGCCAGCGTCGTGTGCATGCCGGCCGGCCTTGCTGTCACGGCGGTGGCCGATGTTGTGGGCGCGGGAAGGGAGATCAGCCCCATGGGAAGCGGGTCCTGCGTCATGGGAGGCGGGTTCTGCGTCTTGGGAAGCCTGACAGGGGCTGACAAAGGCCTCTGGTGACAGGGTACGCAGATGCAGCGCGAAGACTGTGGGGTTGCTGATGCGGTAACTGCCGCCGCTGCCCCGGGCCAGAAACTGCACGGCGCCCGTCTGCTGGCCGAACCGTTCCAGTGCCCGGCGCTGGGCCGGGGTGAATGCGCTGACGGGCAGTGGATTCTGGCCGTTGAGTCGGAGCAGGGCGGTCCGCAATGCGTTTTCGTGTTTGCTCATGCTTCTTCCAGCGGCTCGATGATCTGCCAGCTCAGGCGGCTGATCTGGTTGTGCCCGTCGTGATGCTGGATGGGCACGATGTAGCGGGCGGTGACGAGTGGCGCCGGTGAGGCAAAGATCAGCGAAAAGCCGAAATCGGCGGCCGTGTCGATCAGGCTGCGCTGGTTGCGGGCATCCAGTGCCAGTGCCTCGTCCAGATAGCAGATGCCCTGAATGGGGCGGCGCTGGTCCTGCATCAGATGCAGCATGGCCAGGCCGGTGATGAGCTTGGCCATCAGCACGGTGCCGTTGGAGGCGGCGCTGTCCAGATCATTGAAGGCTTCGGCTGCCTGCCCCTCCTTGCCCACCCAGAAACGCAGCTCGAACAGGTCGGCCACACGCAGCCCCTGGCGGGCGTTGCCTTCTTCGATCAGCAGGGTCTTGGCGCGGTCGAGCTGGTCGTCATCCAGCACGCTCTGCTGGTTGAACAGATCGAAGGTTTCGCCGCTGTCCACCGTGGCCGCGGTGCTGATCAGCAGTTCGATGGCCTCGACCAGCGGGGTGTTGTCTTCGGGCTCGATTTTGAACACGCTCAGGTCGGACAGGCGGCGGCCACCGATCTTGCGGTTGAATTCGCGCATCCGGCCTTTGAAGGCATTGAGCCCATCGCGCAGTTCGCGCAGGCTGGCTGCCACATTGACCACGGCCGAGCGGGATTTCTTTTCCAGGGCCTCGAATTCCTGCGGCAGGTGATGCGCAAAAGTGATGAGGCGGCTCACCTCCGTTTCCGGATTTTCGCTCAGGTGGTACTTGGTCAGACCACCGGTGTTCAGGTCGATGAGCAGCCGGCGAATCTGCTCGTCCAGTTCCGGTAGCTGCCGGCAGTCGGCCAGATAGCGCTGCAGGTGATCGGCCAGCTGGTCCATGGCCAGGTCCGGCTGGGCCAGCCAGGGGTGATGGGGCAGTTCGGGCAGCCAGGTGAAGGGCGGCTGGTGATCCTGCCGCTGGTTGCGGCGCTGCTCGATGCGCCGGTGCTGTTCCTGCAGCGTATGCAGGTCCTGCTGCAGCTGCTGGCGCTGCCGGTCCAGGGCCTGCTGTCGTTCCGCGGCCTTTGCCAGCGTTTCGGTGAGCGTGGCCAGCGTCTGCTGCAGCTCCGTCAGCCGCTGCTGGCGTGCCGGTTCGGCGGTCTGCAGGGTCTGCATCTCGGCCCAGGCGCGGATGTCCTCATCGAGCTGCTTCAGCTGCGCATCCAGGGCCTGACGCTGGGCTTTGACCGTTTCCAGCGTGCGGGCCGTGTCGAGCTGTTCGTGCAGCTGTTTCAGCTGTGCCTGCAATTCCTGCTGCAGGGTGGTGAGTTCGGCCAGGCTGCGCTGTTCGTGCTGGGCCGTCAGTGCGTCCAGATTGAGTGTCAGCCCCGGCAGGCCGGAGGGCTGCGAGGCCAGTGCTGCAGCCAGTGCCGCTGCATCCAGCGTGAAATCATCTGCGCCCAGGGTGAGCACGGAGCGGGCCAGTGTCCTGTTGAGGACGGTCAGCTGTTCCGGCGCGAGCTGGCTGGCCAGCTGCTGGTAGAGGTTGTTGCCCTGCGTGCGGATTTCCTGTTCCAGCTGGGCCAGTTCCCGTTGCAGGCGCTGGATTTCGCGCTCGATGGCGGCCGGCTCGCGGCTTTGCGCCTGACCGATGCGCACGACGATGGCATCGATGTCCTGCTGCAGCGCGGCGCGCTGCTGGTCCAGCAGCTGCCGTTCCGGAATGAGGGCAAAGCGGCGCTGCAGCGCCTGCAGCTGGTCGGTCTGCTGGCGCAGCTGCTTTTCTTCCTGTTCGGCCAGGCTCTGCCGGCGGGCCAGCTGGATGTCCTCGTCCCGCAGGCGTTTCATCTCGGTGTCGTGCTGGCCCAGCTCCCGTGTCAGTGCCTGGTGGCGTGTGTCGTAATGCTGCTGCCAGTGGGCGAGGGCGTCGTCGATCAGCGGCTTCATGCACAGCAGCCGGCCGCGCAATTCCAGTCGCGCCTCGTGTTTCTGTTCCAGTGTTTCCAGCAACGCTTTCTGGGCAACGGCCGCACGATACTGGCTCCATTCGCCATTCAGGTCGGCAAAGGCACGGTCCCATTCGGCCTTGAAATCGATGCCCGCATCGGGCAGATCGCGCCGGAATATCTGCAGCAGGTTTTTCTTGACATCGGCCGAGGTGAGACGGTCGAGCTTCAGTGTGTGCGTCAGCACCCGCTGGAAGCTGGTTGCATCACTGGCATGTTCCAGCCGGAACACGCACAGGTCCAGCTGGCTGGTGGCCTTGCGGTTGCGACCGCCGTAGATCATGTCGGCAAATTCGCTGCCCGAATAGCTGAATACCCGCCGCTCGTGCGTGGCCAGATGGGCCGCCAGCTGCGGCTGGGCCACCAGTTCGCCACCGGGCAGCCGGTATTCGTCCACATTCAGCGGCCCCGCATAGGCAAAATACTCGTAATCGAAACTCACGCCCTTGCCCACGCAGCCGAGCACCACGGTGCCGGTTTCGGGCAGCGTGACCTCCAGCAGGATGTAGGCGCTGTTGTGCGGGAAATAGAAACGCCGGCTCTTGTCGGCATCGTGTGCGCCGAAATTCATCACCCGCCGGTCGATGATCAGCAGATACTGCAGCGCATTGATGAGGCTGGTCTTGCCCGTGTTGTTGGGTGCCACCAGCGACACGGAACCATCGAGCGGCAGCTCGGCGCGGGAATAGCCGGCACTGTTGAGCAGCACCAGACGCTGGAAACCGTATTGCATCAGGGAGCCTCTCCGGTGTCGGTATCAGGGGCGTTGCTGGACGGACCGAACCCGGCGTCTGTGGTGTCGCGTTCGTCGGCGGCCAGCGCCTGAAAATGGTCCAGGTAGCGATACACCGCCGGCAGCAGCCGCCAGCCGGCGCCATCACGCTGCGCAAAACCCAGACCAGCGGCCCGGTCGAAGAGTTCCCGCAGCCCTTCGGTGTCCAGCCCCTCGGCCTCCAGCATGTCCTGATGCTGCTTGTGCGTCTCGGCCAGCAGCTCGCGCGTGACCAGCCAGTCGGCAAACCGCTGCAGTGTCTGCCCTGCATTGGCCTGCGTATCGAAAATGACCATGAACAGCAGGGCCAGCTGCCGGCTGATCCGGTTGATGGGGGCACTGGCCGACGGCGTGTGGAACCACGCAAATCCCCGGTGATCCACGCGCAGCGTGTAGCCCAGCAACGAGAACAGCAGCGTGTAATCGGCCTCGTGCCTTTCCAGCTCGGCCCACAGCGCCGGATCGGCCACGCGGTTCAGGTGCCGGCCCGCCAGAAAGAGCCGGAACAGCGCGTCCAGCGAGGCGAGTGGCCCCAGCGCGGAGGCCAGGGGAGAAGATGCGGATCCGTTCATGGAAAACAGGGGAAACAGGAAAAATGGGGGAGCCAGGTGCAGATGGCATCCTGCCCTGACAGCAGATTCATGTTGGTACGCAGCAAATCAGGCATTTTTCTGGGATGTGCCCACCCCCGCGAATGAGGCATGATGGTTGAGGCTGATGTGCATGTCAGGCATTTTTGGGCGACGGTACGGCAGCCACGGCTTCATGGGGGTGATGCAGCACACGGATGGCATGCAGGTCGAGCTGCCGGGTGGTGCTGGCTGGCGTGGTCTGCCAGGGCACGTCACCATGCTGCAGGTCATGAAACAGCCGCATCAGCGTGGCATCCTGCAGGTGGCCGTAGCTGGCCTTCAGCCAGGCCAGCAGGTCCGTCACGGGCAGGCTGGCGGCCAGATGGCTGCGCAGCGCGGCCTCGTCCACCACGTCGGGCAGGGGTACCGTTTCGGAAGCAGGCAGGTCCTGCGGAAAGGCAACCGCCTGCGGCCGGTAGTGCCGGGCTGCCGCCATGATGTCGCGCACTTCGTCTCCGGCCTGGATTTTCAGGCCGCGGCCATTGCGCCAGACCGGCAAGCGGCTGTCTCTGGCCGGACGGGAAAGCACCCGGTGCAGCCCCTTCTTGCGTACCGATTGCAGCAGGGAGGCGATGGCACTGGTGAGTGCGTTGTGCTGCAGTGCCTCCTCGCGCAGCGGCAGCAGGATGTCTGCGCACTGCTGTGCCACGATCCGCCCGAACCGGCGCAGCTCCTTGGCCTGATAGGACACCTGCCGCAACTGCAGCCGGTGCGAATACAGGCTGCCCTGGATGGTGAACTGCTCCAGCGCCTGGTCCAGCGTGCGCTCGGCGGCCTCCAGATGCTGGTAGAAACTGCCTTCCGGCCCCGTGTCCATCATGCTGTTCATGGGTTCGACATACTGGTCGTACGCCTGCAGGACACGCTGGTAGCGCTGGCTGGCCGGCATGTGGGCGTCGGCACTGCGGGCATTTTCGGCCAGCTCCTGAATGGCATGCCGGTCCTGCTCCAGCTGCAGGCCGATCTGCCGGAACAGCTCGGCCAGCTGGCTGGCGGGCCAGCGCACGCGGTCGATGTCGTGCCGGACGATGCCCTCGGCCAGTGCTTCCGTGGCATCGCGGATGGCGGCGACACGGGCCTGCAGGACGGCGGTCAGGCCCAGCTCGTGCTCGCGGGTCAGGCCACGCACGAAGGTGAGGACATGCGGATCGAGCTGCAGATCATCGCTGCGCGGCACGGTCTGCAGCAACGTACTGTTGACCATCTGGCGCAGAAGGGCACCCTGCTGTTCGGCGTTCAGCCCGGGGTTGCTCCGTGCGATGCAGGCACGCACCTGTTCGGTCGTGAAGATGGGAAACTCACGTGACAGGCGTGCCAGCACCTCGATGGTGTCCCAGTGGGTGTGGAGGGCATGGACCAGGGCGCGGGGGGTGATCATGGGGGGATTCTAGAACGTGCCATGGGGCCGGAGCGTGTCAGGGGGCCGTTCATTCCTGTGCTGGCCCTGGTCGTGTGTGGCCCTGGCCGTGTGCCGGCAAGACGCCATCTGCAGGGTTGGTCTCCGTGCCAGGCAGGGTAACGCCGGCCGTGCACGGATTCGGGGTTTGCCCTCATCGGGGGGCGTCCGGCGAGGGCCTCTGTCGAAGCTCCTTCTCGAGCAGCTCCTGCAGGGCTCTCATCACGTCTCCGGCGTCCTGCCGGGCAGAAGTTACCGGCGGTGAGGGCGGGTTGTTCCGGCTGCCATTGAGGGAGCTGCCGGCATAGGTATGGTCGGCATCGGTGTGGCTGGTATGGGCGTGGCTGGTGTCGCTCCAGTTGACAGGTGCCTGGCTGGCATGGGAGCTGCCGGCCGGTGAAGCGCCGTTGCAAGAGGCGTTGATGTGTGAGGTGCCGTTGTGGGTGGCGTTGATGTGGGTGTTGCCGGCATGGGCGGAACCTGCCGGGTGACCGTCCCTGGTCAGGGCTTCGATGGCACGGTCGGCGAAGGCCGGTGCACCGGGCTGGCCGTTCGGGGGCAGCGGACCTGCCGGGTGTGACCGGCCTGCCGGATGCGAGGCGGCGTGCCGGTCGATGTGGCCCAGGTTCCGGGTTGGGTCTATCTGGTCACGGACCCGCTGTTTCAGCACCTTGGCATCGGGAAAGCCGCCGTCGGTCTTGCGGTCCCAGATGGGCACGCCGTTGCAATGGATCTGGAAGACGCCTCCGGTGTCGGGGATCAGCGTGACGCCACCGGCCAGATCGGTGCCGAAGGTGGAGAGCAGTTCCTGCGCCATCCAGCCGGCGCGGAGCATCCAGTTGCAGAGGGTGCAGTAGCGGATGGTTATGGTGTGGGCGGCCATGATGTCTCCTTGGGGGCGTGCATGCGGGCTGCCCCCGTCAGGGAGCCTCTCCGGGAGATGTCCATGCCAGACTCCCTGACGATAGTCTGCCTCACCTGGGCGGCGGATGGCCAGAAGGGTTACATGTCCGTGGGGGGAGCAGGGGCCCTTGTCTGGTGTTCCAGTTCATTCGGGTCGGGCTGCAGCTGGTCGAGCCGCAGCAGTTCTCCGGCAGAAAACAGGTGTTTCTGCATGCTGTCCCGGGAGGCTTCATCCAGCGAGGCAATGTGTGTGTTGCCCTGGTCGGCCACCACGGCAAGAACGGTGTCGGCCGGTATGCTGGTGTCGTCCAGCAGGTCGGGGCTGTGGCTGGTCACAATGATCTGGGTTTGCCTGGAGGCACGGGTCAGCGCCTCACGCAGTGCCGCGCTGGCAGCTGGGTGCAGTGCGGTCTCGGGCTCTTCAATACCTACCAGAGAGGGGGCGAAGTCCCGGTTGCCCTGGAAGAGGGCGGTCAGCACGCCGAGCGCGCGCAGTGTGCCATCGGACATGTTCTGGGCTTCGAAACGCCACGGCGTGCTGTCTCCTACGTCCTGCCGGAATTCCAGGGTCTCCTTGCTGCTGATCTGCTTGCGCTGAACACCGTGAATCATCGGCACCACAATGCGCAGATACTCCTGGATGGCATCCAGTTGTCCATCACCGACACGCTGCAGGTGGCCTATGACACTGGCAATGTTCTCGCCCTCTTCCTTGAGGAGCTTTCCGTCCTGTGGGGTTTGCAGGTCACGCATCAACCGGGGGTTGAGGTTGTAGAAGCGCATGGAGGCCAGTGCGTCGAACACCGGACGAAATGCGGCCGTACCGGAAACAGCGACCAAGGCCAGACGGTCTGAGGTGATGGCGGGGAAGGTGGGCTCGCTGCTGTGCTTCAGGGTTCCCCGTTCGACCTGGTAGGCCGGCCCCCGGCCGATGCCCCCGATGATGCATTCCTCGTTCTGTACTTCGTATCCGCCGTTTTTCAGGGCGCCGATCCGGAATGCGAAGTGTCCCTCCCTGCCATCCGGCAGGTGGAATTCCAGCCGGATGCCGAAGTGGGTGGGGTGGCCGCGGGAGCGGCGCCGGACTTCGTTGATCCCGCCGCGCTCGTTCAGTGCATTGTCCAGTGAGCCGTTGAGGGCATCGCTGACCAGCTGGAGCGCGTCCAGAAAGTTGCTCTTGCCGGCACCATTGCCGCCGACCAGCCAGGTCAGGGGATGGAGGCGGACATCGCAGTGGCCGATGCTTTTGTAGTTTTGCAGGATGACCCGCTGCAGAAAGACGGGGATGCTCATGGCATGGGCTCCGGGCTGGAGGCTGGGCTGGTGGTGGGGGTATTGTGCCTGATCAAGTGTTTTGCAGATGCAGCCGGTGCGTCAGCCCAGGCCTTTCCTGTACTTTGCTGCGGCTCATTTCCTTCTGCATGATGCGCAGCAGATGCATGGTCTCGGTGCTGACTTGGTCAGCGCCTGGCGTCATTATGTGCCGGAACGGCAGTGCGATATCAGGTGTCAGGCGCGATAAGCTGACCAGTGCCGTCCGTGACTTCCCAGTAGCCACCCTTGGCTGGGCCATGGCGCTTCAGGCGGCCGGTTTGCTTGAGCCGGTCAAGGTTGTACTTGACGCCACGCAGGCTCATGCCACTGAGCTTTGCCAGTTTGTCTGCAGTGAGTCCGGGCTGTTCCTGCAGCAGTTGCAGCAAGGTGTGCTCTGTTCTCTCTCGGCGGGATGCTGGCGATGAGGGGGCTGGTGCAGACTCGGGTGTTTTCGGTGCAGTTTCAATATTTTCCGGTGCAATTCCAGAGGGTTTCGGTGCAATTTCTGGTGTTTCTGGTGAAATTTCAGGTGTTTTCGGTGCAATTTCAGGCGTTTCCAGTGCAGTTTCCACTGCCTGGCTGGTGATTTGCACGGCATCCTTCATGCCGGCAGAGGAATGCTCCACTGCATCCGGAGAGGGTGCGTTTGGTGCAAGGGTATGCCTGCCCGACGGCCGTGCAAAGCTGGCGATGAAAAGCCCGGCCACCTCCCGGAAAGTGACATCGGGAGCGTTTGCAAGGATCAGCGGCACGCCACGGCCCCAGGCTTCCACCAGATGGATACGGCGCAGCAGGTCGGCAATCAGCGGGTTGCGCCGGCGTGATACGCCGCCCCGACGGAGTTCTTCCAGCGTCAGGTTCTCGTACAGTTCGCCGGGGTTGCGGATCTCGACCCGGTCACGATAAACGGCGACCTGTACATAGTCCGGGTCACGCCAGTCGCGGTGGCAGAAGGCGTTGATGATGGCTTCCCGCAGTGCTGGGACGGCAATTTCGGGAACGTCGACCCGGCGCATGCCATCCAGCCGCATGCCGATGTGGATGTTCTTCAGGATGAACTTCTGGGCTTCCTCGATCAGTTCCAGCAGCGTGCCGTGGAAGTCGTGGCGGTCGAGAATGGTTGCGCTGGTCTGGGTGGCGAACACGGCACAGCGCAGTTCGATGGGTTCATCGGCAAAGAACAGCCGGGCGGCGTTGACGGGATGGCCGTCGCGCAGCAGGCCCAGTTTGTCCAGCGTGTTGGTGGTATTGTCCCAGGCAAGACCTGCCGTCTGTACGAACTGGCGAATGCGCGCCTCGTTCAGCGTACTCAGGGGCTGATCGATGGGTTCGTTGTCCCAGCGCATGGCTGCACGATTCTGGCGCAGGATCAGGGTTTCCAGCTCACGGGCGCTCATCTGCCGGTCTTCATCGGCAACGCGCATGTAGGGACGCCCATGGGCATAGTACGGCCTGTCCTGCCCGCGAGCCCTGACGCGCAGGCAGCTTTTGCCGTTCACTTCCTCCCGGGTGATTTCCGGATAGATGCGCGGGTCTATGCTGGCAGCAATGGCCTGTGATACATCGCGCAATGTCTTGTCGTTCTGGTCCAGGCCCACCGCCTTGCCATTGGGGGCGATGCCAAACCACAGTTCAGCCTCGCCATGCTTGTTGAGCATGGCGGCCAGTGACACGATGCCCTGTTTGAGTTCCGCCAGGGATTTCTTGAGTTCGACGGTTTCGCTTTCCGTCATGGATGAGGTTCCTTCATGCCGTCGGTGAGGCAGGTTTACAGACCGTTCATGACTTCGCCGATGGGATGGTAGCGGCCCGTGGCCGATGTAATGATGTGTTGCATATGCGACGTGTCATCTTAGGGTATCTGGTGATGGCGGGCAAGGGATGCATGCCTGGAGTAGGCGCCTTTTTGGAGATGGCTTCCGACGGCCCGAAGGCTTTCCTTTACTGAAAGGCTGGCGGATCTTCAAGCAAAGAAAACATATAAATCAATGAGTTAGAACTGGTTTCCTTTACTGTGCTCATCTTCAGTAGGGGGCTGTAGTAAAGGAGAGGCCGGTGGGCAGGAGCATCGGGCATCCTGTTCTGCAGATGCTGGGCCGGTTAGGTGATTCAGGGGGATACTGGCCCCGTGCCAAGGGTTGTCCTTTACTGGCTCTTTACTAGATGGAGAGGGAAAGAAAACATATAAATCAAGGGGTTACGAAGGTTGTCCTTTACTAGCTCACCCCTGTACCATGCGAGCTAGTAAAGGGTTCAGCCTGGGCCGCGCCGCCAGACTGCCGTGGACCGTGCCCCTATCGAATGGATCAACCCCTTGCGGCGCATACTCTGTGTCAGGTTGCGGACCTTGTTGGCTTTCTGTGATGAGTCCAGCACATCGGGCATCTTCGGTAGGAGCAGGTCATCCAGTTCCTGCCTGCTTGCCTGCCCGTACTTCTCTAGGTAGCCGAGGATGAGCTGGTGGTAGTACGTGTCGTCCATTCCCCGGTTACGGATGTAGGTGGCCTTGCTTTTGGTCCAGGCCGCTACCTCGGCGGAGACGAAGAAGTTTGGCGAACGCCCTTCGATCAGCTTGTCCTTCCTGAGTGTTTTGGCCTCTTCTGCCGAAATGGGCTCCTTCTTCTGCACTTTGTCCAGCAACAGTACCTGTTTGAGGTCGAGGTCATCTCTGCTCATCAGCAGGCGCGTGTAATTTATGTCAAGTACCTGGCCGCTGATGGTGACTTGAACGCGAGGTGTTCCTTCAGCCATGGGGCTCAGAACATAGTCAGGCAAGGGGAAGAAGCGTTGCCGCTGTCTTTCGAACATGCGGCGTATGCCACTGCCGGCTTGATCGATCATCCGCAGCCGGATCATGCCTTCAATCAGCCACTGGTTGCGATAGTGCTCTGGGGGAGATTGCGTCTCGAGCATCCATTCAACGCTGGGAGGCAGGAATTGCCCCAGGTTGGAGAAAACCAGTCGATCCGGGTGCTCGACCACATTGATCTTTCCATGCAAAAGATAGTCCTGGTGAGCGAGACAATTGTGAAGTGCTTCGCGGATGACCCACGGATCATAGCTTTTGACTGCGGTGGGAAAAAGCGACTGATCCGGCATGTATTCCAACATGATATTGCGAATGCGGTTGGCCACTTTGTCTGTCGACAGCAGCATGGGTGGGCCAAAATGTTGCGAGTCTATGGTCTTGTTATGCTCGTTTCGTAAAAGCCAGGTTATTTTGGCATCGACAGGGGAAAGCAGGTGTGATGCTTCATCCTTGCCCAGTAACAGCAGGGCTGAACGTGTGATTCTTCCCTGTTTGGTGATATGGGCTTTGTTGAGAAGGGTCGGATTGTCCATCTCCTGTAGTTGGGCCTTGACCCTGTCGAGCTGATCCTGGTCGCGCTCGTTCTTGAGCGCAAACTCCATGAATTTTCGTCGCGCCACTTCCAATGCCTCTGGGTCAAGATCATCCCAGGTTGCCTCTGGTACGATTTCCCCTGACCAGTCATGATTCTGGTCCAACATTGTCCATAGCCGACGCTCCTTGTCCTGGTGTTCGGAAAGTTTTGTCTTGTGGCTGTCAACCCGAATGTAACGTTCTCCCTGAAATGCCAGGGGAGCTGATCGAGGTGGGTGTATTTCAAGCAGAATTACTCTGCCGTCAGGGTGGGGTACTTCGTGAAACGTGAAATCTGGCCGAGGGAGTATTTTTTGTGTCAGCCACATGATGAGCGACTGGTTTCCTTCACCCTTTGCTTTGCTCGGGTTGAACTGCGTTCCTGTTACGGCGTGCGTGCTGTCATCAATTCCCCAAACCATCCATGCTCTGTCATGACGTTCGAGTGCAGCCGAGTTGCCCAGTGCAGAGATGTACTGGCCAATCTCTTTGGGCTCCTTCAGGTTTGACTTGAATTCCAGGGTGCTCTGCTCTCTGGGGAAGTTGCGGAGTTTTTCGATCAGGGCAATGAGTTTTTCCTGTTCCATCCTCGTCATCCTTCACATTTCATGAAAGGGCCGGTGCGACCCCATCCTGACTTTTCCGTTCATGGCCATGAAGTTCCGCACGGATCATCGTGACGTAATGTCATGTGTGTCTGTCTGACATTCGCTCGTGGGCGCGCAGCAGTTTACCGCAAGAAAGCGCTGTCTATGCCAGTGCAGATACGGAAGATGTTCTTTCTCAACCCAGCGCAGTTTCATCTCCGGGTGCAGTCCCAATGCCTGCATGTCTTCGGCTGGCAGCCGAGAGCTGGTCAGCAAGTTTCCACCTTCGTCAAAGCTGATCAGGAACCGGTCAAAAAGCACATCGAGGTTGGCTACCAGCAGAAAGCCATTGAAAACGTCCAGCCGTTCAGCGTCATTGGTACATTCTGCCCAGGGTTTGGCATGGCTGGCACGCAGCACCTCGGGTAGCGTGATGCCAGTGACGGCACATGCGCCGTGCCAGTAGGCCATCAGAGCACGGCGATAGATGTCCTGGCCGATGCGTTCTCGCCGGAGGCGTTCGATTTCGGTTTCTTGTGGTGAGGCAGGAGGAAATCCGTCGGGGCTGAGGTCTGTGTCGGTTTTGCTGACAGAGTGAGTATCTTCACCTGAAAATGGATCGGTGTTGTTGGATGCGCTCTGCTTGCGGAGTTCAAGAGAGAGCTGGGCTGTTTGCTTAAGAAATGAGGCCAGTTGATCAAGATCCGTCAGGTAGAACTGGTCGTTTCTGGACGGCCATGGGGGAACATTGCGGGAAAGCGTGGGCAGCAGCTCCGGATAGGGTGACTGTACGATCACCCCCATGCCGGTCAACCACTGGTTTACCGTTACACTGGTTTCGTGCCGGGCAGAGCTGAGTGTGATGCTTCCATTGCCCGTGGTTGAGGTATTTTCGAATCCATTGTTGGCGGCAATATGGATGATCAGTACATTGTCCATGGCGTAGCCGTCATGCATGAATTCTGTCCCAGGCCTCCAGCACCAGCCTTTGGGTGCGGTATTCCCCATACTCCCGGATTTCCCTGTCTTTCAGCACGCGGAAGGTTTCGCTGGGGTAGTCGTTGCCCATCACGTCTTCCGGGTCCAGGATGTAGCGCAGCTCGTCGCGGTCCAGGCCATAGAGGCGGGCGTAGTATGCATCGAGTTCTGCACGCAAGATGGCGCGTCGTGCAGGGTCAAAAGGGAAGGGAGCCAAGGGTGATCGACGGATGGGCTCCGGGGTGCCTGGCTTCCAGTTGCCATTGTCCAGCTTCCATCCGCTGATAAGGGCCGTGGCCCAAGGAGCCATGTCCTTGGCGGTATAGGTCAGCTCAAGAATGCGGGGCGTGATGAAATCAAGATCGGGTTCAGTGTAGCGTTCGGGTGGGATGACCGGAAACTGCTTCAGATAGCTGTAGGTAAGGTGTGTGCCGCCGATCTTCACTCGCGCGCAGAAATCCAGTACAAGGGAGCACAGGTTGCCAAGAAGCGCGGATGTTTGGCGGGCATCCCAAACCGTTGTGAGCAGAGGCATGGTGTGACCCACACCCACCGCTGGCAAAACCGAAGCAATCACCGTCCGTTCATCCGTTGCCCGGCAGATATCCCGCCACCCCATCAACCATTGAGGGCAGCTTTCCTTCAGCCAGCGCTCCGCCAGTCGTTGTGCGCTTTCTTCGCTACTCAGCCCTGCGGGTGGCATGGGAAGGTTACTGGCTTCCTCGGCCAGACGCAGCAGTTGCTGTTCGGCCAGGGGTAGACCTTCGTCCAGCAGGCCGCCTGCGTTCTTCTTGAGCGGTTTGACTCCCAGCTCTTCGGGGTCGATATCCTTGGCATAAGCGTGCAGGTCAACAAAGCTTTCCCAGGCGGCCAGTGCTGTTGTACCCGGGGCCTCCTCATGCAGAGAGGTCAGGTGTCGCCCAAACAGCATTTTGGTGACGGCAAGTATGGTGGCGTGCCCATCGTCTGTCTTGAGGGCGCGCATCAGTTCGTCCGGCAGATCTGCCAGTCGCAGCCAGACTTCACGGGCAGGCACCCAGTACCGGGGCGTGATGCTGAAGGACGTATCCTGTTTTTCCTGCAGGGTCACATCCCGGCTGGCTACGGTGCCAGTATTTGGGTCGGTTGTGTAAGTGGCCCAGCGGTGATCGAAATGATGAATCAGTTTTGCCTCGTACAGGGGCAGGCGCTTCGTGTCTGTTGCGCTGCTGCCCGGTTCCGGGTTGTTCTGGTATTCGAACAAATGGCTGTCATTGGACATGTGCATCATGGCCATGAACGTGATGCCCCACGGATTCTGCGCAGGGACTTCCCTGGCATGCTTGCCCTCACCTTCGACGTAGGCATCACGTATCAGGACCGGTGCTGCCCGGTAGAGCTTTTTGGTCAGTTCGGCATCGCGTTTGCTGCGAAACACCGGGCAGGTCAGCGTGTTGGGGTTGATCAGCCGGAAGTCTTCCGGTGTCAGCGTGAACCGCCGGCGCTCGTCCGCCAGCTGGCTGACCTGGGTGGCAAAGCAGACAAATTCGGCCTGTTCGGAAGCCCCCAGGGTGAGCAGGCAGAACTTCACGCGACTGTCCACTGCAGGGAACAGCTTGTCCCGATTTTCTATGTCGTACAGGCTGACCAGCCGCTTCGACTGGGTGATGTGGCCAAAGTACGTCTTGGTACTGTCGTCGGTGGCAATGCCTGTGGGTACGATGAAGCCGGCCCGGCCATCCCGGGCGTGAATCTGCAGGATGGTTTCGGCAAACAGGGCATAGGTGTTTACATCGCCCACGCCGGTGAGCGGGTAGCGTCCCCCCTCGCTTTCGCTTACATGGGCGAAAAGGCTCGTGGCCTCTGCTGTGCGGCGGGCAGTGACAAACTCCCGGTACAGGCGTCTTTCGGCCTCATCAGGGCCATTCGCATGTTTCAGCTGTGGTGCGCCGTTTGGCGCAGATGTGTGGCCAAAGTTCAGGTTCTGCGCCAGCCGGCCTTCACTGAGCCACTGGATACGCTGGCTGCGCTCGGCCTTGTTGCGTGCCGCTGCCACGTCGGCGTTGCGGGTGGCAAAGAACTCTTCTTCCTGCAGTTTGATGCGCTCCCATGGTGGGTTGCCCAACACACAGTCAAAGCCCCGGTGGTCGTTGGGTCCGCGGGGGGCAAACACTTGCGGAAACGCCAGGGGCCAGTGGAGCACGCGTGCTTCGGCACAGGCGGCGCGGGCTGCTGCCACCGCATCGGCGGCAGGCCCCGTGATGTCGTTGGGGGTGGTCAGCAGGGTATGCAGCGTGGCGCTGGTCGGTACGGTTGCGCTCCGGTCCGTGGTCTTGGGCAGCAGGAAGGCGCCCACCAGCACATCTGCGGCTTGTGCCAGCGGACTTCGTGCGGCAGTCTGCATGAATTCCAGCCAGCGGGCCTCCTTGGTGCTGACCTGCTCCGGCGTGTTGGTGGGCATGTCTTCGATGGCGCGCATGGCCTGCAGGCCGGACGTGTTGTCCATACCCAGCAGCATCTGCTGGCTCTGCAAGTCTCTGGTCAGCTGTTTGAGGGCGACAGCATTGGTTTTGGTCAGTGCCTTGCACACTTCCCGGTCATCACCGCTCAGGGGCTTGAAAGCGTCTTTGGAAATACCTCGGGTCAGGGCATCCAGATTGGTCAGGCCCAGCAGGGCGTCGCCCACCTGCAGGTGGTGGTCCAGAAAGTCCAGCGGGCGCCCTTCTTCAAACCCTTCCAGCCACAGTGCCATGCGGGCCAGCTCGACGGCCATGGGGTTGCGGTCCACGCCATAGATGCAGTGTGCCACGACCTCACGCAGGGCGTGACGGTAGTCCTTCGGCCGGATGGCACCCTCGTACCCGCTGGCCACACTGCGCAGCAGCGCCAGCCTTTCCGCCAGACGCCGGGCAGCGGCCAGCAGAAAGTGCCCACTGCCACAGGCCGGGTCGATGACGCGGATGGCCAGCAGGGCTGCTTCCGGTGCTGCAGGGCTGGAAGCAAGCCGCAGCTCGATGACGGGTTCGAGTGCACTGCGGATCAGTTCCTGCACCAGACTGTCGGGGGTGTAGTAGCTGCCGGTAAGTTTGCGGGCATTGCCTGCCGTACTGGCTGCGTCGGTTCTGCCCACGAAGTCGAATGAACGGGCATGGACATCCACCGTGGGGACCAGCTCCAGCAGGCTTTCATATACACTGCCCAGCTCTTCTGGTCCCATGTTGCGGTAGTCTACGGGCACCAGGCTGTCTGAGCCAGGGGGGCGTGCCCAGCGTAAATCTTTCAGGGCTTCGAGCAGGTGAGCATTGTCCAGGCTGGCGGCGTCCAGGTCCTTGCACTGGCTGGCAGCGAACAGGCCGCCCAGTGCGGGCAGGGCCAGCCGGGGCTCGCCCTGGTCCAGCCCCCGGAAGACGATGCGAATGGCCTGCCACTGGTCATCGTGCCGGTTGCGGGGGCGACGTTTGAGGCTGAAGTTGCGGAGTCGGGCCAGTGCGTAGCCTTCGGCGTAGGCGTGGCGTGCAGCCTGCGCCTCGGGGCTGTCCCCCTGCGGGTGCAGTACCCCGCGTTCTTCCACGGTGAACACGAAAATCAGCCGGTACACCAGCCGCAGCAGTTGCTGGAAGTAGGCGTCGCGACTCAGTTGTCCACTGTCCAGCGCAGCACGCAGCTTATCGTTGGATGGATGCTGCAGAAAACCCTCACCCAGCGTAAGCAATGCCTTTTCGACGCCGTTGCGCAGGCCATCCCGTACCCGGGTGCCTTCCTGCTGGCCCTCGTGGCGCCATCGTTCCCAGATGCAGGACACGTTCTGGGCATCTGTGTGCGCCCGACTGGCGTGCAGCAGCCGCCATACATTGGCAAACTCGGCGTAGCGTTTGCTGCCCAGCAGGTCGGCCAGATCGATTTCCAGAAAACTCGGTCGGGTAAGTGACGCGGCATCACGCAGCAGTCGCAGCTGCCTGCCGTTGCTGACGATACCCCACTGCAACGGTTCGCTGGCATTGAGCAGCTCCTGCATGGCCTGGAAGGGGGTCTTGCGGCGGCTGCCGCTGCCTTCGATGGCCATGCTGGTGTCGGCGTCGTCCAGCCCCAGCGTGTGGGGTGCTACCAGAATGGGCAGATTACCTGCCAGGAAGCTGACGGGGTAATGCCGTCCATCCACTTCCTGTGGCTGTGCCTGTGGGCTCAGGTTGTAGCCAAAGGCGTCGCGCAGCAGCTCCTGTACAAAGCGGGTGGTGAGTTGGGTGGCGTCGATGTCCCGCCGTTCCAGCTGCTGGGCAAAGTCCTGCCATTGGGCGCAGGCAATCTGGAAGGCGCGACTGTATTCATCCTTGGCCTTGAGGCCCTTGGGTAGCTGGTAGTCTGCATCCTGCTGGGCGCTGGCAAGGCCCTGCATGGCCTTTTGAACCTGATCGGGCAGGAAAAGCCCCCCTTCCAGTGTCAGTGTGGCAGGAAGGGAGAGGGCAGCCTCGGTCTTGCGGGTGCGTTTCATGTCAGGGCTTGTCCTTGCCAGTGGTGTCTGTGGCTTTCCGGTAGCTGCCTTTGGTTGGGCCAGGGATACGGGTTTTCGCATTCATGGTGCGTCTGGTGGCCTTCAGAGTGAATCCGGCAGCAGGACATACACACCCATGACATCCACGGGCAGACAGGGAGAAACCTTGTACTGCCCCACATCCCTGGCAGCCTCGCGGACGCGCTGGTGATCGGCCAGCAGGGTGTTGGCGCGTTCGTGGGCCAGTTTTTCCAGCTGTTCCGGATGGTCTGTCAGGAACTGCAGGGCGGCGTGAATTTCCCGATGAATGGTTTCGACGGGCAGGTTGCCGCTGGGCTTGCATGCCAGCAGCTGGTTGGTGCTGTCGCTGGATTCCCATGTCGGGTTGACTCGGCCGCGCACTGCCAGGGTGATGGTTTCTTCGGCCATCATCTGGAAGGGTTCACGGCGTCGCACATAGCTGAGCTGATGACGCAGGCGCAGCAGGTAGAGGGTGGTCACCACCTCCACATTTTCGGTGAGTGTCACGGCACAGCGGGCTGCCACCGGGTTCTCGCTGTCGAGCGCGTTTTCCAGCAGGTACTGCGCCAGCAGCCCTATCAAAGGGTGGCTGCGGTGCAGTTCGTTCAGGTTGAGGGACAGTGTTTGTGCCTGTTTGCTGTTGTCTTTCAGGATGCTTTCATCCTTCAGACGAAGTGTCAGTGCTTCCGGCAGGTTGCTGGCGATGAAAACAGCGGATCCACTGTTGCGTCCCTTTTCCAGCGGGGAACCCAATCGCACACAGGCACTTTCCAGAAAGCGCTGCACATCTTGCTGGGTGCCCAATGCCTGCTGCTGCTTTTGCCATTCGGGTAGCACCTCCTCGGGGCGGATGGTGCGCTGGGCAAAGATGGTACGGTTGGTCCTGGCCCTGTCCAGGGCGTCTTGCCATTTGACCCGCAGAGGCGCAAGCTCTTCTTCGGCATCGCCAAAGTCCAGGCTGGCCTGGATGGAGTGCATGTGATCCTGCCGCTTCATCAGGGCTGCGCGGATCATGGCCTGTTTGATGGACGTGTCATCCTCGGGCATGGGAACCAGCACGCCCAGCTCCCTGCGGATGGCCTCGGCCTTTCGCAGAATGACGTTGAGCACAAAACCGTCCACCGGATTGTCTTCCCCGTACAGCATGGTGCAGCGTACTTCTTCTGCCTGCTGCCCGAAACGGTCAACCCGGCCTTCACGTTGTTCGTGGCGGGTGGGATTCCAGGTCAGGTCATAGTGCACGACCGCCGTGAACAGATGCTGCAGGTTGATGCCTTCGGACAGGCAGTCGGTGGCAACCAGAATGTGGGACTCGGCCTCTTCCAGGCTTTCGACGCGCTCGCGGCGTTCTTCGGGTGTGAGCTCACCTGTGACCGCTTCAATGCCTACCTTGGGGAAAGCTTTTTTCAGGTGCTCGGCCACATAATGGGCTGTGGCTACGTAACGGCAAAATACCACCGGCCGAAAACCGTCCTTCAGCAGCTGCCCGATATGCTGGATGAGCGTGGCCAGTTTGGGGTCGCCTGCTTTGCCGGACAGGCGCTCGGCGTCACGGATCAGGGCCTGTAGCCGTGGATTGGCCTCCTGCAGCAGGGCAGGTGGCTCCTGGTCGTCGGCGGACAGGTCATCAGCCTGGCCGTCGTCGAGGCGGGCATCCTGCAGCAGGTCTTCTGGTGACGGTTCTTCTGTCGTCAGATGGCCATCCAGGCGCCGGCTCAGTGCCCGAATGGCCGCGGCAGGAGATGATGCCACGCAACGCAGCAGTGCCAGGGTCACATACCAGATCAGGCGGGTTCCGCCGGGTTTGCCGTTCTGGTTTTCCTGCTGTTCCGCGGCCTCGGCCAGGTCGCGGCAATAGTCCTGCACGGCATCGAAAAACGCTCCCCATCCGCCGCTGAGGCGGTAGGTCAGCTCGGTGGTCATGCGGCGGGGGAGGCCTTTGCCATCGTGGGTTTCGGATTGCCATTCGGCGATGTCCTTGCGGCGACGCTGTACGAAGTGTCGTGCCAGTTCCTGGCGCAGTGGATCTTCGGCCCGGTTGTGTCCCTGCAGCTCCACAAAACGGGGGTTGAGCAGTGACAGCAGGTTGTAAAAGGCGGATTCGTCGCCTGAATGTGGGGTGGCGGAGAGCAGGATCAGGTGGCGGTGCTCATCCTTTACCAGTCGTTTGAGCAGCTCGAAACGCAGCTGCTTGCCAGCGCCATTGCTGGCGCAGGTATGTGCCTCATCGACGATGATGCATTCGGGGGCTGCAGCCAGAAACTGTTCACGGTGCCGCTCGCTCTTGATGTAGTCCAGGCTGACCACAACCACTGGGTGATGGTCGAACAGCCGGACACCATGAGGCAGATTGCGTTCGATGCGTGCGGCTGTAGCTGAGGCCAGGGCGATGGCTTGCAGGTTGAAGCGGGTTTCCAGTTCGGACTGCCACTGTTCGACCAGATGTGGCGGGCAGAGAATGGCCAGCCGGGCAATTTCGCCGCGGTCCAGCAGTTCACGGACGATCAGGCCGGCCTCGATGGTTTTGCCCACCCCCACGTCATCGGCAATCAGAAGACGTACGGTGGACAGGCGCAGGGCCATCAGCAGCGGGACCAGCTGGTAGCTGCGAGGTTCCACGGCAATGTTGCCGAATGAACGGAAAGGCCCTGCGCCGGCACGCAGGGTCAGGCGCAGGGCATCACGCAGCAGTAGTGCACCTGCATGGTTGCCGGCGTGGGTTGGGCTGGGCCAGGCGAAGGTGGCGGGCTTTACGGGCTGCAGCTCCAGTTCCGGAATCAGCGCAATGCTTTCATCATCGGCGCCGCTGAGTGGACGCAGGCGAAGCCAGTCCGGGCGAGATTCGGATTGCACCACCCATTCGCGACCGCGGGCACGGACGAGGCTGCCGGGCTGAAAACTGTGTTCGAGCGCGTTCATGGGGCTCATTCCTTGATGGGGGTGCCAAACACTTCGGGATGGGTTGCAAACTGCTCATGCCATCGTGCCGGGTCAGTAAACAGCAGTATCTGCCAGCCGCGGTCGAGCAGGTCATTCCGTACCTGTTCATTCATGGCTGTCAGGAACACCAGCGCGCGGGCTGCCTTGTACTGGGCTGCTGCCGTGGCCTTGCCATGGCTGACGGGCACATTGCAGGCATCGGGTTGCCGGTATCCGCCATGCTGGAGTGCCGTCAGCCAGGCTTCCGTCAGGTTATCCGTTGGCGGGGTACCGTTTGGAGCCGTACCCGTAAGCGTGCTGCTGACTGGTTCGGGTATTGTGGCCGGGGCTGGTGCGACTCGGGCGTTGGCCAGGGCTACGAGCAGGGCCAGTGCCTGCTGGTTGCGGCGGTTGATATGCTGATGCTCGGGCTGGTTGTAGTACGAGAGCAGGCACTGGTAACAGCCGGCTTCGCAGGGACGCTGGCCGTCATCTGTGGTTTTTTCCAGTTGGGCCAGTCCTTCCAGCGTCCAGATGCCGCTGGCGGGTTCATGGTAGTGAATGACCTTCAGCGCAGCACGGGCCACGGTGGCCAGATCTGCCGGATTGCTGGCCAACCGGGTCAGTACGCCGGCGCCCCCTTCGGCTGCCTCGTAGAACAGAATGGCACGACGCGCATCGGCCTTGGGCAGAGGTTCGGCCACGAGTTCGGATTCTTCAATCTGGAAAATCATCTCGATGCCGCGCTTGAGCGCAGCCTGCACGGTCGCCATGGCCTCCGGGTCCAGTTCCTGCGCTGGTGTGAAGATCAGCAGGTTGCGGAAGTCCTCGACGTAGGGAACGATGCGCTGGGGAGGGATTTTGTCTTCCTTGCCATCCTTCTCGTCGTCAGCATTGTCAGTGTCATCACCGTCGGGGGATTCCTCCGGGCTCCATCTGCCTGTGAGGGGGTTGATCAGGAAGCCGAGCTGCTGCTTGAAGCGGCGGCGACGCCAGCCACGGTTGATCCGCCAGATCTGTGCGGCGGGGGCGTAGGTCAATGTGCCAAGCTCCTCGGTCTGCTCGTCCGGGCTCTCGAGCTGGATGCTGGCCTCCCTTTTCTGGATACGGCCATCCGGGCCAGGCAGAAAGCGGTAGGTGGTTTGAAGCTCGAATCCCTGATGCTGTCGCTCTTCATCATCGGTGGAAATGCGCTGGGTGGCCCTGGTTTCCACTGTTTCGATACGGTAGAGTTCGCGTACCCAGTTGTCTTCGCTCAGTGGTGTGCCACAGTTTTCGCAGATATCGACAGGCGCCTGCTGCGAAGCAGGATCGCTGGCATGGCCGTAACCGCAGCGACCGCACACAAGGGAGGCCAGTGTGGTGAGTGTGACGGAGCCGGAAATGTGGCTGCGGTTGCTTGCGCTGAGCTTGGCACGTACCACGCGGAACATCCTGCCCTGGTGGTAGATGAGGCTGCGTGGTCCGAACTCTGACAGGCCCAGGAAGCGCGGGCGGCTGACCATGGCACCGTGGTCGTTGGCGCTCGTGGCCGATTTGCGGCCGCCACCGGGAACCCAGGCCATCAGTGGCAGACGTGGAAAATTGTAGCCGGGAAGAAAGCCCTGGCTGGCCAGATAGCGGTAGGTGTAGAAGTCGCTGTTCTGGCTGTTGCCGGGTTTCAGAAGCAGGTTGAATTGCTGCTGGGCATCAGATGCGCGTCGTTCGGCACTCTTGCGTTCCTGTTCGGTGACGGCGTGGCTGCTCGAGATGCTTTGGGCCATCTTGAGCTGCTCCTGTGTTGCCTCGAACAGGGTGCGCCAGCGCTCGAGTGCCCGGGAAAACGCCTGGGGGGCATCTGCGATGACATTCTGTACGTAGTCAGGTGTGAACCACGTGCTGTCATCCAGCTCTCCAGCCAGCTGTTCAATGACCCGTGCGGCTCCGAGCTGCGCGCGCGCCTGTGCGTCAGGCGCCCGCAGTGCTGCCATGAGCTCAGGTTTGGGTGGTTTTCCTGGTGCGTTCATGTCGAGCAGCTCGGCAATGCTGTCGTCCAGTGAGTGTCTTGTACACGCCAGCCAGACTGCCTGCAGGTGGCTCTGTACCAGATCGCGGTTGGCCAGATCCAGGGTGGGAGCCCTTACCACGCCATGCACCATGTCCTGTGCCCGGTGGAAGAACCATTGATCGTGTGGGCTCAGGGCCGCGCAATAGGTGACAACCAGCGCCTGCTGGCCGGAGCGCCCGGCACGGCCACTGCGCTGTGCGTAGTTTGCCGGCGTCGGGGGGACGTTGCGCAGGTATACCGTGTTGAGCGCAGAAATGTCCACACCCAGCTCCATGGTGGGAGAGCAGAACATCAGGGGCAGCCGTTCAAGTGGCGCCCTGTTGTGGGACTTCCATTCGTCCTGGTCTTTCTGGCTGTATCGAAAGCGCTGCTCGAGAACCTGTCTGGTCTGAGCGTCGACTTGTGCCGTGTGCTCCTGTGCCTCGAACTCGAACAGCGGGTGCGAGATGGTTTCCAGCAGTTTGGCCGTGCTCTCGTAGAGTGAACGGAAGTAGGCATTTGGCTGACCTGGCTGCTCTTCGGGCAGGGCAGGTGCCAGGCACCAGTCTATGAGCGATGCGTTGAGGCGCCAGCCGAACAGGCTCTTGTCGATGGGCTGCCGTTGTACATACCCGTAGTTCTCGGCAGCACGCAACATGTCTCGCACCAGCTCAGCCCATTTTTCACCTCGCCATTTGCTGCTCCGGTCTCTGAGGTGGTCAGGGCCGCTCGAGAGCTTTCGCTTGATGGAGCGGACAAGACCGGACCGTTCCGATCCGGATATGAGGTCATATCGCCGCTTGCGTTTGCTGGCCAGGTAATTCTCCAGAACCAGATAGCGTCCGGTTTCAAGACGCTCGTCCTGAGCGATGGCCCAGCGATCATTCAGGCTTGCGTAACTTCTGGTTATGATCTTGTCCTGTTCGATATCGTCCAGGTAGCGGCTTTCGATGCACAGTTCCGTACGCATCCGGTTGAACAGTACCTCATACAGCTCGACCCGCTGTGCCGGGGGAAGATCCCGTAGTTCGTTGAAGTCAGCAAAGCAGCTTTCGTCGTCACAGAACGCCTGCAGGTCACGGTAACGAATGTCCAGCAGCTTCAGCTGTTCCAGATTCGGGTTGTTGAAGCGCCAGCCACGACGCAAGTCCCGGATCAGGCGATAACCGAGTATGAAGCGGAGGTCGGCCTGTGCGGTTCTGAGATTGGGGCCACGAAGTCCGGGGTCGCGCAAATACTCGGCCCGCACCGAGTCTTCCGGACGGTCAAAGCCAAGTGCGTTGAAAACCTCGGCCGTCAGGGTGTCTTCAGTGAGTATGCCATTGTTGTGTTTCAGGGCACCGATGAGACCGCCGCGCAGTGTGAGCAGAAAAATGAAATCGTTGAAATGGCCAGCCTGGAGGGCGGCGTCCTGGCGGTTGTCGGTAAAGGCCAGCAGCTTGCGTGGATCTGGCTGTCCCGGTTGAGGGTCAGGCAGATTGAACAGGTACTCCAGCGCGGCCAGCGTGATCATGGTCGTGGCGGAGGAGCGGCCTTCGCCAGACAGGCTGGACAGACGGTTGGCGTCCTTGCCGACCGCAGGGTAGTTTCGTCCGCAGCTCAGGCAGAAGCGCAGCTTTCCGGGAATGAACCAGAATGCCTGGCCTTTTTGTCCCTGGGGCTCCTCTGGCTCGGGCTGTGCCAGGGAGAACGCCGTCAGTTTCCCCGCGCGCAATGTTCCTTCTCCCTGTGGCGTCACGGCAACAAGATCAGGAACGGCATTTCTATAGTTTGGGCGGATTTTCGGGGTGTCTCCGCTGACATCGATCCAGTCTTCAGGGAGATCTTCCGGCCTGGTGTAGTTCAGCCCGGGTGTTCGTATGCACAGGAGACCACGCTGTGCGGTCTCATCGTCGATGGTGGAGCCATCGAGCTCCCGGGGAACAAACCGGCCCTTGTCTGGCAGATGCCAGACCGGCATGTATTCATGGCCGCAGTCCCGGCAGAAATGAACAGGGTACAGCTGGATGTTTTCTTCCTGTCTGCCCGGTGCGAAGCGTTGAGCATCCAGGGTGATGTGCCGTACATCGCGTGGCTCCAGCGTGGCCAGCACCATGCCGGGGCCGCTGATGAACTGGTGAAGCTTGAAGGCAAAGGGTGGGCGCCCCTGTGGGGTGCGGACGTCGTTGGCGGCCAGCAGAAAGCGCGCCAGGGCGCTCTGGGCCTCGTCAGGGCTGCAGCCGGCATCGCTGGCAAGTCGCTGGCCTGCTTCTTTCAGGGCTATGGGGCGGGCGCGGCGAATGGGGCTGGTGTCGTCCGGAATGGTGACGCCCAGCGTCAGTTCCACCCAGATGGCGAGCGGATCGTTCTGAAATGCCTGGTAATCGGGCCATGCGTACTGTTCGCATCGGACAGTCGCGAGCAGGTGATGGCGTATGGCGTCGATATCCCGGTTTGCGTCTGTGACCCTTTCCAGCGTTTCTCCGATGACCTCGTGCTCGGTGATGCGTGTGCCAAACAGCTTGCTGGCGACTTCTGCCACGACCCGGTTGCGCTCCGATTCACTGGCTGCGCTGGACATGGTGGCCGAAGTACCGATGCACACCAGTCTGTCGGCATTCAGCCGTTCGCGCAGACGGCGCACCAGCAGGGCGACATCGGCGCCCTGACGGCCCCGGTAGGTATGCAGTTCATCCAGCACCAGAAACTCCAGCCCAGCGCAATGCTCGATGACCTGCCGGTCAGTCTCCGTATAGCGCGTCAGGATGTACTCCAGCATCATGAAGTTGGTGAGCAGGATGTCCGGGGCACATTTGGCGATGCGCTCCCGTTCTGCCGTGCTCTCCTGGCCGGTGTAGCGGGCCACGGTGATGGGGCGGTCCAGATCGTCGTAACCGTGAAGGAACTTGTCCAGCTCTTCGAGCTGGCTGTTGGCCAGGGCATTCATCGGGTAGATGACGATGGCCCGGGTGCGCGCCGTACTGTCCGATTCCCGCGCCTTGAGGATGTGGTCGATGATGGGAATGAAGAACGAAAGCGACTTGCCCGATCCTGTGCCTGTGGTGACGACGTAGCTTTTGCGTTGCTGGGCAATGTGTAGGGCGACTTTCTGGTGCGTGTACAGCGAGAGGGGGGTAGGGTTGCCCTCTGTCTTGCCTGTCTGGAAAATGCCCAGACAGCCTGGATGGAGTGTTCCGGCGTCCACCAGTTCCCGGATCGTGCCGCTGCGCTGGTAGTGTGGGTTGATCTGGACGAGCGGTTCGGGCCAGTAACGGCCGTTGGCGTACTCTTCCTCTACCTTGTTCCTGATGTCGGGGGCTGCGATCTGGACGAAGCTGCGGGAGAATCGTTCATACTCCTTGATGAGTTTGTCGCGAAACTGGAAGACGTCGTCCATGGCCGGTGTGTCTCTGGTGGTTCGATGTCGGGCTTTTGTGCAGGGGACTCGGGCCGACTGATGTCCAGAGGCCTGCCTCCCTGGTGATGGTGACAGCCCCTATAATAGGCGGGCTGCCTTGTGTATGCACCTCTTCCGAATGGGGCGCTGATGATGGCGTCAGGTATGAACCACAGACTCTTCCCGCCATCTGCGCCATTCTCTGAGTGTGGCGGAGAGGCTCTGCTCTGTGGGCGTCGGGGAGGCGATCTTGTGGGCGTCAGCGAGGCGATCGCTTTCTTACCCTCCTTCCGATATGGGCAGCGCGGTCAGCAGGTGCACAGGGGCGTCCAGCAGCCCAGCCATTGTCTGGCCGGGCTGCGCCGTTGCAGCCCTTCTTCAGTGCACTCAGATTCGGCGTTGGCTTGCCTGTTCACACATTGAACAAAAAGTTCAGCACATCCCCATCCTGCACCACGTAGTCCTTGCCTTCGGCGCGCATCTTGCCGGCTTCCTTCGCGCCGTGTTCACCCCTGTACTGGATGAAATCGTCGAAGGCGATGGTCTGGGCCCGGATGAAGCCGCGCTCGAAGTCGGTGTGGATGACGCCGGCGGCCTTCGGGGCGGTGTCGCCCTTGTGGATGGTCCAGGCGCGCACTTCCTTCACGCCGGCGGTGAAGTAGGTCTGCAGGCCGAGCAGGTCGTAGCCGGCGCGGATCAGGCGGTTCAGACCCGGTTCCTGCAGGCCGAGGTCGGCCAGGAAGGCAAGTTTGTCCTCGTCGTCGAGGTCGGCCAGCTCGGCTTCGATCTGGGCGCACAGGGCCACGACGGGGGCATTTTCCTTTGCGGCAAATTCGCGCAGGCGGTCGAGGTAGGGGTTGTTTTCGAAGCCGTCTTCGGCCACGTTGGCCACGTACATGGCCGGTTTCAGGGTCATCAGCCCGTAGGGTTTGAGCAGGGCTTTGTCCTCATCGGACAGGTCGAGCGAGCGGGCGGGTTTGCCTTCGTTCAGGTGGGGCTGGAGTTTTTCCAGCAGGGTGGTCAGACGCAGAGCTTCCTTGTCACCGGCGCGGGCCTTCTTGATTTCGCGGGCGTGGACGCGTTCGATGGTGCCGAGGTCGGCCAGCGCCAGTTCGGTGACGATGGTTTCGATGTCGGCGATGGGATCGACGCGGCCGTTGACGTGCACGACGTTGGGATCATCGAAGCAGCGCACGACGTTGACGATGGCGTCGGTTTCGCGGATGTTGGCGAGGAACTGGTTGCCCAGGCCCTCGCCCTTGCTGGCGCCGGCCACCAGCCCGGCGATGTCGACGAATTCGACGATGGCGGGCTGGACCTTCTGCGGTTTGACGATGTCGGAGAGCTGCGCAAGGCGCGGGTCAGGCACTTCGACGATGCCGACGTTGGGTTCGATGGTGCAGAAGGGGTAGTTGGCGGCTTCGATGCCGGCCTTGGTCAGGGCGTTGAAGAGGGTGGATTTGCCGACGTTGGGCAGGCCGACGATGCCGCATTGGAGTGCCATGGGGTGTCCTTGTTGCCGTGGGGCTGGGTGATTGCCGTGAGGCGTGGGCCGCTGGGAGGCCAGGTGAAATGGGGGAGGCCGGGTGATGTGGCCCGACCTGGCGTGAAGTGGATTTTAGAGCGTGTCATGGACTCATTCGTCCCCGCAAAACCCCCTTTGGACGTGCGGGACGAGGTGGTATGGCCGCAGAATCCTTCAATGGCAAGGCACGCACCACGGCCAGGCACCTGGGGTCGAGCGCTTCAGGCGTCTTCCGGTGCGCGCCTGCGCGCCTTTTCGCCCGCTTCTTCCTTCGGGTTGCTGCTCTTGGCTTCCTTTTTGGCCTGCATGGCCGGGTCGGCGCTGTGCAGCTGCTGGGTGGCGATTTCCCAGCCGTCACGAAACAGCACGGGCAGGTGGTCGACGCTGCGGTCGATGGCCTGTTCGATGAGCTGCTGGTCGGCGGCGCTGGGGCGGCCGAGCACGAAGTTGATGACGGACTGGCCGGGGTTGAGTGTGCGAGGGTGGCCGATGCCCAGTCTGAGGCGCCAATAGCGCGGGGTGCCGAGGTGGGCGGTGAGGTCACGCAGGCCGTTGTGGGTGCTGGAGCCGCCGAGCTTGAGGCGGGCGGAGCCGGGCATGAGGTCCAGTTCGTCGTAGGCGACGAGGATGTCCTCGGGGTCGATGCGGTAGAAGCGCGCCAGGGCACCGACGGCCTGTCCGGAGCGGTTCATGTAAGTCATGGGCTTGATGAGCCGCACGACCTGGGTGCCGATGCGGACTTCGCCGACATCCCCAAAGAATTTGGTGTCGGGGCGCATCTGGCCGGGGTAGTGGCGCAGCAGGGCGTCGATGAACCAGAAGCCGGCGTTGTGCCGGTCGCTGGCGTGCTGGTCGGTGGGGTTGCCCAGGCCGACGATCAGGCGGGGGGCGTTCATGAGAGGAATGTTCCGGGGCAGGCCCAAAATCAAACGGGCCGACTGGCGGCCCGTTGGTGAGGTGCTGTTTCCGGGCCAGTGCGCTTTTTCGGTGCCCCGGGGCCTTTCGGCCTGACTGCGTCCATCGCCAGGGGCGTGGGGCGCAGAGAGGGGCAGGTCGTGCGGACTGTTGCCTGGAAAAGACCGGCTTACTTGGCTTCGCCTTCGGCAGCGGCGCCGTCGGCGGCTTCACCGGCGTCGGCATCGGAGGCACCCACCAGGGTGGCCGAGGCCAGGACGGGGTCGGTGCCCGGAGCAACGACCGGGGTGACGCCCTTGGGCAGCTTGATGCCGCTCAGGTGCATGGAGTGGTCCATGGTCAGTTCGGCCAGGTCCACCTCGATGAACTCGGGCAGATCCTTCGGCAGCACCGAGACTTCGATTTCGGTCATGACCTGGTTGACCACGGCCTTGTTGAGCTTCACGGCCGGGGAGATCTCGGCGTTGATGAAGTGCAGCGGTACCTTGACGTTGATCTTCTGGTTGGCGGCCACGCGCTGGAAGTCGACGTGCAGCACCTGCTGTTTGTACGGGTGCCATTGCACGTTGCGCAGCAGCACGCGCTGGGTCTTGCCGTCGATGTCCATGTCCAGAATGGACGAATGGAAGGCTTCGACGCGCAGGGCGTAATAGAGGGCGTTGTGATCCAGGGCGATCTGGACGGGGGCGGCTTCGCCACCGTAGACGATGCCGGGTACCTGTTTGGCGCGACGGAGGCGGCGGCTCGCACTCGTCCCCACGTCTTTGCGTGTCTGGGCAGAGATCTGCATTGGGCAGTTCCTTGATGTGTCTGCCGGTCCGCGACCAGAGCCGGCAGGGGTTGGGATGACCCGGCAGGGCCGGGCGAGGGGTGTCGGCCCGCATGATGTCCTCCTTTGGAGGTCAGATGGACGGATCGACAGAAACCCTTGATGATAGCCGATAAATGATGCGTCTGGGCAAGGGCGCGGCGTGAAAAAGAAGGCGCAGCGGGCAGGGCTCAGGGGGAGAGGGGGTCAGGACACAGAAGAGCCGGGACGCCAAAGCGTCGGGGCACAAAAAAGCCACCGTGTGCAGGTGGCTTGACGGGAATGCTGACCTTCCGGAAATGGTTGCCGCCTGGCTGTGCACCTGGGCAGGGGGCCATCGATGTGACGGCCAGAGCCGTCGGCTGGTGGCCCCGTTGCTGGTTCACTCCATGAACAGCATGGACACGGAGTCGGAGCGGTTGATGCGCAGGATGGTTTCGCCGATGAGCTGGCCGCAGCCGAGCACGCGGATCTTGCCGCAGGCACGCCCTTCTTCGGTGAGGGGGATGGTGTCGGTGACGACCAGTTCGTCCAGTGGGGACTCGGTGATGCGCTCGATGGCCTTGCCCGACAGCACGGGGTGGGTGCAGTAGGCGGAGACGCGAACGGCACCGTGCTTCTTGAGGGCTTCGGCGGCCCGGCACAGGGTGCCGGCGGTGTCGACCATGTCGTCCATCAGCAGGCAGCTGCGGCCATTGACCTCACCGATGATGTTCATCACCTCGGAGACGTTGGCCTTCTGGCGGCGCTTGTCGATGATGGCCAGTTCGCAGTCGAGCCGCTTGGCCAGCGCGCGGGCGCGAACCACGCCACCCACGTCGGGCGAGACCACCATGGTGTTCTCGAGCTTGCGCTTGGTGATGTCGGACAGCAGGATGGGGGCGGCGTAGATGTTGTCGACCGGGATGTCGAAGAAGCCCTGGATCTGGTCGGCGTGCAGGTCCATGGTGAGGACGCGGTCGACGCCGGCGACCTGCAGCATGTTGGCCACGACCTTGGCGCTGATGGCCACGCGGGAGGAGCGTACGCGACGATCCTGCCGGGCATAGCCGAAGTAGGGAACCACGGCGGTGATGCGGCCGGCCGAGGCGCGACGCAGGGCGTCGACCAGGATCATCAGCTCCATCAGGTGGTCGTTGGTGGGCGCACAGGTGGACTGGATGACGAAGGCATCCTTGCCGCGGACGTTCTCGAGGATTTCGACGTTGACTTCGCCGTCGGAGAAGCGGCCCACGATGGCCTTGCCCAGGGGGATGCCCAGATGCGCGGCAACGTCGGCTGCCAGGGCAGGATTGGCATTGCCCGTGAACAGCACCGGCCCTTCGGACCAGAGCGTGGGCATGGTGACAGGGCTGGAGCGGTAGGAGCTGCGGTGCACGAGAGTCTGACCTGTCTGAAGCGCTGGTCCGGAAACCGTAGGGGGAGGTGCTGCCGGGGGGATCAGCCTGGCGATGCCAGGCCGAAGAAAGATGGGCTGGGGAGGAAGGATTCGAACCCTCGAATGCCGGAATCAAAATCCGGTGCCTTAACCAACTTGGCGACTCCCCAACGGGTGACTGGCAAGCCCTCGAACCAGGAAGAGGGTACCAAATTCAGTACGCATTGTAATACGTTCTGCGTTTGGTGTTTGCCCTGCGACAACATTTTTTTGGCTGGCCTGCGAGACTTCCTGGAGCAGGGCCAGGGCAGTGGACTTGTGCTGCGAAGCTGCAAATATACAGGCACCCGAGCCGGTCATGCGAACCGTGATGTCTGATTTATGCCGTTTTGCAACACTGTCTGACGAAACCCTTTGCGCCGCCTGTGAGAGAAGCTGGATGGCGTGCCTCACCAGAGGCTGCCTTGCTTTCACAACCGGCTGCAGGTCGTTGTGGCCTGCAAGGGTTTGTCCTGCCAATGCTGTGAAGCCCTGAATTGTGAGGGGCTTTGTGTTTCTTGTCAACTCCGGGGCCGAAAAAATGCCGGCGGTGCCCACGTGAACGTGGGGCATGAGCAGCACGAACCAGTATTCGGGCAGGGAAACGGGCTGAAAGACGTCGCCGATGCCGGTGGCGTAGGCGTTCTGGCCGTGGACGAAGATGGGTACGTCGGCGCCCAGCGGGCGGGCGATGTCGATGAGCTGGTTGCGGCTCAGACCGGTCTGCCAGAGTTCGTTGAGCCCGAGCAGCACGGTGGCGGCGTCGGAGCTGCCACCGCCCAGGCCGGCCCCCATGGGGATGTGCTTGGTGAGGGTGATGCGGGCACCGAGCGGGCTGCCGGTGGCGGCCTTCAGGGCACGGGCCGCGCGCAGGGTGAGGTCGTCGGCCTCGCTGACGCCTTCGGGGTCGTGCGTGCGGCTGATGGTGCCGGTGGGGTCGACGGCCAGCGTGATGTCGTCCTGGAGGTCGATGAACTGGAAGACGGTTTCGAGCAGGTGCAGGCCGTCTTCACGGCGGCCGGTGACGTGCAGGAACAGGTTGAGCTTGGCGGGCGCGGGCAGGGTCAGCGTGGCCGGTACCGGATCCGGTCCGGGTGCCGCTGGCGTGGTGGGTGAGGCGAAGGTCATGGGGTGGCTGGATGAATCTGCGTCCCGGTCTGCGCCGGCTGGCCAGTCTGCGAGGATGGTCCGGTCTGTGATGGCCCGGTCCGTGCGGGAGATTGGGTTTGTGTGGAAGATTCCGTTTGTGCAGGTTGCTGCCCATCCGGTGTGGCCTGTGCGGCGGATGACCCGTTCCGTGCCGATGGCCCGGTCTGTGCGGATGCTTCGTTCTGCACGGGCTGGTCCGCTACCAGGCGGATTTCGATGCGGCGGGTGTTCTGCTGCCAGGTCAGGTACCAGCGGTTGTCCTCGCGTTCGATGTGCCAGGTGCCGTCGAAGGCGACGATGCGGCGACCGTCATCGCTGGTGCGCTCGACGGTTTCGAACTGGTTGTTGAGCCACTGGGGCAGGCGGCTGACCGGAATGGGCATGCCCACGGCCTGCTGCAGCACGGCTTCCAGCGTGGTGCCGAGGTAGCGCTGGTGCTGGGCGGTTTCGAGCCAGGCCTGTTCGCCCTGTTTCTGGGCGGCGCGCACGAGGGTCTGGCCGAAGGGGGAGATCAGTTCGAGGCCGAGGTTGTTGCCGTTGCGGTCGAGGATGAAGCGGCCGCTGCTGTGCTGGGGTCTGGTGCCCGGGGTGTTGTCGGTGGCCGAGAACGAGAAGCGCCCGGTGAGGTGCAGGGGGCGGCTGGTGTCGATGGGGGCCGGGGGCGGGCTGGGCGGGGTGGTGGCGCAGCCGGCCAGCAGGGCAGCGCTGGTGACGGCGGCTGCCAGGGCAGCACGCAGCAGGGGGGGGCGAATTTGCAGGGACATCCGATGGGCGGTGGCAGGCAGACAGGTTGCAGTGAGTCAGCGGGAGAGCATCCGGGTCTGGCGGTGCCCTTGGGAGCCTCTGCAAAAGTCCTGCGACACTTTGGTCTCCATGCCCGGGCGATCCGGCGTTGCCATTTGCCGCCAGGGCGCCTTCTGGCTCATCCCGATCCTGGGCCTAAAGCGCTCGCAGACTTTTGCAGAGGTCCCCTTGGTCTGAATCGTAACCGGAAACGGCAGGAATCTGGACGAATGGGTCCATGCCACACGCCCGTGTGATGGGAAGGAGGCAGGGACGATGCGCTCCGCAGCATCGCCTCTGCCGTTCCGGTCTGGTTTCCCGGCCACGGCTCAGAGTTCCCGGCCGCGACTCAGAGCTTCACGTCGAGCCGCTGGAGGGTGTCGCGCAGCAGCTTGTTGTCGGGATCGATCTTCTGGGTTTCGCGCCAGACGGCGCGGGCGGCCTCGCGGTTGCCCTTGGCCCAGAGCACTTCGCCATAGTGGGTGCCCAGCTCGGCTTCGGGCAGGCGCAGCCAGATTTTCTGGAAGATGGCAATGGCATCATCGATGCGGCCGGTACGGAAGTAGACCCAGCCCAGGCTGTCGAGGATGTGCGGGTTGTCGGGCAGCAGCCGGTTGGCCTTCTCGATCAGTTCGAGTGCCTCGGGCAGCCGCACGTTGCGGTCGGCCAGCATGTAGCCCAGGGCATTGTAGGCGTTGGCTTCGTCGGGACGGGCCTTCATCAGGCGCCGCAGATCCTTCTCGGCAATGTCGAAGCGGCCGATGCCCTCGGCGGCCACGGCGTGGTCGTAGAGCAGGTCGGTGGGATCTTTCTGCGTTTTGAGGGCCTTGTCGAGCAGCCGGTAGGCTTCGTGGAAGCGTTTGGCGTGGCGCAGGATCTGGGCACGGGCCACCACCACCATCTGGCGCTGTTCCTCGCTGGCGGGCTTCAGGCCCTGCAGGGCAGCCATGCCGGCTTCGGGGCGGTGCTGCTGTCTGGCCAGCAGCGTGGCGCGCAGGACCTGGGCCTCGAAGTGCTGGCGGCTGGTGGGCGGCACACTTTCCAGTGCCTCGATGGCGGCCGGCAGGTCGGCCTGGGCCTGGGCGATTTCGGCCAGGAAGAGCCAGGCGTTGCCGGGGTCGCGCTGCGGATCGGCCGGCAGGGCCAGGTAGCGCTTCAGCGAGCTGGTGGCAGCGGCGTAGTTACGCTGCTGGAAGTGCAGCTGCGCCAGCGTGTAGAGGGTGACGGGGTTGTCGGGTTCCTGCGACTGGACCTTGTTCAGCGTGGTGATGGCCGCGTGGTTCTGCTCGCTGGCAATCTGCAGCAGGCCCTGGGCCTTGAGGGCGCGCAGGTCGTTGGGGTGGTTCTTCAGGTATTCGTCGAGCAGGGCGGCGGCACGCTGGCGGCCGCCCGGCAGGGGCTGCAGCAGCTGGACGCTGGCCAGTACCGCTTCGATGTCGTTGGGGGCGAGCTGGTGGGCGGCCAGGGCCTCGTCGGCGGCCGCTTCCCGCTTGCCGGCCTCGAAGGCGATGCGTGCACGCGCCAGGCGGGCGGCCACATTGTTCAGGTCGGGGGCGCTCAGGCGCTGGATCAGCGCCCAGGCGGCCTGGCGGTCCGGCAGGTTGAGCAGTTTTTCCTGCAGGGCGGGGTAGGCGGTGTCGAGAGTCTGCTGCTGGCGGGCAGCCTTCAGTTCGCGGGTCAGGGCCGGTTCGGCCTCGGCAACGCGGCCGTTGGCGAGCAGCAGGGCGTCCAGGGCCCTGCGGGCCTCGGGCAGGGTGGGGTCCAGCCGCGCCCACAGGCGGGCACTGGCCAGTGCCTCGGGCAGCGCACCGGCCACGATGCCCACTTCGGTGGCCCGCCGGGCCAGCCGGGCGTCGCCGGTCTGGGCGGCCAGCGACTGGAAGGTGTTGTAGGCGCCGTCCAGATCCCGGGCCTGCAGCGCCATTTCGGCCGCCAGGATCTGATACATCAGCGGCGGGGTCAGGGCCAGTTCGGGCAGGTTGGCCGGCCGGTAGGGGGCCGGGACCGCGCCGGGATCGATGCCCTCGTCGGGCATGACGGTGTTGGTGTCGTCGGAGGGCTGCCGGGCCTGTGCCGGTGTGCCGTCCTGCGGTGCCCTGTTTTCGGGGCCGGACGCATTGGGCTGGCCGTCGCCGGAAGCCTGGGGTGTGGCTGCCTGCTGGCTGCCGTCCGGGTCGCCGTTCTGGCCGGGGCGGGAGCCCTGTGCCTGGTCGGCGCCGGCGGGGCTGGCCTGTCCGGGCGTGGTGGAGGTTCCCGATGCGCCGGCCGTGGTGCCGGGAGTGCCCTTGCCGTTGGTGGCGCTGGCTTCGGGGGCGCTTTCGGTCTGGGATGAGGACAGGGCGGCAGCGCTGCTCTGCTGCAGGGTGCCGCATCCACCCAGGGCCAGCAGGCCGAGGGCCAGGCCGAGCCGGAGGGCCAGCGGGCGTCGTGCCGGCTGGGTGGCGGGGGTGATGCGGGTGGATGGGCGGATGGATTTCATCGGACCATGGTAGAACGTCCGGGGCGTTCTTGTCAGCTGGCCCGCCCGGTGGCCGGTGGGACGGGCGCATGGGGCCGATTTGTGGCAGGGCCGGCTTGCAACGGCGGGGGTAGGCCGCATCTGGGGTGGTGCCTGTGCGGCGCCCTGTCCGCACGTTGCCGGGGCCAGCGCAGGGGCGAATGAGCCCATGGCACGCTCTGGGAAAGGAACAGGAGAAGGTTGATGCCTGAATTGCCGGAAGTGGAAGTGGTGAGCCGCGGGGTGAGCGAGGCTTTTGCCGGGCGGCGGCTGACACGGGTGGTGCGGCGTTGCGAGCGCCTGCGCTGGCCGGTGCCGGCAGGTCTGGAGGCGCAGATCCTGGCCGGGCCGGTGCTGCGTCAGGTGTTGCGGCGGGGCAAGTACCTGCTGCTCGGGTTCGATGCCGGGACACTGCTGCTGCATCTGGGCATGTCGGGCTCGCTGCTGCACCTGCCGGCCGGGGCGCCGCCGCAAAAGCACGATCATCTGGACCTGGTGTTCGGCGACCGGCTGCTGCGGCTGCACGATCCGCGCCGCTTCGGGGCGGCGCTGTGGTGCAGTGACGACGTAACCACGACGATGGCCACCCATCCACTGCTGGTGCATCTGGGGGTGGAACCGTTTTCGGCGGCGTTCACGGCGCGGCACCTGTACGAGGCCAGCCGCGAGCGGACGGTGGCGGTGAAGCAGTTCATCCTGTCGGGAAAGGCGGTGATCGGGGTGGGCAACATCTACTGTTCGGAGGCGCTCTTTCGGGCGCGGATCCATCCGGCCCGGATGGCAGGCAGCCTGACGCTGCCGGCATGCCGCCGGCTGGTGCAGGAGATCCGCCAGACGCTGGCAGATGCAATTTCTGCAGGCGGTAGCTCTTTGAGAGACTTTGTGGACAGTCGTGGCGAGGGTGGTTACTTTCAGTTGCAACACCGGGTCTATGGGCGCGCTGGGCAGCCGTGTCCGGTCTGCGCCACACCCATCCGGGTGCTGAAGCAGCAGGGAAGGAGCACGTTTTTCTGTCCGAAGTGCCAGCGCAGGGCCAACCACTGATCGGGCAGGGCTACCCGGTTGCTGGCTGGTGGGGTAAAGGACCCCGCAGGGACGGCCAGCTTGTGTACACTGCCGGCATGGCGAAAAAAGGCATCAGTGAGCAAATCGAAGCGTATGGCCGGTGGCGTGCCGATCTGGAATCGGCCATTGAACGTTACCGTGACTGGTTGGCGCAGTCTGACGCGGCTGATGCCAGCCTGAATCTCAAGCTTACGCAGATCATCGAACGGTTGCACGACACCCTGCTGAAGGTGGCATTCGTGGCCGAGTTCTCCCGTGGCAAGTCGGAGCTGATCAATGCGATCTTCTTCGCGCAGTACGGCCAGCGGGTGGTTCCGTCGTCGGCGGGCCGGACCACGATGTGTCCGACCGAGCTGCAGTACGACCCGAGGCTGCCGGTGGGGGTACGGCTGCTGCCCATCGACACGCGGCTGCTGCCGGTGCCGCTGGCCGATCTGCGCAACCAGGACGACCACTGGCGCTTCATCCCGGTGGACATGACCGATGTGACCTCGCTGCGCCAGGCCTTCGATGCGGTGCGCGAGACGCTGCTGGTGCCCACCGAGCAGGCGCGCGAGCTGGGGCTGTACGACGATGCCCAGCCGGTAGGGCGCACGGTCACGCCGGGGCAGGTGGAGATTCCGGCCTGGCGGCACGCCATCGTCAACATTCCGCACCCGCTGCTGGAGCTGGGGCTGGTGATCATCGACACCCCGGGGCTGAATGCCATCGGGACGGAGCCGGAGCTGACGCTGAACCTGATTCCCAATGCGCACGCCGTGCTGTTCGTGCTGGCGGCCGACGCGGGGGTGACGCGCAGCGACATCGAGGTCTGGCAGAGCAACATTTCCAAGTCCCACCGGTCCGGGCGTTTCGTGGTGCTGAACAAGATCGACGGCCTGTGGGACGAGCTGCGTCCGCAGGCCGAGAACGATCTGGAGATTGCCCGGCAGGTGGTGTCGGTGAGCAATTTCCTCGACCTGCCGACGGCGCGGGTGTATCCGGTCTCGGCCCAGAAGGGGCTGGTGGCCAAGATCCACGGCGACCAGGCCCTGCTGCGTCGCAGCCGGCTGAAGGAGCTGGAGCATGCGCTGTCGGAAGAGATGATTCCGCAGCAGCAGGTGATCGTCAGCGAGCAGGTGCGGCGCGAGTTCGAGGAGGCGTCGCAGGTGACGCTGAACCTGCTGACGGTGCGCCGGCGCAACCAGGTCGAGCAGGCCTTCGAGCTGAACGGGCTGCGTGGCAAGAACCAGACGATGATCAAGCAGATGTCGCAGCGGGTCCGCAACGAGCGGGCCGACTTCGACGAGAGCCTGCGTCATCTGGCGGCCCTGCGCTCGGTGTTCACGCGCCATTCGCAGACGATGTTCACGCACCTGAGCCGGGACAGCCTGCGCCGCCACGTGGAGCGTACGCGCCAGATGATGATGGCCAGCCAGCTGTCGTCGCAGCTCAAGGACGGCATGGATGCGCTGCTTACGGCCGTGCGGCTGGACTTCGAGGAGGCCGACCGGCTGGTGGGCGAGATCTCGCAGATGATGTCGGCCATGTACCAGCGCTTCTCGCGTGACTATGGACTGAATCTGGGGGCGCCGCTGCGCTTCTCGACGCGCCGCTATTTCACCGAGATCGAGCAGGTGGCCCAGTCGCACCAGCGCCAGTTCAGTCTGATGCGGCTGCTGACGGTGAACAAGGCGGTGCTGACCCAGCGCTTCTTCGATTCGGTGGTGGTGAACCTGAAGAAGATCTACACGGTGGCCATCCGCGAGCTGGAAGGCTGGCTGCGTTCGCTGATGACGCCGCTGGAGAGCCAGGTGCGCGAACATCAGGTCCAGCTGCGCAAGCGGATGGACTCGGTGCAGCGGGTGATGGATGCGGGCGATTCGCTGGAAGAGCGCCTGCAGGAAATCGAAACGGCCCGCAGCCGGATCGAGAAACAGCTCGTGCAGCTCAAGACGCTGGTCGAGGGGGTGCAGGCCACGATCGACCAGCGGCCGATGCGGCCCGTGCAGGCGGTGTCGCGGGATGGGCTGGATGGCGCCGTGCCGGACGGGGCGCCGGAGGTTGCGGCACAGGATGTTGCGGAGCCCCCCCCGCCCAGGGAGGTTGCAAAAGCCTCGTCCGGCTTTGCTGGTGAAACGGCCAGCCCGGGTAATGCCGCGGGCGCGAGCGATGAAACCGGTGTGGGCAATGAAACCGGCGCGAGTGATAAAGCCGACGTGGGCGATGAAGCGGGCGTGGGCGATAAAGCCAGTGCGGGCGATGAAACCGGTGCGGGCAATGAGGCCGGTACCGGCGACAGGGCCGTCGGCGGGGCGCCCTACACCAACGACAGCGTGCTCCGGAGCAACATCGCGGCAGCGGGCGATGCCGCGTAAGGCGGCCGTTTCCCGCACGGCGCAGCCTTCATCAGGTGCCAGCAGGGCCGGTTCTCCGTCACGGGGCACCGGCCCTTCGTCGTCCGGGCCATCGCGGGCATCCGGGACAGCCGGGGCATCCGGGATATCTGGGGCATCCGGGCCATCCGGGCTTTCGCCGTTCGGGGAAGGGCATGATCCGGCCCGACGGGGTTTTGCACCGGACCTGGTGCGCTGGCAGCGCGTGCATGGGCGGCACCATCTGCCCTGGCAGAAGACGCAGCAGACGCTGCGGGAGGAAGGCGTGGTGCTGCCGTACCCGGCAGCGGATGAAGGGATGATGGGGCAGCCCGAGGCGGAACGGGGTGGTGCTGTGCAGGACGATCAGCCGCGCGCCCCGGCGGCCGGTCTGGCGGCCGTGCTGCGCGATCCCTACCGGGTGTGGCTGTCGGAGGTGATGCTGCAGCAGACGCAGGTCAGCACGGTCATTCCGTATTTCGAGGCCTTCCTGCAAGCCTTTCCGCAGGTCACCGATCTGGCGGCTGCACCGTCCGAGCGGGTGATGGGCCTGTGGGCGGGGCTGGGCTATTACAGCCGGGCACGCAACCTGCAGGCAGCCGCGCAGCAGGTGGCGGCGCAGGGGGGCGTGTTTCCGGATTCGACGGATGCGCTGCAGGCCCTGCCGGGGGTGGGGCGTTCGACGGCGGCGGCCATTGCCGTGTTCGGCTTCGGGCGGCGTGCGGCCATTCTGGATGGCAACGTGAAGCGGGTGCTGTGCCGGATGTTTGCCGTGGAGGGCGACCCGGCCAGCACGGCGGTACAGAAGCGGCTGTGGGCACTGGCAGAGGCGGAGCTGCCGGGGGCACCGCATGCATCGGATGCGCCTGTGCCAACGGGTTCGGCGAGGGGCTCACGCACGGCGGCGGCAGGAGCATCATCGCCCACGAGGCGTCTGCGCGCCGTGCCGGACGGTGTGCACCATCAGGACGCGCCGGCGCCGTCACCCGGAAAACCATCACCCGTGCAGGCAGCCGACATGGTGGCCTATACGCAGGGGCTGATGGACCTGGGGGCCATGGTGTGCACCCGCACGAAGCCCGACTGTGCACATTGCCCGGTGTCGCGTCATTGTCAGGCGTATCGGGAGGGGGCGCAGGAACGCTATCCCACACCGCGGGCGCGCAAGGCGGTGCCGGTGCGGCAGGTGAACCTGCTGTGGCTGCAGGACGATGCAGGCCGGGTGCTGATGGAGGCCCGGCCGGAGAAGGGCCTGTGGGGCGGGTTGTGGAGCCTGCCCGAGCTGCCGGCAGTGTGGCCGGAGTCTCCTGCGGTTCTGCCGCAGGGGCAGCGACGGCCGGCCGGGGCGCAGGTGGCTTCTGGATCGCAGCTGGCCTCTGGATTGCAGCCCGTCCGGTTTGGCCGCGACTGGCAGGTCGCCGGGCGCTTCGAGCACGTGTTCACGCATTTCCGGATGCAGGCGACGCTGTGGGCGCCGGTGGGCGACGATACGGGTTGGGCCATTCTGCCCGCACGCGAGCGTCAGCGCTGGGTGTCGGCGGCCGAGGCGGAGGGGGCGCCGCTGCCGGCGCCGATTCTGCGTTGCGTCAGAACCCTGCTGGCGTAGCGGTCATGGAGTGGTCATCGGGGCAGGCCGTTGCATGGTGCCCTGTCAGCTCACGGCCAGAGCGAGTGCGGAGGTGCGAGTCGACGACATGCCCTGATCCATGAAACAAACACCCCGGATCCCCGGCCTGAAACGTCACCGCGTCTGCGTCAGGCCCGGGCTGCCGGCGGGGCGGCTGGCCTGGGCGCGGTGGCGCACCAGCACGCGCTCGGTGCGGGCAAAGTGTTCGGCCAGTGTCTGGGCCACGTAGACGGAGCGATGCTGGCCTCCGGTGCAGCCGATGGCGATGGTGAGGTAGTGGCGGTTGTCCTGCACATAGCTGGGCAGCCATTCGGTGATGAAGCGCGAGATGTCGGCGATCATCTTCTTCACCGGTTCGAGGTCGGCGAGGAACTGTTTGACCGGCTCGTCCAGTCCGGTGAGGGCGCGCAGCTGGGCGTCGTAGTAGGGGTTGGGCAGGCAGCGCACGTCGAAGACCAGATCGGCATCCAGCGGTACGCCCTGCTTGAAGGCGAAGGACTCGAACAGCAGCGTCATCGACGCCCGGTCGGTGCGGACCAGATCGCGCACCCACTGGCGCAGGGTGTTGGGGTGCAGGTCGCTGGTGTCGATGGCGGTGCCGATGTCCTCGATTTCGGCCATCAGCTCACGTTCACGCTCGATGGATTCTTCCAGCGTGGGGGCCAGCTGCGGGTCGGCCGGGTCGTGGGCCGGCGTGCCTTCCGTGGTGGGGGGCCGGGTCGTGCCCGCCGCGGCGTTGCGGCCGGGCAGGGTGAGCGGATGGCGGCGCCGGGTTTCGGAGTAGCGCTGCACCAGTGCATCGGTGCGGGCGTTGAGAAACAGCACCTTCACGTCGTGGCCCAGCTTGCGCAGCTGGCGCACGGCGTCGCGCAGGCCGGTGAGGCTGGTGCCCACACGCACGTCGATCGACATGGCCACCTTGGGGTGTCCTTCCTGTTCGAGCGACAGCGCCACTTCCAGCACGTAGCGCACGGGCAGGTTGTCGATGCAGAAATAGCCGGCATCTTCGAGAACGTTGATGGCCAGCGATTTGCCGGAACCGGAAATGCCAGTGACGATGATCAGTTGCATGAGGGGGCAACGGGCCTACGAAGGCGTGAACGGGGGAAGGAACCCCTCATGCTACCCCAGTGGCAGCGCTTGCGGCGGCACGGCACCGGGATTTTCCGGATGGTGGGTTTTCAGGTAGCAGCCGAGCTGTCCGGGTTGTCGGGATCGTCGTCCGGGGTGCTGTCGAGGCTGCTGTCGAGCGGATGCAGGCCGAGGCAGTAGCAGGGGTCGAACGGGATGCCGGGAATGCCGGGGCCGCCGGTGATGCGGTCGATGCAGTAGGCCTCGTCCGGACGGGGGATGCGGGCGGCATCGGGGGTGCCCGGTGCCGGGGCGGTGGGTGGACGGGGCTGTGGCCGGGCCGGGCGGAAGGGCGGGGCCGCGGGCATGGCGGGATCGGGCTGCTGGCCGAGGATGATCTGCTGCTGGCGGCGGGTGAATTCGCGGGTGGTGTCGATGCCGCGCAGCAGCAGGATGGTGCTCTGCACGGCGGTTTCGGTCAGCACGGCGATGTTGCGGCCTGCCGCCACCGGGACGGCCACCTTGCGCACGGGCACGCCGAGGATGGTTTCGGTCAGGGCCTGCAGGGGCAGGCGTTCGTAGGCGTTCTCGAGGGCGCGCCGGCCCACCAGATGGACGATGAGCTTGATGGGCATGCGCCGGCGCACGGCGCTTTCACCGTAGATGGTGCGGATGTCGATCAGCCCCAGGCCGCGCACTTCGAGCAGCCCCTGCAGCATGGGCGGGCAGCGGCCGATGATGGTGTGCTGGCCGATGCGTTCGATGTCGACCACGTCGTCGGCCACCAAACCATGGCCGCGGGAGATGAGTTCGAGGGCCAGTTCGCTCTTGCCCAGTCCGGAGTCGCCGGTGATCAGCACCCCCATGCCCTGGACATCCATCAGGACGCCGTGCAGCGAGGTGTGGCCCTGATAGCTGAGTGCCTGCTCCAGCGCCTCGATGAGGGGGCCGGCGGGCAGCGGACAGCCCAGCAGCGCCATGCCGGCCTGGTTGCAGAACTGGACGAGTTCGGGCGGGGCCTGCTGGCTGTCGCTGAGAACGAGGGCCGGGGGGTGGGCGCTGGCCAGGGTGTCGTGCAGCTGGCTGCGCCCGGCTTCGTCGAGCTGGCCATACCATGCCAGCTCGCGCGGGCCGAGCACGGCAATGCGCTCGGCATGCATGAGGTTCAGGTAGCCGATCTGGTCGACGGCGTGCACGCTGGTGCCGCGCAGGGCGCGGTCGGCCCCGGCGTGGCCGGCCAGCCACTGCAGGTTGATGCGTTCCTGCTGGGAGGCAACGAGCGTCTGGACCGTCATCGGCATGGGGTGTCTCCGTCCGGGCGGGCTGCCGCTGCGGGTTCAGGCTGCGGGCCGGACCGGCTCCCAGGTGGACAGGGCGCGGTAGACGACGGCCGGGTCGGTGGCGGTGAGCAGGGTCTCGCGCAGGGCGTCGTCGGACAGCAGCTCGGCCAGTTCGGACAGGATTTCGAGGTGCTCCTCGGTGGCGTGCTCGGGCACCAGCAGCACGACCAGCAGCCGGACCGGTTCACCATCGGGGGCGTCGAACGGGATGCCGTGTTCGCCTCGCAGCACGGCGATGAGCGGGGTCTTGAGGTTGCGGATGCGGCCGTGCGGGATGGCCACGGCGCTGCCCAGACCGGTGGAGCCCAGGCGCTCGCGCGCAAACAGCGAGTCGAAGACCTTCTGGCGCTCCAGGCGGTGCTCGTTTTCGAACAGCAGGGCGGCGTGTTCGAACAGCCGCTTTTTGCTGGTGGCAGGGACATCGAGCAGGATGTCGCGGACTGACATCAGCTTCGAAATGCGGTTCATCCGGTGTTACCTGTGGGTTTGCGCAGGTCCTGCGTGCGAAAGGCCCGGAGAACCCGGGCCTGCGGATGCTTCTGGACGAGGCATCCGTGCCGTTTTCAAAGCACCATTATAGGCGGCTTCGTATCCTGGGGGCAGGGGATCCGGGCTGCAGGCATCCGGCATGCCAGTGGCTGGAAAAAAGGCCGGCCTTGTCTGCGGCACCCTGTCAGCACGCGGCTGGGGACAGTACGTGAACGGGTGAGCCTACGATACGATCCAGAACCAGAACGCCCGGAAGCGGTGGACAGGTCCGTAACCGGAAGGACGGCCGGGAAGGCCACACGGTGTGCGGGGCCTTCCCGGCGCAGGGACGTCAGGCCGGTTCGGCCATCCGTTTCAGCGGACTGGCAGCGTAGTCCTGCCGTTTCTGCTTGTACTTGATGACCTGGCGGTCGAGTTTGTCGATGAGGGTATCGACGGCCGCATAAAGGTCCGTGTGCCGTGCTTCGGCAAAGATTTCCTTGCCGGCCACGCGCAGTTTCATTTCGGCGCGCTGCACGAGCTTGTCGACCGACAGGATGACATTGACATCGATGACCTGGTCGAAGTGGTGCCGGATGCGCGCCAGCTTGCTGGTGACGTATTCGCGCAGGGCAGGGGTGACTTCGAGATGGTGTCCGCTGATGGAAAGGTTCATGCCTTTGTACTCCTTGAAAGCGTTCCACAAACACGACCAGCTGGCGGTCATCGGCTTCGTCGTTGCGCGGCAGGAAGAATATTGAGTGATTCCCGGTATTTGGCAACGGTTCGGCGCGCGACCTGAATGCCTCGCTGGCCAAGCATTTCGGTAAGGTCCGTGTCGGTCAATGGCTGGTGCGGATTCTCCTGCTGGATGAGTTTTTCGATCTGGGCCCGGATGGCCCCGCTGGCGGTGTGGCCTCCGGTGTCGGTGGCCACGTGGCTGCCGAAGAAATACTTCAGCTCGAAGATGCCGAACGGGGTCCGGAGGTATTTCTGGGTGCAGGCACGCGATACGGTGGTTTCGTGCCTGCCGACGGCCTCGGCGATGTCGCGCAGCACCAGGGGGCGCAGCGCTTCGGGGCCATGGCTGAAAAAGGGTTTCTGCCGGTCGATGATGGCCTGCGCGACCTGCAGGATGGTTTCGCCGCGCTGCTGCACGCTGCACGCCAGACTGCGCGCTTCCTGCAGCTGCTGCAGCAGGGGATGGCCGGCCGCGGGGCCGGTGGCGGGTTGGGAAGCCGACTCGTCATGGCTGTCTTCCGTGACCTGTTGCTCCCATTCTGCCCCAGATTTCCGGTTTTGTGCGGCCGGTGTCTCGCTGCTTTGGTTGTTTTTCTTCAACAGCGATTCGTATTCGTCATGAACCCGCAGCCGGGGCTGGGCCCGATGGTTGAGTTCGGCACGCCAGCCGTGTCCGGTGTGACGCGCGGTCACGTCGGGGGTGATGTAGCCGGGCGGTTCGTGGCCGAAACGGTTGCCGGGATGCGGGTCCAGCGAGCGGATCAGCGTGCGGGCCGCGCCCAGCATGGCCGGGGTGCAGCGCAGGCGCCGGCACAGCAGTTCGTCACGATGATCGGCGAGCAGCGGCAGGCAGTCGTCGCGGGTGAGCTGCAGGGCCAGGTCGATCAGGGCCGGGGCGGTGCCACAGTCGGGCGTGGGGTTTTGTGACGGGATGGCCTGTGGCACGGGGAGGTCTTCCTGCAGGCGCAGAAGCTGCAGGCGCAGGCATTCGCCGGGCGAGCGGGCGCCGACGCCGGCGGGCTCGAATCCCTGCAGGGTGGCCAGCGCGGCGTCCAGCTCGGCGGGGAGCGGGTGTGCCGGCTGTGCACGATCCATCGAGGCGTGCTGCACGGGTGTCCCGTTCGCGACGTGGGGGGCTGGCGGGGTGGAGAGAGACTGGGGGACGGAAGGCCGGTGGCAGTATGGCGGGTGGCCAGCGTGCTGGTGGTTGGAGAACCGTTTGCCAGGCAGGAGGGCGCTGGCGGCCAGCGCCTCCAGCGAGAAACCGGGCGGGAAATAGCCGTCGTCGCGCAGTTCCCAGATCAGCAGGGTGATGAGGGCGTGCTGGCGTGGTGTGCAGCGGATCTCGCCGAGCTGGGCGAGCAGGTGGGCCTGCAGCGTCGGTTCGGTGGCCAGGGCGGGGTTGAAGGCGTCGTCGCCCTCGCTGCCGTCCGCGGAACCGGTGCCCATGCCGCTGCCCCAGGCGTCGTCGCCATGGGAGGCGGCTGTGTCGTAGTCCAGGTCCCAGCCTTCGCCCATGGTGTCGGGGTCGTTGCCGGTCGCGATATCCCGCTCGCTGGCGCCCGTGCGCGCGATGTCGCCTGGCCCGTCAAAGGACGGGGGGGCGTCGGGGCTGGCGGTGTGCATGGTGCCCGCCTTGCCTTCGCCGATGTGTTCCGTGCCTGCGGTCATGCCGGTGTTTATGGCCTTTCCGCCGCTCGGGCTTCCCATGTGCTGCCCGGTGGCTGTCATGCCTGCCCAGTCGTCGTGGACAGGGGCACGCAGGCTGCCGTCGGCGCGCAGGGCGATGGTGTCGGTGTGGGGGGCGTCGAGGCGTTCCAGAAAGGGGTTCTGGCTGATGGCCCGGTCGATTTCCTGCTCCAGGTCGGCCGTGGACAGCTGCAGCAGGTGGATGGCCTGCTGCAGCTGTGGCGTCAGCGCGAGCTGCTGCTTCTGGCGGATCTGAAGGGCGGCCTTCATGGGCGGGGGACAGATGTTCCGGAAGTGGTGTTTCCGGAATTTCTATCACCGGCCCGGCGGCGGGTGGGGGGTGGGCCGACCGGTGGCCCCTGCTGCAGGGACGAGGGGCGACCCGTGCTGTGGCGTTGGCGGGCTCACATCCGGAAGTCTTCGCCCAGATAGGCCTTGCGCACGCGCTCGTCCTGGATGATGTCGTCGGGTCCGCCGGAGGCGAGCACCACGCCGTCGTTGATGATGTAGGCGCGGTCGCAGATGCCGAGGGTCTCGCGTACGTTGTGGTCGGTGATCAGTACGCCGATGCGACGGTTCTTGAGCAGCCGGACGATGCGCTGGATCTCGATCACGGCGATGGGGTCCACGCCGGCGAAGGGTTCATCGAGCAGGATGAAGCGGGGCGAGCTGGCCAGCGCCCGTGCGATTTCCACCCGCCGGCGCTCGCCGCCCGACAGCGAGATGGAGGTGTTCGAGCGGATGTGATCGATCTGCAGCTCCTTCAGCAGCGATTCGAGGCGTTTTTTCTGTTCGCGGCGGCTGATGGTGCGGCCACGCTCGTCCTCCTGCAGTTCGAGCACGGCCAGGATGTTCTCCTCGACGCTCAGCTTGCGGAACACCGAGGCTTCCTGCGGCAGATACGACAGGCCCAGCCGGGCACGCCGGTGGATGGGCAGGTGGCTGATGGACTGGCCGTCGAGCAGGATGGTGCCGCCGTCGGTGGGCACCAGGCCGGCGATCATGTAGAAGCAGGTGGTCTTGCCGGCGCCGTTGCGGCCCAGCAGCCCCACGACCTGGCCGCTGGACACCTCCATCGACACATCCTTGACCACCACCCGGCCGTTGTAGGCCTTCATCAGGTGCTGGGCCTGCAGCTGGCTGGTTTCGGCGGGACGGGTGGAGGCGTGCGGTGCGGAATCGTTCATCGGACGTGCTTCAGGGACCGGGTACTGCAGGGACTGGGCTCGCTTGTGCGAACCGGACAGACATTCCGGGGCGCGTCCGGCTCATTTGCGCGAACCGGACAGGCGTTGTTCGGGGGCCAGCGGCAGCGGCGAACCGGGGGCACAGGGCTGGGTGGCGGCCTTGCCGGTGTCGGTGGCCGAGCCGGTGCCGGGCTGGATGATGATGCGCACGCGGCCCGGGCGCTCGCCGCGCTGCTGACCATCGACCGAGAAGGTTTCGGTGGTGGCGTTGTAGACGATGACGCCGCCGGTGATCTCATCGACGGGCTGGTTGCAGTTCTGCCGCTCCAGCCGGGCGCGACCGGTGAGCGTGACCTTCTCGGTGCGGGTGTCGTAGAAGATCTGCTCGGCCATGCCGTGGATGTACTGTTCCATGCCGTCACGCTTCTGGCGGAAGGTGGCCAGCTTGCCGTTGACCTTTGCCGTCTGGGCGTTGCGGCCCACCTGGGTGAGCACCATGCGGTCGCCCGTGATGCGGATGGTGCCCTTGGTGAGCACGACGTTGCCGGTAAAGGTGGAGACCTTCGTGGCATCGTTGTAGTCGGCCCGGTTGGATTCGATGTTGATGGGCTGGTCGCGGTCGGCCTTTTCGGCGTGCACGGCAGGGGAGAGCAGGAAAGCCGAAAGCACCAGCGCGAGGGGCAGGTGCCGGGACGGGCCGGGCAGCGAAAGGGGGGCGGACATGCGGGGAATCTCGGACGGAATCCAGATGGGGCAGACGATCATGCCGGGGACCGCCATGGCGGCGGTGCGGGCGCAGTGTCCACGCCCCGGATATGTGCAAGTTTAGCGGATTGCAGGCGGGAAATGCCCCTTGACGCGGCTCTTCAGCTTCACCTCCTGGCTGTCCTCGCGAATTTCCATGCCCACGCCGGCCAGGCGGTTCTCGCCGGCCCGCATGGTGACGGGATCGTCGGTGGTGATGACCCGGCTGGTCATGTCGACGTGGGCGTTGTCGGTGAACATCTGCATGGGCGGCGCAGCCTCGCTGCCGTCGGCGCGGGTGGCGGGCTGGCGGCGCACCTGCACATCGTCATGCAGGTCGGCGAAGTCGCCGTTGTCGGGGGCCGAACCGCGTCGCGCGGTGATGGTGGTGAGCGGCTGGGCATCGTCCAGCGAGATGATGCGCGGTTCGGTGAACTCCACGTGACCGTCCAGCGGGTAGTGCAGCATCCGCTCGGCTTCCATCCGGACCGAGGGGTTGCCGTCGCGGTCGGCGCGCATCAGGCTCATCTTCTCGACGAAGAAATCGGGATCGGCGCGGCCTTCCACGGCGGGGGCCGCCTGGTTCTTCTCGGCCTGCCGGGCGAAGTAGTAGCTGACCATGCCGAGGCCGATCAGGATCAGGATCGAGGCCGCGGCGGCCAGGCGGTCGAACAGACGGGGACTCATCGTGAACGTATCAGGTACGGGGCAGGGCAGCACCCGGGTGCTGGTGGGTGCCGCTGTCGCGGTAGTGGGCCAGCAGTCCGGCCCGTTCGCCGCGGCTGGTGAGCAGGAAGTCGACCAGTTCGCGCACGGCGCCCTGGCCGGCCGGGGCGGAAGAAACCCAGCGGGCGGCGGCCAGCACGTCGGGCACCGCGTCGGCCGGCGCGGCCGGCAGGGCACAGGCGCGCATGGCGGCCAGATCGGGCCAGTCGTCACCGATGAAGGCCATTTCGTGCAGGCCGATGTTCAGCTGCCCGCCCAGCGTGCGCAGGACATCGAGCTTGTTCGACACGCCCTGGAAGACGTGGCGGATGTCCAGCTCCTTCGCGCGCTGGGCGACGATGTCGGAATGGCGTCCGGTGATGATGGCCAGCTCGATGCCTGCCTTGTGCAGCAGCGTCAGGCCAAAGCCGTCCCGGACCGAGAAGGATTTGGCGATCTCGCCCTGCGGGCCGATCCAGATGCGGCCGTCGGTCAGGGTGCCGTCGATGTCCATGGCCAGCAGACGTATTTGTCGTGCAGCAGCGATCAGATCCATGATGTGTTCTCCCTTTGGCGCGTGTTACGGGCGCATTCATCTCCGCGCTGGTGCCGGCCGTGTGCCGACAAGGCTGGCCGCCCTGGCAGGCAGGGCCACGCCGGCAGCGCGCGGATTCCGGGTCAGCCGGGGGACTCTCCCTTGCGGGCGCCGGATGCGCTCATGACATGTTCTCAGACGATCTTGGCGGCCAGCAGGTCGTGGAAGTGCAGGGCGCCGACCAGGTGGCGCTGGCTGTCGGTGACCAGGATCTGCGTGATGCGGCGTGATTCCATGATGCGCACGGCCTCGACGGCCAGGGCACCGGCCTCGATGGTGATGGGATTGGCCGTCATGACTGCGCCGATGGTCAGGTGCTTCAGGTCGGGGGACTGGCCCGCGAACACGCGGCGCAGGTCACCGTCGGTGAAGATGCCGGCCACGCGGCCTTCGTCGTCCAGGACGGCCACCATGCCCATGCGCTTGTGGCTGATTTCGAGCAGGGCGTCGGTGAACAGCGTATCGGGATGGCAGGTGGGCAGGTCGTCACCCTGGCGCATGATGTCGCCCACGTGGGTGAGCAGCCGGCGGCCCAGCGCGCCGCCCGGGTGGGAGCGGGCGAAGTCCTCACTGCCAAAGCCGCGAGCCTCCAGCAGGGCCACGGCCAGGGCGTCGCCCAAGGCCAGCGCGGCGGTGGTGCTGGCGGTGGGGGCGAGGTTGAGCGGACAGGCTTCCTGCTGCGCACCGGCGTAGAGGTGGATGTCGGCGTACTGCGCCAGCGGCGATTCGGGGTTGCCGGTGAGGGCGATGAGGGCGGCGCCCACGCGCTTGACCAGCGGCACGATGGTCATCAGCTCCTCGGTGCTGCCGGAGTTGGACAGCGCCACGAACACGTCCTGCGCCGTGACCATGCCCAGATCGCCGTGGCTGGCCTCGCCCGGATGCACGAAGAAAGCCGGGGTGCCGGTGGAGGCCAGGGTGGCGGCGATCTTGCGGGCGATGTGGCCGGACTTGCCCATGCCGCTGACGATAACGCGGCCGGTGCAGGCCAGCATCAGCCGGCAGGCACGGGCAAAGCCATCGTCCAGCGTTTCGCGCAGGTGCAGCACGGCATCGGCCTCGATGGTCAGCACCTGGCGGGCGCGGTCGATGAGGGCGGCGTCGCTCTGGAGGGGCGTCTGCCGGCCGCTGGCGGGCTGGACTGGGGCGGGATGGGTGTCGGCGGCGGTGCGGGGCTCGGGCGTCATGGGCTGGAAACGGACGGGGCCGCACGGGCGGCCGGGACGACAGGGGGAACGGGGGCGACCAGCTGGCGGATGGCCGTACCTGGCCAGTATAGAACGTGTCATGGACTTGTTCATCCCCGCGGAATCCCTCCGCGCAAAAGGGTGGCGCCAGCCGCCGCCGCCGGAAAGGTACCTGGAGCATGGCGTGTCCCGGTCGCCGTTCGATACGTCAGCGCCTGTTTCGGATTGTTCGCGGGTGTTGCATGGCGTTGGTGGCTGGCAAGGGACGGTGGATCGGCTTACCGCTGGTCAAGGCCGGGCTGCGATATGTCGGTATCCTTGTCATCTGCCGGGAATGGGGGCGAGGATGCGCCTTCCTGCGTTATACTGACCAGTCATTCATTAGTGCGTGTGTGACAGGTGTGCAGGGTGTGTCCCCCGAAGTCCTCCCGCAAAGCCCTGACGCCCGGACATGCCCGGTGATGCGTGCGCCGCTGCCGTGTCCCGCAGGGGCTGACGCGGGGGTGAATTGCCTGCCTCACGCGCGCCGGAACCCCGGGCTGCGGTGTTGTGTGGCAGGGACGGCGTGACGCCTCCGGCCGGTCTTCTGTCTGCAGGGGGCTGCACATCGGTGAGAATGGCCGGAGATTGTGTGTTTTTGCATCGTGCGGGCTGGTTTTCGTGGTAGCTTGCCGGCTGCGTTTTTCCTGACTGGACTGACTTGGATAACGATACGCTCCTGTCCATCGAATCGCTGAGCTTTGGCTATACGCCCGAGCGGCTGATTCTGGACAACATCAACATGAAGTTCAAGCGCGGATCGGTGGTGGCCCTGATGGGTGGCTCCGGTTCGGGCAAGACGACCGTGCTGCGCCTGATCGGCGCCCAGGTGCGCCCGCAGAAGGGCAGGATCCTGCTCGACGGTACGGATGTCCACAGCCTGTCCAAACAGGAACTCTACGGCCTGCGCCGTCACATGGGCATGCTGTTCCAGTTCGGGGCGCTGTTCACCGACCTGAACATCTTTGACAACGTGGCCTTCCCGCTGCGCGAGCAGACCGATCTGCCCGAGACGATGATCCGCGACCTGGTGCTGATGAAGCTGCACGCCGTGGGTCTGCGGGGGGCTGCGCGCCTGATGCCGTCGGAGATTTCCGGCGGGATGGCGCGCCGCGTGGCACTGGCTCGTTCCATTGCGCTGGATCCGCACCTGCTGATGTACGACGAGCCGTTTGCAGGGCTGGACCCGATCTCGCTGGGCACCATTGCCCACCTGATCCGCACGCTGAACGAGGCGCTGGGCGCCACCTCCATTCTGGTGACGCACGACGTGGCCGAAACCTTCGAGATCGTCGACTACGCCTACGTGATGAGCGGCGGCCGTGTGATTGCCGAGGGTACGCCCAAGGAGCTGGGTGCCTCCACCGATCCGCAGGTGGTGCAGTTCCTCAACGGCCGCCGTGACGGTCCGGTGAAGTTCCACTATCCGGCCGGCCCCATTGAGAAGGAGCTGGGACTATGATCATCCGACTGCTGGCCCGGCTGGGCGCCTGGATACGCCAGGTGGTCAACGATCTGGGCTTTTCGGCCCGCTTCATGACGCAGCTGCTGCTGTCGTCGCTCCGGGCGCTGCGCCGGCCGGGGCTGATCAGCGAGCAGGTCTATTTCGTGGGCAACCGCTCGCTGTCCATCATTCTCATCTCCGGCCTGTTCGTGGGCTTCGTGCTGGGGCTGCAGGGCTACTACAACCTGCAGCGCTATGGCGCCGAGTCGTCGCTGGGCCTGCTGGTGGCGCTGTCGCTGCTGCGCGAGCTGGGGCCCGTGGTGGCGGCGCTGCTGTTTGCCGGGCGCGCCTGCACGTCGCTGACGGCGGGCATCGGCCTGATGAAGAGCGGCGAGCAGCTGATCGCCATGGAAATGATGGGCGTCGATCCGATGGACCGGGTGCTGGCGCCGCGCTTCGTGGCGGTACTGATCGGCCTGCCGATGCTGGCGCTGCTGTTCTCGGCGGTGGGCATCGTGGGTGCGTGGATCGTCGGCGTGATCATGATCGGCGTCGATCCGGGCTCGTTCTGGTCGCAGATGCAGGCGGGCGTGAGCCTGACCACCGACGTGATCAACGGCGTGGTGGTCAAGAGCTTCGTGTTTGCGCTGCTGTGCGGTTTCATCGCGCTGGTGGTGGGGCACGAGTCCGAGGCCACACCCGAGGGGGTGGCCCGCGCCACCACCACCACGGTGGTCATCTCCTCGCTGGCCGTGCTGGCCAGTGACGTGCTGATGACTGCGCTGATGTTCGGCGATCTATAGCGCGTCATGTATGGCGCGTCATGAACTCACTCTGCACGCCCGCTGAGGGTTGGCGGGGATGTATGAGGCCATGACGCGCTGGAACGGATTCGATGGATATGGAACGGATCCGGCGGGTATGGAACGGATTCGATGGATATGACGGATCCGGCAGGTATGGAACGGATTCGACAGAATCAGAAGGCAGACAGGTAACTGAACGGATACTCCGATGGCAATGCAACGTAAATCGATGGACGCGCTGGTGGGCTGCTTCGTGCTGGCCGGCATTCTGGCGCTGGCCTTCCTGGCGGTTCGCGCTTCCAGCTCGGCCTCGGCCGCCATCCGCGGCGGCTATGAGCTGACGGCCAACTTCGACAACATCGGGGGGCTGAAGACCCGCGCGGCCGTGCGCAGCGCCGGTGTGGTGGTGGGGCGCGTGACCGACATCACGCTGGACCCGCAGACCTACCAGGCGCACGTGACCATGCAGATGGATTCGCGCTTCCACTTCCCGAAGGATTCGTCGCTGAAGATCATGACAGCGGGCCTGCTGGGTGAGCAGTACCTGGGCATGGAGCCGGGTGCCGACACCGAGGATCTGGAAGACGGCGGCAAGGTGGAAATGACCCAGTCGGCCATCGTGCTGGAAAACCTGATCAGCCAGTTCCTGTATGGCCAGGCCGGCAAGGGCCAGGACAGCAAGGATGGCGCCAAGGGGGGTGAGTGATGCCCGGTGACAGGATCGATCACGGCAGGCAGGCGGGCAGGGTGCCGGCGGACCACGCCGAACGTGTCCGGCCCGGGCTTCCGGCGGTTTCGTCGCCGCGGGCCCAGGGGCTTCGGTTTGCTTCACTGACGCTGGCGCTCGCACTGGCCGGCTGTGCCTCGGTGTCTGGGCCGGCAGCCGATGGGGCGGGCAGTTCCTCTGCAGCCACCGGCGGTTCTGCCGCTGCAGCTGGCAGTTCTTCCCCGGCAACTGGCGGCCAGGCCGGGCAGGGGGCTTCGGCGCAGACGGGCTCGAAGGCGGCCAGCGCCTCGGGCACGGCAGAGAAGACGGGTGATGCTGCGTCGGCAGCGGGTTCCGGTGCGTCGGATCGTGCATCCGGTGAAGCACAGAGTGGCGGCACCGACGGTAACGGTCACGGCACCTCTGGCAGTGGCTCGTCCGTGACGGGCGGTGCTGCGGCGCTGGCGGGTGGACTGGGGGCTGCCCTGGGTGGTTCGTCGTCGTCCGAAGGTGCTGCCTCGGCCGAAAGCAGTTCGGGAAGCGGTGTGGCGACCAAGGATGTGTCGTCGGCGGCTTCCGGTGCGTCGGGCGCTGGTGATGCCGCGTCCGGCGCCGCCTCGGCCGTGGGTACCGATGGAGCCGCCTCGGCTGCGGCTGGCGCCGCTTCGGATGCCGCAAGCGGAGCGGCCGGCAGTGCGCTGTCGGCTGCGGGGGTGCCCACCTCGCTGGACGATGTGACCGGCGGCGTGAAGCTGGAACATCTCACCACGTATGACCCGAAGGATCCACTGCAGGCCTACAACCGCGTGATGTTCGCCTTCAACGAGAAGGCCGACAAGTACGCGCTGAAGCCGGTGGCCAAGGCGTACAAGACGGTGACGCCGGACGCGGTGCAGTTCATGCTGGGGAATTTTTTCTCCAACATGTACGACCTCTACACCGGCGCCAACAACCTGCTGCAGGGCAAGCCGAAGGAAGCGCTGCAGGACGTGACGCGCTTCGTGCTGAACTCCACGCTGGGTTTCCTGGGCTTTGGCGACGTGGCCACCGAGATGGGCCTGCCCAAGCACAACGAGGACCTGGGCCAGACGCTGGGCAAGTGGGGCGTGCCGTCGGGGCCGTATTTCGTGCTGCCGCTGCTGGGGCCGTCGACGGTCCGTGACGCGGCCGCCAAGCCGGTCGATTCGCTGTACGGCTCGGCCTACCAGTGGCAGGATGGCCACACGGCGCTGAAGTGGCAGCTCTGGACGGTCGAGAAGATCAACGACCGGGCCAAACTGCTCGACGCCGAGAAGATGCTCGACGACGCTGCGCTGGACCGCTACACGCTGATCCGCGATGGCTGGCTGGCGCGCCGCAAGAATGCCGTGTACGACGGCAATCCGCCGGATGACGACACCGACAACGCGGATGACCCGTACGCCGACGACCCCTATGCCGATGATCCGACGCAGGATGAAGGCGCGGTGGATGATGCCCAGGGCGCTTCGTCGGGCGATACCACCTCGGGCTCCGATGCCTCGAAGGATGCTGGCGCTGATGCCGCGAAGGATGCCGCCGGTGACAGTGCCGGTGCCGCGAAGGACGCAGCCAGCGGCAAGGCTGATACTGTGAAGGACGCAGCCCGTGACAAGGCCAGTGCGGTAAAGGATGCCGCCAATGACAAGGCCGGCAAGGCGAAGGCCAGCGCCGGCAAGGCCGCCGGGGCAGCCAAAGGGAAGCAATGACCGACCGCCGGTCGCCGGTGTGTGCACCGGCTGGCCGGCTGGGACGTTCTGGGCAGGACGCGTGAGGTTTGCGTGCCTGTCCGCTGGATGAACGAGGCGCCTGTCTGGCGTCTGCCCTCCGGGGTGGCGCAGATGGGCAGACAATGAGGAATTTCCATGAAACTGAAAGCAATTTCGCTGGTGGCCGGTCTGTTCATGATGGGCTCGGTCTGGGCGGCCACGGTGCCGAACGACTTCATCGAGGGCCTGTCCAACGACGTCCTGACGCAGGTGCGGGGTGACGCGGCCATGAAGGCGGGTGACATCGGCCGCATCTCGCAGCTGGTGGACGACAAGGTCATGCCGCACGTGAACTTCGAGCGGATGACGGCGCTGACCGTGGGTCGCCCGTGGCGTACGGCCACACCGGAACAGAAGCAGGCGCTGATGAAGGAGTTCCGCACGCTGCTGATCCGCACCTATGCCAACGCCTTCTCCACGGTGAAGGACCAGAAGATCCAGATGAAGCCCTTCCGTGGCGATGCGGACGGCAAGGATGTGATCGTGCGCAGCCAGGTGCTGCAGCCCGGTGGCGACCCGATCCAGCTCGACTACCGTCTGGAAAAGCATGGCGACGACTGGCGCATCTATGACGTGAACGTGCTGGGCGTGTGGCTGGTGCAGACCTATCGCAACCAGTTCGGCCAGGAAATCGCTGCCGGCGGCATCGATGGGCTGATCAAGAACCTGCAGGCCAAGAACGCTGCTGCAGCCAAGGGCGCCAAGAGCTGAGCATCGACATGGCTGAACCCAAAGCCTGCTGCGTGGGTGAAGACGGCAAGGCCCGTGCCCCGCTGATGGAGGACGTGGGCGATGGCACCACCGCCATCGTCCTGCCCGAATGCGTGACCAGCGCCAACGTGCTGCCCCTGCTCAAGAAGCTGGAAGCCGAGGCCAAGGCCCGCCGGCTGAACCGCGAGAGCCGGGTGCTGGTGGATCTGGGCCGGATGAAGACCTTCGATTCCACCGTGCTGTCGGCGCTGCTGGAAATTGCCCGCCACGCGGGCAAACCGCTGGCGGTGCACAACCCGCCGCAGAAGCTGGTGTCGCTGGCGCAGCTCTACGGCGTGGCCGACTTTCTGCTGGACGATCACCCCGAACTGCGCAAGCTGCGCGAGGCCCTTGCAGCCGAGGAAGAGGCCATGCGCCGGCGCAAGGCGGCGCTGCTGGCGCGCGCATGAGGCAGGCGCTGGCCCAGGGGGAGGCTGCTGCATCAGCTGCAGCTTCCACGCCGGGCGCCGCGTCGGCATGCACACCGCTGCCCGGTGCGCCGGTGAACGAGTCTGGCAATGCATCTGGCGCGGTGCACCCCATCGTCGTCAAGGGCGTGACCAAGCGCTTTGGCGACCTGCAGGCCCTGGGCGGAGTCGATCTGACCATCGCCCAGGGAGATTTCTTTGCGCTGCTGGGCCCCAACGGGGCCGGCAAGACCACGCTGATCTCCATCATCGCCGGACTGGCCCGGGCCGACAGCGGCCGGGTGTCGGTGATGGGCCATGATGTGGTGACCGATTATCTGCGGGCGCGCACCTCGCTGGGCGTGGTGCCGCAGGAGCTGGTGTTCGATCCCTTTTTCACCGTGCGCGAGACCCTGCAGATCTCGGCCGGCTATTACGGTGTGCGCCGGGCCGATGACTGGATCGACGAGGTGCTCGACGGCCTGGGGCTGACCGACAAGGCCAATGCCAACATGCGGGCGCTGTCGGGCGGCATGAAGCGGCGGGTGATGGTGGCGCAGGCGCTGATCCACCGGCCGCCGGTGATCGTGCTGGACGAGCCCACGGCCGGGGTGGACATCGAGCTGCGCCAGTCGCTGTGGGCGTTCGTGCGCCGGCTCAACCGCGACGGGCACACCATCGTGCTCACCACGCATTATCTGGAAGAGGCACAGACGCTGTGCAACCGCGTGGCGGTGATGAAGGCCGGGCACATCGTGGCGCTGGACGATACCGAGGCGCTGCTGACCCGCTTCTCGACCCGGGCGCTGGTGCTGCGGCTGTCGGGCGGTTCGCTGCCGGAGGCCCTGCAGGCGCGCCGGCTGCCGGACCCGGTGGGGCAGTCCGCCGAGGCGGGGCAGCCGGGGCTTTCGCACCAGCCGGGGGAGGCGGGCCAACCGGGGCTTTCGGGCCAGCGGGAGCAGGTTGCGCAGGCCGGCCAAGGGGCGCATGCCGGGGCAACGGGTCAGGCGGGGGATGCCGGGCAGCCGGGACTGGCGACATGGCCTGCGGATGGGCGCATCAGGCTGGCGCTGGATGATTATGCGGACATCGGCCCCATGCTGGCGGCCATCCAGGCGACTGGGGCGACGATTCTGGACATGGAAATTGCCCATGCCGATCTGGAAGACGTGTTCCTGCGGCTGATGAGGGAGGGGTGATGGCTGGGGTTCGTCACGGCCGGCTGCCGATATCTCCGTGTTCCGTGGCGGTACGTGCCCGGCCTGCAGGCGGATGGTCAGGACAGGGTGGAAAGGCGGGCCCGGCATGAACGGTTTTCTTACGCTCCTGCACAAGGAGCTGATGCGCTTCTACAAGGTCTCGCTGCAGACCATCGCGGCGCCGATGATGTCGGCGCTGCTGTATCTGCTGATCTTCTCGCACGCGCTGAGTGGGCGCGTGGCCATCTATCCGGGTGTGGCCTACACCAGTTTTCTGGTGCCGGGGCTGGTGATGATGGCGCTGATGCAGAACGCCTTTGCCAATGCGTCGTCGTCGCTCATCCAGAGCAAGGTGAGCGGCAATCTGGTGTTCATGCTGCTGGCGCCGCTGCGGCCGCTGGCCATCTACGGCGGCTACGTACTGGCGGCAATGGCGCGGGGCATCGTGGTGGGGCTGGGGGTGCTGCTGGTGGCCGTGCTGTTCGTGGAGGTGCCGCTGCAGCATCCGGTGTGGATGCTCGTGTTTGCGCTGGGCGCCAGCGGCATTCTGGGTACGCTGGGACTGGTGGCGGCCATCTGGGCCGAGAAGTACGACCAGATCGCCTCGTTCCAGAATTTTCTGGTGGTGCCGCTGACCTTCCTGTCGGGCGTGTTCTATTCGGTGCATTCGCTGCCGCCGTTCTGGCAGGCGGCCTCGCATGTCAATCCGTTCTTCTACATGGTCGATGGCTTTCGCTATGCCTTTTTCGGGCAGGCCGACAACGACCCGTGGCTGTCGCTGGCCATCGTGCTGGTGGCCTGGGCGGCGCTGGCGGCCGGCGCGATGCGGATGCTGGATCGCGGGTATCACCTGCGGTACTGAGAAAAAGGGCGGGGTGAGGCGTGTGTCGCTTTCGATGGATCGCGGCGGAACGTCTGTCTGCGTGGAAGTCACGGCAGGGGGCATGTCTACGCCGGAGGGGCGGCCGTGATGGCGCAGGAATCTGCCTGTCTGGCCCGCTACAATAGCCGGCTTTGGCGGCGGCTTTTTCTGGCTGGCGCAGGCGCCTCGCGGTGTACCGTTCCGCGCGCAGCAACGGCGGCGATGCATGCCGGCTGGTATGGGTGTCTGCCTGTCGCGGTTGTGTGCGCTGTGTGCATCCCGTCTGCCCGTACATGCCGTGTGCATCCTGCTGGTCCGCTGCCGCCCTGTCATCTGTTCGGAGAACATCTTGCAAACCCCCGAGAACGTTCGCGCCTACATTGCCGAGGGCCTGGAGTGCACCCACCTGGAGGTGGATGGCGATGGCCGCCATTTCGACGCCATCATCGTTTCCCATGCCTTTGACGGCAAGCGGCTGGTGCAGCGCCATCAGCTGGTCTATGGTGTGCTGGGCGACCGCATGAAGGAAGAGATCCACGCGCTGTCGATCAAGGCGCTGACGCCATCCGAGTGGCACGCACTGAACGAACTCTGACTGCCGGTGAACTGCTGTGTAGTGATTCCGAAAGGCAACAGGTGATTCGCCGGACAGCCGCTGCGAAGGAAACAGGCAGTCTGCTGCTCGCCCGCCCGGAGGGACGCTCCATTGGGGTGCGCAGGACTGGGCGCCTGGGCCGCAAAATCCCGGAAGGCTTCAGACCACTGCCGGCACAATCATGTGCGCCCAGGGATGCTTTCGCAGGGACGCATGAGTTCATCACACGCTCCAACCAGACAGGGACACCATGGACAAACTGAAAATCACGGGCGGCACCCCCCTGGTGGGTGAGGTGCAGGCCGCCGGCGCCAAGAATGCGGCCCTGCCCATCCTGTGTGCCAGTCTGCTGACGGGCGATGCACTGGCGCTGTCCAACGTGCCGAACCTGCGCGACATCGCCACCACCATCCGGCTGCTGACGCTGCTGGGCGTGAAGTGCGAGCGCGACGGCGACCGGCTCACCCTGCAGGCCGACAGCCTGTCCGGCACCGAGGCACCGTACGAGCTGGTCAAGACCATGCGTGCCTCCATTCTGGTGCTGGGGCCGCTGCTGGCGCGCTTCGGCGAGGCGCGGGTGTCGCTGCCCGGCGGCTGCGCCATTGGCCAGCGGCCGGTGGACCAGCATATCAAGGGTCTGCAGGCGATGGGCGCGCAGATCGACATCGAGGCCGGCTTCGTGGTGGCCCGGGCCAAACGGCTCAGGGGGGCCCGCATCGTGACCGACATGGTGACGGTGACCGGCACCGAGAACCTGATGATGGCTGCCTGTCTGGCCGACGGCGAGACCGTCATCGAGAATGCGGCGCGCGAGCCCGAGGTGGTCGATCTGGCGCAGGCGCTGATCGCCATGGGCGCGCGCATCGAGGGCGTGGGCACCGACCGGCTGGTGATTCATGGCGCCGAACGCCTGCATGGCGGCAGCCATCGCATCATGGCCGACCGGATCGAAACCGGCACCTTCCTGTGTGCAGCCGCCGCCTGTGGCGGCGACGTGATGGTACGCAACGCCGCACCCTGGTCGATGGATGTGACCATCGACCGGCTGCGCGAAACCGGCGCCATACTGAGCACCGGCGAGGACTGGGTGCGGCTGCAGGCCAGCGCCCGGCCAAGGGCGGTGAGTGTGCGCACGGCGCCGTATCCGGGCTTTGCCACCGACATGCAGGCGCAGTTCATGGCGCTGGACGCGGTAGCCGACGGCACGGCCACGGTGGTGGAAACGATTTTCGAGAACCGCTTCATGCACGTGCAGGAGCTGCGGCGGCTGGGGGCGAACATCCGCATCGAGGGCAATACGGCCATCGTGCAGGGCGTGCCGCGGCTGTCGGGTGCCACGGTGATGGCCACCGACCTGCGTGCCTCGGCCGGTCTGGTGATTGCCGGGCTGGCGGCGCGGGGCGAGACGACGGTCGAGCGCATCTACCATCTGGACCGTGGCTACGAGCAGATGGAACTGCGGCTGCAGGCACTGGGCGCGCAGATCGAGCGGGTGAAGGGGCAGGGGCTCTGAGCGGGTTTGTCCCGATGGTGCCGGGCCGCGAATGGCAACACACTATCGGGTTGCGTGCCGCCACCACCATGATGCAACGATCACTGACACATGCGTGCTTCACGAGCTGAAGGTTTTCGGGGACAAGAGGGCCGGATGCAACGATAACGGGTACATGCGTGGCCGACATGATGCAACGACAGGAAGGAACACGATGCTGACGCTGGCACTTTCGAAGGGGCGGATTCTGGAAGACACGGCCGGGCTGCTGGCCGCGTGCGGGATCCGGCTGGACCCGGAGGCGGGCAAAAGCCGCCAGCTCATTCTGCCCACCGATGACCCGAACCTGCGCCTGCTGATCGTGCGGGCCAGCGACGTGCCCACCTATGTGCAGCATGGCGCGGCCGACCTGGGCATTGCCGGGCGCGACGTGATGCTGGAGCACGGCGGCGAAGGGGTGTACCAGCCGGTGGATCTGGGCATCGGCTGCTGCCGCCTGAGCGTGGCCACGCGGCAGGGCTTCGATTATGAAAAGGCCGCCGTGTCCGGCAAGCGCCTGCGGGTGGCCACCAAGTTCGTCAACAGCGCACGCCGCCACTTTGCCGAGAAGGGCGTGCACGTGGACATCATCAAGCTGTATGGTTCGATGGAGCTGGCACCGCTGGTGGGGCTGGCCGATGCCATCGTCGACGTGGTGTCCACGGGCGGCACGCTGCGGGCCAACGGGCTGGTGGAGGTGGAGCCGATCATGCCGATCTCGGCGCGGCTCATCGTCAACCAAGCAGCGCTGAAGATGCGCCAGCCCGAGCTGGCCCCGCTGATCGCTGCACTGGAAAAGGCCGCACACGCACAAAGCCGGCAAGGGCAGGAAAGGAGAGAAGCATGATCAACCGTCTGGACATCGCCGATGCGGATTTTGCTGCGAGGCTGGCACGGTTGCTGCACTGGAGCCCCGAGCAGGACCAGGGCATCGAAACGGCCGTTTCCGGCATTCTGGCCGACATCCGCGCACGTGGGGACGAGGCGCTGCTCGACTATACCCGCCGCTTCGACCGCGTGCCGGCCACGCAGGCCGCAGACCTGCGGCTGACGAAGGCCGACTTGCAGGCCGCGCTGGACAGCCTGCCGGCTACCGAACGCACGGCGCTGGAGCGCGCCGCCGAGCGCATCCGCCGCTATCACGAACACCAGCGCGCTGCGTCGTGGATGTACACCGAGGCCGACGGCACGCGCCTGGGGCAGCGGGTGCTGCCGCTGGACCGGGTGGGGCTGTATGTGCCGGGTGGCAAGGCGGCCTATCCGTCGTCGGTGCTGATGAACGCCATTCCGGCCCGGGTGGCCGGCGTGCCCGAGCTGGTGATGGTGGTGCCCACGCCCGATGGCGTGCGCAATCCGGCCGTGCTGGCGGCGGCCTGTCTGGCGGGCATCGAAGAGGTGTACACCATCGGTGGCGCGCAGGCGGTGGCGGCGCTGGCCTATGGCACGCCGATGATTCGGCCGGTGGACAAGATCGTCGGTCCGGGCAACGCCTATGTGGCCGAGGCCAAACGGCGGGTGTTCGGCACGGTGGGCATCGACATGATCGCCGGGCCGTCGGAAATTCTGGTGGTGTCGGATGGTTCCGTGCCGCCGGACTGGGTGGCGGTGGATCTGTTCTCGCAGGCCGAGCACGACGAGATGGCGCAGTCCATCCTGATCTCCACCGATGCGGCCTTCCTCGATGCGGTGGCCGAATCGGTGGCCCGGCTGCTGCCGGCGCAGCCACGGCAGGCGGTGATCGGCAAGTCGCTGGCCGACCGGGGGGCGCTGATCCGTGTGGACACGCTGGAACAGGCGGCCGGTCTGGTGAACCAGGTGGCGCCCGAGCACCTGGAGCTGGCGGTGCGCGATGTGGACGGGCTGATGACGCACATCCGCCATGCCGGTGCCATCTTCATGGGCCGCTGGGGCTGCGAGGCGCTGGGTGACTACTGCGCCGGCCCGAGCCACGTGCTGCCTACCATGCGCACGGCGCGGTTCTCGTCGCCGCTGGGCGTGTACGACTTCCAGAAGCGCAGCAGCCTGATCGAACCCTCGGCCGAAGGCGCCGACCATCTGGCGAAGGTGGCGGCCACGCTGGCGCGTACCGAAGGGCTGGAGGCGCACGCGCAGAGCGCGGAGTTCAGGCTGGCGTCGCGGCAGGTGGATGAGTCCGGTGCTGCGGCCGGTCGTGATGTTTCCGGTGCCGGCCATGATGTTTCTGCTGCAGGCATCGGTGTGGCTGATGCTGCATCCGTGGACCATGCGAACACCGGTAGCGCCGCTTCTGGGGCTGGTGTGACCCCCCGTGGTAGTGCAGGGACGGTGGGACTCATCACGCAGCAGCCGGCCATGGCGACTCAGGCCGCCGTCCGCGTGGCCCGTCATGTCCGCCCGGACGTGCAGGCCATGCATGCCTATGGGGTGCCGGACGCAACCGACGCCATCAAGCTGGACGCGATGGAAAACCCCTTCCGGCTGCCCGAGGCCCTGCAGGCCGAACTGGGCCGCATGCTGGCTGCGCTGGCCATCAACCGCTATCCGTCCGGCACCACGTACCGGGCGCTGAAGCAGGCCATTGCCGTGCAGGATGGGCTGCTGGGGGCAGATGCTCAGCCCGACGTGAGCCGGCTGGTGCTGGGCAATGGTTCGGATGAACTGATCAGCCTGCTGTGCCAGCTGGTGGCGCAGCCGGGGGCAGTGGTGATGGCGCCGGCGCCGTCCTTCGTGATGTACGAGATGAGTGCGAAGCTGGCCGGTGCGAGCTTCGTGCCGGTGCCGCTGCAGGCCGATTTCTCGCTGGACATGCCGGCCATGCTGCAGGCCATCGAGACATACCGGCCGGCGCTGGTGTTCCTGGCCTATCCGAACAATCCCACCGGCAACCTGTTCGACACGGCGGCCGTGCAGGCCATCCTGCGCGCCACCGACGGTCTGGTGGTGCTGGACGAAGCCTATGCGCCCTTTGCCGGCGGGGCCAGCTGGATGTCGCAGCTCGACGCCTGGCCCAATCTGGCGGTGATGCGCACCTGCTCGAAATGGGGCCTGGCCGGTGCCCGCCTTGGCTATCTGGCCGCGCAGCCGGTATGGACCGAACCGCTGGACCGGATCCGTCCGCCCTACAACATCAGTGTGCTGGACGCCGAAGCTACCCGTTTTGCGCTGCAGCATTTTGAGGTGTTTGCGCAGCAGACGGCCGCGCTCTGCGAGGCCCGCACCACCCTGGCGGTACGGCTGCAGGCGCTGGTGGGATCGCAGGGCTCGCTGGGGGCAAACGGGCTGGACACGGTGTACCCGTCGGCCGCCAACTTCGTGCTGGTGCGGGTGGCCGATACGGTGGCTGGTGCAACACCAACCGCCCAGCCGTCCCGCGCCTCCCGCGTGGCCACGGCCATGCGTGAGCGTGGTGTGCTGATCAAGGACGCCAGCCGCATGCATCCGCTGCTGGCCAACTGCCTGCGCCTGACCGTGGGCGCCCCGGCCGAGAACGAGGCCATGCTGGCTGCGCTGACGGAGGCCCTGCAGGCCATCCCGGCGGGGCGGGAGGCATGAGGTTGCCTGCACGACCGGAACGGCGGACAGACGCACCATTCATGGCGCGGCCCCTGCCGCCTTCTTCTGCCAGATATCCCCAGGAAGTCTCTGCATGACACAGAACACCACCCCCTCTGGCGCCTTTGCCGCTTCCGATACGACCGCTGCTTCTGGTGCGGCCGCCACTGCCGGCGCGACGCTCTCCTCCGGTTCAGCCGCTGCACCCACCGCCCGCATCGCCGAAGTCACCCGCAACACGCTGGAAACCCGCATCCGCCTGAAGGTGAATCTGGACGGCACCGGCCAGGCGCGCCTCAAGACCGGCGTGCCCTTCTTCGAGCACATGCTCGACCAGATTGCCCGCCACGGACTGGTGGATCTGGAGATCGAGGCCGATGGCGACACCCACATCGACGATCACCACACGGTCGAGGATGTGGGCATCGCGCTGGGCCAGGCGCTGTCGAAGGCGCTGGGCGACAAGCGCGGCATCCGCCGCTATGGCCACGCCTATGTGCCGCTGGATGAGGCGCTGTCACGCGTGGTCATCGATTTTTCCGGACGGCCGGGGCTGTTCTGGGAGGTGCCGTTCACCCGCGCGCTGATCGGCCGCTTCGATGTGGACCTGGCCCGCGAGTTCTTCCAGGGCATGGTCAACCACGCCGGCATGACGCTGCACGTGGACAACATCCGCGGCTTCAACGCCCACCACCAGTGCGAGACGGTGTTCAAGGCTTTTGGCCGCGCACTGCGCATGGCGGCCGAGCCCGATCCGCGCACGGCCGGGCAGGTACCGTCCACCAAGGGCAGTCTGGTAGGGTGATGGCCAGCATGAGCACGTCATCCCGCCACGCCGCAGCAGCCACTGTTTCCGCCGGCACAGCATCAACCGCCGGCACAGCGTCAACCGCTGGCACAACGTCAACTGCCAGCACAACGCCAGCCGGCCGCTCCGCCGCCGCCATGCCAGGGACGTCTGCAGCTGCCTTCACCGGCACCATCGCCCTGGTCGATTTCGGCATGGGCAACCTGCACTCGGTGGCCCGGGCACTGGCCCACGCCAGCCCGCAGAGCCGGGTGGAGATCACCTCCGACCCCGCCGTCATCCACCGTGCTGCCCGGGTGGTGTTTCCGGGACAGGGGGCCATGCCGGACGCCATGCGCCGGCTGGCCGAACATCCGGGGCTGGAAGATGCCGTACGCGAAGCCTGCCGCAGCAAACCCGTGCTGGGCATCTGTCTGGGCGAGCAGATGCTGCTGGATGCCAGTGACGAGGGAAGCATGCCCGTGCAGCAGGCCACGCCATCCGGTGTTGCGGGCATGCCGGAGGGCTTGGCGGATTCGGCGGCGGGAGAGAAGGGCGGCTCGCCGGCTGCCTGCGGGCAGGCGGACCGGTCGGGGGCTGTCGAGCCAACTCGTGGTCCCGGTCCGATCCGGTCGGGGCTTGCCGTGCCAACTCGTGGTCCCGGTCCGATCCGGTCGGGGCTTGCCGTGCCAACCCGTGGTCTCGGTCTGATTCCCGGCCGCGTGGTCCGCTTCGATGCCGCGCAGATGAAGGCCGCCGGCAACCTGAAGGTGCCGCACATGGGCTGGAACCGTGTGTATCCCGCCCAGCCACATCCGTTGTGGGCGGGTATCGAACCCGGGGCGTACTTCTATTTTGTGCACAGTTACTACGCAATGCCCGATGATCCGGTACACATTGCCGCCATCACCCACTATGGTGGGGACTTTACCTGCGCCGTGACACAAAATAATATCTTTGCCATCCAGTTTCATCCTGAGAAAAGCGCGGCGAACGGCCTGCGCCTCTTTCAGAACTTCACCCAATGGCGGCCCTGAGCCGTTTCCGCTGTTTCTGCCATGCTGCTGATTCCCGCGATCGACCTGAAGGACGGCAAGTGCGTCCGTCTCAAACAAGGCAACCTCAACGAGGAGACCGTTTTTTCCGATGACCCCGCCGAGGTGGCACGCCGCTGGCTGGACCTGGGGGCCGAGCGCATCCATCTGGTCGACCTGAACGGCGCCGTGGCCGGCAAGCCGCAGAACGCGTCGGTCGTGCGCGCCATCATCGAGGCGGTGGGTGCCGAAGTGCCGGTGCAGCTGGGCGGCGGCATCCGCTCGCTCGACACCATCGAGCGCTATCTGGACGCCGGGGTGAGCTATGTGGTGGTGGGCACGGCGGCCGTGAAGAACCCCGGCTTCCTGCACGATGCGTGCACCGCCTTCCCCGGCCAGATCATCGTCGGGCTGGATGCCCGCGACGGCAAGGTGGCCACCGACGGCTGGAGCAAGATCAGCCGCCACGAGGTCATCGACCTGGCCCGCAAGTTCGTCGGCTATGGCGTGGAAGGCATCATCTACACCGACATTGGCCGTGACGGCATGCTCAGTGGCGTGAACGCCGAGGCCACGCTGCGGCTGGCGCAGGCGGTGTCGGTGCCCGTCTATGCGTCCGGTGGCGTGACCGACCTGTCGGACATCGACAAGCTGCTGGAAATCGAGGACGAAGGTGTGGCCGGCGTCATCCTGGGGCGCTCCATCTACGAAGGCACGCTCGACTTCGCGGCTGCGCTGGAACGGGCCAATGGCAACTGACCGCGGGCGGCACGCCGTCGCCGGCAGCGCTCCGGCCGTTCACGGCATGCCGGGTAACCTGCCGGAAGGTGCTGCCCCGGCCGTCCGCAGTACGCCGGAACGTACGCCGCCGGATTCCGATGCCGCCGCCTCCCGCACGCCGGGTGACGTATCGGCCGGGCGTGCCCCGGCCACCAGCGACCTGACCCGCCGTGTCATCCCGTGCCTGGACGTGACCGGCGGCCGGGTGGTGAAGGGCGTGAACTTCGTGTCGCTGCGCGATGCCGGCGACCCGGTGGAAATCGCCCGCCGCTACGACGCCGAGGGCGCCGATGAACTCACCTTTCTGGACATCACCGCCTCCTCCGATGCGCGCGACACCATCCTGCACGTCATCGAGGCCGTGGCCGAACAGGTGTTCATCCCGCTGACGGTGGGTGGCGGTGTGCGCACGGTGGACGATGTTCGCCGGCTGCTCAACGTGGGCGCCGACAAGGTGTCGGTCAACACGGCGGCCATCCACAACCCGCAGCTGGTGGCCGATGTGGCGGGCTACTATGGCTCGCAGTGTCTGGTGGTGGCCATCGATGCCAAGCGCCAGCCCGATGGCAGCTGGCATGTATACACCCACGGCGGCCGCAACGATACCGGGCTGGATGCGCTGGACTGGGCGCGCCGCGTGGCCGATCTGGGCGCTGGCGAAATCCTGCTGACCAGCATGGACCGTGACGGCACCAAAGCCGGTTTCGATCTGGAACTGACCCGCGCCGTGGTGGATGCAGTGCCCATCCCGGTCATTGCCTCCGGAGGCGTGGGCAACCTGCAGCATCTCGTCGATGGCGTGACGCTGGGCGGCGCCGACGCCGTGCTGGCCGCCAGCATCTTCCATTTTGGCGAAGCCACCATCGCCCAGGCCAAGGCCCTGATGGCCAGCCAGGGCGTGCCGGTGCGGCTGGCGTAGCGGTGCCGTCGGTCAGGGTAGTTTGTGACGGTGGAAGGGAAGGTAATGCTTTGATGAAGCCGGCAGATACCGGGCAAATGACGCACCATGTCAGACGATTGGTGACAGGTGTCTGCGTGCTGGTGTCGCGTCCCGGCATGCTGGCCCAACGGGAGGCAGGGGAATGACGGGAACGACGGCTTCTGACCGCGATGCGATACAGAACGATGCGGCCGCGCAGGACAACTCTGCCGCGCAGCATCATGCAGCCGTGCAGGCCGACCCGGCAGCCTGGCTGGACGCCCTTCACTGGGACGAGCGCGGGCTGGTGCCGGCCATCGCCCAGGACGCCACCACCGGCCGTGTGCTGATGATGGCCTGGATGAACCGCGAGGCACTGCTCGAAACGGCCCGTACCGGTCGCGCCGTCTACTGGTCGCGCTCGCGCAACCGGCTCTGGCGCAAGGGCGAGGAGTCGGGCAACGTCCAGCATGTGCACGAACTGCGCACCGACTGCGACCGCGACGTGATCCTGCTCGCCATCGAACAGGTGGGCGGCGTGGCCTGCCATACCGGCCGGGAGTCATGCTTCTTCCGGCGGCTGGATGGTGCGCCGGGGCTGGAGGTAGTTACATCAGGACGGGCCGACACGCCAGTCCCGCACTGGGAGAATGTCGACCCGGTGCGTGTCGACCCCACCGCCCTGTATGGCGACAGGGCGCATCATCATGAATGAACCGGGCGGGCCGGTCATGGGTGTTGCCACCCGTCCGTATCCGGTGGCCGATGGCCCGATGTCCAATGCCTGGTAGCCCGGTAGACAATGCCCCAGTGCCCCAGCGCCCCAGTGCCCGCGATGCCCGATGCCCGCGATGCCCGATGTCCGATGTCCGATGTCCGATTCTGACGAATCCCTTCTGAACTGACTCCTTTTACCTGCCCCCACCGTGTCCCACAGCGCCTCCTCCCCCATCCCGCCCGATTCCACCCGCCTGCTCGAACGCCTGGCCGATACCCTCGAATCCCGCCGGGGGGCCGACCCTTCGCGCAGCTACGTGGCCAAGCTGCTGGCCGGTGGCGACGACCGCATTCTCAAGAAAGTGGGTGAGGAAGCCACCGAAACCGTCATTGCCGCCATGCAGGGCGACCGGGCCAAACTGGTCGCGGAAACGGCCGACCTGTGGTTCCATACCCTGGTGATGCTCGTGCATCATGAATTGCGGCCGGAAGACGTGCTGGCCGAGCTGGCCCGTCGCGAAGGGCTGTCGGGCATCGACGAGAAGGCCAGCCGCCCGGCCTGAGCCCCCCGCCCGGGGGCCGTCTTGCGGTCTGCTTGCCCGCCAGCACGCCAGCAGGGGCTGCGACGGCCACCGGGGTGCAGACCGGCAAGGGGCCGGCCGCTGGACAGGGGGTGTATCATCTGCATATCCATGTCCTGGGCAGACGCGGGCATCACCAGAATGCGCTGGTACTTCTGGACGATGCGCTCCATGTCCCGGGCAGACGCAGGCATCACTGCCCGGCCAGCCGTCGGGGCCTGCGCCTGCTGTGCCGACCCTGCCGTCCGTCCAGACGGGCCGGAACGATCCTCCCCGGCCCACCGTATGCATGTATGATTCCACACCGGCAAGGCGGGCACGTCCCGCCGTCCGGTTTCATTCCTGCGCTGCCGCACGGATGCGGAGCCTGCCCACCCTGTGCTGCGTGCACGGTGGCGGCTTCCGGTGCCGTGCGGCAACGCTCGCATTCCCCTCTTCAGGAGTTACCCCATGGGTTCCATGAGTATCTGGCACTGGCTGATCGTACTGGTCATCGTCATGCTGGTTTTTGGCACCAAGAAGCTCAAGAACATCGGCGGCGACCTGGGCGCTGCGGTCAAGAGCTTCAAGGAAGGTGTGCGCGAGGCCACCGACGAAACCCCGGCCAACGGCAGCAGCACGGCCCAGGGCACCCCGCCCAGTGTCACCAATGGTGCCTCCGGCACGGCCGCAAACGACGCCAATACCATCGACGTGGAAGCCCGCACCAAGGGCTGAGCCGTCGTTGCCAGTTGTGGTGCGCGCGCGTTTTTCCGGTGTGTTTTCTCCCGGTGCGCCTGCCCTGATGAACGCCGTTGCATGTGTACCTCTGTTCAACGCCCCCGGGCCGGATGGGCTTCTGCAGCAACCGTCCCCGGCCGGTGCCTCTTCTCCTTTTCATCCAGCGTGACTTCTGCCTGACCGATGTTTGACATCAGCCTGATGGAGATGCTGATCGTGGCCATCGCTGCCCTGGTGGTCATCGGTCCGGAACGCCTGCCCGGCGTGGCACGCCAGGCGGGGCAGTGGGTCACGCGCATGCGGCGCTACGTCGACGACATCAAGTCCGACTTCAGCCAGCAGATGGACCTGGCCGAACTCAAGAGCATCAAGAGCGAGGTCGAGGATTCGGCCCGCAGCCTGCAGAGCGGTCTGCAGGACACACTCGATACCGCCCGCTCTTCCTTCGACAGCCTGTCGTCGTCCTTCGACACGCGTTCCACCAACTACATCCCCGAAGGCCAGACGCTGGACGGGCAGGGCACGCGGGCACTGGCGGCGCCGGATGGAGCCGTGGGCGATGCCGCCGCACGGTCGTCCGCGGGGCCGGATGCCCTGGCCGATGGACAGACCTATGGGCAGGCTGGGCATGATCCGGCACACCGCCGCGTCGCTTATGGTGGCGAAAACCCCGGCGACGGCACCCTGATCGGCGAGGGCAGTGGCGTGCACGATGACTGGGGCTACGACAGCGTGCCCGATGTCCCGACGGGTCACGCCTCCTCTCCTGATTCCGAACGCCTGCCACCCACCGACTGGGACAAGGTGTACGAAGACCGGCGGATGCGCCAGCGGCTGAAGGATCGCCGCATCGAGCGCGAGCTGGAGCGTGGTTTCAAACGTCCCCGTTTCCGCGTGGAGCGCTGATGGCCCTGTTCGGCAAGAAAAAACAGGCGCAGGCGCCTGAAGAAGAAAACTTCATCTCCCACCTCACCGAACTGCGCGACCGCATCGTCCGGTCGCTGCTGGTCATTCTGGTGCTGTTCGGCTGCTGCTTCTACGTGGCTCCCGAGCTGATGAAGTTCCTGGCCGAGCCGCTGCAGCAGGCGCTGCCGGCCGGCTCGCAGGCCGTGTTCATTGCCGGCGAGGGCGCCTTCTTCACCCTCACCAAGATGTCGCTGCTCACGGCCGTGCTGTTCTCGCTGCCGTGGGTGCTGTATCAGGCGTGGGCCTTCGTGGCGCCCGGCCTGTATGCGCACGAGCGCCGCTTCGTCGGCCCGCTGATCGTCCTGTCGGTCATCTTTCTCGTGATCGGCATTGCCTTTGCCTACTGGTTCGTGTTGCCGGTGGCCTACAAGTTCTTCTTCTCCTTTGCCGAGAAGACTGGCGCCGGCGTCATGCAGGACCTGCAGCGCTACTGGGACTTCACCCTGTCCATCTTCTTCGGTTTCGGCCTGGCCTTCCAGGTGCCCGTGGTCGAGATGCTGATGATCAAGCTGGGCATGGTCTCGGTAGATGATCTGCGCCAGGCCCGCCGCTACGTCATCGTCGGCGCCTTCGTGGTGGCCGCCGTGCTCACCCCGCCGGATGTGCTGTCGCAGTTCATGCTGGCCATCCCGCTGATGCTGCTGTACGAGCTGGGCATCTTCCTGGGCGGCTTCCTGTCGGCCCATTCCCGCGCACCAGACGACCTGCCGGACGACCCGTCGGAAGAGGGAGCGCTGGTGCCGTCCGAATCGCAGCCCCCGCAGGCGGCGGCGTCGCAGGAACCTGCTGCAGCTTCGAAGCAGGATCTGTCACAGTAAGCTGCAGCGGTATCCGGTCGCGCTTTCCCTTTTTCGCAGGGATGCAGGCCCCCACCGTAGCGCAGCCAACAAAACCCTGCCATCGATGCCATCGGCAGGGAGGCGCCCTGCCTTTGACGGGTTTTGTCAGCCCCGCTCAGTCCCGCCGCCGCTGGGCGGCGTTTCCTTCGGCATTGTTCCGCTGCGCGGCCGTCAGGTCCGGCCGTGTGCCGATGCGGATGGGCAGCTCGATCTCGTCTCCGTTGCGCAGGAAGCGGAAGCGCACCGTCGATCCCGGTGACAGCCGGGCAATGGTGTTGAGCACCTGCGTCGTGTCCTGCACCGGCGTGCGGTCGATGCCGATCAGCACATCGCCCGTGCGCACGCCGGCCTCCTCGGCCGGGCCATGGCGCATCACCCCGGCGATGATGGCGCCCTTCTGCTGCGTCTGCAGCTGCAGCGCATCCACCAGTTCGGGCGTCAGATCCTGCGGCTCCACACCGATGTAGCCACGAATCACCCGGCCCTTCTGGATGATCTGCTGCATCACTTCCTGCACGATCGACACCGGAATGGCAAAACCGATGCCCAGCGACCCGCCCGAGCGCGAGTAGATGGCCGTGTTGATGCCCAGCAGCTGCCCGTGCACATCCACCAGCGCCCCGCCCGAATTGCCCGGGTTGATGGCCGCGTCGGTCTGGATGAAATTCTCGAAGGTGTTGATGCCCAGTTGCGTGCGCCCCAGCGCCGAGATGATGCCCATCGTCACCGTCTGGCCCACGCCGAACGGATTGCCGATGGCCAGCACCACATCCCCCACGGCAATGTCGTCGTGGCTGGCAAAGCCGATGGCCGGCAACCCCTCGCGATCCACCTTCAGCACGGCCAGATCGGTGTCGGGGTCGCTGCCGATCAGGCGTGCCTTCAGCCGCTCGCCGCTGGCCAGAATCACTTCGATCTGCGTGCCGTCGCCCAGCACGTGATGGTTGGTGAGGATGTAACCGTCACGGCTGGCAATTACGCCAGACCCCATGTTGTCGTCGGGGTTCTCCTCTTCCTCATCCTCTTCGCGCAACGCACGCGGTGGCTTGCGCCGGCTGGCCGGGGTGTCGCCCGCGCCCTCATCCACCGTGGCTGCCATGCCGTCGTTGTGCGCGGCAATGCTCACTACGGCAGGTGTGGCCCGGCGGGCCGCCTCGCTGTACGAAGAGGCGGCTGCCGCCCGCGTGCGCAGGTTGCGGGCATCTGGCTGGGCGCGCAGGCTGCCATCCTGCGCGCCCGCCGGGGGCAGGGGAAGCCGCCCGCCGGCAGCATCCGGCGCTGCAGCGCCAGGTGCGGCGCCCGGGCCGCGCGTGGCATCCGTGCCCGGCCAGGCGCCGCCGTCTGCCGGCGTGCGACCGGCGGGATTCCTGCCCTGAAGGGTGCTTCTGCCTGGCGCAGCGGGCGCGCGGTCCGGCCCGGCGGCACCTGCCGCCTCCTCCGTGCCTGCCGCGGCACCCATACCTGCAGCGCCCGTGCCTGCTGCGGCCCCCGTACCCGCTGCGCTGCCCGTGCCTGATGCGGTGCCTGCCCCTGCTGCCGGGCCTGTACCCTGGCGGGTGGGGGGATCGTCGAAGGTCAGCGGGCCGATGGGTACGGAGGGCGTCGCCGGGGCTCTGGTGCCCGGCCATGGCGGAATGGTGCCGTCGTCGGCCAGTCCGGCCGTTGCGTCATGCAGTTCCTGTTCGACGGCCGTGGCCAGCGGCGCCACCCCGTGCCCCGGTATCCAGTCGGGCCGGAACGTACTGATGGCAAAGATGGCCGCCACGGCAACCGTGACGCCCTGTGCGAACAACAGCCAGAGGCGCTTCAGCATGCGGCCCCACCCGTTCTGTTATGCTGCGGCGCAGACTGCCCGCCGCAGATGGTTTGCTGAATGGAAACCGGAAACGGCCGGACCTGCAGCGCACCGTACTGCAGGCTGTGCGGCATGCCATGCCCCGGTACCGAACGCAGGCCATGCTCTGGCACCGAATGCAGCAGGCCATGCGGCGCGGTACACCCCGGTAGCGGACGCAGACCATGCGGCACGGTGCGTTCCGGCATCGGACATCGCGCCATGGTGCTGCAACGCAGGCAGGAACGGACGCGGCCCCCGTGTGTGCGAACACAGGGCCGGCACGAACGAACACGAGCGAGCCCGCCGGGCTTCAGGGAGATGAATGAATGGTGCATGTTTCCGGCGCAGTGGCCACCCGGGCACTGCTGGATCATCTGGATGGGCTGTTGCGCCCAGCCGTCATCAAGGATTATTCCCCAAACGGGCTGCAGGTGGAAGGCAAGGGTGAGATTTCACGCATCGTCTGCGCCGTCACGGCCACCCGCAACGTCATCGATGCGGCCGTGGCGCGCGGCGCCGACGCGCTGATCGTGCATCACGGCTATTTCTGGAAAGGCGAGGATCCGCGCATCACCGGCATGAAGCGCGAGCGGCTGGCGCGGCTGCTGAAGGCCGACATCAACCTCATCGGCTATCACCTGCCGCTCGACGTGCATCCGGATCTGGGCAACAACGTGCAGCTCGGCCTGCAGCTGGGCTGGCCGGTGCAGGGCTGGGGCGGTGAAGTGGTGGGCGGACAGGGCATCATCGGCTGGCATGTGCTGGATACGCCCATCGACAGTGCCACGCTGGCTGCCCGGGTGGGCGAACGGCTGCAGCGCGAGCCGCTGCTGGTGGGCGATTTGTCGCGCCCGCTGAAGAAGATTGCCTGGTGCACCGGCGGTGCGCAGGACTTCCTGCAGGACGCCATCGACCTCGGTGCCGATGCCTTCATCAGCGGCGAGATTTCCGAGCGCACTACCCACCTGGCCCGCGAGGCCGGCGTGGTCTATGTGTCGGCGGGCCACCATGCCACCGAGCGCGGCGGCATCATCGCACTGGGCCAGCATCTGGCCAGCACCTTCGGCCTGCCCGTCGAGTTCGTGGACGACCCGAATCCCGTCTGAAGAAGCCAGCAGGGCGCAAAAAAAGCCGGCGGGGCGGCAGGCGGGGTGCCTGCACGGCCGAGCCGGCTTGGAAAACAGGCCAGCGGGACGACCACCGGCCTGCCTGGAAGGGCGGATGCGCCCAAGCGGGGGGCCCGGCGCCTCCTGTCCCTTCCCGGGGACAAACGGCATGAATCAGGCGCGGCCTTTCTTCAGCTCGTCACGGATTTCGCGCAGCAGCACCACGTCTTCGGCGGGGGCGGCCGGCTTGGCTTCTTCCTGCTTGATCACGGCGTTCTTGGCCTTGTTGAACACGTTGACCATCTGGAAGATGATGAAGGTCAGAATCAGGAAATTCAGGAAGATGGTGATGAAGTTGCCATAGGCCAGGATGGCCACGCCGGCCTTGTTGTAGGCCTCGTAGGTGTGGGGCAGACCTTCGGGAATCTTGGTGGTGAGGGGGAGGAAGTAGCTGGAGAAGTCCAGGCCACCGAAAATGGCACCGACGAGCGGCATGATGATGTCCTTCACCATGGAATCGACGATTTTGCCGAACGCGCCACCGATGATCACACCGACGGCCAGATCGACGACGTTGCCTTTCAGGGCAAAATCTCTGAATTCAGTCAACATGGACATGACTACTCTCTCCTGGCGAGCTTGTTTGCGCCTCCCTGTTCGTACAGGCGGGGCGCGGATGGTTTGTGTTGAGAAGGAACAGGAATTATCCCCGTTCACGGGGGGTGAACGCAAGCGCTGCGGCCTGCAAAACTGCTGTAATTACGCTGGTTTGCCCCGGAAAGCTTTAAAGCTTGCTGCAGATTTCTTTAAATTGCGTGGCACTGGTGCCGCATGACGGCAAACCCGGGGCATGCTGCCCGCCTGCCAGGTGTCCGTCCGGTGCCGGCTGTTCCGGATGAGGCAGGGGCCGTGCAGGGCGCTCAGGGGGTCCGGCTCCGGCGCGGGTGGCATTTCTGCCCGCATTCCCCCTGTCTGCCGCCTTCGGCCACCCGTCCTGCCCATTGTGGGGGTATCTGCCGCCTTTCTGATTTTCGTCAAAGATACCCGGGGGGGCGCTGCCTATACTCGGCCGAATCAAGGCTGCCGGTGCGCCCAGCGCATCCGCACAGGGCCGTTACGAACGTTCGAACGTAGTTTCCCCAAGAGGTCTTTCCAATGGCCGATACGCTGCCAAAGACACCCATGGATCCTTCCCGCCGTGCCGCGCTGGTTTCCACCTGCGTCATCGGCTGCGCGGGGGCTGCCGGCGTGGCTGTTCCGCTGGTGAGCACCTTCCAGCCTTCCGAGCGGGCCAAGGCTGCCGGTGCGCCGGTCGAGGCCGACATCGCCGGCATGGCGCCGGGCGAACTGCGCCGGGTCGAGTGGCGCGGCAAGCCGGTCTGGCTCATCCGTCGCACCCCCAAGATGCTGGAGTCCCTCAACGAGACCCAGTCCCAGGTGCTGGACCCGGACTCCGAGAACTACTACCAGCTCCCCACGCCCGAATACGCCAAGAACCAGCACCGCTCCATCAAGCCCGAGTACCTGGTGGTGGTGGGCATCTGTTCGCACCTGGGCTGTTCGCCCAGTGAACGGTTCACCCCCGGGGCACAGCCCTCGCTGCCCGACAACTGGGCCGGTGGCTTCCTGTGTCCCTGCCATGGCTCCACCTTCGACATGGCGGGTCGGGTATTCAAGAACAAACCGGCCAACGCCAACCTCGACGTTCCCCCCCACAAGTACACGTCCGACACCACACTTCTCATCGGTACCGACGACACCACGGGCTGACCGTCGCAAGACGCCCGCACCGACGGGCGCAAGGCATGGGGGAGATGTGCCGGCCAATGGCACTGCCCCTGTTCAGGATTTCGAACCGCGAATAGCAGGATAGCTTCATGGCAGCAGAGAAAAAGGTCGACACGACGGGCCTTCTCGGGTGGATCGACCACCGGTTTCCGGCGTCCGTCCTCTGGAAACGGGACGTCGCCGAGTACTACGCGCCCAAGAACTTCAACTTCTGGTACATCTTCGGCTCGCTGGCCATGCTGGTGCTGGTCATCCAGATCGTCACCGGCATCTTCCTGGTCATGCACTACAAGCCGGACGCCGAAAAGGCGTTCGCCTCGGTCGAGTACATCATGCGTGACGTGCCCTGGGGCTGGCTGGTGCGCTACATGCACTCCACCGGCGCCTCGGCCTTCTTCATCGTGGTGTACCTGCACATGTTCCGCGGGCTGCTCTACGGCTCGTACCGCAAGCCGCGCGAGCTGGTCTGGCTGTTCGGCTGCATGATCTTCATGGCCCTGATGGCCGAAGCCTTCTTCGGCTACCTGCTCCCCTGGGGCCAGATGTCGTACTGGGGCGCCCAGGTGATCGTCAACCTGTTCTCCGCCATCCCGGTCATCGGTGAAGACCTTTCCATCTGGATTCGCGGCGACTACGTCGTGGGCGACGCCACGCTGAACCGCTTCTTCTCGTTCCACGTCATCGCCATCCCGCTGGTGCTGCTGGGCCTGGCCGTGGCGCACATCATCGCGCTGCACGAAGTGGGCTCCAACAATCCCGACGGCATCGAGATCAAGGCCAAGAAGGGTCCGGACGGCCATCCGCTCGACGGCATCCCGTTCCACCCGTACTACACCGTGCACGACATCTACGGTGTGGCCATCTTCCTGTTCATCTTCTCGGCAGTCATCTTCTTCGCTCCCGAGATGGGCGGCTACTTCCTGGAATACAACAACTTCATTCCGGCCGATCCGCTCAAGACCCCGCCGCACATCGCGCCGGTCTGGTACTTCACGCCGTTCTACTCCATCCTGCGTGCCACCACCACCGAGTTCCTGTACTACGGGCTCACCCCCTTCCTGCTGGTGCTGCTGGCCTTCATCCTGAAGTCGGCCCGCTTCAAGGCTTCCAAGATCATCGGTGCCGTGGTCATTCTGGGCATGCTGGGTGGCTTCCACCTGCTGGATGCCAAGTTCTGGGGCGTGGTCGCCATGGGCGCCTCCACCCTGATCTTCTTCTCGCTGCCCTGGATCGACCAGAGCCCGGTGAAGTCCATCCGCTACCGGCCCACGTGGCACAAGGGCTTCTACGCCGTGTTCGTGGTGGCCTTCATGGTGCTGGGCTACTTCGGTGTGCAGGCGCCGTCGCCCGTCGCCGAGCGCCTGTCGCAGCTGTGCACGCTCATCTACTTCGGCTTCTTCCTGTTCATGCCGTGGTGGACTCAGGTCGGCACCTTCAAGCAGCCGCCCGAGCGCGTCAACTTCAAACCCCACCACTGAACTGGCAGACAGCGAGAAACGCATGAACACTTCCGCTCTTATCCGTCGTCGCTTCGGCCTGGTGGCCACCGTCATCGCCTGTGCCCTGTCGGCACCGGTGGTGGCGTCGGAAAGCGTGCACCTCGACAAGTTCCCCACCGAAAAGATGCAGAGCATGCCCGCCCTGCAGGACGGTGCCCGGACCTTCGTCAACTACTGTCTGAACTGTCACAGCGCATCCATGATGCGCTACAACCGGATGAAGGACATCGGCCTGACCGATGAGCAGATCACCGACAGCCTGATGTTCACGGGTGGCCGGGTGGGTGACCTCATGACGGTAGCCCTCCGTCCGGCCGATGCCAAGGCCTGGTTCGGCGCGGCGCCCCCGGATCTGTCCGTCGAGGCCCGCGCCCGTTCCTCCGAATCCGGCACTGGTGCCGACTGGATCTACACCTACCTGCGCAGCTACTACCGTGATGGTTCGCGCGAGACGGGCTGGAACAACGCCGTCTTCCCGAACGTGGGCATGCCCAACATCCTGTGGCAGTGGCAGGGCATGCGCGGTGCCACCGAAGAGCGCATCGCCCCCGTCACCGACGAGGAAACCGGCAAGCAGACGGGCTGGACCAAAACGGTCATCAACTACGACATTCACGGCAACAAAACCGAGAAGGTCGAGAAGATCGAAGGCGACGATCTGCACGAAGGCACCCACTTCCAGCTCGACAAGCCGGAAGGCGGCACCATGACCCAGGCCGAGTTCGACGACAAGGTGGGCAACCTGGTGGCCTTCATGAAGTTCATGTCCGACCCGAGCGCCTCCACCCGCAGCCGTCTGGGCATCTGGGTGCTGCTGTTCATCGGCGTGTTCATCGGCTGTGCCTGGTGGCTCAACCGCGAGTTCTGGAAGGACGTGAAGTAAACGTCAGTGACACACACGAAGGGCACCGGTTCCAGCCGGTGCCCCTGCAGCCAGCCATCGCCCCAGGGGTGGTGGCCTGCAGATGGATGCTGGAGGGAGGGGTGGCGCAGCGATGTGTCCACCCCTTTGCCTTTTGCGGCATCCGGGTCTGCAGCCATTGATTCTGCAGTCCTCTGGCTCATGCGGTGCTGTGGCTCATGTGGCGTCAGGCGTTTTGTATTGTGCAATTTTCTGGGCTTTTGGCGGGCGCCGTGCTATCTTGCGGGCCCCGCCCCTTATTTTGAATCAGGAGAACCCGTCCCATGATGGTGCTCTATTCAGGCACGACCTGCCCCTTCAGCCAGCGCTGCCGTTTCGTGCTGTTCGAGAAAGGCATGGACTTCGAGATCCGCGATGTGGATCTGTACAACAAGCCCGAAGACATCTCGATCATGAACCCCTACGGACAGGTGCCCGTACTGGTCGAGCGGGACCTGATTCTGTATGAGTCGAACATCATCAACGAGTACATCGACGAGCGCTTCCCGCACCCGCAGCTCATGCCGGCCGACCCGGTCATGCGGGCGCGTACGCGGCTCTTCCTGTTCAACTTCGAGCGTGAGCTGTTCGTGCACGTGCAGACGCTGGAGCGTCGCGACCACGACAAGGAAACCGCCCGCACCATGGAGCGTGCCCGTCAGCAGATCCGCGAGCGCCTCACCCAGCTCACGCCCATTTTCGTGAAGAACCGCTTCATGCTGGGCGACGAATTCTCGATGCTGGACGTGGCCATGGCCCCGCTGCTGTGGCGCCTCGATCACTATTCCATCGAAATGCCCAAGTCCGCGGCCCCGCTGATGAAGTATGCCGAGCGCATCTTCTCGCGTCCGGCCTACATCGAGGCGCTGACGCCTTCCGAGAAGGTCATGCGCCGCTGAAAGTGTGCCCGGCACGTCCATATCATCATCCCGATTTCCCCGGAGCCTGCCCGATGGCCGAAATCTCCCCCAAGCCCTACCTGATCCGTGCCATCTACGAATGGTGCAGCGACAACGGCTACACGCCCCATCTGGTGGTGAAGGCGGGTGGCCGCGCGCGACTGCCCATGGCCTATGTGCGCAACGGCGAGATCGTGCTCAACGTCTCGGCCACGGCCACCCACGGGATGCAGATGGACAACGACACCATCTCCTTCCAGGCACGCTTCGGCGGTGTGCCCGAATATGTCGTGGTGCCGGTGGACAACGTGATGGCCATCGTTGCCCGTGAGACCGGCTTCATGCTGCCCTTCGGCGTCACCATCGAAGAAGAGGGCGATGGTGCCGAAGATGACGACCATCTGGTCGACGATGAACACCCAGTTACGGGCAAATCCGGCACGCCGGCAGCGCCCGGTGGCCAGGGTGGCGAAGTCCTGAGCTTCAACCGCCCCGGTCGCAGTGGCCGGCCCAGCCTGCACGCCGTGCCATCGCCGGCAGCTTCACCGTCCAGTGCTGCGGATGCACCGGATGGTGCAAAGGGCAGGCCCGTGACCGACTCCTCTGGCGAGGCATCTGCTTCCCCACAGGTGGATGATGCATCGCCCGCCAAACCCGCTCGCCCGCGTCGCAAGCCGACCTCCACGACGACCGTGCCTGAAGCGCTCAGGCTCGAACCATACGGGCCTGAAGCGACCAGGCCTGAAGCAGACAAACCCGGAACCACCAAACCCCGTACCCGTTCCTCCAGTCGCACCGCGAAGGGGAACACGTCGGGCGCAGGGACTGCGGCGGGCGGACGGGCTGCACGGGGAGAAGGTGCGGCACCGGAAGAGGGGGGGGCACCGGAAGAGGGGGGGGCACCGGGCAAGCGAACCGCATCCGGCAAACGGACTGCGCCGGCCGAAGGGGGCGCGCCTGCAACCGGCGCAAAACCGGCCAAAGGTGCCGCCTCCTCTGCCAAAGATGCAGCCCCGGCCAAAGGTGCCTCTTCCACCAGAGATACAGCCCCGGCCAAAGGTGTCACTTCCACCAGAGGGGCGGCCTCCACCAAAGGCGCCGCGCCGGGCAAGGATGACCCGGACAGCCAGCCGCCAGACTCACCCGCTTCGTCCACGCCTCCGGAGCCGCCCACCCCGCCGGGGCGTGGTCGTCCGTCCCTGAAGCTGATCAAGTAGTTTGCCCTCACGCGGGCAGGGGAGGCAGGCAGCGGGGCAGGTCATCGCAGGACAGGACGAGGGCGCCTGGACGAGGGCAGGGCACAAGACAGGACATCGTCCCGGCAGGCCCATTTCGCAGGTTTTGCGTGAGCTTGCCCACACGAGCGGATTGCCTGCTAGAATGCCCCCCGCATGGCGCTGCCATGTCACGGTTTCCGTGGCCGCTTTAGCTCAGTTGGTAGAGCAACCGCCTTGTAAGCGGTAGGTCGTCAGTTCGAGTCCGACAAGCGGCACCACCCCCTTTCCACACGTTCCGGGCGCGCAGCCTGCGCCCCGGAAGTGGTTCCCCCCGTTCTGCCGCCGGCTCCGCCGGGTCGAGGGGCAGACCATTTCTGGGCCGGGTCGGGCGCCCCTGCTGCGCGCCTGCGGGTTCTCGGGCATAACCTGTATCTGTACCCGATGGATCATCCCGCAGAGGCCCCGTCTTCTTCTCCCGCCCCGTCCGGCCACGCATCCGGCCAGCAGCCATCCGGGTCACCGGGCACCCCTGATGCCCCATCTTCCCGAGGCGCTCCCGGCGCCCGGCCAGAAGCGGCCGCGCCCAGCACCGAACATCGCCTCAAACGTTCCCTGCGTGCACGTCACCTGTCGATGATCGCCATCGGCGGGTCCATCGGTACCGGCCTGTTCGTCGCTTCCGGCGCCACCATCTCGCAGGCCGGGCCGGGTGGCGCCCTGCTGGCCTACGGCCTCATCGGCCTGATGGTCTACTTCCTCATGACCAGCCTGGGCGAACTGGCCGCCTACATGCCGGTCTCCGGCTCCTTTGCCACCTATGGCAGCCGCTATGTGGACGAAGGCTTCGGCTTCGCCCTCGGCTGGAACTATTGGTACAACTGGGCCATCACCATTGCCGTGGACCTCGTGGCCGCACAGCTCGTCATGGCCTACTGGTTCCCCGACGTGCCGGGCGTGGTGTGGAGTGCCATTGCGCTGGGCATCATGTTCCTGCTCAACGTCATCTCGGTGAAGGGCTTTGGCGAAGCCGAATACTGGTTCGCCGCCATCAAGGTCACCACCGTCATCATCTTCATCGCCGTGGGGCTGGCCATGATCACCGGCATCCTGCACGGCACCGACCGCGCCCACACCTTCTCCGAACATCTGGCCAACTGGTCGGTGGGCGAGGCCCCGTTTGCCGGCGGCTTTGCGGCCCTGATCGGCGTGGCCATGGTGGTTGGCTTTTCCTTCCAGGGCACCGAGCTGATCGGCATTGCCGCGGCCGAATCGGCCGATCCGGGCCGGAACATCCCCCGGGCCGTGCGGCAGGTGTTCTGGCGCATCCTGCTTTTCTACATCCTGGCCATTCTGGTCATCAGCCTGCTCATCCCCTACACCGACCCTCGCCTGCTGCGCAACGAAGTGGGCGACGTGAGCGTCAGCCCCTTCACCCTGGTATTCGAGCGGGCAGGGCTGCTGTCGGCCGCCGTGCTGATGAATGCCGTGGTGCTCACCTCCGTGCTGTCGGCCGGCAACTCCGGCATGTACGCCTCCACCCGCATGCTCTACACGCTGGCCAGCCAGGGCATGGCCCCGCGCATCTTTGCCCGGGTGTCGAAGCGTGGCGTGCCCGTGTACGCACTGATGGCCACCACCGTCGTGGCGGCCCTCTGCTTTGCCACCTATCTGGCCAGCGCCGAAACCATCTACCTGTGGCTGCTCAACCTGTCGGGCATGACCGGATTCATCGCCTGGCTGGGCATTGCGGTGTCACACTACCGCTTCCGCAAGGGCTACATCGCCCAGGGGCGCAACCTGGCCGAGCTGCCATATCGTGCCTCGTTCTTCCCGATCGGCCCGGTGTTTGCCTTCGTGCTGTGCCTGATCATCACGCTGGGCCAGAACTACCAGGCCTTTATGGAAGAGCGCATCGACTGGATCGGCGTGGTGGCCACCTACATCGGCCTGCCCGTGTTTCTGGGCATCTGGCTGGCCTACCGGCTGATCAAGGGCTCACACTTCGTTCGCTATCGGGACATGAAGTTCGATAGTGAGGATGATTGATATCTGAAATTGCCGGCAAGCGTATCCGCTTATTCTGGCATCAGGTTCGGCAGGCAGCTTCCCGGGCAGATCACCGCTCGGCCGGCACCAGTCAACCACTGGTGCGTGTCGCTGAAGACACAGAAGTGTTGTTATCCAACAATGCGCCCCATCGAGAAACTCGCTGGGGAGCGAAATCGTGTCGGGCGGAAAGTCATGGTTCGGTGGGGCGCAGCCGGTGGTGGCATCGGCGGTGCTGGGCCTGATGGTGGGGGCCTGCGGGGGTGGTGGCAGTGACGAGCCGTCGGTGGGCCTGCACCCCCGGCTGGGACAGGGCAATGCGGCCGAAATCCGTGCCGAATATCAGGCCCTGGGGCTGGCACTGCTGCCCGAAGACAAGGGAACCCTTGGCGCGGCTGCTGTTGGCCTGAATGTTGCTGCCCGGCAGGGAAGCAGCTCCGTTGTCCAGGGAGGCGCCGCTGCTCCTGAAGCTGCTGCTGCGCATGACGTTTCTGCCGGCGAGGAAGGCGCTTCATTGCGTGCTGCCAGTGATTCTGACGGCATGCAAGCCGCACCTGTTCCGGCCGCCGCCGCCCTGACCATCAAGGCAGAAGCTGCTGTTGCATCGTTGTCTTCCCCGGCTGCTTCCGCGTCCGCTCCATCACAGTCCTTTGTGCAGCCTGCCGTACCGCTGTATCGCGGCGAGACGCTTTACATGGCCGATGCCTCCGCCAGCACGGCCGGGGCGCCCCAGGCCGAAGTGACCGACAGGGCCGCCCAGGCGGTGATCGATGCCGCCCGCTATCACCTGCTGGCCCAGCGTGTGGTCAAGGCCGTGAACGAGGCACGTGCCCAGGCGCGTACCTGTGGGGATGTCTCGTACCCCGCCGCCCCGCCGCTGCGCTGGAACCCGCAGGTGGCCTACGCGGCGCTTCTCGAATCCGAGTGGATGCTGGCCAACAACAAGTTCAGCCATGGCTGGGACGATGGCAAGTACGTCTGGCACCGCTTCGAGATGGTGCACTACGCCTGGTCGCAGGCCGACGAGAACATCGCTGCCGGCTTCCGGACCCTGCCTGAAGCCATGCAGGCCTGGATCGACAGCCCCTCGCACTGCAAGGCCCTGATGCGCGCCGACATTCAGGAGGTTGGCCTGGCCGTGGTGCCGGGCACGGCCCAGACCCAGTACGGCTCGTACTGGACCATGGCGCTGGGCACGAAGCGCTGAAAAACGGAACAGGCCGCCCGAAATGCTGGCAGCCTGTTTCGCGCTGGAGGCCCAGCGGCCCGGCGAGCCACGGTGACTTCTTCACCCGGTGCTCTCCCGGCAGCGATTTGCGTCACGCGGTCGATACGCCATCTGGTGTTCGCGCCGCCAGCGGATTGCGTGCGCTGTCAGTCCTCCGTTCGTTGCTCACCCAGCAGCACACTGGCAATCAGACTGCTGATGACGCTGTAGAGCACGGCTGCCAGCACCGCCCACCAGAAGCCGGTGATGGTGAAATCGTCCACCAGCCGGGACGTGACCCAGAACATCAACCCGTTGATGACCAGCGTGAACAGCCCCAGCGTCACCACGTTGACCGGCAGCGTGAGCAGCAGCAGCACCGGGCGGATGAAGGTGTTGAGCAGGCCGATGATGAGCGCCACCACCATGGCCGTGCCGAAATCCTTGATGTTCACGGCGGCCAGCAGGTAGGGCAGCAGGAAGATGGCAGCGGCATTGATCAGCCAGCCGAGCAACAGTCTCATGAATGCGTTCTCCCACACGATGTCGTTTGAATGCGCTCATGATACCGTGGTGCGCGCGACACAGTGAGCCCTCCATGTATTGACCTGCTGCAGGGTCGAATCCCTTGACACTATCCAGTAATAAGGAGCGGTGTCCCGGTGCACGGAGATGCCAAAAGGTTCCCGCTGCGTAAAAAACTGCGTGGTGTATCTCAGGGCAGGGCTCTCTGGGCGGCGCATCCCAAGGTAGAGCATCCCGGGGAAGAACATCCCGGGACAGACTGAGTCCCCAGGAACTGCTTATATCCAGCGGCGTGTGCGCTGGCAGAACTGCTCCCAGTCTTCTCCAAACTTTTCCGCCAGCACACGCTCTTCCGGTGCAATCTGGAAGCGGTTGATGAACGCCACATACGCCCAGATGCCCAGCCACGGCGTCAGCTGCCCCAGCCACAGTGCCCAGGCGGCCAGAAAAAGCGCCATGCCCAGGTACATCGGGTTGCGCGTGAAGCGGTAGATGCCGCCCGTGACCAGCGCCGAAGTCCGTTCCGGCCGGTGCGGGTTGACCGTGGTGCGCTGGCGGGCAAAGGCGAACACGCCAGCCATGCCCGAGAAAAAGCCCGCCGCTGCAAGAGCCAGGGCCGCCCCGGTGGAAACTGCCTGGGGCAAGGGCAGGGCCACCAGCGGCAGCCAGCTGGCCAGCAGCTTCATCAGGCTGGCGCAGAGCAGCATCACGATGGGCGGGTGGAGTTTGAGTTCCATGATGTCGGGTTGTGATGTCGGGTTGCCTTATGGTTTTCCGAAAGTCGATGGTCTGGGGCAGGGGAAGTGTCAGTTTGCTGTTTATGAAACCAGTAGTTGTTGCATAATTGGTGGCATATAAACAACGCTGCAAGAGACGTCAGATGACGACTGTTCGTATCCCCAACTGGAATCGCGCGGGTGTGTTGCCACCTTTCATTCCGTCCCGTCCTGTCAGCCAGGATCGCTCGCCTTACCGGGTCACGCTGTCAGACCTGATCGAGCACTTTGGCACAACGCCAGCACGCCGAAAGATTCTCGCGGGGTTCCTGGGATTCCGGGCGGCCCTGCACGATATGGGCTTTGTTGACGGCTTTCAGTGGCTCAATGGTAGCTTTACCGAACGGGTTGAGCAGTCACGGCTTCGCCGGCCTCCTAGGGATATGGACGTTGTGACCTTTGTTCGCAGGCCTCCGGCATTCAAGCCGGCGGAGCACCATCGCTATCTGTTTGATACGGACGCGGTCCGGGCACGTTTCCTGACAGACAGCTACTATGTGGCGCTGGATACGCAGAGCCAGGAGGAGCTGGTGACAGTCTGCACTTATTGGTACAGCATGTGGTCCCATCGCCGTCGGGATCTGCTCTGGAAAGGTTTCCTGCAGATCGATCTTGGGCCGGGGCAAGATACCGTAGCAAGAGAAAGGCTGGCATCGCTGGACGCATTGGGAGGGCAGTCATGAGTTGTGAAGAGCGCTTGAACCTGTTGTCGGAGCGCGCCCTTTTGCAGGAGATGCTGGCCGGGCTTTCGGCAGATGCATGGATGAGCCGCCTGGGGTTCGAATCCCGTATACGTGATATCGATGAACAGCTGGCCAGCATGCCGGAGAATCAGCCAGAGCCTGTCAGGGCCATCCTTGCTTTCGGCGGTCAACCGGTTGTGGACGAGTCCGGCATGGCTGCCGATTCTGGTCTGAAGGCCATGGGCTGCTTCGTTGAACTGGTTGCTGCCGTGGGCTGGTCTCTGGCGTCCCGGGCCCAGGGCCACCCGGTGTGGGACCCCAGTCAGCTCCTGATTACCGGTGTTGTGACCGAGCCCTTTGGCTTCGTGATGCAGGAGCGTATCCCCGGATCGTTGCCGCCTGAAGGTGAGAGTCTGGTGGCCATGGCCATGGCACATACCCAGCGTCTGCTGGAGGCGGTGGCTGGTGATAGCGATACATCGGCTGGTGTCGTATCAGGGTTTTCCCCCTATGTTGTTGAAAAGCTCAGGGAATTTTTGAGCGTGCTTGTGGGGAGCGGGGCCGTGGCCACGCTGGAATATGAGGGCAAGCATACTGGCTTCGAAAGTGTGGTTCAGGTGAGCCGCAGCCTGAAGCGTTTGACGGACCTACAGATGCCCAGGGAGGGCAGTGCTGTGCCGCTGGAGGCACGTTTATCGGCCTGAAGAGGGCGACGGGGGGCGATGGTGCCCCCCTCTCAGCTGTCAGCGTGGATTGCATACTGGTACAGCATGTGGTCCCATCGCAGGGACGGATCGTGGAAAGGGTTTCTTCAGCTGGATCTGCATCAGGCACGTGATGCCGATGCGCGAGAGTGGTTGATGCTCAATGCAGGAGAGGTGCAATCATGAGTCGGGAAGAACGCATGCAACTGCTGGCGGAACGTACGTTTCTGAAAAGGCTGATGGAGCGGACACCCGCCAAGGCACGCCTGACAATAATGAGCGACAAGCACCGGTTGCGGCAGATCGAGGAACGTCTTGCCAGCCTTCCTCCGCCCTGCTGCGGCCGGGCTGATTCCCGTTGTTCGCAACGCGTCAAATCAATCTGCTGTTGCTGTCAACTGGCTGATGGATTTGACGGCAAACGAGAGTGATCCCGTCTATATGCACACCGGAGAAACGGGTGGATTTTCATCCCTCTGTGTTTTTCAGCGCAAAAGCCGTCGAGGTGTGGTGGCACTGTCGGCGACGAGGGGCGATGGCATGGCACTCAACGCTGTTGCGGAACGTGCCATGGGAGGGAGCATCCCGGCTTGAAAATCCAGCAAGCAGGCTTTCGCCTTCCTGTTTGACCAGCGTCGGTGGTGACTTGTCAACCCTGCCCTGTGGGGCGACGGATATCAGACCGCCGCACCTCATGCTTTCCACTCATCCAGACCGGCCAGAAAGTCGTCCGCTGCAGCGTCCGTGAAAGCCCGCAGTCCAGAGTCGTCTTTTTCGGCGTCGGCAATCAGCCGGCTCTGGCGGCGGTATTCCTCATCGAAACCGGGGCGTCGGGTATCCGGTATCCAGATGAGCACTGGCCGCAGTCCAGCCTTTCGCAAGGCGAGGTGCTGCTCTTGTACTCGCTGGTTTATGGTCGGTGCCGGCATCTGTGGTCCCCATTTCCGCTGAGTGTACTTGATCGTTATCTCCTGAAGGCGTACCGCTGACCCGCTGAGTCCATGGCACACCCAGGGCTCCACAGGCGTGCCCCCGCCCTGTGGCGCTACCCCCAGACACCATCCACCCCAAAACACAAACGCCCCCATCCGGAGGCGTTCGAAACACGGCAACAGCCGCAAGGCCGAACCCCGCGGCCCGGCCCGTATTTCCATGGCCACGGCCCCAGCCACCGGGCCGGCGCCGTGTCATCAGGACATCAGAAGTAGTACCGCAGACCCACCGAGAACTCGTGGGCGTTGATGTCCTTGTCCATGTGGTTGTAGCGATAGCCGGCGTCCAGCGCCATTTCTTCGCTGAGCTTGTAGTTCACGCCCAGCAGCAGGCCCACGCCGGTTTTCGTCTTGCTTTGCGAGGACGAGAAGCGCTCGCCCGCGGCAGCGTAGCCGGCCGAGTATTTCAGCTTGTTGACGCCCAGACGGCCGCCCACGTACGGGGTGAAATCGCCACCCAGGTCGATGTCATAGATGGCGGACAGACCCAGGCTGTTGGCTTTCACGCCGGCGGTCTGGTTCACACCAGCGGCCGAGGTGTAGCTTTCCTTCATGTCCTTGTAGTGGGTGAAGTCCACCGCCACGCGCAGACCGTTGCCCAGCTCGTAACCGGCCGAGAGGCGGGGCATGAAGCCCGATTCCTTGTAGGAATCCTTGATCTTGCTGCCCACGTTGCTGACGCGCAGCTTGGTGTTGTCGTCCACTTTCAGGTGGCCCAGGCCGATGTCGCCCTGGATGTAGGCGCCGGTGGCTGCGCCAGCAGCAGCCGAGAAGGACAGGGCAGCAGCGGCCGTGATGGCCAGCAGGGTGGATTGGGTTTTCTTGCTCATGATCTTGCCTGAGTGTTTGTTGTGGTTCCATGGGGGAGAGCGGCTCTGCCTTCTGCCGTGGCTGCTGCCCGACCAGCATCCCTGCGGGTGTGTCCGTGGGACTGTCCGCGGGGGTATCCCCGTGAGGGCCGGTACCGGAATCAGCCTCTCCTGTCCTTTCCAACGCCCATCGATGGCCGGTGGTGGACAGAAGCATGGGGCATCGAGCCTGCATCAGATATTTTTGATGTGAATGGCTGGCAAGGGCGTCTGCCTTTGTCCTCCACCCGCACCGGCACGGTATCTGCTGCTCTCCTGCGAGTCCAGACTAGCACGGCGTCATCAACGAACCGTGAATAAGCCGTGCAAATAATGACACGACATGGTGATTCTGTGACTTTGCGCACGGTTTGGCCTGATTTATTTCGGGGGTTTGACAGACCTGTGTTGCGCTGTCGCCACGGCACAACATGATTCATGGATCAAATAATGATTCTGCTTTCTGTTCAGACGGATGGTTTCCTTTCTCTCCGCAGTATCCCACTGTGCCTGCCCTGTCTTCAGCAGCGTGCGACGGCTGATCCTCCTGGTCACGATGCCGGGATCACCGGTCACGATCACCGGAATGTGCAGTGGATCATGAAGGCCGGGGCCTGCCCTCCCGCACTGCCATGCTGGTCATCCGCGGGAACCCCGCTGATTTGTGACACACTTTGATTCTTTCTCATTTGGCCGGCTGGGGCCGGGGTACGTGATGAGTCTCTATTCGGTTTTCGTGGATGGGCAGGAAGGGACGACGGGGCTGCAGATTCATGAGTATCTGCGCCGGCGAACGGATGTATCGGTGTTGCGGATCGACCCAGCGCTGCGCAAGGATCCGGCCGAGCGGGCGCGGTTGCTGAACTCGGCCGACGTGGCCTTTCTGTGCCTGCCGGATGCCGCGGCGCGCGAGTCGGTGGCGCTGATCGGCAATCCGGCCACCTGCGTGATCGATACCAGCACGGCACACCGGGTGGATCCGGCCTGGGCCTATGGGTTGCCGGAGCTGGCGCCGGAACAGCGCGCACGCATCCGCGGCAGCAAGCGCATTGCCAATCCGGGCTGCCATGCCACGGCCTTCATTTTGGCGGTGCGGCCGCTGGTGGACGCCGGCCTGCTGCCGGCCGACTGGCCCGTGTCGGCCACCTCGCACACCGGTTATTCGGGCGGGGGCAAGCAGATGATCGCCCAGTATCGCGAGGCGCTGGCCGGACTGACGGCGGGGGCCGCGCTGGCCGGCCCGGCGGACAATACAGCGGGCATGGGCACGGTAGCGGCCAGCCGCGCGCTGGCCGGTGATGGGGCGGCGGCTGTGCTGGCGCCACGTCCCTATGCACTGGGGCTGGCGCACAAGCACCTGCCCGAAATGCAGCGCTACGGCGCGTTGGACAGGGTACCGCTGTTCATGCCGGTGGTGGGGCCGTGGTACAAGGGGCTGGCCGTGTCGGTGCCGCTGGACCTGGCCGCCATTCGGGCTGCCACGCGGGGACACCAGACCGCCATCGACCGCGCCGCCATTCATGCTGCTCTGGCGGCCCGCTATGCGGGCGAGCCGTTCGTGACGGTGCAGCCGCTGGCACTGGACGAAGCCGTACCGGGCGGCTTTTTCGATGTGCAGGGCTGCAACGGCACCAATCGCGCCGACCTGTTCGTGCTGGGCAACGACGATCAGTGCGTGCTGATGGCCCGCATCGACAACCTGGGCAAGGGCGCCAGCGGTGCGGCCGTGCAGGCCATGAACATCCACCTGGGCCTGGACGAGACGCTGGGGCTGGTGTGACTGTCTGACTTCTCAGGCTGTTTCAGCCCTGGACGCACTCACCCTGGTACCGCGGGTGCATGAAGGCAGATACATCGGGCATCGGAAGCGCCGGGATACAGCGATGCCGGCCGGCGCGCACGCCACGCGCCATCTCACCCGACATGTCGAGGCAGGAACGTTACGCAGCCTTGTTGCCTTCCGGAATGAGCTTCTGCAGCTCGCCCGACTCGGCCATTTCGGCCATGATGTCGGTACCGCCGATGAACTCGCCGTTGATGTAGAGCTGCGGAATGGTGGGCCAGTTGGAGTAGTCCTTCACGGCCTGGCGCACCTCTTCATCTTCGAGGATGTTGATGGTGACCAGCTGGCGGATGCCGGCGTTTTTCAGGATCTGGATGGCCTTGCCCGAGAAACCACATTGCGGAAACTGGGCCGTGCCCTTCATGAAGAGCACCACCGGGTGCTCGTTGACGGTCTGGTGTACGAATTCTTTGGCGTCCATGGTGTATAGGGTAGGGAAAGCGGTGAATGAAGTGCGGGCTGCCGGGCCCGGCCCAGCCGGTTGAAGCGGCAGGGCCGTTCTCCGGTGCTGCCCGTTGGGGAGTCCCGGCAACGGGCAAAGTGCGAAAGCATAGCAGGTGCGCGCCCCGCTGTGGCGGCCCGGGCGCCACGGCGGGGGCCGCCTCGTCTCGGACCTCTGCCAGGGGATGATGCACGCCGCAGCAGGCAACAGCCACATCGAGCCGCCGCCGCCGGTAGCAACCAGCACATTGGGCAGCAACCGCCGCCGGCAGTAACCATATTGGGTAGCGGCAGGCTCACTACAGCAGGCAGCGGCTGCAGCAAGCGTGTTGTATTACACTGGTCGGCCTTCTGTCGATTGCATTTGTCAAGAACGCGCTCCCGTGAACAGGAACACCTTCGTCATCGGTTTCATGCTGTTTGCCATCTTCTTTGGCGCCGGCAACCTCATCTTCCCTTCGGCACTGGGCATGGAAAGTGGCCCGGGGTTGTGGGAGGCGCTGCTGGGGTTCGTGCTGACGGGGGTGGGGCTGCCGCTGCTTGCCATCATCGTCAGCGCCTACTACGACGACGGCTACCGCACGGCGCTGGATCGCATCCACCCGTGGTTCTCGCTGGCCTTTCTGGCCATCGTCTACCTGACCGTGGGGCCCTTCTTTGCCATTCCGCGCACGGGGGCCACGTCCTTCGAGCTGGCGGTGCTGCCGTTTCTGACGGGTGGGGGCGCTGGCGATGCCGCGCAGGCCGCGGCAGCCGGTGCGGCGGCGGCTGGTGGTGATGCGGGGGCGCCCGGACAGGGGCCGATGCTGCTGTTCAGCCTGGCCTACTTCGGCGTGGCCCTGTGGCTGAGCCTGAATCCGTCCAAGATGGTCGAGCGCATAGGCGCCATCCTCACGCCGGTGCTGCTGGTGTGCATCCTGCTGCTGATCGGCAAAGGGGTGCTGTGGCTGCACGGCCGGCCGCCCACGCTGACGCAGGTGGAGGGCGCCAATGGTTCCATCGCCTTCGTGAATGGATTCATGGGCGGTTATCTGACCATGGATGTGCTGGGCTCGGTGGCCTACGCGGTGATCGTGCTGACGGCGGTGCGCAGCAAGATGGGCACGGCCCAGAAGGCGCCAGCCGCTGCCCTGCCGGATGTGGGGGGCGGGGTGGCCGGGAATGATCTTCCCGCCGGTCATGGGGGAGATGAAGCGTCGCTGGTCATGTCGGTGGCGCATCAGTCGGCCCTGTCGCGGCGCGAGCTGGTGGTGCAGGCATCGCTGGCGGGCGTGGTGGCGGCCGTGTCGCTGGCCGTCATCTATGTGGGGCTGGGCTGGGTGAGCAACCGCCTGCCCATCGACCCGTCGGTGGTGGCCGGGGTGAAGGCCAGCGGCAAGGATCTGGGCTCCTTCCTGCTCAACACGGCAGCGTACGGCACCTTCGGCGAATTCGGCCGGGTGCTGTTCGGGGTGATCGTCACGCTGGCCTGCCTGACCACGGCGGTGGGCCTGATCACCGCCACCAGCGAATATTTCAATGATGTCTGGCCGCGCATCAGCTACCGCACGTATGCCATTCTCTGCACGCTGGGCAGCTTTGTCGTGGCCAACCAGGGGCTGACGGCCGTGATCAGCAAGTCGGTGCCGGTGCTGCTGGTGCTGTACCCGATCGTGATGACGCTGCTGGTGCTGATGCTGCTGGAGAATTTCGTCTGGAAGCCGCCGGTGCTGTCGCAGCGGCTGGCCGTGGGCTTCGTGACGACGGTGTCTGTCCTGTCGGTGGCCGGTGTGGAGGCCGTGAACCGGCTGCCGTGGAAGGAATATTCGCTGGAATGGGCGCCGTTCGCGGCGCTGGGGATCGTGCTGGGGCTGGTTGGGCGGCGGGAGCGGGCGCCGTGATGCGCTTCAGTCTGCGCTTCAGTCGTCTGTGTCGTCGCGCAGGATGGTTTCGTAGTCCTGGCCACCGTAGAACACATCGAGGATCGTAACCAGCCCGTCTTCAACGGTATAGGCTATCGTCACCCGTTTCCTGTAGTGTGTGATCCGCACGCCCGGACGGATATCGTCACGCGGCGTTCCCCGCAGCGGGAACGTGCACATGCTTTCGCATTGCAGGATGACCCCTTCGGTGAACCGGTCTGCGATATCCGGAGAGCCGAAGCGGGCGATGTATTCGTGCAGATCCGCAAGACTGTTCTCGGCATCGGCCGAGAAGGCGAGCATGAACTTCATTGCACGTTTGTCCGCAGCGCGGCAAGCCGGGCGCGAACCTGCTCCGGGGTTCGGGTGCTCGATGGATCGGCCTTGACGGCGTCATAGGCCGGGCCCACCCGGTTGTGCAGCCAGTGTTCGATGGCGCGGTCGCGCATGGCCAGTGCCCGCAATCCTTCCCGGATCACTTCGCTCTCACTGGTGTATTCGCCAGACCGGACCCGAGCTTTGACGGCGTTGGCCATCTCGTTGGGCAGGGTGATGCTCATCTGGGTCGTGGTACGCATGGCAGGCTCCAGTATTCTTCCGCAGGGTCCAATCCCATCAAGGGTTGATGGGATTCAATCCTACCAACTGAAGGGATGACCGTCCAGCGATTCCACGCTGGCCGGCGCCTCGCCCAGCGGGCCTGCGCCGGCTCGCCGGCTGTGCATGCCATGACCCAGCGGGCCTCCCGGAAGAGCGGACAGGCCAGCCATCCTGCCGGCTTTGCCCGTGCCTACTGTCCTGTCGGTACGCGGTGAACGGCATAAAACTGCGCCGCCTTTGACGGCTATCATGTTTGGCCAAAAAATACGCCGTTCATGCAAAGGATTTGACGCAAAACCACGCCGTTCAAGTGGTGGTTTGGCGTAAAATCGCGCCATTTGTCCCCCGTCGGAGGTCCTTAGTTAAAGAAAACGGCTTTTCTTTAACTAAGGCCGGCCGTTAGTTAAAGGAAACGGGTTTTCTTTAACTAAGCGGTGGTGCTGGTCAAAGGAAATCGGGGGTGGCTGGGCTGTTCTGGTGATGGGTTGGCGCAAAATGACGCCGTTTGTGATCTGGGTGTTTGCTGCAAGATTGCCGCCATGCTCAGGCAAGAGTTCCCGGGTCAGTTTTCAATCGGCGTTGATAGGTCTGCAGCGCGGGCGCAAATACGAGTTCGACCGGTATATCGGGCTGTTCGTGCACTGAGCCACGCTGCTGTGCCAGCCGGGCCAGTCGGGCCTCCTGGTCCGACATGTCCGCGGGAATCTGTGTGGGAACCAACACCGGCACCATCACTGCTATGATGGGAATCCAGACGAAGAGATGCCTCAAACTGCCTGAAAACAGGGACTTTTTTCAAGGCTGTGTTGAGGTTTCATGAAGATTTCATCAAGAAGGCCCCTGCGGGATTTCTGCGGCGCCTTCCAGGGACGCATCGATGAAGAAAGACCGGATTCTGGTGGTGGAAGATGACGAGGACAGCGCCCAGGTCCTGATGGCCTATCTGAACCGGGAGGGTTTTGAGGCGCTGCATGTGGCCGATGGCATGGCAGCGCTGGCGGAACATGCCCGCTGGCATCCCGACCTGATCCTGCTGGATGTGATGCTGCCCGGCCTGGACGGCTACAAGGTGATGAGCGCCATTCGCCAGCACGCACAGACACCGGTCATCATGGTGACGGCCGTGGGCGATACCGCCCGGCGGATCAATTCGCTGCTCTATGGTGCCGACGATTACGTGGTCAAACCTTACGACCCGGGCGAGGTGATGGCCCGTGTGCATGCGGTGCTGCGGCGCTGGCGCAGTCAGACAGCGACCCGTCGACAGGAACTACGGCATGAGGCGCTGATCGTCGATGTGGAGGCCAGCGAGGCACGCGTACACGATGGTGATCGGGTGCAGGCGCTCGAACTGACACGCACCGAGTTTGGCCTGCTGGCCATGCTGATGGGCACGCCCACCAGGCTGTTCACGCGCAGTGAGCTGATGGAGGGGTGCCTGCCGGAGAGCGGTGCTGCCGAGCGCGTGGTGGATGCGCACATCTACAACCTGCGGCGCAAGCTGGAGCATGCGGGCGTGTCGGGCGTGCTGCTGACGGTGCGCGGACTGGGCTATCGTTTCCGGAGTGTGGCCTGATGGAAAAATGTACCTCCCATGCCCAAGCGTGTAGTCTGATGGGCGAACGTGCTACCTACGCCAAGCTGTGGCGCTGGATCTCTCCCCGCATGATGGCGCTGGCGCTGGTGATCGTGGTCATTTTCGAAGGGGGAATCTGGTACTGGTGCGAGGTCTGGGAGCAGGAAACACGTGCGACACTGCCGCCCGCGGTACGGGCTGAAATCAGCATGCTGGAGGCGCAGCAGAAAAAGGCTTCCGGTGTGGGGATATCGCTCCGGTTGCAGCATCTTTACAGTGAATATCTGTACCCGCGCTATCTTCAGCAGGATGATGTGCAGCACGAGTTGCTGACCTGGGGGGCCCTGCTCGGGCTTTCACTGGTGGTGATCGGGGTGGGGGGCGTCTGGCTGTCCCTGCGCATGTCGCGCCAGCTCGGTGCGGTGGCGGTGGCAGCCGGGAACATTGCCAAGGGGGAATTCTCTGCGCGGGCGGATATCCGGCGCGATGCGCCGGCGGCGCTGAAGGAGCTGGCGCAGGATTTCAACCGTATGGCCAGCAGTCTGGAGCGGCATGAACGTGAGTTTCAGGCGTCCAGTGCGGCCATTGCCCACGAGCTGCGCACCCCGCTGACGGCGGCCAAGGCCCGCCTGCAGGCGCTGATGGATGGGGTGCTGCCTGCCACGTCTGGCAATTACGGGATGATCATGGGGCAGCTCGACCAGCTCAACCGGCTGGTGCACGACCTGTACCTGCTGTCGCTGGCCTCGGCCGGCCAGCTGGAGCTGGTGCAGGGTGAATTCAATGTCCGGGCACTGGTACAGGAACGCATCAATTGGGCCGCGCCCCGGACAGTATCGGCTGGCATGCAGGTGGACCTGGACGTGCCGGACAGTCTGGTCGTGCAGGGAGACCGTGACCGTATCGGTCAGATGCTGACCGTGCTGGTCGACAATGCCATCCGGTATGCAGCCAGTGGTCGCTGGCTGGGCATAGTTGGCCAGAGGCTGGCGGATGGACACATCCAGCTTCAGGTGCGTGACGCGGGCAGTGGATTTCCGGAGAACTGTCTCAGCCAGGTGTGCGACCGCTTCTGGCGGGCCGATGGCTCACGTTCCCGCAACCGGGGCGGGGCAGGACTGGGCATGTCGGTGGCCTGGGCCATCTGTGCTGCGCATGGGGGCGAGCTTTCGGTGTCCAATCATCCGGACGGCGGTGCCTGTGTGACACTGCTGTTACCGGGCGTTCGCGTGAAGACGCCGGCCAACAGTGCCCGGGCCCGATGGTTGCGGCCAGCCTCGCCTGAGCAGAGCGTCTTGTCAACACACGGGTTTGGGGCCGGCGTGGGGACGAATGAGTCCATGACACGCTCCAGTCCCTGAAGCTGCAGGATGTGCACGTGTTGATCGAAACCTGATGCTCCCGGGAATCCGTGCAGCATGCCTCGAGTTCGAAGAAAGCCGGTGAATTGATCAAGCCTTGATGATTTCTGCACGGAGCGTTTGAGCGCGCGTGTTCAACTCTTCCTGTCATTCATTCATTTATGCAGGAGGAGGTTGATCATGACATGGGCAGGCAAGTCGCTTCGGAGTATGCATGGCTGGCTGCTGTTGGGCAGCATGTTCTTCGTGTCGGGTGCGCAGGGGGCGCAGACCGCTGGTGCGGCGCAAGGGGAGGGAGATTCACCGGTTTCGGCAGAGGAGGCATCGGTCTCATCTGGCCCGGCAGACATGCCTGCCCGTGCCCCCTCCCTGTCCAGCCAGATCTGGGGGGATCATACGGATGTGTCACTTGGTGTGATGCTTGGAACAAGGCCAACCTACATGGGAGCCAAAGAGACGCAGGGGGGGGTAGAGCCATTTTTCAGTGTTTCCCGGGGTATTTTCTTTTTCGATCCCCGTGGCATTGGTGTGCAGTATGGAAGTGACGATGGCCTGATGGCCAGTTTGTCCATTGGTGCCGACCCGGGGCGCAGTGAGAAGAAAAGTAGCGCGGCAGGGCGGCCCGGCTCCGAACGGCTCAAGGGTATGGGTACGATCCGCAGTGCTACTACGACCAACCTCACGCTGTCCGTCCCTGTGACAGACTGGCTGGCATTGACTGGCGCCGCCGAGTTTCGGGTACACGGTGCGCAGCGCGGCAATACCTTCCATGCTGGGTTTGACGTGGCCGCGCTGGATACCGACAGTGACCAGATCACGGTGGGCCTGAAGGCTCATGGCGGCAATCAGCGCTACAACGCGCTTTTCTTTGGGGTTACCCCCCAGCAGGCGCAAACCTCGCGGTTTTCGGCCTTCGAGGCGAAATCTGGTCTGCACGCGTACTCACTGGAAGCTGGCTGGAATCATGTGCTGGACAGGCACTGGTCCATTACGGGCGGGGTAGAGGCCATGCGCATGGCAAACCGCGCTGCCAAAAGTCCCATCGTGGAAAAACGCACCGGGGTATCCGGCTTTGTCGGCGTCAATTACCAGTTCTGACTCACGATCCGGGGGTGAGTTGCCATGTCCAGTTCGCTGCGTGTTTTCCTGGGTATCTGTTTGCTGGTACTGCTGCTGTCAGGCAGCGTGTTCCTGTTCCGTCCGGACCTGTTCCAGGCCGGAGAGGCAGGTGATGACCAGGCGCCGCCACAGCGGCCGGCTGCCGTGGTGGCGGTGGCCCAGCCGGTGCAGACGCAGCTGCCGGTGCAGGTGCTGGCCGATGGCGAGGTGACGGCGTGGCAGGAAGCCAGCGTCGCTTCCGAGACCAATGCCCTGACACTGTCCGCGGTACTCGTGAACGTGGGCGATACGGTGAAGCGCGGCGATGTGCTGGCCCGTTTCAACGGGAAGACCGTGGCCGCCGACGTCACCCAGGCCCGGGCCGCCCTGGCCGAGGCGCAGGCGGCGGCAACCGAGGCCGAGGCCAATGTACGCCGTGCCCGCCGGCTGCGTGGCACCGATACCCTGAGTGCGCAGCAGATCGAACAGTATCTGGCGGCCGGCCGGACGGCCCGGGCGCGGGTGCGTTCGGCGCAGGCCGCGCTGGTATCGAAGCAGCAGAACTGGCAGAACGTCGAATTGCGCGCGCCGGACGACGGCGTGATCTCGTCGCGCACCGCCACGGTGGGCTCGGTGCCCGCCGCGGGGACGGAGCTGTTCCGGCTGATTCGTCAGGGCCGGCTGGAATGGCAGGCCGAACTGGGTGCCAGGGATGTACTGCGCGTGAAACCCGGCGGTCCGGTGGCCGTCTACGCCGCCGATGGCACGCCGGTACCGGGCGTGATGCGCGCCCGTGCGCCGTCGGAAGACACGAAAAAACGCACGACGCTGGTCTACGTGGACGTACCGGCCAGCCCGGGCCTGTGGGCTGGCATGTTTGCCCGGGGGGCCTTCGACCTGGGCAGAAGCCCGGCGCTGACGGTACCGATGGAGGCCCTGGTGCCCAGTGATGGCTTCATGTACGTCTACAGGCTGAAGACGGATGTCCTCCGCGGACCTGCAGGGGGTCAGCGGGAAATGGCACCGGGAAACAGGGCGGGTGAGGGCGTTGGCGTCGCGTCCGGACATGCAGAATCCGGCAATCCGGCTGCCGGACAGGGGTCGGCGACAGACAGATCCAGTGCATCGGCGGCACTTGCCCTCGTCGAACGGGTACGGGTGAAGACTGGCCGGCAGGATGGTGACCGCATCGAAATCCTGCCGGATGAAAGTGCGGGGGTGCCTGGCGCAAGTGCCGCACAGAGCGGACAGGGCCTGCGACAGGCTTCGCTGTCCGCGCAGGATCAGGTCGTGGTGTCTGGTGCGGCCTTTCTGACGGATGGCGACCTCGTGAAAGTAGTGGATCTCCCTGCAGCGCGTGGCGATGCGCTGGATGACCCGGTCACGGGCAATCCGGCAGCGAAGGATGGCGCAGAAAGCCTCCCTGCATCCGGAATCCTGAATCGTGAAGAAATCACGGCAACTGGCACTACGGCAAAAGGCTCCACGGCAAAAGGTGCCGGTGCGGAGGCGACGGAATGAATTTCTCGTCCTGGTCGATCCGCAATCCCATTCCGGTGGTGCTGCTGTTTCTGATGCTGACGGTGGCGGGTCTCTACAGCTTCCAGAGCATGCGCATCCAGAACATGCCGGACATGGAATTTCCAATGGTGACGATTGCGGCGTCACTGCAGGGGGCCACACCCGGCCAGCTGGAGAATGACGTGGCGCGCAAGATAGAAAATGCGCTGGTCAACATCCAGGGCAAGCGTCACATCAGCACCACGCTGGGAGATGGCGCGGTGTCGATGATGGTGGAATTCGAGCTGGACAAGCCGGTGCAGGATGCCCTGGATGAGGTCCGTTCGGCCGTTCAGGGCGTGCGGGCCGATCTGCCCACGGATGTGCCCGATCCGGTGGTGGACAAGGTGGATCTGGTCTCGCAGCCGGTGCTGGCCTATGCACTGCAGTCCGACCGGCTGGACGAACAGGAACTGTCGTGGTTTGTGGACAATGACCTGAACCGCCGGCTGCTGGCCCTGAAGGGTGTGGGCAAGGTCACGCGCGTAGGTGGCGTGGACCGGCAGGTGCATGTGGATCTGGACCTGCTGAAGCTGCGGGCACTGGGGCTGACCGTGGGCGATGTCTCCACCCAGCTGCGCAGCAACCAGATCGAGAGTGCCGGCGGACATGCGGACCTGGCCGGCAGCAAGCAGCCGCTGCGCATCCTTTCTCGGGTGAAATCGGCCGAGGCTCTCAAACCTGTGCAGATCACCACGGCCGATGGCCGCCGGTTGCGTCTGGCCGATCTGGGCAGCATTACCGACACGGTGCAGGAACCCACCAGTTCGGCCTGGCTCGATGGCCAGCGCATCGTGGGCTTCGAGGTCAGCCGCAGCAAGGGTGACAGCGAGGTGGATGTGGGGCGCCGCGTGCGCGAACTGGTGCAGCAGCTGCGGCAGGAACGCCCCGACCTCAAGCTGACCGAAACCATGGATTCCGTGTCGCTGGCCAGCGAAACCTACGAAGGCACGATGCACACCCTGTATGAAGGGGCGGTGCTGGCCGTGGTGGTGGTGTGGCTGTTCCTGCGCAACTGGCGGGCCACGCTGGTGTCGGCCGTGGCGCTGCCGATGTCGGTGCTGCCGGCCTTCATCGGCATGGCGCTTTTTGGCTTCACGCTGAATCAGGTGTCGCTGCTGGCGCTGACGCTGGTGATCGGGGTGCTGGTGGATGATGCCATCGTGGAAATCGAGAACATCGAGCGCCACCTGCGCATGGGCAAGACGCCGTACGAGGCCGCCATGGAGGCGGCCGACGAGATCGGTCTGGCGGTGATCGCCACCACGTTCACGCTGATTGCGGTGTTTCTGCCCACGGCGTTCATGAGCGGCATCGTGGGTCGGTTTTTCAAGCAGTTCGGCTGGACGGCCTCGCTGGCGGTCTTTGCCTCGCTGGTGGTGGCGCGCATGCTCACGCCGATGATGGCGGCGTACCTGCTGGCACCACGTACCCACGAGGCGCGTGAACCGGGCTGGCTGCGCCTGTATATGCGGGGCGTGCACTGGGTGCTGGCGCACCGGCGGCAGACGGTCATCTATGCGGTGCTGTTCTTTGTGCTGTCGCTTGCGCTGTCGTCGATGCTGCCATCGGCATTCATGCCGGCCGACGACAATGACCAGACCCAGGTGACGCTCACCCTGGGGCCGGGGGCAACGCTGGAACAGACCGAGCGGCTGGCCGAACAGGCACGGGAAAAGCTGGTGAAGCTGCCGCACGTCAAGCGCGTGTACACGGCCATCGGCGCCGGTTCGGGCGACGCCTTTTCGGGCAATGTGCAGACCACCAACAGTGCCACGCTGACCATCGACATGGGTGCGCGGGCCCATCGCCCCTTCAAGAAAGTGGTCGAGCAGTCGATGCGCGAGGCGCTGGACGATCTGCCCGGGGCACGCGTCAAGCTCGGGCTGGGTGGCAACGGTGAACAGTATGTGGTGGCCGTCACCGGCAATGACCAGGCCCGGCTGACCCTGGCGGCCCGGGCCATCGAAAAGGATCTGCGCACGCTGCGCGGGGTGGGCAACATCACGTCCAGTGCCAATCTGGTGCGTACCGAGGTGATTGTGCAACCAAAGGCTGCGCAGGCGGCCACGCTGGGTGTGACACCGCAGGCGATCAGCGATGCCCTGCGGATTGCCACGCAGGGCGACTATACGCAGCAGCTGCCCAAGCTGAATCTGGAACAGCGGCAGCTCGACATCGTGGTACGGCTGAACAGGGATGCACGCCTGAGCATGGAAGCGCTCAAGCGCATTCCGGTGCAGGGCAGCGACGGGACGGTGATGCTGGGGCAGGTGGCCAGGTTGTCGCTTGGCGGTGGCCCGGCCATCATTTCGCGCTATGACCGCGAGCGCAACATCAATTTCACCATCGAACTGGCGGAAAAGGGGCTGGGCGAGCTGGCCCAGGAGGTGTCGAACCTGCCTTCGGTGAAGCAGCTGCCTGAGGGCGTGCAACTGCAAAACACCGGCGAGGCCGAAATGATGATCGAGATGTTCAGCAATTTCGGCCTGGCCATGCTGGCCGGCGTGCTGTGCATCTGGGTGGTGCTGGTGCTGCTGTTCCACAGCTTCCTGCACCCGGTGACCATTCTGTCGGCATTGCCGCTGGCCATCGGGGGCTCCTTCGTGGCGCTGCTGCTGAGCCGCTACGACATGTCGCTGCCGGTGCTGATCGGACTGGTGATGCTGATGGGTATCGTGACGAAAAATTCCATCCTGCTGGTGGAATATGCCATCGTGGCCCGCCGCGAGCAGGGCATGGACCGCTGGCATGCGCTGGCAGATGCCTGCCACAAGCGGGCGCGTCCGATCATCATGACGACGATGGCCATGGGGGCGGGCATGCTGCCCGCCATCATCGGTTCGGCGTCCAGCGACACCTCCTTCGTTTCCCCGATGGGGATGACGGTGCTGGGTGGGCTGATCACCTCCACGGCGCTGAGCATGCTGGTGGTGCCGGCGGTGTTCACCTATGTGGATGATTTCGGGCAGTGGATGGCGGGATTGTGGCGGCGGGGCGGCAAATCATGATGGGTGGCCGTGTCATGAAGTGTGCCCGTATCTGCGCTTCTTCCGCGCGCGTCCTGGACTCATTCGCCCCTGCGCTTTGGGCGCGAAAGGATGGAGGGGCCGCAGGTTTCTCCATGTGCTGTGCCTACGGCAATTGGTGGTTGGCCATCACGGCTCACAGGCCGGACAATGGTTCGCCATCATGACCAGTGCGCCACTGCCGTCGTGCCCTGGACGCCCCAAAGGGGTACGGGAACGAATGCGTCCATGAAACACTCTGGGCTGCTCACGGTGAATTGCCTGGTCAAAGAAAAACCCTCACGAACGAGACACTCACCCATGACCATGAAAAACCGGATTCACGAAGCCTGCATCCCACACGACATGACACGCCGCGGCATGCTGCGTGCGGCCGTATGGGGAGCCGTGGCTCTGGGAACATGGGGCACGCGTGTCCGTGCAGAGGAGGCCCCCCAGGGGACCCTGTCCACGGACATCACGGGTGATGAGACACTGGCCAATGCCCTTCGTCCTCATCTGGCCAGGAGCCGGCGGGTGGCCGTGGCGCTCATCGAACCTGGTCAGCCTCCCCGGTTTGCCGGATTCGGTGCAGATGAAAATACCGAATTCGAGATCGGCTCCGTGACCAAACCGCTCACCGGTGCCCTGCTGACGGACGCCGTGAACAACGGGGTGCTGACACTGGATACGACCGTCCAGGACATTCTGGGCGGCCGGGCGGCCGGCTCTGCCATTGCGGATGTGCGCATGGTCGAACTGGCGACGCACACGTGCGGTCTGCCCAATTTCCCGGAAGAAATGGCAGCGCGGATGGCAACGGTTGCCAATCCGCTCGGTCCCTATTCACCCGGGGATGTCGTCCGGACCGCCCTGCAATCCCCTGTAACTGGGCGGGGAAAAATCAGCTACTGCAGTCTGGGGGTCGCCCTGATGGGGCATCTGGTTGCTTTCGTGCAGGGGCGCTCGTGGCGTGATCTGCTTGCAGAGCGTGTACTGGGGCCTTTGGGGCTTCATCACACCTGGAGCCCGGGAACGGAAAGGGAGCTGTATGCCAGAACCGGTGGCCACCCCTCGACCGGTACGAATGCCAATGGCAATCCTGTGCCACCCTGGGCATGTACGGGCTATGCCCCGGCCGGCATGCTCCGTTCGAATGCAGCCGATCTCGCGTGCTATCTGGAACATTTGATCGGGGCACCGAACCCTGCGGCGGCCGGCCTGGAGCCTCTGGTACGTGATGCGTCGGGGCAGACTGGCTACGCCGTCAACTGGCAGATGGATTTCCGGGATTTTGCCGACGATCCTGTCTATTCGCACGGCGGCGCGACGGCCGGCTTCTCGGCCATTTGTGCTTTCCAGAGAAAATCCAGGCGGGGCGTGGTGGTCCTGGACGCGACGGCCGGCAAGCGCGATGAGCTTCAGGGGATTGTGAAGCTGGTCATGGGGGGCGGCATTGCAGGGTAGGGTGATGGCGGCTTATTGGGGAAAACGGCCTGCGCTCCGGAACAGTCGGTGATCGGTTTCAGGGCAAAGGCCCGCAAGGCGGCCGTGCAGAAGTGAGAAGACCGTTACGGTACCGTCGGAAGCATCCCCCCACTCACCCGGTCGTTGCCGCCCAGATCCTGCCGGGTGAACACCGCAGCGAACCCCCGTGCTTCCAGCAGCTGCCGCACGGCGGTGCCCTGATCGTAGCCGTGCTCCAGCAGCAGCCAGCCGCCGGGTTTCAGCCAGCACGGTGCTCCGTCGATCAGTATACGCAGGTCATCCAGCCCGTCCGCGCCGGCCGCCAGTGCCTGCGAAGGCTCGAAGCGCAGGTCGCCTTCGCGCAGGTGATGATCGCCGCTGGCAATGTAGGGCGGGTTGGAGACGATCAGATCGAAGCTGTGTGATGCCGGACGCATGGCGTCCGGCGCAGGTGCCGTGACTTCGGGGGCGCCAGAAGCCGGGGCTGCTGCGTGCGTGTCGTTCCCGGTGTCTGGCGCGGGCGGGGTTGACAGCGCATCCCACCAGCTCCCCAGGTGCCACCGGATATCGCGCGCCCCCAATGCATTGGCATTTTTCTGTGCCACCGCCATTGCCTCGGGCGAGCGCTCGATCGCATGAACGACGGCCTCCGGTATTTCCAGCGCCAGGGTGATGGCAATGATGCCGCTGCCGGTGCCCAGTTCCAGGATGACAGGGCCAATACCCATCATGCGGCGCTTTTCCAGCGCTGCCTCGATCAGCGTTTCCGTATCGGCCCGCGGAATCAGTACGGCAGGCGACACGCCAAACTGCCGGCCATAGAACGCCTGTTCTCCCAGCAGGTAGGCCAGCGGTTCGCCGGCACGGCGGCGGGCTGCGAGGGCTTCGAAGGCGGCAGCAGTATCAGGCGCTACGGCATCGTCGCCATGCGCGATGAACCATGTCAGCGGCCGCCCGGTGATGTGCGCCAGCAGCCGGCGTGCTTCGGCACGCGGCAGGTTGCTGGCGGCGATGAAATGATCAAAGGAGGGCGTGTGATCGCGAGGTGTCATGTTCAACGGACGCTCCGGAAAAAGGGGCGCTTTGCCATCGCCTTGAGTTCCGCCCTGTCTGCTTCTGTCAGGGAAGGCCGTTCTCCCTGTTCATATCTGACCGTGCTCATGACGCCTCTGTCCCTTTCCTGTGAGCGCCCGGATGCTGCGCCTCACCCCTCCGCCCGCTCCGCGGCCAGCTCCTCCAGCCGGGCCTTCATCAGCGCGTCGGTCAGTTCGTCCAGGTCGCCGTCGATGATGCCCTGCAGCCGGTAGAGCGTGAGGTTGATGCGGTGGTCGGTCAGCCGGCCCTGGGGGAAGTTGTAGGTGCGGATGCGCTCGGAGCGGTCGCCGGAGCCGACGAGGCTCTTGCGGTGGGCGGCGGTTTCGGCGTGCCGGGTACGCTCGCGGGCGTCGCGCAGGCGGGTGAGCAGCACGGTCATGGCCTTGTCGCGGTTGCGGTGCTGCGAGCGGTCGTCCTGGCATTCGGCCACGATGCCGGTGGGCAGGTGGGTGATGCGCACGGCCGATTCGGTCTTGTTGACGTGCTGGCCGCCGGCGCCGGAGGCACGGTACACGTCGATGCGCAGCTCGTCGGGGCTGATCTCGATGTCGCCGGTGGGTTCGGCTTCGGCCATGACGGCGACGGTGCAGGCGGAGGTGTGGATGCGGCCCTGGCTTTCGGTGACGGGGACGCGCTGCACGCGGTGGGCGCCGGATTCGTAGCGCAGCCGGCCGTAGACGCTGGTGCCGGTGACCTGCACGATGACTTCGCGGTAGCCGCCCAGCTCGGATTCGCTGGCGGACAGAATCTCGGTCTGCCAGCCGCGCTGTTCGGCGTAGCGCAGGTACATGCGCAGCAGGTCGCCGGCAAAGAGGGCGCTTTCGTCGCCGCCGGTGCCGGCGCGGATTTCGACGATGGCGTTGCGGGCGTCGTCGGGGTCGCGCGGCAGCAGCAGGTATTCGATGCGGGCTTCGGTTTCCTGCAGGCGGGTTTCGGCGTCAGCGGCTTCTTCGTCGGCAAAGTCGCGCAGCTCGGGGTCGTTGCGCATCTGGCGGGCGGCCTGCAGGTCGGCGTCTGCCTGCTGCCAGCGGGCATAGTTGTCCAGCACTTCGCTGACTTCGGCGTGTTCCTGGTTCAGTTTCCGGAGCAGGGCGATGTCACGGCCGATGTCTTCGCTGGCCAGCTGGGCGTTGAGTTCGTCCAGCCGGTTCTGCAGGCGGTCCAGCTGGGTCCGCAGGGAGTCTTTCATGGGGATGCGCCGAAGATTGTCTCCCCGATTCTACCGATCTGCTCTTTCAGTGCCGCTCGCCGCGCGGGGCCGGGAACAGGCCGGTCAGCAGGTTGGTCAGTTCGTCGTTCTGGCCGCCGTGGCGCGACAGCAGGGTGGTGGGGCCGTGCATGAACTTGGCCGTCAGCGCCTTCGAGAGCGCCTCGAGCACGACGGCCGGGTCTTCACCTCTGGCCAGCATCTTCTGGGCGCGCTCCACTTCCTGGCGGCGGACGGCGTCGCCGCGGGCGTGCAGCTCCTGGATGAGGGGCACGCTCTGGCGCTGCGACAGCCAGGCCATGAAGGCGCTGACCTGTGCATCGATGATGCTCTCGGCTTCGGCCACGGCCAGCCGCCGGCCTTCGAGGCCGGCATCGACCACTTCGCGCAGGTCGTCGACGGTGTAGAGGAACACGTCGTCCAGCCGCGAGACTTCGTCTTCGATGTCACGCGGGACGGCCAGGTCGATCATCAGCACCGGGCGGTGGCGGCGCTGGCGCACGCTGCGCTCGACCATGCCCAGCCCGATGATGGGCAGGGTGCTGGCGGTGCACGAGATGACCACGTCGAAGTTTTCCAGCTGGGCGGGCAGCTCGGACAGGGCCATGACGCTGGCGCCGAAGCGTTCGGCCAGCGGACGGGCGCGCTCCAGTGTGCGGTTGGCGATGACCATCCGTTTGGGGTGTGGCGCCCAGTGGGCGGCGCAGAGTTCGATCATCTCGCCGGCGCCGATGAGCAGCACCGAGCAGTCGGCCAGCCGTTCGAAGAGCTGTTCGCCCAGGCGCACGCTGGCGGCCGACATGGACACCGACTGGGCGCCGATGGCCGTTTGGGTGCGCACTTCCTTGGCTACCGAGAACGAGCGCTGAAAGAGCTGGTGCAGGTGGCTGCCCAGCATCTGCGAGTCCTGCGCGACGCGCACGGCGGCCTTCATCTGGCCGAGGATCTGCGGCTCGCCCAGCACCATCGAGTCCAGCCCGCTGGCTACCCGGAAGGCGTGGCGCACGGCACCCTGGTTGGGCAGCAGGTAGAGATGCTCGGCCAGGTTGCCCTCGGCGTTGACGCCCCGGTGGCGGCCGATCCATTCGGTGAGCGCCGGGCCCGCCTCGTCCGGCGCGTCGGTTTTACAGTAGATTTCGGTGCGGTTGCAGGTGGAGAGAATGGCGGCCTCGGGCGCCAGCGACTGCAGGTGACCGCGCAGGTCGGACAGGGCATCACCGATCGCTTCCCGGGTGGGGAAGGCGAGTTTTTCACGCAGCGCGACGGGCGCCGTGTTGTGGTTGAGGCCGAGGGTGAGCAGCGCCATGTCAGATTGCCTGCTGAACCCCGCGTGTGGCCGGGTGACGGTATGCCATGTTGGCGGATTTTAAACGTTGTGGCCTGTCTGGGGCAGGCTGATCTCGAAGACTGCCCCCCCGCCGGCATGATTGAACACCCGAATGGTACCGCCATGTCGCATGATGGCTTTGTGAACCATGGCAAGTCCGAGCCCGGCGCTGCCCTTGGCGGACCGGGGACCAGTGGTTTCGCTGCCGGCCGACTGCCAGAAGGGCTTGAAGATGAGCGCCTGCTTGTCGGGCGGTACGCCGGGGCCGTGATCGCGGATGGTGATGATATAGCGGGCGCCCTCGACGGTGAGGGCCAGTTCGATGCTGCTGTCGACGGGACTGTGACGTATGCCGTTCTCGACGAGGTTGGAGAAGGCACGGCGCAGCAGGTCGGCGTCGCAGCGCAGCACGGCGGCCTCGCCGGGGGTGAAGCCCAGGCGGATTTTCTTGGCGTTGGCGGAAAACCAGGCCAGATCCACGACTTCGGTGATCAGGTCGTTGAGGTCGTGGTCTTCGGGCTGGATGGGCTTGATTTCGGCGCGGGTGTAGGCCAGAAAGCCGTCGGTCAGTTCGAGGGCGCGGCGCGACTGGCGGGCCAGTTCATCGAGGCCGGCATCACGGTCGGCGCCATCGGTGGTGTGGCGCAGCTTTTCGATGATGGCGAGGATGGTGGCCTGGGGCGAACGCAGGTCGTGCGACAGGAAGGAGAGGGTCTCTTCCCGTTCCCGGTCGGCCAGGCGGCGGGCGGTGAGATCGACGAACTGGATCAGCCAGCGGCGCTCTTCGGCGTTGGCCCCGGTGGCGCTCACGTCCACGCGCCAGTGCCGGCCCTTGCCGTCCTGGTACTCGCCGGCCAGTTGCGAGGGTTCGTTGCGGAAGTCGGCAGGCAGCTTGCCGAAGATGCTGATGAAGCATTCCGGCAGGGTGGGGCAGCATTCGCCGGTATCGCCAAAGGCGTTCAGGTAGCGCTGGTTGCGCAGGATAGGGCGCTGTTCGTGATCGGCCACCAGCACGGGGTGGGGCAGGCTCTGCAGGCTGTCCGACAGAAAGCGGTTGAGCTGGGCGACCTGCTGGGTGGCTACCTGTACGCGGTTGAGCTGGGCCGAGATGGGCTCGTGCGAGACGCCGGCGGGGCAGTCGGTGCCGAACACGCCGCCGAACAGCTCCAGCGAGCGGGCCTGGCGCAGCAGACCGGCGGAGGCAGCCGACAGGCGGCGCCAGTTCCAGAGCGGGTAGCCCAGGCTGATGGCGGTCAGTGCCCCGCCCGGGGCCAGCCACCAGCCCAGGTGGAAGGCCAGCAGGCTCACGCCCAGCAGCAGGCCGTTGGCCACGGACACCACGATGAGGCCCATGGCGGGGCTGGTGCGGTAGAGCAGCAGCATGGTAACCAGCACCAGCACGATGTCGAGGGTACCCTGCAGGCCGCCCGAGAGCGGCTGCTTGGTGTGACGGGTGATCAGTGCCTCGGCGGCAGCGGCGTGCAGTTCCAGCCCGGAGATGCGGCGGGGTTCGGCGTTTTCGAGGGGGCTGACGAAGAAGTCGCCCGAGCCGATGGCTGTGCTGCCCAGCAGCACCTTGCGTCCCTGCAGCTGCAGGGGCGAGACATCGCCGCGCAGCAGGGCGGCGGCCGAGATGCGCGGGGGCAGCTCCTTCAGCGCGCCGGGCAGCAGGGGATCCTGCACGTCCCAGCGCCGGTCGAGCAGCATGTTCAGGGTTTCGTTGCGGTTGGTCTGGGCGCGGCGGTCGACCAGCGCCCAGGACAGGGCCGGCAGGTGCCCTTCTTCCATGTAGAGGCCGCGCACCAGACCATCGCGGCCGGTGTGGAAGGTGATGTGGCCCAGCGTGTTGCCGGCCGCGATGAGGTCCAGCGGGTAGAGGGGCAGATAGTTGTTGGTGCCTTCTTCCTTGCCCACGGCCAGGATGATACGGGTGCCCTGGCGGGCCGCGTTCTGCAGGGCGTTGCGCAGCAGCTGGTCATCGTGCGGGCGGGCCGAGACCTCGGCAAACAGGATGTCGATGGCCAGTGCCTCGGGGTGGCCTTCGGCAATGCGGTTGATCAGCGCGGCAATGACCGGCCGCGACCATGGCCAGCGGCCGATCTGCAGCATGCTGATGTCATCGATGTCCACCAGCACCACCTGACCGCTGGGGAGGCGGGCGTCGGTGCCGAGCGCCAGGTCGTAGAGACGCAGGTTCAGATAGTCCACCGGCGAGGCATGGCCTTCGCCGTTGGTGGGATCGGGGATGCGCTGGTTGATGGTCAGGTGCTGCAGCCAGGGGCCGAACCAGATGGTGAGCAGCAGCAGGACGGTCGTCAGCAGGCTCCATTCGAGCAGGGGCCGGTCGCGCGGGGCAGAGCGGGCCATGCGGCCCAGCAGTCGCCGTAGGGTATGGGGGGGCACGATAGCGGGGTGAAATCGGTGGCGGCCGGATCCCTGCGCCGCCCGGCGCGGGTTGCAGGGTCCGCCGCAAGGCGGGTTTCGGGGGTTCTGGTTTCCTGCGGGGCCCGTGACGCAGGCCGTGTCAGTCGGCCCGGATCAGCATGTCACCATGGCCAGTGTGGATGGGCTCTCCATCACTGGCCCGGACGAAAGGGCGGGGTTTGGCTTCCACGATCGGGGCATCGACCTTCAGCACGAAGCGCTGGGCGGCACTGAAGGGGCCCTGTTTCTGGTGCGCGCCCTCGCCTTCGATGGCCGCCACCCGCCACCAGCGGGCCAGCGGCCTGCGGGTATCGGGCTGGATGCGGGCCGAACGGGCATCGACCACCGTGTCGTGCAGGATGGTGCGGAAGCCGGCGTCGGCCGCCACCTGCAGGCGGTAACGCTGTGGCAGGGCCACCTCGTCCGGCACGGTCTGCCAGGCGAACATCAGCGGATGGTCGCGGTTGACCTGTACTTCGGCGGCCTGTGGCTGCAGTTTCGGCGGCAGCGGGCGGGCCAGGATGCTGATCTCGGCCAGCCCGGCATAGCCCTCGATGCCGGTGGGGCTGATGCGGCTGACGCGCACGAAGTGCGGCCCGTCCTGCCGCGAGGGCAGGGTGAAGGCCGGGGCCTGGGTGCGGGTGTCGAGCACCATGGCGCCGAAGTCCTGCCGGGTGGAAACTTCCACGTGCCAGGCTGCGGTCTGGGCGTCGCGGGCGGGCAGGGGCAGTTGCGGCGCGGTTTCGTGCCAGGTGCGGCCCGACAGGGTGGTCAGCTCGGGGGCGGGGGGCAGCGGGGTGACGGTGGGCTTGCCTTTGGCGGTGAACCAGGCGCCCTGGCCGGCATCGACCGGGGTGGTGCTGCGCCTGTTGCCGGCCGCCACCTGGCCGCGCAGTACCTCGACGGTGCTGCGTTTGTTTTCGGCGTGCACCCGGAAGTGCGTGCCGCGCACGGCAGCGTTGCCGGATGGGGTGCGAATGTTGAGCGGCCGCGAGCGTTTGCCCGGGGAGTCGGGTTCGATGCCACCGTGCCGCAGCAGAAAGCCGGCGTCGAGGTCCTTCTCGCCGTGGTAGGCGCGCAGGCGCTCCAGCCGCACCTCGGTGGCCGAGGGAATGCGCAGGCGGGTGCCGTCGGGCAGGGTGATCAGGGCGGCACTGTCGGGACCCGTTTTCACGGTGGTGCCCTCGGGCAGATGGTCGCCATCGTGGGCGGGCTTGCCGTTGATCTTCACCTCGTTGGAGGCGGTTTCGAGCGTGGCCCGTTCGGCGTGTGGCTTCAGCCAGCCGGGCAGCAGCCGAAGCGTGGTGCCGGGCTGCAGGCGGCGGGGACGCGGGATGTCGTTGAGCTTCTGCACGTCATGCCAGCGTTCGGGCGTATCGAGAAGGTGCTGCGACAGGCCCAGCAGCGTGTCGCCGGGCTGGACGGTATAGAGAATTTCGCCGTTGCTGCCCGGGCGGGTGTAAGGGCCGGCGGGGGATGTACTGCCAGCCGCCGTGTCGGTACTGGCGTGGGGTGTGCTACCAGCCGCAGTGCCCTTGCGGGCGGATGTGGGGGCGCCGGGCGCCGCGGACGGGGCCGGATGGGCCGGTGTGCCGGATGCGGCTGCAACCAGGGTCGCCGGGTCGTGCCCGGTGTGGAAGGGTACCTCGGGCGGGCTGGCGATGCCCACCGTGGCGGGCAGATAACCCAGCGCCGCCAGCAGCAGGGCGCCTGCACCCTGTCGCACTCCCTGTCCGCTGCTGCCGCGGCCTGGCCTGTCCATCATGGCAAATGAAACTCCGGGAACGGCTGGCTCAGGCAGCCGGGGCCGGCGCGGGCTGCTCGTCGTCTTCGCTGCGCAGGCGCTCCAGACGATAGCCGTAGCTGTACACGGGGGCCAGCAGGTAGCCGCTTTCGGGGCGCAGCGTGAGCTTGCTGCGCACGCGCGAAACGTGGGTGTCCATGGTGCGCGACGGCACTTCGGAGTCACGTCCCCAGACGGCTTCGCGGATGTGGCCGCGCGACAGCGGCTTGCCGATGTTGTTCAGGAAGAGCAGGGCGAGCTGGAACTCTTTCTGGGTGAGTTCTACCAGGCGGCCGCTGTCCTGTACCGTCTGACGCTGCAGGTCGAAGCGGAAGCGGTCGTACTCGAAGACCGTGCCATGCACGTCACCGAGGCCGGCGCGACGTACCAGCGCCTTGAGGCGGGCGCGCAGCTCACCGGCGCGGGCGGGCTTGACGAGGAAGTCGTCGGCACCGGCGTCGAGCGCGCTGATCACTTCGGTTTCGGCATCCTGCGAGGTCAGCACCAGCACCGGCAGTGGGTTCTTGCGTTCGCGCAGCAGTCGCACCAGCGCCTTGCCATCCATGCCGGGCAGCATCAGGTCGACGATGCAGGCATCGAAACTTTCGCGCGGCAGCGCGGCCAGGAACGAGGCCGCTTCGCTGAACAGATGGCAGGTGTCGCCCTCCACACTCAGCGAGTGGACCAGCTGGGAGGCAACCGCCTTGTCGTCTTCTATGATTGCAATTCTCATCAGCTAATTCTATGGCACGCCTCCCGGTGATAACACCGATGTTTCATTCCGGGGACGAAGTTTGTGTAAAAGGTTGTCTGGACACCACTGTTTCTGGCCCGGTGTCCGGTGAAAACGCCGCTGTCCCCGACACCGGAAACCCTGTGAACCGAAGGGTTTCCGGCCAAAGCGCGGGGTCTCCGGTGCCGGAAGTTCGCAAGCGGCAGGGCATCGGACACCCGAAGTCCCGCATGGCGCGCCGGCACGCCGCACGGGCCCGTCATGCCCGCTGCCCGACAGGCCGGACTGGATTTCCCTGTCGCACGCAATACGGCAAGTGTGACCGGGGCGTCAGTCGTTGCGCTCTCCGCTGGCCGCCTTCAGGAACAGCCGGTAGGCCGGATGCTCCGATTCATTGGTGTAAGGGTACCCCAGTGCGGCCAGGGACTGCTCGTAACGATTGCGTTCCGTCAACGGTACCTGAATCCCCGCAAGGATGCGTCCAAAATCCGACCCGTGATTGCGATAATGGAACAGCGAGATGTTCCAGCCCCCCGGTGCCAGCGCTTCCAGAAAACGTACCAGCGCGCCCGGCCGCTCGGGGAATTCGAAACGGTAGAGCACTTCGTCGGTGGCCAGCGCCGACCGGCCGCCGACCAGATGGCGCAGGTGCAGCTTGGCCAGCTCGTCGTCGGTGAGGTCCAGTGTCTCGAAGCCGGCTTCGCGGAAGCGCCGGGCAAACTCCGCCGCCTCGCTGCGGCCGCTGACCTGGATCCCTACATAGATATGGGCACGGTTGCGATCTGCAATGCGGTAGTTGAACTCGGTGATGTTGCGTGAGCCGAGCATCCGGCAGAACGTCAGGAAGGCGCCCGGCCGTTCGGGGATGGTGACGGCAAACACGGCCTCGCGTGCTTCACCGATCTCGGCACGCTCGGACACGAAGCGCAGCCGGTCGAAGTTCATGTTGGCACCACTGGCCACGGCCACCAGCGAGCGGTCCCGGCAGCCTTCGCGCTTGGCCCACGCCTTCAGGCCGGCCAGGGCCAGGGCGCCGGAAGGTTCCAGGATGGCGCGCGTGTCCTCGAAGGCGTCCTTGATGGCGGCGCAGATCTGGTCGTTGTCGACGAGGATGATGTCGTCGACGAACTCGCGGCAGAGCGCAAAGGTCTCGTCGCCCACGCGCTTGACGGCGGTGCCGTCGGCAAACAGGCCCACGTCGTTCAGCGTGACCGGCGCGCCCTCGGCCAGGGACTGGCGCATGGCGTCGGCGTCGGTGGTCTCGACACCGATGACCTTGATGCCCGGCCGCACGGCCTTCACGTAGGCGGCCACGCCGGCAAGCAGCCCACCGCCGCCGATGGCCACGAAGATGGCATCGAGCGGTGCGCGGTGCTGGCGCAGGATCTCCATGCCAATGGTGCCCTGGCCGGCAATCACGTCCGGATCGTCGAACGGATGGACGAAGGTCAGCCCCTGCTCGGCCTGCAGCTTCAGCGCGTGCTGGTAGGCATCGGTGAAGGACTCGCCATGCAGCACCACCTCACCGCCCCGGGCGCGCACGGCGTCCACCTTCAGTGCGGGCGTGGTGGTGGGCATGACGATGACGGCCCGGCAGCCCAGTTTCCGGGCCGACAGGGCCACGCCCTGTGCATGGTTGCCGGCCGAGGCGGCGATGACACCCCGGGCCCGTTCCTCGGGGCTGAGCAGGGCCATCTTGTTGTAGGCGCCGCGCAGCTTGAAGGAGAAGACGGGCTGCGTGTCCTCGCGCTTGAGCCATACCTGATTGCCGATGCGGGCCGACAGGGCCGGGGCCGGATCCAGCGGGGTTTCGTCCGTGATCTCGTAGACGCGGGCGTTCAGGATCCGTTTCAGGTATTCGATGGACATGGGTGCGACAGAAAAGCCGGTGAGGTAGGAAGAAGGGTGTCCGATCATGGGGAATGCTGTGCAGGGCACGCGTCATGGACGAACCGGTTCATGACACGCTTCAGAGGCCAGTGAGGTGGCTCATGATCCGGCCGGGAGGCCGGATACACAACCGCACAGATTCGTGGCGTGCCCAGGAAGCCTCTGCAAAGCCTTGCGGCACTTTGGCCTGTCGGCGTGAGCAACGCCCTGCGACTCTTTAGCCTGTCGGCGTGAAAAGCCCTGCGGCACTTTGGCCCGTCAGCATGAGCAAAGTCCTGCGGCACTTTTGCCTGCCAGTGTGAGCGCAAACACCCATAACACCTGGCAGGCAACCCCCTATAATACGGCGCTTTCCGGCGCGGGGCCGGTTTTCGTGCCCGGTCTTTCATGGCGCTGTTTGACGCCATTTCCTTTCCTGCAGCCTCCGCGGGGACTCCATGCTCGAATCCATCGTCACCCAGGTGATTGCCTGGTTCGCCCTGCCCAAAAACGGGCTGGCCACCGTGTTTCTGGTGTCACTCATCTCGGCCACACTGCTGCCACTGGGTTCGGAGCCGGCCGTGTTTGCCTATGTGTCGATGCGGCCCGATCTGTTCTGGCTGGCCATTCTGGTGGCCACCGTGGGCAACACGCTGGGCGGTGTCGTCAACTACTGGCTGGGCCGTGGCGCCAAGCAGGTGGTGGCGCCGGAGCGCGAAAGCCATTACATGCGCTGGTTCGAACGGCTGGGGCCGAAGGTGCTGGCGTTTTCCTTTCTGCCGGTGGTGGGCGACCCGCTCTGCGCCGTGGCCGGCTGGCTGCGCCTGCCGCTGCTGCCCTGCACGCTCTGGATGGCGCTGGGCAAGCTCATTCGTTACATCGCCATGACGGCTGCGCTGATGTGGGTACCCGAGAGCTGGTGGACGGCGCTGAAGAACCTGTTCTGAGCAGGACGGGGGAAGGGGACCGGCATGGCCCGACTATGTAACAAAGCGTGTCAGTTATGGCCCTGATGTGGGGTTTGGGCAACGTCCGGCAGCCTTTCCACGCCGTGTATCGGGGCTGGCTGTCCGTTCTGTCCATGGTGCAATCTGCGCATGGCCCTGCCAGTGCAGTCTGCCGGTTGCAGGTGACCGCGGGAAAAACGGTATTGCGACGCTAACCTTCTGTTTGCAGGGAAAAATTTCGTCAGGACGTGGCCTTCGGGCAACATGATGCAACACTTGGCAGATTACCCGGAAAGCGCCGCAAAGTTGGCACTTTGCAGAGGCTGCAAGGCGTTTTGTGAAGTGTTTCGGGGTGGGAATGCACGTTTTGCCACGGAGTGCAATATTATTTTTTTTATGAATAGGTGTTATCCCTTAAAAGGGGTTGTTGACACGTGGGCCTTACCCCATCCTATCGCCTGAAAATTGCATTCGCACCTATTGTTTACAGGAGTCTTTTCATGCCACCCCAGTCGTCGGCCGTGCTGCCTGCCACCGCAGCTTCGGTCCAGTCCCCCGCAACCACCCAGTATTCGGCCGAGCATCTGGCCGTCATCAAGCTGATGGCCGTCATGACGGCGCTGGCCGTTGCACTGATGGTCGTCGTCACCCGTTGGTTTGCCGACCTTGATGCCGTTCCCGGCCCCCTGGCCGACAGCCTCATGGCCGAAGGCAGCTTCCGCGTCGTGGGTGGCGCCATTGGCATTCTGGCCATGTCGGTCGGCATGCTGGTCATCTGGGTTCGCCTGGTCAAACGTCTGGTCCGCATGGACTGGATCGGCTGATCCCGGTTTTCGATACACCTGTCCCAAGGTGTCACGCCTGTTTGCGCTTTGCTGCGGACATTTGCAGCATCGGCGCAACATTTCCATGAAAGAATGACAGCATCGGGGCCTGCCCCTTTATTCATTGCGCTGTCATGCCTTTCTCCCTGTCGTCACTCCGTCGTTCCTCCCGGCGTTCTGCTGCATCTGCCGGGACTGCCGCTGCCGCCACATCCGTTGATGCAGGCGGGCCCAGTCGTGCAGCCTCTCCGCATATCGTCTCCCCAGCCGCTGCGCCACGTGCCGGCTGGCTGGCCGTTTCGCTGCTGACCCTGATGGTGGGCTGCTCGGCCGCCAGCAATGGAGAGGCAACCGGCAGTGCAGGCGGGCCATCCGGTGCGGCGCCCAACATGGGGGTTAAGGGATGTACCGCGCTGATGCAGAAGCAGCATGGGCAGCTCAAGAGCATCCAGCTCAAGAATGGCTCGCCCGCTGCGGGGACGGCCGTGCCCGGCGTGCCCGATCTGCCGCGGCCCACCAAGGCCGTGCCGGCAGCCGATCCCGTCTATGGCAACTGCGTGCTGCGGGTGACCGAACACGCCAAGGAACCGCCGGTGCGCTTTGCCCGGCACGACTATTCCCGCCGTCAGGCCTTCAATGCCGATGGCAGCCGCATCCTGATCGCGTCCAACGACGGTACCTGGCACCTGTACGATGGCCGGACCATGGAATACGTCGACGAGCTGGACGGCCCGGCTGGCGACGCCGAACTGCAGTGGCACCCCACCAACCCCGATCTCATCTATTACATGCCCAGCAACGGTCTGGGCATGGAACTCTACGAGCTGAACGTCAGGACGGGCTCCAGCCGCACCGTGGCCGAGTTCGGCGACCGCCTGAAGAAGTTCTGGCCGGATGCTGCGGCCGCCTGGACCAAGGCCGAGGGGGCGCCGTCGGCCGATGGGCGCTACTGGTGCTTCATGGTGGACGATGCCGAGTGGAAGTCACTGGGCGTGTTTGCCTGGGATATGAAGGAAGACCGCATCCTCGGCAAGATGGACACGCATGGCGACCGTCCCGATCACGTCAGCATGAGCCCGGGCGGCAAGCGCTGCGTGGTGTCGGGCGACACCGAGGGCGTGGGCACCCGGGCCTGGACGCTCGACTTCAAAAAATCCACCCAGGTGCATCACAAGTCGGAACACTCCGATATGGCCTTCGATGCGCAGGGACGTGACGTGTACGTGTCCATCGACTATCAGAGCGATGGGGGCGACGTGTTCATGACCGACCTCGAAACCGGCAAGCGCACCGTGCTGTTCAAAACGTATCTGGATCACAGTGCCACGGCCGTGCACTTCTCCGGCCGCGCCTTCAAAAAGCCCGGCTGGGTGCTGGTGTCCACCTACGCGGCCGACGGCAAGCGCCAGTGGCTGCACGAGAAGCTGATGGCCGTGAGCCTGACGCCCAATCCGCAGGTGAAGGAGCTGGCCTTCCATCACGGGGCCTACAACGGCTACTGGACCGAGCCGCAGGCCACCGTCAATCCGGACTTCACACGCGTGCTGTTCAACTCCAACTGGGGCAGCCGCAGTGACATGGACATCGACAACTACATGGTGGTGCTGCCCGAAGATGCCGTGAAGTAGGCTGCCTGACCCGTCGTGTGGGCTGGGGGCGGCATGGTGGCGGATGCGCGGGGGCGCCCCGGGGTTTTGCGGAATGGCCCCCTGTAACGGTAGGATGCAGGCAAGGAGTGTGCCCTCATGAACCATCCTGCCGATTCCACCGTCCCGCCCCGTCCGGGTGCTGGCGTGCCTGCTGCGCCTGCTTCCTGCATGCCGGAAGCCGTCAGTGGGCCTGTTTCCCCCGACTGCCCGCTGTGCCAGGTGCAGCACGAAACCGTGCTGTGGCAGGATGCGCGGCTGCGCATCATCCATGTGCCCCACGAGCCCGGGCTGCCCGCGTACTTTCGGGTGATCTGGCAGCGCCACGTGCCCGAAATGACCGATCTGGAGGAAGGCGACCGGCGCCATCTGTGGCAGGTGCTGACGCAGGTGGAGCAGGGCATGCGGCTGCATTTCCAGCCGGCCAAGATCAACCTGGCCGCCTTTGGCAACCAGGTGCCGCACCTGCACTGGCATCTCATCGGCCGCTGGCCGTCCGATCCGCAGTTTCCCGGATCGGCCTGGTCACCCGTGGTGCGGCCGGATGGTTCGCCGGAACAGCAGGCCGTGGCTGCCCGGGTGGCCGAACGGCTGCCTGCCTTCCGGCAGTGGCTGGTGCAGCAGCTGGTCGCATGAGCCAGAGCGGCCCCCGGCTGGCATGGCAGCGAGATCAGTTCACCTGCACGCAGCGGTACAGCAGCGGGCCGTCGACCACTTCGTTCACGCCGGCTTCATTGACCAGACCGGCAATGATGGCCTCATTGCGCTTGCTGTGCCACGAGAAGCCCTTGTGTTTGGCCGACAGGGCGTCGGAGGTGGTGTAGCGCGAGCCCGAGGCGGCCGGACCTTCGTTCAGCGTGTAGACCTTGCTGGCGAAGGTCAGTTCGACCACGGCATCACCTGCCTGGCCTTCGGGCGGCATCTTGTAGGTGGCCAGCACGTCTTCGGTGCGGACCAGCCCCAGAGCCTGCGCCTCCTTGGTCGGCACGCAGCTCATCGTCATCGTGGCCGTGGTGACCAGGTTGCTGGCCGGGGGCATCTGGGCGGCGTTTTTGGTGGACTGGTCCGGCTGCGTGGCCCCGGCCATGGCATCGTGGCCCTCATGCGAAGGCTGCGGTGAGGGCGACGACATGGTGTTGCAGGCGGCCAGCAGCAGGGCCGCCGCGACGGTGGTGGCGCCGGCGCTCAGGCGGGTGGACAGGGAAGGACGTTTGAACATGGAGAAACTCCTTGCAGGGAATGCCAGAGTGGCATGTGGTGTGCTGCCCATGCTGTCTTGCCGGCCGTGCCTGAGTACGGCGGTCTGTCAGCACACGGCGGGAACCCTCGCGGGGACGAATGAGTCCATGACACGCTTCAGGGGTCTGCGCGGGGACGCACACGTCCATGACACGCTCGGGGCATCAAGATTAACAGAGTCTGCGTGCCGCATTGCCGACCGTTCGTCTGTTCGTTCCCGGCTGCCATGCGGTCCAGCCACGTCGTGCGGCGGGGCAGGGGAAGAGTTGTCGTATCCTAGTGTGTGTTATGGACTCATTCGTCCCTCCGCCCCCTTTGGGCGTGCAGGACAGGGCGGCAGGGCTGCAGAATCCTCAAGGGCTTCAGGTCGCTGCCAGCACGGTCATGCATGCCGGAAAGGGGCGCAGGGGCGTGCCTCTCGAATCATGGCCGGTCTGACGCCCAATACACCTACTCCCACCAATATCGTCGTTCACGCCCGCTCGCGCGAGCTGGTGGTCGATTTCAGCGACGGCGCGTCCTTTCACTACAGTTTCGAGTTCCTGCGGGTGAATTCGCCCTCGGCCGAGGTGCAGGGGCATTCGCCGGATCAGGCGGTGCTGCAGTATGGCAAGCAGAACGTCACCATCACCGACATCGAACCGGTGGGCCATTACGCCATCCAGCCCACGTTCAGCGATGGACACGCTTCCGGTATCTACTCCTGGGACTATCTCTACCGTATCGGTCGTGATCATGACCGGATCTGGGCCGAATACCTGACCGACATCCAGACACGCGGATTGAGCCGTACGGGCAATGAGGCGCCTCCTCCCCCGAAGAAATCCGGCTGTGGCGGCGGTGGTTGTGGTGGTGGCCATGGTCATGGCGGGGGCGGCTGCGGCGGGTGAGCCTGTCTGAACCCATGCGGCAGTCGGCGTGGCGGGGCGGGCAGACATGTCCATGATGGCCGTTCCTGCCGATGGACCGTCGGGACGCTGAACATCCGTATGCGTTGAGGGGTATGCACGGGCATGCCCCAGCCGGCCTTGCGGCCGGTCAAGCAGCGCGGGACGGGTTGGCGTAATATCCGGGCTGTATGCATGCCGGCTGCAGGGGCTTTGCCTGTGGCCGCTGCGCCGTGCCTGCCTGCCGGGTACGGTTCAGGGCGGGTGTCCATGGCCTGTGTTCATGGCTGTACATCCGCGCCACCGTCTGCCGTTTCTTCGCATTGCCAGGCCATTCCGTCGTTTCAGGAGTTTCCCGTGTCCGACACCCAGCAGAAAACCCACTTTGGTTACCAGCAGGTCGATGCCGCCGAAAAGGCCGGCCGGGTGCGCGGCGTGTTCGACTCCGTGGCCAGCCGCTACGACCTGATGAACGACCTGATGTCCGGCGGTCTGCACCGGGTCTGGAAGCATTTCACGGTGGGGCAGGCGGCACTGCGTCCCGGCATGCGGGTGCTCGATCTGGCCACCGGCAGCGGGGACCTGGCCCGTGCCATGGCCCGCAAGCCCGGCGTGGAGGTGTGGATGACCGACATCAACGCCGCCATGCTCGACGTGGGCCGCGACCGGGCGCTCAACGACGGCCTGTCGCTGCCCACCGTGCAGTGTGATGCCGAGCGGCTGCCATTCCCCGACAAACACTTCGACCGCGTCACGCTGGCCTTCGGCCTGCGCAACATGACCAACAAGGACGTGGCCCTGAAGGAAATCCACCGCGTCCTCAAGCCCGGTGGCAAGGCGCTGGTGCTGGAGTTCTCGAAGGTGTGGGAGCCGCTGCGCCGTCCGTACGATGCCTTCTCCTTCAACGTCATCCCGGCCATCGGCAAGCTGGTCACCAACGACGCCGACAGCTACCGCTACCTGGCCGAGTCCATCCGCATGCACCCCGATCAGGAAACGCTGGCGCAGATGTTCCGTGACGCCGGCTTTGGTCAGGTGCGTTACTTCAACATGACGGCGGGCGTCGTGGCCCTGCATCAGGGCGTGCGGCTGAACTGATCACCAGGGCCGTCGAATCCGGTGCCCCTGCCGTGTGAGGGTGTCCGGATTGTTTCAGCGTACCTGCGGTAGCAGGGTGCTACGGTGGCAGGGGTACCTCGCCGTTGGTGGCCTGGCGGCAGGTGGCTGACGGATTGTGGTTGTTCCCCTGATTTTGTGCCTTGCGCCGGCCTGCTTGTCCCGTGCGTGACGGCCGGCATGCAGGCGCCTGTCGGACGGCCTTTCAGCGGCAACGGTCTTCCCGCATTGTGATTTTTGCCGGGCCGTTGTATTTTGCGGCTGCGTCCCCATCTGCGGGACGGATGGCCGCCGTGCGTTCGCCTGTGTTGCCGGCCTGTTCCGGGCAGATGAGCGTCCGTTTTCGGTCGTTCATTGCCAAGATTCCCCATTGCCCAACCCACTTTTGTCAGATTGGACAGAGGAACTTCCATGAAGAAATTTTTGATGATGCTGATGGTCGTGCTCGCCAGCTCGGTCATGTTCATGACCGATTCGGCCGAAGCCGCCCGCATGGGTGGCGGCCGCAGCGTCGGTCGTCAGAACAGTACGGTGCAGCGCGCCGCGCCTGCCCAGCAGAACGCCTATGGTCGCCAGCAGGGCGCCGCTGCCCAGCAGCAGAATGGCCGTCGTCCCGGCTTCGGCATGGGGCTGCTGGGGGGGCTGGCCGCCGGTCTGGGCCTGAGCGCCCTGGCCAGCGCCTTCGGCCTGGGAGAGGGCTCGGGCGTCTTCCTGCTGATGCTGCTGCTGGCTGCCGGGGCGTTCATCGCCTTCCGCATGTACAGCCAGCGCATGGCCCAGCAGCGAACGGCCGGTGCAGGGGCCGGGGCTGGTAATGGTCAGGCCGGCCTGCGCAATGCGCTGGGTGGCGGCGGTCTGGATGCCATGCTGCGCCAGAACGGCGCACAGAATGGCCAGGCCGGTTTCCCCGGTGCTGCCGCCCAGGGGGGCGCCGGCAGCATGGCCCAGGGCAGCGCTTTTGGTGATGCAGCCGCGCAGAACGGTCCGCAGGGCGTGGGTGGCTACACGGCCGCCATGCAGGTGCCGGCCGGTTTCGACACCGAGGGCTTCGTGCGCCAGGCCAAGGTGCAGTTCGTGCGCCTGCAGGCTGCGTTCGATGCGAAGAACAGCGACGATCTGCGCGAGTTCACCTCGCCCGAAATGTTTGCCGAACTGAACGTCGACATGATGCAGCGCGGTGATGCACCGCAGACTACCGAGGTGGTCGAGCTGAATGCCGAGCTGCTGGGCATGCACCAGGATGGTGCCATGCAGGTGGTCAGCGTGCATTTCAGCGGCCTGATCCGTGAAGAGCCCAACACGCCGGCGCAGCCCTTTGCCGAGGTCTGGAACTTCTCGCGTCCGGCCTCCGGGGCTTCCGGCTGGGTGCTGGCCGGCATTCAGCAGCTGAACTGATGGCTGACTGACGTCGGTGTGGTCCGCTGGCCGGGTTTTTGGCCGGCCGGCGCCATTTTCTGTCCGCATGGATGCTGCCCGGCGGGGATGCGCAGGTGCCGTGAAGGGCAGAATCTATAATCTTTGTCATTCAGGAACCAAACCGCGCGAGCGCGCCTGCCATGCTCCAGATTCCTCTTCCCCTTGCCCAGCTGGTGCTGTCGGCCATCAACCATGTCTCCCGCCAGCAGTTCTGGCTGCGTGACGTGATGGCGCCTCATGCCGGCCGGGTGGTGCGCATCCATGTGCTGCCACCGTCGCCCGAGCCCGACGATGCGCCGTTCAGCACCCGTCGGCGCAACCGTGCCCGAACCTCGAAGACCGGGCAAACACCGGCGGGCCGCTCCTATGCGTCCTACCTGGCTGTTGATGCTGCGGCGACGCCGGGGGCAGGGCAGGCTGCTTCAGCCGGTGCTGCCGGAAAGGACGGTGCACCCTCACCGCTGGGGTTGCCGTCGCTGCAGACCGATGCCCGGATCGGGGCCGATGGCTCACTGTCGGCCGTCTCGGGCGAGGAGCCATCCGTAGTCCTGACGGCCAGACCGACGGTCGATGCGGTCTTTCGTGCCATGCGCGAAGGGCCGATGGCGCTGGGGGCAACGCTGCGCATCGAGGGTGACGCCATGCTCGCCCAGGCGCTGGGCGAGGTGGCACGGGCGATGAACTGGGACGTGGAAGAAGATCTCAGTCGCGTGGTGGGCGATGCGGCCGCGCACCGGGCCGGCCAGTTCCTGCGCGATGCCCGGGGGCATGCGGCCGAGGCTGGCAGCCGGCTGCGCGATGCCCTTACCGATCACCTGTCGTCGGAAAGCGGGGTGCTGGTGTCGCGCCCCGAGTTCGAGGCATGGCGTGATGACGTGCAGAGCCTGACCGAGCGGATGGAGCGGCTGGAAAAGCAGACGCCGTCGTCACACTGAGGGGGCTGGTGAAAAAGCAGACGCAGTCGCAGGACCGGGCGCAGGACAGGATGTCTAGTCCTGGCTGCGCATGCTGACCTGTTTGCACAGGGATTCGCCGCCAGTGCGGCGGGGGACAACAGACCTGTGATGCGCACTAAGGCCCGTGATGCTCACTATGGCCGGAATCGCTCGAACACGGCCTGAATGGCCTGTTCGTCGCGCAGCCCGGCGGCCAGGCAGAGCTGCAGCAGAATCCGCGCCTTTGGCGCATCCAGCCAGCCTGCGGTGACGAAGCCCAGGGCATCGTCACTGTGCTCGGGGCGTGCCTCGGTGTTGCGGGGCACATAACCGGCCGGTACGCGGGTAGCCCGCACCACCATCACACCCTGCTGCCGGGCGGCGGCCAGTGCGGCGCGCACGGGCGCCGGCATGGTGCCGATGCCGGTTCCGGCCAGCACCAGGCCGGCATGGCCGCGCTGTACCAGCCAGTCCACGAGGGCCGGGTCGGCATCCACGTACTGCGGCACGAGGGCTATGCGGGGGAGCGTGCCGGTCTGGTCGGCGGGCTGTCCCTGGCTGGCGAACGGCTCTTGAGCGGTGAACGGCTTCTGGACGGTGAACTGACCCTGGTCGGTGTGCCGTTCCTGGCCGGTGGGCTGTTCTTGGCGGGGGAGCTGTCCCTGGCTGGGGAGCTGTCCCTGGCTGGCAGACTGGCCCTGAACCGCGGGCTGGTCCGGACCTGAAAACGGGGCAACGCCAGGACTGGTGAACATGCCAAGGTCAAGACCGGCAAACAGCCCCTGCCAGCCGGTGGCGGCCGCCAGGACTTCGGGGGCAGCCCAGCGTGGCACATCGCCTTCCAGCCATCCCACCGGGGCGCCGAAGCGCTGGCCGAAGGCGTCGGTCTGATTGGCATGTGCCTTGAACACGGCGTCTGGACGCAGGATTTTGCCGGCAAACTGCACGAATGCCCCGCCGATACCGGCTGCCCGGGCTGCCAGTGCAAAACGGCAGGCGTCGTACAGATTGGCCGGGCCGTCCGCGCTCAGTGCCGTGGCAGGACGCATGGCGCCGGTGAGTATGACGGGCCGGTCCGGTGGCAGCACCAGTGAGAGGAAGAAGGCTGTTTCTTCCAGGGTGTCGGTGCCGTGGGTGATGACGATGGCATCTGCCGCCCGCGAGGCGCTCTGCCACGCCCGCACCCGCGCCAGCAGCTGCAGCCAGTGGGCGCTGTCCATCTGCTCGCTGGGAATCGAGAACACCTGCTCCGAGGCCAGCTGTCTGTCGGGAACCAGGGCCGCCAGACCGGGGACCGAGGCCAGAATCTCGCCGATGGGCAGCGCACCGGCCTGATAGCCGGTGGCACTGCCAGCCGAGGCGGCCGCTCCGGCAATGGTGCCGCCCGTGCCGAGGATCAGCAGGGCGGTGGGGCCGGATACGCCAGCGGTCGCAGCGTCGGCATGGTCGACCGTGACTGCATGCGCGGCAGGGGCTGCATGGGTGGCCGGGACTGCATGTGCGGCCGGCGTGGCCGGATGGTCCTGGTGAAGGGCAGGGGCACGGGAAGCTGACACGTCGGACATGGCAACAAAGGAGGGAGACAAACAGCCGGAAAGATGGGGAAGGCCGCCATACAAGACCTGCCGAACCGGGAGGCGCAATGATAGCGGCCCCGGCGCGTCACAGGACAGCCCCTGTCCGGGTTGCTCCGCCGGTTGCCAGTGCCCATGCGGAGGAGTGCCCATGCCGGCCGATACCCAACGAACCGCCCCGCCTTCGCACCTCCGCCCGCTTCCCCCGAAAATTCTGCCCCCATGCCGAAGCCCCTGGCCGATTCGTAGTACATTTCACGCAAACAACACAGACCGGGTGCCCCCTGCGTTGGGGCGAATGGCCGCATGGCATGGCGCCTTGTTCTGTTCCCGCGGTGTCCCAGGAAGCCGCATCTCAAGGAACCTCCATGTCCCGTCACGCCCCGGATACTTTCCTTGGCCACCCCCGGCCGCTGGGCACGCTGTTTCATATCGAGTTGTGGGAACGGTTCTCGTTCTATGGGATGCAGAGCATTCTGCTCATCTACCTGTACTACTCGGTTCGCAGTGGGGGGCTGGGCATCGATCAGGGGCTGGCCGGCAGCATCACGGGCGTTTACGGTGGCAGTGTGTATCTGGCCACCATTCTGGGCGGCTGGCTGGCCGACCGGGTGCTGGGGCCGGAGCGCACGCTCTTCTATTCCGGCGTGGTGGTCATGCTGGGGCACGTGGTGCTGGCGCTGGTGCCGGCGGTGGCAGGGCTGATCGTCGGGCTGGTGTTCATCGCGCTGGGCAGCGGGGGGGTGAAGTCTTCGGCCAGCACCATGCTGGGTTCGCTGTACGAAGAAGAGAACCTCCGGTCGCTGCGGGACGCCGGCTTCTCGCTCTTCTATCTGGCCGTCAACATCGGGGCGCTGTTCGGTCCGCTGCTGACCGGGCTGGCCCAGGTGCATGCCAGTTTCCATGCCGGTTTCGGGCTGGCGGCCATCGGCATGGCGGTGGGCCTGTGGCGCTACGGCCGGGACCGCAGCGCGCTGCCGCACCAGCCACCGCCCAATCCGCTCACGCCGGCACACCGCAACCGGGCCATCCTGACGGGCGTGCTGCTGCTGGCCGTGCTGGCGCTGGTGGTGGGGACGGGGCTGGTCAACGACGGCAATTTTTCCGACGTGATGCTGGGCATCAACGGTGTGGCCGTGCTCAGCTACTTTGGCTGGATGCTGTTCGGCTCGGCGTTTTCCAATACCGAAAAACGGCACGTGTGGGCCTGGGTGCCGCTCTTTCTGGCCTGCTGCGTGTTCTGGATGCTGTGGGGGCAGATCTTCACGGCGCTGGTGGTGTACTTCGACGAGGAAGTGCCGCGCGTCCTGTATGGCTTCGAGGTGCCGGTGGCCTGGGGCGCCTCGCTGCAGAGCGTCTGGGTGCTCCTGCTCTCCGGCTCGATGGCCACGCTCTGGACCTGGCTGGGCCGCCGCCAGCCGCACACGCCCATGAAGTTCGCGCTGTCGCTGTTCGTCATGGCGCTGGGCTACTACTGCTTCGTGCCCTATACGCGCTCCGGTGAGCCGATGTCGATCTGGGTGTTCGCCCTGGCGCTGATGATCCTGACGGTGGCCGAGCTGCTGATCTCGCCCATCGCTACCTCCTTTGCCACCAAGATTGCCCCCAAACCCTTCCGCACGCAGGCAGTGGCGGTGAGTTTCCTGTCGCTGTCGCTGGGCTTCACGGCCAGCGGCGCCATGTTCGATACGCTGTACGACCCCAAGGCACAGGCCGATTTCTACCTGCTGCTGGTGGTCTGCAGCCTGGTGGCCGGCGTGGCCCTGCTGGTGCTGGTTCCCATGCTCAACCGCATGCTGAAGGACGTGGACTAGACTTTCTCGCCCCGGGGCAGATCATGGTCTGTCACCGGTTTTCATCAACCTCAGATACAGGCCCCGCGTGCAGTCGGCCCCGGCGTCCCCCGGCAGGACACGGCCCCTCTGCACGCCGAACAGGTTTTCACCTGGCGGGCCATCACAGGAGACTTCCCATGCCCCGCCACGCGCCGGACACATTTTTCGGTCATCCCCGGGCTCTGGGGACGCTGTTCCACATCGAGCTGTGGGAGCGGTTCTCGTTCTACGGGATGCAGAGCATCCTGCTCATCTACCTGTACTACTCGCTGACCAGCGGGGGGCTGGGCATCGACCAGGGGCTGGCCGGGGGCATCGCCGGCGTCTATGGGGGCAGCGTCTATCTGGCCACCATCCTGGGCGGCTGGCTGGCCGACCGGGTGCTGGGGCCGGAGCGCACGCTCTTCTATTCCGGCGTGGTGGTCATGCTGGGGCACGTGCTGCTGGCACTGATTCCGGGCGTGCCGGGGCTGGTCGTCGGCCTGGTGTGCATTGCGCTGGGCAGTGGTGGCGTGAAATCATCGGCCAGCTCCCTGCTGGGCTCGCTGTACGAGACCGACGAACTGCGCCCGCTGCGCGACGCCGGCTTTTCGCTGTTCTACCTGGCCATCAACGTGGGGGCGCTGTTCGGTCCGCTGCTGACCGGCACGGCCCAGACGCGCATCAACTTCCATGCCGGTTTCGGGCTGGCGGCCATCGGCATGGCGGTGGGGCTGTGGCGCTACACCCGCTCCCGCCATACCGTGCCGGATGTAGGTGTGCCCCATCCGCTGTCGCCGGCCGTGCGCCAGCAGGTGCTGGCCGGGCTGATCCTGCTGCTGGCCATCGTGGCCGTGCTGGTCGGGACGGGCATCGTCAACACCGGCAACTTCTCGAAGGTGGTGCTGGGCATCAACGCGGTGGTCGTCCTGGGCTACTTTGGCTGGATGCTGGGCAGCCCCGGCTTCAGCGCCACCGAAAAACGGCACGTGCGGGCCTGGATTCCGCTCTTCCTGGTCTGCTGCATGTTCTGGATGCTCTGGGGGCAGGTGTTCACGGCGCTGGTGGTGTACTTCGACGAGGTGGTGCCGCGTGTCGTCTACGGCTTCGAGGTGCCGGTACCCTGGGGTGCGTCCATGCAGTGCATCTGGATGATCTTCCTCTCCGGCGCCATTGCCTCGCTCTGGACCCGGCTGGGCAAGCGCCAGCCCGGCACACCGATGAAGTTCGTGCTGTCGATGCTGGTGCTGGCAGCCGCCTATTACATCTTCGTGCTCTACACCCGGGCCGGCGAGCCGATGCCGCTGTGGATGTATGCGCTGGTCACGCTGATCATCAACATTTCCGAGCTGCTGATCTCGCCCATTGCGCTGTCCTTCGCCACCAAGATCGCCCCGGCCTCGTTCCGTACCCAGGCCGTGGCCGTGCACTTCCTGTCCATCTCGCTGGGCTTCACCGCCGGCGGTGCACTGTTCAACGCCTGGTACAGCAAGGAAGGCATGGCCGACTTCTACCAGATCCTCTCGACGGGCAGCCTGCTGACCGGCCTGGCCCTGCTGCTGGTGGTGCCGGTGCTCAACCGCATGCTGCGTGATGTGGACTGATTGACGGAGCCGGTGGCGTCACCAGCCACGGTGTCCGGGCGATTCCGTGCGCTGGTGGTGCGTCCTGTCAGGCAAGGTGTCCAGCCTTGTCTGCGTGGCCGTCCAGACTGCAGCGACACGGTGATGATGCGACCGCACCGTTCAGCCTTGTCCTGCGCGGCCGCCCAACCTTGTCTGAGTGGCGCTTCCTGTCAGCACACGGCCGGGGCGGGGACGAATGCGTTCATGACACGCACCGGGGCCAGAGCACCCTCCTTTTCACGCAGAGGTGCCCCCTGTGGCGCGAGGGGGTAACATCCCGGAATCGACTTTCACCCTTCAGGAACCCGGCATGACGGCATCTGCAACTCCCGCTTCCTCCCTGTCCACTCCCGCCCAGCGTCTGGCTGCCCTGCGTCAGGCCATGAAGCAGCATGGCTACGACGCCTGGATCGTCCCCTCGGCCGATCCCCACATGTCCGAATACATGCCCGAACACTGGCATGGCCGCAAATGGGTGTCGGGCTTCACCGGTTCGGTGGGCACGCTGGTGGTTACGGCCACCACGGCTGGCGTCTGGGTGGACAGCCGCTACTGGGAGCAGGCCGCGGCCCAGCTGGCCGGCACCGGCATCGAACTGCAGAAACTGGGCAAGGTCCGCTCTCACGTGGACATGCTGGCCGATACGCTGCACGAGGGCGCCGTGGTCGGTGTGGCCCCCGACATGCTGTCGCGCACGGCCCAGCGCCAGCTGCAGCAGGCCCTGGCACCGAAGGGCGTGCAGCTGAAGGCCGAAACCGACCTGCTCGACGGCTTCTGGTCCGACCGTCCCCCCATGCCCACCGCCCCGGTGGCCGTGCACCCAGCCGCCTTCGTGTCCGAAACCACCGCACAGAAACTGGCCCGTGTGCGCGCCGCCGTGCAGGAAAAGGGCGCCACGCACCACCTGATCTCCTCGCTGGATGACATCGCCTGGCTCACCAACCTGCGCGGCAGCGACGTGGAATACAACCCTGTGTTCCTGGCCCACCTGCTGGTCGGCCCGGATAGCGCCACGCTCTTCGTCAACGACACCCGCCTGAACGACGAGGCCCGTGCCGCCCTGCGCAGTGCCGGCATCGCGCTGGCCCCCTACGAACAGGTGGCCGATGCCGTGGCGGCGCTCACCGGCAGCCTGCTGGTCGACCCGCTGCGCGTAGCCGCCAGCACGCTGCAGAAACTGCCCGCCGCCGTGCTGGCGGTGGATGAGGGCGCAGCGGCAGCCGGCAGCGGGCCGGCAGGCTCCACCACGGCCGGCCGTGCCGCAGCAAATGCGGCAGGTGCGTCAGGTGCGTCCGGTGCGGCAAATGCGTCAGATACAGCAGGTGCGACGAATGCTCCGGCTGCCACCGGGCAGACCGCCCGCGTGCAGCTCATCGAAGCCGTCAATCCCAGCACGCTGTTCAAGGGCGTGAAATCGGCCGCCGACATCGCCCACACGCGTGAAGCCATGGCGCAGGACGGCGCCGCCCTCTGCGAATTCTTTGCCGATTTCGAGGCCCGCCTGCAGAAGGGCGAGGTGCTCAACGAGCTGCAGATCGACGAACTGATCACCGCCGCCCGTGCCCGCCAGCCGAACTTCGTTTCCGCCAGCTTCGGCACCATCTGCGGCTTCAATGCCAATGCTGCGCTGCCGCATTACTCTGCCACCCCCGAACAGTTCAGCGAGATCCGCGGTGACGGCATGCTGCTGATCGACTCCGGCGGCCAGTACCTGAACGGCACCACCGACATCACCCGCGTCGTGCCGGTCGGCACCCCCTCCGCTGCCCAGAAACGCGACAACACCCTGGTCCTGAAGGCGCACATCGCCCTGTCCACCACCGTCTTTCCCGATGGCATCGGCGGCCCGCTGCTCGATGCCATCTGCCGCAAGCCGATGTGGCAGCACCAGTGCGACTACGGCCACGGTACCGGCCACGGCGTCGGCTACTTCCTGAACGTGCACGAAGGTCCGCAGGTCATCTCCTGGTATGCGCCTGTCCTGCCGCATGCCGCCATGCGGGAAGGCATGATCACCTCCATCGAGCCGGGCCTCTACCGGCCGGGCCAATGGGGCATCCGCATCGAGAACCTGGTCGTCAACCTGCCGGTGGCCAAACCCGAAGAAACCGATTTCGGCACCTTCCTCTACTTCGATCCGCTCACCCTGTGCCCCATCGACACCCGCCTGATGGACACCGCGATGATGACGCAGGAGGAAATTGCCTGGGTCAACCGCTACCACGCCCTGGTGCGCGAAAAACTCGCCCCGCGCGTCAGCGGTGCCGCAAAGGCGTGGCTGGAGGCCCGCACCCAGCCGCTGCCCGGCTGAAGCTGCTGACACAGTTGCTGAACGTTTGAGCTTGCTGTCCTGACTGTGTTCCGAAGAAGCGTGCATCTTCCATGGGCTCGCCTGATGGCCCGCGTGGTCGGCGACAGCCCTGTCGTGTTCCGGGGCGGGCGTCTTCCATGGGGGCATGGCCCGGACACGCAGTGATTGCGTGTGTTCGCATGACTGACGGTCTCTTCCGTGCAGGCATCGGCCGGATGCCTGCCCCCCTGTTTCCTCTCCTGTTTTTCCGGAATTTTCTGTGAGTGTCCTGTTCAGCCTGATCGACGCCGGCCTGGCGTTCGGTGCCCATCCGCTGCTCGATGGTGCGGCCTTCACCCTCACCGCCGGTGAACGGCTGGGGCTGATCGGCCGCAACGGCACCGGCAAGTCCAGCCTGCTCAACGTCATCGCCGGCCGCGTGCAGCTCGACGATGGCCGTGCCGTCACTCGCGACGGCCTGCGCATCGTCCTGGTCGAGCAGGAGCCGGCCCTCCCGCCAGCGCCCACGCTGTTCGACAGCCTGATCGCCCGGGGCACTGCCGCCAGCCTAATCGACGAACACGACGAGCGCCGCTACTGGGCGCTGCAGACCCGCCTGCGCGCCGAAATGGACCGCTTCGGTGTCGATCCGGACGTCAGCCCCGATGGCCTGTCCGGCGGCCAGAACAAGCGCGCCGCCCTGGCCCTGGCCTTCGCGCTGGAACCCGACCTGCTGCTGCTCGACGAGCCCACCAACCACCTCGACATCGAGGCCATCGAGTCGCTGGAAACCATCATCAACACGGGTCCGGCCGCCATCATCATCACTCACGACCGGCGCTTTCTCGATCAGGTGGCCACCCGCATCATCGAACTGGACCGGGGCCTGCTGCGCAGCTTTCCCGGCAACTTCGCCACCTACGAACGTGTGCGCAGCGAGCAGCTCGAAGCCGAGGCCGTCGCCAACCGCAAGTTCGACAAGTTCTGGGCGCAGGAAGAGGTCTGGATCCGCAAGGGCATCGAAGCCCGCCGCACCCGCAACGAAGGGCGCGTCCGCCGTCTCGAAGCCCTGCGCGAGGCCCGGGCAGCCCGCCGCGAGCGCACCGGCCAGATCAGACTGGAAGTGGATGCCGGCGAACGGTCCGGCAAGCTGGTCTGCGAAACCCGCCAGGCCAGCATCAGCCTGGGGGGCAAGTGTCTGGTGCGCGACCTCGATCTCACCATCATGCGCGGTGACCGCATCGGCCTGATCGGCCCCAACGGCATCGGCAAGTCCACGCTGCTCAAGCTGATCCTCGGCGAATACCCGCCCGACGCGGGCAGCGTTCGCCTGGGCAGCAACCTGCAGATTGCCTATTTCGACCAGCTGCGCGAACAGCTCGATCCCGAACGCTCCGTGGCCGACACCGTCAGCCCCGGTTCCGATTACGTCGAGATCAACGGCGATCGTCGCCACATCATCAGCTATCTGCAGGACTTCCTGTTCCCGTCCAACCGCGCCAGTTCCCCCGTGCGTACCCTGTCGGGTGGCGAGCGCAACCGCCTGCTGCTGGCCCGGCTGTTCGCCCGCCCGGCCAACCTGCTGGTGCTGGACGAACCCACCAACGACCTCGACCTCGAATCCATCGACCTGCTGGAGAGCATGCTGCAGTCCTACCCGGGCACGCTGCTGCTGGTCAGCCACGACCGGCGCTTCCTCGACAACGTCGTCACTTCCGTGCTGGTCGCCCAGGGCGAGGGCCGCTGGCTGGAACTGGTCGGTGGCTACTCCGACTGGCAGGCCTGGCGCGACAGCCAGCCGGGTGCAGGCAGCGGAACACGAAACGGTGCGGGCAAGGCCAGCCAGGGCACGGCGGGTGTTCAGGGCAGTACCGGAGGGCAGGCCAGTACGGGGGAGCAGGCCAGTACGGGAGTATCGGGTGCGGCCGGTGATGCTTCGGCTTCACCCCGAGGGGCCGCTGTTTCGACCGTTGGGGCGGCCGCTTCGGCCAGTGTTACAGCTGGTGTCGGTGCCGCAGCAGCGGATACGTCAGGAGCAGGTGCAGCGGGTGCTGGAACGGGAGCTGCCGGCGCCCCGCGCCCCCGGGGCGGCAAGCTCTCGCTCAGCAACCGCGAAGTGCGCGACCTGGCGAGCCTGCCCGGCGACATCGAGGCGCTGGAGGCCGAGATTGCCGCCGACCAGCAGGCCATGACCGATGCCGACTTCTTCCGCCAGCCGCCCGACGCCATCAAGGCGTTCCAGACCGCCCTGGAAGACAAGGAAGCGAAGCTGCTGGACATGATGGAGCGCTGGGAGGTTCTGCTCGAGAAGGAAGCCCAGGTCAACGCCAGCCGCGGCCGCTGACCTGGCGGGGTCTCACTCCCGGGAGGCTGGCTCTGTGTTTGCCTCTGCCGGCCTTGGCGACTTTTTGTGGCAATTCGCAGTATATCGCGGCAATTCCCTGCAATTCGTGGTAGTTTGCAGTAATTCGCAGCAGTTGTGGCTGGGCCGGGGCGGTAGCCTCTCACATTCATCGGGGCATCCTTGTCCTGTGCTCCGCACCAGTCAGCTGCAGGCCGTCACCCAGTTCGGGGAATGGACCCGACGGCTGTGGAATTGTTGCCCCGTTTGGGGGCATGGGCTGCAGGTCGCTGCTCCCGGCCGGGCTGTTATTCTTCTGCGACGCCGTCCGCCCCCGTCGGCCCCGGCGCCACCTCCCGCACCACCACATGCGGTGTCTGCACCGCCGGCGTGCGGGCACTGATCTGTGCCCAGATCCGCCCGATCTCGCGCTTGAAGAACGGATAGAGCAGCGGCGCCGTCACCAGCCCCGGTACCCCGAACAGCGACTCGCCGGTCAGCATGGCCGCCAGAATCTCCCACGAGTGCATGTGGATCTTCGAACCCACCGTCCGGGCGTTGATCACGTATTCCAGCTTGTGGATCAGAATCAGGAATACCAGCGACCCCACTGCCACCCACGGCGACACCGCAAACGAGATCAGCGACAGCACCGTGTTCGCCATCAGGTTGCCCAGCACCGGCAGCACCCCGGTCAGCAGCGTGAACATGCACAGCAGCCCCCGGAACGGCAGCTGCACATGGAACATCGGCAGCAGCACGAACAGATAGAGCGCCGTCATCGTCGTGTTGAACAGCGCAATGCGCATCTGCGCAATCACCACCCGCTCCAGCACCACCAGCAGCCGGGCGATGAACAGCTCGTCCGAGCGCAGCCGGTGTGGCTGCCAGGTCGATACCGCTGCCAGCGCCCCCACCAGAATGGCAAACAGCGACTGCACGATGGTGTGCACCACCGCCCCGCCCACGCTGCTCAGTACCGCCGCCTTGCTGCGCACGAAGTTGAACAGCTGTGCCTTCAGGTCGGCCCAGTTCTCGGGCACCAGCCGTGCTGCCGCCTCGGGCAGCGCCTGCCGCAGCACCTCCAGCGAATCCTCGATGCGCACCAGAAACACGCGCAGATCATTCGACGAGGCCAGATGGATGGTCCAGTACGTCAGGAACACGAAGGCCGTGATCACCAGGATGCACACGGTCACCCCGCTCAGCACCGCTGGCCAGCGGTTCGGGTAATACCCCAGCGACAGCGCCATCGGCCGGTGCGCCTGCACGATCCGGTCGGCCAGCAGACAGCTCCAGGCATAGACCAGCAGTGCCAGCAGCACCGGAATCACCAGCCCCTTCAGGATGATGACAAAGGCGGCCACCGCCGTGGCCAGCAGGCCAAGTACAGGCAGAAGGGCAGGCAGGGAAGTCGGCATCGGGCAGCGGTGTCCAGGTGAGGCATCTTCCACCGGGCGCCCCGGCCATCCATTCCCCGTAAGCCGGGCATGGATGCCGAAAGACCCCCCGGGGCAAGCCGTGGCACGCACGGTGACACGCACACACCGCAGGGGCGAAAGATCCCGGGCGCACCGGTGATCTCCGGCGCGAACCGTCAGAATATACAGGCTAAAGCGCCATCATGCTGCAAAAATCAGACAGACGCCTGTTCTGGCGCGTGTTGTGGCCATGTCAGGGCGTGTCATGGCCCTCGCTGTCCCTGCGCAGGTTCATGAAAAAAGCCGCCCGGCCCGGTAGGGGCAAAGCGGCCTGGGGCAGGGCGGCCGGGCAACAGACCCGGCACCTGGTCTCAATACTCGTTCAGCGAGGCTCCCAGCAGCGCGATGTTCGAGCTGGCCATCACGGAAGCCAGCTGGGCGATCTCGGTGGCCTTCGTCCTGTTGCGGCGGCCCACGATCAGGGCGGCCCCGGCGCGCTGGCCAATCACCATGGCATCGGACGCCTCCTGTGCCGACGGCGTGTCGACCAGAATCACGTCATAGTGCCCCGACAGCGTCTGCAGCAGGTCCATGAAGATGTCACGGCCCAGCAGCTCCTGCGGGTTCGGGGGCTGCGGACCCGACGGCAGCACGGCCAGGTTCGGCAGCGTCGGGAACTCCATCACCTCTTCCAGACCGGCGCGGCCGCTCAGAATGCCCGACAGGCCCATCTGGTTGCGCAGGCCGAAGTTCAGGTGCTGGGTGGGGTGACGCAGGTCACCGTCGATGATCAGCGTACGCTGGCCGATCTGCGAGAAGGCCACCCCCAGGTTGGCACAGACGAAGCTCTTGCCGTCCCCCCGGTCCACGCTGGTGATGGCCAGGATGGAGCGGTCCGGCGAATCGAACCAGCGCGTCATCAGCTGGCTGCGCAGGCCGCGCAGCGCCTCGGCAAACGGCGAATAGGGGTTGACCGCGCTGGTCACCTTGTCCGGCAGTGCCAGTGCCGAGGCGCGCGACGACGAATAGCCGAACTGCATGGCCAGCGCCTCTTCCACGTCGGCGTGTGACACCAGACGCATGCGGATGGCCGTCTCGCCGAAGCGCAGGTTGGTCACCCGCTGCTCGTTGAGCACCAGATCGATCTGGTCCTGGCGCAGCTTGCCATTGGCCACCAGGATGCCGCCCATCATCAGGGTCTTGCGGTTGGCCGGATTGAAATCGGGCAGCCTGGCGCCACCGCTGTCCCGAACGAGGGCCGTGCCGGACGCCTGGCGGCCGCCAGCGTAATTCGGGGAAGAGCCAGCCGGAGCGTGGTCAGTCGGGTTGTTCATGTTGGCAGGAGAGGGTCGATGAAAACGGGTGAAACGAACGGTGCGTGCAGAAAATCCGACACTGAAACCGGGATTGTCCCTGATTCTGGCCTTGCGCGCAGCTGGCGGCACAGGCACGGCGGGGTATTGCATCGCAAAAAACCCCGCATGGGCGGATCTGCTTCCGGATTCTGCGATCATGCACGCCCGGAACCGGCCCGACGAGGCACAACCGCACAGCCTGTGCACATTCGCAGCAGGATCGCGCGCCCCGCCACGGTGTGTCGAACATTCGGCGGGTTTTTACATGTACATTACGTGCTGGCTACGTGAGGCATCATTGGGCCATCAAAGTTCATAATCCATCTGGCCCATCCTTGCCATAATACCCAGTCTGGTCCGGCCACGGGCTGTCGGGCCCGGACGCTGCCGGACGGGTGCCGTCTGCGGGTACCTGTCGCCTGTCATCGGCAGATGACCGTCGGGCGTTTGCATCGACGGTGCCTTCATCGCGGCACCCGCCAGCCCGTCCGGTGCGGGCACAGCCCCGCCGTTCTGTCGCTTCATGTGACATTCGCCCCCACACCCGGCGGGATGCTGGGATAATACGGGATTCAGGCAGCGTCAAGAATGGCCGTCGTGTGGTCGCTTCAGGCCGCCCGGTGGCCATTGGCCGTGCAGGCTCTGCTGCACAAATACCCACTGAACCGGTCTCTGGCCGCGCCGGACAGCCCGTCGTGTGCAGTATCTCACCGCCTTGAGCCGTCGCCCCCTTCACAATCGGCACTCTCGTGCCAACTCCAGGTAGTCCTATGCGTTTCGACTTGCTTTTTGGAATTCTCCGGTCACGCTTCTGGCTGGTCGCCTCGATCGTCGCCGTCACCACCCTGACGGCCATCGTCGGCAGCCTGCTGATGAGCAAGAGCTACGGCGCGGCCACCACGGTCTACGTCGATGCCAACACGGTCGACCAGGTCTCCGGAACCGCCGCGTTCTCGCGTGAGACCATCCGCAACATGCTGGCCAGCCAGACCGAGCTGATCCAGAGCAGCCAGGTGGTCAACCGGGTCATCAAGGATCTGAAACTCACGCAGGATCCCCAGGTCCAGGCCGACTGGCAGAAAGCCACCAAGGGCCGCGGCGACATCACCGACTGGCTGGCCACCGTGCTGCTCAAGGCCATCAAGGTCACGTCCTCCACCGACGGTACCACCATCGCCATCGGTGTCGAATGGTCGACCGCCGAGGGGGCTGCCGATATCGCCAACGGCTTTGCCGCGGCCTACAAGGCTGCTGCCCTCGACCTGAAGACCAAGCCGGCGCAGGAATACGCCGAACGCTTTGCCTCCCAGGTCAAGGAATACAAGACCAAGGTCGAAGAGGCCCAGACCAAGCTGACCAAATTCCAGCGCGAAAGCGGCATCATCTCCAGCGACGAGCGCATCGACGTCGAAAACCAGCGCCTGCAGGAACTCTCCTCGCAGCTGGTGCAGGTCCAGTCGGCCCTGTCCGAGAGCCGTTCGCGCAGCAACGTGGTCGGCCGTGGCGGTGACATGGGCATTCCCGAAGTGGTCGCCAACGAGCTGATCCAGACCCTCACGACCGACCTGGGGCGTGCCGAGGCCAAGCTGGGCCAGGTCTCTGCCCAGTATGGTTCCAACCACCCCGCCTACCTGCAGGCCAAGGCCGAGGTGCAGGAGCTGCGCACCCGCCGCGACACCGAGGTGAGCCGCGTCAAGTCCAGTATCCGTACCGCCAACGCCGTCAACACGTCGCGCGAGAAGGAACTGCAGGCTGCGGTCGATGCCCAGAAGGCCAAGGTTCTGGCCCTGCGCTCCAAGCGTGACCAGGTTGCCATCCTGCAGCAGGATCTGGCCAGCGCCCAGAAAGCCTACGACCTGGTCGAGCGCCGCCTGACCGAAACCACCGTGTCCATGAGTGCCGGCCTGTCCAACATCAGCGTCATCTCGCCGGCTACCGTGCCGCTGCTGCCCAGCCGTCCGAACCTGGTGCTGAACGTGGCCGTGGGCCTGTTCCTCGGCCTGTTTCTGGGCATGATGGCTGCCTTCACCCTCGAAGCCGCCCAGCGTCCGCTGCGCAGCGCCGACGACCTGCTGCAGGCTGCCGGCATCCCGGTGCTGGCCGTGCTGCCGCCGTCTCAGTCCACCCGCGCCCAGCGCCTGATCGGTGGCACCGGTCCGTCGGTCACGCCGCCCAACCTGCGTCTTGGCAACTAAGCACCGGACATGGCCTTCTCCTCGATCCTGAACCGCCTGCCCCGGCTCAACGGCAATCACTCCTGGGCTCCGCTGCTGGTCGGCGGGCTGTTCCTCGGGATCGGGGCGCTGGTCGGGCTGGTGGTCTCCACCAGCAACCTGATCCTCATCGCCCTGGTGCTGGGCGGCATCGCCGGTGTGCTGCTGCTCAACGCCCTGCCCATCGCCGTCTGGCTCATCCTCATCGGGGTGTTCCTCATCAACGGGCCGGTGGGCTATTTCTCGCCCGGCATGGCCAAGATCTCCTGGCTGTTCTCGCTGCTGGGCATCTTCATGGCCGGGGCGGCCATGCTCTATTCGGTCGCGGGCACGAAGCACTTCCAGCGCCCGATGCCTCCCTTCATCTACACCAGCCTGCTGTTCATCGTGCTGGCGGTGGTGTCGGGCTTCATCTCCGACGGTTCGCTGGCCGAAATCGCTGCCGGTGCCAAGCGCTACTTCCACTTCTGGGGCGTGATGTTCCTGATGGCGGTGGTGCCCTTCACCGAAAAGCAGGTTCGTCACTGGCTGCTGTTCATTCTGGGCGTGGGCCTGGTGCAGCTGCCCTTCACGCTTTACCAGCGTGTGGTGCTGGTGCCCGGCGTCATGGGCTATGACAAGCCCGGCTTCGTGCCCTTCGACATCATCGTGGGCTCCTTCGAGGGCTCGATGACCGGCGGGGGCGCCAGCTCCATCATGGCGATGATCATCGTCATGGTGGTGTTCGGTGTCTTCCTGGCCTGGCGCGAAAAGCTGCTCAGCGGCTTCTGGACACTGCTGCTCTCCATCGGCCTGCTCGTCCCGCTGGGGCTGGGCGAAACCAAGGTCGTTATGATCATGATGCCGGTGGTGCTGTTTGCCGCCTACTTCGATCTGGTGGCCAAGCGGCCGCTGGCGTTTCTCGGCATCGTGGTGGCCACCCTTGTGTTCGGGGCCATCCTGGGCTATTTCTACTTCATGGTGCAGGTGTCCGGCGACATCGCCAACATGTCGCTCGACGAGAACCTGCGCGACACCCTCGAATACAACCTCGGCAACCGCGGCTACTACGCCACCGGCGTGAACCGTCTGACGGCCGTGCCGTACTGGTTCGAGTCGCAGTCCTGGAACAACCCGGTCAAGGCCCTGTTCGGAACCGGTATCGGTTCGTCCTATGGTGTGGACGGCCTGGTGCCCGACCCGGGGCACATGTTCCTGGCCCACCCGGGCATGTACATCGACCTGCTCACCACCTCCACCGTGCTGTGGGACTTCGGCATCGTCGGGTTCATCCTGTACTTCATGATCTTCTTCGGCGCCATGCGCTGCGTGGCCCGCAGCTTCCACGAGGCCCAGACCGCCTGGGACCGCGTGCTGTGCCGGATGCTCATGTCCAGCCTGGCGGTCACACTGCTGATGGCCATGTACTCCAACAGTGCCATCGTGCTGGTCAGCCATGCCTTCATCGTGTCGCTGACGCTGGGTCTGGTCGCCTGGCGCTACCGTTACGGCCCGCTGTCGCCCACGAAGGCCGACCTGCTTCAGGCGGGCAAGGCTGCGGCCGGTTCGCATCCGCGCCATGGCCGTGTGATGAAGGACATCTTCCCCACCGAGGGCGTGCTGTCGCCGCAGGAGCTGGCCTGGCAGAAGCAGCGCCTGCAGCTGGGGCATGATCCCAACGCCGGTGCTGCGGCGGCCGGTTCGGCCACCGTCGCCGGGCCCGCCACCGTTGTAGGTCCAGCCACTGTTGCCGGCCCTGCCGCCGCTTCTGGTCCCGCCGCCGCTGGTCCTGCAGCAGCAGGGGCCTCGGCCAACTTTGCAGCCTCCGGTTCCGGTGCCACCTCGGCCTTTGCCCGCAGCGGCATGCCGGTGCAGGGCGGCGCTTCGCGTGCCGCCTCTGCCGGTCAGAGATCTGCCGGTCAGGGTACGGCCGGTCATGGTGCTGCCGGCGGCGCTTCGGCTCCGGCGGCAGGTGTGAGCGCAGGGACAGGCGCTGCAGGTGCAGTGGGTGCTGCTGCCTCCGGTATGGGGGCCGGTGTCGCCGCAGCCGCAGCGGCGGGTGCAACAGCAGGTGCTGGCGCGACCAGCGCCTTCCCCGGTGGTGTTCCTGCCGGCTCGCCGGCAGGTGCAGCCCGGGCGGACGCTCCCGCCGCCGCTGCGCCGGATGCCGCCAGCGAGGCTGCGAAGGCCATGGCCGGGCTGGCTGCTGCCGGTGCGTCGGCCCAGTCGGCCTTCCCGAAAGGGCCGGTCAGCCGTCCGGCTGCCCGTACGCCTGCCCAGGGAGCACCCTCGCCGGTGCCGCCTTTGCAGGGCGCTCCCGCAGGCCGTCCGGTCGGGCCGGGGGCTTTGGCCGGTGGTGCTGCGGTGCCGCCCATGGGGGCTCAGAGAACCCCGCATCCGGGCAGCATGCCGCCACCGTGGTCCCGCACGCCGCCGGGGGCCCCGGCCGATCATCCTGCCCAGGCCCAGGCCCAGGCCCAGGCCCAGGCCCAGGCCCAGGCTCAAGCTCAAGTCCAGGCTCAGGCTCAGATGCGGAACAGCTATCCGCAGACACCGTACACCCCGCGTTCAGGAGGGCAGCAGCCTTCCGGCGGCCCTTCGCAGCAGGTTCCCGGCGCTCACCCGCAACAGCCGGTCTTCCCGCCACCGGGCCACACGCCGTCGGGTGGCGTACAGCGTCCCGGCCAGCCGTATCCGGGGGCAGTCCAGCCTGGCATGTCCGCACCGGGCATGCGTGGTCCTGGCGCGCCGGGTGTGTCGGGGGCCGGCTATCCGGGGGCTCTCCATCCGGCCAGCCAGTCACCCTTCGGTGCGCCAGCCGGTCGTGAGGGCCCGTCATCGATGCCTCCAATGGGGCCGACCTCTGCGGGTGCCGTACCGCCCTGGCAGCAGCCTGACCTGGGGCAGCGCCCGATGACACCGCCGCAGGGTGTACCGGGAGGGCTGGTCCAGGGCAACGTCACCCGCCAGGGGTCGGGCTATCCGGAAGAGGGGCAGCCGTTGCCGCGTCCGCGTGCCCGTCGTACCGGCTACTTCGGTCCGCAGGCCCAGCCGGGCAGCGAAGGCGCTGACGATGCCGAATGGAGCGTCTACGATCTGCAGAAGGAGATCGAGCAGGGCCGGAGTGCTCGCCAGGGCCGGAGGCGTGGACCGGAGCCACTCGTCGACGATATCTCCGGACCGCGTACCCGTCCGATGTTCGCCGATGACGACGAACCGGCCAACGGTCTGGATCTCGACGAATTCGGCCGAAATCGCCGCTGCTGATTCACCGGTATCCGTACAGATCCAGGAAAGCGCAACGGGCACCTTCGGGTGCCCGTTGCCTTGCAGACGTGCCGGCATCGTCATGGAGGAGATGGCCGGTACGCCACCAGATGGCCACCGCACCACGGTGGTGCCAGGGGCGTGTGGCGCAGGTCAGATGCATGCGCCGGAAAGGATCAGGGGAGACCGTTGCCGGTCTCCCCCTCTCCCACACGCACACAACAACAGGACTGCAATAAGGTTTCCGCGTGTGTTCACCGCCGGGCAGGGCCATGCTGCTGGCAGGCTGCCCGGCAGGTCCGGTTCCCTGCTTACTCCAGCGGGGGCGGGTTGCTGATCAGCTCACTCGTCGAGATTGAGCCACCCGGTTCCGGCCGGCCGGCGTCGATGGTCGAGAAGTTGAAGGCGCGCCAGTCGTTGCGGACATACTTGGCCCGCGACACACCCACACCCGGGAAGTAGTAGGCCGGAGCGGTGGCACCCACCCGCGTCGTCACTTCCGGATAGTAGTCGGCACCCACGTGAATCAGGTATTTGGCGCGGCTGCGGTCATCCGTACCGTTCGGGTTGTCCAGCACCAGACGGGCCTGCACCGTGGTCAGCAGGGCCTTCACATCCCAGGCGTCGAACTTGATCGGGCTGCCCCAGCCGTGGAAGACGCGGTCGTTGCCGTTCGGCTTCAGCGAGCGGGTGCCATCGGCTTCGTAGCGGATGTTGGCCTTGACCGTGTTACTGCCCTGCAGCGACTTCGGATAGTCCTCACCCGACACCGCCATGTTCTGGATCACTTCCCAGCGACCGGTCGACTTGCGCTTCATGTACAGCTTGATGTTGCGCAGCTGCACGCGGGTGTTGCTGGCCGCGTTGCCCGTACCATCGAACACCACCAGCCAGGGGATCACGGCGTTCCAGGTGGCGTTGCTCTTGAACTGGGTGTTGGCAGGCTTCCAGTAGCTCGGCGTGTTGGTACCGCGCGGGTTGTTGCCCATCACCACGAAGCCCGGACCGGTGGCCCAGCCCATGCCCTTGTCCACACCGCGCAGCTCACCCTCGTTGTACAGTTTCATGTCGTTGATGATTTCCTGTACCGAGTTCACCGTGCCTTTGGCAGCCGGTGCGGCAGCCACGGGTGCGGGGGCCGGCGTTGGGGCGGGCTTCGCGGCCGGGGCCGGCGTGGCCACCGGGGCGGCGGTCTGGGCGGCTGCCACGATGGCAATCGGTGCTGCAGTGAAGTTCACCTTGTCGCCCGACTTGCCCAGCACCTCTTCGGTGTACACCACGCTCTTGCCGACGTCGGCCGTGGTCGGCGTGTAGTGCGGGCCCCAGCCCTTGGCCACACCGTCCACCTTCCAGATGGCGTTCAGCACGTAGCCGCTGGTGTAGGCACCCATCGTGCGAACCAGCTGCTTGCCCGGCACCGACTGGCCGGTCACATTGGTCACCGGCATTTTGTCGGCCAGCGGATAGCCAGGCTTGGCCGACAGGGCAGGGCTCGGTGCCGGCGTCGGGGCCGGTTGCGCGGCCGGAGCCGGGGTCGGTTTGGCGGCAGCCGGGGCCGGGGCGGCTTCGTTCAGCGAGGCCACGATGATCACCGGGGCGGCGGTGAAGTTCACCCTGTCGCCGGACTTGCCCAGCACCTCTTCGGTGTAGACCACGGTCTTGCCCACGTCGGCGGCGGTCGGCGTGTAGTGCGGTCCCCAGCCCTTGGCTTCACCGTTGACCTTCCAGATGGCGTTCAGCACGTGGCCGTTGCCATAGCTGCCCATCGTGCGGACCAGCTGCTTGCCCGGCACCGATTTGCCCGTGGTCACGTTGGTCAGTGGCTGTTTGTTCACCACCGGATAACCCGGCTTGCTCTGCGTCTGCTGTTGCGGCACCGTTACCGGCACGCCCACCGAGGCAACCACCACGGCGCCCGGCGTGGCAAATTCGCGGGTGCTGCCGTCATTGCCCAGCACCTTCTCGACGTAGATCACCGTCTTGCCCAGGTCGGCCTGGGTGGTGGTGTAGTGCGGGCCCCAGCCCTTGTCCACCCCGTTCACGCGCCAGATGGCATGCTGCACGTGGCCGTTGCGGTACGTACCCATCGTGCGATCCAGGCGGTAGCCGGTGGCTACCTGACCGTTGTGCGAGGCGCCCTGGGCACCATCAGCCTTGAAGGACGGCGAACGCGTCATTTCCACGCGGGCGACGGCCTTCAGGGCAATGCCGTTCTCACCCTGGGCAGAGGCGCCCGGGGCGGGGGTCGAGCCACCTTCGCTGCCATTGCCACCACAGGCGGCCAGCACGGCAGCGCTCAGGCACAGGGCCACCAGCGCACGGGGCTGCGTCAGCAGGGCGCCGCGGGGCGCACGGGATTCATCGTTATGTACCAACCGGTTTTTCATGATGCTGTAGAGTCTGTTGTGTGTTGCTGAACCGGCCTCATCGGGAAGATGTCGACCGACCGTGTTGCAAGGTGTTTTGCATGTGTGTGTGTGATGCGAAGCGAACTCTACGGACCGGAAAGTTGGTTGTTAAACAACACGGGATGAACGGTATACCGCAAAAGACAGAGCGGAAGATGTAAAGAAAAGCCAAGGTTTTTTCCGGCTTTTCTGGCGTGTTTCGTGAAAAATGCCGCGCCCCGGCCGTGATCCATGCCCGCACCCGGGAGGATCTTCACAATTTGGTGAATTTTCGTGTCGCCGTTCGTCGGCTGGGGGTTGTGTATTGCGTGGCGCGCGTGTTGCGTTGCTTGCCAGCCAGTGCAGGTACCTGACGGCGTCAGATCGAAGGGAAATCTCCCTTTGGCGGGTTTTATGGACTCATTTGTTCCCGCGAAACCCTCTTGGGGCGCGCATGACTGCGTTGGCAGCGCCCTGAAACCATCGAGCGGACTTGCTGTCTTGTCCTGTACGTCCAGAGGACGGACGCGCGCGGGGAGTGGTCTCGCGTCCATGAGCAAATGCGTCCATGACAGACGCCGAGTCCTGAAATGGCACAGCGGCACCGCTCGCCTTACAATTGGAACCGGCCGCCCTTGCGGTCCGCGCACGGCGCAATCAGGCGCCGGCGGCTGGCCTGTCTGTCGCGCTGTGACCCATTTCACGTTTCGGGGCCGGCCTGCGTGGCACCATTCCGGCTGCGGGAGCGCCCGCCCGCCGGTCGGCCGTTGCCGTGCGTCTGTCGTGTGCCCGTTGCCCTTGCCGGCGCCATTCTGGTGCGCGGGCGGGTTGCGGGTGTTCTTCGCGGGGCCGTGCACCTCTGTGCGGGGCACTGCCTCCCAACTTCGAACGTGGGCACAAGCCATGACCAACCCCGATGTCAAGACCTTCCGTACGCTGCCGCTCGTGCTGGCGCTCGGGCTGGCCCTTGCCGGCTGCAAGTCAACCGTAGCGCCCAGCGCCGGTGGCGACTGCAAGCCCGTCGCCGTCAACAAGGGCGCCGACGGTCTCTCGCTCACCGTCTCCGACAAGGCCGTCAAACAGATCGGCCCCGAGTACTTCGGCTTCAACCTCGAAAACACCGAGTTCCAGCTCTCGCTGTGGGATCCGGCCAAACAGCAGGTCCGTCCCGAGGTCGTCTCCTTCCTGAAGGATCACTTCCCCGGCGCCGCCTACCGCTATCCGGGCGGCACCACCTCCAACTATCACCGCTGGCACAAGTCGGTCGGCGCCGTGGCCAAGCGGGTACCGGTGCGCATCAACGACTGGACGGAGCTGCCCCGCATCGAGTTCGGGGTCGATGAATACCTCGACTTCGTCCACCAGACCGGCGGCCAGGTCTGGTACGTGCTCAACATGAAGGGCGACATCGACAAGCTGGTGTCGCAGGAGGTCATGGCCCGCGAGGCTGGCGAACTCACGAAGCACATCTTCGACCGCAAGGTGCCCGTGCTGCGCTGGGAGCTGGGCAACGAGCTGGACCGCTTCGAGGAGAAGTGGATTCCCGACCTGTACGTGGGCCGTGCCCGGGCCGTGATGGAATCCGTGCGCAAGGTCGATCCAAAGGCGCGTTTCGTGGCCATGATGGCCGACTTCGACGCCCAGGCCGACCGTGGTATCAACGCCTCGCAGTACAACGTCGCCGTGGCAAAGGGCCTGAAGGACGATGGCGTCAGCGAGTATGCCCAGCATCTCTACTACGATGGCGAGCCTGACGGCCCGCCGGTCACCAACCGCATCGACCATCTCTGCCAGTCTGCGGCCGACGCAAAGACGGGCGGTGTGCCCGAAAAGGACATCGGCTTCTGGGTCACCGAGCATGCCCGCTGGCCCGAAGGGCAGGGTGAGGCCTGGAACGGCAACTGGCACCAGTCGGCCGATCTGGGCGCTGCCATCGGTGTGTCCGACCTGATCATCACCACCACCCAGCTGCCGCAGGTCAAGGGCGGCGATCTGCACGCCCTGCACGGTACCACCGGCCCCTGGCCGATGTTCCACCTGCCGTTGGGCCAGTCTGCCTACTACCCGTCGGTGCCCATGCATGCCTACGCCCTGCTGCGTGAAACCCTGCTTCCCGACGTGCTGGCCACCCGGGTCGACAGCGGCAATCCTTCAGGCTATGCAGGCGGCTACTCGGCCCGGGGGACGGTCATGGCCAGCCAGGACCGCAGCCGCTACAGCGTCTGGGCCGTCAACCGTGATGGCGATGCGGTCGAGATCACCCTCAACATGCCCGCCCTGGCCGGCAGGAAGTTCAAGGCCAGCCTGGCCAGCATCAGCGGTGGCACGCCCCAGGTCAACAACTACAGCAGCCAGGTCATCGATGGCCCCAAACGCCAGACCGTCAGCCTGAGCTTCGACGACAAGGGCGTGGCCCGCTATACCGTCGGCCCGAATTCGGTGTCCGGCCTGACCTTCGCGAAGGAGGCGCCCTGATCCTCTGCCGGTTCTGTCCCGGGGCGGCGCATCCGCCGTCCCGGTTCCCTGATCCTTTCCCGGGCCTGCCGTCCGGGTCACTCCGTTGATTACCTTCCCTTTCTGCTTCTGCCCTGTCTCCCATGCCGGAACACGCCGATCACAACCCCTATAGTGCCCGGCGTATTGCCGCCGGCATGAAACACTTCCTGATGGGCAAGGCCCTGACCTCCGTCGCCGGGGTCGGTGCACTCTTTCTCATCGTCCGCAACCTGCCGGTGGAAGAGTTTGCCGCCTACTCGGTGCTGCTGGGCCTGACCGAGGTGCTGCTCGCCCTGACCTCCGTGGGTACCGGGCAGATCCTCACCCGGTTCGTGCCGGAAATCTTCAACCTGCGCTACTCGTGGGCGCTGCGCCGGCTCATCGGCTACAGCATGGGGCTGCGCCTGGCCCTCATCCTGCTCACGGTGGTGGTGCTGATCATCTTCCCGCTGTGGCTGGCCAACTGGGTCAGCCTCGACCGCTGGCTGGTGCAGCTGCAGCTCTATCTGCTGGTCGTGCTGTTCCGTACCACCTCCAACTCCGAGTTCCAGATCCTCGAAGCCATGCTGGAACAGAAGCGGGGGCAGACCGCCTACGCGGCGGTCACGGTGGGCAAGTTCATTGGCGTGGTGGGCCTGGTGTTCTTCCATCACATGGACCTGACCAGCCTCATTCTCGTCGAAGTGGTCAACGAGGCCGTGGGTGCCTTCGTCATGAGCTGGGGGGTCTATCAGGCCAGCCGCAACCGGCCCGGTGATGTCACCGATGTGCCGCTGCAGCGCGAATGGCTGCAGAAGAACACCCGTCGCATGATCGACTTCGGCATCAAGGGCTATGCCCAGGGGCTCATCATCCTGCCCTATGGCGGCATGGTGAACCGTTTGGTAGCCGGCAACCAGTTTGCCCCCATCCAGGTGGCGCTCTTCGGCTTTGCCCAGTCCATCTTCGACCAGCTGCAGCGCTACCTGCCGGCCCAGCTCTTCAACGGCATGATCCGTCCGGTGATGGCTGCGCGCTATTCGGCCAACAACTCCTACCGGGAGGCCGAAACGGTGGCCAATGCGGCACTCACCATCAATCTGGTGCTGATCGGTCTGGCCGCCACCTTCTTCGCCGCGGGAGGCGGGGATGTCTACCTGTGGCTGTCCAAGGGCAAGTATGGCGCCGATGCTGCCGTGCTCGTGCTGCTGATGTGCCTGGTCATGGCGCTCGAATCCTGGCGGCACTCGCTGGAGAACCTCTCCCACACGGTCGAACGTTACGGCTTCCTGGTTTTCAGCAATGCGTTCTTGGGCCTGTCGCTGCTGCTGGGCATCGCCCTGGCGCCTGAGTATGGCATTGCGGCCCTGCCGGCAGCCAACTGCGCCGGCCTGGTGGTGGCCAACGTCATGGTGGCCTACTGGCTGCGTCGCACCGGCTTCCCCTATCAGCTGGACATGGGGCACATCGCGTCCTGTGCGTTTGCCAGCGCCGTGGGGCTGGCAATGGCCTGGTACCTGAATGGCGTCATGCCGCAGTGGTGGTGGCGTATCGTGCTGGCCTCGCTGGCCTATGTGGTCGTGCTCGGCCTCGTGCTGCGTCCCCGGCCGGAAGAGGTTCGCATCTTCAGCGCCGTGCTCCGCCGCCGTCGTGGCGAGCCCGAGCCTGCCGCTCCCGCTGGCGGCGCCCCGACGGCCTGATCAGGCATGGCTTGGGCCGTGCCGCGATGGCCAGGGTATGCCCTGGCCTGGGCGCTGCTGCAAATGACCTGATCGAGGCACGACCCTGGCTTGGGCGGCGCCATGATGCCTGGGTGTGAATCGGTCTGGCCTCTGTCGCGATGCCCTGATTGAGCATCGAGGTACGATCAGCCTGAGTTGCGCACAGCGACGGCCTGAACGAGGTGCTGGCGTCCAGCCCGCCCGGGATCTGCCGACAGCCTTCCCCGGCGCTCCCCTCAAGCCTTCCGACGCCTCCAACGTCCCAAGCGTCCCAAACGTCTCAAACGTCTCAAACGTCTCAAACGTCTCAAACAGAAACGCCCGGTTCTCCGGGCGTTTCTGCATCCGTCAACAAAAAAGCGACCCATCATCACGATGGATCGCTTCCGGGGGCGCCACTGAGGCGCAGCGACGGGTCAGTGGCCTTCGACAGGCTGCCCCTGCGTCAGGCTGCCGGACGGGATTCGGCCGCTGGCTGGCCGGACTGATTGGCGGCCTGTGAGGCCTGCTCCGAAGCCTGCTGCGACTGTGCCCCTGTCTCCGGCGCGGCCTTCTGCGCCTCGTCGTGGTGCACCGGCTCTTCCACCGTGTAGTGGATTTCGCTGTTGGGCACATGCCGGGGGTAGAAGAACGGCACCCCCAGCAGGAAGCCCGAACTGCGCGTGGCGGTTCCCACCAGATCCTGCAGGAAGCTCACGCCGGGGCGACGCAGGTTCTTGGCCAGTACGTAGCCAAAGAACAGCAGCAGCCACCAGGGGCTCACGAAAATGGCCAGCAGGATGGACAGGGCGAACACGGCCGTCGGACGCTGGTGCGAGATCAGCAGCGGCCAGTAGCTCTTGTGCATCCAGTGACGGCGGAACACCACCCCCGGGTAGCACATGCTGCCGTCGAGCAGCATCTTGCCCAGCCGGCGCCACTGGAAGTAGTCCACCGTATGATGGGTGGACATGGTGGTGGCCAGACCGTAGATGCCGTAGCCGGCCTCGCACAGGCGCAGACCCAGTTCCTGGTCCTCGTTGACGCGCATTTCGGTGGCAAAGCCGCCCACCTTCTCGAAGGCTTTGCGGCTGATCATCGAAATGCCGCCCAGCTCGCTCCGGTAGCCGTCGGCCCGGACCTTGTAGCGGTCGGGACCGTCGGTGAGGAACTCGCCGTCGGGGCTGTAGAACTTCTCGGGCAGCTGGCCGGAGGTTACATTGTGAATGGGCAAACCATCCGGGCCCAGTGCAATTCTCAGAAAGTCCGGCCCGACCTCCATGTCTCCATCGATGAAGAAGAAGGCGTCGCCCGTCGCGACGGCAGCACCGGCATTGCGGGCAATGGCCGCATTGGTGTGCCCCGTCAGACGCACGATCCGGACGTCGTGACCCAGATGGTTACGAACGATATCAGGCGTGCCATCCGTCGACCTGGAGTCGACGAAGACGATCTCGTAGTTTTCGATGCCACTCTGTTTGGTGGCAACCTGGATGCTGTCCAGGCACATGCCGATCGTGTTGGCCTGATTGCGGGAGATGACGATGATGGAGAGCAGAGCGCAGGTTCCTTTGAAAGAGGAAAGGGACAGCATGAAGCAGCAGGGGTTGACTTTTTGCAACAAATCTGCTGGATGCCTCTCACTCGATACGGCCCAATGATACTACCGATGCCCGCAGCGTTTGATGAAAGTCACCTTTTTTTGCGGGCCGGCGCATGAAATCATCACAAAACATGCGTGTCTGGGCCGTTTCGTTTCGGATACGTGACAGCACACCGGCCTGTCACGCATTTTTCGTACATTTTTGCCCCCTGTGCAGCCTCCCGACAGGGCCGGAAACGGACGGTTTGAGCTGTCCGTTGCGGTCCTGGCGTCCCGTCCTGCACGCCCGAATGAGGTGCCGGGACGAAAGCGCCCGCAACACACGCCGGGCACATGTCGCCCGGGCTGGCCAGAACGGGCGGGTTGGCCTGATGATGAAGCAGGCGGGCCAGGAACGGGGGGATGAGGCAGGCGGATCCGGACGGGGGCGGGGCTGGTGCGTATCAGGCAGCCTGTGCGACCAGCTCGCGCTCGACCATGGGCACCGGTGCCTGTTCTTCCGGTGGAACCACCTGGTCCGGAGTCAGGCCGACCAGCTCGGTCAGCACGCGGCGACGGATCGGCGTGTGGATGTCATCGGGGAACTTGCGCCCGAAGAAGGCCGGTGTTTCCTTCAGCAGGTTGAAGTCGGCATCGGTCAGCCAGGCCGGGTTGGCCTCGATGAAGGTGGCGATGCAGTGATTGAACGGCCCCTGCCGGAAGCCTTTTTCGACCACGGCCTGGTGCAGCATCGATGGAATGAGGAATTCGTCGGCGATGCACAGTTTGGGGAAGTGCGACTGGATGTCTTCGTCGTTGAAGCGCTTGAGCAGCCACTCGATGACCGGCCGGCGGGCACCGAACCAGGTCGAACCGTAGAATGGGGAGAAGCGTTTCGTGAACACGTGTCCGCCCAGCACCGGGTTGACCAGCAGCCGGGTGACGAAGCGGGCGATGCGGGCGGCCGGGCGCAGCCTGCCGTCTGCGTCGAGGTTGCCGCCGGTACGCAGCTGCACCCCGGCGATGTCGCGCCGCTCGGGCGTATTGTTGAAGTACATCACCATCATGCGGCGCAGCAGGCGGTGGCGGAAGCTCTCTTCACCCGCAAAGCCGCGGTACGACACCGACATCAGCGCGTCCTCGTCGGCCAGCATGTCGATGGAGGCGAAGTCGGCGTCGCTGGTATTGGCGGCAACGTGGGCCTCCAGGGCGCTGACCGGCTTGATGGGCAGACAGGTCGGGCTCAGGATCTGCAGGTAGTCGAACTCGAGGTTCTCGTATGCGTAGCGGATGGCGTGGAAAATCCCTTCCGAGAAGCCCCAGATGGCCCAGCCGGTTCGTTTCGGGCTGGGCACGAAGCGCACGTTCGGCTCATCCACGTGAAAGTCGGGCGTCTGGCTGAAATCATGATGCACCACGACAGTGTGAGGCGCCAGGGCGCGGGCCAGCTGAGCCACCGATTCCGGGCTGTGGATGGCCGACATCACAACAAATGCGATCTTGGTTTTCATGGCGGTAGCAGGGATCTGCTCAAAGAATCATCAGGGTGAGACTGCCGGATCCGCCGCCCCCGGGGCGGCCGACCTGTTCCTGTTCATGCCCACGATGGCTGGAAGTCCCAGCGGACAGATCCAGAATGGGGAGTATGCTAACGATCGTTCAGCTGTTGCGGAGGGGGGGCTTCATGAACCGTAACAGTTCTGAAACGTCATTTGCGATCCTTCATGAACGGCTTGCAGCCATTGTCACGCAGGCTTCCAGTAAGCGCGTTGATTTTGTTGGCATTTGCTGTAAGGAAACGGCCGAAATGTTCGGCGATGTGTGTCGTAGTTCCGCAACGATTGCTGCAGAAGTGTGCCTGCCGTCGGCGCCCGCCTGCGCCGTCCTGCCCGCTTTCTCTCGCATCCAGGCACTTCCCGGGGCATCATGCGTTACGTGTTCGCCCGGAGGCGCACTATTGCACAGCGAAACCCCATCGCCACCCGTAGAATGTCGGCCTCATGAAAACGCCTCCTCGTCTCTTGTCGCTCAACTCCTACCACTACCGTCGTGGGGGTTCCGACGTCGTCTATCTCGAGCACGACGCCCTGTTCCGGGAACTCGGCTGGGAAACCGCCGTGATGTCCATGCATCACCCGAAGAACATGCCGTCGCCCTGGAGTGAATACTTCGTCGAGGAACTGGAGTTCGGCAACGCCCATGGCCTGAAGGACAAGCTCGTCAAGGCGTCCAAGGCCATCTATTCCTTCGAAGCACAGGACAAGCTGCGCAAGCTGCTCAAGGTCTTTCCGGCCGACATCGCGCACCTGCACTGTATCTACCACCACCTGTCGCCGTCGGTGCTGCCCGTGCTTCACGAAGCCGGCATCCCGTCGGTCATTACCGCACACGACCTCAAGATCGCCTGTCCGGCCTACAAGATGCTCAACGACAAGGGCGTCTGTGAGCGCTGCCGCACCGGTTCCGTGGTCAATGTGCTGAAAAATCGCTGCGTACGCAACTCGCTGGGTGCCAGTGCCATCGTCATGCTCGAATCGGGCCTGGCGCGCACCATGAACACCTGGCAGAAGTACCTCGGACGGGTGGTGGCCCCTTCGCACTTCTACCGCAACAAGCTCATCGAATGGGGCTGGCCCGAGTGGCAGGTCACCTACGTGCCCAACTACGTCGATGCCAGCAGCTTCACCCCCTCCTACGAGCCGGGCGATTACGTGCTGTTTGCCGGCCGGCTGGCGCCCGAAAAGGGGGTGGCCACGCTGGCAAAGGCTGCTGCCAAGGCCGGCGTCAGGCTGCGCGTGGCCGGAACCGGCCCGCTGGAAGAGGAACTCAAGGCCATGCCCGGTGCCGACAGCATCGAATGGCTGGGCTTCTGTTCGGGCGACAACCTCTGGAACCAGATCCGTGGCGCCCGTGCCCTGGTCCTGCCGTCCGAGTGGTACGAGAATGCCCCGATGAGTGTGCTGGAAGCCTTTGCCAGCGGCAAGCCCGTCGTGGGGGCCGACATCGGCGGCATCCCCGAAATGATCACGCCCGAAATCGGCTGGGTCTTTCCCAGCGGCGATGTCGACGCGCTGGCCGGCGTGCTGGCCGACGTGTTCTCGCGCAGCGATGTACAGATTGCCGACATGGGCCGCAAGGCACGTGAACATGTTGCCGCCAACTTCAACCGTACGCGGTATATTGAAGGCATGGAAACCGTCTACCGAGAGCTGGGAGTCAAGTTTTGAGCAACGCATCCCCCGTGGCTGGCACTGCCGCCACCCAATCGCCTGCCCTGCGCATCCTTGGCATCCGCGGCGTTCCGGCTGCCCATGGCGGCTTCGAAACCTTTGCCGAGTACCTGGCGCTCTATCTGGTGAAGAAGGGCTGGAAGGTCACCGTCTACTGCCAGCTCGACGGTACCGGTCCCATCTACGAAGATGACTGGGAAGGCGTGCACCGCGTCAACATCCCCATCGACCGCGGTGGCCCGGCCGGCACCATCCAGTTCGACTGGATCGCCACCCGTCACGCCCAGAAGGCGGGCGAGCCCTGCCTGACCCTGGGTTACAACACCGCCATCTTCTGCACGCTGCTGCGCCTGTCGGGGCTGCCCAACGTCATCAACATGGATGGCATCGAATGGCAGCGCGCCAAGTGGGGTACGGGGCCGAAGGCCTGGTTCTACCTCAACGAATGGGCCGGCGCCTGGCTGGGCAATCACCTGGTGGCCGATCACCCCGAAATCAAGGTGCACCTGTCGCAGCGCACCAGTCCCAGTCGCATCACCGTCATTCCCTATGGCGCCGAAGATGTCCGCAGCGCCGACACCGCACCGGTCGAGGCCCTGGGTCTGGAGCCGGGCAGGTACCTCAGCGTCATCGCCCGGGCCGAGCCCGAAAACTCCCTGCTCGAAATCGTGCAGGGCTTCTCGCGCAAGCCGCGTGGCCTGAAGCTGGCCGTGCTGGGAAAATACGAGCCGGGCAACGCCTATCACCAGGCCGTCAAGGCAGCCGCCGGTGACGAAGTCATGTTCCTTGGCGCCATCTACGACAAGAAGGTGGTGCAGGCACTGCGCTTTCATTCGGCTGCCTATGTGCACGGCCACCAGGTGGGGGGGACCAACCCTTCGCTGGTCGAGGCGCTGGGCGCCGGCAATGCCGTCATCGCCCACGACAACCGTTTCAACCGCTGGGTGGCCGGGCCGGGCGCGGCCTTCTTCGATGGTGCCGACGGCTTTGCAGCCCAGCTCGACGCCATCCTGGCCGATCCCACGCGTCTCGACAGCATGCGCAAGGCATCGCGCGAGCGCTTCGAGGCCGAGTTCCAGTGGGAGATGATCCTCTCCGCCTACGAACGTCTGCTGCTGCAGTACCAGAAGTAAAGCCAGCATGCCGGCGCAGCAGGGGCCGGAATGCCGCAGAGGGGTGTTGCGCAGGCGCCGGTTTGCAGGCCCCATGGGAGGAGGTGTGCATGAACGGAACGGACGAACAGGGCAGGGGTCAGGATATACAGGGCAGCCTCCGGTATCGGGGCATCCGGGCCATTACCCTGGACCTCGATGACACCCTCTGGCCAGTCGAGCCCGTACTGGCCTACGCCAACGGGCAGCTGGTCGAGTGGTTGCGCCCGAGGGCACCCGGTACGGCGGCCGTCGTCGCGGCCAACCCCAGTGTCCTGCACATGAAGGGACGCTACCCCGAACACGCGCACGACATGAGCTGGCTGCGTACCCAGCTGCTGCGCGAGACGCTCACGGCCCAGCGGGAAGATCCCGCCCTTGCCGAGCCCGCGTTTGCCGTCTTTCTCGACGCACGCCAGCAGGTCACGCCCTGGCCGGATGTCGAACCGGTACTGGCGCAGTGGGCCAGCCGCTACCGCATTGCCGCCATCACCAACGGCAACGCCGATATCCACCGCACCCCGCTGGGGCGCTACTTCCATGCCAGCATCAGTGCGCCGGCCTTTGGTGCAGCCAAGCCCGACCCCCGAATCTTCCGGGAGGCCGCCCGCGTCCTGGGCGTCGAGCCTGCAGCCTGCCTGCACATTGGCGATGACCTGGCACTGGACGTACAGGGCGCCTGTGAGGCAGGTCTGTCTGCCCTATGGCTGGTTCGCCCCGAACTGGGGCGCGCAAGTGTTGCAAAAATAACAAGCGGCTCAGGTCTCGTACACAATTATCTTCATGATCTGTGGTGTATTGACAAAATTTTGCAACCATTATCAGTGGTCAAGTAAGAACTTGTTCCCCAAAAGTGCGGTACATCAAACTTTGAAGCAAAACGGGCATCGCGTTACAGGAACGTGGGGCTTATACTGCGCCCAAGAAATCCAACTGATCGAAAGAGACCTGCCCGCCTGCACGAGATGGGCGGCAGGGGCTTTCCTTTTCCGCCATAAAGGTCTGCGCCCAGGCGTGACCGCGTCCCTAGAGGGGAACCATCCATGCTGATCGATGCCAATGAGGTAGCTTCCGGCTCTGTCATCCAAACCCAGATTTGTATCGTTGGCGGCGGCATTGCCGGGATCGCCATGGGCCTCGAGTTCGAAAAGGCCGGCATCGATACGGTCGTGCTCGAAAGTGGCGGTACCCACCGCGACGAGGCCACATCCGATCTTTACCGCGGCCCCAGCGTCGGTATCCCGTACGATTTCGCCGACGGTACCCGCAGCCGTTTCCTGGGCGGCAGCAGCAACTGCTGGGGCGGCTTCTGCCGTCCGTGGGACCAGATCGCCTTTGACCACCGTCCGTGGGTGAAGGACAGCGGCTGGCCCATCGGCCGCAAGGACCTCGACCCGTTCTACGAGCGCTCCCACGCCATCCTGCAGGTACCGTCCAACGAGTACCGCCCCGATCACTGGGTCGGCCAGGCGGGCGAACCCACCCATGGTCCGGCCACCGGCCAGTCACGCAACGCCAGCAGCTATCCGTTCGACCCGGCCAACATCGAAGAGATCATCTCCCAGTTCAGCCCCCCGCTGAAAATGGGCGAGGCCTATCGCGACGAAATCAAGGCCGCGAAGTTCCTCAAGCTCTACCTCAAGGCCAACGTTGCCGAAATCCAGTGCAACCCCTTTGGCAGCACGGTCGAGAGCGTCAAGGTCCGCACCCTGAAGGGCGGCAATTTCACCGTGCAGGCCAGGGTGTTCGTACTGGCCTCCGGCGGTATCGAAAACGCCCGCCTGATGCTGGCCTCCAACCGCCAGCAGAGCACCGGCATCGGCAACCGCCACGACCTGGTCGGCCGCTACTTCCAGGATCACCCGCGTTTCCTGAACGGTGTGGTCGAGTTCAACGACAAGTTCAGGCTCAACCCGCTGTTCGACATCAAGTTCCATTGCATCGTCGACAAGGTCAAGATCAGCGGTGCCGACATTTCCGGCCAGATGCGCGTCGGTTTCGAACGCCAGAAGGAACACGGCATTCTGGATGCCCAGATGTGGTTCCGCTCGCTGTATGCGGGTGAGGGTACCGACATCGTTCGCGCCCTGTACCGGATGCGCCAGCGTGTGCGTGGCAAATGGTCGCCGTTCGTGGGGCTGGGTACGGACCTGGGGCACATCTTCTCGCATCCGCTCGACTCGGTGGGCTACACGGTGGCGCACACCACCGGCTCCCGCAAGCTGGTGCGCCACGTGGCCATGGAACTGATCTGCGAGCCGGATCCGGATCCGAACAGCCGCGTCACCCTGAGCGACGACATCGACGCGCTCGGCATGCGCCGTGCCAAGGTCGACTGGCGTCTGGGGCAGCAGGTCAAGGACACGGTCGACACCTCCTTCTCCCTGCTGGCCAAGGAGCTGGAAGACAAGAACATCGCCAAGGTCAAGCTCGGGCCACGCATCAACGACACAGGCTGGCCGGCCGACATGGAGGGTACCTATCACCACATGGGTACCACCCGGATGCATGACTCCCCGCGTCACGGTGTGGTCGACCGCAACTGCAAGGTTCACGACATGGAGAACCTCTACATTGCCGGTTCGTCGGTGTTCACCACCTCGTCGTCCAACAACCCGACCATGACACTGGTGGCACTGGCCCTGCGCCTGTCCGACCGCCTGACGGCAGAAATCAAGTCCGGCAGCACTGTCACCACGGATGGCGCCCAGACGCCTGCCCAGCCGGAGCAGCAGGCTGCTGCCTGATTGTTTGCAGGCAGACGGTGCGATGCCGTCGTACCGTCATGCAGCCGGACGCATCGGCGACCGGACATATTAGCCGTCGGGCATACCAGCCGGCCGATGCATCAACCGGCGGTCACACCAACCGGCGGCTACATCAACCACCGGGCGCATCAACCGCAAAAACGCGGGCTTCCCTTCGGGGCGGTCCGCGTTTTTGCGTGTGTGGCTCGTGCTTCTGCTTCTTGTGTCCAAGACGACGTAGCGCCTGGAACGCAGGTGCGTGAGCCTGGGACAGTGTAGCGTTGGGATGCTGGTGCGCGAGCCGGGATCGGTGCAGCGCTGGGATGTTGGTGCAAAACCGGGGGTGATGCAGCGTTTGGGACGCTGGCGCATGAGCCGGGAGCGGCGCAGTGTCCGGGACGCAGGTCCATGAGTCGTGAACGGTGCAGTGCCCTGGGACGCAGGTACATGAGCCGGAAACGCTGCATCACCTGGAGCGCGGGCACCTGGGATGTTTTGACATGAAGGCCGGTGCACGAAATGTTTCGTCGGACAACAATGTCACGCGTCGATGTGGCGAGTCTGTGAGATTGTGCCGCGTCAGAAAGAAAGACATCGGGGAACATGACGGCTACCGCTGGTTCGCAACAAACGGCCATTCATCGCCTCGAAGGTGAACGGGCTGCGGGTTGCGATTGTTCGTGGCAGAGGGTGCCGCCCGGGCGGGCAGGGCCCCTGCGTACGTCCTTCATCTGGGATTGACCGTCATGAGAGTATCAACGCCTTCCTTCAAGCTCGCCTCGCTTGCCGTGCTGACCGTGCTTGCCGCCTGTGGTGGCGGAGGCGATTCCTCTGCACCTGCCGTTGGCCCCACGGCCACGGGTAACCAGGGCAACACCGTCAAGCCGGCCGATGGCAACACGAGCATTGCCGGCAACAATGCTGCTGCCGGTACAAGTACAACGCCGTCTGTACCGGGCAATGCCACAGGCGACAAAACGGGCAACACGGCTGCCAGTGGCACGGGCAACACCCCGGCCAACGGCAGCACGAGCGGATCCTCCGCAAACGGCAATACGGGTTCCAGTACGCCGACGACCAGTGCCGGCAACGGTGCAGGCAACACCACCAGCAACGGGGCTGGCAACACGAATGGCGGCAACGCCGGCAATGGCAATGCTGGCAATACCCGCCCGGCCGCGGGTGATACGACGGGCAATGGTGCCGGCACCGCGCCGGCCAATGGTGGCACGGTTGCCACCCCGGTGGTCCCTCCGGTTACGCCGCCGGCCAAACCGGTGACGCCGGAAGTGCCGACCGCCAACAATGGCACCACCCAGCCCCCCGCCGCGGCCGATGCCGGCAACGCCACCAAAACACCGGCCGCCCAGTCCGAATACAAAACCAAAGGTGTGTGGTCGCCCACCGTGAACTGGCCGCTGGTGGCCATTCACGCCGCGCTGACGGCCGACGGCCGCGTGCTGACCTACGGCACCGACTACACGAAGAATCCGGGCAGCAGGTTCAGCTACGACGTGTGGGATCCGACGCTGGGTACGGGTGACGACGCCCACATGATGCTGCCCAGCCAGACCGACACCTTCCTGTTCTGCTCGGCCCAGATCCTGCTGCAGGACGGCCGCATGCTGATCCTGGGCGGTGACCTGCTCAAGGATGGCCGCGCCACAAACAAGGGCAACAAGGATGTCAACCTGTTCGACCCGGTCAGCGGTACGCTGTCCCTGGACCGCAACAAGATGACGCTGCCGCGCTGGTACGGCACCGCCACCACGCTGCCCACCGGTGAGGTGTATATCCAGGGCGGTACCGACGGAGAACGTCACCCCGAGCTGCGCAAGACCGATGGCACCTTCCGTGCGCTGGACATCAATACGGAAGCGCAGTACAAGCTGCCCAACGGCCAGACGGGCAACATGTTCGAGAACAACTACCCGCGCAACTTCGTCGCGCCCAACGGCAAGATCTTCGGTTTCGACCCGCACTTCATGTACGAGATCGACCCGTATGGCAACAACGGCAAGGGCTCGGTGAAGATGCACGGCGCCCACTGGGACTTCCCGCGCATCCGTGAGGATGGCACGGAAGACTGGGAATACTGGCGTGCCTGGCAGGCCACCTCGACGGCTGCCATGGTCCGTCCGGGCCTGATCTTCCAGTTCGGCGGGGTCAACCCCAGCGCCCAGCAGGCACCGGTCACGCTGATCGACATCAACGGTGACAAGCCGAAGCTGATCGACCTGCCGCCGCTGACCAAGCCCTACGTGTGGAGCAATGCCACCATTATGGCCGATGGCAACGTGCTGGTGTCGGGCGGTTCTACCGAGAACCTGCTCAACGATGTGGAAGAGCCAATCAACCAGGAAGCGGGCGAGATCAACTACGAGTCGCTGATCTTCAACCCCGATACCCGCAAGTTCTCGCCGGGTGCCCGCTTCAACGAGAAGCGTCTCTACCACAGCGTCACGCTGCTGCTGCCCGACGCCACCATCCTGTCCTCGGGCGGTGGCCAGCCGGGGCCGGTCGATAACCTGAACGCCCAGATCTACTACCCGCCGTACCTGTTCAATGCCGACGGTACGCGTGCCAAGCGTCCGGTGCTGCAGGGCGAGGGTGATGTGGCGATGGTGGCCGAACCGGCTTCCACCATCCACATCCCGACGGCCGACGCGGCTGACATTTCCCGCGTCACGCTGATCAAGACGGGCGCAGTCACGCACTCGTTCGACATGGACCAGCGCTACTCGGAAGTGAAGTTCCGCGTCAACGGCAACGGCCTGGACATCGAGCTGCCGGCCAACAAATTCCAGACGCCTCCGGGCTTCTACCACGTGTTTGCCTTCAACAAGGCCGGCGTGCCGTCGAAGTCGCGCATGATCCGCATCAACCCGTCGGTGGTTGCACCGAAGTGATGCAGCTGCCCCGGTGGGGCCGGTCCTGAAGACGGGCCGGTCCTGCAGCGGCAGGTCAGGGCAGTAGGGCGGGTACCGGGATTCTTCCCTGGTGCCCGCCCTGCGTTCGTCTGGTTCCAGAAGGGCGTAAGCCTGGTGTCTTGATTTCACATCGCGACGTGTTGCGGTGTCGGGTGGCGGGCGCCATCTGTCGGGGGGCGTACGGCGTGGCGTGGTGGGTGTCTTAACGTAGCGGCAGAGATCAACCCAACCACAGGAATCTGGACGGGCCGGCAGGGTCGGGGGTATGCCCCGTTTTCCCTGAAGCCTCGCCGTCCGACTCATCATGAAGCTTCGCCGTCCTTGCGCGCCCGTCGCCCTGTTGCTGTCCCTCATGCTGGGCGGCTGTGCCACGTCACCATCGGTGCAGGAGAGTGCATCACAGAATACCGGCCTGATGCAGGCTGGCATGCCGATGGATGGCGAGGTTGCTCTGGGTACTGATACTGGTGCTGGTGCGAGGCCGGTTGATGGCGGCCCGGCCGCATCGTACACGCCTTTTCAGCAGCGGGAAGATGCAGAAATCGCCCGTGACCAGGGCATCTATCGCGACACCCAGGCGCGCATTGCAAGGCTGAATGCCGAGCGTGGTATCCGCATCGGCAATTATGCGCTGGCCAAGGCCCAGTGCTGGCTGGATGTGAGCTTCCACGAATACACCCGCAATGACCGGAGCGGCTTCCCGCGGGCTGCCCTGGCGCAGGCCCAGGGCATCATCGAGCGCCTGGAGGCGGGAGAGATGCCGGATGTGAGCGAAACGCCGCTGGTCAACGATGCCCGTCGCCTGCGCGACGACCTGTGGCAGCGCCACGACCGGCTGCGTGCCGACACGGCGGGCATGCAGTGCGCCGCAGCGCGCCTGGCCTGTGCGGAAGTCGAGCTGGTGCATGCGGGCAACGAGATTCGCCAGGGCGGTTGGCGTCATGCCAGTCCCTATATCCAGATTGCCGAAGACCTGACCGAAGAAGCCGGAAAAATGGCCGAACAGTGCGTGGCCCAGCCGGCTGCGCCCGTGCAGAAACCGGTACCTGCGGAGGCCCCTGATGCGCCTGTGCAGATGAAGGCCGAGGTGGATGTCCGCTTCCGCTTCGACCGTTCGGGCGCAGCCGACATTCTGCCGGAAGACCGGCCGCGGCTGCAGGCGTTCGTGGATATGCTGAACGGTCAGTACGTCCGGGTGGACAGTCTGAAACTGGTGGGCCATACCGATCGTCTGGGCAGCCGTGCCTACAACGAGCGCCTGTCCATGCGTCGCGCCGTGACGGTGCGCAACGAGCTGCAGCGTCTGGGGGTGAATGTCCCGATGAGTGTGGAGGCCCGTGGCGCCACCGAAGATTTCTCGTCGGGCTGCCGACGCCAGGGCGAGGGGCTGGAAAACACGGTGCAATGCCTGCAACCGGATCGTCGTGTGACCATCGAACTGGAAGGTGCGCGGCGCCCCTGACCAGGACTATCCAGCAAAACCCTGCCATCGACAGGTGGGCACTTTGCATTTGCCCGGTTTTGTTTGCCGCTCCAGGGAACGTGTGGATGGCATGGCATGACTGGAACGCTCTGGCCAGGGCAGGAGCGTTCTCGCAGCACAAAAAAATACGTCCGCGAACCGAAAGGAACGCGGACGCCAATCGCCGGGAAGATAATTATTGTTGTTTTATTTGGTGACCGGATCACACGGGAAGGTGGTCCGGTCGTGTTTTTGCACCCGATGCATCGCCTGCAGGGCTCGCCAGTATTGGGAAGGTGAGCAGACCCCGTGCACCTTACGGTGATGAATGGGTGCTGACAGGGATACAGGGTAACAGTAAAGCGGGCTGCGGGGGACAGGTGCCGGATACCCCTCCTGAAGCCAGAAAGCCCCGGAGGCAGGAAAGGCACGGCTGGGAACATGGCTGAATGCCTGGTTCCAAACCCGACTGCAGCGTTCAGGGATTATAAAAAGGTTGGCCGTGATATTTGGTTGACTTTTATCAAGAACGTCAAGCCCTGTGAAGTCGAATACACGATCAGGCGCATCCATTTGGGAAAAATGTGCAAAACCCGCTGAAAACAGGTGGGTCATTACGATGTGAATATTAATGTCTGAATAATTTTGGTCAGTATGGATATGAAACAGGTGGGTATGCAGCGGGTATGGGTGTACAGCAGGAATTGCATGCATGATTGTGCTGGCAACGGGCGGCAGGCAACAGGTACAGGCGTGTGGGGTAGGTGTGTGGGGTAGGTGTGTGGGGTAGGCGTGGGGGCAGACCCCCCTGCGCCATCGCAGGACCTTCGTCATGCTGGGGGCGCCGTGCTCTGCTATCGACAGGCACGTATCGATAGAAAAATTTTCCGACAGATCTGTAATGCCTTGGGCTCCTCTGCGACCAAAGGTGCGTCTGATGCAGACCTGCCCGGGTGGGCAGTCCGGCGCGGCAACGGGCCGTGCAGGTTCCTTCAATGAGATCCTTTGCTGGATCGTTCCTTTTCTGGAGATCGTTTGATGAACAAGAAATTCGCAGCTCTTCTGTCTGGCGCGGTGGCTGCCGGGACCACGCTGGCCTCGGCGCCGGTGTTCGCCGCCCAGGGGCTGGCCCAGGGCTATCAGGTGGCCGCGGCCGACGCCAGCATGAAGGCCCCCGAGGGCTCCTGTGGCGGCAGCAAGAGCCAGGAGGGCAGCTGCGGTGGCAACAGCATGTCTTCGGAAGGCAACGGCAAGTCCATGGAAGGCTCGTGTGGCGGCAGCAAGGCCCAGGAGGGTTCCTGCGGCGCCAGCAAGATGAAGCAGTCCGCATCGGACGCGTCCGGCAAGGCCATGTCGGGCGGCAGCAAGTCCAAAGAGGGCAAGTGCGGCGAAGGCAAGTGCGGCGGCAAGAAGAAGTGAGCGGGCCGTAGAGCGTGTCATGGTCGAATGCGTTCATGACACGCCCAAGTGGTGTGCCACGGCGGCAGCAGGGGTGCTTTTTGCTGCCGTCGATGGCGATGGAGCGGGTGTGATGAGGTGGTGGATGTGATGAAGTGCGTGAGATGAAGTAGGTGTAATGAAGTGGATGTGATGAAGTGGGTGTGATGAGTGGAGGCGAAAGCGGAATGAGTACGCTCAGGCAGGGTTCAAGGGAGGTGCGGCGGCTGCATCGTGCCGGTCTGGGGCTGCGTCGCAGCCTGCTGGCCGATACGCTGCAGGGGCTGCAGCGTGGCGAGCTGGGCGAGGTGGCCTTTTTCGAGGTGGCACCCGAAAACTGGAGTCGGCTGGGCGGGCGCTTTTCGCGGGATCTGTCTGCCATCAGCGAGTTCCGGCCGCTGGCCTGTCATGGGCTGTCGTTGAATCTGGGCGGCAGTGACGGGCTGGACATGCAGCTGCTGGCCGAGGTGAAGGCTTTCATGCGCACCTACCGGATTGCGCTCTATACCGAACATCTGTCGTGGTGTGGGCACGAGGGGCATCTGTACGATCTGCTGCCATTGCCGGCCACGCATGAAACCGTGCGTCATGTGGCCACACGCATTGCCCAGGTGCAGGATTTTCTGGGCGAGCAGATCGGCATTGAAAATGCCAGTTACTATGCAGCCCCCGAAGGGGCCGAAATGGATGATGCCACTTTTGTTCGCGAGGTGGTGAAGGAAGCGGGCTGCCTGCTGCATCTGGATGTGAACAACGTGTACGTGAACAGCCAGAATCATGGTTTCGATCCGTATGAATATACCGTTCAGCTGCCGCTGGAGCGGACCTGCTATATCCATGTGGCGGGACACCATGTGGAAGATGATGGCCTGATCATCGACACGCATGGCATGCCGGTCATCGATCCCGTATGGGAGTTGCTGGCCTTTACCTATGACAGGCTGTCGGATGCGGGGCTCGAGCCCCGGGATGTTCCCAGCTGCCTGGAACGCGATTTCAATTTTCCGCCGCTGGCCGAGCTGGTGGACGAAGTGGGGGTGATCGACCGGCTGCAGCGTGAGGCATCGGCCCGGCGGGCTGCTGTGCAATCAGCTGCGGCTGCGAAGGTGCCGGATGCCGTCCCGGCACAGCATCTGCTTCGCTCGCCGGATGCTGCGCAGTCACGGGACATGGTGCTGCCATGAGTCGCCGGGATCGTCGCAAGGCGCTGATGGCGCGAGGTACGCAGGCGGTGGACCATGATGCGCCGGGGTTGCTCCGGATGCAGCAGTCGTGGTCTGGCTATCTGCGTGCGCCCACGCAGACGGAACGCCCGGCAGGCACAGCTGCACGACGTATCGATGTGTATGCGGAACTGCTGCGCAACAATATCCGCGGCTTCATTGATCAATGCTTTCCGCTGTGTCGTGCATCGGTCAGTGCCGCGTGCTGGGAGGACCTGATCGAAGGTTTCTTCTCGCAGGGTACATGGCACCATTCCCCGTTCTTCCACGAAATTCCCCGGGCCTTTGTGGATTTTCTGCAGTCGCATCCCGGGGCGCAGTCGCAGCCACAGTCGCAGGAGCAGGAGCAGGGACAGGGACAGGGACAGGGACAGGAGCAGATGCCGTCGCAAGAACGGGTGTCGTCGCAAGCGCAAGAGGCGCGGGGGCATTCGCAGATGCAGGCATCTGAAATGCAGGCATCTGAACCCGGGCACGAGCGGGTTGTTGCAACCACGCGGGGCTCCGCACCCGAACGGACGCCTGCATGTGAAGAGGCGTCAAGGCCGCCCTGGTTTGCCGATCTGGCCCATTACGAGTGGCTGGAGCTGGCCGTGGAAACGGCGCCCGATGTGCCGGCTCAGGTGGGTCCCCAGGGGTTGGCGCTGGCGGCTGGCCTGCAGCTGGCGGGTTATGAGTGGCCGGTGCACACCATCGGGCCGGGGGCAGCGGAGGTTCAGCCTGTCACCACCTTTGTGGCGGTGTATCGCAACCGGCAGCATGTGGTGCGTTTCAGTGTGCTGACACCGGCAGCGGCGCAGCTGCTGGCCACGTTGCAGGGCAATATGTGTGATTGGCAGGCCGCCTGTGCGCAACTGGCGACCCAGTGGGGCATGCCGGTGCAGGATATGGTGTCCAGCGTACAGCCGCTGCAGCAGCAGTGGCTGGGCGAGGAACTGCTGGTGAAAAAGTCGGGGCAGGAGAAGGTGAATGAGCAAACCTGAAGGGCACGAGCATGACGTTCGTGCCGCCGTTGCAGGTGCCGAAGCAGGCAGGCCGGGCGATTTTTCCACGGGTGCGGGGGCCGGAAGGGGTGGCGCCTCGCGAGCAGAGCAGACGCTGGCGGATGTCCGCTGTGCAGTGCGCGGCCGCTGCCGGGGTATTCTGCGTTACTGTGTGATCTGCAATTACATCTGTCCCGGGCTGAAGGTGCTGGCGCCTTGGGCAGGGCTGCTGTTCCTGCGGTTGCTGATCGGCTGGGAGTTTCTGGATTCTGGCCTGGAAAAATGGGGTGGCGAGAACTGGTTTGCCGATATCCAGAGTGATTTTCCGTTCCCGTTCAACCATCTGCCGGCGGAGCTGAACTGGCAGCTGGCCATGTGGTTCGAGATCGTGGGTGGTGTGGCGCTGATGCTGGGGCTGGCAACGCGCTTCTTTGCGTTTGCCCTGCTGGTGGTGACGTGGGTGGCCACGGTGGCTGTGCACTGGCCGGCGGAATGGCATTCGCTGGCAGAGCTTTGGCAGGGCTATGTGATCACCGACGAGGGGCATGGCAATTTCAAGCTGCCGCTGCTGTTTGCGGTGATGCTGTGGGCGCTGCTCTTTCAGGGAGGCGGCCGGCTGAGCCTGGATGCGCTGATCGGCTGGCTGTGGTGCCGGCGACGCTGAAAGGGCTGTAACCCTGCTCATCCCGATCATGGGTCCAAGGCAATCGCAGGCTTTTGCAGAGGGGCCTTTGCCGTCGAAAGGAAGGAAAAAGGGCGTCCCATGGGCGCCCCTTTTCAATGATGGCAGGAGAGATCGTGATCCGGCCCCGTTTTACCTGCCAGCCAGTTCGACGATTCGTTCGGAAACCAGTTTGGGGGAGAATTCGCGAACTTCGTGGGTGGCGAAGTTGGGGTAGTAGCAGTCTTCCTCCAGAATCTTCTGCAGGGCTTCGCGGTTTTCCATGTCGGACTCAGGCCGTTGCCTTTCTGATGGCTTCAACCACGCGGGTAGCGTGGGCGCGTGCCGCTTCCTTCTGGGCGTTGATTTTTGCTTCGTCTCCCCGGTCCGTGTAGCTCACACCGTTGATCCAGACAGGCGGCAGGTAGTCGAGGTTGCACAGACGCGCGGTGGTTTCGAACTGGGGGAGATAATCTTCCACCGGGTGCCTGAAGGCGCCATCGGTGGCGTAAACGGCTTTGGGCGCCCCCGTGGTGAAGGAGAAGAGAACCTTCTTGCCGCCCAGTTTGCCGTGCGAGCCATGGGAGAAACCGTGCAGGAATACCTTGTCCAGCCAGAGTTTCAGCAGGCCGGGCAGTGAGTACCACGAGAACGGGAACTGCAGCACGATCACGTCGGCGTCCAGCAGGGCTGCCTGCTCGGCCTCGATGTCGAACTGGTAGGTGGGGTAAAGGGTGTCCAGCCGGCGGATCTTTGCTTCGGGCAATGCTCTGGCCACTTCGTCCAGAATGGTGGCATTGGCGATGGAACTGGCCAGATCGGGATGGCCGGAAATGATGAGTACGTTTTTCATGAAGGCAGGTTGTTGAGGTCGGCGGTGTTGGGAGGATGCTTGCCGGGGCTGAGGCAGGGGCCGCTGTCCATGGTGCCCTGAGTCCCCGGCGTGGAAGCAGGATACAACAGGCTATTCGGGCCGGCCGTCCTGTGGGGTCTCTGGGGAGTCAGCCAGAAAGCCTGCATCATCGTGCTCTGCATAGTGCTGCATGATCCTGCGCAGCGCCTCCGAATTTTTCTGGAAATTCCGGCAGTCGGTGCAGATGGCCAGGTGCAGCCGCAGCGTCAGGCGCTGCCACAGGGGAAGGTCATGCTCCTGGGCTTCGGAAATCCGGCGTGTGGCCTGCAGGCAGCCGTTCATGGCGGGGCGCTTCGTGCTCATGCGCGTTCTCCCGACTCGAGCCAGTTCTGCTGCAGGCATTTCTGCAGCTTCAGCCGGGCACGGTAGAGCATGACGTTGATGTTGCCGGCGGTCAGCTGGGTCTGGGTGCAGATCTCGCTGGCGCTCATGCCCAGGTGCTCGCGCATCATGAATACCTGTGCCTGCATGCCCGGCAGGCCGGCCAGGCAGCGCTGCAGCACCTGCCAGAACTCGCGGTTGGTGAGCAGCTGCTCGGGGTTGCCCAGGTTGCCGGGGCCGCCGTCTGCCTCCCAGTGACCGTCCTGCCGGAAGAGCAGGACCTCCAGGGCGTCACCATCGGGGTCGTCGTCGAAGTCACAGGAGACCTCGCGGGCCTGTCGGCGGTAGCGGCCGCGCAGGGCATCGGCCACCTTGTGCTTCAGGATGGCAAACACCCAGGTCTTGAGGGCGGCCTCGCCGCGGAAGGCCGACGCCTTGTCGAAGGCGGCCACGTAGGCGTCCTGGACGACATCTTCGGCCAGGCTGTCATCGCCCAGCTGCCGGGTGGCATAGCTGAGCATCTGGGGGCGGAAGGCCGCCATCTGCTGGGGGACGTTCATGGACGCGGAGGAATGGGGAATGGTCGCGGAAGAACGGGGCGCCCCGAAAGGGCTCCCTTTGGGCGTGCATGACCGAGTTGGCCGTGCCGTGAAGTCAGTGAGGATTCTGCGGCCCAGTCACCCTGTCCTGCACCCCCAAAGGGAATATCGTGGGGGGAGTGAGGTCATGACATGCGCTATGGTATGACCGCGTGGGCAGGCTGCGAAGGGATGCGGCCTGTCTGGCAGTATGTCTGCCACAGATAACGTCCAGGCGCCCGGATGGTGGACAGGAAACATGGGCGGTGGGGGGCGTGCACCTGGTGCAACAAGCCCCACGGGTCACGTCATGAATACGTCCATGGCTGCGAACTTTCTTGGGGGGCTGCTGGGCGAGGCGGCCGGGTGGCGGTGTGGGCGCAGTTGCAGGGTTGTGCCACTGGTTGATCTGGCGGCCGGGATGACCGTATCATGAAATGAACAGAGTCCGGCAGGGAGCGTATGCGCCATGAAGAAAATCATCTCGTCAGTGGTTGTGGGCATGGCTGTTCTGTGTGGTTCCGCGGCGGTACAGGCGCGCGACACCAAACTGATACTGCCCATTCGCGACGCCCTGAACTACGAGGGCAAGAAGGGCTCCGCCCGGGAGCTGCTCGATCCCGGCATTGCCCTGGTGTTTGCCCGGGGAGGCGGTAGTGTAGTCCGGGCCGACGTGAAGGCCATCAAGCGTACCAATGGTTTTGGCAAGTCGGATGCCGATGCCTGCCACTGGGCCTTTCTGTCGGCCGTAAGGCAGCTGCAGGAGGCGGCACGGGAGGCTGGCGCCACCAAGGTGGTGAACCTCATCAGCTACTACAAAGACCACGAATACCGGGGTACGAGCGAGTATGAATGTCATGCGGGCGCCTTCATCGTCGGGGTGACGCTGCGGGGTGACCTGGCCAGGTGATGGGCAGGGGACGCCGCGGCTGCGGCATGCGGGGCCGTCTGTGTATGATGCAGGCTTTCGCCCTGTGTGATGCACCATGTCCGATTCGTTTTGCATCCGTGCGGCCCGGCAGGAAGATCTGCCAGCCATTCTTGCCATCTTCAATGACCTGATCGCCACATCCACGGCGGTCTATACCGAAACGCCGGTGGATCTGGCAGAGCGTACGGCGTGGTTCGAGGCACGACAGGCTGCAGGGTTTCCCGTGCTGGTTGTGGAGGAGCTGCCATTGCAGGCCGGATCATCCGGTGCATCCGGCGTGGCAGGTGCCTCGGGGGCGGCGGGCCCGCTGCGGGGTGCTCTGGTGCCGGCGGACGGTCAGGCCCTGTCTGCCCCATGTCCGGTTGTGCTGGGGTACGCCAGTTTCGGTCCTTTTCGCGGCAGTTGGCCGGGTTATCGCCACACCGTGGAGCACAGTGTGCATGTGCGCGCAGACCAGCGCGGTCGGGGGTTGGGTACGGCGCTGATCCACGCGCTGTTTGCCGAGGCGCAGGCCCGGGACGTGCATGTGATGGTCGGCGCCATAGACGCCGAAAACACCGGCTCGCTGCGGCTGCACGCCCGTCTGGGTTTTGTGGAAACAGGACGGATGCCGCAGGTGGGGCGCAAGTTCGGTCGCTGGCTGGATCTGGTGTTCATGCAGCGTTTCGTTCAGGAGTGGGACGCATGACTGACCGGATGACGGTATCCCCATCGATGCAGTCCATGGCGTTTTCTACGCCCTTTGGTGAAATTCATGCCAGAAACTGGCAGCCTGTGCCGGCCGGAGAGCCGGTCGGTGGCGGGGGTGATGCAGCTGGAAGACAGGTGCAGAAAGGTCGTGCAGGAGATGGCGGGTACCCCTGTGTCGTGCTGTTGCACGGCATGTTTGGCGATGTGGATGTCTGGTCGGCCACTGCGCTGAATCTGGCGCGGGCTGGTCTGGAGGTGCTTGCATTCGATTTGCCGGGGCATGGAGGGAGCCTGGCAGAGGTCGAAAACGCAGACGAGACCGTTCAGGCGCTGCTGGCGGCGCTGCAGGCGTATGCCCGGGCCAGGGCGCAGCATCCGGTTCCGGTGTTGCTGGTGGGCCACTCCTTTGGCGGCCTGGTGGCCGCGATGCTGGCTGCCCGGATGCAATCCCTGCAGGTTTTATCGCCCGTGCTGTCCGGGCTGGTGCTGCTGTCTCCCAGTGGTCTGGGCGAAGAAGTAAATCGCGATTTTCTGCTGGGCGTCATCGAAGCGCCGGATGCCGACGCCATGGCCAGGGTTCTGGCGGCGCTGACGGTCAGACATTTCCGCAGCTCATCGGCCTACATGAAGGCGATGCATGCGCGTATTCATTCAGCGAAGGATCAGCTGTACCGGCTGGTGGATGATGTCGTGGATGGGACGGGCCGCCAGGTTCATTCCATTCTGGAAATTCTGGCGGCACTTCCTGTGCCGGTTACGCTGGTCCATGGCCGGGAAGATGCGGTGCTTCCCTGGCAGCAGGCGCTGAACGTGCCAGGCAGCGTGGCCATTCATCTGTTGCCGGATGTGGGGCACATGCCGCACTGGGAGGCCGCAGCACTGGTGAGCACGATCATCGGGCGTGCCGCGGGCAGGGGGTGATTGCCGCATGCAGGGAAGTCTTGCCCTGTGAGGGACACAGGCTTTGGGCCGATCATCTTCACCACAGTGTCCCTGAAAACGCCAAAGGCCGGGATACCCGGCCTTTGCGGCGGCTCCCGGCTGCGGGAGCGGCAGGGAGAATCTCCCCCGACAGGGAGCGTCTTTTCAGTCCAGCGTCCCGAACCCGCCTGCCTCCAGCCGGGCCTGGGCATCCTGCAGGTGTGCCTGGTCGGCAAAGACCAGCGCATCGGTGCCGGCGATGGTTTCGTTCAGGGTTTCGGCGCACAGCACCAGCAGGTGCGTGTCTTCCTGGGTGGTGAAGGTGGTGCCGTCGCCCAGGGCGTCCAGCAGGATCAGCTCTGGTGAGCGGATGTAGCTGGGCCAGAAGTCGATGTGGATCTTGCCGGTCAGCATCACCAGCTGGGCATACCACTTGCGTGGCAGCGGCAGGGTGACGGTGTGGCCGGCCTTGACGTGCACGTCCCACAGCTGCAGGGGCTGGACGGTTTCGGCCGGGCCCAGCTCGCCCTTCCATTCGCCGGCAATCACCCGCAGGGTGCCGGCGCTGTCGGGCAGGACGATGGTGGGCATGTCGGCCGCTTTCAGGTGCTGCAGGTGCGGGTCGCTCAGCTTGCCGCTGGCCGGCAGGTTGATCCAGAGCGATACGGCCTCAATGGTGCCGCCCTGTTCGCGCAGGACCGGGCCGGGCAGGGTGCGGGTGAGCACACCGCTGCCGGCGCCATTCCAGACGACATCGCCGGCGCTGGCGGTGATGCCATGCTGCACGGGCAGGGCGGTCTGTACGTCCAGATCACCCTGCAGCAGCAGGGTGACGGACTCGAAGCCGGCCATGGCCTGCACACCCACGGCTGGCAGGGTGCTGGCGATGATGCGCTCTTCCTCGCGTGTGGTGACGGTCATGGTCGGGTCTTCTGCAACCCGGGCGAGTAGTGAGGCGGTGGCATCCGCAGCCGTGTGCAGGGCAGCGGCGGCTTCGGCAGCGGCCCGTGCATCGGCCGCGCTGACGGTCTGGGCCGGCAGCAGGCTGGCCTGGATGGCAGGGTTGGCCTGGCGGCCCAGTCCCCGGTAGTTGAAGATGGGCTGGGCCTGCCAGAGCGGGCCGGCCGGTACGGCCGACAGCGGCCGCGTGGTGGCGACGACGGGTTTTTTCATGGATGGGGAGGCATTTTTTTTCAGGCTGCAGCGACGGGGCGCTTGCGGATTTCTGCAGAGAATCCCGGGCGCTTACATGCTGTGGTCCATGTGGGCGCCGCCGCGCAGGTCCACCATTTCGGGGGTGATCTCCTTCATGGCGTAGACCTTGCCGCCGTATTCCTTCGCGAAATCTTCGGCGTCTTCGCGGGTGCTGAAGGAGCCCAGCGTGGGGCCCATCGAGCCTTCACGCTTGCTGCCCACGACGTAGAAGGCGGTGCGGGCGTCGATCCAGTGGCCCACGGGTTTGTCCCAGTCGGCCTTGCCCTTGCCCACGTCCTGCACGTAGACGGCTTCGATCTTGCGGACTTCCTCGGGGTGCAGCAGGGTGTTGAGCACTTCCATGGTGTCGCAATAGAAGGCCGGTTCCGGGGTGTTGGCAAAGTGGATCTGCCCCTTGGGTCCGGGGTATTCCGACAGCAGCATGCCGTCCAGTTCGCAGGCGGTGCCCTCGCTGATCTCGACCGGCTTGATGCTGGTGTTGCTCTGTTCTTCCTTCCTGTCGCAGGCAGCCAGCACGGGCAGGGCGGCCAGGGCCATCAGCCCCGCCATCAGCTGGCGGCGGTCGTGCCGGATGTCGCTGTGGGATTCGGCGCCGCAGCAGCGGCAGCGAAGGCGCATGGGGGTCTTGCTCATGGTCGGAATCTCCAGTTGGCAAAGGCGAGGGGGATGGCAATCCAGGCCAGCATGACGCCGGTTAGCACACCGACGTTGGTGAGCAGGGGCGGAATCATGTTGACCAGGCCATAGGCACTGCGCACATCTTCGGTCGAGAAGACGTTCAGGATGCGGAAGACATCGGTGGGATTGAGGAGAAGCAGCCAGGGGAAGGCTTCGCCACCATAATGCCCGGCGGTGGCCACCAGCACGCCCAGCAGCACCAGGTCGAACACCAGCACGAACAGGAACCACAGGACGATGGCAGCGCCCGATGCCCGGGTGCGGTCACGGGCGATGACCGAGACCAGGACGGCCAGGCTGAGGAACGACAGCCCCATCAGCAGGGCACTGAGCACGAAGCCGGCGTAGTGGAACAGGGCCGGCTGGCCAAACTGCCAGACCAGCATGACGCCCACGGCGGCCAGACCGGCCAGCATGGCGAGTGCCAGCGCCATGGCCAGGCCCAGGTACTTGCCCAGCAGCAGTTCGCCACGGCTGATCGGGTAGGCCAGCAGCAGGTCGAGCGAGCCCCGTTCGCGTTCGCCGACGATGGCGTCGAAGCCCAGCAGCAGGGCAATGAGGGGCACGAGGTAGATGACCAGGCTGACCAGGCTGGTGATGGTGAATTCGAGCGAGCGCAGGCCCACGGTACCCTGCTGGGCGCCGCCGGCGTAGGCGATGACGATCGAGAACACGGCAAAGACCAGCGCTACCGCCAATACCCAGCGGTTGCGCAGCCGGTCGCGGAATTCCTTGGCGGCCAGGGTGCCGACCTGACTGAGCTGGATCATGCGTTTTCTCCGTGGGATGTCTGGCCGTTGCCGGCCTGGCTGGTTTCATTGGTGGCAAAGAACATGTCTTCCAGCGAGGGCTCCTGGATCTGCAGGTCGGCCACGTGCTCGCGGGCGGCCATCAGGTGCTGCAGCAGGCGCATCTTGTGGTGGCGTGGTACGTCGATGACGACGGTGCCGCTGCGGGCGTGTTCGCGGGCGGGCAGGGCATCGAGGCCGTCGGGCAGGGCCTGCAGCCAGCGGGTGATGGTGGCGGGGGCGGTGCCCGGGGTGAGCTGCAGTTCGAACTGCAGCGGCAGATCGAAGTCGGCCCGCAGTTCGGCCATGGTGCCCAGTGCCTGGATGCGGCCGTTGGCCATCACGGCCACGCGATCGACCCGGTTCTGCAGCTCGGCCAGGATGTGCGAGGTGAGCACGATGGTCAGGCCGCGGTCACGCAGCTCGGCCAGGGTGTCCCAGAAGAAGTGGATGGCGCGTGGGTCCAGGCCCGTGGTGGGCTCGTCGAGGAACAGCACCTGCGGCTCGCCCTGCAGGGCCTGGGCAAAGCCCAGCCGCTGGCGCATGCCCTTGGAGTAGGCCCGCACCGGCCGGCTGCCGGCGTGCGACAGGCCCACCTTGTCGAGCAGGGCCTGGCAGTTGCCGGTGTCCAGTCCCTTGAGGCGGGCGAAGAACTGGAGGGTTTCGAGGCCGCTGAGGTTGTCCCAGAGGGCGACGTTCTCGGGCAGGTAGCCGATGCGGCGACGGACCTGCAGGGCGCCGGCCTGGCCGACGGTTTCGCCGGCAATCTGGATGTGGCCGCTGCTGGGGGCGAGCAGCCCGAGCATGATCTTGAAGAGGGTGCTCTTGCCGGCGCCGTTGTGACCGATCAGGCCGAACACCTCGCCACGCCGGATGTCGAGCGAGACGTTGTCGACGGCGGTGAATGGTCCGAAGTGACGGCAGACGCCCTGCAGGCGAATGATGGCCTCGGCGGGCTTGTGGGGGGCGTGCTCAGTGCTCACGGCGGAGATTCTCCGGGGCGTTGTAGAGGGAGTTGAGGGTGCCGGTATACCAGTCCACCCAGTTGACGGGCTGGGGCTGCATGCGCGGGTGCTTCTCGACGATGCTGGGCACGCGGAGAATGGGGAACTGCTGGCCCACCATGCGCAGGGCCTGCACGGCCGGGCTGCCCATCAGCAGGCGTGTGCCGGGGTAGCGCCAGGTGAGGCGGTCCACCATGTCGTTGGCCTCGTAGGGAATGTCGCCGCGGCCATCGCCATTGCGGTCCCAGCCCCGGTAGTTGGACCAGTAGTTGCCCTTCTCGCCGCCCCATTCGTGGTCGCGGGTGCCGGCGTACTTGATCTGCAGCTGGTTGCCGACGAAGTCGTTGCCGTCCACCTTGTTGCGGACCGAGCCCGACAGGTGCACGCCGGTGCGGTTGCTGGCCACCACGTTGCCCAGCAGGTTGGTGTATTCCACGTCGTACACGAAGAGGCCGCGGCCATTGTCGATCACCCAGTTGTTCTCGACGGTGGCGTCCTGCAGTGTGCGCAGCATGATGCCGTGGTCGGTATTGTGCCAGGCGCGGTTGTTGCGGATGGTCTGGTCGCGCACTTCCATCAGCGCCAGCCCGCCGCGGTTGTTCCAGGTGTCGTTGTCTTCCCACAGGTTGTAGTAGGAATTCATGTAGTGTGTGCCGTACCGGCTGTGGTGCAGGCGGTTTTTCTGGAAGATGGCGTGGTGCGACACGTCGATGTAGAGGGCATCGCGCACGAAGCTGATCTCGTTGTCGATGATGCGGGCACCCTTGGTGTTGTAGAGTTCCACGCCGTTGCCACGCTTGGGGCTGTCGTAGTCGCGCTTGCCGGTGATGTTGTTGCTGAGCACCTGCACGTCGTTGGCTTTTTCGATCCAGAGGCCGAACAGGTTGTAGCTGAGGTAGCAGTTGCGCACGATGGCACGGTGCGCACCGGGCTGGATGTAGATGCCGGCGTTCTGGTTCAGCAGGCTGTCGCCGGAGTTGATGACCTTGAGCCCCTCGATGACCACATCCTCGGCGGTGACGCGGATGGTGTCGCCCTTGTTGCTGCCGTCGATGGTGGGCAGGTCGATGCCCTTCAGGGTGACGGTACGGTCCACCTTCAGGTTTTCCACATAGCGGCCGCGCTCGATGCGGATCTCGTCGCCGTTGCTGGCGCGGTTGATGGCGTCCTGCACCTTCTCGCCCGGATGCACGGTGATGACGGCTGCGTGAGCAGCACTGCCCATCAGCAGGGCGGCCAGCAGCAGGGCGCCTTTCCGTGCCAGCCGTGCATGCGGTACGGCAGGGGCCTGCGGCAGGACCGTGGCCGGATTGCGGCTACCCTGCCGGGCATGCCCGGTGCGGGCGGGCAAGCCATGCTGCAGGCGATGCAGGGGCGTCATGGAGGCACGATCGGATGCGGGCATGGCAGGAGGCAGACTGTCGTTCAAAAAAGGGTCGGTTACCGGCGGGGAGCCCGCCTTTCGCAGCGGATGGAAGGCGCGGGCTTGCCGGATGGCACCGGGGTAATGATACGGGAGTTAATTCAATGTAAATGAACGCCCGCCTGGGGGCGGGCGTTTACCGCAGGGTTTTCAGGGCGTCAGAAGGCGAACATCCCCATCTGCGTCAGGATCCAGAAGAACGCGGCCCCGATCAGCAGGTTCTTGAAGCCCACGTAGGCCAGCATGTCCATGATGTTGGCCTGCCGGTAGGTTTTGCCCCACCAGACGCCATCCTTCACGTAACGCTTGCCCTGCAGGCGCACCAGCACTTCCAGCACGCTCCAGCCAAACCACGCACCGATGACGTTGATGGGCGAGGCGCTGCCCTGGGCGGCCAGGATCCACACCAGCGTGGTGCCCACGCCCAGCGCGGCAGCCACGGCCACCAGCAGGTGGTTGGCCTTCCAGCTTTCGCGGGTGAACGGCCAGAGGTGATCGAGCAGTTCGCCCCACAGGCGGCGTGGGCCGGTGAGCGTTTCCACCCGCGGGTGCACGCGCGTGCTCGGCCAGCGCGGATCCACGCCCTTGACGGGTTGCTGGGCCGGGGTCAGGTCGGTCGGCACGATGGGGATGAAGTAGCCGTCCTTGCCGATGGGGGTCATCTTCACGCCGGCACGTTCACGCACCTTGCGTTCCTTCGCCAGCGGCGGGCAGGCATTGGCGTCCGTGTAGAGGATCAGACAGTCCAGGCAGTGCAGGCACTCGCGGTGGTCGATCTGGCCGTCCTCGTTGATGGCCAGGGAACCGCAGTCCTTGGCGCAGGCCTTGCACTTGTTGCAGTCGGGCTTGCGCTTGAGGCCGAACCAGCGGAACGTGCTGGGCATGGCCAGCGAGGCGCCCAGCGGGCAGATGTACTTGCAGTACGGCCGCTCGGTGAACACGGCCAGGCCCAGAATGACCAGCACGAAGGCGCCGTACGGCCACGGCCGGTTGGTGATGCCCACCAGGAAGGTGGTCTTGAACGGTTCGACCTCGGCCAGTTTCTCGGCATCGACCATCGAGAACAGCGACACCACCAGCAGCACGAAGAAGACGCCGTACTTGACCCATTTGAGCTTGTGGTGCCATTTGGGCGGCAGCAGGAACTGGTATTTCTTCAGGCCGATCTTTTCACCGATGACGTGCAGCCCCTCCTGCAGCGAGCCGAACGGGCAGGCCCAGCCGCAGAACAGGCCCCGGCCGAACACGAACACGGTGATGAAGATGAAGATCCAGAAGAGGAACAGGAACGGATCGCTGAGGAACAGTGTCCACTCCCACTTGAAGAGGATGGAGTGGAACCAGGTCAGTACCTGCGTGACCGACGGCTGTGCCAGCAGGCCAAAGCCCACCCAGACCACGAAGATGGCCCAGAACGGGTACTTGAAGCCATTGACCGGCCACTTGTTCTTGCGCGACGACATGCGGGTGAGCGTCTCGCGGTAGGCGTAGACCACGGCGATGGTGGTGAGCATCAGGCCGAAGATGATCAGCTGCCACCACTTGGCTTTCCAGATCTTGAGCCAGCTGGGGTCGGGCCGGTGCACTTCGGGGCGGCCGCCGACCATGTACTGGGCCGGGGTCCAGTACTCGCTCTCGAAGGAGGTGAAGACCTTGGAACCGGTGTTGCGGTCGATCTTGTTGCTGAGGAAGCTCAGCTTCCACGGGTAGGCCGCGGAAAACGCCCGCGAGCGGATGATGAAGATGCCCGATTCGCTGTACTGGGGCGCGCCCTTCGCGGCCAGGCTGTAGAGATTGCGGACGTCGGTGTCGCGGAAGGTGAAGGAGTCGCCATCCTGGTGCACCTGGATGCGGTCATAGATGCCGCCGCGCACGAAGCCCGAGCCCTTGAAGGATTCCTTGCCGTCGGTGCGGATGATGAAGATGGCGTTCTCGCCCTCCTTCAGCTCGCTGTGCAGGTACTCCCAGGTGGATTTGCCCAGAATGGCCGGGCCGATGATGGGGGAGTTGAGCGAACCGAACCACAGTTCGATGAAGGGCGACCCGGTACGGTCCAGACCGACCTGCTGGGGCTGCACCACCAGCTTCTGCACCGCGCCCTGCTTGACCAGGGTGTCCCAGTCGGGCAGGGGGGCATCGGGTTTGGGCTGCACGTATTCGACCGGCTTGCGCACGATGGGCTTGATGATGCCCACCTGCCGGGCCACGGCGGCCCCGGAGGTCATGATGACCTGGTTCTGTGCGACGACGGTGACGGTGGCGCCCGAAATGGCATCCACGCCGATCACGCCATCTTCGGGGCGGGACTGGCCCACCTCGATGGTGTCCTTGACGGAGCGACCGAGATATTGGTCGTTGAACTTGAGCAGGGCGGATTCAGGAATGCCCAGCAGCAGGATGGGTTCGGAGTGCTTGAGCACCTTGACGCCCACGAACTTGCCTTCCTTGTCCATCCCGATCAGGGTGACGACAGGTTTGCCGGAATAGGCCGGCGTGTCGGTGATGTCGGTGGACAGCATGACATAGCCCAGCACGTCCTTGCCCTTCGGACCGCCCAGGGCTTCCACATACGGGGGTTGCCCCTTGCGTTCGGAAAACGAGGTAGCCCCGGGAAATACGTCCTTGCAGGGCAGCAGGGCACACATGTCGGTGGCCGTCTCCAGTCCGGCCGGCAGTTGTGCTTCGTACGCCTGGGAGCCCCCCGCTCCCGCTGCATGGGGTTTGGCCCAGACATTCAGGGACAGCAGGCCACAGACGGCAGCAGCCAACAGCCCCCTCCCAAAAGAGGTCCATTTCATGTTTAGCTGTAATCCGGTTTAACGACATCATCAAAAAAAATGGCCGGGCGCCGTGACTGTTGTTACAGTACGACGTCCCGGCCATTCACTGGTACTTCAATCAGGGTTCGACAATCATGCGGCCGCGCATTTCAAGGTGCAGCGCATGGCAGAAGTTGGTGCAGTAATACCAGAAAACGCCCGGTTTGTCGATTTTGAAGGTCACCGACTTGGTTTCCTGCGGGTTCACGATGAACTGGATGTTGTACTCCGGAATCGCGAAGCCGTGGGTCAGGTCTTCCACCTTGTCGAGGTTGGTGAGGATGAGCGTCACTTCGTCGCCCACCTTCACGTTGAACTCGGTCGGCTCGTAGGCCGGCGCCACCGAGGTGATGCGCACCGTGACCTTCTTGCCATTGCGGGTGACGCCGGTGTCGGCCTGGCTCTTGGTGGCCAGCGGGAAGTCGTCGAGGTTGTAGACCTGTTTCGGGTGCAGCCAGTCACGCGGCAGGATGACGAAGTCGTGCGGCTCCGGACGCACGGCGTTGTCGTGCGCGAGGATCATCTGCTCACCGGTGATGTCGAGCAGCTGGTCGTTCTCGGGGTGCAGCGGGCCAACCGGCAGGAAGCGGTCTTTCGAGAACTTGTTGCCCACGGCCATCCAGATGCCATCGGCGGCCTTCGTTTCGGCGCAGGTGGCGTTGATGTGGCCCGGCTGGTACATCACGTCGATCTTGTGGACGATCGGGTTGACCGTCTTGTCACCGGCGTATTTCTTGATGGCCTTCTCGATGTTCCACTTGCAGACCTGGCTGTCGAGGAACAGCGTGGTGTAGGCGTTGCCACGGCCGTCGAAGGTGGTGTGCAGCGGCCCCAGGCCCACTTCGGGCTCGGCCACGATGGATTTGTCCGGATCGTCCAGCTTGCCGTCGAACCAGTCCAGCACCTTCTGCAGGTCGATGACGGTGCAGGTGGGCGACAGTTTGCCCGAGCACACGAAGTACTTGCCGTCCGGCGAGGCGTTCACGCCGTGCGGGTTCTTCGGCACGGACACGCGCACGACCATGGCGCTCTTCGGATCCTTGTTGTTCTCGACGCGGCAGTCGACCACGGGCACCTTGGAGTCGCCGATGTGGGTGAACTTGCCGTCCTTGATGGCCTGTTCGATGCGGGCCACGTGGAAGAACAGGCAGGCGTCACGCTCGCGTGACATCATCTCGGCGTAGAAGTCGGCTTCTTCGAGGTTGTACTGGTTGGTGGCAGCCAGCTTGCCATCGAACGACGTGGCGACCAGGTCGCAGTTGCCGTTGATGCGGGCCTGCCACTTCACGTCCATCGTGAGGGCATCCACGCAGGTGAAGAGGGCGCCGTATTTTTCGGTGTCTTCCAGATCCTTGCCGTGGTTGGGCATGGGGATGCGGAATTCCTGGCCGCAGAACACCCGCGTGGTGTAGTTGATGGCCGGGTCGACCGGGTCGCGCTTGTCCGGGAAGATGCCGTGGAAGCCCTGCACGTTCGGCAGCTTGGTGATCTTGTCGCAGACGAAGTAGTCCAGACGGAAGCGGGCGATGCGGGCGTTGATCTTGTCGTTGATCCAGCAGTACTTGCCGTCGTAGATGCCGTCCTTGTAGGAAGCCTGCATGTGGTGGGTGTCGCCCACGACATATTCCAGCGTGCCGTCGGGTTTGGTACCCATCACGGCCTTGGATTCGTTGGTGATGCCCCAGCCGGTCAGTGGGTCGGGCACGAAGCAGGGCATGCGCAGCAGTTCGCGGCCCGAGGGGATGCCGATCACGCGGGCGTCACCGGTGTGGCCGGAACTCCACAGGCCGTAGTGGGTGTCGAGCTGTCCGGGCGGGATGTGCACGGGGCCGGCACCACCCTGGTGCGGGGCCTCGGCGCCATGGGCCGGTGCGGCACCACCTGCGGCCGCGCCACCCTGGGCGGGCTTGCTCTCTTCCTTGCAGCCGGCCAGGGTCACCGAGCCGATGCCCAGTGCAGCAGCCGCATTCAGAAAACGCCGCCGGCCAATGCCTGCCGGTTCCTTCTCGATGTGAGGGTCCTGGGCTTTCAGGCTCATGTTCTTCTCCTATGGTCTGCCCTGTTGCCGGATGTTTTGCGCCGCACCATGCGGCATGCCCGAAAGAGGCCGCCTCCTCTTTTCGGGGGCGGGCCTGCGTCCGGGAAACACCTGTCATTCGGAAGGATAATCAGCGGCCGCGTTGTAAAAATTGATGTGGATCAATTGAGTTTGATCAATATCAATTCTTGTTCACTGGGGGGCCACGGAAGGGTGGAGTGGCGCAAAAAATAGCCAAAAACAGGTGCCGGGAAAACGGGGGAAGGGCAGGCCAGAAGCGGGTCACATGCAGGGGGCGATGCAGGCCAGACACGGGGCAGGAACAGGGGAGAAACAGGGGCGGAAGCGGAGAGAAGCGGAATGGAAGCAGAGAAAGAAGGGGGGCGTGTGGCGTGGCAGCCCCGGGGTTGGCGGGTGGCAGGCCGGGGGATTGTCAATGCTGGTGCTGGCACCGCTTGGGGGTGGGGGGGCGGCGGGTACCGGGGATCGTGCCGGAAGCCGTTCGCAGCGGCATGGTCTGGGGAGCCTGTGCGCCTGCGTGGTCTGGAATGGGGCCGCAAACACACACGCTGGGCGTACACACATGCGCTGGACACAAAAACGCCCGAAGGGAACGGAGCCGTTCGGGCGTTTGAATCTGGTGGCCAAGGGCGGAATCGAACCACCGACACAAGGATTTTCAGTCCTCTGCTCTACCAACTGAGCTACTTGGCCAGGGAGCTTCCAGCGCACACCGGTTACTCAAGAGAACGCGATTATAGACGGAATTTTCCGTCCGTCAAGCGCCTGCTGCCATTCATGCGCTGGCCGCGGCACACGACTGCCCGCAGTGGTTCGCAGGACGAACCCGTTGCCATGCGCGTACCGCTCCCGTTACAGAAATCCACCCGCCGGCGCAGCCAGCCAGGGCGGCCTCCCGTATACTGCCCGCATGAATACATGTGATGTGGCCGTCGTAGGGGCGGGCAGTGTGGGTGTGGCCGCGGCGCTGGCCTTTGCGCGCGCCGGCAGGCAGGTGGTGCTGGTCGATCCCCGGCCGGCGGCGGTGCGGCCGGGCGGTGTGTCCGGTGTGGCGCCGGGGGGGGATCCCGACGACTGGGACAGCCGTGTCTTTGCCCTGTCGCCGGCCAGCATCCGGCTGCTGGACGGGCTGGGTGTCTGGTCTGCCATGGACATGGACCGGGTAGCCCCCGTGTACGACATGCGCCTCTATCATGACCAGGATGGTGGCGATGTGCAGGAAAGCCTGCGGCTCGATGCCTGGCAGGGCCAGATCGAACGGCTTGCCTGCATCGTGGAAGGGCGTCACCTTCAGGCTGCGCTGGACCTGGTGGCGGCCGACGCCGGCCGGACGCTGCGCCTGCAGCGCGTACAGGGCACGGTGTCGGCCCTGTCGCTGGCCGAGGGGCAGCCTGCCCGCCTGACGCTCGACCACGGCGAGGTCTGGGAGGCCGGCCTGGTGGTGGCGGCCGATGGTGCGCGCTCGGCGCTGCGCGACATGGCGGGGCTGGAAAGCCGCACCTACGATTACGGCCAGATCGCCGTGGTGGCCAATTTCAACAGCAGCCTGCCCACGCGGGATGCCGCCTGGCAGTGGTTCGATGCCGATCTGGGCGTGATGGCGCTGCTGCCGTTGCCGGCCATCGGCCGGCCGGCCGGGCAGGGGCGGGTGAGTCTGGTGTGGTCGGCGCCGGTGGAATGGGCGCAGTCGCTGGCGGCCATGTCCGGCGACGAACTGGCTGCCCAGGTGGCACGCCAGTCACGCGGGGCGTTGGGCGAGCTGCAATGCATCACGCCGGCTGCCTGCTTCCCGCTGCGTTCCGTCAGCTGCCCGCGCGTGATCGCGCCAGGCTTTGTCATGATCGGCGATGCAGCTCACGTGGTGCACCCCATGGCCGGACAGGGCATGAATCTGGGTTTTGGTGACGTGCAGGTGCTGGCCGACGTGCTGGCGCAGCCGGCGGTGGCGCCGGTCCGGGGTACGCCGGCGGCATTCCGCACGCCCGGCGCATCCCGTGCTTCGGGGGCGTCCCGTACGTCTGCCGGTTCCCGCATGTCTGCCGCGTCCCGTGCAACCGGTGTGTCCGGCGAGCCTGCCGGGTGGTATCACGGGTTGCCCACATGGCAGGCGCTGCGCCGCTACGAACGGACACGGCGTGAGCCGGTGAGCAGCATGCAGATGCTGATGACCGGTCTGCATCATGTGTTCGGTCCGGCCCTGCCGCCGCCGCTGGCCACCCTGCGCAATCTGGGCTGGCAGGCCGTCGGGGCGTCGGGGTGGCTGTCGCGTCAACTCATCCAGCGAGCCATTCGTTGACTTCGCCTGGTTTGCGCTGAATCCGGTTTCAGGTCATCGTCGCCATCGGAGATATTTGCGGCTTCGATGATTTCACCCGTTCGCCGGGTTCTGTTCTGGCCGCCGGAGGGCGCGCCCCGGTTTCGTTCGAATGATCCTTCAGACTCTTTCAGGAAGACCTTCTACATGACCAACCCCCACTTCTCCCCGCGTCGCTCGCTGGCTCGTCTGCTGGCTGCCAGCCTGATGGCTGCGTCGATGGTTTCCCCCCTGGCCGCTGCGGAGCCGGCCGGTGAGCTGGCTGCAGCCACCACGCCAGGGGCAGCACCGTCCCAGGGGGCAGCACCGTCAGAGGGGTTGACCGATGCGGTGAAGAAAGCATCGGCCGAAAAACCGGCCGGCAAGATTGCCGGCCCCGGTGTCAGTGCCGCGGTCGAGGCCGCCATCCTGAAGGGCATGCAGCAGCTGATGGCGGCCAATGCCGGCATGAAGGTGGAAGAAATCCGCACCACGCCCATCGACGGCCTGTACGAGGTGCGGGTGGGCTCCAACGTGGTCTATGCCGACGCGGGCGGCCGCTACGTGCTGGCCGACGCCCAGCTGCTGGATGTCGAGAACCGGCGCAATCTCACCAACGAGCGCCAGATGGAGCTGTCGCGCATCGATTTCACGAAGGATCTGCCGCTGGACAAGGCCATCAAGCAGGTACACGGCAAGGGCGAGCGGGTGTTGGCCATCTTCGAAGATCCGAACTGCTCCTACTGCCGCCGCATGCGCCAGACGCTGGCCGGCATCGACAACCTGACCATCTACACCTTCACCTACCCGATTCTGGCGCCATCGTCGCTGACCAAGTCGCAGAAGGCCTGGTGCGCGAAGGATCCGGCCACGGCCTGGAACGACATGATGACCGCCGGCACCGAGCCGGACAACGCCGGCGACTGCAAGACGCCCATTCAGGACGTGGTGGCCCTGGGGCGCAAGCTCAATGTCACCGGCACGCCCACGCTGTTCTTCCCGGACGGCAACCGGGTGCCGGGCGCCATCTCGCCCGAACAGCTGAAGCAGATTCTGGATGCCCAGAATGGCCAGGCGCAGCCGGGTGGGGCAGCGCCGAAGAAGGGTTGAGCGTTGACCTCGGGGAGGGGGCTGACTTCTGGTTGCCCTGACGCCTTCATCGGGCGTTAGGGAACCTCTGCAAAAGTCCTGCGGCACTTTGGCTCCCATGCTCGGGCGATCCAGTGCGTTGCCATTTGCCGCCAATAGCCCTGCTATTGCCGCCAAATGGCGCCTTCTGGCTCATCCCGATCCTGGGTCCAAAGCGCTCGCAGACTTTTGCAGAGGCTCCTTGTCCGTAAAGTTCTCGCCACGGTGCAGGTCTGCGGGGATCCTTTTACCCCGTCACCGCGGCACCAGCACCCACATCCGCACCGGCGCCTTCAGCAGACCGGCATTGACCCCGGCTTCGTGACCGAAGCCCCAGAAGAAATCGGCCCGGCGGCTGCCCTTGATGGCGCCGCCGGTGTCCTGTGCCAGCATCATCCGGCTCATCGGCTGCTGGCTCACCGGGTGCGTGCTCTGGATGAACACGGCCGAACCCAGCGGAATCCGGCTGCGGTCCACGGCCAGTGAACGTTCCGGGGTCAGCGGTACACCCAGTGCACCCACGGGGCCGGCTTCCGGATCGGCCGGATCCACCGGCAGTTCACGGAAGAACACCACCCCCGGATTGGTCTGCATCACCTCGCGGGCCTGGGCCGGGTGCTCGCGCAGCCACTGCTGGATGGCGGGGCCCGTCACTTCTTCCTTCTTCAGTGCGCCGCGCCTGACCAGTGTGCGGCCGATGGCCTGATAGGGGTGGCCGTTCTGGTCGGCATAGCCGAGGCGGATCAGCGAACCATCGCGCAGCTGCACGCGGCCCGAGCCCTGGATTTCCAGAAAGAAGGCGTCCACCGGATCGTCCGCCCAGGCGATCACCGGCTGCAGGGCGCCCACGCCATCGCGCCCCTCGCGGGTCTCGATCTCGCGGCGGTCTGCATAGGGCACTACCTTCTGCCCGTTCAGCCGGCCACGCAGGCGCATTCCCTTGAGCTGCGGGGCCACGGCGGAAAGGTCGATGGTCAGCAGGTCGCCGGGCAGCGCACGCAGCGGGGTCTGTCCGGGGCGTTCCTGAAAGCGGCTGCCGGTCAGCAGAGGTTCGTAATAGCCGGTCAGCAGGCCGTCGGGCAGGCTGCTGTCCTGCAGCTCGCGGGCGATGAAGCGCTCGCCGATCCACTGGCGCAGAGCGCCATCGTCCCTGCCCAGCAGGCGGAATTCACCACACAGCAGCGGCCACTTGCCCGGCGGACGGGGCAGCGCGCACTGGCGCTGGATGGCATCCGACAGGCCCTGCAGGTCATCGGTGTCCAGTCCGGGCAGCTGGCTGGCCGGAATGTCGCGCGGGGTCGGCGGGGCGCCCGGGCCGGTTTTCTTCGGGGCGGTGCCGCAGGCGGCCAGGATCACGAGCGAGGCCAGCAGGAGCTTCTTGAAGGGCATGTCGGTACGGCAGGGAAAGGAAGGAGGAAAGGCCTGTCAGTGCAGCGTGCGCGCCATGTTCAGCGGAAACGGCGGGATCTCGGCGTCGAAGCGTGCGCCGTCCTCGGCCACGAAGAAATAGCTGCCCTGCATCGAACCGCCCGGGGTGGGCAGCTGGCTGCCGCTGGTGTAGCGGAAGCTCTCGCCCGGACGCAGCAGTGGCTGCTGGCCTACCACGCCCAGACCCTTCACCTCGCGCCGCTCGCCGGTGTCGTCCTCGATGATCCAGTGACGGCTGATCAGCTGGGTGCCCACGGTACCGCGGTTGGTGATGGTGATCGTATAGGAAAAGGAAAAAACCCCGGCCATGGGCTCGGAGTGTTCTTCCACGTACTGGGTCTCGACGGTTATGTCCATCGCATAACGGTTTTCCGTACTCATGGGCAGCTCCTGCATTCAATACAATCGGATTCTATCCATTCAACTGATGCCATGAGGCAGGGCACACACATGACTTTCCGGATCGCACCCAGCATGCTGTCGGCAGACTTCGGCCGGCTGAAAGAGGAAGTGCAGGCCATCGAGGCCGCCGGCGCGGACATTCTGCATTTCGACGTGATGGACAACCACTATGTGCCCAACCTCACCGTGGGGCCGATGGTGTGCAAGGCGCTGCGTCCGCACATCCGCATGCCCATCGACGTGCATCTGATGGTCTCGCCGGTCGACGATCTGGCGGCCGCCTTTGCCGATGCAGGGGCCGATCTCATCACCTTCCACCCCGAGGCCAGCCAGCATGTGGACCGCACGCTGCAGCTCATCAGGTCGAAGGGCTGCAAGGCGGGGCTGGTGTTCAACCCGGCCACGCCGCTCACCTGGCTGGATCACACCCTGCACCAGATCGACATTGTGCTGCTGATGTCGGTCAACCCGGGTTTTGGTGGTCAGTCGTTCATCCCGTCCACGCTCGACAAGCTGCGCGAGGCCCGGCGCCGCATCGATGCCGAGAGGGCACGCAGCGGCCGCGAGATCTGGCTGGAGGTCGATGGCGGCGTCAAGGTCGACAACATCGCCGACATCGCCCGGGCCGGGGCCGACACCTTCGTGGCCGGCTCCGCCGTGTTCGGCGCGCCCGATGCGGATGGGGGGTACCATGGCATCCTGAAGCGCTTCCGTGAGGCGCTGGCGGGAGTCTGATAATGCCGGCGGATGTTTCTGGCTTCCCGGTGCAGGGGCACAAGGCGCGCGCAGACTGTTTCAGAGGCTCCCCACGCTTTTCTGAGGATCCCGTGCCTTACCGTGCCCCGGCGGGCGTGCCTCGCCTTCGGTTCTTTCCGGGCCAGCGCTGACATGTCGCTCTCCCTGCCTGTTCGTGGACGGGGTTGACTGGCTGCCCCGGCGTATTTCTGTCTGTTCAACATGAATGCTTCTCTCCCGCCTGCCCTGCAGGCCCGTCTGGTCCTGGTCCGGGCGCTCTGCTTCGATCTCGACGGCACCCTGCTCGACACCATCCCCGATCTGGCGGCGGCGGCCAACGCCATGCTGACCGATCTGGGGCATGCCCCCCGCCCTCTGGAGGAGGTGGCCACGTATGTGGGAAAGGGGGCCGACCGGCTGATCGAACGCATGCTGGCGGCGGCCGGGGCGCCCGCTGCCATCGGCACGCCGGCCTTCGACGCGGCGCGCGAGCGCTTCCACGCCAACTATCACCGGGTCAATGGCCAGGCGGCGCGCCTCTATCCCGGTGTGCTGGAGGGGCTGCAGAAGCTGCAGGCGCAGGGTCTGCCGATGGCGGTGGTCACCAACAAGCCCTTTGCCTATATCGAACCGCTGCTGGTGCAGTTCGGGCTGGCGCCGTTCTTTGCCTTTTCCATCGGGGGAGATTCGCTGCCGGTGCGCAAGCCCGATCCCGGCCAGCTGCTCGAAGCCTGCCGCCGCCTGACGCTGACACCGGCCGACGTGCTGATGGTGGGCGATTCCCTCAACGACACCCAGGCGGCCCGCGCCGCCGGCATGCCGGTGGTCATCCTGCCCTATGGCTACAACGAGGGCCGGCCGCTGGATTCGGTGGATGCCGATGCCGTCATCCAGACCATCGACCAGCTGGCGGACTGGGTGGCCCTTCAAGGAGACCATACATGACCGAACTCGAATTCAAGGCCCTGGCGACCCAGGGCTACAACCGCATTCCCGTGATGCTGCAGACGCTGGCAGACTTCGACACGCCGCTGGGCCTCTACCTGAAGCTCACGGGCACCGAAAGCCGGCGCAACTCCTTCCTGCTCGAATCCGTGGTGGGTGGTGAGCGCTTTGGCCGCTATTCGTTCATCGGCCTGCCGGCACGCACCGCCATCCGGGCCAAGGGCGCCCATATCGAGGTGCTGCGTGACGGTCAGGTCATCGAAACCACCGAGGGTGACCCGCTGGACTTCATCCAGCAGTACCAGAAGCGCACGAAGGTCCACCTGCTGCCCGGCCTGCCGCGCTTCTGTGGCGGGCTGGCCGGCTATTTCGGCTACGACGTGGTGCACTTCATCGAGCCGAAGGTGGGCAACACCGAAAAGCCCGATCCCATCGGTGTGCCTGACCTGCTGATGCTGGTGGTGGACGAGCTGGCCATCGTCGACAACCTCAGCGGCATGATCTATCTGATCGTCTACGCCAACCCGGCCGAGCCCGAAGCCTGGAGTCGTGCGCGCGAACGGCTCGACACCCTGCGGCTGCGCATGCGCAGCGCCGTGCCTGCCGACGATCTGGTGATGGGGCAGGGGGGGCGTCCTGATGTCCACACCCCCATCGAGCGTCCCTTTGCGAAGGAAGACTATCTGGCCACCGCCGCCCGGGCCCGCGAGCACATCATGGCCGGTGACCTGATGCAGGTGCAGATCGGGCAGCTGCTGCGCAAGCCGTTCCAGTACCCGGCCCTGTCGCTGTACCGGGCGCTGCGTTCGATCAATCCGTCGCCGTACATGTATTACTACGACTTCGGCGATTTCCAGGTGGCCGGCTCGTCCCCCGAAATCCTCGTGCGCCAGGAGCGCAAGCCCGAGCCCATCGTCACCCTGCGCCCCATTGCCGGTACCCGCAAGCGTGGTCTCACCGAGGCCGAGGATGCCGCCGCCGCGGCCGATCTGCTGGCCGACCCGAAAGAGCGGGCCGAGCACCTGATGCTCATCGATCTGGCCCGCAATGACATCGGCCGGCTGGCGAAGGTCGGGACCGTCAAGGTCACCGAACAGATGGCCATCGAGAAGTACTCGCACGTCATCCACATCGTGTCCAACGTGCAGGGCGAGCTGGAGCGGGAAATGGACGCCATCGACGTGCTGCGGGCCACCTTCCCGGCGGGCACACTCACCGGGGCGCCGAAGGTGCGGGCCATGGAGCTGATCGAGGAGCTGGAGCCGGTCAAGCGCGGCATCTATGGCGGCGCCTGCGGCTACCTCAGCTATTCCGGCGAGATGGATGTGGCCATTGCCATCCGCACCGGGGTGCTGAAGGATGGCGTGCTCAACGTGCAGGCCGCCGCCGGCGTCGTCTTCGATTCCGTGCCCGAGAAGGAATGGCAGGAAACCGAGATGAAGGCCCGTGCCGTACTGCGCGCCGCCGAGCTGGTCGAGAGCGGGCTGGCCAATGGGGGCTGATTCTCCGCTTCCGGGCTCATGCACGCGCGCGTGCTGATGCCGGTTTACGCATGCGCTCGCACTGATGCGCAGGCAGGGGCTTCATGAAAAGGGGCGGACGGGCGTGATGCCGTGTCCACCCCTTTTGTATCGGGAAGCGCCGGGGCGGCGGGAGGTGTCAGGCTGAAAGGATGCATCCAGCCAGAGGGGGCCAGGCTGGAGGGGGGGCATCAGGCCACCCGCAGGTGGCCCCGTATCCATGTTCCGCTCAGCTCTGCGGGCTGCTGCACTGCGGCGAGTTGCGCTGCAGCAGTGACTGGCTGATCCCCGTGCCACGGTCGGTCACCTGTTCGGCCAGTGTCGTCATCGTCACGGTGGTCCAGCCATTCTGCAGATAGCGCGGTGCCGAGTTGCCGGCCGCCGACAGGGCCACGCCACGGGTGCTCACGCCCGCTGGCGGATAGTAGTCGGCGCCCACGGTCATCAGCGCACGGCCGCCGCTGACCACGCGGGCCTGCACGCTCACCGACAGCGCCTGGGCATCCTGCGGCACCTTCACGAAGCTGTACCAGCCGTGCAGCGGATTGGGTGAGTAGGCCGTGGCGGAGGGCGAGCTGGTCATGTGGCAGTCGGTGAGCGCCGTGTCGGCCGTGCAGGTGCCGATGTCCGGGCGCATGTCCTTGGCCAGCAGCACCCAGCGCTGCATGTTGCGCGAGAAGTAGTACACGGACATCTGGCCCATCTCGATGTGGGCAGGCGTCCGGCTGCCGCTCGGCCCCGAGATCACGAACCACGGCATCAGCCGCTCCCAGGCGCCCTTCACGTAGCGGAACTGCGGCAGACGGGCCTTCTCCCACGACGGCCAGTGGTCGTAGCCTCCCAGCGAGCTGACGGAATAACCCGCATGGGACCACGTCCACGATGGGTTGATGCCGGCCAGATAGGCATCGCCCTGGCCCTGGTCGGCAATCATGCGGGCTGGCGTGGCGCAGACCTGGGCCTGCGCCGGTGCGGCGATGACCAGAGCGGCAAACAAACCAAGAGCGAGCGGCGACGGGTTGAAGGATGGCTTTTTCATGGCGTTGAAGGTGTCAGAAGAGAACAAGGGAAGCAGATGAATCGAAGCGGTATGACGCAGCATCGGCCTGCAGGTCATTTCACCGGCGGGAAATCTCCCGGTCCGATCAACGGAAATCATGTTCCGGCGTGCAGGCTCATGTGCAGTGATCGCAAGGCATGTCGACAGTGAACGGAAGGCTGTGCTTCCGCCGGGCTGCTCTGGCAGAGCAGGGCGACCAGGCAGGCGAAGGCAACCGGCTGGCAACGCCGGATCTGCGTATGCAGCCAGGTGTTCAGCCGGGACGGTTCCATGGGGGCTGCCGGGCCGGGCATCAGGGCTCCGGTACCTTTCCAGCGGTTGGGACTGGCGGCCTGGCCGGTGGGCGTGGTGTCCCTGCAATGGTGTTCCAAATTACCCTTGGTTACGTTCATGGGCAAAAAAAGCGAGGCAGCACGGGGCCGGAGCGTCGCAATGCGGGAGAAGCGGGTTGAGGAAGAGGTGAAAAATCGTTGCGCAAACAGCCACGACCCAGAATGTAGACCCAATCGCCCCCTGTTTTGGCGTGATGGAGGCCTGTCAGGCGCTGTAAATCTATAAAAATAGTTAAATTTAACGAGTTGCAAAAGAAAGTTGCTATAAAAATACGAGATGTATCTCTGTTTGGGCAGGTTTGTAGGCTGTCTGCCAACAGGTTGCACGGCCGTTTTCGCCTCTTTTGCCTGACTGTGGTGCATTGTGCGCCCCGGCCGGAAGAGGGGGGCTGCAGCGTGCCATTTCACCCAATGAACGAATTTCACCGCCAATGCCGGCTGGATGGCATCAGGATGGCGTCATGATCGGCCGTGCCTGCATATGTGTTGTGCAAACAAAACTGTTTTTGGAAAAGTCAATATCTGAGCCTGCTTTGTATCTGTGTTGTAAGTCATTTGTGTCGTCCATGGCGTACGGATGGCCCTTGCTGTCCGGTGCAGGGGGCTGCTCCGGGAAGGTTTCGCTGGGTCATTGCAAAGGGGCGCTCTGTTCTGGTCAAAGGGGGGGCTGGTGAGGAGGCCAGCGTTCCGGGACGTGAGGCCCGTTCAGGCGTGTGGCGCCCGCTTTCTCGTGGGCGAAAGGTGGCTGCTTGCGGGTGGGAGATTCTTTTCTTGTGGGGCGGGGGTTTTGCCTGCTCCGGTAGACTTGATGATCATCCCGCGGTTGCCCGGTATGCTTTTTGGCTGGCGGCTGGCGGCTGGCGGCTGGCGGCTGGTGGCTGGCGGCTGGTGGCCGGTGCTGGTGGCCGGTGCTGGTGGCCGGTGCTGGTGGCCGGTGCTGGTGGCCGGTGCCGGTACTGGCTGCTGGCGCCGATCCCTGTCCGGGCCGCGGACGCCTGTGCCTGACGCCGGTCAGCGCTCCGGCTGCCGTGACTGTGATCGTGACCGCAGTCCCTGGCCCGTGTCCCTGTCTTTTACGGAGTTCCCCATCATGCACATCCTTGACGCTGCCCGCCAGCGCTATGCCACCAAGCTCTACGATCCTGCCCGCAAGGTTCCGCCCGAGGTGGTGGCCGACCTGCTCGAGGTGCTGCGTCTGGCGCCATCGTCGGTCAACTCGCAGCCATGGCACTTCTTCGTCGCCGAAAGTGCCGAAGCGCGTGACCGCATTGCCCGCAGCATGGAGCCCCGGAACCCCTACAACGCCGACAAGACCAGGGCCGCCTCCCATGTGGTGGTCTTCTGCGCCCGCACGCACCTGCCGGATGCCCATCTGGACAATGTGCTTGCACACGAGGCCGCGGCCGGCCGCTTTGCATCCCCCGAAGCGAGAGCCCAGCGTACGGCCGTCATGAATGAATACGTGCGCCTGCATCAGGAGACCCGCCATGACGGGCCCGAATGGACGGCACGCCAGGTCTATCTGGCACTGGGCTTCTTCCTGCTGGCGGCGGCCAGTGCCGGTGTCGATGCCACCCCTATCGAAGGCTTCAATGAAGCAGCGCTGGACGAGGACCTGAACCTGCCCGCCCAAGACCTGCGCAGCCTGGCGATCGTCACCCTGGGCTACCACGCCGACGGCGATCTCAACGCCACTGCCGCCAAATCCCGCCTGCCGAAGGATGAGGTGTTCACCTTCCTGTGATCGTGTGGTGGCTGTCTGCCGGCTGCCGTCTGCCGGGCGCCAGCCGCTGACGCACAGGGAGTCTGCCAGCGAGCTGTAACAGGGGATCCAGTGAACGGCCGACAGCCAGCCGTCGAGCAGCAGAACAGCCGGTACTCAGCCTCCGCCCGCTCCGCGGGCCGGCCAGACGCGCACTCGATATGCAAAAACCGCATATCGATGCACGCCGCTGCCCGGGTCTGCCCCTGTTGGGGCCGGCGGAAATCCGTCATCCTTTCGGTTCCTGAAGAACAGCCTCCGTTGCTGTTCATTCGAGGGCGTCTGGACATGGGCTGGCTGCCACGGGACAGCCGGAGATGATTGCCTCGCGGGCGGGGAGGGCATGCAGGTTCATCTTCGCCCCTTGTCCTGCCGCACACGTCACTGTGTTCGGTCCCTCATGACAAGGACCGACATGATCAAGAAACTGCTTGCTGCTTCCCTGCTGTCCGCCACGCTGCTGCCGCTGGCGGCTCCCCAGGCAGCCACCGTCCGCTGGGCCCGCTCGGCCGATCCCGCCACGCTTGACCCGCATGCCGTCAACGTGGGCCTGAACTTCAACCTGCTGCACCAGATGTACGAGCCGCTGCTCATCCGGCTGGCCGACAACTCGCTGCAGGGGGCCATTGCCACCCACTGGAAACAGACCGATGATCCCGCCGTCTGGGAGTTCAAACGTAAACGCGCGGTGATCTCTACATCTTGAACGCCACATAGCCCACAGGCGATAGTGACCCCCCTTTCACAGAGGAGGTCGCCATGTTCACCAACACCGCGTTACCCGCTGGCCGTACGCGTCGCAGCTTCACCAGGGCCTTCAAGGCCGAGGTTGCCGCCCAGTGCCTGCACTCCGGAGAATCGCTGCCGCACATTGCGCAGCAGCATGACATCAGTCCCAGTCTGCTGCGCAAGTGGCTGCGCAATTACCGCCAGGAGGCCGGCCGAGGCACAACTGCCCCTTCTGCTGCCGATGCAGCCGCCGCCGCTGATCATTTCGTCCCGCTGATGCTGGCTTCGTCATCATCGGCTTCCGCCGCGAATGCAGCAACGCCTCGCGCACCGGGCAACCACCAGTCATGCACGGAGCGTGCCAGCGCCGATCCCGGGCTGCGCATCGAACTCAAACGGGGTGGTACCGAGCTTTCCATCCACTGGCCGATCAGCCATGCACAGGACTCGGCCGCCTGGGTCAGGCAGGTGCTGGCATGATCCGCATCGATGCCATCTGGCTGGCCGTGGAGCCAGCCGACATGCGTGCCGGCATGGATTCGATGCTGGTTCGCGTCGTTCGCGTCTTCGGCGCAGCCCACCCGCATCACGCCTACGTCTTTGCCAACCGTCGCGCCAACCGGCTCAAGGTTCTGGTGCATGATGGCGTGGGCATCTGGCTGGCAGCCCGTCGTCTCAACGAGGGCCTGTTCAGATGGCCTGCCGGCGATGAGCCCCATCTGCAGATCAGCGAGCAGCAGCTGCAGGCCCTGGTACTGGGATTGCCATGGCAGCTGCCCCGGTCGGCGGGCATCATCACCGCAGCCTGATTCAGGGATTCGGCACCGGTTCCGGTCAATGTGGCCGGTCATTCCGGCATCGTGACCGGTGATTCCGGTGATCGTGACCGTCTCACTCATGGATTTGCCCCGCGGGCAACCGGGAAATCTCCCGATGGCAGGCAGCGGCCAACACCGGCATACTGTGCCCCATGAACCGGCCCGCTTCCCCTGCAGAACTCACCGCTGACATCGCGCACATGGATGCGCAGCAGCTGCGCGAGTTCACCGCCTCGCTGATGCAGCAACTGCAGCAACAGGCGGGCGATCTGTGCCAGAAGCAGCAAATTCTCGAACAGCAACAGCGGGAACTGGCTCGGCGCGACGAAAAAATCCGCTTCACCACGGTCGAGAACGAGAAGCTCAAGGTCGAGCTGGCGTACCTGCGTCGCATCCGCTTCGGCAAAAAGAGCGAGAAGCTCGCCGGGATCCAGGGATTGCTGTTCGAAGAGGCCATCGACGAGGATCTGGCCGCGGTCGAGACACAGCTCTCCAGATCGGTGCCCCGCGAGGAAAAGCAGCCCCATCGCCAGCCCAAACGCCAGCCCCTGCCGCCGGGGCTGCCACACACCGAAATCCGTCACGACCCGGCCAACAGGAGCTGTCCCTGTGGCTGTGCCCTCAAACACGTGCGCGATGATGAGAGCGAGAAACTGGGCTACATCCCGGGTACCTTCTTCGTCGAGCACCACAAGCGTGGCATCTGGGCCTGCCCGAACTGCGAACGCATCGAACAGGCCCCGATGCCGCCGTGCATCATCGACAAGGGCATCGCCACCCCGGGGCTGCTGGCGCACGTGCTGGTCAGCACGTATGGCGACCACCTGCCGCTGTACCGGCAGGAAGCCATCTATGGTCGGGCGGGCCTGACGATTGCCCGTTCCACGCTGGGCAGCTGGGTGGGCCAGTGTGGTGTGGCACTGCAGCCGCTCGTGGACGCCCTGCGCAGGGAATTGCTCGAACAGGGGGTTCTGCACGCCGACGAAACCCCCATCAGGATTCTGGCTGCCCCCAAAGAGGGCAAGAAGGCTGGCAAGGGCTGGCTGTGGACCTTCGTGCCCGGGGAGAAAGAGGCCATCCGGGCGGTGGTCTACCACTTCAGCGACAACCGGGCCGGCGAGAATGCCCGGGGCTTTCTGGACGACTGGAAGGGCGCCCTGGTCTGCGATGACTTTGGCGGCTACAAGAAGGGATTCCGGCAGGGCATCACCGAGGTGGGCTGCATGGCGCACGCCCGGCGCAGGTTCCACGATCATTGGGTCCACAGCGAATGAGGTGTACTGTCAACCGTAGACAGTTGCTTTAATGTGAAGTCCGTTCAAAGAAGACCTTGCCTGAAGGCCACTGGCGACTGGTAGCCAAGTGCACTGTGCAGTCGCTGACGGTTGTAGAACACCTCGATCCACTCGGTGATCGCCGCTCGTGCCTGCGCACGCGTGGCGAAACGCCGCTGGTACAGCAACTCGTTCTTGAGTGATCCCCAGAAACTCTCCATCGGTGCGTTGTCGTAGCAGTTTCCCCGCCGTGACATCGACACCTGCATGCCCAGGGCATCAAGTCTTTCACGGTAGCGACTTGCGCAGTACTGGCTTCCCCGATCGGAATGATGCAGTAGCCCGGGTTTGGGGCGGGTATACCGGACAGCCCGATTCAGAGCCTCCAGTGTCAGCTCGTGTGTCATGCGCCTCGACATGGCGTAGCCGACGATCTCCTGAGTGAACACGTCCTTCACGCCAGCCAGATACAGCCAGCCTTCATCCGTACGCACATAGGTGATGTCCGTCAGCCAGACCTTGTCCGGTGCGTCGGCACTGAAGTCCTGGGCCAGCAGATTGGGCGCCACAGGCAAGGTGTGTGCCGAGTCCGTGGTCGTGCGAAAGCAGCGTTTCTGCCGGCAGCACAGGCCCATCTCGCGCCGCAGACGTCCGACACGATCCCGTCCGACCTTCTGTCCCTGGTGCCGCAACAGCGCATGTACGCGCAGCACCCCATAGGTCTGGCGCCCCGCCTCGTGAGCCGCCCTGATGTGAACACGCAGGCGCTCGTCGTCCCTGGCCCGTTGGCTGGGCTGGCGCTTGAGCCAGGCCAGATAGCCGCTGCGAGAAACCTCCAGTGCCCGACAGGCCACGGTCAACGGGTACCCCTTGCCGTGAACCCTGTCCTTCAGGAACGCGTACCTTGCAGGGACTCCTTCGCAAAGTACGCGGCGGCCTTTTTTACGATCTCTCGCTCCATCTCGGCACGGGCCAGCTCCCGGCGCAGTCGCACCACCTCGGCCTGAAGCTCCTCGCGGCTGGCCTCGGCCACACCCGAGAATGGCTTGCTCGGTCCCTTGGCCTTGACCACCCAGTTGGCCAGTGACCCCTTCGGAACCCCCAGCCTGGCGGCGACCTCGGCTTGCGAAAGTCCCTGTTCAAGGACCATCCTGACGGCCTCCGTCCTGAACTCGGCCGTGTAACTCTGATTCTGTTTCATCCGTTGACCCTCCATGGCCATTCTCCCTCATGTGGGTGTCTACGGAAGTCAGGCTACCTCACTGCTGATCAGCCACGATCTTGCCGTCATCCACTTCATGTGCGACGACATCGGTGTCATGCAGCAGGGCCGGCTGGTGGAGCAGGGTGCTGCAGACACCGTGCTCGACGCCCCGCAGCATGACTACACCCGGCAGCTGCTCGCTGCCGTTCCGGAACTCGGGCAGGCAGCGGACTGAACGTCACTTTCCGGCTGCCATCCGGGGGCACCCTGTTCACTGGTTGCTGGCCCTGCTTAGAGATGGATTGCGCCACCGGTGTCGCGAGACATGACGGGATGAGCTGCCCTTCGTTCCGGGTGCAGGCCGTACCTGCACTGGTCAGCCTTTCCCGTGCCGCTGCACCCCCGCCATGGGCAGCC
>NZ_RRUE01000002.1:1203010-1218010 GCF_003892345.1 Lautropia dentalis
GCAGGCCCATCTCGCGCCGTAGACGTCCGACACGATCCCGTCCGACCTTCTGTCCCTGGTGCCGCAACAGCGCATGTACGCGCAGCACCCCATAGGTCTGGCGCCCCGCCTCGTGAGCCGCCCTGATGTGAACACGCAGGCGCTCGTCGTCCCTGGCCCGTTGGCTGGGCTGGCGCTTGAGCCAGGCCAGATAGCCGCTGCGAGAAACCTCCAGTGCCCGACAGGCCACGGTCAACGGGTACCCCTTGCCGTGAACCCTGTCCTTCAGGAACGCGTACCTTGCAGGGACTCCTTCGCAAAGTACGCGGCGGCCTTTTTTACGATCTCTCGCTCCATCTCGGCACGGGCCAGCTCCCGGCGCAGTCGCACCACCTCGGCCTGAAGCTCCTCGCGGCTGGCCTCGGCCACACCCGAGAATGGCTTGCTCGGTCCCTTGGCCTTGACCACCCAGTTGGCCAGTGACCCCTTCGGAACCCCCAGCCTGGCGGCGACCTCGGCTTGCGAAAGTCCCTGTTCAAGGACCATCCTGACGGCCTCCGTCCTGAACTCGGCCGTGTAACTCTGATTCTGTTTCATCCGTTGACCCTCCATGGCCATTCTCCCTCATGTGGGTGTCTACGGAAGTCAGGCTACCTCACTGCTGATCAGCCACGATCTTGCCGTCATCCACTTCATGTGCGACGACATCGGTGTCATGCAGCAGGGCCGGCTGGTGGAGCAGGGTGCTGCAGACACCGTGCTCGACGCCCCGCAGCATGACTACACCCGGCAGCTGCTCGCTGCCGTTCCGGAACTCGGGCAGGCAGCGGACTGAACGTCACTTTCCGGCTGCCATCCGGGGGCACCCTGTTCACTGGTTGCTGGCCCTGCTTAGAGATGGATTGCGCCACCGGTGTCGCGAGACATGACGGGATGAGCTGCCCTTCGTTCCGGGTGCAGGCCGTACCTGCACTGGTCAGCCTTTCCCGTGCCGCTGCACCCCCGCCATGGGCAGCCCCTGGCAGCTCCTGTCGTCTTGGCCTGCGCTCCCAGGCGCGTTTTACGGGGACGCCCGGGTTCAGAACACGCGCTACAGCCCGAGCCGCTGCGCCACGTAATCCGCGTCCTTGTCGCCGCGGCCCGACAGATTCACCAGAATGTGCTGGCTGGCCGGCAGCCTCGGTGCCTCGCGCATCGCCCAGGCCACCGCGTGGGCACTTTCCAGTGCCGGAATGATGCCCTCCACCCGCGACAGCGTCAGGAACGCCTGCAGCGTCTCGTCATCGCTGGCCGTCGTGTATTCCACGCGCCCGATGTCCTTCAGGTAACTGTGCTGCGGCCCCACGCCCGGATAGTCCAGACCCGACGCAATGCTGTGCACCGCATCCGGCGTGCCATCGGCCTTTTCCAGTACATAGCAGGCCATCCCGTGAATCTCGCCCGGCTTGCCGCGGGTCAGTGTTGCCGCATGCCGCCCCGGCCTGTCCAGCCCTTCACCGGCCGGCTCCACGCCCACCAGATGCACCCCGGCATCGTTCAGGAAGGCCGTGAACATGCCGATTGCGTTCGACCCCCCACCCACGCAGGCCGCCACATGGTCCGGCAGCCGGCCATGCCGGTCCAGAAACTGCTGGCGCGCCTCGCGGCCGACGATCGCCTGAAAATCCCGCACCATTTTCGGGAACGGGTGCGGCCCCACCACCGACCCGATGGCGTAGATGAAATCCTTCGGATTGGTCAGATACACCTCGAAGGCACTGTCCACCGCCTCTTTCAGCGTGGCTGCCCCGCGTGTCACCGGCACCAGCTTCGCGCCCAGAATGCGCATCTTCGTCACATTCGGATGTTCCTTTTCGATGTCCACCTGACCCATGTGGATCTCGCAGGGAATGCCCACCAGTGCACAGGCCGTGGCCAGCGCCACCCCATGCTGGCCGGCACCCGTCTCGGCAATCACCCGCGTCTTGCCCATGAACTTCGCCAGCAGCGCCTCGCCCAGGCAGTGATTGATCTTGTGCGCGCCCGTATGGTTCAGATCCTCCCGTTTCAGGTGAATCTGCGCCCCGCCCAGCTGCTGCGACAGCCGCCGTGCATGAAAAACCGGACTGGGCCGGCCCACATAATCGGCCATCAGCGTCGCCAGCTCATTCTGAAAGTCGGCCTGCTGACGGATCGTCTCGTAGGCCGTGTTGATGTCATCCATCGCCTGCTTCAGCGCAGGCGGCACCAGCTGTCCGCCGTAGCGGCCAAAATAGCCCTGCGCATCGGGAAGACTGGCATCGGGAAGCGGGAACGCAGAAGAAACCGTGGAAGCAGACGAAGCCGAAGAATCCGAAATGGACATGGCGTCTCCAGAAGGTACGGAACGGTACATGAGCGCGTGTCATGGACTCATTCGCTCGATGTCCCCGGCCGCCTGCTGCAAGGGAACCTCCGCAAAAGTCTGCGAGCGCTTCGGGCCCAGGATGGCCCGGGCATGGAAGCCAAAGTGCCGCAGGGCTTTTGCAGGGGCATCCAGGGCGCCGTGCGCAGGAAAGGCTGGTCACCTTGCCATGCAGGGCAACGCTGCCAGCGCGGGAGCGAATGCGTTCATGACGCACGAATGGGGTCATGACAAACTCCGGTATTGTCCCACTGTGTGCCCCCTGTCTGGAAACGCCGTTTTCGTGGGCTGTGTCCTGCTGTCCGACCCTGCAGTTTTCGTGGGCTGCGTCCCACTGTCCGGCCCTGCAGTTCCGGGGATGACACCACCCCACCGTGTCCCGCGGCGGCCGGTCTGTACAGGCTTTCTGCCCCGACCATGGAGAAACACCATGCTCCCCCTGCCTGCCTCATCCCGGCGCCGCTTCCCTGATGCCGAGCCCCTGCTGAGCCACTGTTTCGACACGCCGCTGGGCCCCATGGAAGTCATTGCCGGCCCCCTGGGCGTCAGCCTGCTCGAATTCACCGACACGGCCCGCCTGCAGCGCGAGCGTGACGACCTCTGCCGGCTGATGTCCACCGACATCCTCCCCGGCCAGAACGAGGGCACCCGCCAGGCCGAGCACGAAATCACCGAATATTTCCAGGGTATCCGGCGCGTCTTCAGCGTACCGCTCTTCACACCGGGTACCCCTTTCCAGCAGGGCGTCTGGGCGGTACTGCGCGACATTCCCTACGGCCAGACCATCAGCTACCAGCACGAAGCCCGGATCCTCTCCAACCCGCGTGCCATTCGCGCCGTGGCGGCGGCCAATGGCGCCAACCGCGTCTCCATCATCATCCCCTGTCATCGGGTCATCGGCAAGAATGGCACCCTGGTCGGCTACGGGGGTGGCCTGTCGCGCAAGCAGCAGCTCCTGGCCCATGAACAGGAATGGGAGCAGCCCTCCCTGTGGGTCAGCGGCTGAACAGCGATGCCGCCCCCATCGCCCCGGCCACCGCCGCCAGCAGCGGCAGCACCGCCGCATGGTGCTGTCCGGTGAACCCCATCACCAGCGCAAAGGCCGTCAGCGGGGCATTCATCGACACCGCCAGAAATCCCACCGACCCCGCCACGGCCGCCGCCAGCACACTGGCCTCGCCGGCCACACCGGGCAGCACATCCCATACCGGCAGCAGATGCAGCCCCAGGCCCGCAGCCAGACCAGCCAGTGCGCCAATGGCCACGCCGGGCGTCAGCGTCCCCCCATAGGCGCCACTGCGCAGGGTGAGCAGCACCACCGCCGTCTTGCCCGCCAGCAGCGCCAGGCAGAGCTGCAGCGTCGTGCCGTCATACGCCGTCTGCGCCGCCGAGCGGCCGTTGCCCAGCACCTGTGGCAGCCAGATCGCCACCACCCCCGTCAGCGCCAGCGCCAGCGGCAGTGCCCACAGCACCTGCCATTTCTGTGCCCGGTGCTTCTCCACGTGCTGCACGGCCCGCCGGAAGGCTGCCGCCGGCAACCCCACCAGCACCCCGATCAGCGCACACCAACCCACCGACACCGCTGAGCCACTGATCTGGCCCAGCACATAGAAGGTCTCGGTCGATACCGTCACACGGGCCACCAGCGTCGCAATCACCGACACTGTCAGCGCAACCACCCCATACCGTATCGAGAAACGCGCCAGCAGAATTTCCAGCGCAAACACCGTCCCGGCCAGCGGCACCTGATACACCCCGGCCAGACCGGCCGCCGCCCCGCAGGCCACCAGCAGGCGCCGCATCTCGTCATCCAGTCGCAGACCATCCACGATCCGCCCGGCAAACAGTGCACCCAGTTCCCGTGGTGCCACCTCCCGGCCAATCGGCGCCCCCGAGCCCACCGCCACGATCTGCAGCACCGCATGCATCATGTTCTCGAAAAAGGGTGGCCGCCGGCGCGCCGGTGTATCGGCCGCCACCGCCCCGTTCACTCCCACCACCGGGCGGCCCCGGAGCTGCAGCAGCGCCCAGCCCAGCGTCACCACCAGCCCGCCACCCAGCAGCGCCAGCATCCGCCGTTCCGGCGTCGTTCCTTCCGTCACGATGCGTGCCTGCGCCTCGGTCTGCCCAAAAGCCAGATGCTCGACCCCATGGATCAGCCACGACAGCGCTGCCGCCCCCAGCCCCGCAGCCACCCCGGTCAGGATCATCGCCAGCAGCAGACGCCACCGGATGCCCCCTTCGGAACGGGACGCCTGCAGGGCAGGGAACGGCTGTGCAGAGGACACCTGTGCAGCGGGAGCCTGTGCAGCGGGAACCTGTAGCACAGGGCTGGCCCCGGCCGGAGAGGAAGGGGCGGGCAGGGGAGAAGGGGCAGCATCAGGCATCATGGCAACCGCAGGAGCGTCCAGCCGGCCATTTTAGAGCGTGTCATGGATGGACGGGCTGGCAGAAGAAGCCCGGCTGAAGCAGTTATCTGCGGGTGCGCGGGGACCGCTCCCCGGGCGGCACCGAAATCACCACCGACACCCGAATCTCCGTGGGCACCTCCGGCTGCACTTCCTGTGGTGAGGCGCTGGCCCGCTCCCGCTCCAGATATAGCGCCCGGCCAGCACCCGGCAACGCCTTTTCCGGGCCGGGCCAGGCAATCTCCAGCTGTCCGACCGGTGAAGGTGATGCCGTCAGTTCGACGGGCAGCCGTGTTTCCTGCTCCCGCCACTGCATGGCGGCCTGTTCGATGGCCTCGCGCACGATCCTGATACCTGCCGGCCCCAGTGCATCCTGGTCCTGCCACTGGATCGTCGTCTGCTCGGCCGTTTGCCGTTGCACCCTGACCTCGGTCTGACGCACGGTCTGGCGCGCCTGCCTTGCTTCGGCCGGTGGTACCGTGGTCTTGCGGGATGTCTTGCTCCGGGTTCCCCGGGTGCGTGCCTTCGGTGCCGGTGATACATCCGGCAGATCGCCGCCCGGACCCGCCATGCTGTCCGCAGTGGCATCCATCGACGCAGAGATTCCCGACGGCATGTCTGCCTGTCCTGCAGCCGCCGATGTCCCGGCCTGCTGCGAGGCGGCCTTCGTCCGGCGACGCGGGGCGGCCCGCTTCGTCGTGCCTTCCGTCGCTGCTTTTGTTCTGGTCCGCGTGGCAGCCTTCCGTCGCGGGGCCGCCACAGGTTCATCCACATCGGCCATCTTGGCCACCACGGTCCCGGCCATGGCCTGGTCAGCCACATCGGCCACCACGGTCCCGGCCATGGCCTGGTCAGCCACATCGGCCACCACGGTCCCGGCCATGGCCTGGTCAGCCACATCGGCCACCACGGTCCCGGCCATGGCCTGGTCAGCCACATCGGCCACCACGGTCCCGGCCATGGCCCGGTCAGCCATATCAGCCACCACGGTTCCGGCCATGGTCTGGTCAGCCACGTCAGCCACCACGGTTCCGGTCATGGCCCGGTCAGCCACGTCAGCCATCACCGTCCCGGCCCGGACCTCACCGGCCACGTCAGTCCGTACCCTTCCTGCACCGACCGTTTCAGCCACGGATGCACCGGCGTCATGGATCCTGGCCATCTCCGTGATCCCGGCCTCAGCCATGGCCGGTTGCCGCCCAAGCCGGGATGGCGGGGTGGACGTCCCCTCGTGTGCGACTGTGCCCATATTTGTCGCAACGACGGCTGGAAGCGGCTCCCGCACCACGTCCCGCGCCTGGAGCATGCCCGGTACGCCAGCACCGGCACCCTGACCAGCCACCGCCGCCAGTGGCACCGCTGCCCGTGCAGGCAGCCGCACCGCAACCTGTTCCACTGCGCCGTGCGCGGCGCTCTCGTGCGCCGGTGCTGCCTTCTTCTGTGGCCACAAGTGTGCCATGCCCATCCCCGCACTCACCGAGGCCAGCAGGGGCAGGGCTGCCGTATCGTGCTGGCCCGTGAAGCCCATCACCAGCCCGAACGCCGTCAGCGGCGCATTCATCGACACCGCCAGAAAGGCCGCCGACCCCGCCACGGCTGCCGAATGCAGATCGGCCTTTGCCGCGCTGGGGGGCAGCCACTCCCAGACCGGCAGCTGGTGCAGCCCCGTGCCCAGCAGGATGCCCGACAGAGCCCCCAGCGCCACTGCCGGCTGCAGCGTCCCGCCATAGGCGCCACCGCGCAGCGTGGCCAGCACCACCACACTCTTGCCCAGAATCAGCGCCAGACACATGCCCATCGTGATGCCGTCGTAGGCCGTCTGCGCCACCGAGCGCCCGTTGCCCAGCACCTGCGGCAGCCAGATCGCCACCACCTCCGTCAGCAGCAGTGCCAGCGGCAGCGCCCACAGCACATCCCACTGCTTGGCCCGATACTGTTCCGCATGCAGCACCGCACGCCGGAAGGCCGCCGCCGGCAGCCCCACCAGCGTCCCGATCACCGCGCTCCACAGCACCGTCACCACCGATCCGTCGATCTGGCCCAGCACATAGAAGGCGTCGGTCGTCACCTCGACGCGTGCCACCACCGTCGCAATCACCGACACCGCCAGCGCCACGATCCCGTAGGTCACCGTAAACCGCCCCAGCAGGATCTCCAGCGCAAAGATCGCCCCGGCAAATGGCACCTGATACACCCCGGCCAGTCCCGCAGCCGACCCACTGGCCACCAGCAGCCGGCGCATCTCCTCGTCGATGCCCAGCCGGTCACAGATCCGTCCACTGAACAGCGAACCCAGCTCCCGCGGTGCCAGTTCGCGTCCGATGGGGGCACCCGAACCCACCGCCACGATCTGCAGCAGCGCGTGCACCGTCCCCTCGAAAAAGGGAGGGCGCCGGCGGGCGGGCGTATCGGCTGCGATCGCCCCCTTGATCCCCACCACGGGCCGCCCCTTCACCTGCAGCCACGTCCAGCACAGCGTCACCAGCAGTCCGGCACACAGCAGCGCGCCCATCCGCCGCTCCGGCGTCGTGCCCTCCGTCACGATGCGTGACTGGGCCTCGCTCTGCCCGAAAGCCAGATGCTCGACGAAATGAATCATCCACGACAGTGCGGCCGCCGCCAGCCCCGCCGCCACACCGGTCAGCACCACGGCCAGCACCAGCCGCACCCCCGGAAAGGGGCGGGGAGGAGAAGCGTTTTTCATCATGTCCGATACAACAAAACAGACAAATGTCCAGCATTTTATGCGCGATGTGGCGATTTATAATGTGTTGTTACAAATTCAGCCTGATTTTGATGGCTGATGTGGTGGCCCCATGGCTGTCGGATTCTCTGCCAGATTCCGGCCCGATTCCCTGCCGTTCTTGAAGATTTGCGTGGCCAGCACCCCCACACGCTTGCCCAGAATCAGCTCTGGACATTGCCCGTCTGGGGCGTGTGTCCTGGCGCGAGTAGCCACCATAGGCCGCCAGCAGCGCTTCTGGACACAGCCTATCTGAAGTGTGTGTCCCGGACTCATTCGTCCCCGCGAACCTGCCTTCAGGCGCGCAGGGCAAGGTGCGGCAGGGCCACAGTGTCCTGAATGGCTTCAGGACACTGTCAATACAGCCATGCGTACCCCAAAGGGGAGCCTTCCGGGCCAGCCGGGGACGAATGAGTCCCGACACACGCTCTGAACCGCCTCCAGTGGTCCCCACCGCAGCGTCCGTTCCCGCAAGCGGGTGCGGCAGGGCGGTTCTCCTGCCCAAACTGCGGGGTTGCAGAAAACGGCGTCCCCCCATGTCCTGCGTGGCCTTCGCCCCGGCCAGCCGTTACACTGTCGGCTTGCAGCGATGTGGATACCGGGCGTCCCGCTTTCCTGGGCGCGTTCTTCTTCCGTGCCCCGCCTTCTTTCACGCCCCGCTGCCCTTCCTTCCCCGCTGGGTGCCGGCCTGACTGGTGCGCAGCATCAGCGTGGTCCTGACCAGCGTACTCTGTGATCCCGGGATTGTCATGCCAGCCAGAATCTTGATGATCGACAACTACGACTCCTTCACCTACAACATCGTCCAGTACCTGGGCGAGCTGGGGGCGGACGTCACCACCATCCGCAGCGACGCCATCGACCTGGATGGCATCCGCAGCAACAATCCCTCCCACCTCATGTTCTCTCCCGGCCCCGGTGACCCGGACGGCGCCGGCGTCACCCTCGACGCCATCCGCACCTTTGCCGGCCAGATTCCCATGTTCGGCGTCTGCCTGGGCCAGCAGGCCATCGGCCAGGCCTTCGGCGGCAAGGTCGTGCGTGCCAAACGGGTCATGCACGGCAAGCACGACACCGTCATCCACAACGGCAAGGGCGCCTTTGCCGGCCTGCCCGAGCGCTTCCAGATCGTGCGCTACCACTCCCTCGTCATCGACCCCGCCACCGTTCCCGACTGCCTCGAAGTCACCGCCTGGACCGAAGACGGCGAGATCATGGGCCTGCGCCACCGGGAGCTGCCGATCGAAGGCGTGCAGTTTCACCCCGAATCCATCGAAAGCGAACACGGCCATGCCCTGTTCAGGAATTTTCTGGAGCAGAACCAATGAGCATCACCCCGCAGGAAGCCCTCACGCGCACCATCGAGCATCGCGAAATCTTCCATGACGAGATGCTGCACCTGATGCGCATGATCATGCAGGGTGAAGTTTCGCCCGTCATGACCGCCGCCATCATCACCGGCCTGCGTGTCAAGAAGGAATCCATCGGCGAGATCGCCGCAGCCGCCGAAGTCATGCGGCAGTTCGCCACGCCCGTCCACGTCGCCAACAGACAGAACTTCATCGACATCGTCGGCACCGGTGGCGACGGCGCCCACTCCTTCAACATCTCCACCACCGTCATGTTCGTCGTGGCGGCCGCCGGCGGCGCCGTTGCCAAGCACGGCAACCGCAGCGTCTCCTCCAAATCCGGCGCGGCCGACGTCCTCGAAGCCCTGGGTGCCAACATCATGCTCACCCCCGCCCAGGTCGCTGCCTGCATCGACCTCTGCGGCATCGGCTTCATGTTCGCCCCCAACCACCACCCGGCCATGAAGAATGTCGCCCCCATCCGCAAGGAACTGGGCGTGCGCACCATCTTCAACATCCTCGGGCCCCTCACCAACCCTGCATCTGCCCCCAACAACCTGCTCGGTGTCTTCCACCCCGACCTCGTGGGCATCTTCGTGCGCGTCATGAAACAGCTGGGCGCCGAGCGCGTCCTGGCCGTGCACGGTATGGACGGCATGGATGAAATCTCCCTCGGCGCCGACACCCTCGTCGGCGAACTGCGCAACGGCCAGATCAGCCAGTACCGCATCCATCCCGAAGATTTCGGCTTCCAGATGGCCTCCAACCGCCAGCTGCGCGTCAGCACCCGCGAAGAATCCCGCGACATGCTGCTGGCCGTCCTCGACGACACCCCCGGCGCCCCCCGCGACATCGTCGCACTCAATGCCGGCGCAGCCCTCTACTGCTGTGGCGTATCCGGCTCGCTGGCCGAAGGCATCCGCCTCGCCCAGCAGACCATCGCTTCCGGCGCCGCCCGAGAGAAGCTCGACGAGTTCGTGCGCGTCACCCAGTCCTTCGGCAACTGAAGCGGTCCTGTAACTGGTAGTCACCATGAAAGTTCCAACTGTTCTGGAAAGAATCATCGCCACCAAGCGCGATGAAGTCCGCGCCGCCCGTGCCACGCTGGGCGAACCCGCCCTGCGCGGCCAGGTCGCCGAACGCCTGAAAAACGACCCTCCGCGCGGCTTCGCCCGCGCCATCCAGCAGCGGGTCATGGCAGCCGCCGCAGCCTTCAATGCCGGACACGCCCCGGCGCCCGTTGCACCCGCCATCATCGCCGAAGTCAAGAAAGCCAGCCCCAGCAAGGGCGTCATCCGCCCCGACTTCGAGCCCGTTGCCTTCGCCCGCAGCTACGAAAAGGGTGGTGCCACCTGCCTGTCCGTCCTCACCGACCGGCAGTACTTCCAGGGCCACGACGACTACCTCCGCCAGGCACGCGCAGCCGCTTCCATTCCCATCCTGCGCAAGGACTTCACCATCGACCCCTGGCAGGTGCAGGAAGCCGCTGCCATCGGTGCCGACTGCATCCTGCTCATCGTCGCTGCCCTCTCCGACGACCAGATGGCCGAACTCGCCGCCTGCGCCCGGGAAAACCAGCTCGATGTCCTCGTCGAAGTGCACGACGGCGCCGAACTCGACCGCGCCCTGCGTCTCGACACCCCGCTCATCGGCATCAACAACCGCAATCTGCACGACTTCAGCGTCAGCCTCGACACCACCCTGAACCTGCAGAAGCGCCTGCCCACCGACCGCATCACCATCTCCGAAAGCGGCATCGCCGGCCCACAGGACATCGCCCTCCTGCGCCAGGGCGGCATCCACGCCTTCCTCATCGGCGAAACCCTCATGCGCGCCCCCGACCCGGGCCTGCAACTGGCCCGCTGGCTGGCAGGCTGAACGTCTCCCCCAGGAACGCCCCCCTTTCAGAGCGCTGCCCTTTTTCGCCGCCTTCCTTTCGAAGAAGAACCTTCCCCCAGCCACGCTGCCCGCAACGGATTGGCCTCGCCAGTGGCTTCCAGCTTCAGCATGGCGGGCGCCGCATCCAGCACGACCTGCGCTGCCAGAAGCTCGTCCCGCCTGAACGCCATCACCTCCACCCGGTCGCCGGGCGAATACCGGGTCAGCACCGTCTTCAGACGGGCCTCCGTACAGCGCAGCCCATCCAGCGCCACCAGCCGGTCTCCTGCCGACAGTCCCGCACGTGCAGCCGCCCCATCGCGCTCTGCGCTCAAAATGGCCAGCTCCCCGTCGCGCATCCCGGTACGAGCCCCCAGTGAACAACGCTCCTCACCCGAAGGCGTCTCCCGCAGCACCAGACCCAGCGGCCTGAACAGCTTCGTCAGCGGCAGTTCCCCGGTCCCATAGGCCCACGCCCGGATCTGCCGCCGCAGATCCAGCCCCGTCGCCTCGCGAATCAGCGCCGGCATCTCATCCTCCCCCACGCCCGCCGCACGGAAGGTACCAGTGCCCCGGTACGAAACAGCGTGTCCGCCGACCACGGACATCGAGACTTCATCGCGCCTGCGCCGCCCCGCATGCCCGTCACTGCCTGTACCTGCACCCGCACCTGCGCCTGCACCTGCACCTGTACCTGCACCTGTACCTGCACCTGTACCTGCACCTGTACCTGCACCTGTACCTGTACCTGTACCTGTACCTGCACCTGCACTTGCACTTGCACTTGCACTTGCACCTGTGCCTGTGCCTGTGCCCGCACTCGCTCCTGTCCGGTCTTCCCGCGGCAGCGCGTCATCGGCATAGAACCCCCGCCCGAATCGCTGCCACAACAGCCGCATCACGTCATCCAGTGACTTCTGCCCGCCGGTCCGTTCCCGGATCAGCAGATCCAGGCACAGCGCCACCAGCGATCCCTTCACGTAGTAGCTCGACACCGCATTCAGCGTATTCTCATCCGGCCGGTAATACTTGATCCACGCATCGAAACTCGACGCCGCCACACTCTGCAGTCGTCGTCCAGGATTTGCGGCCACCCGCTGAACGCTCTTCTCCAGCAGCCCCAGATAGGCCTGTGCATCAATCACCCCCGACCGAACCAGCATCAGATCGTCGTAATACGATGTGAATCCCTCGAACACCCACAGCAGGTCCGTATATACCTCGCCACCCAGATCGTAGGGCGCAAACCGCGCCGGCTTGATCCGTTTCACATGCCAGGTATGGAAATACTCGTGCGCCGCCAGCCCCAGAAACGTCTGATATCCCGCCGGCGTCCCCTGCATCCCCACCCACGGCAGATCATCCCGCGAACATATCAGCGCCGTACTGCTGCGATGCTCCAGTCCCCCATAACCATCGCCCACCGCCATCACCAGAAACAGGTAGCGCGATACCGGTGCCCGCTTCGTTCCTGGTTCGAACAGGGCAACCTCCTGCGCACAAATGGGCTTCAGATCGGACACCAGCCGGTCAAAATCCACATCGGCACGCCCCGTCACCACCACCTCGTGGCGGCACCCCCCAACCTCGAAACACGCCACCCGAAAACGCCCCATCTCCACCGGATGGTCAATCAGCGCATCATAATCCCGCGCCCGGAAACGCCCGAACGCATACAGCGCCGCATCCTCTCCATGGTGGGTATCCACCCGCACATCCGGAACGGACAGCACATTGGCCGTCATGCGTCCCGCCGCAGCCGCTCGCATACCTGCCGTCGCACGTCCTGCAGCAGCCGCTTGCATTCCTGTCGCGGCACGCTCCGTCGCAGCAGCCCGCATGCCTCTCGTCACGAGCGCCTCCGCAGGAACCCGCACACCGGTCGTCGTGCGCCCCTTCGCGGCAGCCTGCATACCGGTCGTCGTGCGCCCCTCCACAGCAGTTTGTGCACTGGACCTCGCGTATTCCGCCACGGCGGTTCGCACGGCTGCTGTCACATGCCCCGCAGCAGTACCTCTCTTCGCCCCCGGCTGCCGGACTGCCGTGGACCATTCCCTGACTCCAGAGGCGGCAACCTGTTCAGACTTCCCTGTCGCCTTGCGCGGAGACTTGCGCTCTGTTTTCTGGCTGCCGCCGCCGGCCTCCACACGTGGCAGTGTGGTCGCCAGTTGCCAGTCCGCATAATCCGGCCCGGCGGGCGGCAGAATATCCACGGTACATGGCCTGTCTTCCTGGCCCCGCACCGCCAGAAACACACTGCTGCCATTGAAAAAACCATGCGTCGTATCCAGATGCGCCGCCCGGACAGACAGATCCCACGCGTACACCTGATAGCGCACAAGTAGCCCGAAACCATCAGTCGGCAGGGCCCCGCACCGCCATGTGTGCTTGTCAACCTTGAACACCGGCACTGGCATGCCGGGATCCGGCACCTCTTCCTCATGCACAGACCGGCCGGAGGCCTGGACTGCTGCTGCCACCGATTTCCTGCCCGCTCGCAAGGTGCCTCCTGCAGTTCCGCACCCTCCGTCCCATTCTGCCCCTTGCCTTGGGCGCCACGATGCCTCTTGCCCCGAGCCCCGTTCTGCCCCTTGTCTTGCATCCCATGATGCCCCTCGTTCTGCGTCCCGTGATGCCGCTTGTCCTGTGCCCCCTGACGCCGCTTGTCTTGTGTCCCGCGATGCCTCTTGTCCTGTGCCCCCTGACGCCCTTTGTCTTGCGCTCCGGGATGCTTCCTGTTCTGCGTCCCGTGGTGCCCCCTGTTGTCCTGCGTCCTGTGTCGTTCCTTGCCAGCTGTCCCGTACTTGCGCTGCAGACAGTGAGTGCTTCAGACGGGCAGGAGGGCGATGGCATGCCCAGGCCGAAACCTGATCTATATGCCGGGCAAACTCCCGCACCAGATAACTGCCCGGAATCCACACCGGCAGAACCAGTTCCTGGCCAGAAGGTTCCGGATTGGCCACCCACATCATCACCTCGAACAGGTGAGCCCCCGGATTCACCGGAAAAATCGAATAATGAACCGCGTCCAACACCAGACTCCAACACAAAGACAGGAAAACAGAACAGCCACCCCCGGTAACCCCCCGACCGACGCATCAGGCATTTCGACAGCCTTCCTGATGACCAGGGGAGCCTCCGCAAAAGTCCTGCGGCACTTTGGCCTCCATGATCGGGCGATCCAGTGCGTTGCCATTGCCGCCAGTAGCACTGCTATTGCCGCCAGGGCGCCTTCTGGCTCATCCCGATCCCGGGGCCAAACCACTCGCAGACTTTTGCGAATCTCCCCGGTGATCCCGGTGGGCTCGTTGACAGCAGGGGGCGCGTAGCCAATTCTCCCCAAGGCCATTCTCCATGACAACCTGCGTCCTGTTCCAGCCACGCCCGCTGTACGCGCCAGCCCCCAGCCCACCAGCCCAATTTTCCAGCCCATCACCCCATCACCCCATCACCCCATCACCCCATCACCCCATCACCCCATCACCCCATCACCCCATCACCCCATCACCCCATCACCCCATCACCCCATCACCCCATCACCCCATCACCCCATCAACCCATCAACCCATCAACCCATCAACCCATCAACCCATCAACCCATCAACCCATCAACCCATCAGCCCTGCAACCCTGCAACCCTGCAACCCTGCAACCCTGCAACCCTGCAACCCTGCAACCCTGCAACCCTGCAACCCACCAGCCCACCAGCCCACCAGCCCACCAGCCCACCAGCCCACCAGCCCACCAGCCCACCAGCCCACCAGCCCACCTGTCGCCATCCCTCCATCTCTCCAACCCTCCGGCAGCCGGTTGCCAGTCCCCCACACCTGGAATCAACCTGCAAGTGCAACACCCCATCCCCATTGAGGTGTTGCCATGGAACAGCCCCGAATCTTGACCCACCTCAGCCCTGTAGAGCGAGCCACCATCACGTTCCGCAATCTCCATATACCATGGCCGCGGGGCAACACAGCGAACCTCCCAATGTTCTGCTGTGCCAGCTCCTGCCCAACAAGGGCATGGATCTTTCAGCCATCAGCCGGACCCGCCTGAACGACATTGCCCGACTGGTGAACGGGGGGCCGCGCCTGGTACTGGATGCCCACCTCCTGACGAAGACATGACGAAGATTCTTGAAGGCCACGCCAGGAAGCCTCTTGTTGCACTTGACTCTTGAGATCGCCCTCCTGCAACCGTCCATGTCCGGTACTGTTCCCCCACCCAGGCCGGACCGTGCATGCCCCGCCACTTGCCTGCTGA
>NZ_RRUE01000002.1:1220510-1226418 GCF_003892345.1 Lautropia dentalis
GTTGCTGGTTGCGGTTGTGTTATCATCTTCACCGTTGATTCACAACATCATCGCGCCGGGTGTTTCAATGTGCCTGGGCAACAGAATTCAGGCAATCTGCTTCCTGTCTTCACTGATTTCAGAAATCTCCTGGTTTCTGAAGTGAGTGTTTTTCATGGCCAGATTGTCAGATATGGCCGATATTTTTTCGGCCATGTCAGTCTGATCCGTCACCCGGTGCGCCGGAGTGACAGTCATCTGTTCTTTAACAATCTGGTAGTAGTCGACAAAGTTGTTCCGGAAAGGGACAACGATGTGATTGCGTCGAAAAGTCTCAAACAAGAGAGTTCTGAAAGAGAGNCTTGTTCTTTAACAATCTGGTAGTAGTCGACAAAGTTGTTCCGGAAAGGGACAACGATGTGATTGCGTCGAAAAGTCTCAAACAAGAGAGTTCTGAAAGAGAGAACTGAGAGGCGGCGAAACGCGGCATGCTTGATCCTGGATTGGGCCCGAGAGGGTTCTCAGTCCGCAAACCTATAGGGTCAAGTGAATAAGTGCATGTGGTGGATGCCTTGGCGATTACAGGCGATGAAGGACGTTGTAGCCTGCGAAAAGCTGCGGGGAGCTGGCAAACAAGCTTTGATCCGCAGATGTCCGAATGGGGAAACCCACCCGCAAGGGTATCGATGGCTGAATACATAGGTCATCGAGGCGAACGTGGCGAACTGAAACATCTAAGTAGCCACAGGAAAAGAAATCAACCGAGATTCCGAAAGTAGTGGCGAGCGAAATCGGAGCAGCCTGTGCGTGATAGTCGATGCGTTAGCGAAACGGCATGGAAAGGCCGGCCATAGCGGGTGATAGCCCCTTGCGCGAAAACGGATCGGTGGTACTGAGCGCACGACAAGTAGGGCGGGACACGTGTAATCCTGTCTGAAGATGGGGGGACCATCCTCCAAGGCTAAATACTCGTAATCGACCGATAGTGAACAAGTACTGTGAAGGAAAGGCGAAAAGAACCCCGGGAGGGGAGTGAAATAGATCCTGAAACCGCATGCATACAAACAGTCGGAGCCTCGCAAGGGGTGACGGCGTACCTTTTGTATAATGGGTCAGCGACTTACGTTCAGTGGCAAGCTTAACCAGATAGGGGAGGCGCAGGGAAACCGAGTCCGAACAGGGCGCCATAGTCGCTGGGCGTAGACCCGAAACCAGGTGATCTATCCATGGTCAGGATGAAGGTTGGGTAACACCAGCTGGAGGTCCGAACCGACTAATGTTGCAAAATTAGCGGATGAACTGTGGATAGGGGTGAAAGGCTAATCAAACCTGGAAATAGCTGGTTCTCCCCGAAAACTATTTAGGTAGTGCGTCATGTATTGCTCCAGGGGGTAGAGCACTGTAATGGTTGTGGGGGCCATCGCGGCTTACCACGCCATAGCAAACTCCGAATACCTGGAAGTATGAGCATGGCAGACAGTCGCCGGGTGCTAACGTCCGGCGGCAAGAGGGAAACAACCCAGACCTACAGCTAAGGTCCCAAAGTGTGGCTAAGTGGGAAACGAAGTGGGAAGGCTAAAACAGTCAGGATGTTGGCTTAGAAGCAGCCATCATTTAAAGAAAGCGTAATAGCTCACTGATCGAGTCGTCCTGCGCGGAAGATGTAACGGGGCTAAGCCATGCACCGAAGCTTGGGCTGTACTCTTTGAGTACGGGGTAGGGGAGCGTTCTGTAAGCCTGTGAAGGTGTCTCGCAAGGGATGCTGGAGGTATCAGAAGTGCGAATGCTGACATGAGTAGCGTTAAAGCGGGTGAAAAGCCCGCTCGCCGTAAGCGCAAGGTTTCCTACGCAACGTTCATCGGCGTAGGGTGAGTCGGCCCCTAAGGTGAGGGCGAAAGCCATAGCTGATGGGAAGCTGGTTAATATTCCAGCACCGATTCCAGTGCGATGGGGGGACGGATCGTGGAAGGTTGTCCGGGTGTTGGATGTCCCGGTTCCTGACCTGTAGGTGTCTGGCAGGCAAATCCGCCAGGCGCATGCCGAGGGGTTGGGACGAGTGAGCTTGCTCGCGAAGCAACTGGAAGTGGTTCCAAGAAAAGCCTCTAAGCTTCAGCTGGAAATCGACCGTACCGCAAACCAACACTGGTGCGCGAGATGAGTATTCTCAGGCGCTTGAGAGAACTCGGGAGAAGGAACTCGGCAAATTGACACCGTAACTTCGGAAGAAGGTGTGCCCTGGTAGCTTGAGTGTGAACAACACGAGGGCCAAGGGGTTGCAAAAAATAGGTGGCTGCGACTGTTTATTAAAAACACAGCACTCTGCAAACACGAAAGTGGACGTATAGGGTGTGACGCCTGCCCGGTGCCGGAAGGTTAAGTGATGGGGTGCAAGCTCTTGATCGAAGCCCCGGTAAACGGCGGCCGTAACTATAACGGTCCTAAGGTAGCGAAATTCCTTGTCGGGTAAGTTCCGACCTGCACGAATGGCGTAACGATGGCCACACTGTCTCCTCCCGAGACTCAGCGAAGTTGAAATGTTTGTGATGATGCAATCTCCCCGCAGCTAGACGGAAAGACCCCATGAACCTTTACTGTAGCTTTGCATTGGATTGCGAACCGACTTGTGTAGGATAGGTGGGAGGCTTTGAAGTCAGGACGCCAGTCTTGATGGAGCCATCCTTGAAATACCACCCTGGTTTGTTCGCGGTTCTAACCTTGGCCCGTGATCCGGGCTGGAGACAGTGCATGGTGGGCAGTTTGACTGGGGCGGTCTCCTCCTAAAGAGTAACGGAGGAGTTCGAAGGTACGCTTGGTACGGTCGGACATCGTGCCTAAAGTGCAATGGCAAAAGCGTGCTTGACTGCGAGACTGACAAGTCGAGCAGGTGCGAAAGCAGGACATAGTGATCCGGTGGTTCTGTATGGAAGGGCCATCGCTCAACGGATAAAAGGTACTCTGGGGATAACAGGCTGATACCGCCCAAGAGTTCATATCGACGGCGGTGTTTGGCACCTCGATGTCGGCTCATCTCATCCTGGGGCTGTAGCCGGTCCCAAGGGTATGGCTGTTCGCCATTTAAAGAGGTACGTGAGCTGGGTTTAAAACGTCGTGAGACAGTTTGGTCCCTATCTGCTGTGGGCGTTGGAGATTTGACGGGGGCTGCTCCTAGTACGAGAGGACCGGAGTGGACACACCTCTGGTGTACCTGTTGTCACGCCAGTGGCATCGCAGGGTAGCTAAGTGTGGAAGAGATAACCGCTGAAAGCATCTAAGCGGGAAACTCGCCTGAAGATGAGATCTCCCTGGGGACGCGATCCCCCTGAAGGGTCGTTCAAGACCAGGACGTTGATAGGCCGGGTGTGGAAGCGCAGTAATGCGTGAAGCTAACCGGTACTAATTGCCCGTGAGGCTTGACCCTATAGTTTTGCGTGTGTTCAGGCATGCCTGAGCCGCCCATCAGTTCACCTCGGAACGCACGAGACGTGCCCGGGGCAGTCACATCAGCATCGACTTCCGCAGGGAAGTTCGATACAATCGTCGACCGTTACCAGACAAGGGCAGGTTGCCCGGCCACAGGGCCAGGCAGCATGCCAGCAAGCTTTGTCTGACGACCATAGTGAAGTGGAACCACCCCTTCCCATCCCGAACAGGAACGTGAAACGCTTTTGCGCCGATGATAGTGGGCTTCTCGCCCGTGAAAGTAGGACATCGTCAGACACCCCCCCTTCAGAAAAAACCCGTACGGCGTACGGGTTTTTTTGTCGAAGACCCGGGGCAGGGACGCAGCCTCAGGCCAGCAGGTCTGGCCGGCAGGCCTTGCAAAGGGTTTCGATGTTGTGCTAGAATGCACAATTCGTTGGAAACGCTTGTTCTTTAAAAATCAGCAGCCGATAAGTGTGGGCATTTGGGAGAAGGTGGCTCGAAGCCTGGTGCGACGCCCTGGGTGTTGTGCCGGCAGAGGGCGACAGAAATACCCTTGATGCTCACGCAAAACATGATTTACCAAGTCAGTTTTGATGAGAGCTTGCAAAGATTGAACTGAAGAGTTTGATCCTGGCTCAGATTGAACGCTGGCGGCATGCTTTACACATGCAAGTCGAACGGCAGCGCGGGCTTCGGCCTGGCGGCGAGTGGCGAACGGGTGAGTAATACATCGGAACGTGCCCAGTAGTGGGGGATAGCTCGGCGAAAGCCGGATTAATACCGCATACGACCTGAGGGTGAAAGCGGGGGACTTTAGGGCCTCGCGCTATTGGAGCGGCCGATGGCAGATTAGCTAGTTGGTGGGGTAAAGGCCTACCAAGGCGACGATCTGTAGCTGGTCTGAGAGGACGACCAGCCACACTGGGACTGAGACACGGCCCAGACTCCTACGGGAGGCAGCAGTGGGGAATTTTGGACAATGGGCGCAAGCCTGATCCAGCAATGCCGCGTGTGTGATGAAGGCCTTCGGGTTGTAAAGCACTTTTGGCGGGAACGAAAAGGACTGTGCCAATACCACGGTTCGATGACGGTACCCGCAGAATAAGCACCGGCTAACTACGTGCCAGCAGCCGCGGTAATACGTAGGGTGCGAGCGTTAATCGGAATTACTGGGCGTAAAGAGTGCGCAGGCGGTTTTGCAAGACCGATGTGAAATCCCCGGGCTTAACCTGGGAACTGCATTGGTGACTGCAAGGCTAGAGTGTGTCAGAGGGAGGTGGAACTCCGCATGTAGCAGTGAAATGCGTAGATATGCGGAAGAACACCGATGGCGAAGGCAGCCTCCTGGGATAACACTGACGCTCATGCACGAAAGCGTGGGGAGCAAACAGGATTAGATACCCTGGTAGTCCACGCCCTAAACGATGTCTACTAGTTGTCGGGGATTAATTTCCTTGGTAACGCAGCTAACGCGTGAAGTAGACCGCCTGGGGAGTACGGTCGCAAGATTAAAACTCAAAGGAATTGACGGGGACCCGCACAAGCGGTGGATGATGTGGATTAATTCGATGCAACGCGAAAAACCTTACCTACGCTTGACATGTCCGGAACCTTGGAGAGATTCGAGGGTGCCCGAAAGGGAACCGGAACACAGGTGCTGCATGGCTGTCGTCAGCTCGTGTCGTGAGATGTTGGGTTAAGTCCCGCAACGAGCGCAACCCTTATCATTAGTTGCTACGCAAGGGCACTCTAATGAGACTGCCGGTGACAAACCGGAGGAAGGTGGGGATGACGTCAAGTCCTCATGGCCCTTATGTGTAGGGCTTCACACGTCATACAATGGTCGGTACAGAGGGTTGCCAAGCCGCGAGGTGGAGCCAATCCCACAAAACCGATCGTAGTCCGGATTGCAGTCTGCAACTCGACTGCATGAAGTCGGAATCGCTAGTAATCGCGGATCAGCATGCCGCGGTGAATACGTTCCCGGGTCTTGTACACACCGCCCGTCACACCATGGGAGTGGGTTTTACCAGAAGTAGGTAGCTTAACCGCAAGGGGGGCGCTTACCACGGTAGGGCTCATGACTGGGGTGAAGTCGTAACAAGGTAGCCGTACCGGAAGGTGCGGCTGGATCACCTCCTTTCAAGAGAAAACACCTCGAACAAATGCTCACACTTATCGGTTGCTGGTTGTCGGAGCAAGATTCAGCACGCTGGATCTGAAGCAACAAACATGAGGTTTGCGGGTCTGTAGCTCAGCTGGTTAGAGCACCGTCTTGATAAGGCGGGGGTCGATGGTTCGAGTCCATCTAGACCCACCATTTCCATGCCACGCCGTTCACTGGAACGGGCGATGTGCGGGAAAGGGGGTGTAGCTCAGCTGGGAGAGCACCTGCTTTGCAAGCAGGGGGTCATCGGTTCGATCCCGTTCACCTCCACCACTTCAGATCCACGCCTGAGGATGACCAAACAAATGGAAGTGCTGTCTGCTGGTTCTCCGAGAGGGA
>NZ_RRUE01000002.1:1226666-1320608 GCF_003892345.1 Lautropia dentalis
CAACGAGCGCTGGGCCACCGACCTGTGCCGGATCTGGGCCGGCAAGGACAAGTGGTGCACGCTGGCAGTCGTCATCGACTGCTACAGCCGGGAATTGCTGGGCTGGCAGCTCTCGCGCAGTGCCCGGGCCAAAACGCCCGAAGCAGCGCTGGAGCATGCCCTGATCGCACGGTTCGGCACCCTGGGACGGGTGCCACGGCCCTTCCTGCTGCGCTCGGACAATGGCCTGGTGTTCACCAGCCGCAGCTATACCCGTCTGGTCAGAAGCTACGGCCTGCAGCAGGAGTTCATCACCCCACACAGCCCTGAGCAGAACGGCATGGTCGAGCGGGTCATCCGCACGATCAAGGAGCAGTGTGCCCACCGGCACCGGTTCGAATCCCTGCAGCACGCCAGCCGTGTACTGGGTGACTGGATCCGGTTCTACAACCAGCAGCGCCCACATCAGGCGCTGAACATGAAGACACCCGCCGAAGCTTACGCTTTAGCGGCATGAACTGTGCAGGTTCCGCTGGGTCATTACAATCAAGTGGGCACTTGTTTTGGTGTTCAGACACCAAAACTGTACATGTACGCTGTGCTGTCAAGGTAAGCAGCCAATTTCTACATCTTGAAAGCGGCGCATCCCACAGGTGTTGGTAGGATTCCTGAATAGAGGAGCCCAGCCCACGCTCTCCACACGAGACTGCCAGCTGGCTGCACACGTCGTAGCTTTTCCGGCGAGTTTACGGCCAACGTTATCGCCCAGCGACTTTCACCCAGCGAGCCCGTTGTCGGCGTTGTCCCAATAGCATGACGGCAACACAACACTAACCTGGTCCGTAAGCACGCGGTGACCTCGCTTTGAACGCAGCATGGCCTATACGCGTTCTTGAGCCTCTTTGTACAGAGGGGCCTCCTCTCCTGTTCACCAACACCATATTGTAGTCCGGCCCTACCCGCCGAAGCTTTACCCGCGAGTTCAAGGCCGAAATCATTGCTCGGTGCCTGTCATCCGGCGAATCCATTGCCGGCATTGCACTGCAGCATTACTCCAACATCAATTGGTCCGCAGCGGGCTGGTCGCTTATGGTGAACCGCTGATGTCCTTGGCACAGTAGCATGACTCCAACCGGCCATGCAAGTGGTTGCACGTCACGCTTGGCAGGCAGCCGGAGTTCATCTGCCGCTGCCGTTGGTGCAGCAGGTAGTGCTGAGAATGTCTTCCTGACACCGGGGAACACAAAGGTGCCTTCCGGGACGGCCCTTCTTGATGGTATGTGTTCTGCGTAACGGCTGACGAAGGTGTCTCAGTGCTGATGGCGGTGTTGTGGGGCCAGCCCTGCCTGTTGTGCAGGTGTCTGGCCCCGTGGGGGAGGGACCGTTGCGGGTTTATTTCTCGTTGATGCCTTCGATGACGATGCCGTACTGGATGGCTGCCATGGCGACCTGGCTGCGTGAGGAAACACGCAGAAGGCGCAGGATCGAGCTGACGTGGATTTTGACGGTGCCTTCGGCCATGTCAAGGGCCCGGCAGATGGCTTTGTTGGAGAAGCCTTTGGCGACCAGCTGGAGGACGGTACGCTGACGAACGGTGAATCCCAGGTGCCGGCCGTCGCGATATTCGCGCGATGGCATGTTGAAGTCGATCAGCCGCTCCTGCGTGTCGGGATTGATGGGGGGGATGGACATCGTGTTGTGGTTGACAGCGTCCCTGCCATCATCGTAAGGGATGAAAACGGCGGCATTGATGGTCGGGGGCGGTGTGCTGCCGGAGTCGTCGTTGTTCTTCTTGCCCTTGGTCAGTGGGATGCCGGCCTTGACCACGGCGTTGCAGAAGATCTGGGCGACAACCCGGGTTTCGGCGTCCTTGTGGATGAGACCGAGGATGCCTTCCTGTTTGCAGGCTGAGTCGATGTCCGGGACCTCGTGGTCCAGCATGGCAAGGACCGGCATTGTGGGGCAGTGCCTGCGGAAGATCCGCAGTGTTTCGATGCCGTTGACGGGGTGCCGGCTGTTGGGCATTTGCAGGTCCAGCAGTGTCAGTGCCGGGGTGATGCCTTCCTGGATCAGGCGGGTTGCTTCTTCGAGGCTGGTTGCCGGGATGATGAAAAGGCTGTCATCGATGGTGTGGATGAGGGAGCGGATGGCGTTGCGAGCGTTGGCCTGATCGTCGACCAGAAGAAGAATTTTTTCCCGCATGATGGTACTGCCTAAAAGGTGATTGGCGGTTGAAAGGAGCGCGTTGCGCCGTTAGACGTATTCTTGAGGATCTGCGATTGCATTGCGAGGGCATAAGTCACACGATGTGATGGCCAGATTTTCTGTTGGGCGGAGTGCTCCATTTTGGTGTGATTTTTTTGGCAATTGTTCGTCTTGCCGATGTGCGAACCTGCCATTCAGACCGGCAAGCATGGTTTCGTGGGGGTGGGTGTCGGTGGTTCGTGATCCAGGCCCGGTCAATGGTTTTGTGGGGCGCTTGCGGTGTTTATGCATCGCAGCTTTTGCTCCCCGGGCAGGGGGGGCATGGTGATGGGACGACGTGTTGCGTTGGAACCGTACTGGTGAGCTGCGGGCTTTCTGGCTGATTTCGCGACACGGCCGTTGCGGCACGGCTGGTTTCTGTGCTGGAAGCCAGGGGTGTCGTTGCGTAGCGTAGGGGATTTGCTGTTCGTGTGGATGTGCAGCGTTCTCGTGGTGGTCACATGGCCTAGACCATTTGATCTAGCGTGTGCCATGGACTCATTTGTCCCCGTGCTGGCCCCGAGTTCGTGCGCTGCTGGCGTTGCCCTGCCTGGCAAGGCGGCCGTTTTGCCTGCGCGGCAGCTTGTCAACCCACGGATTCTGGACCAACCCGGAGGCTACCCCTGTGGGTGAGTATGGCTGTTTTGCAGTGCCTTGATCTATCGACGATTCTGCGGCCCTGCTGCGTTGTCCTGCATGTGCAGCGGGGAGGCGCGGAGACGATGAGCCCATGACAAGTTCCAGGCTGCAGACTTCGGGGTCTGTCGCCGGGATCCGGGGTTGAAGAGGTTTGAGTGAGGACAAGCGTAGAAAGGGGCGGAGAGCAGAAGATTGTGGGGAGAGAGCAGGGACCAGGACAGGTAGTAGAGGGAGGCGGGGTAAGGATCAGAGAACAGAGAGCATGGGCAATGAATGGGTTGGGGCAGGGGCAAGGGTAGGGGCAAGAGCAGGGAGAGGGAGCAGGGAGAGGGAGCAGGGAGAGGGAGCAGGAGCAGGGAGCGAGGAGCGAAGTGCTGAGGTGCCGAGGTGTGAGGGGCAAGGAACAGGTGGTTGGGGTGGCTGGTTGGTTGGTGACTGGTGGGGCCTCCATTGTGAAGTTGAGGGCTGGCGCTGCCGCCCTGCCGGGCAGGGCAACACCAGCGGAGCATAGATTCGGGGCCAACCCAAAGGATATGGCGTGGGGACGGATGGACCCATGGCTTGCTCCAGGTAGCGGGTGGTGGGGGTAAATACTGGGGGATTACCTGGGTTGTTGCGACTGCAGGCCTGCATCTGCCACGGGATGACGTGCTCCGGAACGTGCTGCGGATGACGCCGGCCGATGGGCGGTTGGTGGTGTGGCAACGCCTGATGACAAATTCACCGACAATACGGCCGAAAATCAGTAGGCTTCGGGTGTTTCATGGTCATTGGGTGTGGAGGTGTGCTTTGGAGCATGTGTGGCTGAAGAGTTATCCGGCAGGGGTGCCAGCCGAGATCGATCCGGACAGTTATCCGTCTGTGGCGGCGTTGCTGGAGGAGGTGATGCGGCTGTACGCAGACCGTGATGCGGTGGTGTGTCTGGGCAAGGTGCTGCGTTATGGGGATCTGGACCGGTTGTCGGCGCAGTTTGCGGCGTGGCTTCAGTCGCTGTCTCTGGCTCGGGGGAGCCGGGTGGCGCTGATGATGCCGAACTGCCATGCCTACGTGGTGGCGCTGATCGGGGTGATGCGCGCGGGCATGGCGGCGGTGAATGTGAATCCGCTGTATACGCCGCGAGAGCTGGAGCATCAGCTTAAGGATTCGGGGGCCGAGGTTCTGCTGGTGATGGAGAATTTTGCGCACACGGTGGAGAAGGTGCTGGCGCAGACGGTGGTTCGTCAGGTGGTGCTGGTTTCGATGGGGGATCTGCTGGGGCCATTGAAGGGCTGGGTGACCAATTTTGTGGTGCGCCGGGTGAAGAAGATGGTGCCGGCCTTCCGGCTGCCGGGGGCGATCCGTTTTGGGGAGGTGATGTCGCGGGGGGCCAGGTTGCCGTTCCGGGTGCCGGAGGTGGTGTCGTCGGATGTGGCGGTGCTGCAGTACACCGGTGGGACGACGGGGGTGTCGAAGGGGGCGATGCTGACGCAGCGCAATATCGTGGCGAACGTGCTGCAGGATTGTGCGTGGTTCCATCCGGCGATGGATCAGCCGGGGCGTCCGCGACCGGAGGGCCCGCCGGTGTTTGTGACGGCGCTGCCGCTCTATCACATCTATGCGTTTACGATCTGCATGCTGGTGGGGTTGCATCTGGGGGGCAAGCTGATCCTCATTCCCAACCCGCGGGACGTGGATGCGGTGGTGAAGGCGCTCAAGCCCCACAAGGTGGTGGTGTTTCCGGGGCTCAGTACGCTTTACAACATGCTGATGGGGCACGAAGGGTTCCGGCAGCTGGATTTTTCGAATCTGCGGATTTCGCTGGCAGGGGGGATGGCGGTACCGTCGGCGGTGGCGGCGCGCTGGCAGGAGGTGACGGGCTGCCCGGTGTGCGAGGGCTATGGGATGACGGAGACGTCGCCGACGGTGGCGTGTACGCCGACGGATACGACGCTGCATGACGGGACGGCGGGGTTGCCGCTGCCGTCGACGGAGATCCGGATTCTGGACGAGAACCAGCAGCCGCTGCCGGTGGGGCAGGAGGGTGAGGTGGCGGTGCGCGGGCCTCAGCTCATGGCAGGGTACTGGCAGCGTGAGGCCGAGACAAAACAGTTCATGACGCCCGATGGCTTCTTCCGCACCGGGGATGTGGGGGTGCTGGATGAGCGGGGCTTTCTGCGGTTGCTGGACCGGAAGAAGGACATGATTCTGGTGTCGGGCTTCAATGTGTATGCCAATGAGGTGGAGGACGTGGTGCTGAGTCACCCCGGGGTGAAGGAGTGTGCGGTTGTCGGGGTGGAGGACGAGCGTTCGGGGCAGGCGGTGAAGGCGTTTGTGGTGCGCAGGGATGGGGCGCTGGACGAAGCCGCGCTGCAGGCGCATTGTGCGGAGCGGTTGACGGGCTACAAGCGGCCGCGGATCGTAAGCTTTGTGAAGGCGCTGCCCAAGAGTGATGTGGGCAAGGTGTTGCGCCGGCAGCTGCGTGATGGCACGGTGGTGCCGGAGTTGGATGGGCGCTGAGGCTGGCTGCGCTCATGAAAAAGGCCAGAGGCTGGCGGAGTGCCGGGCTCTGGCCTTCGGTTTCAGGGGGGGCGTTTCAGAAAAGAGGGCTCTCCTGGCAGGCGCTGTACTGCAGCGCTTTGGTAAGCCTCCCATTTCTGATCGATATCAGGGGCAGGGTGATCAGCCGTCGCGGGGTAAACCCCTGTTTTGATCGATACCAGAAGTGGAGCGATCAGGCGGTCATGGCATGCCGCTGCCTGGTGGGATTGCCTTGTCTCTGTAAGAACCCAGTGGAAACCTGCTCAGTCGGCGTCGATCAGCAGGAGTTCGACGCGGCGGGCCTCGGCGTGGGTACCGCTGCCGGCGGTCTGTTCGGGCTTGCGCATGATGATGCGTTCGGCCGGGACGCCTTTGGCGATGAGAGCATCACGGACGCCAAGGGCGCGCTTCTTGGCAAGGTTGCGGTTGAAGGTGGCGTCACCGGTGGGGTCGTGGTAGCCGGCCAGCAGGATGTTGCGGCCATCGGCGGCGTTGAAGGCTTCGACGACGGAGGCGATGATGGCTGCGTCTTCAGCGGAGATGTCGGCCGATGCAGAGGCGAAGTGAACGACACCCGAGACTTCGGTGGGACCTTCGACATCGAAGGCAACGAAGTCGTTTTCGTTGTCGGCGCTGGCTCCGGCGGCCGAGGTGCTGTCAGCGCTGCTGGCCGTACTGCCTGCGGCTGCGTCCTGGGGCTGTGTGTTCTGGCTGGCGCTGTCCGGGCCGTTGGGGGCTGCGGAACTGGCATCACCGCCGTGGCCATCTTGGCCAGCGCTGGGGTCGTGGCCTTCGTGGGCGCTGTCATTGCCCGGGTGGGCGTGCTGGTGGCCCTGGCCGGCCTGGGCGCCTGCCTGTGTGAGGGCTGCGGGCTGCTGCGAGGCTTCCGTGTCCGCGCCACCCAGCCTGAGTACCCAGATGATGAGGGAAACCAGCAGGATGGTGACGGTGGAGAACACGACCCAGAGGCCGGTGCGTGTGGTGGTGTCTTCGTCGTTCAGGGCCATGGGGATTCCTCGTGCTGGGCTGGATGGAACGGAATGATAACCATCCGATTCTATCAATCGTCAGGGGGAGGGTGGGGCCATGAGGGTTGGTTCTTCTTCCTTTTGGACTCCGTACGATTCCGGGGATGAAAGGGGCGCCGTTGAAAGGGCTGAGGCTGCAGGGAGGAACCAGTGTCAACGCCGATTGAAAACTGACCCAGGGGGCCGAAGTAAAACTGACCCACCTGGGTGAAGATGGCGCCGACCCTCACGCATGGCTGGATTGCCGAATGTCCATCATTCTGGTGTGGGAGGGGAGGGGCGCTTTTTGATGTGTGATATGACGAGCAGGACCAGTGTGGCGGTGGCACACATGATGGTGATCGTGCCTGGGCCGGCGCGCCAGCCGCTCCTGTTGTTCCTGATGATGATGGGTTTACGCTGTTGCCCCTGCGCGGGCTGCGCTTCCAATACTTGCTCGATGACGCAGGGTGTTTCCCGGCAGCGCAACTGTATCTGGTCGCCGGGCAGGGGCCAGTCGGGGTCGAAACGGGGCTGTGGTGAATTCCAGGGGTATCCGTGCCTTTGGGCCGTGAGTAGCGTGAAACTCGATCGTTACCAGGTTGCCTGATTCGTGCCTCTCGTGGTGGATACTGGCGACGGTGGCGTTCATCGTATACCGCTGCTCTGATGGTTGAGGCTGCGTAAGCATGAGCATCAGGCTTGCACAGGCAACGACCGCCGGCCCTATGGCCAGGTTGCGATAGATCCTTGACTGATCGGCTCCGGGGGCGTTGAGGACACTCCGGAACAGGTTAAAGTAAAACACTTCTTTGCCCCCTTTTTTTGGGCGCATGTTCTGGATGTCCAGAGCGCCTGTCATGTGATGGGCCAAACCGTTCTGTCTGCGCAGACGCCGCTTTTTTACACAGCCTGCTGTGGTCTGGGCAGGTTTCTACTGGGGCATTACAGATTTTCTCTGGGTTATTACGGTTCCAGGCCGGGCATCTGCGGCAGGGGGCTGGGCATGCCCAGAAAAAAAGCCCCCAACCGAAGCTGAGAGCCTTTCGGGACGCCATCCGGAGATGGCGTCGGATGCTGCGTGATGCGGGGATCAGAAGAAGTGACGGATACCCAGAGCCACGCGGCGAGGTTTGGTGTCGTCCTGGCCCGGGACTTCGGCCTTGCCGATACCCACGGCGCCGTACACATAGGTGCGTTTGCTCAGACCGTGCGAGTAGGTCAGGCCGATACCGCTTTCGTTGTTGTTCGGACCTTGCGGGTCGTCACGACGGTACGTCAGGTAGGCGGTGCCAGCGTCGGACACGGCATAGCTCAGGCTGGCCGAGATGCCTTTGGTCTTGTTCTTGGTGCTGCTGGTTTCGTACTTGAGTTCGTTCTGCAGGTAGGCCAGGCCAGCGCCGAAATCACCCAGTTTGGTGCCCAGCGAGGCGGCAATCAGGTTGCGGCGCTTCTCGTTGTTGATCTTGGCACGGTCGATGGACTCATAGCCCAGACCGAAGGTGAAGATGTTCCAGTCACCGACGGCCGAGATCGAGTAGCTGTCGTCGCGCTTGTTCAGGTTGCCGTTGTCGGGCGTATTGTTGCTAGCGGTCGCCTCACCTGCGGCGTAACCGGCAAAGATCTTCAGGCCGCCCAGCGAGGGAGTGGCGTAGGTGATGGAGTTGTCACTCTTGCTCACGTAGCCAGCCAGCGCGTCCGAGCTGTAGTACCAGCTCTGGCCCGTCACGTCGCCGGCTTCGACAGCCTGGGTCAGCGGCATGGACTGACGGCCCAGTTTGACGGTACCGAAGCCACCGCTCAGGCCCACCCACGACTGGCCTTGCCAGAAGCGGCCGGACGAGTTCAGGCGGCCGTTGTCGGCACGGGCGCGGTACTCCAGGTTGAAGATGCCTTTCAGGCCGTTGCCCAAGTCTTCCGAGCCGACGATGCCGACGCGGGAGCCGCCCCAGATACCGTCGTTGATCTGCAGGTCGCTCTTGCCGGTGCTGCTGGCTTCCTTGTTCAGGCTTTCAACGGCAACGTCAACGCTGCCCAGCAGCTGGATGGAGGTCTGGGCTTGAGCGAATGCTGGCAGGGCTGCCGCAACGGCCAGCGCAACAAGCGATTTTTTCATGAGTCAATCTCCTAACTTTCTGGTCTTGATCAATTCAGGCCATTGCCATGGCGCAGGGTTTTTTCGGGTTGTCCCCCACGCCGTCTGCCTCTGCAGAACTGGCAATGAAATTCTAGCAATCTTCGGTTTTCAGGCATAAGCGCCTATGCATATTAACCACAGATTTGGTGTGGCAGGCAGGGGAATGTGTCGATTTTTCCGACAGGATGTCGCGAGTCTGACGAAACGAGAGGCGCCTTGACGATATATGACAGGGGGTGGATGTTCCTGTCGGGCCGGGCGTGCGGGGCGACCAGCGGCTGCTGGTCGGGAGAGGGGCCGGGGTAGAGAGCTGGGCTGGAACAGGGGGCTGGCTGGATCAGCGGGGGTAGCTGGGACGGAGGGATAGCTGGGATAGATGGATTGCTGGGATAGATGGATTGCTGGGATAGATGGATTGCTGGGATGGAGGGATTGCTGGGATGGAGGGATTGCTGGGATGGAGGGATTGCTGGGATGGAGGGATTGCTGGGATGGAGGGGGCTGGGACGGAAGAGGCGCAGTTGGGTCAGAGGTGGCCGCTGGAGCCGAAGGGGGGCGCTGGGGCGAAGGGAGAGGGGGGCGTCTGTCATGGACGCCAGGACAAAGGTTTCGGGGCAAAAGGCCCGATGGAGGCTGGCTGGAGGCAGGTGGGCGCATGAAGGCGCAGGCTGCAAATGTGGTCCAGATAATGCAGACAAGACGCAGTCAATATACGGGACGATAAAAAACCCCCGCTCCTGGGAACGGGGGCCTGGGGCATCACCTGCCCGGAGGCAGGTGAGCGCTTCATCAGATCAGATGATGATCAGAAGAAGTGACGGACACCCAGTGCGACGCGGCGCGGTTTGGTGTTGTCCTGACCCGGAACTTCGGCCTTGCCGATGCCCACGGTGCCGTACACGTAGGTACGTTTGCTCAGGCCGTGCGCGTAGGTCAGGCCGAGGCCGTTTTCCTTGTCCTTCAGCAGCTGGCTGGTTTGGTTCGGTTTTTCGCTGCGCAGGTAGTTCAGGTACACGGTACCGGCATCCGACACGGCATAGCTGAAGCTGGCGTAGTAGGCCTTGTTCTTGGCCGGGTTGGAGCCCGTTTCGGCCTTGACCTGCGACTGGCCATAGCCCAGGCCAGCGCCGAAGTCGCCCAGTTTGGTGCCGATGGAGGCGGCGATCTGCTGGGTGCGTTTGATGTTGTTGATCTTGGCGCCGTCGATGGACTGATAGCCCACGCCGAAGGTGAAGATACCCCAGTCACCGGTGGCACCGATGGAGTAGGTGTCGTTCAGCTTGTTCAGCTTGTCGTTGCCGGCGGGCTCGGTGGCTTCACCGGCAGCGTAGGCGGCCGTAACTTTCAGGCCACCCAGGCTGGGGGTCTGATAGGCGACGACGTTGTTGGCCTTGTCGGCGATGCCGGCCAGGCCGTCGGCGCTGTAGTACCAGCTGCCATCGGTCTGGTCGCCCATCTTGACGACATCAGCCATCGGGGTGTCCATGCGGCCCAGCAGCACGGTACCGAAGCCACCCGACAGGCCCACGTAGGAATCTTCCCAGTAGGTGTTGTCGGAATATTTCAGGCGACCGTTGTCGGCGCGGGCGCGGTATTCCAGGTTGAACAGGGCTTTCAGGCCGGAGCCCAGCTCTTCCGAGCCAACGATGCCGACCCGGGAGCCGCCCCAGATGCCGTCGTTGATCTGCAGGTCGCTCTTGCCGGTGCCGCTGGCTTCCTTGTTCAGGCTTTCCACGGCAACGTCGACGCTACCAGTCAGCTGGATGCTGGTCTGGGCCTGGGCAAATGCGGGCAGTGCTGCCGCAACGGCCAGTGCAACAAGCGATTTTTTCATTGTCAATCTCCTAGGTTTCTGGACTCGATCGGTACGACCGTTGCCAGGCGCGTTACCGAAATCGAAACTCCCCGGGCCTTTCGCCCGGTGGGAAGTTGAATCTATTGTCCTCAAATTCCCGGGGGGGTCAAAGAAAGCAGCGCCAAACGATGCCAAAAACACGGTGATTGTTGCGTTTGCGCCACGGGCGTGTCGCCAGGCGGCAGCTTGAGCGGTCTGGGCGGAGGGGGCTTTGCGGGCCGCTCCAGGGGCTTTTCTTCAAGCAGTTTGGGAGGATCGATGTGCAGTGGCCCGTGATGATGGGGGCGGTTGGAGGGAACCGGGGCTGTTGTTTTGAGGTATGGGGTGGTTTGGTGGGGAGGGGGATTCTCAGCCGTCGAGGTCTTCGACGATCTCCCAGCTCAGATCGATGGTGGCCGTTTTTGCCAGCATGGCCATGGCCGAGCAGTACTTGTCATGCGACAGCCTGACGGCACGCTCGACCTGGGTGGGGTTGAGGCTGCGGCCGCGCACGATGAAGTGCACCTTGATGCGGGTGAAGACCTTGGGGTCGGTGTCGGCGCGTTCGGCGTCGAGCTGGACCTGGCAGCCGCGCACGTCATGACGGCCCTTCTTCAGAATGAGGACGACATCGTAGGCGGTGCAACCGCCGGCGCCGGCCAGCATCAGCTCCATGGGGCGGGCGGCGAGGTTGTGGCCGCCGCCTTCGGGGGCGCCATCCATGGCGAGGGTGTGGCCGCTGCCGGTGTCGGCGATGAAGCGCATGGTGCCGGGGCCCATCCACTGGACGTTGGTTTTCATGATGCGGGTTCCTGGTGTTCCGGTGTTCCTGCCGTGGCAGGGTGATGTACAGGGCGGGCATGGGGGGGTGCCCGCCGGACTGAAGTGTGGGGATTCTAGAGCGTGTCGTGAACGCTTTCGCTCCTGTGTCCCACTTTGCCGTGCGGGGCAAGGTGGCTGTTGGTGACATCCCCCCGGGGGCATGGATGATTGGGGGAGCAGTCACGCTGGGCCTGGCTGGCCGAAGCCACCGGGTGTCCGGGATGCGAACATGGTAACGGGGGTAGTGTTTCCGATAGATCCAATGCACTGGCACGCCGTCATGCGTGCGTGCCTGGAGGATGTCTTCGCCCTGGTGTGGAAGGAGTATGCAGGGGGACATGCAGAGGAAGGGGGGCGGTGTGATGAAAGCGACGTGGGCGTGCGGCCGGAGCCCGGGGGTGCACTTTCCGGCAGGAAGTTGCATAATATTGAGCCCAACGGCCTGTGATCTTTGACGCAGGCCGAAATTTGACGCTACAATCAAAAGCTTTCCGAATCGAAGTTCATTGCCGGGCGCGTTTCAAGGCGCGGACTCTGGTTGACCCCGGCCTGCGGCGCCATCGACAGCGTCGTCTGGGAGCGTCCTTCGGGATGCTCCATGGTCGCCACGCTTCGGCACAGACCCCAATTACAGGTGGCGTTTTTATCGCCAGGCAACATGAAGACTTTCTCCGCTAAGGCACATGAGGTTCAGCGCGACTGGTATGTCGTGGATGGTACGGACCAGGTGCTGGGCCGTCTCGCCGCCGAGATCGCCCGCCGCTTGCGTGGCAAGCACAAGCCCGAATTCACCCCGCACGTCGACACCGGCGATTTCATCGTCGTGGTCAACGCCGGCAAAATCCGCGTGACCGGCACCAAGGCCGACAACAAGGTCTACCACCGTCACAGCGGCTACCCGGGTGGCATCTCCTCCACGACGTTCTCCAAAATGCAGGACCGCTTCCCCGGCCGTGCGCTCGAGAAGGCCGTCAAGGGCATGCTGCCGAAAGGCCCGCTCGGTTACGCCATGATCAAGAAGCTGAAGGTCTATGCGGAAGACACCCATCCGCACGCCGCCCAGCAGCCCAAACCCCTGCAGTTCTGAATACCGGAGAGTCAGATCCCATGATCGGCGAATACAACTACGGCACTGGCCGTCGCAAGACTTCCGTCGCCCGGGTCTTCATCCGGCGCGGCACTGGCAAGATCACCGTCAACGGCCGTGATCTGGATACCTACTTCTCGCGTGAGAGCGGCCGCATGATCGTGCGTCAGCCGCTGGTCGTGGCCGACGCAGCCACCACGTTCGACATCCGCGTCAACGTGCATGGCGGCGGCGAGTCCGGTCAGGCTGGTGCCGTTCGTCACGGCATTACCCGCGCCCTGATCGATTTCGACGAAACGCTCAAGCCCGCGCTGTCGTCCGCCGGTCTGGTGACCCGCGACGCCCGCGAAGTGGAGCGCAAGAAAGTGGGTCTGCGCAAAGCCCGCCGGGCCAAGCAGTTCTCCAAGCGTTGATGCAGGCTGGCCTGCTGCCTTTGTCCTGTGGGGCAGGGGGGAGCAGGTTTCTGGTCTCATTCCGACCAAGGGCGCACCAGGCGCCCTTTGTCGTGTCCGGGTTTCAGTGTTCGGGATTGCCCGGCCAGATTTTGATGCCCGGGATGACGTGTCCGGGGTTCCCTGTTCGGGCTTCCGTGCGAGCATGTCTGCCGTTGGGGCAGACCGGAATGGAATGGGGCTTTTCCCTCACGCCGCAGACGAGCATGGTATGAAACGAGAGCGATCCAGAACCGTACACCGCATTGGCCGTGGTGCCCGCGTGGAGGGCGCGGTGCGCTTTTCCGGGCGTCTGGAGGTGGAGGGACGTGTCGACGGCACGATACAGGCCGAGGACGTGCGCAGCAGTGCCGTGCGGGTGGCCTCTTCGGGTCGCGTGGATGGGGCCATCGAGGCGGCTGTGGTGCAGGTGGCCGGCACGGTCAACGGTCCCATCAGGGCCAGCAAGCGGCTGTATGTGCAGGCGGGGGCCCGGCTGCATGGGGATGTGCTGTATCGCGACCTGCAGCTCGAGCATGGTGCACTGGTCACCGGCTCGCTGAAGGCTTACGATAGTGATGAAGCAGGCTTGAAACTGGTCGCCGTCGGTCGCAAATAAGGTGTCTGAACGCCGAAGAGCCTCTATGATGTGTGCGATGGGCGCCCGGTTATTGGTTTTAGCGCTCTCTCAGGAGTACAGGATCTATGTCTGAAGTTGCAGAAATGCCTCCACCGCTTCTCTTTACCGACAGCGCCGCCGTGAAGGTGGGCGAGCTGATCCAGGAAGAGGGCAATCCGGACCTGAAGTTGCGGGTGTTCGTTCAGGGGGGCGGTTGTTCCGGCTTCCAGTATGGCTTCACCTTCGACGAGGATGTGGCCGAAGACGATACCGTGATGGAAAAGAACGGCGTGACACTGCTGATCGATGCGATGAGCTTCCAGTATCTGGTCGGTGCCGAGATCGACTACAAGGATGATCTGCAGGGCGCGCAGTTCGTGATCAAGAATCCGAATGCGTCGACGACCTGTGGCTGTGGTTCGTCGTTCTCGGCCTGATGGCTGGCATGGTGTCGTGATGGCCTGATGGGGCCGGATGGCAGCTGTGGGGCTGCCGCTGCCCAGGAATGGGCTGGGGAAGGCGCCGTTGGGTGGTCTTTCCTCCATCGCTTGCAGGCCGTGCATGAGCATGAGCGCCCTGTTCCGGTGTGTTGCGCCGGGCAGGGCGTTGTCGTATTGGCAGCTCGTGTGGGACGCGAACAAGGATGATCTGCAGGGCGCGCGGTTTTTTTGCGTGGGGCGCGGCTTTGTGCGACGCGGTCTTCGCGCGGGACGCGCCCCTGATTTCTACGCTTTTGTTGCGGGGGTTGAGGCCTCGGCGTGGGGTTCTGGCGTGGGGTTCCTGCGTGAGACTCTGGCGTGAGGTTCCGGTGCAGGGCTCCGGCGTGAGGCTTCAGTGTGAGGTCTCAGCGCGAGGCCAGATGCAGGGCGCCCAGCAGGCTCGGGTGACGGGCCCCGGTGATGGGCGGCAGGTCGATGGGGATGCGGTGCACGTGCTGGCGGGCCAGCCAGGCAAATCCACTGGCTTCGACGGCTTGTGGGGCGATGCCCAGGGCGGCGGTGCTCTGGACGCGGGTATTCGGGCCCACGGCCTGCTGGATGGCCTGCATCAGCACGGGGTTCTCGGCGCCACCGCCACAGACGTAGACGGCCGAGGGGCGCGCGGCGCGGATGGCGGTGGCGGTGGTTTCGGCCGTGAGGGCGAGCAGGGTGGCCTGGACATCTTCGGGGGATGCCTGGCCGTGCCGTTGCTGGTGCTGCTGCAGGTGCTGCTGCAGCCACGGCAGGTTGAAGAGGTCGCGACCGGTGCTCTTGGGGGGGCGCAGACCAAAATAAGGTTCGGCCATCAGGGCGTGCAGCAGGGATGGGATGATCCGCCCGCTGGCGGCCCATTGCCCCTGGTGGTCGTAACGTTTGCCTTGGTGGTGCTCGATCCAGCCGTCCAGCAGCGTGTTGGCGGGGCCAGTGTCGTAGCCGCTGATATGGACGGCCGGGCTGGTACCTGCGCCGGTATTGCTGGAGATGCCGACGCCCGGGGGGGCTGGCGGGCTGGTATTTGTGGCAGTGGGACTGCTGTCGATCACCGTCAGATTGGCGATGCCGCCCAGGTTCAGGATGCCGAAGCGCCCTGGATGGTCTGCAAACAGGTGGGCATGGAAGGCCGGCATCAGGGGGGCGCCGTGGCCGCCGGCGGCGATGTCGGCGCTGCGCAGGTCGGCCACGACATCGATGCCGGTGCGCTCGGCCAGGCGCGGGGCGTCGAGCAGTTGCAGGCTCCAGTTTTCGGCAGGAGCATGACGCACGGTCTGGCCGTGGGCGCCCAGGGCACGGATGCGGCCCGCAGGCAGGCCGGCCTGCTGCAGCAGGGCACTGACGCAGCCGGCATAGAGATCGGCCAGTGTCTGGCTGGCCAGGGCGGCGCTGCGCAGTTCGTCGTGGGCTGGGTGCTGCAGGGCGGTGAGCTGCTGGCGCAGGGCTTCCGGCATGGGCAGGAAGGCGTGGCCCAGGGTGGTACGGATGTGCCCTTCGGGGGCGAAGGCGAGCATGACGCCGTCAACACCATCCATGCTGGTGCCGGACATCAGGCCGATGTGGATCTCGTCATCGGGCTGGGGGGACGGGGCTGAGCCGGGGAAGTGCGTGTGTTCCGTGTCGGGCATGGGGCAGTGCATATGAAAACGCACGCCAGTGGCGGCGTGCGTCGGCGGCTGGACGATGTGCCAGACCCCGGAGGGTCTGCCCGGCATCTGCGCTGGGCGGCGTTCAGCAGGACGCGGTGTGCCGCGGGCCTGTGTGCGAGTATGGCGCTGCCGTTGCCGTTACTCGAACGAGGCCACGTTGGTGGCTTCCTGCCAGCGCATCAGGTCGATGACCCTGGAGGCCTGGGCACGAAGCTGTTCGCGGCTGGCGGTGTCGAGGGCGGGTACGGGCTGCGGCAGCATGGTGTTGGGGTCGATCTGCTGGCCGTTGACCTGGAACTCGAAGTGCAGGTGTGGACCGCTGGCCCAGCCGGTCTGGCCCACTTCGCCGATGACCTGACCCTGTTTGACGCTGTCGCCCAGCTTCAGCGAGGGCGAGAAGCGCGACATGTGGGCGTACAGGGTACGCTGCACGTCGTCGTGCTTGACGATGATGACATTGCCATAGCCGCGCTGCTGGCCGATGAACTCGACCTTGCCGTCGGCCACGGTACGGATTTTGGTGCCGGTGGGGGCGGCGTAGTCGATGCCCTTGTGGGCACGCCAGTCGCGGAATACGGGGTGGCGGCGGCCCAGCGTGAAGCCGGAGCTGATGCGGGTGTATTCGAGCGGCGAGCGCAGGAAGCGGCGCTTCAGGGCCTGGCCGTCGAAGCTGTAGTAGTCGCCTTCGCCATCGGGGCGGGCGAACCAGAGGGCGTCCAGCCGGCGCTTGCCGGAGACGTACTCGATGGCCAGGATGCGGCCCGGCTGGCCTTCTCCCACCGAGGCCGGGTCGACGAACATTTCGTAGACCAGGCGCAGGCGGTCGCCCTTCTTGACCTCGCGGTGAAAGTCGATGTCGGAACCGAACACCTCGGCGATGCGGGCGGTGATGGCCGACGGAATGCCGGCGGCATCGGTGGCGGCAAAGAGCGTGCTGGTGATGCGGGCCGAGCGGGTGACCAGGCGGCGTTCGAGCGTGTGGTTGACCACCTCGGCCGACCATTTGCCGTTTTTGAGCGACAGCAGCAGGCGCTGTGGCGGGGTGCTGCCCTGGCTGTCGTAGGGCAGCGGGTAGCTGAGCGACTGGATGTGGTTCTGCTGGTCGAGCGTGGCCGTGACGGTGGTGCCCGGCGTGAGGCCGAGCAGTTTGCGCGCGGTGCCGTTGCGGCGGACGAAGTCGATGAGGGACATGTCCTGCTGGCCGAGCTTGCGCAGCAGGCTGCCCACGGATTCGCCGCGGGAGATGGTGATTTCGCGGCGGAAGCTGCCGGCCGTGGGCAGGGCCTGCGGGGACAGGGAGACGGGTTCGATGATCCGGGCGTGCGGAGGCGGCTCTTCGGTCAGCGGAGCGACGGCGAAGGCGGTCAGGGTGGCGACGGACAGGGCCGCGCCAAGGGCTGAAGCGAGTCGTTTGCCGTGTGAGGTGTGCATGCGGACAGTCGGAAGCGGGCTGCCCGGTCTTCTGGCGTCAGAGAACCGGGGGAAGAACTGGGCCGCCGCCTGAAAGCCTCGGGTAGAATCTTCGAGCAGAGGCGGGAGGCCAGATCGTACTGGCTGCTGTTCCCGTCTTTTTGGTGGGCGCCCCCGGACAGAGGGCGCGCGCACCGGCTCCCGGGCTTGCTGCGGCAAGACCCCTGCCGACGTGCCGGCCTGGTGGGCCGACGGGTGGCGGTCAGAGGGGTGCAGAAAGCCCCGGATGGTTGGGAACAGGCCGATAGACCCTGATTCTACCGTCAAACGCACGCTGGTCAGTCGCTTTTCATGCCCTTCCATGCAATCGGGCACACACAAACCCGTTAAGTTCTCACATTTTGGCCCAGTTATGTCATCCAGTGATCCTATCGAACAGACCGTCCAGCAGTCCATGACCCTGATCAGGCGGGGTATCGACGAGTTGCTCGTGGAAGAGGAACTCGCGAACAAGCTTCGCCGCAGTGCGCGCGAGGGCACGCCGCTGCGCATCAAGCTGGGGCTGGACCCGACGGCGCCCGACCTGCATCTGGGCCATACGGTGGTGCTGAACAAGATGCGCCAGCTGCAGGATCTGGGGCATCAGGTGATCTTCCTGATCGGTGACTTCACGGCGTCGATCGGTGATCCGTCGGGGCGCAACGTGACCCGGCCGCCGCTCACGCCGGAGCAGATCCGCGAGAACGCCGAGACCTACTTCCGGCAGGCCAGCCTGGTGCTGAATCCTGAGCGCACCGAGATCCGCTACAACTCGGTCTGGAGCGAGGCGCTGGGCACGCGGGGCATGGTGCAGCTGGCCTCGCGCTACACGGTGGCGCGCATTCTGGAACGCGACGACTTTACCAAACGGATGAAGGCCGGTGTGCCGATTTCGGTGCATGAAATGCTGTACCCGCTGATGCAGGGCTATGACTCGGTGGCGCTGCAGTCCGATCTGGAGCTGGGCGGCACGGACCAGAAGTTCAACCTGCTGGTGGGGCGCGAGCTGCAGCGCGAGTACGGGCAGGAGCCACAGTGTGTGCTGACCATGCCGCTGCTGGAAGGGCTGGATGGCGTCGAGAAGATGTCGAAGTCCAAGGGCAACTACGTGGGCATCACCGAACCGGCGAATACGATGTTCGCGAAGGTGATGTCGATCTCCGACACGATGATGTGGCGCTATTTCACGCTGTTGTCGTTCCGGTCGATGGACGAGATCGACCAGCTGAAGGCCGAATGCGAGGCTGGGCGCAATCCGAAGGAGGCCAAGGTGCTGCTGGCGCGCGAGCTGGTGGACCGCTTCCATGGCGCCGGTGCCAGCGAGGCGGCGGTAGAGGATTTCGAGCTGCGCGCCCGCGGCGGCGTGCCGGACGAGATCGAGGAGGTGAAGCTCTCGCCGGCGCCCAGGGGCATCGTGGCGGTGCTGCGTGACAGCGGGCTGGTGCCGTCGGCCTCGGAGGCTGGCCGGATGCTGGCACAGGGTGGTGTGCGGGTGGATGGCTCGGTGGTGTCCGACCGCGGTCTGGAGCTGGCTGCGGGCACTTATGTGGTGCAGGTGGGCAAGCGCAAGTTCCGGCGGGTGGTGCTGGGGTGAGCGATCGTGACGGGATGAGCGCGGGGGCGGTGCAAAATGGCGCCGGACCCGGACCCGGACCCGGACCCGGACCCGGACCCGGGCTTGGTTCTGGAACTGGGTCTGGAATTGCGCCCGAAGCTGGTGCCTGCGCAGGAGCCGGAGCAGCCGTTTGTGCTGCAACGGGCATTGACAGGGGTACCAGTCCGCTGCCGGGGCTGGAACCGGGGACGCTGCCCGATGGCGTGCGGCTGGTGCTGGTGCGCCACGGTGAGACCGACTGGAACATGGCCCGCCGCATTCAGGGGCAGCTGGACGAGCCGCTGAACGATACGGGACGCCAGCAGGCCCGGGCGGCGGCAGCGCGGTTTGCACCGGACATGGTGGATGCCATCCTTTGCAGCGATCTGGGGCGGGCGGCACAGACGGCCGCGCCCCTCGGTGAGGCCACGGGGGTGACGGTACAGCCGCAGGCGGTCTGGCGGGAGCGGCATTTCGGCCGCTTCCAGGGATGGCGCTATGCCGAGATTGCCGAACAGGCACCGGCGGTGTTTGCGCGCATCGAGGCGCGTGATCCCGATCTGGATCTGGACGGGGGCGAGAGCCTGCTGCAGGTACGGGCACGCATCGACGCGGCGCTGCAGGCGCTGGTGGCGCGGTATCGGGGGCAGCGCGTGGTGGTGGTGAGTCACGGTGGTGTGCTCGATGCCGTCTACCGGCTGGTGACGGGCAAGCCGGTATCCGAGCCGCGCGACTTTCCCATTCACAATGCCTGCATCTGCCGGCTGCACTGGGTGGACGGGCAGTGGCACATCGACCGCTGGGCCGACATCGACCATCTGCTGGACAGTCAGGACGAGATCGATCCGCGCAGCCGGCCGGCTGCCCTGCTGGGGCGGGTGGGGTAATCAGTTTCTATGGACGCTGCCCCAGGGAGCGATCATGATGGCCGGCGGTTCATGCCGTGATGATGGTCGGGGGCTCAGGCCGGGTCTGGCTGGCCAAAGCACCCCGCTTGTCCGGGAATGGCCATGGTAACGGGACACGAACATGGTACGAGGCGGGGCATGACAGGCCAGTTGGCTGCAGGGGCTGTGCTGGTGGCGCGTCGCGGCCCGTTTGGCTAAACTCATTGCGTTCATCTTCCCCTGGAGGCCCCCTGCTGTGACGGGCGCTTCCGCCTGACTGGCTGCCTTTCGGCTGCCCCGGAGTACATCGCATGTTTGATCGCAAGCAGACCCTCGCCCAGGTCGATCCCGCCCTGTGGGATGCCATCCGTCACGAAGACCAGCGCCAGGAAGCGCACATCGAGCTGATCGCCTCGGAAAACTACACCAGCCCGGCCGTGATGGAAGCGCAGGGCAGCCAGCTCACCAACAAGTACGCCGAGGGCTATCCGGGCAAGCGCTACTACGGGGGCTGCGAGTTCGTGGACGTGGCCGAGCAGCTGGCGCTGGACCGCGTGAAGCAGCTCTTCGGGGCCGAGGCGGCCAACGTGCAGCCCAACTCCGGTTCGCAGGCCAACCAGGCCGTGTTTCTGGGGCTGGCCAAGCCGGGTGACACCATTCTGGGCATGTCGCTGGCCATGGGCGGTCACCTGACGCACGGTTCGCCGGTCAACATGTCGGGGCGCTGGTTCAATGTGGTGTCGTACGGCCTGAACGAGAAGGAAGAGATCGATTACGACCAGATGGAACGGCTGGCGCACGAGCACAGGCCGCGCATCATCATTGCCGGGGCCTCGGCCTATTCGCTGGTGATCGACTGGGCCCGCTTCGCCCGCGTGGCGAAGGACGTGGGTGCCATCTTCATGGTCGACATGGCGCACTATGCCGGGCTGATTGCCGGGGGCGTGTACCCCAACCCGGTGCCGCATGCCGACGTGGTCACCTCCACCACGCACAAGAGCCTGCGCGGTCCGCGCGGCGGTTTCATCCTGATGAAGCCCGAGCATGAGAAGGCCATCAACTCGGCCATCTTCCCGGGCCTGCAGGGTGGGCCGCTGATGCACGTGATCGCCGGCAAGGCGGTGGCTTTCAGGGAGGCGCTGGAGCCGGCCTTCAAGACCTATGCGCAGCAGGTGGTGGCCAACGCTGCCGCGCTGGCCGACACGCTGACGGAGAAGGGCTTCCGCATCGTTTCGGGCCGCACCGAGTCTCATGTGATGCTGGTGGACCTGCGTTCGCGCGGCATCACTGGCAAGGAGGCCGAGGCGGCGCTGGGCAAGGCTCACATCACGGTCAACAAGAATGCCATTCCGAACGACCCGGAAAAACCGTTCGTGACCAGTGGTATCCGCGTCGGTTCGCCGGCCATGACCACCCGTGGCTTTGGTACGCAGGAAGCCCGTCTGGTGGGCGAGCTGATTTCCGACGTGCTCGACCATCCGGACGACGAGGCCCATCTGGCGAAGATCCGCGAGCGTGTGGGTGCGCTGACGGCCCGCTTCCCCGTGTACGGCTGAGATTTTCCGCTGGCGCTGCCGTGTGCCCGGCGGTCATGGTGGCCGCAGCCCTTGCGGCCGGTCGTGTCCGGGTACACGCATCGCTTTACGAAAGTCGATTGAATGCGATAATGAAGCATGCATTGTCCATTCTGTAACCACGCCGATACCCAGGTGATGGAAACCCGCGAGCTGGAAGGCGGCGACAGCATTCGCCGCCGGCGCCGCTGCGCGGGTTGCGACCGTCGCTTCACCACCTACGAGCGGATTGAGCTGTCGATGCCGGATGTCCTGAAGAGCGACGGCCGGCGCGTTCCCTACGAGCGCTCCAAGCTCGAGTATTCGATGAAGCTGGCGCTGCGCAAGCGCCCCGTGTCCGAAGAGGCACTGGACAATGCGCTCGATCAGGTCGAGACGCGGCTCTTCAAGCTGGGCGTGCGCGAAATTCCCAGCAACACCATTGGCGAGCACGTGATGCGCGTGTTGCGCGACCTCGATACGGTGGCTTACATCCGGTTTGCATCGGTTTACCGGCAGTTCGAGGATATCGAAGCCTTTGCCGACGCCATTCAGGAGATCGGTGCCCGTGCCCCGGAAGGCACCCCTGCCGGGGAGGACGTGCCGGCGCCTTCGCCGGCGCCGGTGCCGCCGGGGGCGGCCATCGCATCACGGGCAGGCCATTCTTCCCGCAAACGCTGATGTTCGACGCACACGACCAGCGGTTCATGCAGCGTGCCCTCGATCTGGCACGGCAGGGGCTCAATACCACCATGCCCAACCCGCGGGTGGGCTGCGTTGTCGTTCGCGATGGCGAGGTGGTGGGCGAGGGCTGGCATCGGCGGGCGGGTGAGCCGCATGCGGAGGTGCATGCGCTGCGCCAGGCGGGCGCGCGGGCACGTGGTGCCACGGCCTATGTCACGCTCGAACCCTGTGCGCATCACGGGCGCACGCCTCCCTGTGCCGACCGGCTGGTCGAGGCGGGGGTGGCGCGGGTAGTGGCCGCCATGGAAGATCCCAACCCGCTGGTCAACGGGCAGGGGCTGGCGCGTCTGCAGGCTGCCGGTATCGATGTTCGGTGTGGGTTGCTGCGCGAGCAGGCACACGAACTGAATGAGGGGTTCATTGCCCGGATGCAGCGGGGCTGGCCGTGGGTGCGCGTCAAGGCCGCGACTTCGCTGGATGGCTTCATTGCGCTGCCCTCGGGCGAGAGCCAGTGGATCACCGGCGAAGCAGCCCGGGCCGACGGCCATGCTTGGCGGGCGCGGGCCAGTGCCATCCTGACGGGCAGCGGCACCGTGCGGGCCGACGATCCGGCCATGACCGTGCGCCATGTGGCGGTGGAGCGCCAGCCCGTGCGCGTGGTGGTGGACGCCCGGCTGCAGGTGGGCAGTCATGCCGCGGTGTTCGGGCCGGGCGAGGTCTGGGTGGCCCATGCGCTGCCGCCGGAATGGCCGGATGACGGGCATCGTCAGCGGCTGATCGACCGGGGCGTGCGGCTGCTGTATCTGCCGGCGGCCGACGGGCGGCACGTGGACCTGAAAGCGCTGTTGATGGAAATGGGACGCGCCGGTTTCAACGAGGTGCATGTCGAAGCGGGCGCAGGGCTGAATGCGGCGCTGCTGAAGGACGGACTGGTGGACGAGCTGCTGCTCTATCTGGCACCTTCGCTGCTCGGGCAGGGGCTGCCGGCTTTTGCGCTGCCGGCGGTGGCGGGACTGGAGAAGCGGATCCGGCTGGCCTGGCGGGACGTGACGCCGGTGGGGGACGACCTGCGCGTGCGGCTGCGGGTGCAGCGGGAAGCCGACCTGGAGCAGGCAGGCGCCGGGCCGGCAGACAGGGGGAGCTGATCATCCACGGCCGGTGCGGGGCGAATGAGCCCCTGACACGCGCTGCTGCCGGTGCGGTGCTGGCCGGCGTTGCCCAGCCTGGCATCGCGGCCGCCCTGTTTGTGCAGCGCCCTGTCAGCACATGGCGGGGCCAGCGCGGGGATGAATGAGCCCATGACACGCTCTGCTGCCGGTGCGATGCGGGCCGGCTGGATGTCCTGGTGGCGGGGTGCAGGGGTACACTCATGCCACCGCCATGCTCACCGGTGCGCGGGATAATTACGTATTGCGTTTTCTGGAAGATTTCACGATGTTCACAGGTATCGTTGCTGCCGTCGGCGCCATTCGCCAGGTGGAACCACTGGCCGGGGGCAGTGGGGTGCGGCTGGATGTGGAGGCGGGTCAGCTGGGCATGGAGGATGTGGCCCTGGGGGATTCCATTGCCATTCAGGGCGCCTGCATGACCGTGGTCGGCAAGACGGCCGACGGTTTTACCGTGGACGTGTCGGCCGAGAGTCTCAGACGTACGGTGGGCCTGTCGGCACCGGGGCCGGTCAATCTGGAAAAGGCCATGCGCCTGTCGGACCGCGTGGGGGGGCATCTGGTGTCCGGTCATGTGGACGGGCAAGGGGTGGTGCGCCGCTTCGAACCCGTGGGCGAAAGCCATCTGCTGGAGATTCTGGCGCCTGCCGCCATGGCCGGTTTTCTGGTCTACAAGGGCTCGATCACGGTGGATGGCGTGAGCCTCACCGTCAACCATGTGGAAGACCCGCCGGTTGCCGATGTGGTGGATCCGCAGTGGCCGGCCGATTCGCGGGCGGTGCTGCTGGACGGAGGCCCCCTGTGCTGTGCCTTCCAGATCAACCTCATCCCGCATACCGTGGCGCACACCACGCTCCAGCGCCTGCGCCCGGGCGACCGCGTCAATCTGGAAATCGACACCGTGGCCCGTTATCTGGCCCGCATGCGCGATGTGGAGGCGCAGCGCGGGATCAAACCGGAGGCTGGCCTGACCGCGGACTGATGTCTGCCCGTACGGCGCCGGCCCACCGGGACTGGTTGCAGGCTTGATGCCCGAATCATCGGGCACCTGATACCGGAACCATTGGGTATCCGGCGCAGCGCCTGACGGCAGGGCCCCTACAGAATTCACTGTAATAGAAGCAGGAGAAATCCGTGACCTACAACGAGATGCAGTCGTCCGTGTCCAGTACGGCCGAGATTCTGGCTGATTTTCGGGCCGGCAAGATGGTCATCCTCATCGATGACGAAGACCGCGAGAACGAGGGCGACCTGCTGCTGGCGGCCGATTTCGTCACGCCCGAGGCCATCAACTTCATGGCCACCCACGCCCGGGGGCTGATCTGCCTGACGCTGACCGAGGAACGCTGCCGGCGCCTGCGCCTGCCGCTGATGACGGCGGTCAACGGCACGAAGATGAGCACCAACTTCACCATGTCCATCGAGGCGGCCGAAGGGGTGACCACCGGCATCTCGGCCGCCGACCGGGCAAAGACCATCCAGGACGCCGTGGCAGCCGATGCCAAACCGTCCGACATCGTGCAGCCGGGGCACGTCTTTCCGGTGATGGCGCGTCCCGGTGGCGTGCTGACCCGGGCCGGCCATACGGAAGCGGGGTGCGACCTGGGGGCGCTCACCGGCCTGACCCCGTCGGCCGTCATCTGCGAGATCATGAAGGAAGACGGCACGATGGCGCGTCTTCCCGACCTGATCGGCTTTGCCGAACGGCATGGCCTGAAGATCGGCACCATCGCCGACCTGATTGCCTACCGCAGTGCCCACGAAAGCATGGTCGAGCGTGTCGGCCAGCAGCGCGTGCAGACCGTGGTGGGCGAGCTGGACCTGATCGTCTACCGCGACCGGGCCGTGGGGCAGCCGCATCTGGCCCTGGTGGTAGGCAAACCGACGCCGGAGCAGGAGGCCTGCGTGCGGGTGCACGAACCCCTGTCGGCGCTGGATCTGCTGGGCGCGACGAGCCGCCATGCCTGGCCCGTCGCGCCGGCCCTGCAGACCATCAGCGCCCACGGCAATGGCGTGCTGCTGATGCTCAACTGCGCGCCCGATGCCGAAACCGTGCTCGACGAGGTCGAGCAGTGGTCGAGTGACGGGCCGGCACAGGGCCGGGCCGGTTCGGCCAACGATTCGCGCACGCTGCGCAGCTACGGCATCGGTGCGCAGATCCTGCGCGATCTGGGGGTTGGCAGGATGAAGCTGCTCACCCGCCAGCGCCGCATGCCCAGCATGGCCGGCTTCAACCTGGAAGTCACCGGCTATGTCGAGGCCGATGGTACGGAGGCCGGGCCGGTGGCCGGCTGAGCGGGCGCGGCAGGGGGGGACATGCGCAGGGCAAGGCCATGACGACCGGCCCGGGCGCGTACCGGGCCTGCCCGGTGTCGGCCCCGACGCCCATCGGCGCGGTCCTGCACCGCACCTGCTCTGTTCTGGCACGGGCGACTCTCAGACCGGCCCTGTGCCGGATCTGCTGCATGCACGCGTCACCCGCGTTGCGTGGCCGGCCATGGCGTGGACCTGCCCTGTACCGGCCCGGCAACGGCCATGAAATACGCCACATCTGCCGGGGCCATTGAAATATCATTGACCCCCTTCTACAAGGAATACGCAACATGTCTTTCGACAAAATTCAAGGCTCCCTGGACGGCCACGGCCTGCGCATCGGCGTGGTGTACTCGCGCTTCAACGAGGAGTTCTCGCTCGAATCCCTGAACGCCTGTGTCGCCAAACTGTACGAACTGGGCGTGGCCGAGAGCGACGTGCTGGTGGTGTCCGTTCCGGGCGCACTGGAAGTGCCGCTGGGTCTGCTGAACCTGGGCAATTCCGACGAGTTCGACGCCCTGATCGCGGTGGGCACCATCATCAAGGGCGAAACCTACCACTTCGAAGTGGTGTGCAACGAAAGTGCCGCCGGTGTGAGCCGCATTGCACTGGAGCTGGGCATGCCGGTGGCCAATGCCATCCTCACCACCTACAACGAGGAACAGGCCCGCCAGCGCAGCGCCCAGAAAGGCGCCGAGGCCGCCGAGGTGGCCGTGGAAATGGCACGTCTGGGCTATGCGCTCGAGTCGCTGGCCGATGTCGACGACGACGAAGGCGACGACGAGGAGTGACCGGCATGCAGGGACGTTCTCCGGCCGCACCGGCAGGCAACCGGACACGCAGTGCCCGGCGGCGTTCACGGGAGTTTGCCATGCAGGGCATCTACCAGTGGCTGCTGTCGGCCGAGGATGTCGGTGCCATCCAGGCGCACATCGAAACCAGTCCGGGCTTCGACAGGGCAGACCGCCATCACTTCGAGACGCTGCTGCGGGGTGCCATCCAGCAGGCCAGCGCGCTCGAGGCGCTCATCCTGCCCAGCCTGGACCGGCCGCTCAACCTGCTCAGCCCGGTCGAGCGGGCCATTCTCACCCTGGCCACCTACGAGCTGAAGGATCATCAGGAAATTCCCTACCGGGTGGTGATCAACGAGGCCGTCGAGCTGGCCAAGAACTTTGGCGGCACCGACGGCTACAAGTACGTCAATGGCGTGCTCGACAAGGTGGTGCCGGGCATTCGGCCCAACGAGGTCAGGCCCGCGGACTGACGGGCTGACTTTTCGCGCCAATGCACCCGTGTGCTGCCGGCGTTGCCCTTCAGGCAGGCCGGCCAGCCCCTGCCAGCGCACGGTGCCCTGGCTGGCTACATAATCTCTTGTCTGCGCACGGCGCTTTGGGGGCTGCATAATCTCCTGTCTGCACACGGCTGCAGGTGTGTGGGAGGGCGGATGGAGCCCCGGATACGCCCCCCAGCCCGTATGCCGCCGGGGGCAGGACCATGGCCACCATGAATGAGTTCGACCTGATTCGCCGGTATTTCGAACGGCAGCCACCGCTGCTGCGCCCTGGTGAGCAAGGCTCGCTGCTTCCCGTGACGCAAACATCGCATCTGGAAGGGCAGAGCCTGCTGCAGCTGGGAATAGGCGATGATTGTGCGCTGCTCAGGGGGCCACTGGAGGGCGCGCACCTTGCCGTATCGTCCGACATGCTGGTGGCGGGCCGCCACTTCTTTCACGATACGGATGCGGCCGCCATCGGTCACAAGGCACTGGCCGTCAATCTGTCCGATCTGGCCGCCATGGGGGCATGGCCGGTGGGCTTCACGCTGGCCCTGGCACTGCCCGAAACCGATCCACACTGGCTCGAAGGCTTTTCCCAGGGGCTGCTGACCCTGGCTTCCCGTGCGGCCTGCCCGCTGATCGGTGGCGATACCACCCGTGGCCCGCTGACGCTGTCCATCACGGTCCTGGGACAGGTGCCGCACAGCCGGGCCCTGCGGCGCGATGGCGCCCAGGCCGGTGATGACATCTGGGTCAGTGGCGAGCTGGGCGCTGCCGCTCTGGCCGTGCAGCTGCGCCGCACGCAGCCGGCGCAGACCGTCCCCATCGAAGCCCTGCAGCGCCTGAACTGGCCGTTGCCCCGCTTCGATGTGGGTCTGGCCCTGCGGGGCGTGGCCAGCGCGGCCATGGACATTTCCGACGGTCTGGCCGGTGATCTGGCCCATCTGCTGGCTGCCTCCGGGCGCCGGCAGGGGCACGCGCTGGGGGCCGTGCTGGACAGCCGCTCACTGCCGCTGGCCGCCTGCCTGCGAGAACTGCCGCCCGACGAGGCGCTGGTGCTGGCCCTGCATGGTGGTGACGATTACGAGCTGCTGTTCACCGCCTCGCCGGAACTGGCGGCCACCGTGGCCCAGCGCTGCCCCACGGCACACCGGATCGGACAGGTCACCAGCGTAAGCGGTATGCTTCTGTCTGATGCGAAGCGCCGGACCCGGCCGCTCGAGCCCCGTGGATACGACCATTTTTCGACATGAACGACAACAAGGCAGAAGACGTGACCGACCTGGTCCGTGAAGACGGCTCCTTTGGCCGCATTCGCCCCTCCTTTGAATTCATGAAGCCGCGCCTGTCGCGCTGGATTGCCTTCGGGCTGGGCAGCGGCCTGACCGGCGTGGCACCGGGCACCTTCGGCACGCTGTTTGCCTGGATCAGTTTTGCCCTGCTGGCCCCGGTCATCGGCGGCAGTGGCATGGGGGTCCTGCTGGCGGTGGGGCTGGTGCTGGGGCACTGGGCCATCGAGCGTACCGGCCGGGATGTCGGCGCCCATGACCACAGCGCCATCGTCTGGGATGAAATCGTCGCCTTCTGGCTGGTGCTCTGGATCGTTGGCGGTGATTTTTCCACCCAGCTGATGGCCTTTCTGTTGTTCCGCTTCTTCGACATCGTCAAGCCAGCCCCCATCCGCACGATCGACAGCCAGTGGCAGAATGCCACCGGCGTGCTGCTCGATGACCTGATCGCCGCGTTCTATACCGTGCTGGTCATGGCCATCTGGACCCGGCTGTTCGGCTGAGTCCCGGAGGTACAGGCGCATGCTTCAGACCTCGCAAACCCCCGAACGCTTCCCTGATGCGGAGCAGGAACGCATCGACTGGGCGCGCCTGCTGGGCCAGCGCGTGGCCGGCCTGCAGGGTGGGCTGATTGCCACGGCAGAATCCTGCACCGGCGGTCTGATCGCTGCCTCGTTCACCGAAACGGCAGGCTCCAGCGCCTGGTTCAGCCGCGGTTATGTCACCTATGCCAACCAGGCCAAGATCGACATGCTGGGTGTGGATGCCGCCACCCTGGCCGCCGGGGGCGCCGTCAGCGAGGCGGTGGCCATCCAGATGGCCCGTGGCGCGCTCCGCGGTGCCGATGTGCTGCTCTCGATGGCCGTGACCGGCATTGCCGGCCCCGATGGCGGCACGCCCGACAAGCCGGTCGGCACCGTCTGCTTCGGCTGGGGCCTGCGCTGGCCGGCCGGCACGGACGAGCCGCTGCTGCTGGCCGAAACCCGCCACTTCACCGGTGATCGCCGCGCCGTGCGCGAGCAGACGGTGCTGCATGCCCTGCAGCGGGCCTTGCAGCTTCTGGACCAGTACACGGCGGAGCATCCGGTGGTAGCGTGAGACGGATGCAGGGCACGCCCGGTGGGGCCATCCCTTCAGATCCGCATGACCGTGTTGGCAGTGTCCTGAAAACATTGAGGATTCTGTGGTCCTGTCGCCTTGTCCTTCATGCCAGAAGAGGGGTGAGGGCCAGCAAGTCCACGGCATGCTCCAGTCACCAGCTGAGGCCGGCGTGTCTTTGATCTGGAAATGCCCGGCCGCACCATGAAAAACCACACACTGCCCCCATATGACCTAGACCGGCAGGCCTAGACCATTTGGCTGTTTGTTTGTACAGTATTTTGGTGCATAATCCTTCCTGTCTGAAGTCCGTTCACTCACCGCAAACAGGTATATCCATGGACGAAAAATCCCGCGCAGACAAGGCCAAGGCGCTGTCTGCCGCACTCGCACAAATCGAAAAGCAGTTCGGCAAGGGCTCGGTCATGCGCATGGCCGATGGCGAGGTCGCGCCCGACCTCGAGGTCGTGTCCACCGGTTCGCTGGGGCTCGACATCGCCCTGGGCGTCGGCGGCCTGCCACGTGGCCGGGTGGTCGAAATCTACGGCCCCGAGTCGTCGGGCAAGACCACGCTCACGCTGCAGGTCATTGCCGAAATGCAGAAGCTCGGTGGTACCTGTGCCTTCATCGATGCCGAGCACGCGCTCGATGTCCAGTATGCGTCCAAGCTGGGCGTCAAACTGCCCGAGCTGCTCATCTCCCAGCCTGACACCGGCGAGCAGGCGCTGGAAATCTGCGACGCCCTGGTCCGCTCCGGTTCGGTCGATCTGGTCGTGGTCGACTCGGTGGCGGCGCTCACGCCCCGTGCCGAAATCGAGGGCGACATGGGCGACTCGCTGCCCGGCCTGCAGGCCCGCCTGATGAGCCAGGCACTGCGCAAGCTCACCGGCTCCATCCAGCGCACCAATACGCTGGTCATCTTCATCAACCAGATCCGGATGAAGATCGGCGTCATGTTCGGCAACCCCGAAACCACCACTGGCGGCAACGCGCTGAAGTTCTACGCCTCCGTCCGTCTGGACATCCGCCGCACCGGTTCCATCAAGAAGGGCGACGAGATCATCGGCAACGAAACCCGCGTCAAGGTGGTCAAGAACAAGGTCTCGCCCCCGTTCAAGAGCGCCGAGTTCGACATCCTCTACGGCGAGGGTACCTCGCGCGAGGGCGAAATCCTCGATCTGGGCGTCAGCCACGGCTTCGTCGAGAAAAGCGGCGCCTGGTACAGCTACAACGGTGAGCGCATCGGCCAGGGCAAGGACAATGCCCGTGAGTACCTGCGCGAAAAACCCGAGCTGGCGCTCGAAATCGAAAACCGCATCCGGGCTGCCGTCGGTGTGGCCGGTCGTGGTGGCAGCGAAGCGGCCCCGGCTGCCGAAGCGCCAGCCGAGGCACCGGCCGAGGCGGCCGCCCCTGCCGGCCGCCGCGGTCGTGCCGCCGCCGGGCGCGATGACGCCTGAACCGTTCGTGATGCCGGCAGGGGAGGGCAGCCCTCATGGCATTTGACGACCTCGAGGCGCTGGTGCGTGGCGACCAGAGCGAAGCCACCCGGCGCAGTGCCCTGAAGCGCCGGGCCATTGCCCTGCTGGCGCGGCGCGACTACAGCCGCGCCGAGCTTGCCCGCAAGCTGCTCATACCGCCCCGGCCCCGGCAGCGCCGGGGGGCACGGGGTGCGTCCCGCCGTGCCTTTGGCGCCGATGTCGCCGCAGACACGGACTTTACCCGGCATTCCTGGGAGGGAGGCGATTCCCTGCCGGAAGCAGGCTTTCCGCAGACGGCGCGGGGGCCGCGCGATGTCATGACGGACAGTGGCCCCCCCGAAGCCACACGCACGCACGTACCATCGCCCGAACTGGTCGAATCGGTGCTGGACGAACTCGAATCGCTGAAATTCCTCTCCGACCCCCGCATGGCCGAATCGCTGGTGCGCAACAACGCCGCACGCTTCGGCCGTGCCCGCCTGTCACAGGATCTGCAGCGCCGCGGGCTGGATGAATCCCTCATCGACCAGGTGCTCGAACCGCTGGCCGATGACGAGAAAAGCCGGGCCCACACCGTCTGGGAACGCCGTTTCGGCCAGCCCCCTGCCAGCCTGAAGGAACGGGCGCGCCAGTGCCGTTTTCTGCTGGGCCGCGGCTTCAGTGCCGGCGTGGTGGCCAGCGTCGTGCCACGTGTGAGCAGCCCTGCATCTGCCGGCGCCGGAGAGGATGGGGCAGATGGTGATATCGACGATTTTTTCCGTAGCCGGCGCATGCCACGGATTTGAGACTTCTGCGGCCCCGCCGTCTTGTCCTGGGGCACGTGCGGGGGCAAATGGCAGACGGGGCGCTGGTGACCGAAACGCTGCCTGCCCAGGGGCTGCACGGGGGCAAATGAGCCCATGACATCCTCTAAGGGTTTACCCCTAAACCCGCATCATGCCTGCCAAAAGGGACCGTTTCATGGCCGGTTGATCAGGGGCGCTGTGATAGCATTTCCGCAGCATATGTGACCCAACCGAGATCACCATGAAAATCCACGAGTATCAAGGCAAAGAAATCCTGAAGCGCTATGGTGTGCCGGTGCCACGGGGTATCCCATGCTTCAATGTCGAAGAAGCGGTCAAGGCTGCGGAGCAGCTTGGCGGTCCGGTCTGGGTGGTCAAGGCACAGATCCATGCCGGCGGCCGCGGCAAGGGCGGTGGCGTCAAGCTGGCACGCTCGCTGGACGAAGTGCGCCAGCACGCCACGTCCATTCTCGGCATGCAGCTGGTGACGCACCAGACCGGCCCCGAAGGACAGAAGGTTCGCCGCCTCCTCATCGAAGATGGCGCCGACATCAAAAAGGAACTCTACATCGGTGTCGTGCTCGACCGCCAGTCGCAGAAAATCTGCGTCATGGCCTCCAGTGAAGGCGGCATGGACATCGAGGAAGTGGCCGCCAAAACCCCGGAAAAAATCCACAAGGTCTTTTGCGACGTGCAGGCCGGCCTGACCGCTGCCGAAGCGGATGATCTCGCCACCAAAATCGGCATTCCCGCCGCCAGCCTGCCCAAGGCGCGCGAAGCGCTGCTGGGCCTGTACAAGGCCTTCTTCGAAACCGACGCCTCGCTGGCCGAAATCAACCCGCTGATCCTCACCGGCAGTGGTGATGTGATTGCGCTGGACGCCAAGTTCAACTTCGATTCCAACGCCCTGTTCCGCCATCCGGACATCGTCGAGATGCGTGACCTCGACGAGGAAGATTCGTCCGAAGTCGAAGCCTCGAAATTCGACCTCGCCTACATCCAGCTCGACGGCAACATCGGCTGCCTGGTCAACGGTGCCGGTCTGGCCATGGCCACCATGGACACCATCAAGCTGTTCGGTGGTGAACCGGCCAACTTCCTCGATGTCGGGGGCGGTGCCACGGCCGAGAAGGTCACCGAAGCCTTCAAGCTGATGCTGAAGAACAAGGGCGTCAAGGCCATTCTGGTCAACATCTTCGGGGGCATCATGCGCTGCGACACCATCGCTGCCGGTGTCATTGCCGCCAGCAAGGCCGTCAACCTGGGTGTGCCGCTGGTCGTCCGCATGAAGGGCACCAACGAAGAGCTGGGCAAACAGATGCTGGCCGAGTCCGGCCTGCCCATCATCTCGGCCGACACCATGGCCGACGCAGCCCGCAAGGTCGTCGACGCCGCCGCCGGTAAATAAACACAGCCCAGAAATTCGAGGACAATCGCAATGTCGATTCTGATCAACAAGGACACCAAGGTCATCACCCAGGGCATCACGGGCAAGACCGGTCAGTTCCACACGCGCATGTGCCGGGACTACGCCAACGGCAAGAACTGCTTCGTGGCCGGTGTCAATCCCAAGCGTGCCGGCGAAGACTTTGAAGGCATTCCCATCTACGCCTCCGTCAAGGAGGCCAAGGCCGAAACCGGTGCCACCGTCTCCGTCATCTACGTGCCGCCCGCCGGCGCTGCCGATGCCATCTGGGAGGCCGTCGATGCCGATCTGGACCTGGTGATCTGCATCACCGAAGGCATCCCCGTTCGCGACATGATGGTCGTGCGTGACAAGATGCGCCGCTCGGGCAAGAAAACCCTGCTGCTGGGGCCGAACTGCCCGGGTCTGATCACCCCCGACGAAATCAAGATCGGCATCATGCCCGGTCACATCCACCGCAAGGGCCGCATCGGTGTCGTGTCGCGTTCCGGCACGCTGACCTATGAGGCCGTGGCACAGGTGTCCGACCTCGGGCTGGGCCAGTCCAGCGCCGTCGGCATCGGGGGCGACCCGATCAACGGCCTGAAGCACATCGACGTGCTGCAGATGTTCAACGACGATCCCGACACCGACGCCGTCATCATGATCGGCGAAATCGGCGGACCGGACGAAGTGAACGCTGCCCGCTGGGCCAAGGACAACATGAAGAAACCGGTGGTTGGCTTCATCGCCGGCGTCACCGCGCCTCCGGGCAAACGCATGGGCCACGCCGGTGCGCTGATCTCGGGCGGTGCCGACACGGCCGATGCCAAGCTGGAAGTGATGGAAGCCTGCGGCATCCGCACCACCCGTGACCCGTCCGAAATGGGCCGTCTGCTCAAGAAAGTGCTGGGCTGAACCTGTCCCGCCTGCCGGGCGGGTCAGACATCCCCCAAACCCTGCCGAAGCTTCCTTCCGGAAGCACCTCGGCAGGGTTTTTTGTTTCCGTCGGGCACCTTGCTGCCCATGCCCGGCGCTTCCTTTACCGCGCCTTGCACCGTGCTGCCACAGCGCTTGTGGTCATGGTCCAGCGCATCCTGCTGCACCCCAGGCAGCACGGTCGTACCGCCTGCAGCCCCCTTCACCCACCACTCACCGTATCCAGCCAGCCGTCTGGATGCGGCCCGTTCCGCATCACCCGCCGCGTACCGACAATGGGCGCGCCAGGGAAGGGATGCACACCACGATGCGCCGGAAGGCGGGGTCACCGCTGGTTGTGGACCGTGTCATCCGTGTTCCCGGTTTGGACACAACCTGCTGGTCAGGGGAACGGGATGAGTGCTGATCATCAGGACGGCGCGCACGACGCACAGGAATTCGGACAACTGTCCCTGTCGGTGGCAGGCAGCCCGCTAAAAATCCACAAGGTCTTTTGCGACGTGCAGGCCGGCCTGACCGCTGCCGAAGCGGATGATCTCGCCACCAAAATCGGCATTCCCGCCGCCAGCCTGCCCAAGGCGCGCGAAGCGCTGCTGGGCCTGTACAAGGCCTTCTTCGAAACCGACGCCTCGCTGGCCGAAATCAACCCGCTGATCCTCACCGGCAGTGGTGATGTGATTGCGCTGGACGCCAAGTTCAACTTCGACTCCAACGCCCTGTTCCGCCATCCGGACATCGTCGAGATGCGTGACCTCGACGAGGAAGATCCGTCCGAAGTCGAAGCCTCGAAATTCGACCTCGCCTACATCCAGCTCGACGGCAACATCGGCTGCCTGGTCAACGGTGCCGGTCTGGCCATGGCCACCATGGACACCATCAAGCTGTTCGGTGGTGAACCGGCCAACTTCCTCGATGTCGGGGGCGGTGCCACGGCCGAGAAGGTCACCGAAGCCTTCAAGCTGATGCTGAAGAACAAGGGCGTCAAGGCCATTCTGGTCAACATCTTCGGGGGCATCATGCGCTGCGACACCATCGCTGCCGGTGTCATTGCCGCCAGCAAGGCCGTCAACCTGGGCGTGCCGCTGGTCGTCCGCATGAAGGGCACCAACGAAGAGCTGGGCAAACAGATGCTGGCCGAGTCCGGCCTGCCCATCATCTCGGCCGACACCATGGCCGACGCAGCCCGCAAGGTCGTCGACGCCGCCGCCGGTAAATAAACACAGCCCAGAAATTCGAGGACAATCGCAATGTCGATTCTGATCAACAAGGACACCAAGGTCATCACCCAGGGCATCACGGGCAAGACCGGTCAGTTCCACACGCGCATGTGCCGGGACTACGCCAACGGCAAGAACTGCTTCGTGGCCGGTGTCAATCCCAAGCGTGCCGGCGAAGACTTTGAAGGCATTCCCATCTACGCCTCCGTCAAGGAGGCCAAGGCCGAAACCGGTGCCACCGTCTCCGTCATCTACGTGCCGCCCGCCGGCGCTGCCGATGCCATCTGGGAGGCCGTCGATGCCGATCTGGACCTGGTGATCTGCATCACCGAAGGCATCCCCGTTCGCGACATGATGGTCGTGCGTGACAAGATGCGCCGCTCGGGCAAGAAAACCCTGCTGCTGGGGCCGAACTGCCCGGGTCTGATCACCCCCGACGAAATCAAGATCGGCATCATGCCCGGTCACATCCACCGCAAGGGCCGCATCGGTGTCGTGTCGCGTTCCGGCACGCTGACCTATGAGGCCGTGGCACAGGTGTCCGACCTCGGGCTGGGCCAGTCCAGCGCCGTCGGCATCGGGGGCGACCCGATCAACGGCCTGAAGCACATCGACGTGCTGCAGATGTTCAACGACGATCCCGACACCGACGCCGTCATCATGATCGGCGAAATCGGCGGACCGGACGAAGTGAACGCTGCCCGCTGGGCCAAGGACAACATGAAGAAACCGGTGGTTGGCTTCATCGCCGGCGTCACCGCGCCTCCGGGCAAACGCATGGGCCACGCCGGTGCGCTGATCTCGGGCGGTGCCGACACGGCCGATGCCAAGCTGGAAGTGATGGAAGCCTGCGGCATCCGCACCACCCGTGACCCGTCCGAAATGGGCCGTCTGCTCAAGAAAGTGCTGGGCTGAACCTGTCCCGCCTGCCGGGCGGGCCAGACATCCCCCAAACCCTGCCGAAGCTTCCTTCCGGAAGCACCTCGGCAGGGTTTTTTGTTTCCGTCGGGCACCTTGCTGCCCATGCCCGGCGCTTCCTTTACCGCGCCTTGCACCGTGCTGCCACAGCGCTTGTGGTCATGGTCCAGCGCATCCTGCTGCACCCCAGGCAGCACGGTCGTACCGCCTGCAGCCCCCTTCACCCACCACTCACCGTATCCAGCCAGCCGTCTGGATGCGGCCCGTTCCGCATCACCCGCCGCGTACCGACAATGGGCGCGCCAGGGAAGGGATGCACACCTACGATGCGCTGTCAGGCAGAGCCACTGCCTGCTGCATGACCGTGTCATCCGTATTCCCGGCTTGGACACAACCTGCTGGTCAGGGGAACGGGATGAGTGCTGATCATCAGGACGGCGCGCACGACGCACAGGAATTCGGACAACTGTCCCTGTCGGTGGCAGGCAGCCCGCTGCGTACCTACTGGCTCACGCTGTCGCGTACCACCATTGGCCGCCGGGCCACCAATACCCTCGTGCTGGACGACCTCACCGTCTCCGGCGAACACGCCGTGCTGCTGGTGGGGCTGCAGGACGTGGTCATCCAGGACCTCGGCAGCCGCAATGGCACGCTGCTCAATGGCCGTCCCGTCGCCCGGGCCCTGCTGTCCGATGGCGATTGCATCGACATCGGCATCTATCGGCTGGTCTACAGCCAGCATCGTACCGTCAATCTCGCGAATGAAGGGCAGGGCGCCGGTACGCCGCAGCAGGCGGTGGCGACGCCCTTTCCCCAGCTTTCCCTGGGCGCCCCGGGGCTGCTCCAGCGCCTGACACCCGACCTCTTCAGGCCGGAGGGTGCTGCACCCCGTCAGGAATCGGAGGGTGCTGCACCCCATCAGGAGCCGGATGGGGCTGCAGCATCAGGCGCCTCTTCGATACCGGGGAATACTGCATTGCCTGGTGATGCCATGGTGCCGGGCGCTCCTGCCCCAGGGGCCGATACGGGCTCCTCCCTCCATCCGCATGCGCCGTCTGGTTCGGGCGCATCCGGCACCTTCAGCGGCTTCGGCCCTGACATGAGCTTCGGCCTTGACAGGACTTCGGGCGCCCCGGCCGGCTTCACCGAAGGCTTCAGCCGGGTGCCACACCTGCCGCCCACGCCCCTTGGCCCCTCGCTCCTGGCACCCACAGCCTTGGGCTCCTCTCATCCTGGATCCTCGCTGTCTTCGCCGCTGGGGCCTTCGACCCTGCCGCCCGCACCACCCCCGATGCCACGCGTGCGGCCGGCGCTCAACAACGGTGCCGGACACCGGGGCGCCTCGCTGCGCTTTCTGGGCGGGCACGATGCCGGCCGGCTGCTGGTCATCGACCGCCCCATCGTCAGCATCCGGAACGGGGTGGGGCAGGTGGCCGTGGTCAGCTGCCGGGAAGGTGGCTTCTTCCTTACGCATGTGGAAGGGCAGGCCTATCCGCTGGTCAACGGTGAATCCATCGGTCTCGGTGCCCACCCGTTGCGCAATCATGACCTCATCGAGCTGAACGGCACCATCATCCAGTTCAGCCAGTGCACCCCGGGCGCGGCATGAACCGCGTCGCCCAGTACGTCCACGCCCTGCTGCGCTCGTTCCGGCTGTGGACGGCGATGCTGGGCGTTCTCGTCACCGGCGTGGCCATCATGGTGCTGCTGGGCCATGTATCGCTGCCCGGCATGCACACCTTCGACCGCCTCGCCCATGACCAGCGGCTGCGCTGGCTGCCCACCGTCTTCGAGCCGCGGGTGCTGGTCGTCGACATCGATGAAAAGAGCCTGCAGGAACAGGGGCGCTGGACCTGGCCCCGCCGGACCCTGGCACGGCTGGTCGAACGCATCGTCGATGAAGGTCATGCCCGGGTCCTGGGCTTCGACATCGTCTTTGCCGAACCCGATCCGGAAGATGACGGCGTGCTCGCCCGGGCCATCCAGGGACGACCGGTGGTCCTTGGCTATTACTTCTCCCGCCATGCCGGCGCCCACCGGATCGGCCATCTGCCCGGTGCCGTCTTCGAGGGGAACCTGTTCGATGGCACCCTGCTGCCGCAGTGGGATGGCTTTGGCGCCAATCTCGACCGGCTGGGAGAGGCCGCCCGCAGCAGCGGCTTCTACAATGCCCAGCTCGACAGGGACGGTGTGGTCCGTTCCGTGCCCGTGCTCACCCTGTTCAACGGCCAGATGTACGAGTCGCTGGCACTGGCCATCCTGCGCGTGTACGAAGACAATCCGCCCATCACGCTGAATGGGCATGTCCTGTCGCTGTCCGGCCAGACGCGCCTGACGCTGGCCCCCGACCTCACGGCACGCGTGCCCTTTGCCGGGGGCGCCGGGCCGCATGCCGGCCGCTTCGAATACGTCTCGGCCACCGATGTCATCGAGGGACGGGTCGATCCGGCCCGCTTCCGTGACCGCATCGTGCTGGTGGGGGCCTCGGCACCCGGTATCGGCGACCGTCACACCACACCGGTCAGCATCAACACACCGGGTGTCGAGGTGCAGGCCACGCTGATTGCCGGCGCCCTGAACGGTCACATGCCCTATGTTCCCTGGCATGCCGCCTACACCATGGCCGCCATTACGCTGGTGCTGGTGGGGCTGGCGGCGCTGTGGATGCCCCGGCTGGGGGCACTGGGCATCATGCTGCTGGGCGCGGGGGTGGTGCTGGCCCTGCTGCTGGTCAATGCGCTGCTCTTTACCCTGCAGGGCTGGGTGCTGCCGGTGGCGGCGCCGGTGGTGGCGGTGGCTGTCATCGCGGTGATCAATCTGGCGGCCGGACATCTGGTCGAGAGCAAGGCGCGCCGGGACGTGGTCGAACTCTTCGGGCAGTATGTCTCGCCCAAGCTGGTACAGCGCATGGCCCGCAACCCCGACGCCTACCCCATCGAAAGCCAGAACAAGCGGATCACCATCCTGTTTGCCGACATCCGGGGCTTCACCCGCATGGCCGAATCGATGGATTCGCAGGTGCTGCGCGAATACCTGAACACCTTCCTGACCCGGATGACCGAAGTCATCCACGCCTACCATGGCACGGTCGACAAATACATCGGCGACGCCATCATGGCCTTCTGGGGCGCGCCGGTGGATGACCACGAGCAGGAAGATCATGCCGTCGTGGCCGCCATTGCCATGCAGGATGCCGTGGCCGAACTCAACCGCGACTTCGCCCGCCGCGGCTGGCCCGAGCTGCACATCGGCATCGGCATCAACTCCGGTACCGCCCGGGTGGGGGACATGGGCTCGCAGATCCGCCGCACCTACACCGCCATTGGTGATGCCGTGAACCTTGCCGCCCGCCTCGAAGCCCTGACCAAACACTTCGGTCTGCCGGTGCTGCTGGGCGAAATGACGGCCCGCCAGGTCATCTGCGTGGAGCTGGTTCCGCTGGGCGAGGCGGAGGTGCCGGGCAGGACGGAACGGGTGCGTGTATTTTGTCCGAGACGCTATGTCAACAGGGCGTCGCCGGAGGCCGGGACAATGCTTTAATTCGGTTCATGCGCTTCCAGATCCTCGGCTGCAGCGGTGGACTCGGTGGCTCGCCGAGAACGGCGGGCCAGGCAGGAAAACCGTTTCGCACATCCTCCTTCCTGCTGGACCAGGACATCCTCATCGACGCCGGTACCGGTGTCGAGGATCTCCCGGTGGATGAGCTGCGCCGTATCGATCACGTCTTTATCTCTCATTCGCATCTCGACCATATTTGCGCACTGCCGCTGATGCTCGACACCGTCGGCAGCAGTCGCGAGCGCCCCGTCACGGTCCATGCGCTGCCCGAGACCATCCACGCACTGAAGGCGCACATCTTCAACTGGGTCATCTGGCCCGACTTCACCGAAATCCCGCACTTCGATCACCCCTGGATGGTCTACAGCCCGCTGCAGGTCGACAACCCCGTAACCATCGGTGGCCGAACCATCCGTCCCATCGGGGCCAACCACACCGTGCCGGCGCTGGGCTTTCACATCAGCTGCGAGCAGGGCAGCCTCGTCTATTCCGGTGATACGCTGCCCAACGATGCATTCTGGCGTACCGTCAACGGCATTGCCGATCTGCGCTATCTCATTCTGGAAACCGCCTTTGCCAACCGGGAGCGGGATCTGGCCGTCACGGCCAAGCATCTGCACCCCATCCAGCTGGCCGAGGAGCTGAACCGGATGCGTGTCGATCCCCAGCTCTGCATCACTCACCTCAAACCCTCCGACCGGGAACAGATCGCCCGCGAGATCGAAGCGTGGGCAGGGCGTTTCCAGCCGCGCATCCTGCAGACCGGGGACGTGCTCGACATCGACTGAGGTGGGGAGCAACGCAGGGCGGCAAATCCATGGCACGTGCCATTCCCCCGCTCTCCGGCCGGAGCTGGCACCTGTGGGGGCTCTGCCATCCGGCCGGCGCGGGCACCAGCGGGGGCGCTGCCTGTATCAGGTCTGTTTGTATCAGGTCCGTTGTCAGCACCGGGTCAACAATGGGTCAGCACTGGGGCGGAGTCTGCGCGGGGATGAATGATTCCACGACGTACCCTGTTGTCTTCCCGCCATCGGCCCGGACCGGCAACAGCCGCCCGTGCCGGCCGTTCATCCGCTGCCCCCTCAAAGATCGGCACGCTGCGCGCTAGCCTTGAAGCCATCGAGGATTCTGCGGCCCGGCCGCCTTGCCCTGCATGCCCAGGGGGACGAATGAATCCATGACATGCGCCACCTCTGCCCACGGAACGAGGATTCGACCCCGATGCAGCCGCAAAGCCCTTCATCGTCTGCCATGCCTTTCGCACCCGCGGCACCGGCCACATCGGCCGATGCTGCCTCCGGCACCGGCACCGGCACCGGCACCGGCACCGGCATTGGCACCGGCGCTTCGGCCGATGTTTTCCCTTCGGGGGTACCTGCAGCCGGTTCGCTTCCGTCCGTAGCCGCAACGGCTGTTGCGCCGATGGGGGGGCGCCCCGAGGCGGGCATCATCGATACCCGCTGGGTCGGCACCGGCGTGGTCATGTCGGACAGCATGCGTGCCGATACCGGCAACAACCCGTTCGTCACCTCGCCCCAGCCGCTGCCGGATGTGGATCCGGCCGCGCAGCCCTGGATCGATACCCAGATCGGTGGTCTGTCGCCGCTGGAGGAAGACGACACGGACGGGCAGGGGATGGACCCATTCACGGCCTCGCCCGCTTCCCGGGGGGGACGCACTTCCCGCGCCTCGCGTGCGCCCTGGATTGCAGGGGCGTCCTTGGGGGCGGGAGATTCCATGGCGGGGAACATGCCCATGGGCGCTGGCATGTCCATGGTACCGGGGCCTTCAATGTCATCGGAGCCTGCCGGTTTCGTGGGTGACGATACCCGCTGGCAGCCACCCCGGCGCACCGGTGGCGTGGTGTCTGGGGTTGCGTCCACCAGCGATGATGCCGGTGCCGGCGTGAGTGCTGGTGCAGGAGCTGCGGCTGGTGCCGGGGCGGGAACTGGTGCTGGCGATGGGGTTGGCATCGGGGTTGGCATCGGGGCCGGAGGCGCCGGCCCCCGCCGCCAGAAACTTCCCTGGCGCGACAGCTGGCGGGGGCAGGCCCTGCGCGCCCGTTTCGTCGCGGCCGGATGCCATCTGAGCCTGTCGGTGCTGATCGCCTGCCTGGTGCTGGTGCTGGTGTATGCCTTCTGGTATGCCGGGCCGCTGGCGGCTGTGGCCGGGGTGGGCACCATTCTCGTGCTGCTGCTGGCGGTGGATGTCAGCCTTGGGCCGATCATGACGTTTCTGGTCTTCGACCGCCGCAAGAAGAGCCTGCCGGCCGATCTGGCGCTGATAGGCGTCATGCAGCTGGCAGCCCTGGGCTATGGCCTGCACACGGTGGAGGCAGGGCGGCCGCATTATCTGGTGTTCGTGAAGGACCGCTTCGAGGCTGTGTCGAAGGCCGACCTGCAGGCCGAAGACCTGCAGAAGGCTGCCGGTAATCCCGCTGCCGCAACGGCGCTGCTGGGACCGGTCTGGGCAGCCGCCAAACCGCCTGCCGACGAAAAGGCCCGTCAGGACGTGCTGATGGAATCGGCCCTCGGCGGCCGCGACCTGCAGCATTTTCCGCAGTGGTACGAGTCGCTGGACAACCAGCGGGACGGTGTGAAAAACCGCGCCCTCGACCTCGACACGCTGCGCAGGCTGAATTCGGACGGCCTGACCGTGCTGGATGAGGCCATCCGCGACAGCGGCCTGTCACAGGCGCAGATCGGCTATCTGCCGCTCAAGGGCGAGGAAAGCGATGCCAGCGTGCTGGTCTCGCGCGAAGATGGCCACGTGATCACCATCCTGCCGCTCAAGCCCTGGTAACGTTCAGCGGGACATCTCATCTGCCACTCAGGCCCTGGTAACACCTGCAGGGAAAACCTGCCGGCGCATCAACCTGTATCTGGCACGGGGGATGGCACCCGGCCTGCTGTTTCCTGATCCTGCCATCTGAAGCCGTATCCTGGCTGGATGGGGCTGTTCCGGGGGGCCATCCGGGCAGCGCGCTGTTTTCTCTGGCTGCCACCAGCGTTTGTGCCGCTATCCGCGCCCGGCCGCCGCCACCAGCGCCCGCGCCGCCGCTCCCACATCGCCCTGCCCGAACAGGGATCCGATCACGGCAGCGGCATCGGCCCCGGCTGCCAGTACCGTGCCGATATTGCCTGCATCGATCCCCCCGATGCCCACCAGCGGCAGTCCCAGTTGCAATGCGCGCACCTGACCGAACAGGTCCAGCGATGCCCGCCGCGCCAGCGGCTTGGTCCCCGAGGCAAACAGCGCTCCGAACGCCAGATAATCGGCCACCGGCGCCAGTGCCTGCGCCCGCGCCACACTGGCATAGCACGACACGCCGATCAGTGCTTCCGGCCCCAGCGCCCGGCGGGCTTCGGCAATGTCGCCATCGTCCTCGCCCAGATGCACGGCCCCGATGCCCAGGGCCGCGGCCAGCGGCCAGTCATCGTTGACGATCAGCAGTGCATCGTGCTGCGCACACAGGGCCTTCAGCGCCTGCAGCTGCTCGCGCCGTTGCGTCGCCGGGGCGTGCTTCTGCCGGTACTGCATGATCCTGATGCCGGCCTCCAGCGCTGCCGCCACATCCTGCAGCAGCCGGGCCGTGTCGGGCTGCTCGGCCGTGATGCCATACACACCATGGATGCGCGCACGCAGCGGGGAAGGGGGGAATGAAGGGGCAGTGGTCACTGGATTTTCCGGAATGGGGAGTACGTGGGGAATGAACGCATCTTAGCCTGTATCAACATACATCGCACCCACTGCATCCAGGCATTCACCCGTCCACACCAGACAGCGCGAAATCCACACCGTCAACCACTGGTCCGGCACCATGGCGGGCTCGTCGGAGATGGGGCGCGGCCCGTGACATTCTTCCCTTTAATAGCCGGAAGTGACCGATGAGCCGTCCGCCATGGGTCTGTGAACTGTACTTGAGGGCAGGAAATGAACGGCAGCAACAGTATCGCCGGCTTGACGGTGATGGTGATCGACGACAGCAACACCATCCGTCGCAGTGCGGAGATCTTTCTGAAACAGGCCGGCTGCGTGGTGGTGCTGGCCGAGAATGGTTTCGATGCACTGGCCAAATTGTCCGATCACGGGCCGGACATCGTCTTCTGCGATGTGCTGATGCCGCGTCTGGACGGCTACCAGACATGCGCACTCATCAAAAAGAGCCCGCGCTTTCGCAATACCCCGGTCATCATGCTCTCGAGCAAGGACGGTCTGTTCGACCGGGCCCGTGGCCGCCTGGTCGGTTCGGAAGAATATCTGACCAAACCGTTCACGAAGGACAGCCTGCTCAAATGCGTGCAGGAGCACAGCCGCCGTTCCGAACCGGAGCTGGTCACGGCAACCATGCCCCAGTGAGGGCAGGGGGGAGAAGACAGCATGAACGCGCTGACTGCACGCAAGATTCTGATCGTTGACGATTCGCCCACCGAGCGCTTTTTCCTGGCCTCGGTGCTGGTGAAGGAAGGTTATGAGGTCATCACGGCCGAGAATGGTGATGAGGCGCTCGAAAAGGTCCAGGCAGAACGTCCGTCGGTGGTGATCATGGACGTGGTCATGCCCGGCAGGAGTGGCTTCCAGGCCACCCGCGCCATTGCCCGGGACCCTGCCATGAAGGATGTGCACGTCATCCTGTGTACCAGCAAGAACGCCGAGAGCGACCGGATCTGGGGCCTGCGCCAGGGCGCACGCGACTACATCGTCAAGCCGGTGGAGCCGGACGTGCTGCTCTCGAAGATCTCCAGCCTGGCCATGGAGGAGCAGTGACATGAGCGTGACCGAAGCCGTGGGCCATGCCCAGCATGCCGCGCAGACGGCCGGTACGGCTGCACCGCAGTCTGCCGCGGGCAGTTCCGCCTCATCCTCGCATCTGGCCCTGATGGTGGGTGAGGACCGCTATCTGGTCGATCTGGCCGAGGCCGGCGAGATCGTGCCGGTGCCACCGTCGTCGATCCAGCAGGTGCCGCTGACCCGCGACTGGTTCCTCGGTGTGGTGAACGTGCGCGGTGCGCTCTTCACGGTGGTCGATCTGGCCCGTTTCATGGGTGGCAGCTTCACGCCACTCTCCAAGGAGTCGCGCCTGCTGACGATGTCGCCGGCCCTGGCCTTCAATGCCACGCTGGTCGTGACCCGCATGCTCGGCCTGCGCAACAGCGCCACCATGACGCCGCTCGACGAAAAGCCCGCCCTCGACAAGCCGTGGCTGACCGAGCTTTACCGCGACGGTGAAGGGCAGATCTGGCGCCGCCTGAATCTTTCCAAACTGGTTGCAGCTTCTGCCTTCCTGATGGTGGGCCGCTGACAAGAACAAGGATAGGGGAAATGTCCGCTTTGACCTCGTCACCGGTGTCTGCAGGCGCCACGCCGGCCAACGGCCCGACACCATCATCGTCCCAGGCAACCAGAGCCGCACACGCCCGCGCGCGTGTGCGGCCCACGCCCCTGCTGGGCCGGCTGAACCTGAAGGCCCAGTCGGTCATTCTGCTGGGTGCGCTGGCAGCGACCGTGGGGGTGGCCGTGTCGCTGAGCGTCTACGAGCGCCAGCAGGACCGTACCCAGGCCATGCAGAACGAGGTGGTGGGCGACACGCTGATGCACTCGCAGCGCCTGGCCAAGGCGGCCAACATGGCGGTGCGCGGCAACGTGCAGGCCTATGGCCAGCTCACCAGCAGCCGCGATTATCTGTCGGGTGCCGTGAGCGCGCTGGAAAATGGCGGTGACGTGGGGCGTTTCCATGTGCCGCCGCTGCCCGACAAACTGGATGCCGAGGCACGCCGTTTCGGGACGGCCTGGGCCGATGTGTCGCCATCGGTGGATTCCCTGATCGAATACCAGCCCGTGCTGGTGCGCTTTGCCGAACTGGTCAATGAGATCTCGGCCGTGGACCGGGACCTGCGCGCCGCCCAGCATGCGGCCGCGGCCAATCTGCGCGAGGGCAGCAGCAGTGTGCCCGACCAGTTGCTGTTTGCCAGACTCAGCAGCCAGCGTCGCACCATCATGGGGGAAATCCTGCGCATGCATGGCAACGGCGCCTACGACGGACGTGATGCCGTGGCGCTGGCCGATGCCATCGAGAATTTCGCCGTGACCGTGGAAACGGCGCTGAACGGGGATTTCTCGCGCCAGACCAGTGCCATCCGCAATGCCGAGGCGCGCGAGGGGCTGCGCAGGGCACAGCCGCTGGCCAACCAGTTCGTGAAGCTGGCGCTGGAGGCGCAAAAAGCGCTGCCCGCCCTGCAGCAGGCCCGCCATGCGGGGCTGGACGTATTCAACAAGAGCGATGAGCTGACGCAGACCGCCAATGCGCTGCGTTCGATGCTGGTGGAAGGGCGCAATGTGCAGTCGTCGGTACAGTGGGCCATTCTGGGCTTTGCCTCGGCGGCCGTGCTGTCGCTGCTGCTGCTGTGCAAGGCCTATTACGACGACTCCAAGCTGCAGGCCGACCGCTCGATCGACAAGCGTCTGGAGGCCGAGCGTCTGGAGCAGGAAGCCAGCCGCATCAACGACCAGAACCAGGCCGCCATTCTGCGCCTGATGAATGAGCTGCAGAAAGTGGCCGACGGCGACCTCACCGTGCAGGCCACCGTGTCCGACGACATCACCGGTGCCATTGCCGACTCCATCAACTACACGGTGGAAGAGCTGCGCAGCTTGGTGGGCCGGATCAACCGCACCGCGGCCGCCGTCGCCGAGGCGTCGGCCAGTGCGCAGGTGACGGCCTCGCACCTGCAGGCCGTGAGCGAGCAACAGTCGCGCGAAATCCGTGAAACCGGCGAGGCCGTGCTGAACATGGCCGCGCAGATCAAGCAGGTCTCGGCCTCTGCCTCGGAATCGGCCGAGGTGGCCCGCCAGTCGCTGTCGGCCGCCAGCCGTGGCCGCGATGCGGTGCAGAACGCCATTGCCGGCATGGGCGGCATTCGCGAGCAGATCCAGGACACCGCCAAACGCATCAAGCGGCTGGGTGAATCCAGCCAGGAAATCGGCGAGATCGTGGAGCTGATTTCCAACATCACCGAACAGACCAACGTGCTGGCCCTGAACGCCGCCATTCAGGCCGCATCGGCCGGGGAGGCCGGTCGCGGCTTCACGGTGGTGGCCGAAGAGGTGCAGCGCCTGGCCGAGCGTTCGGCCGAGGCGACCCGGCAGATTTCCGCGCTGGTCAAGGCCATCCAGACCGACACGCACGACGCCGTGGCCGCCATGGAACGCAGCACGCAGGGTGTGGTGCGCGGGGCCAAGCTGTCGGATGAGGCCGGCATGGCGCTGATCGGCATCGGTCAGGTGTCGCAGGAACTGGCCGATCTGATCATGCGCATCTCGCGCACCACCGAAAACCAGGCCGCCTCGGCCTCGTCGGTGGCGCAGAGCATCCAGCGCATTCTGCTGGTCAACAGCCAGACCAACGAAGGCACGCAACAGACGGCGGGCTCGATTCTGCAGCTCTCGGAACTGGCGCGTGAACTCAAGAATTCGGTGGCCCGCTTCCGGGTGGGTTGAGAAATGCAGGACCAGCGCCTTTCCGGATGGGCCGGCGGCGCACAGTTTGATTGGAAAAGGGTGACCGGGTGGAACACAGCAACAACATTGACATGATGACCCTGTCCTGGACGGTGCCAGAGATCCGGGAATCGCTGCAGCATGTTGCGCAGGCACTGGATGAGCTGCTGGCCAGCCCGCACAGCCAGGACGCCATCAAGCGTGCACGCCTGCATCTGCACCAGACGCACGGGGCGCTGCAGGTGGCCGACCTGCCGGGCGTGACCATGCTGACCGACGAGGCCGAGCAGGTGATGATGGCCTTCGAGGCCGGTACCGTACATCCGGATGCGCAGAACATCGCCACGCTCAAGCAGGTGCTGCGCGCCGTGGTCGAATATCTGGAGGACATGCAGGCCAGCGGCGTGATGGTGCCGGCGCTGGTGCTGTATCCGTATTACCGCGATCTGGTCGGGGTGCGCAAGGTGCTGCAGCCCGACCCGACCGTGCTGTTCGACATCGATCTGGACCGCTCGCTGCCGGCTGCCGTGCGTGCGCAGCTCTCCAACGCCCCCGACCGCGAGGAGCGTGCCCAGCACGCGGCGCGTTATTTCGAGCGTGCACTGCCGGCGCTGATTCGTGGTGAAAACGTGGTGGCGGCCGTCGATGCCCTGCACGAAGCCATGGCCCGCCTGCTGCGTTACCAGCCGCATGCAGGTGCACGCCTGTTCTACTGGCTGTCGTATGCACTGATCGACGGCATCAAACATGGTGCCCTGAAGGTCGACCTGGCCACCCGCCGGGCCGTGGGGCGCATCAACATCCAGAACCGCCACTTGTTCACCGGACAGGCCGAGGTGCCGGCCCAGTTCATCAAGGAACTGCTCCTGCTGCTGGCCCAGGCCGGTGCGGGCTCGCCGGCCATCGACGAGGTGCGCCGGCATTTCCATCTGGACGTGCTGGTGCCCGCCGGTTACGACCGGCCGCGTTACGGCCTGGCCGATCCGGGAACCCTGCACGCAGCCCGCGAGGCGCTGACGCAGATTCACCGTTCGTGGGAAAAGATTGCCGGCGGCACGCAGGGCGAAGAGCAGGCCTTTGCCGACGCCGTCACCACCCTGAACCGCGCGCTGGCCCAGACCCCTTACGCCGGGCTGGGCATGCTGGGCAGGACGCTGGCCACCATGCCGCAGGCGCTGGGCAGCGTGGAAGGGCGCGTGCGCGAAATGCTGGCCATCGAGGTGGCCACCGCCGTGCTGTTCATGGAAGAAGCGCTGGCCGGTGCGCTGCGTTCGAACCCGTCGTATGACGACCGGGCGCAGGAACTGGCCACCCGCATCAGCAGCCTGCTGGCCCATCCGGAGACGTTCGACCCCACGCCGCTGCCCTGGCTGGTGGCGCTGTCGAGCCAGGCGTCCGAACGGATGACCCAGTCGGCCTTCGTGGGTGAACTCAAGCACAACCTGAGCACCTGCGAACAGGCTCTGGACGATTATTTCCGGGATGAGACCGCCGTGTCGCGGCTGGAAGGTGTCGAACCGCTGCTGCTGGAAACGGCCGCCGTGTTCACGCTGCTGGAATTTCGCGATGCCGCCACGGCCTGCCGCGACATCATCCGCCAGGTCGATGATGTGGTGCATGCCCGCGTGTCGCTGGACGATGCTCGCCGTCGTCGGCTGGCCGATGGCGTGAGTTCGGTGGGCTTCTTCGTCGAAACCCTGCTGCAGTCCGAAGGGCGTGCCCGCCGCTTCCGCTTCGATGAAGCCCGTGGCATGCTGTTCGAGGACATGTCGCTGCCGCTGGTGGCCGAAGAAACCGTGGCGGAAGAGGGCGTACCGGAAGGGCTGTCGCTGGCCGACGCCGCCGATGGTTCGCGCGCCGCGGCCGATCAGGCTGCGCCGGATACCTCTGCCGCCGATGCTGCGGCAGCCGATGCAGCCCTGGCGGTTGCCGCTGCCACGGAACCGGTTGCGCAGGCGCCAGCCGCCCGGATGACCGGTGTCACCGAAGATGCAGCGCCTGCCATGCATGGCATGGTTGCGGCAGAAATGACTGCTGCCGGGACTGTGGCCGCAGGTACGGTTGCTGCAGGCCTGGTGGCCGAAGATGTGTTTGCTGCTGCGGCGGCAACGGATACTGCGGCCACTGTGCAGGTTCCCGCTGCTGCGGAAACCGCGGCAGAGCCCGCTCCGGTCGAATCCACCGAACCCGCACTGCCCGAAGGCGTGCTGGAAGACGGCAGCGTGGAACTGTCGCCCGACGAGGCCGAGCTGCACGAAATCTTCATGATGGAAGCCACCGAGGTGCTGGATGCCATCGCCGAAAATCTGGTGATCGTGCGTCGCGCCCCGGATGACCGCGAGGCGATGACCACCATCCGCCGCGGTTTCCACACGCTCAAGGGCTCCAGCCGCATGGTGGGCCTCGATGCCTTCGGCGAAGCCGCCTGGGCCTTCGAGCAGATGATGAACCACTGGCTGGCCGAGGACAGGGACGGAACACCCGCCCTGTTCGAGTTGATCGGTGAGGGGGCCGACTTTTTCCGCCGCTGGGCCGAACAGCTGCAGGTGGCGCCGCGCCGCGTGCTGGATGCCAGCCTGCTGGTGGCCCGCTGCAACGCCTTCCCGGACAAGCCGGCCGCAGTGGAAAAATCCGCCGTCACCGAAAAACCGGCCGCTCCCCAGCCCGCCGTGGTACAACCTGCCGTTGCCCAGGAACCTGCGCCGGAGCAGGCCGATCTGCCCGTGGCAGAACAGGCCGACCTGTCCGCCCTTGGCATGGATGCGGCCGATCCGTTCGGCTCGGGCGACCTGTCGGTGGATGGCGCGCTGAACCCGGATGACGAATCCCTGCCCACGCTGGACCTCGACAACGCCCTGAACCTGGGCGATGGCCCGTCCGGCGACCTGACGCTGGGTGATGCATCATCCATGTCGTTTGATGGCGAATCATCGGCAGAATTCGATGAGATTTCGCTGGATTCCGACGTGCCGGCAGACATGCCTGTCGTGGCCAAGGACGACGGTTTCTCCAGCAGCCACAACTTCGCCCGTGTATCGCATGCGGCCGGAGAAGGGGACGTGCGCCAGCAGCTCGAAGGCTTCCTCGATGAAGCCAGCGACTGGAAGGCCGACATGCTGCCGACCGATCTGGCCGAGCTGCACAGCGATCCGGTCCGCGCGCCCGAACCGAAGACAGAATCCGAAGAAGAATCCGGCGACGATGCCCTGTTCGGTGGTCCTGCATTCGACAGCGATGTGTCTTTCGATGCACCGCAATTTGGCAACGATGCCGCCTTCGATGATCCACGGTTCAGCAGCGATGCCTCCTTCGATGCGCCGCCGTTCGGCAGCGACGTGGCGTTCGATGGCATCATGTCGTTTGGTGGCGAACTGAAGCTGGATGAAACGGTGGACCAGGGGCTGGATGCTGGCCTGTCGTTCGGCAGTGACGCGCTGTCTGGCGAACCCGGCCTGTCTGCCGGCTGGCCCGACGCCGCGGCCGATGGCGACATCGAGAACATCCCGCTGCTGGACCTGGGTGGCGATACCCCGGCCGCAGACGCACCCGCCCTGTCGCAGTCGGCTGTGGCACCGGAGACGGCCGCCGCTGCGGCAGAACCTGCTGCCATTGCGCCGTCTGCGGTCGGGCCGACCGGCCAGGCAGCCATCGACGAGCCCGCCGCACCAGCGGAGCCTTCGGCTTTCGGGGCCGGTCTGCCAGAGGATCTGGCTGCCGAATTCGCGGCGGCGGGCCTCGACCCTTCGGCGCTCGATGCCGACGTGCTGGACGTGCCGACACTGTCGATGGACGACGCGTTTGATGCAGATTCGTCCGGTCCGGAATCCGTGGCGACCGAAGCGGCAGCCACCGGGCCTGCCCATGCAGAATTTGCAGCCACTCAGCCGCTTGTGGCCGAAGCGCCCGCTGCACCGGAGCCCGTCGCTGCAGAACCTGCCATGGCGCCGACCGCTGCCGGGCAGGCCGACACGGCTGCTGTCCAGACATCGGCCACACCGGCCCAGCCCGCCTCTGGGGCGCACGAATCGCAGGTGCGCATCGGCGAGCGCCTGATCGATGCCGAGCTGTTCGAAATCTTCAACGCCGAGGCCGCCCAGTCGCGTGTTCGCATGAACGAGGACTGGTCCAGCTGGCAGGCGTCGGATGCGCTGCGCGCGCCGGAGTCGCTGGTGCGCACGCTGCACACGCTGGTGGGCACGACCCGTCACGTGGGGCTGGTGCAGGTGCGTGGCATTGCTGCCTCGCTGGAAAAACTGCTGCTCAAGCAGCGCGAAACCTCCGTCGAACTGCCAGAGGCCATGAAGGCCAGCATGCAGGCCGCCATCGGCGTGGTCGACCGGATGCTGGGCGAATTTGCCGCGCGCATCGAGCCGGCGGCCGATCCGGAAACCGCCGCCCGCATGGAAGCCCTGCTGGCTGGCTGGGATGCGGAAATCGCTGCCGCGGCCCAGCCGCAGAAACCGGCTGCACCGGCCGAGGAAAAACCGCGCGAAATGCGCGGCGAGGATCTGCTGAAGAAAGCCGCCGAGGTGCTCGGTGCCGCCCGCCGCGAGGCCCAGGAAAAACGCGATCCGCTGGCCGGTCTGGTGGACGAGATCGATCCGGATCTGGGCCCTGTGTTCTTCGAGGAGGCCGAAGAGCTGATGCCGCAGGTGGACAACAACCTGCGCGAATGGCGCGAGCGTCCGGCCGACGGGTCGATGCCTGCGGCGCTGATGCGCCTGTTCCACACCATCAAGGGCAGTGCCCGGATGGCTGGCGCCATGCGCTTCGGCCAGATGATTCACGAGCTGGAAACGCAGGTCGAGGAAGCGCTGGCCCAGCCGCCGGTGCAGCCCGCTACCATCGAGGCCGTGCTGTCGGGGTACGACCAGGCGGTATCGGCCTATGAGGTGATGCTGCATCCGGAACTGGCCGAGCAGCGCGCAGCCGAGGCCGGCACGCTGAAGCAGCAGTGCAGCGCTGCGGCGGGTGCTGCACATGCCGTCATGGATGACGGCGCAGACGCATCGGCCACCGCCGCATCGCCGGCCGCTGCTGTGGGAGCTGCCGGTGAGGCGCCAGCAACGGGCGAGGCCGTGCCGGTCTGCGCCCAGGCAGCCGCAGCGGCGGCCAAGGCGGCGGCGGCCAGGGCTGCCGTGGAAGCGGCCGCGGCCCGTACGGCCGATGAGCATCAGCTCGCCGAGACGGGTACCGGTGCGCTGCCCGATGCCGTCATGGCCGGTGCCGCTGCCAACCCGGCGGCTGCTGCCCAGCACGTCATCCGCGTGCGTGCCGACCTGCTCGACCGCATGGTGGCCGAGGCCGGCGAGGTGGCCATTGCCCGGGCGCGGCTGGACAGCGAGATGAGCCTGATCCGTTCGGCCATCAACGAGCTGACGGAAAACGTCAACCGCCTGCGCCTGCAGCTGCGCGAAATCGAGATTCAGGCCGACAACCAGATCCAGGCCAAGATCGCCCACTCCAACGAAACGGAAACCGAATTCGACCCGCTCGAATTCGACCGCTACACCCGCTTCCAGGAAGTGACGCGGATGCTGGCCGAGTCGGTCAACGACGTATCCACCGTGCAGCAGAACGCGCTGCGTGCGCTGGATGCCGCCATGCAGGACCTGGCACGTCAGGGGCAGGTGAGCCGCAGTCTGCAGCAGAGCCTGATGCGGGTGCGGATGGTGGCGTTTTCCACCATCAACGACCGTCTCTACCGCGTGGTGCGTCAGGCCGGCAAGGACACCGGCAAGCGCGTGACCCTGGAAATCAAGGGGGGCCAGGCCGAAATCGACCGCAACGTGCTGGACCGCATGGCCGGCCCGATCGAACACATCCTGCGCAACTCGGTGGCGCATGGGGTGGAAGATGCGGCACGCCGCGCCACCGTGGGAAAGCCTGAAGTGGGCGAACTCACCATCGAGGTGTCGCAGGATGGCAACGAGGTCATCATGCGCTTCCTCGATGACGGGGCCGGCCTGGATTATCCGCGCATCGAGGCCCGGGCGCGCGAGCGTGGCCTGATCGCCCCCGAGCATCAGCCCACCGAACGTGAACTGGCGCAGATGATTTTCGCGCCCGGCTTTTCCACCGCCAAACAGGTGACGGCGCTGGCCGGCCGCGGCGTGGGCATGGATGTGGTGCGTGCCGAAGTGGCCGGCCTGGGTGGCCGTATCGACGTGGACTCCACGGCGGGCAAGGGCAGCTGCTTCACCGTGCACCTGCCGGTGTCGCTGGCCGTGACCCAGGTGGTGCTGCTGGAAATCGAGGGCGGCAAGTTTGCGGTGCAGAGCGCCCTGGTCGAGCAGATCGTGCAGATGAAGCCCGAGGCGCTCACCGAGGCCTACCAGGCCGGCAGGGTGGAAGTGGCCGGTGAGCGCGTGCCGTTCTACTTCCTCGGTAGCCTGCTGGAAATTCCGGGGGTGAAACCCTCGGCCCAGCGGGTGGCGCCGGTGGTGGTGCTGCGCGCCGGTGCCACACGGATTGCCCTGCACGTGGACACGGTGGTGCCCAACCAGGAGGTGGTGATCAAGCACATCGGCCCGCAACTGGCCCGTCTGGCCGGGGTGGCCGGCGCCACGGTGCTGGGCAACGGTGACATCGTGCTGATCCTGAACCCGGTGCAGCTGGCCATGGCCCGCGTGGCCGGCCAGTTGGGCAAGGTCAAGGCAGCCACCTTCAGCGCCAGCGAGCTGCAGACGGCTGCCACCGTGATGGTGGTGGACGACTCGGTGACGGTGCGCAAGGTCACGCAGCGCCTGCTGGTGCGCGAGGGCTACAACGTACTGCTGGCCAAGGACGGTGTGGATGCGCTGCGCCAGATGCAGGAGGTGATTCCGGACGTGATGCTGGTGGACATCGAGATGCCGCGCATGGACGGCTTCGACCTGACGAAGAACGTGCGCGAACATGCCGACTACGCCAACGTGCCGATCATCATGATCACCTCGCGTACCGCCGACAAGCACCGCAACCACGCGCTGTCGCTGGGGGTGGATGTGTTCCTCGGCAAGCCCTTCTCGGAGGACGAGCTGCTGCGGCACGTGAAGAGCTTCGCCAGCCAGCGGGCACCGCGGGCGGTGATGAGCTGAGGGTCAGCGGCGGCGGCCGGCGCGTGATCCGGTCGCGGTTCTTCCCGGCCGGGGCGGCTTGCGTGGCTGCCCTGGCAGACAGGTGGGAGGGGCACTTTTCCGGCTTGGCTGCGCTGTGCGCAGAAGGCGCCGGAAAGGCACCCCTACCGCCTGTCCTTGTGAGATCGTGGCCGTTCGGAGACGCCGGATCGCTGGCTTTGCGCCGGAAACAGCCCTTGTTTCGCTGATGGATCCCATCAGCGCCAGAAACGTTTCGCCGCGGGTGCAGCGTAGAATGCCCAGTCGGGGGATCATGTGCGTTTGCCATGGCCCCGTGTGTATGTACGCAACGGCGCGGTCTGCCGTATCCATTCGTGCGGGCCGGAAGGCTCCGGATGGGGCGGCTGCGTGGTTGCCGACCGGGAAGAGGGTGTATGAACGAAGCAACGACGCAGGACAAGGCCAAGGACCAGCCCCTGATCGACGACATCCGGCTGCTGGGCCGGCTGCTGGGCGAGGTGATTCGCGAGCACGAGGGCGAAAAGGCCTATGCACTGACCGAGGAGATCCGCCAGCTGTCGGTGGCGGCACGGCACCAGGATGACCAGCACGCCAGCGAACGGCTCAAGGCGCTGCTCAAGGGTCTGACCGACCAGCAGGCCATCAGCGTCATCCGTGCCTTCACCTTCTTCAGCCACCTGGCCAATCTGGCCGAAGACCAGCACTACATCCGCCGCCGTGCCGTGCACGAGCGCGCCGGCAGCATCAACGAGGGCAGCCTCTCGCACACCTGGCAGCGCATGTACCAAGCCGGCATCAGCCGTGACGAGGTGGCGGGCATGCTGGCCCATGCACACCTCTCGCCGGTTCTCACGGCGCACCCCACCGAGGTGCAGCGCCAGAGCATTCTGGACATCGAGCACAGCATCGCAGCCCTGCTGGCCGAGCGGGACGCCATCCGCCTCGCGGCACTGGCGGCACGGGCCGAATCGGCGGCCGAAGCAGCGCAGGCCGCCGGGACATCTGGCGCCGCACCGGCTGGCAGCTCCTCCTCGACGGGGGAAGCGGCGACGACTGTCGCTGCCCGGCCGGCCGGCAGCGCGCTGGAAGAAGCGGCCCGCGTGGACCACCGTCTGCTGCGCGAGCTGGCCACCAACGAGGCCCGGCTGCGTGCGCACATCACACAGCTCTGGCACACGCGGCTGCTGCGCTTTGCCAAACTGACGGTGGCCGACGAAATAGAAAATTCGCTCTCGTACTACAGAGCCACGTTCCTGCCGGAAATTCCCCGCCTGTATGCCGACATCGAAGAAGCGCTCGAGGGCCGGCGCGTGGCGCCTTTCCTGCGCATGGGGCAGTGGATCGGCGGGGACCGTGACGGCAATCCCAACGTGTCGGCCGAGACCCTGTCGCTGGCCCTGCAGCGGCAGTCGGACGTGGTGCTGCAGCATTATCTGGCCGAAGTGGCACACCTGCAGCGCGAGCTGTCGCTGTCGGTGATGCGCAGCCCGGTCAACGAGGCCATGAAGGCGCTGGCCGACCGCGGCAACGTCACCAGCGCGCACCGGCAGGACGAACCCTACCGGCGGGCGCTGGCGGGCATGCGCGCCCGGCTGGAGGCCACGCAGCGTGTTCTGGCGGGAGGCGAGACGGCGGCGCAGCAGGGCATGGATTTTCCGCCCTATGCGCACGCCGGCGTGTTTCTGGAAGACCTGCGCACCATCGACCATGCTCTCACCGCGCAGCACTGCGAAGCCATTGCCCAGCACCGGCTGCGGCCGCTGATGCGGGCGGTGGAGGTGTTCGGCTTCCATCTGGCCACGGTGGACCTGCGGCAAAGCTCCGACCAGCACGAACTGGTGGTGGCCGACCTGCTGTCCGTGGCCCGCATCGAGCCCGACTATCTGGCGCTGGACGAAGCCGGCCGTCGTGCCGTATTGCTGCGGGCGCTCGACGAAGCACGTCCGCTGCGTGTGCCCGATGCCCAGTACCAGCCGCTCACGCTGAAGGAGCTGGACATCTTCCAGACGGCCCGCCACATGCGTGAACGCTATGGGGCTGCTGCCATTCGTCACGCCATCATCAGCCACACCGAAACGGTCAGCGACCTGCTGGAAGTGCTGGTGCTGCAGAAGGAAGTGGGCCTGCTGCGCGGCACGCTCGATGCCGACGCCGTGGCCAGCCTGATTGCCGTGCCGCTGTTCGAAACCATCGAGGACCTGCGCAATGCGCCGGGCATCATGGGCGACTTCTACCGCCTGCCGGGCGTGGCCGCCATGATCCAGCGCAGCGGCGGCGAGCAGGACATCATGCTCGGCTATTCCGACAGCAACAAGGATGGCGGCATTTTCACCAGCAACTGGGAGCTTTACCGCGCCGAGCTGGCCCTGGTGGCCCTGTTCGACCAGCTGGGCCGCGAATTCCGGCCGGTGCGCCTGCGCATGTTCCATGGCCGGGGTGGCACGGTGGGCCGCGGCGGTGGCCCCAGCTACCAGGCCATTCTGGCGCAGCCGCATGGCACCGTGCGCGGCCAGATCCGCCTCACCGAACAGGGCGAGGTGATCGGTTCCAAATACAGCAACCCGGACATCGGCCGCCGCAACCTCGAAACGCTGGTGGCCGCCACGCTGGAAGCCAGCCTGCTGCCGCCACCGGCCGACGTGCCCGAGGCCTTCCTGCAGGCCGCGCAGACGCTCTCCAACGACAGCATGGCCGCCTACCGGGCGCTGGTGTACGAAACCCCGGGCTTCGACACCTATTTCTTCCAGGCCACCCCCATCCGCGAAATTGCCGAACTCAACATCGGCTCGCGCCCGGCCTCGCGCAAGGCTACCCAGCGCATCGAGGACCTGCGGGCCATCCCGTGGGGCTTCAGCTGGGGCCAGTGCCGCCTGATCCTGCCCGGCTGGTATGGGTTTGGCAGCGCCGTGGCCAGGCTGCGCGAGCAGATGGGCGACGAGGCCGCCACCACCCTGCTGCGCCAGATGCACGCGCAGTGGCCGTTCTTCCGCACGCTGCTGTCGAACATCGACATGGTGCTGGCCAAGAGCGATCTGGCGCTGGCCGTGCGCTATGCCGATCTGGTGAGCGACGAGGCCCTGCGCCGTACCGTGCTGGAAAAGATCGACACCGAGTGGCAGCGCACCCAGGAAGCCATGCGGCTGATCACCGGCGTGGACCATCGCCTGGCCGGCAACCCGTCGCTGGCGCGTTCCATTGCCCACCGCTTCCCGTACATCGACCCGCTGCATCACCTGCAGGTGGAGCTGATCAGCCGCTACCGGGCCGGCAACCAGGCGCAGGAGGTGAAGGGCGGCATTCACATCACCATCAACGGCATTGCTGCCGGGCTGCGCAATACGGGGTGATGGGGCTACTCTAAGGCTACAATGGCGGGCGTTACCCTGATCTTCGTGCGCTGCCATGTCCGCTCCCGCCCATGTCCTGCTGGCCTTCGACTTCGGTGAGAAGCGCATTGGCGTGGCCACGGGCAACACGCTGACCGGTGCCGCACAGCCGCTGGGCACCGTGGCCGAAACCACCGCCGACGGCCGCTTTGCGCGCATCGGTGCGCTGATCCGCGAATGGCAGCCGGCCCGGCTGGTGGTGGGCCGGCCATTGCATCCGGACGGTGCAGCCCACGAGGTCACAGCCCGTGCCGAACGCTTTGCCCGCCAGCTCGAAGGCCGCTTCGGCCTGCCGGTGTCACTGGTGGACGAGCGCTACAGCTCGGTGGCGGCGCAGGCCCGCCTGCGCGCCCAGGGCCGCGGTGCCCGCGGGCGGGCGGCACAGGGCGACGACGCCATGGCGGCCGCCATCATTCTTGAACAGTACCTGAGCGAGGCACAGGCATGAGCACTTCACCAGGCGTCACCCCCCTGCCGGCAGATGCCGAGACGCTGTTTGCGCGGCTGCGCGATGCACTGAAAAAGGATCTGGGCCTTGCCGGCGCTGGCGCAACTGCAGCGCCGGAGGCCGCAGGCCATGCTGTGCCGGCGCCGTCACCGGCATCGGTACCGGCGTCGGGAGAAGGGCAGGGAACGGCGGATGCGGAGGCGCAGGCCCCTGCCTTCATCGGCATCCACACCGGGGGCGCCTGGCTGGCAGCACGGCTGCATGCAGAGCTGGGGCTCGGCTCGCCGCTGGGTTTTCTCTCCAGTGCCTTTTACCGCGATGACGTGCAGGCCCGGGGCCTGTCGGCACGGATGCAGCCCACGAAAATCGATTTCGACGTGAACGGCCGCGATATCGTGCTGGTCGACGACATCCTGCACACCGGCCGCACCATTCGCGCGGCCCTGAACGAAATTTTCGACTACGGGCGCCCGGCGCGCGTGCGGCTGGCCGTGCTGCTCGACCGGGGCGGACGCGAACTGCCGGTACGGGCCGATTATCTGGGGGCCGAACTGGCGCTGCAGCCCGGTGAAAAGCTGGTGCTCAGCCAGCGTACCAGCGGGATGTTCGAACTGCGGGTCGAGCGGCCCGGCAGCTGATTTCAAACGATGACGCCCGCCATGATGCGGGCGTTTTCTTGTCTGGCAGGAACCGGCAGAGAGGGAAGGGAACAACATGCAGATGCAACAGGTACAAGTGGGCAAGGACGGGCGGCTGCGCCACCTGCTCACGCTGGAAGGACTGTCGCGCGACATGATCCATAAAATTCTGGACAACGCGTCGTCATTTCTCAATGTGTCGGACCGGCAGATCAAGAAGGTGCCCCTGCTGCGCGGCCGTTCGGTATTCAACCTCTTTTTCGAGGATTCCACCCGCACCCGCACCACCTTCGAAATAGCCGCCACCCGCCTGTCGGCCGACGTGGTGAATCTCAACATCAGCACCTCCTCCACCCGGAAGGGTGAATCGCTGCTCGACACCATCGACAACCTGCAGGCCATGGCGGCCGACCTCTTCGTGGTGCGCCACAGCCAGAGCGGTACCGCGCACCTGATTGCCCAGCACGTGGGCGAACACGTGCACGTGGTCAATGCCGGTGACGGCCGCCATGCCCACCCCACGCAGGGGCTGCTGGACATGTACACCATCCGGCACTTCAAGAAGGACTTCACGCAGCTCAGCGTGGCCATCGTGGGTGACATCACCCATTCGCGCGTGGCCCGTTCGGACATCCATGCCCTGACCACGCTGGGTGTGCCCGACGTGCGCGTGGTGGGGCCGCTCACGCTGCTGCCGGGCGGACTGGAGCAGCTGGGCGTGACCCTCTACACCGACATGCGTGCCGCACTGAAGGATGTGGACGTGGTGATCATGCTGCGCCTGCAGAACGAGCGCATGAACGGCGCACTGCTGCCCAGCGCACAGGAGTATTTCCGCGCCTGGGGTCTGACCCGCGAAAAACTGGCGCTGGCCAAACCCGATGCCATCGTCATGCACCCCGGACCGATGAACCGCGGGGTGGAAATCGAATCTGCCGTGGCCGATGGCCCGCAGGCCGTGATCCTGCAGCAGGTCACCTTCGGCATTGCCGTGCGCATGGCCGTGATGAGCATGCTGGCCGCCGGTTGAGCACCGCCGGCACACCGGACGAATGAACGGGGCGACAGAATGCGATGAACATCCGGCGGGTGCGCCGAACGGCGTCACCGGCAGCCATGTGCGTCACGTCGCCATGAAACAGGAATGAAAGGTGGATATTTTGATGAACGGCAAAATGCCACCGGAACACAGGAGCAGCATCATGCCGCAGCATGAGCAGACAGCAGGGCAGGGCAAGGGCACCGTCCGCGTGGGACGCGACGGGCACGACACCTCGTTTTCCATCACCGGTGCCCGGCTGGTGGACCCGTGGAACGGGCTCGACCAGGAAAGCGACCTGCACGTATCGGACAAGAAAATCATCGGCATTGGCGCGGCACCGCATGGCTTTCGGCCAGTGCGCACCATCGATGGCCGCGGAAAGATCCTCTCGCCCGGCCTGGTGGATCTCTCCGCGCGCCTGCGTGAACCGGGCTACCAGTACAAGGCCTCGCTCGAATCCGAAATGAAGGCCGCCGTGGCTGGCGGCGTGACTTCACTGGCCTGCCCGCCGGACACCGATCCGCCGCTGGACGAACCGGGCCTCGTGGAAATGCTCAAATACCGCGCCCACAACATGGGGCTGGCGCATCTGTATCCACTGGGCGCGCTGACCGTGGGCCTCGAGGGCGAGGCCCTGACCGAAATGCTGGAACTCACCGACGCCGGCTGTGTGGGTTTTGCACAGGCACATCACCCCATCCGCGACACCCAGGTGCTGCTGCGTGCCCTGCAGTACGCGCATTCATACGGCTACACCGTGTGGCTCAACCCGTCGGACCCCTGGCTGGGTGGTGGCGTGATGCACGCCGGTCCCTTCGCCTCGCGGCTGGGTCTGCCCGGCAACCCGGTGATGGCCGAAACCATCGCGCTGCACACCATCATCGAACTGGTGGCCTCGGTGGGCTGCCGTGTGCACCTGTGCCGGCTGTCGTCGGCTGCCGGGGTGGAACTGGTGCGGCAGGCCCGCAAACGCGGTCTGCCGCTCACGGCCGATGTCTCCATCGACCACCTGCATCTGACCGACGTGGATGTGGGCTTCTTCGACACCGCCTACCGGCTCGATCCGCCACTGCGTGCCCAGCGTGACCGCGATGCCCTGCGCGCCGGCCTGCTCGACGGCACCATCGACGCCATCTGCTCCGACCACACCCCGGTGCTGGCAGATGCCAAGCGTCTGCCCTTCGGCGAGGCCGAACCGGGGGCCGTGGGCCTGTCGCTGCTGCTGCCGCTGGCTCTCAAATGGGGCCGTGAAAGCGGCCAGTCGCTGCTGCAGGTGCTGGACCGGCTCACGCGCATTCCCGCCGGCATCGCGGGGCTGGAGCGGGCGCCACACGCCAACCCGTCGGGCCTGTGGGTGGGCGGCCGTGCCGACCTTTGCCTGTTCGACCCCGACGCCCTGTGGAAGGTCACCCCCGACACGCTGTGGGGACAGTGCGCCAACACGCCGTGGCTGGGGCATGAGGTGCAGGGACGGGTGCACCTGACGGCCGTGGGTGGAAGGATCGTGTTCGAACGCTGACGGGCTGAACTCAAATCCGGGTGCGGCCGGTATCGCCCGGCCAGGCAAGGCGGCCTGCCTTGCCTGTGCCGTGCACCACGCCCGCAAACGGCCGGGGCCAGCGCGGGGACGAATGCGTCCATGACACGCGCTGCCGGAGAAGGGGGCTTGCTGCCCGGCCGTCGGCGCCTTCCGGCCAGAGCATACCCCGCTGCCGATGGGGCGGTATATTCTCTGCCGGGAGGGTGGCCCGACGCCGGTGCTGGCCTCCCTGCAACACTGTCCGGGAGAGTGGCCCATGGGCCTGCTGCGTCGTCTTTATCGTCTGCCGCTGCTGTTCGTGCTGCTGGTGCTGGGGCTGCTGGCGTTGGTCCTGATCCAGCCGTGGCTGCCCATGGGGGGGCGGCGCGCCATGGTGCGCGGGTGGTCGCGGGCGCTGCTTGGCGTGTGCGGTGTGACCGTGCACGAGGAATGGGGTGGGGAAGGCACGGTGCCAGGGAGCGAAAACGATCCTGTCTCGGACCATGCCGATGGGCCTGCCGTGGCACCCAGCCCTGCGCAGAGACCAGCGATGGCGGCCACGCAGCCGGCTGCAACACTGGCTGCCCTGGCGCCGGGGCGGATGATCGTGGCCAACCACGTCTCGTGGCTGGATGTGTTTGCCATCAATTCACGCGCCACCTCGGCCTTCGTGGCCAAGGCAGAAATCCGTGAATGGCCCGTGGTGGGCTGGCTGGTGAGCCTGGCCGGCACCGTCTACATCAGGCGCGGTGACACGAAGGCCGTGCCGGATGTGATCGTGCAGATGCAGGAGCGTCTGCGCACCGGCTTTCCGGTGGCGCTGTTTCCGGAAGCCACCACCCATGTGGGTCCGACGCTGAGAAAGTTCCACGGCAAGCTCCTGCAGGCAGCCATCGATGAGCAGGCAGATATCCTGCCGGTGGGGTTGCAGTACCGGTATGCGGACGGCACGCCGGCCGAGGCGGCCTGGTATGTGGGGGATACGACCTTCGTGCAGTCGTTCTGGCAGGTACTGGGGGCGTCGGGGATTGGTGTGCGGATGGTGGTGATGGCGCCGCTGGGGACGGTGGGGGAAGAGAAGGGGGCGCTGGCGGCGAGGGCGCGGGAGCGGGTTTGTGTGGGGTTGGGGTTGCCGCTGATGCCGGGGGAATCTTCCTGAACAGGCACGCCGGCGCCATCGGCTACCGGAGCTGGCCCGGTGCACGGGAGGGAAGGCCAGCGCCCTGGCCCACGTCGCATCCGCGTCAGTTCCACTGATCCGGCCCGGCAAAATCCGCGTGGATTTCGTGGTCGGGCAGCCTGCCGTTTCTGACCCATTCTGCGGCGGTTTGTGGCGAAAGCTGGCCTTGCTTGGCCAGTTCTGCAGCGCTCAGGGCCCGTTCATCCTGAAGCTGGCGGTCGATTTCGCTGATTTTCTCGTCAACCAGGGCGTCACGTTCATCGATTTCGGCGAGACGCCGTTCGATGTCATCGTGATTTCGACCGTCGGTGTCCAGCAGGGCCCCGCGCAGGTCCGACGGGAGCGACTGGAGATACTTCCTCAACGGAACGGCCATGTCGTCCATGGCCGACTGATGGGCCATGAATACAGGGGGGCCTTCCGGAGACCGGGTCACGAAACCCGCTACGCCCCGAATCTCGTGGGGCTCGGGGTGTCCGGGAAAGTCTGCTGGGTCGAGACGCATGTCATGGCTCCCTGGTCAAAAAACGTTCCAAAACCCTGTCGGCACACGGCTGGAGCCGTCGCGGGGGTGAACGAGCCCATCGCAGGCCCTAGGACGAAGGCCTGTTCATCTGCATCATCCTGTCGATGATGCCCTGGCGACGCCGTTCCTGCCACCGTTGCCGGGCGTGACCGATGGCGGTGTCCGCCACCTCCGCGTTGCCGGTGATGGATGCCAGATGCTGCCGGAACTGCTCCCTGATCTCGCGTTTCTGCCTCGTATCTGCACTGGCGATGGACAGCGCCTCCAGCGCATCGATGCACAGCCTGCACAGTGCTTCCATGCTCCCGCGCTCCAGCCCCGCAAGCGCCTGGCGATGCTCGAATGCGTACATCTCGGCCTGATGCAGGGCACAGTGAAGCCGGTCTTCGTCTGCACGTATTTCGCAAATGGTGTCGTTGACCTGCGCGAACGATGAATTGGAAGGGAGGCAGCCATCCTTGCCCAGTCCCCTGGCAAACGATTCGATGTGCGTTCGAAGCTCGTGCTTTTCCCGTGCGGTGTCCGGATCATCCTCCGGATCGCTGATGGCCTCGAGGGCAATGGCTTCGAGGGTTATCTCGCCGACCCTGTCTTCGTCGCCGTTTTCCTGCAGGATCTGCAGGGCCTGCTGGCGCATCTCGGCAATGGCCAGGTAAAAGCGGCTGCTGTCATTGACCGAAATGGCCGGGGGCTTTGTTGATGCCGTGGGGCTTTGCATGATGGAACCGCGATGATCGTTTTGTCTTCAGAACTGCCGGTTACGCTCCCGCAGCCGGTTCGTGGAGGTGCCTGGGGTCGATGCTTCAAGGACTTCGACGATATCCTGACGGGATATGGGAACGCCAATGACCTCGCTGCCGAACCCGGCCACTTCCTCCCGGTCGCCCAGCCAGCAGCTCGATATCCACAGCCGTTCGGCCTGCAGAAATGCCTCGAGTTCGTCCTGATACAGAAACTTGATGCCGAGCGCCGTGGCGGGCATACAGTGTCCCGAACGGAGGTTCATGCCGGAAAACAGCAGGTAAAGCTGGTCGCTCACGCAGGCGCGCTCGACGGGCAGCCTCATCAGCCAGTGTTCGGCGTGCTGGACATACAGAAAGGCGTCCCGTCCGCGCGTGGCGGCCATGAAGCGCGAGCGCTGCAGGGGTGAAAGCAGCGTGACCCGCTGGCTGCGCGGGTGTTCCTGCATCTGGTGTCTGGGAAACTGCGTGGCCCAGCGCAGAAAATCCACATAGGCGCACTGAACGCCATGCTGCCCCATCAGATCATGTCCTCATCGTAGGTATCGACCAGCTGGAAATACTGGTCCAGAATTTCGTTGAGTGCCTGATGCAGTGTCAGGTCGTTGTTCTGGGCAAACTGCCTGACGCGTGCCAGCAGCTCGGCCTGTATGGTGAACGACGGCACGGACCGGCGGCCCTTCTCGGTGCTCAGGGGAATTTCCCTCCCCTGGTGACGCAGCCGCTGCTCGATTTGCCTGTATATCCTGAAGCTGAACCCGAAATGCTGCATGATGTCCCGGATGCTGCACTTCCGGTTCGTGTCGAGGCGCTTCCTTGCCCAGACGACGACGGCGTCCTTGATGCCATCCAGATAGACGGCGGACATCAGTGTGTTGACGGCTGCCCTCGCGTGGCGCGCGGCCACCTCGCCGCGTTGCTGCAGCGGGCGCGAGATGCGCCTGAGCAGCCAGTCCATGCTGGATGCATCGGTCATGTCCAGGGGCTGGCGGAACTTCTTGGACTCGACAAGCTCCGGCGCTTCCCCGTCGATGAACTCATAAGGGGGGCGTTTGCTGATGCGTGGCGCCAGGAAAAAGCACGCGGCGGTGAACATGCCCCTGTCGCACAGATGGGGGCGGCTGTCCTGGATCAGCCGGTTGAGTATGTCGGCATCAATGTCGATGACGATGGAGGGCGACAGGGGAAAGTGCAACGGCTTTCCGATGACGGGAAACTCCTGCTCGATGGGGGAGGGCAGGGCATTGCCGAGCCGGTCCCATAGCCTGAAGCGCTCCTGCGGTTGACCATTCACTGCTGCGATGCCGGGAATGTGGTTGCCCAGCGCATCGAGCACATGGCGAATCATCTGCAGGCGTCGTACCGTCAGAAAATACCCGGTGACTTCGCTGATGTTGTTGTTGATGCTGACGAGGTAGTGCAGGTCGCGGACGGTCCTGCCAAGAACGGCGGGACTGGCGTCTGCAATGGCAGGATGGTGCCCCAGGAACTGGCTGGCCAGCACGCCCAGTTCCGTATCGTCATGACGCCTGATTTCATCGCCTGAAAGTCGCATCGCAGCTCCTGTCCTGCCCGGTCTGGATGAACACGGCCTCCGCCCAGTCCAGGGAGGCCCAAGTGTGCACAGGCTTTTGCAGAGACGCCCGGCAGATATCGTTCAATGCCGCGATCCCGTGGAAGACCGACGGGCCGGCGGAACGAAACAGGAGGTATCTCCGGCTGCACCATTTCCGGCTGACGCAGGCTGTGTTACTTGCCTGATACGTTCGACCTGCGCCAGTACTGGATCAGAGTCTACCATGTCGTCAGATTGTCTGACACCCCCCGCTTTTTGCCTGGACGAATTGCCCTGTTCAGGCAAGCCGGCATGGCCGGAGGAAGACGCACCATGGCGGGTCGCGATGAACTGGGTGATCATGTTCCTGAGTTCCTGCTGTTCCTGCGCGGACAGTGGCGAGTTCGGGTCGGATGCGCTGGGTGTGGAAATGTCCGGGGCATCCGCCCGGGCAAGTGGCGGGGAGGTTTGCGGCTGCTGCACGAGGGCGGCGGTCAGCACGAACGCGCACATGGCTATCACGATCATGGCCGCACCGTAGCCGGCCAGACGCAGGGTTCGGGAGAGAAACGATTTCTGTTCCCCGGTTTCTTTCTGCATCCGGGTTTCGCGGGGGGCGTCATCCGCAGCGGGGGTGGCCATGCCGGAGCCCCGGGCCATCATGTACTGGCCCATGGCGGCGTCGAAGGCGCTGGCAACCTGCTGACGGACATGTGCCCGGACGTGAGCTGCACTGGATGGACCGGGCGTGTCTGCCCGGCGTGCAAAGGGATTCAGGCTGCGTGAAGTGCCCTCGCCCTGCAGGGGGAGCAGCAGCGCCGGTGAAGCAAGATGAAAGGAACGGTCACCATCGACCATGGCATGAATCTCTCCCCTGACGAGCATACCGCCCGTTGTGCCCTCGGGCGCTGGCTCGCTGGTATCAAAACCCGTCACGTCGATGTGCAGTTCGCTGAATGCCGCGGGCAGGCGGATGAAACAGGATTGCCGGTTCTGGTCGGCTTCCGGTCCGCTGTCGAACGAGAGCATGATCTGGCCCTCGTCCTGCCGGATGCGGAAAGTCGGGTTGAATACGGGGATGTATCGTGTGTCTCTCATGTCACGGTTTTCCAAGGATGTCTTCCCGAATGACCTGCTCCGACAGGCCGGTGGTCAGCCTGGCAATACCGGTCCTGTGGTCGAGGTACAGCGCTGCAGGCACACCGGCGTCGCCACTGTCCGGCGATGCCTGGAACAGCAGGGTCATCATTTTTTCGTTGTCCAGCAGGTTGTTGACGGTTGCCCCGGCCGGCGCTGTCTCGATCGGTTCCTTGCGGCCGAGAACCCGTTCGAGAAATGCCGGGTCGCCGTTCTGCAGGATGGTGGCCGACAGCCTCATCCCTTTCTGGTCCAGATATTTGCCATCCGGCGTGGGTTCGCGCCTGCCCAGCAGGGCAACGGGAATCCACTTGATCGTGGCGCCCTGCCGGACATGTGTCCGGGTGCCGTTGTAGGCTGCCCGACAATAGGGGCAGCGTGGGTCGAAAAAGATATAGACCGTATCGCCCGGCGCGCCTTTGCCTTCCCTGAAACCGGCGAGTTTGTCCACGTACTGGATGACGGGGGGCGGCGTTCCCTCGAAGTGCCCGTCCATGGCGAACCGGGCGTTGGGGTTGCCTTTCGCCCGGGAGGTTGCGACGGGTTTGCCGTCACCGGTGGTGTCACCGGATGCCGCGCCCCGCGATGCCGCTGCCGGTGCAGATGCTGTCGATGAAGGTTCGGCCGATGGAGAATCAGTGGGGGCAGACGCAGTGGGCGAAGATGCATCGGGCAGGGATGCATTGGGTGAGGATACATCGGGTGAAGATGCGGTGGGCGAGGATGCAGTCCGCGAAGGGGATGACGGTTCACCCGGGCCGGGGGATGCATCGGATGCTGCATTGTTCTGCGGCCCGCCGTTGAGCAGTACGCCGGCAAAGATCGCGCTTCCATCGGAAGTGATGTAGACCTCGATCTGCGAGCCGTTGCGGTCCACCATCCAGGCAAACAGATCGGGCGTGTCCAGCGGAATCTCTCCGATGATGCGCCCATAGCGGGAGACACGCTTTTTCAGCTCATCGAACGACAGCGCCTCGTGTGGTGCGGGCCCTCTGTCGTCCTGTATTCGCGAGGCGTTGAGCATCTGGATGGGCGCGGCGCTGGCCGCGCCCCCGGCAGGGGAGTCTGCTGCGCCGGGGGCCTGTTGCCCCTGCCGGGCCTGTGTCGCCTGTTGATTCTGTGCCGCCTGCTGATCCTGTGGCGTCTGCTGATCCTGTGGCGTCTGTGGCGTCTGCCGGTTCCATGGTGTCTGTTCTGCCTGGGCAGAGCCTCCGTCCAGCGTCTGAACGGGGTCGGTCTGTGCCATGGCGTGTGGTGCGCCCAGGGGAATGAGCGCTGCGATCAGCGTGCGGGTGACGGTTTGCTTCATGATGTGTGCGAATGGCTGGTGTTCCCTGGGGTGTGTGGCAAAAGCCCTGCGGTACCCTGGCCGCACCTCTCCTGTGGCCGGATTGCTCCGGGTTCCGGCGCGCGGGGGGATGGGTGGATGAATGCGCTCATGACCCGCTCCTGGCTTTTGCAGCGGCTTCCTGTCTGGCGGCGCGTCTCTTCTGGTAGTCGTCGTACGCCTTCCTGTCCTGTTCGGTGTAGAGAAATGACGTGATGGCCGTGCGCAGCCCGTCGATGGCCTGTTCGGTGCAGGGCGTCGTGACGGGGCGCCCCGCCTTGCACTCGACCATGAAGTGATTGAAGACGGCAGACCCTTCGGCAAAGGCATCCGGCCTTCCCATCGACGTCACGGCATACCAGAGCGGGCGATCATGAAAGCGCAGCCAGTCGACCCGGCTGGCATTGAACACGCCGATTCTGCGTGCTTCGACCATCATGCCGTACAGCACGGTGCGCAGATAGGCGTGGCGCCTGAAAATCGCCTGAACGTTTGGATGCTTGATGTACTTGTGAAGGACGCTGCGGGGAAAGGACAGGTCGATGTCGGGCCTCGTCCACGAAAGATCGTCCGGATCCTTCTCGTTGGGTATGAAGAGCGTCCAGCACCAGTCATGGACTTCCTGGCTGACGGCTCTGGCGCGTGCAAACGCCTTTTCGTCCATGTCCCGGTCGGTGGCTGCCACCAGGGGCGCCAGCATGGACATGATGATGAGTTCGCCATAGCTCATTTCGGGCATGTCCGGCAGGGCGGGGTCGGGGCTTTTCCTGAATTTCGCCAGTCTGCCCAGCTGTGCAAGGAACACGGCCGCACATTTCTGCCTGTCCAGGATGGGCTGATACCGTCCCGGTCCCTCCCTCGACCAGCCGCGCACCAGATCATGCTCGCGTGCAAAATCCCTGGATGTCATGGACATGCCAAATACCGGATCATCCAGCTCCCGGCCGATCAGGTCCAGACGGGAGTAGAGGTTCATGCGCGGATAGGTGCGGCGCATTTCCGTCATGAAGCTTTTGAGATCGTGCTTTTTCGTGAACCGGATCTGTGGATGCGTGGTCTGGGAGCGGACGATCCATTTGATGGCCACGCAGGCTGCCACCAGAAGCCAGAAGAGATTGAACAGCACGGAGAGCCCCGATATCTCCCCCCATGACACGTCGGAAAAATCCTTCCGGCATTGGCCGATGATGCTGACCGGATCGCACACATCCTGCACCGTTCTGACGATGGCATCGAGCCCCGGCACATCGCTCAGCCCCAGTGCTTCGGCCAGTGCGTAGAGCGGCCAGAGCTGGAACAGGCGTACATAGGCGTGGAGGGTGGCAATGGTCGTGTGATGCTGCCCCCACAATGCCTTGATGAGCATGAGCGCCAGGAACGGCACGATGATGAAGATCCAGAAATCCGGAGCGCTCCTGCTGTTTTCGGGGGCGTTGGCCATGAGCGGTGAGGTGATTCGTACTCGAAGGTTTCAGTAGCCGCCCATGGCGGCATGGATGCTTCTGCGCCAGTCAGGCAGTTCGCTGGCTGCCTCCGGCCCGGGCTCCGGCTCCGGTCTCGTTGCACGGTGCCTGCCGGTGGGCAGAAGGTGAACATCGCGCGGCCCCGCGTGCGTGTCCCCTGATGGTTCCTTCCCTTGCCGCGTGCAGGCAACGACGTACGCACGCAGCCCGGCGAGAATGGTCTTGTGGCTGATGTCGCCATCGGCCATGTCGCCCATCAGCCGGAAAAGCTTTTCGATTTCCTGCGGGTCGCTGAGATCGCCGGCGTGCCTTTCCAGTATCGACAGCCCGAAGATGATGCGTTCCTTGATGAAGGCAGCCTGTTCGAGCCGGGGGACATGATCGATGTGTTCGATCATCTCGCGGTCGGCTTCCAGCGTCGGATGCAGGCGCAGCTGGTAGACGCGCAGGCTCATGGTGCATGCTCCTGTTTCCGGTGCTGCGTGGCCATCTGGTCGAGAAACCGCTGGGCGATCACGAAGAACATGCAGCACATGGCCTTTTTCTCCCGGCCGGACCTTCCCGCTGCGTTGAAAAGCTGCAGGAGGCGCGCTTCGGATGGATCGTCGGCATGCAGACGCATCCGGTAGCGGATGGATTCATCTGGCCTTTGTCCATTCACCGCGGTCCTGATGGCGTCATGGCCATCATCGACGCCCGTGAAGGCGGATATCCGGTCTGCTGTCATGACAGAACTCCTGGTTGGGTGAGAATGCCGCAGCCCCTGTGCGTGAAGGCTGCAACGGAAATACCTGCGATTCCCCAGGCAGGCAGCCGCGTCAGCGGCTGATGATCGTGCGCAGGTCGTTGCGGGTATGCTTGATCCGGCCGGTGATCATGATACGCAGCGCCCGCCCGGCGCTGGCAAAGCTCATCCTGAGAATGCCTTGCACATAGATGGCCAGGGCGGTCAGGGCAAGCGCAATCCAGAAAAACGCCCATGAACTGGCAAAGAAGGCCACCACCCACGGGATGGCCACCCATGCGCTGATGCCCGCGATGCAGGGCTGGTGGGCGCTGTTGCTCCAGTGATCGAGTCCGTGTGGCTGCAGTTCCATGGGAACACCTCATGCATTCGGTTGTTTGTGCCGGGAGGCCGGATGCTTCCGTGACCGGCGCGTCGGCCGGGCTGGCTGTTCCGCAGGCGACGCGCTGGCCGCGCCGGCTGCCTCCCGGGCAGCCGTTCCGCTGGCACTGGCTGGTTCTCCGGCCGGACGCTCTGCGAGCACGTCCGAGCGGCGGCGCGCCAGATCCTCGTAGACGGGGCGGTCGATGCGTCCCTCCTGCAGCAGCCGCCACGCATCGCGTTCGAACGTCACGCCGTGCTCGGCAACCATGTTGCGCAGTTCCTGGGTCACATGACCTTCGCCCTGGTTGCGGATCGAGAGCAGATGCTCACGCAGCCTGGGAGTCATGATCAGGTACTCGCGCGTGGCAACCAGCCGGCCATCCACGCCCTTGAGCAGCTCCTGTGCGAGCATTGCATGCACGTTGCTGATGATGTCGGCCAGTCCCGTGTGCTGCTTTTCCAGGGGGTAGCGCGTGATCAGGCGCTGGGGGATGCTGGCCACATCGGTTGCGTGCACGGTGGTGAACACCGGGTGCCCCGTCTGGGCCAGCTCCATGCCGGAGCTGATGGTTTCGTAATCGCGCATCTCGCCCACGAGGACCAGGGCGGGGCGCCTGCGCATGGCCTCGCGGTTGGCGTCGTGAAAGCTGGGCAGGTGTGTGGGGATTTCGAGCTGAACGAGCTTCGAATGTGCACTGCGTATCTTGTCGTAGCGGTATTCGATGGGCTCCTCATGCGTGAGGATGTGGCCCTTGATGGGCGTGTCCTGCTCGAGGATGTAGCGGATGATGGCGGAGAACGTCGTGGTCTTGCCCGAACCCGTCACGCCTGCGACGAACACGATGCCCTGCTTGGAGATGAGCTGGCGGACCAGCGCCTCCGGCAGGTCGATCCGGTGATGCTCTGCCGGTGTCTGGTCGATCGAGCGCAGGGTGATTTCGCAGCCGTTGGGGTAGATGGGTACCGCATTGACCCGGTAGTTGTGCTGCACGTTCCAGCGGCGCGTCACGATCCGGCCATGACGTTCGATCTGTTCGGAAAATGCCTGCGGGAAGCTGTAGCTCGCATTGACCGAACGGCCGGACGAGATGTCGGTCACGGCATTTTCGCGCCCGGCCAGGACCGTCAGAAAGACTTCGACCTCGCGTTTGGTGACGACCCGGTCCGTCAGCTGCCTCATGTCACCGTGCAGCATCACGCGGACATGGTCGTCGGACGAGATGAAGATGTCGCTTGCACGGGCTTCGTCGGCATGCAGCAGAAGCTTCTTGACTTCGTCGGGCCTGTCGAACGTGCGGGGCGCCCTGAAGACGAGGGATTCGTCGCTGGCCAGTGCACTCACGGTTCTGCCCTCCTGTTGTGCCGGTCTGCAGGCGCCCCGTTCCTCTGCGCCCTGTCGCCTGCGTTTCTGCCTCTGGCATTTTTCCTGTTCCTGCCTTCGTCTCCTCCCCCGGCTCCGTCGTCGTTTCCGGCGCTGGCTCCTTTCCTGCCGCCGTCCTCGTGCCCGGCGCTGTCCCCGTCCTTGCCGCCATCTTCGTTCCGGCGGCCGGAGACCAGCACCGAGCGGGTGGGGCTGGCCTGCGGCGACTGGGTGATCACGCCGGTCCAGCGCCTGCTGTCGGCCGTGAAGGCGGGCAGGGTGGTGATGCGCAGGAGCGTCTCGTCCACGGCCATCGTTTCACCCTGCTGGGTGACGGGAATCTGCTCGCTGGCCACGGCAGGCATGCGCAGCTTGCCCTGCATGACGAACGTATGAAAGCGCAGCATGCCGGTGAAATCGCGGTTCATCCGGTCCATGCCGTTCCTGAGCATCAGGTTGGCCTGTTCCACCCCCTGTCGCCAGCCATCGGCCACGGCCAGACGCCACAGCCGGTGTTCATCCTCGTCGCGGGGCTTGAGCATGCGGGTGAGCGTCGAGTAGTCGATTCTGATTTTTGGAAATGTCAGATAAAGGCGCCAGCTCGGCGCAACGGATGAAAACCGCGCCTGGGACTCGATGCGATAGTACGCACCGGACAGGCGAAGCGCCCGGTCGCCGTCCTGGTTGTAGAGATCCCGCGCCTCGGAAATGACCGGCGCCACGACCCGGTCCTGGATCATCAGATGGCCGAAGTCGTATACGCTGTCGAGATTTCGGGCGTTCCGGTCGATGATGGCGCGGATCCTGTTGAGCTGCCACGAAATGCCGCCCTTGACCCCGAGCGCAAAGGCATTGTCGCGAATGGCCTGTGTGCGTGCACCGGCTGCCGCGTTCCTGCTGGCCTTGATCAGTTCGGCAAGGGTGTCTGCGTCCCGGGCGGTTTCGGGCGCGGGCGCCACGTAGCCACCCTTGCGGTCATGAAGGCGTTCGAGTGTCTCGAGAGAAATGGGGGCTCCTGTATCGGGCGTGGCATCCACGGTGCGTTACCCCCCGAGTGTGTCGGCCTGGCTGGATGGTCCCTGGCGAAATCCCCTGCGCCGGATGGCCTTGTCCCGGTATTCCAGCCGCAGGACGTGCGCGTTCTTGTCCAGAATGACATTGGCCGCGCTGTTGATCTGATAGCCGACATTGCGCAGCACCTCCAGCGGCGGCGTTTTGGTCATGCGCACGTTGATGTTGCGAAGCGTGCGGTACTTGCCCGATTCCACGAACCGGTACCCGTAACGATGGGCAAACACCTGCAGCAGCTCCTGGGGCTTGCCCAGATAGTCCACATCGACCTCGTCGGTTTCCAGCGATTTCTGCTTCTGGGCCATCATCGCCTTGTCTTCGTTGACGAGCGCCACGAATTCCCGCTGTGCATCGGCGGCGACCGCAATCTTTTCGGCGATCAGCCTGTCGGCAAACGCCTGTGCCTCGTCGATCTCGACCGGCCTGACAACAGGCTGCTCCGTCTTGCAGCCGGCAACCAGGAAGGCAGTGGCCAGCATCGTTGCCATGGCAATTCGTCGGACATATGAACGGAAGTTCAATGTTTGCTCCTGCTGTGTTCGATGTCGGCAACACTGGGGCACTGATGTGGACACCAGCATGGAAGTGATCCTAACACGCAGTGTTTCGCTTGTGAACACCGCAGGCAACCATTGGTTACACCTGTTCGCGAACATACCCCGGATGTACCACACCTGTACCGCAACCGTACCGCATGCATGCCACGACGGTGCCACATCTGTACCGTGGTGATACCGCAGGTATGCCTCCCGTATGCCAGACGTGTCCGCATGAAGCCCCGTTCATCCGCATAAATCCACGCCCGGCAATGATGAAAATTGCCTTTTTCCATTTGCTGGCAGAGCGTCCGGTGTCCGCAATGCTGCGTCGTCCGTGTTGCGTCACGGTGCCATTTTTGTCCGTATGTGCCCGTTTTTGCCCGTTGTGCGTGTGCTTGCGTGGTTCTGGCGCAGTCTACTGTATCCATCGTTTTACATGTGCGGAGATTCCGGTGCACGTTTGCGTTCAATATCGGACGCTCGATCTTCTTAACAAAAAAATTCACCCCGGCACTTGCTGCGTGCTGTGATTTCTGGATAGACTTTTTGCACGGTGACATTTTTCCCGGTGTCATAACGCATTTTTCGCATTTTTCCTTTCGACTGTCATGCAACCGACGTTACCCTCCAGTACGGCGCCAGCCCGGCCCGATGGCAACCGGGATGGGCGGGGTGCATGGAAGGTCCGGCGTGGCGGAACCGACGGCGAGACGCTGGACGATGGCACCCGAAACCAGTACCTGAAACGCGTCGGGTATCTGGCCAGGGCGCTCGTGAAGGGCGGAGACCCGGCAACGGCATTCGAGCGTCTCACGCCGGACATGGCTGCGGCCTACATGGAAGGGCAGATGCGGTCGCCACGGCTTTCCAGGGCGAGCTTTCGGGCATACCGGGCTGCGCTGATCTTCTGGCTTCGCCAGCGGATGCAGCAGGCACTCGACCAGGGCAGGCCGGTCGACGGGATGATCGATGCACTCGAACGCATCCATGCGCTCAGCCCGGCAGGGTTTCGTGTACAGGGTGGCACGCAGTCCGGCAGGAACGTCAGGGGTGTTCCTGCCGGACTGATGGAACGGTTCCAGCACTACGCCCAGGGCCGGGGAAGGCGGCTCAAGTACATGGAACCCCTGATGGCGTTCCTGAAGGCGAACCTGCTGGTAGGACTCAGACCGGGCGAATGGTTTGGCGTCACGTTCAACCGGCAGGAAGTGCCGGTGTCATCCGGAAGGGCGGTGCCGTCCGGAGGCAGGGGGAACGGGGTGGGGGCTCCCGTCATGCAGGTCGAAAATGCAAAAACGACGCATGGCAGGGGCAACGCGCCCATCCGGGGCATCGTACTGCACGGCATTTCGGCAGAAGACATGACTGCACTGGTTTATTTCCACAACATGGTAGAGCAGTACAGGGTACGGAACATGCAGCAGGCCATGGCGCGTGGCGTCGATGAAAACACGCTCCACCGGGCATTCTTCTCGCCCCTGCAGCGCACCCTCGTGATCATGCTCAGGGAACTCGGCATCGGCCGGGAGTCGGCCGAATACATTTCCCTCTACAGCACGCGCCACCAGGCCATTGCAGATGCAAGGCATGCCGGCTGCAGCCAGCATGAAATCGTGGCCATGTTCGGACACGGCAGTGTCCGGTCTGCCGCCATGCCCGACGGACGCACACTGCAGCGGCGCGCCGGCTTCACGTTCACCGCCGATGCAGCGTCGATGGAACAGGTCCGGCAGCGCTTCGCAACGCCCCGCCACGCCATACGTGCACAGCAGCACCGGCAGATGTACGAGCAGAGCCGGCAGGTGGCCGAGGATCTGCTGGGCGACCAGCGGCGGTATTGACATCATGCATGGGGGCACGGAATGAAAACGGACATCCGGCATCAGGCGCCACATCACGAGGGGGCGGCCCGCTCGACCTGGGGGATATGTGACGTTCTGGACGATCACGAAGCGGTCCATCTCTACCACGACCTGCTGCGCAGGATTTCGCGCGCGGGGGAGATCACGGCCATCGTGCTCGGTGCCCTCATGTTTGCGGGCCTGGCGTGGCTCGTTCTCGGACAGAACTGGGAGAACTACATCATCAGCGACGGAACCGACATGTACTGTTATTACGACGGCGAGACGGACTCGGTCTCCTATGTCGATCCTCTGGCGGATGAATGATGGGCAAGGCCAGGAAAGCACGGAAAGGCCGCATTGCCCGGCGCGACGAGGCTGCTGTGCATGACAAAGCTGCCGGACGTGACGAGGCTGCCGTGCATGACGAAGCTGCCGGATATGACGAAGCCGCCGGACGTGATGAAGCCGTCGGACGTGACGGGGCTGTCGGGCGTGATGGGGCTGTCGGGCGTGATGGGGCCGGACGGCGCGGAGACGATGCAGAGGGCCATGATGCCGCGCAGGATGGCACCGGCGAAGACGCCGCCGGGTCGGAGCCTTCCTCCCTGGACTGGCGCAAGGACGACGAGATGCTGGCGCTGGTGGGCTCGTCGCCCGTCACCAGCCCCGGTGGCCAGGTCATTCAGCGAAACGGCATCACGTTCGACGACATCAAGCACCTGCAGGGGCAGGTCAGGCGCGCGTGGACTGCGGCTGGCCTGATGGCGCTGGGGCTCATCGTGGTTGGCATCGGTTTTCTCAATTACCCCAAGTACCGCGTGATTGCCACCACGGACAACCAGGCCATCTGCGAGGTTCCCACCGAAGAGCGGCCGCGCATGACCAAGGAGGCGGTGATCCAGTGGGCGGCCGATGCCGTGGTGGAACTTTACTCCTACGACTATGTCAACTATCGGCGTTCGCTGAACAACGCGGCGCGCAAGTGGCTGTCGACCGAAGGACAGAAATCGTTTTTCAGAACGCTGGACGGTTCACACAACCTGCGGCTGGTCCGGGACGAACGGCTGATCATGAAGGCGGCGCTCATCGAGGTGCCGCAGGCCGAGTTCGAAGGCAATCTGCCGACCAAGCCCTACATGGAGGTACGGGTGCCCGTGCGCATCGAGTTCTACGCAAACGGCAACCGCACGCCGGCCGGATCGAGTACCCATATCGCCCGGGTTCAGGTCGTCCAGACGCAGGCCAATGCCTACAACCGTCGTGGTCTGGCCATCGACGAGATCTTCCTGTACCCGTATTCCGAGAAAAAAGGCTGATCCATGAACCGCATCCCGTCCATGATGGTCGTGCTCGCACTCGTGCTCGTGCCCGGTACGCGTGCCATGGCACAAGAGGGGAATCCGCCAGCCGGAAAGGCGCCTGCCGCCGGGGCCGAAGGGCAGGGGCAGCAGGCCATCGAGCCGCCGCGCAGTGGTCTGGTTCCCCGTCGCGATGAAGGAAAGGACACGACCGACATCGTCTACCCCTCACGCCGGGAGGTCGTGGAAGACACCATCAAGGAGGCCGAAGACGCCAGTTTCACGACCCGGGACCTGAACCGGCTCAAGCGGCTGGAACTCACCCGCGACCGTGCAAAGGCGTCCCCCTACATCACGCCGGCCAAGCCGGTCACGCGGACCATTCCCGTCAATCTCGATCCGGGGGTGCAGCCACGGGTCATCAGGCTTTCCAGGGGGCTGCTCACATCCATCGTGTTCTCCGACCGGGCCGGAAACCCGTGGGAGATCGTCGGTGTCCGGACGAACCGGCAGATCTTCAACGATGGCCATGAGGGCAAGCAGCAGGATGAGGGGGATCGCCCCGATGGCAATGTGCTGATGCTCGAACCCCTGACGACGGCCGCATACGGCAATGTCTCCGTCACCCTCAAGGGGCTGCCCACCCCCGTCATTTTCACTTTGGCCACGGGACAGAAGGAGGTCGATGTCCGTATCGACGCCAAGATTCCCGGTGCAAACCCCGATGCGGGCGACAACGTCGTCATGGAGGGCCCGCCCGGCATCGACGATGCGCTGACGGCATTCCTCGACGGTGTGCCACCGGACACGGCACAGAAGATGCGCGTGGAAGGGGCCAGCGATACCGAGGCATGGATGTATGAAGGTCACATGTACGTGCGCACCAAGGGGGCGGCCCAGTACCCGGCCTACATGTCGGCGGCCCGCAGCACCAACGGCATCTCGGTCTACCGGTACGAGCAGTTCTACGATTCCGTGACCTTCACGGCGGGTGGCCGGGCCATCACCGCATTTGTCGAACAAACCGCAGCGGACAGCCATGAGTGACGAACAGGGAAGCATGCGCTTTGACAGGCGCGGTAACGATGACACAGGATTCGGTGGGGACGGCATGGACGGAGAACGTCTTGCGCCCATCTTCAGCGACGATGAGCAGGTACAGTCCGCCCACGGCAGGCCTGGTCTGTTCGGACGGCTGAAAAATGCCTTTCCCCGTGGCTGGCCGCGTGTGCTGATCTCGCTGCTCATCGCCGTTTCCGTGTTCGGCATGCTGTATGGCTACATCAGTTCCAGGGAAACGGCGACCAGGGCCCGGCGTGCGACCGTCGAGCATCCCGCCGTACCGAAACAGAAGGAGAAGCCGGGCGCGCCGGTGACGAAGGAGGAGTCGAGCCGGCATGCCCGGCAGGCGGCAGAGGACGCCGAGGCGGCCTACCAGAAAAACGAGAGCTATCAGCCACGGTTCGAGCCCTTCGTCGTGGAGGACGAAGGCAAGTTCCTGCCCGAAAGCGACGGGCTGCTCGATGTCGATACCGAAAGCATAAACCGGGAGCGCGAGGGCAGGGAACGCAGGAAGGCCCAGGAGCAGGCCCGCAAGCAGGCGCTTTTTGCTGCCTCCTCCGGCACGTCGCGTGTCAGTACGCCGGATGCCGATGTGACGACGCCTCCCGGGCGCGGGCAGACGCCTCATTCACGGGGTGGTTCCGGCGGTGGGCAGTCTGCCAGTACGCAGCTCGAGCGCCAGCAGCTGATGGAAGCGCAGCGACGTTACGAGCAGGAAAAGCGCGCGGCAGAAGCGGAACGCGACCGCTACACCAATGAAATCCGGCAGAGCACCGCACGGGCCATTGCCAATCTGGTGGGAGATACGCGCGGCGGACCTGCCTTTGGTCCGGCAGGCAGCTACAGCTATGCGTCCTATCAGCAAAGGGAACGGGAGCAGTCCGCCCCGCAGGAAGCGGGTATGACCGGGGCGCCGCCCGAAGCGCAGCCGGCCCGGAAGCAGCATGGCCGTGTGCTGATCAAGGCGGGGTCGAGCCTGTACGCAACGCTCGATTCCGAAGCCAACACCGATGAAAGCAATGTGGTCTTTGCCACCATCCACGGCGGCCAGTGGGATGGCGCACGCATCTTCGGCACGATCAAGGCGGGGCAGGAGAACATGACCTTCTCGTTTTCCAAACTGGCCCCGCAGGACGGGCGGCCGACCATGTCGATCAGTGCGGTTGCGCTGCGCGAAGAGGACGCCAAGCAGGGCATGGCCAGCACGGTCGATCATCATACGCTGTCCCGATACACGGCACTGGCGGCCGCTTCGCTGCTGGCAGGCTACGGGCGCGCCTACTCGCGCCCCACGGGGGATACGGTGGTCACCGGCAGTGGCACGGTCGTGACGACGAATCGTCGGGTCAATGCCAGGGAGGCCAACGCATCGGCCCTCGGTGAAGTGGGACAGGCTTTCTCGCAGGAGGTGCGGCGGGGCTTCAACCGGCCGACCACCTTCAGCACACCGGCATCGACCGGGTTTGCGCTCTTTTTCCTGGAGGACGTTCGTGGCTAATACATCATCCGCGAAGAAAAAGAAGGACTCGAAGCTGTTCCTGATCGCTGGCGGCTCGGTGTTCGTCCTGCTGATTGCCGTCATGATTTTTGCCGTCCTGGGCTCATCGGGCGGAAAGTCCACGAAGGCCAGCGGCAAGACCGTGACCAAAGCCTATGAAATCAAGAATTACGGCGACACGCGTCGTACCGATGCGCTGGATGGGCAGATACGGAGCGTCAAAAAATCCGTCAATGCGCTTCCCGAGCAGATCGACAGCCTGCGCAATGAGGTGCAGGAAGCCTTCGGTGCGGTAAACACCGAGTTCGGCCGGACGAACAGTGATTTCAGCAAGGCCATCAACGACATTCACAAGGCCATCAACGCCCTGAATGAACGCATTGCCAGACTGGAAAAACCCAGGGCGACCGTGAAGGAGATTCGTGTCGTCAAGCCTTCGAAGGCGGCGTCTGCAGAGCCCGTTCCGGCTCGTGCGCCCCGCCGGTCGGGCAAAAGCATCGATGCGGATGCCATCGTGGGGGACAGGGCATGGATCACGGTCGGTGACATCGAGGACAGCGTCGTTGCCGGAGATGCCATCCAGGTCGTGCCGAAGACCGAATCCGTCAGGGACGTGGACCCCACCGATGGCGTGATCATCACATCCTCCCACTGAGGCACCGAAGCACCGAAGTACCGAAGTACCGAAGTACCGGAACATCGGATCAAGGGAATATCCTGGAACGGACAGATGAACGGGGAAAATTTTCCAGACCTTCTGAGTCTGCTCATCAATGTGGCGAAGGTTGCGCCTCCGCTCATCGAGCTTTTCCAGCTGGGCGCCCTGATCGTGTCGCTGTGGTATACGCTGATGGGCTTTCTCACGCTGTACAGCGTCAACCGGGGATCGGCGTCGCGGTTCATGGCAGGAAAGTCGCAGAGCACGTTCACGCTTGCATTTTCCTATCTGACCGTCGGTGCGCTGATGTCGATGTTCTACCGTCTCGATCTGGTGGGCGTGTTCAACCTGACGCTGAGTGGCGGTCATGTCGCCACGCCCATCAACTCCGTCGACCTTCAATATGATGCAGGAGGAAACACCACCGAAAGACTCAGAATTGCAACCACTGCCATTCTGTCCATTCTGCAGTTCATCGGCGTTGCCGCCATGATGCGCGGCGTGATGATGATCCATCACAACAATGCCGGCCTGCAGAATGCATCGATCGGGAAATCCCTGATCTTCATCATTTCCGGGGCGGTCGCCTTCGACTTCAACTACTTCCTGAACGTCGTCAACAACCAGCTCGGATACGACTTCATCGGGTTGTTCTCGCCCTTCCGGTAACAACCACCGCAACAGGAGCAAACATGTCTCTCGCAATCTTTGGCAAAGGCCGCACCCTCATCTCCCGCATCGAACATTGGTCGGCGCTGGCATTCATCAGCTATGCCTCGGGCATCGGTACCGCCCAGGCCGTACAGCGCCCGGACTATGACCTTGGCGGCGACACCGATACCGATGTCGCGGGTATCGTCGAGAACGTCGCCAACTCGGTGAAGGAGGTGCCCAACCTGTTCCTGATCCTGTTCTTCGTGGTCGGGCTCTTCGTCGGCCTCTGGGGGTTCATCATCCTGTACCGGGCACACCAGGAAGACCAGCGGGCGCAGGACAGCAAGGCCAAGGGCTGGATCATGCTCCTCATCGGCGCGCTGGCCTGTTCCGGCACCGCCGTGATGACGGCACTGCGCAATTCCGTTCTCGGAACGAACTGATCCATTCATCACTCCGTAGCCGGGAAGCCGGGTTCCCGGGAGCCTCTGCAAAGCCATGCGGCACGTTGGCTCCCTGGCGCCCGCTTTCCCGGCCCGTCGCCGCATGATGTCACTGCGTCTGTACAGACAGCCCCGGATTGATGCCACGAGCGGGGCACAGGATGTCCAAAGGGAACCGGAAGCCGGCCGGGCGTTTGCCGCCACGCGTGAAAGCGTCTTCGATCGCGATGAGAGCCGCTGCCAGTACTGTGGTTTCGTGGCCCACAAATGGCAGGAGGTTCATCACCTGAATGGAGACCATTCGGACAGCACACCGGAGAATCTGGTCACGGTGTGCAACCTATGTCATCAGGTGCATCACTGCGGGCAGGCCGGGGCCAGGCAGGCGGGTTTCGTCGCCGTCATTCCGGAGCTGACGCAGACGGAGGTGAATCACATCGCACGCGCGCACTTCGTGATCCGCACCATGGTCAGCCATTGCGCCGACGCGGCAGAGCGCCGGGCGCAGGGCAGCGTGGCAGCGCTGCTGGAATCTGTCTATGGCGTTCTGGAAAGCCGGATAGCCAGGCTGAACACACCATCCGGTGTCATCGACATCAGCGATCCTGCCGTCTGGCATGAAGTGGTGTGCCGCCATGGGAAGGCGTCTGCCGAGGGGGCCTTCGACGCCTTTCGCCTGGTACCCACACAGGGGGCGTTCAGGCGGGCGCAGCTGGATTATTACGCCAGAAGTCGCCGGGAGGCGTTTGAGGCCCGTGTGTGGCGCGATGCACTGGACCGGGTTCGGTACCTGTGCCCGAAACAATCAGGAAACAACAGGGGACGTTGAGCCATGGCTGGCGTAATGGAAGCACTTCTTGTGGGCATGCTCGGCTTTCTGAAAATGGAAAGCCGTGACTACTGCGATCTGGAAACAGTGGATGGCAGGCACACCATCGTATCGTCCGATGGCAAGTATGGCAGTGTCATCCGCTTCAACGGAACGAAGTCGGTCATCAGTTTCGAGCGGTTCAAGGACATGGTCGAACGCCTGAACTACGCGTTCGATCCCTACCTCAAGGGTACGGGATATCGTGTCCAGGTGGTTTTCATCCGGGATGACGACTCCATGACGGCGCTCCGGGGGCTGTCGGATACCCAGAAGGAGACGGCCCGAAAGATCGGCCTCAACATGGAGGATCTGATCAACGAATCGGTCGATACGCTGCGCCAGTACACCTATTACGAAGACTGCCATTTCGTGCTGTGGACGACGCCGGAAGTCCTGAATGACCCGGAAATCAAGAAAATTGCCACGGACCGCATCAAGGACAAGAAGGAGCACAACATCCCGGCCATGGCCAACGGCCAGAATCCGTTCGTCGTGGCGGACATCCTGCACAACAAGCACAACGCCTATGTCTCGGCCATTCTGACCGTCATGCAGTCGGGGGAGTTTGCCTGTGACGTATCGCTGCTGGATGTGCGGCGGGCGCTGCGTGCCATCCGCAAGAGCGTGCTGCCGGACATCACCGCCGACAGCTGGGAGCCCATCATCCCCGGTGTGGAACATCCGCTGATGTGGAAGAGCAATACATCCGGTGATGATCTGTCCGAAGTCCTGCCGCCGCCGCTCAAGGAGCAGATCCTCAGCCGTTCGCTGGAAATCGGCCATGACGCCCATCCCGTTCTGCGCGACCGCAACTGGGTGCGTATCGGCAACCGGGTGTTCTCGCCGATGCTGATCGATGTCCCGCCCGGGCGTCCCGATCATTTCCAGAAGCTCTTCGACATGCTCAACAAGACGGTTGCACGGTACAAGGGGCAGGAGCGCGCATGTCCCTATGCCATCAGCATGATGCTGGAGGGCGATGGTCTGCGTTCGACCAGTTTCCGCTCGATGCTGGCCACCATCTTCCAGATGCTGGACTCCCGCAACAAGAGCCTGCAGATGTCGGTGAAGACCCTGAGCGCGCTCCGGGAAGAGGGGCTTGCCATCGTCAAGCTCAGCATGAGCGCCATGACCTGGGCAGACGAAGGCGACAACGTGACGGAAGAGCTGTCGCTGCGCGAAAAGGGGGTATCTGCCGCCCTGCAGCAGTGGGGCAACCCCAAGGTGGGGGAACGCACCGGCGATCCCATGTCCGTCGTGCAGAGCACGGCAATCGGCATGGCCACGCGCAGTGTGGCTCCGGCGGCGGCTGCCCCCCTGCACGATGCCATCTGGATGATGCCGCTCACGCGTCCCTCGTCGGCATTCACTGCCCCATCCACCTACATGCGTTCGCTCGATGGCAAGCTGCAGGCATTCCAGTTCTTCTCGTCCAGCCAGACCACCTTCTTCTGGCTGATCTCCGGCAAGCCGGGTTCGGGAAAATCCGTTTTCATGAACCACATCAATCTGGAGACCATCCTGATGGGCGGGCAGACCAGCCTTCCCTATGCGTGCATCATCGACATCGGCGCCTCCTCGTCGGGCATGATCGACCTGGTGAAGGAGTCCCTGCCGCCGGAAAGCCAGCATCTGGTCATGCACGCACGCCTGCAGAACGACAAGGCCCATGGCATCAACATCATGGATACCTATCTGGGCCTGCGGGTACAGCTTCAGAACCAGCTCGACAATACCGTGGCGTTCATCACCGCACTGGTCACCCCTTCGGAGCTTGCCGGCAACCCCATGGTGGGCATGTCCAACTTCGTGCGCAACGTCGTTTCGCGGGCCTACGAGAAGAAAAACCCGACATCGGCCAATCCGGAACCGAACCGGTACCTGTACGGGCGGGACGAACTGGTGGATCAGGCCGTGGAAAAGCTGGGCATATGGGATACCAGTGACGAAACGGCCGAGCCGCTGACCTACTGGGACATCGTGGATGCCTGTTTCGATGCCGGGATGATCCACGAGGCCGAAGTGGCCCAGCGCTATGCGGTTCCCATCCTGAACGATCTGGTGACGGTGGCGGCCGGATTGCGGGCGGAGTACGAGCACATCAGGACGAACAACGATTCGTCCCTGGTCGACGAGTTCATCCGGGGCATCCGGGATGCCGTCGACCAGTACCCCATCTTTGCCGACATCACCCAGTTCGACATCGGGTCGTCCCGTGTGGTTGCGCTGGATCTTCAGGACGTTGCGTCCCGCAGCGAGCAGCCGGAGGTGAACAAGCGCTCGGCACTCATGTACTTCATGGCGTGCGAAGTCTTCATGCGAAAGATTTCGTTACACAAGGAAATGCTCAAGACCATCAGGGAGCAGGCGCGCCGATACTATCTGCATTACAAGACGCTGGTGGACAGTTTGATCGATGTCAAAAAAATTCTGGTCTTTGACGAATGGCACGTCACACGCAACAATAAGGCGCTGCATGGGCAGGTCGACAGCATCGTCCGCCTGGGGCGCAAGCTGCAGCTGGATGTCCGCATTGCGTCGCAGGCCATGAGCGATTTTGCCGGCATGACGGCATTTGCCACCTGCTTCATCATTCTGGACTCGGGGGACAAGCAGTCACGTGAATGGATGCGTGACAACATCGGCCTGACCCCGGAGGCAGAGAGCGCCATGATCGACCGGGTGCACGGCCCATCATCCATAGGAGCCACCTTCCTTGCCAAGATCAGAACCTCTTCCAGCGAGTATTATCAGCTCTACACGCTGACGCTGGGGCCCAAGCGCCTCTGGGCCCTGTCGACCACGGCCGAAGACATGCGGTTGCGCAGCATGCTCTACGAGAACATGCCCAAGCCGGCCGCCCGCGCCATTCTTGCCGAACGCTTCAGGGGAGGCAGCGCCAAGCGGTTCATCGAGGACAAGGCCCGCCACGTCGCCGTCGGCAACGGGTTCGACCGTGAAGAGGCCGAGGGCACCGTGGTCGAGCAGCTCGGGCGTGACCTGATCACGGTCTACAACAACAATCCGGGCAAGTACGAGCAGGAGACGCGGAGCATCTGACATGCAATACAACGGCAGTTCCCGACAGGAGGAGATTTCTGCACGGTCGCGTGTGCGCGATACACGCTTCGCCGGCCAGAAGCTCGGTGCGTTTCTGAAAACGCCCTTCGGAACCGTCGTTGGCCTGGTGGCGTGTCTGGTGCTGATGCTCATTCTTCTGCAGATACCGTTCTCCGGCGAGCTTGGCCTCGGCGTGCTGGCCATTCTCGGGGCGGTTCACTTCCGGACGGACAACCGGGCATTCGACATGCCGTTTCGCGTTCCGGCCCATGCCAACCTGCGCGATGGCTCCAGCCGTGACGGCAAAAGCCCCGGCAATGGCATCACCTATCTGGGCAACGACAGCGAGACGGGTGAGCAGATCTATGTGAGCAATTCGGACCTTCGCACCCACCAGATCGTGTTCGGCACCACGGGGTCCGGCAAGACCGAGTACATCCTGGGGCTGCTCTTCAACGCGCTGGTCCAGGACTCGGGTTTCATCTACGTGGACGGCAAGGGAGACCCGAAGACCGAGAAGGACGTGTTTCGTCTGGCGCGCGTCGCCGGCCGGGAAGATGATCTGCTGGTCATCAACTTCATGAATGGTGCCCGGGACTTCATCGAGAAGCAGCGCGACAAGGTCACCAACAACATGAACATCATGGGCAACACCTCGTCCGGGATGCTCATCGAACTGATCGTGTCGCTGATGGACGACTCGGGGGGCACCAACGGCGACATGTGGAAGGGCCGGGCCATTTCCTTCGTTGCCGCGCTGACCCGTGTACTGGTGTACCTGCGCGACCGGGGCGTCATCACGCTGTCACCCGGGCGCTTCATCGAATACTTCGAGATTGCCGAAGTCTACCGGCTTGCCTACGAACACAACGGCAGATATGGCGACCGGTTCGAGGAGGTGGTGGGGCAACTGAAGACGTACCTGATCTCGCTGCCGGGCTTCAGGGCGCCGGGGGCCGGCGGTGGCGCTTCGGATGCACCGAAATTCGACCAGAAAACACTCGAGCAGCATGGTTACATCATCATGCAGCTCACGCGAATATTCACGGATCTGAATTACAACTACGGACACATTTTCAAGACTCGCGTAGGAGATGTCGACTTTTTTGACGTTGTTCTCAATCGTCGTCTGCTTTGCGTTCTGTTGCCAGCGCTCGAGCGTGCACCCGATACCATGAAGATGCTGGGTAAAATGGTCGTCGGCTCGGTCAAGCAGATGATGGCCGGGTGCCTGGGCAACCGGGTCGAGGGCATGGTTCGCGAGACCATCGACAGCCGCTCGACCAACGCTTCCACGCCGTTCTATCTGGTGTTCGACGAGTATGGCCTGTACGCGGTGCTCGGTTTTGCCGTGGCCCCGGCGCAGGGACGTTCGCTGGGGTTCAGCATCACCTTCGGCGCACAGGATTTCGAGTCGCTCAAAAAGGCTTCTCCGGAAGAAGCCAACGCCACGTGGGAGAATACCAACATTCGGGTAATTGGACGGATGACCTCGGGGATGGAGAATTCAGAGACCTGGCTCCGCGCCAAGGGGGCGGCGGGCGAAGCCATCATGGCTGTGCAAAGAGGATATGAACGAACCAGTGCACTCATCGGCCGCATGGTCCGGCAGGGTGACGGCATCGATCTCGAACGGCGAAGCCGGCTCGAGTACGATGACATCGCCTCGCAGGAAAATGGCGAATTCACGTTCATCCTGGGCAAGAAGTCGGGTGGCGGGCGACGCGGCAGTGTGCATGTCGTGCGCGGCATGGGCTTCTACACGGCCGGCCCCGACCCGCGGGCAATCAGGCTCAACGATTTCATCCCCATCGAGCCACCCGAAGAGGCAGACCTTCCCATCACCGACGAAACCATTCGCCAGATAGGTGAGGCACTCGGGGCCGGCACGTTCGACAGGGATGTGATGTCGCAGATGCAGCCGAATGCGCTGCTGTCCGACCTGCAGGATTTCTTCACGCGCCACGACCAGGAGGGCATTCCGGAGGCGCGATTCGAGCTGGGGCAGGCCGTGCTTCATGAACTGCTCTCGCGTCATGAAGCGCGCAGCGCCGAAGCCCGGGAGCAGGCCGCACGGGTCATCGATGCGTGCAGCAGCCGTACGGCCGCCCTCCCGGCGGCGTCCACCGGGAAGGGCGCACGCGGCCATGCCGAAGGCGGGACGACCGGCAATGCCCGGCAAACGCCACGGCGTGGCAGCAGCCTGCGGGCCACGCTCATGAAAACCAGGCCGGAGAAGCGCACACGCTACCAGAACCGGGCCACCGATGACGCTACCGGTGCACATGCCATGGAGCCGGCACCGTCGTCGACCAACCTGATCGTCACGCCCGACGGAAAGCGACTGCCACCGGAGGGGCATGACATGGCACGCAGCGCCTATCCGTTTCTGTACCGTATGGCCGACGAAAAGTCATCGCTCGGCGCAGAAGACATCGACAGCGAAGTCAATGAAATTGCTCCGTACCAGTCGCTGCTGCAGGTCGAAGCCTTGATCATGGGTGAGCCGGCAGACATCGAGGAACACTGGCGGCGCCAGTCGGTGGCACGCAAGATACGTGCGGAAATTGCCGGCAGCACGCATTACATCGATCTGCCCGTGCCGCAGGCATGCACCCAGGAGCAGGCCGACAGAATGATCGAAGAACTGGTCAACAAGTGCAATGCCATCATCGAAGAGGCGAAACAGCGCGCAAGTGATGGCAATGAATGACATGTCACGCATGGCATAATGAAGTGCGTCATGGACGAACGGGTTCATGACACGTTCCAGGGTCACGGTTCAGGGTTCATTCGGAAAATCATGCCATGGGATTCAAAACCTTCGGCAAAAAGGTGGCGGGCGCAACGGGCAGGACGGCGCGTTTTCTCTTCATTGCGCCCATGTCCCGGGCTGTGGGTGCCAGGGAACTGGGTGCCGGCTTCAGGTATCTGGGAGATCTGTGGTGCGCCGTCATCGGGCTGACCTGCCCGCGCTGTCACAACGCGCTTCTGAAGAGACAGCAGCAAACCAACATCGTGAACGAGCCGCAGACACCGGGCGCCAGCACGACGCCGCTCTACGTCTGGCGCTGCGATGCCTGTCACCATTTTCTGTACGCCGGACCAGGCCGTCTCAGTGCCGGCAAGGTCGCCCGGGGGCAGCTGTTCGAGACGCAGCGCGCCAGGGCGCTCGACATCAGCGCCGAGGCGCGGGCCGAGGCGGTGCTGCGCTGGCGTGCCTACTCCCGCAAGTGGTACTGGCTGACGGCCGTTCCACTGTTTGGCGGGGCCCTGCTGGTGTTCTGGGTTGGCATCGGCAATGTGTTCTTCATCCCCTACTGGGCCATCTGTACGGCTTACCCTTTCCTGCTGGGCATGAAGGGCGCGTACCGCTACTGGCAGGCGCGCACCGGTACGCTGTTCCAGCCGTGGTCCTTCTGGAGCTGGTTCATGCGTGAAGCCTGGTTCGTATGATGCATGCCATGTCTGCAGGGTTCCGGGTGGCCGGCATGCAAGGAATGTCCAGGGTGGCCACGGCGGCCGTTGTCTGTGCGCTTGCCGTCTGCATGCCCGTTCCGGCCATGTCCCAGGCGGATGCACAGGCCATTGCACGGACGGATGCACAGGAAAATGCACGGATGGGGCCGCAGGCGTTCCCCCCCGGCGTAACGCCCATGCCGCGCGTCAACGAGCGCGACACCTTTCATTCCGTCGGGCCAGCCGACATCAATTGCGTGCTGGTGGCCGCCGAACGGCAGGGGGTACCTGCCAACGTGCTGCTGGCCATTGCCAGTGTAGAAAATGGCCGGAACGGACAGACCGTCCAGAACACCAACGGCACCCTCGACATCGGACATTTCCAGATCAACACCATGCACTGGGACGAGAACGGCATATTCTGGAACAAGCCCGGCATCACCCGGGAGGACGTGGCCTGGCGGGGGTGCTTCAATGCCGAAGTCGCCGCCTGGATGCTGCGGCAGCACCTCGAGGAAAAGAACGGGCAGGACTACTGGACGCGTGCGGCCAACTACCACTCCAGAACCCCCAGATTCAACACCATCTACCGGCAACGCCTCATCCAGTTTGCCACCAGCTGGGCGCAGTATCTCGAGCGCGAGTACGGCGACAGGCTGTCCGTCAGCCAGCAGTGACCTTTCCGGACTCCGACATCATGCAGCGTCGATCAAATGACCGTGCCCGCCTTCTGGTTCATGTGGCCGCCGGCATCAGCGGGTTTTTCGTGATGGGCATAGAGCTGCTGGGGGGGCGGGTGTTTGCGCCGTTCTTTGGTACCAGCATCTTCGTCTGGGGGGCCATCATCACGGTGTTCATGACCTCGCTTGCCATAGGCTACCTGAAGGGCGGCAACCGGTCACTCGGCAACCCGTCGCTTGGCACGCTTGGCTGGCTGCTGGTTGCCGAGGGCGCTGCCAGCCTGCCGCTCGTCCTGGCCAGCGATGTGGGGCTGGAATGGCTGTCGTACCTGATCAGGGACCCCCGCTACGGATCACTCATCGGTGCCATGCTCTTTTTCTCGATACCGGCAATCCTCTCGGGGATGGTCTCGCCCTATGCCATCAGGCTGCTCACACACAGCGTGCAGGCATCCGGCCAGTCTGCCGGGCAGCTTTATTTCGTCTCGACACTCGGTTCTGCAGCGGGAACGATCCTGACATCGTTCTATCTGGTTCTGGTCTTCGACCTGGACACCATCCTGTACCTGCTCATTGCCCTGGTCGTACTTACGGGGATGACGCTGGTCATGGCAGACACGCGGCAAGGAAGACCGACATGCAAAAGCGCGCTGCAGCGTTCCTGATCACCCTGGGTCTCGCCGCCACGGCGAATGCCCCTGCCGCACCCCGGCACCGCATCATTCACCAGCAGAAGTCGCTTTACCGCAACATTCTGGTGGTCGATCAGGCCGGGGCGCAGCATGACCTGCGCTGCATGGTTTTCGGTCGCCTGCACGGCTACCAGAGCTGCATCCGGCCGGGCTCCAGCGCCATGGTGCTGCATTACACACAGGCCATGCTGCTTGCACTGACCATGCGTGATGGCCCCCATCGGCGGGCTCTGGTCATCGGTCTGGGGGGCGGGTCGCTTCCCGCGGCGCTGCGGGCCCTGTACCCCGACCTGCATATCGACAGTGTGGAGCTGGACCCGGCCGTTGGAGAGGTGGCCAGAACGTTCTTCGGCTACCGGACCGATGCGCGGTCGCTGCTGCACATCGAGGATGCGCGCGTCTTCGTGCGCCAGGCTGCGTGGGCAGGGACGACCTATGATCTGGTGCTCATCGATGCCTTCGACCGGCAGTACATCCCCGAGCACCTGTTGACCCGCGAGTTCCTGCAGCAGGTGGCCAGCATTCTGAAAATGGATGGCGCCGTTGCCGCCAACACGTTCACCAACGGCACGCTGGCCCCCTACGAAACCGCAACATACCGCTCGGTGTTCGGTGATGTACTGGAAGCCGATGTACCCGGCGGCAACCGGATCATTCTGGGCAGGCGGGATGGCGCCGTACCTTCGGCCCGGGCCATGCGGACACGGGCGCTGGCGCTGGATGCAGGCTTCAGAAGGCTGGGAATAGACCGGGGCGAGGTGATGTCGTGGATCCGGGGCAGGGCGGTTGCACCGGAAAACGAAGCCGACCATGTGCTGACCGACCAGTTCTCGCCGGCCAATCTGCTTTTGCAGCAGTGAGGGTGCACCGCGCTGACCTTCTCTTCCCTGGGTAGGGCAAGATGGAAAGCTTCAGGTTCCTGACGTCATGACGCGGAAAGCCAAAAAACCGACAGACGCCGTTGAACAGTCTGGCCCCGTTGCTTGCACAACGCAAACATCTGAAACCTTCGGCCTACCATTTATACCCAGCCAGCACGCTAGAATGTTGTCAATATTCAACAGCACGCAGATGAACGCATGGAGCGTTCATGCTGCCCAGGCTGAATTTCAGGCAGTGGCTGGCATAAAAACAAAGGAGAAATCATGGTTTTCAGGAAATTTGGCTGGCTGATGGTGGCGCTTGCTCCGGCTGTCATGGCAGGGTGCGGAAGCAAGACCGAACCGAGCAAATCGAACTTTGCCAATGCAATCGAAGACCATCTGGAAAAGGATGGCAGGTTTTGCGTTGGGAAGTCGTTCAAATTTCCGGTACACCTCGAAAACAAGGGCACTTTTGGCGGGCCAGACAATGAGCGGATGCAGATTCTGGAAAAAGCGGGCCTCGTGAAGTGCCGGGATGCTGGCATGGGCTCCATTTGCGAACTGACTGCGGACAGCGAGCCCTTCCAGAAAAGCGTGGCGTCTCCACTGGGAGGGGAAGATTCCACCACCTTCTGCTATGGAAAGATGGCCCTGGATGAAGTGAAGAAGTGGGAAGCACCGGGGCAGGGCAAGGAGGTTACCGCAGCGAAGGTCATCTACAGCGTCAAGGTGGACGATGTTCCTGACTGGGCGAAAGAAAAGCATTTTGTGATGGCCTTCCCCGAAGCCAAGCGTACGGCAAATACCGATGTTCTGGACAAGGAAGTGGCCATCCTCAAGCTTACCAGCGAGGGGTGGGAGGTTGTGGAGATCCCGAACATGAGTTTTGGCGGCATGGACTTTGGTGCGATGTTGCGGCAGTGACAGCGCTCCCGTGCTGCCATGCACTGGTCGTTCCGTCAGGGTCCGTTTTGTGATCCTGTATGGATCGGGCTGATGGAGCCGCTTACCCGGTGGTTCGGCGATTTCATGAATTTCGTCAGTAACGAGAGAAATTGAGGGGGTGTTGAATGATTGAGGTCGATTGCGGCAGTTCCTTTGGAAGAGCCGCCATGATTGTGCTGCTGGCGGCATTGGCAGCATGTGGCGGTGGTGGTTCGTCGGAGCCAGGAACAGCGGGTGGCGCAACGGGTGGGACAGAGGCCGGAGCCACGTCTGCAGCACCATCCACTGCGCAACCACAGACCACAGCTGCCCAGAATTCCGAGCCTCAGACAAACCCCTCCCAGACGCAGGCTGCAGCGAAGGGTAATCGTGCCCAAATTATCCAGTACATGAATGAGCACTGTCCCGATGGATCAAAGGATACGGTGTTTTATGGGAAGGAATTTCTTCCCCACGTTGGAAAATGCATCGTTGGGTCTTATCAGGGGGAAGAGCCTGGTCTCAGTCCTACCAAAAAGTGCAGCGCGACCATTGCGGAGGATATGTCTTTGACATTTGTTCTGGATGGAAAAACGCTGGGTACTTTCCCTGCGCCGTCCGACGGATTGTATAACAAGTATAAATATACAGACGGAAGTGGTTTTTCCATGCAGTGGGGGGCTGCGAAAATGGATGGGTCGGGGTCTCAGGTATTGGGTACTGACCCAAATTTTCTGTTCCAGATCTGGCGTGACCCGGAGGAGGGGGATGTTCCGGTTATTGAGGTATCCAAGTACAAGACTGATGGTCAGATGGAGTTCGGTCACTCCTGCTTAATCAATTCTGGAACTCCGGTGGGAATCAAGACCTCTCTCTGACTGCCTGACATATCTGTGACGCTGGTGTGGGGTAGAATCGAAAAGGAGGACGGCATCAGTCAGGGTCCTGGTTGCTGCGTGAAAAATGAGGCACGAGGGATATCTACGAACATCTGGTGGTGCAAAGAAAAATGGCCCGTGTCGTTACAAAGTACAACCCTTATACGATTCAGAAGCTGATCCAGACTTCACGCGTCTCCACACTGCAGGTGGTGCTGGTTCTTGGAAGTATCTCATTGCTGGTTGGAGGGCTGCTTTGGCTCATCAGTGGCAATGATGTTCTGTTTGTACTTTCATTCGCCCTGGTTGCTCTGGGAATTTACAAGAGGGATTACGCCATCAAACATACCCGGGAACTTCGGCAGTCCGCGTGTGACATGGTGGCTGAGGCTGTAAAACAGCATGACCTGTCCGACAAGCATAATTTTTGGGTAAATGAATGGCACGCGCCGATTTTTGCCGTTTTCAACCCGGTCAACAAAAAGGTCTTCATCGGGTCGGTTTGGAGTGGCCAGTGGGAGCTTCACGATTTTTCGTGGGTTCAACGCTGGGAAAGTGCGGCAGAGAGAAGCTATTCCTTTGCCGGAAGCTCCTCCGGGTCCAGTAAATCCCAGTATTATGACCCAATAAACGGGCGTTCTTCAGGAAGTCACTCCACACGCGAGTACGGCGTATCCATGCAAGGGTACGATTCTCCGCGTGTAGTGCTCTGGGTGGATGACCTTTCGCAGCCGTCGCGCGTTCTCTACGTTTCAACCATGCATGAAGCGAAGGAATGGTGTGCGCGGATCAAATTGATGTTCGTGGATGGTCGTACGAGCATCTAGTTGTGGCGGCAGAACGGCGATGAGAGGGGGGGGCACGATTTCAGGAGTACAGGCAGATGAAAACGTGCCATTCTGTCCGGACACACCAAGGTTACGGCATCATGGATTCGGGTAGCCGATGCCCCCATGCTGATCATGCATGACACGCCAGGTGTCTTGCCAGTTCCCCGCCTCTGCCCAACCACCTCGCGGATGTCCTTCACCACCTGCTGGATCAATCCATCAATCTGGCCTTCCATATTCTGGTCCTGACCTCGCAGCGCCAACAAAGCGCCCATTGAAGGCTCTGTGCCACTGGTGTAGGGTAGAATCCAACGGGAGGATTCTGGCAGCCGACGCTTTGGCTGCTGGATGGACAGCAAGACACAAGGGAGGGCTGCATCATGAGCTGGTCAAACAACGCCGGCGGGAATCTGAACCTGAGCGGTACCTACGGGCTTGGGCTGGAGATGGATTCGTGGGCATACGAGGCCCGGGGAAGAAACCGTGGTATCAAAATCGGACGGGAGGAAGGCTACGCCAGTGGCTATTCGTCTGGTAAGGATGAGGGACTGACCGACGGGATTGGTATTGGATCAGACATTGCCTGGAGCAAGGCCAACGCTATCATCGCAGATATAAGGACAGAAGCAAATAATTATGCTATTTGCATGAACACTTTTCGGAGAGCCCTGGATGTATTGATGAGAGAAAACAAGCAAGCTAGAAATTATATACTGCGAGTAATCTATGCGAATTATGTCGACGAAGTAACCATGAATCTTGAGCGTAATATAGTAAGTGCGGCACCTCATTTTCACCGGAATTTTTCTGGTATTTATTGGCGGACTGGGCAGATGATAAATGATGCACTGAATGCAGAAATGGCGTATATGAAGCGAAAAAGAAAATGATATTGAAGCGAGGATGTCTTTGACAGGGGGGCTGCGTAATGATCCTGTGGAACCATAATCTGGGCAGGGCGCATCCTGATCCGATGAAACCAGTTCCTCGCCTCGGTCCCTCTGATCAACCTGGCCAGACTGGCTGTTCCCATCCTTGCCTGAATCCTGCCCATCGCACCACTCTCGCCCAGGTCCGTCACCCCCGCACCTATCCACTGCAGCACCGCCCCGGGCAGCGTCTGCGGCAGCGCAAAGCACATGTGCAGCACCACCACCAGCAGTATGCTCAGTGCCTGCATCCACATCAGGAACTGCGGCACCGCCGACAGGTAGTACAGCACGATGTTGTCTCCCATCCCGCCATCGATGGCTCCACGAATGGCAAAAAAGCCATTGACCACAAACGTCACCAGCGGGTCCGATATCAGTATCGCCGCGAAAAGCCTTATCACCGCCAGCGCCGGTCGCGCAAACAGCGACAGCAGCAGCAGATATCCCTGTCGCCGGCTGCCCACGAACACATGATCTCGGCCAACTGCTGCGCCTGTCGTTCCAGAAAGGAATTACCGCCACCATTGGCTCCGGTCACGATGCTCGTGACCTCCTGAATCCACCGGTTCGACGTCGAGTTCAGCTTGTCCGTCAGCATCGACTTGAATCCCGTGATGTCCGGCACCACCTGCTGGAT
>NZ_RRUE01000002.1:1320618-1720554 GCF_003892345.1 Lautropia dentalis
GTCCGTGCCGATGTCCTGGAACAGATTGTCGAACCTCGCCGGCGTGGGGTTCGCATCTCCGATCTCTTCTCCATCCCTGCGAAACGCCTTGATCAGCGTCTTGCTACCCAGATTCACCGTCCGCTCGAACAGCTCCTGCCGCGCATCATCCTTGTCGGTCACCGCCCTGAAAGAGGGCTCTATGGTCGCAACCGACGCCGCCGTCGTGTTGATCAGCGACATCCGGATATGACCAATTTTCTGAAACCAGGTTCCCGCCTCCGCCCAGCCACTTCGCGTGACGTCCTCAACCACCTGCTGGATCACTCCGTCCATCTGACCCTCCGCATTCTGGCCCTGACCACGCAACGCCGCCACGACCTTCGCATCCGCTGCGCGCACAATCTCGTTGAAACGGCTGCTTTTCACATCACTCCAGCCATCCTGATCCGCATCGTAAGGCCAGCTCTCAACCCACTTGTCAAGATCTCCCATCAATGTCCTGATTGCCGAACGCTTGATGGTGTAGGTCTCACGACCTATCCGCGCCAGTGTGCGCGAAGCCTGGGCGTTGCCATTGTCCCCCTGATCCGTCGCTTCAGGCGGCTGGGCCGCTATCCGCAACTCCCCGCAGATCGGCTCCAGTCCCGCAAGATCGCTTTCCTTGTTGCGATCCTTGAATTCATAGACATCGTATCGGCTGTTGCCCAGATCGACGCGGCGATCCCTGGTATCGCGATTGATGCCCACCTTGGGAATATTCGACGCCCCTCCGTGCTCCCCAAACACCTCATTGGCCGCCCTTGCACAGTACGCCGACATCACGTACTTCTGCGCAAACGAGCGCATCCCATAGAAGGACCCCGGGTGATTGATACCCTGCACCGCACTCTCCGGCGCAAGAATCCCCATCTCTATCCCAACCTTGTACACCCCATTGGCCAGCCCCACTCCCCACAGCGCCACCATCAGCACGAATACCTGCGCAAAACTGAAACCCGCCGTCGTCGGCAGCAGCATCCCCATGCCCGCCACCATCCGCGCAACGGTCCACGTCGGGTTCCAGTTCCTGCCAAACACCTCTCCATCGTTGGCACTGTTGGCCACCCCTATGGTCATGATCCCCAGCAGCAGCAGCCCGCCAACAATGGCAAGACACTCCGCCCATTTACTTCGCGTGATGTCCTCCACCACCTGCTGTATCACTCCATCAACCCGACCCTCCGCATTCTGGCCGGGAAAAAACCGAATCCGGCCGTGTCTGGTAGACAACGTCCGGATCCGGCGGGCCCATCAAGGGCAGGCCATGTGCTCACGACAGAGGTTCAGCGTGGTAGGCTTTGAGCCCGCCGGTAACCAGTCTGTACAGAACCCACACGAGCAGAACGATGGCCGCCGGCCATATCACGAGCCATGCAAAAGGCGCCAGGTAAATCAGAGCCGCAGAAAGGATCATCAGTACCATGAGGATGACAGCGCCAATCACAGACACCCAAAAGGTTCTGATCATGTACTCATGATGCCCCTGATAGGACGTGCCGAGCGCCTCCTTCCTTTTCATGTAATTGATGATGACAGCGACAATCGAACTGACGCCACCGGTGGCAACGCCCAGCACATGCAGGACGTAGCACCAAAGCGTAAACGTACGCATGCTGTCTGCAGGAACGGCCTGGGTGGCTTGTTGTGTTGGCACGACAATATCTCCTTTTTCAAAATTTGCACATAATATGCTCATACAAGCATGGTCAACGGATCAGGCTTCGCATAACCTGAACAGCAATCGCCACCAATACCAGCTTCCTCATCTGTACTCTCCTTCTTCCATTTCAAAAACCATGCAAATCCATTGACTCACCGGACGGCGACGAGAACAAATATCCTGATCGCGACGGGTCTGCATTGAATCAGTTCGCAGGATCCCCAGCCTCGACACTCGGCTGTAATTCCACCTCCGAATCCCCTGTGATATAGGTACATGAAAGCGATACTTCTCCAAATGCCATGACGATGTTCAGATATCCGATACCGGTATTCTTGTGGTAATCGCCAGACCGGTTTCTGGCTATACCAGCCGCCTTTGCAACCTTTTTTGGTGTTTTACCGGGGAACCGAACTTCCACTGACATGCCGTCTTCATCCCCGGAAGAAGCAATGGTAGTGGGTTTCAACCCAAGCACAGTAATATCCCCCGACAGAGGCAGGGGGGTCCCGTCCATCTTGTACTTTTCTGTATTTTTCAGATAGGCATTAAGCTCTTCCATGGACTCCGGGTTATTGCACTTGATGGCATTCTGAATTAAAAGACTCGCGCGTTTTTCCTGTGATGACTGCTTCCTCTGCATTTTGGCGGTTTTTCCTTCCACGTCTGCCGGCGCCCCGGGGGAAGCTTCATCTGAAGAATGCCCGTTTCGGGTCGATGCTGAACGCTTGTTCTTCGGCTCTTCGCTTGAGTCGTAACCCGTTATCCAGAGATTCATTGTCTGGGTCGCCTTCCAGCCCGTTTCGGCAAAAAACTGGATCATGAAATTACTCGACCCTACACCGTCCAGCCCCACGGGCGAATCCTGCTGGTCCGGCTCCGCCAGCATGGGAGGTAACGGTCCTGTCGTTCTTTTGTAGCCGGTGTGCTGCCCGGCGGGAACCTGAAGCATGTATGTCTGGATAGCCGGCGCAAACGTCATGGCCATGCCAAGGCTGCTTTTCCAGCACACTTTGAATGGATCAACCTGTTGGGATTTTTTGCCACTCCACCAGATGCGAGCCTTTGCAACCCAGCATCCATCGCCTGAGCCGCCAGACCCCCCATTCTGCATGCGCTGCCTGAAGTGGTTGGTCGAGAATGACCAATCGACAATCGTCAATGCCACTGCCGGGTATTGACCGAGCCCCTGACCATCCCAGGGATGTTTGCGCCACAGATTTGCAAGAGGCGTTTCGCTGATCATGGGGGCATCAGTCCAACGGGGATCGAACAGCGCGACTTCCCCGGAATCGTTGCCATTTGCCGATGTTTGCCGGGTGGAAGACCCTCCTGCCGCTGTCTGCGCAGCTTGTCTCCCATCCTGCATGGCAGTGCCGGTGGACTTACCACCACGCGAATCTGCTTCCTCACCCTTGAGCAGTCCTGCAAGCGGATTTGGAATGGAGATGTGGGTTTTTCCATCCTCCTTCTTCTGCATGGTGATACACGCCCCCAGTGGCAGAGCAATCATCACCCCCGCAAACATCCTGCCCCACTTTCCTGACATCACCGCCTCCCTGTCCGCACTTTCATGATGTTGTTTGTTGCTGACCACATTGTAGCTTATTTGATGAATATGGTCCGTTTGCCGAAGATTTTTTTCCGTTGTTTCAGCACGAAATGCGCGAAACCGTGCACAACTGCCAGGCCGTCACGCATCCGGCGTCAGCGCAATTCATCCGTGTCAGTGAAAACCCTGATTCAAAGGCGCAACGGGTTGCATGGATTACGGATCAGGAGCCGGGTGATGGCGTGTTGCCGCTCTCATGGGTACGCCCACGCAACAGGCTCATGATGTTCTCTATGGCCTTTTTGATACGTTCTGCCATTTCCTTCATCCGGGTCTCGTGGGACGCTTCTCCCTCTCCCTATGAGGCAGAATAGGTGTCCGATGTATAGACTTCCATAACCCGAGGGCGAAACAGGACAAGGAACGTGGCCAGATACGGAAAGGCATTCAAGGACAGGGCAGTGGCCAGACTGCTGCCACCGGAGAGCGCTCCGGTGGACGTGGTGTCGCAGGAGCTGCACATCTCGGCAGCAACGCTGGAACGGTGGCGTGCCGCTGCGCTGGCGGCGCCCGACAAGGAGCGCATCTGGACGCCGGCTGCACGCATGCAGGCCATCATTGCCACGGCAGCGATGGACGAGGCCAGCCGCAACGCCTGGTGCCGCGAGAAAGGCATCTATCCCCAGGAACTGGAGCTGTGGCGAGAGACAGCCACCCATTCCCTTGAAAACCCGGAAGAGGCCTCACAGAAGGTGCAGCGCGTCACCCAGGCCACCCGGCGCCGGGTCAAGGAGCTGGAGCGGGATTTGAGGCGCAAGGAGAAGGCGCTGGCCGAGACCACTGCGTTGCTGGTTCTGCAAAAAAAGTTGGATGCGATCTTCCATCCGGACGGGGGCGGGGACACATGACAGCCCTGGAAGATCGCCGAATCATCGTCCGGCACATCGACGAGGCCCATGCAGCCGGAGCCCGGCTTGTGCCGGCCTGCAAGGTCGCTGGCATCACGGCCAGAACCCTGCAGCGCTGGCGCACAGAGGACGGCCAGGTCCTGCCTGATGGGCGTCCCACGTCCAGCCGGCCCCGGCCGGCCCACGCACTGACCGAGGAAGAGAAAGCGCTCATGCTGGCCACTGCCAACGCCCCCCGCTTTGCCGACTTGCCACCGGCACGCATCGTGCCGATGCTGGCCGATGAGGGCGTCTACATCGCCAGCGAATCGAGCTTTCAGCGCGTGCTGCGTGCAGCCGGGCAGAACCGTCGCAGGGGGCGGGCTCGTTCCCCTGCCAGACATCGTCCTCCCACCACACACGTGGCCACCGCACCGGGTCAGGTCTGGTGCTGGGACATGACGTACCTGCCCAGCAAGGTCCGGGGCCAGTGGTTTTACCTGTACCTGATCATGGACCTGTACAGCCGCAAGATCGTGGGCTGGGAGATCCATGAGCAGGACAGCGCCGAGCATGCCGTGCGGCTGCTCAGGCGTGTGGCGCTCTCGGAAGATATTCATGCAAAACCTCAGCGTCCGGTGCTGCACGGTGACAATGGCAGCACGCTCAAGGCCACCACGGTACTGGCCATGCTGAACTGGCTGGGTATCCGGCCCTCCTACTCGCGGCCGCGCGTCTCGGACGACAATGCATTTGTGGAGGCGCTGTTCAAGACGGCCAAGTACCGGCCGGAGTTCCCTGCGGGTGGTGTGGCCAGTCTGGATGAGGCTCGGCAGTGGGGGCACCGGTTCGTGGCCTGGTACAACGACGAGCACCGGCACAGCCGGATTGGCTACGTGACGCCGAGCCAGCGACATTGCGGACAGGACGTGGACATTCTGCAGGCCCGGCACCGTCTGTACGAGATGGCGCGCAGCCAGACACCATCACGCTGGTCGGGCAATACCCGCAACTGGCAACCCATCACGAGGGTCACGCTCAACCCGGAGCGTGACAGCGTGGCTCAGGCAGCCATCAATCCGCGCGATAACGGACAGGTGGCTGCATGATCCATCGGACAACTGCCTTGACTTTCACCGCTCTTTGGCAGGCACCTGTTTTGCCATGGACAGCATCTTTTCGGCGCCCCGTTCCTGATACTGCCGCAGGTCCTTCAGTTCTTCCGTACCATGCCCTCTGCCATCCTCTTCTGCAATCCTTTTCATGATCGACTCATGATTGGGAATCCACTTGTCCAGTGCACTGTCGGCCATCTCACGCGCATGCTGCGCCTCTTCCGGTGTGGTTGCCCTGTTCATGGCAAGCAACGATTCCTGATACTCGATCTGCTGCAGTTTGGCATCCCGAATGGCGCTGAAAATCTCCGGGTGTTCACCATCGTAGCGGGTGGCCTCCCTGATCGCGCCAGCTGTCCCGGTAGAGATGGGCGTTGCGCTGTCAAAGGCGTCGGCCGGGTTATCCTGGCTGTCACGCACGGGCAGGCGTGACTTCGCCTTTTCCATGATAGACGACATCTCATCATTCCGTCTTTGCTCGGTCGACAGATATCTGCTTCTGTCCTCCGGCCCCATGGACAACGGGGCGAGATGCTGCTCTGAAAACGAGGCATCACCCTCGGCAAACCCTGACAGGATCTGGTCCTGAATCTTTCTGTTGAGTCGGTACGCGGGTTTGGCATCGACCATGTCGGAGTATTCTCCCAGCAGATGCTCGGCCTTTCCTCCCGTTCTCATTTCCCCAATGGCTTCCTCCATGGACATGCCATGAGATGTGGCGAACTCTCCCAAGCGGGTTCGAAACCGGTCCTCATACTGGCGGTTTTCATCTGCCAGACTGGCGTATGCCTGGTTCATTCTCCGCATCTGTTCCACATTCTCGCTGGCACGCGTCAGCGCGTCATCAGACGCGGATAACGCCAGCGGGCTCGTGTATGTGCGTTGTGGTGCCGTAGCAGAGGCTGCGGGGTTTTTCGATGTGTGGACACCTTGTTGCGCGACACCAGACGACGCTGCACCGGACGCGGTGTCCTGCCGGGGCTTGGCTGTGACATGGAACGCCATGCCGGCATGTTGGGCGTGGGCCTGCTTTGCATCGGCTCTTTGCCTGAGCACGGCGGCAGCGGCTCTGGCAGCTACGACGGGGGCGCCAAGAACCTTTGCCGTTGCAAAGCCGACCGTCCCCATGAGTGTCCCGATACTGCCGGCAACGGCACTGACACCCGCACCAGCATCCGCAACACCCTGCGAAACCGGCTGCTGGCCCGGGACGCCCCGGAGTGCCATCTGCGGGGAAGGTTGCTGTACCTGGGGGTTTTGCCGGGACGGCTCCTGCCGGGGTTGTGCGTGCACGCCCCGGCCTTCCTGGTTGAGCTGGGCAACAATCCGTTGCAGGCTGACCAATGTACCCGGTTCATCAGGCTGCTCGCGCATCTCCTGCAGTATGTGCTCGACTTCTTCCTCCGACAGCCCCTTTCCGAGAAGCTCGTCACGTACGATGTCTTCGTCAGGCATCCCTGGCTGCGCGGATGAGTCACTGGTCTGCTCCAGTTCCTCGTCGGGAACGCGGATTTCTGCTGACTCTCCGGCGCGAACCCCGTCTTCTGGCGCTGCCTCACCGGGAAAATCCATCCCTGCTTCAGCACCGGCGGCTGGTTCCTGATGTGATGCATCTGCTGAGGGCGTTCTGCCGACGGCATCACCGGTTTGGTCCGACACGCCAGTATCCAGGTCTGGAATTTCATCATGCGTCATCTCTGTGGGGTCTGCAGGTCCATTCACGCCGGTTTCTGCGTCATTGTCCTGTTCTTCCTCACCCACAAGAGGCGCTGCAGTATGTGGCGGAATTTTTGGTTCGTCTCTGTCAGCCATGATCAGCCCCCTTCACTGGATTTGCGACTGCTTGCTGGTCGATGCCGCTCGGTTGCGGGCCGCATCTACCTGGGTGCGTGTGTTCTTCAGCTTCTGCACGGTATAGGTTGCGAGCAGGGTTTCGATCCGCTCCTTTTTTCTGTCGATGGCTTCCTGCATGTAGTTCACAATGGCGATGGTTCTCAGGTACTCCACCATCAGGCCACGCAGGGAGAGCTTGCGGATTTCCTGGTCCCAGGCCGGGTTGCCAAAGCGCTTGCTCGCCTCTGTCTTGAGCATTTCGTTGGCAGACATGGCGTCATATTCACCTATTGGCGGCAGAGGCGGCATGCCATGGGTCTCGCCATCTTTCATGCCTTCCTCGGTACTCTGCCCGGCCGCACGGGCCCGGGCGGCATCTGCAGCGGCAGCCATCGCCTGGGCGGAATCCACACCTTCGCCAGCCGCAGCCCCATTGAACAGAATATCGTGCTGCGCCTTGGTGTCGGCCCCCAGTGTCTGAACATCCTCCGGATGGCCATCACTGATCGGAAACGTATCGCAGAAGTAGGGGGCAGGATCCGTTCGCCATCCCAGTCTATTTCGCCTGAAGGCGTACTGAAGCTGATCCGGCCTGAACGGGCTGTTGCTGCGGTTATCTGCCTTGCCCTGAAACGAAGCGGCCCGGGCCGCCTGCTGGTCCGCACTGCCATAGCTCAGGTGCAGATGCTTGACCATGGGCTCGCTTGGCGTGTTGCCCGATACCCCCACCTGCTGCCCGGCCTGCACCCGCATGCCTACCCTGATCTTCGGATCGAGCCCTCCCAGATGGTAATAGGCAACCACATCGCCATTGTCCCGCTTGATCAGCACGGCCGTGCCCGCCGTTTTCATGTCACCGGCATGGGTGACGAGCCCGTCGGTTGTTGCATATACTGGCTTGGACATCGCGCTTGTGGAGAAATCCAGTCCGTCATGCACGTGCGACCGGGTGTTTGCACTGCCAAAATTGCCGCTACCCCCGGGTCGCAGTTTGCCGAATCTGCCAGACACTACTTTTTTGTCGGTCGGCGCAACCATGCATGTCTGCGCATGCGCTGCCGTTACCTCCAGCAGCACAGTCATGGCAATCAGAACACGGGTAGCGCGCAGCATGTTCATTCTATGTCAGCCTGTCTACGCTGCGAGTTGGTCCGTCCGGCGTTGGCCTTTGTTACCTCCTCCGTTCCGTTCGATTGCGCCTCGTTGGCTACCAATGCGGCCAGCATGGCCTCCATGCGCTCCTTCTGCTGGTACTCCCGAAGCATGATGGCCAGCTTGAACCCCTGCGCCCGCAGAAGTTCGATCATCAGGCCGTGCTCGTTCTGCCCGCGCAGCATGGCCGACCATTTCTGGTGCTCCGGAGAGTTTCCCGAGTAACGCTTGACTTCTTCTTCGAACATCGCGGCCACCGATTTTGCTTCGCCCGTTTCCGTTCCAGCCGATCCGGAGTGCTCCAGCTCGATGGCCTTGAGGGAGTTGATGGCAGGTGACGTCAGCGCATCCTTGCGTGCCTTGGCCAGCACATAGGCATCGGTGGCAGCGCTTTTCTGGGCTCCCTTGGGTACGACATTATCAGGCAGCCCAACCATGTTGTTGATCACGCCCTTCTTTGCCTCGTTGACGGGATCGTCGTTGCCGCTGGACTCGAAAAGCGTTGCCACATCCACCGCAGCGCCGGGAAAGCCGCCAACGGTGTCGCAGAAGCCCGCGTCCACCTGGTCCTGTGTGCAGAATTTCCGGTTCATGTCCAGCAGTTCCCGTCGTGCCTTCACGGGGCTCCGGTAATTCCCCGGTCCGGCCAGAACTTCCTGGGTCACGGCCTCTGCACGCGCTGCGTCCATGTCCACCTGGCGCACGGCCAGCGCCTGCCGAAATGCCGTCTGATCGCAGGGGTTGTACCCTTGTCCATAGGCTACGCCATAATCGAACGCTGCCCGGGACTCACGCCGCTTGATGTTGATCGCCTGTCTGGCGTTGGCCACGGTCTGGGCCGTGATCCTGGTGGCATCGGCAATTTGCTTGCCGGAATACGCCCGCTGTTTGGCCATGGTGATCAGCGACTGGTCCGTAATCAGCGAGTTTGCCTGCAGCTTCATGGAAAGGCCGAAGTCCATGAGGTCGAAATGCTGGCTGCGCAGCCTGTTGAACCACGAGAAGATTCCCTCATGCGGGATTCTCTCGTAGGTCGGGTAGCACTCAAGCGCCATTGCAGGTGCGGCTACATTCAGGACCCCAGTGGCAATACAGACAGCAATACGTTTTCTCATTCTATTTCCGATGCCTTCTGGTTCGCGGATGCCCGGTCGCCAGCCATGCTGGCATGTCTTCTGTTCCCCTTCGTGACGGCCAGTGACAGCGCAGCCAGACTGGCTTCCATGCGCAGCTCCCGCTCGTAGTTCTTGTAGCGCATCCAGTTCTCCAGTGCTGCCATGCGGTTGGCTTCGGCCAGAAGACCACGCATGCGCTGCATGGCCATGCGTTGTGCCCACTCTCTGCCGCGCTCACCGCCGAAATACTGGTTGACGGCGTCTTTCATCAGCTCATTGGGCGATTTGCCGTTCAGTTCCTTCGTGCGTGTGTTGTCTGCGTCGATTTTTGAGAAGCTGAGCGCGGGGCTGGACATCAGTGAGTCCTTGTGACTCTTGTCCAGAAAATACTGTTCGCCCGCCGCGGTGCGACCGGCCCGCTTTTCCGTTTTCTGGTCAGGTTCGCCCAATACATGATCGATGTACGCCTTGCGCGCTTCCGCCTTCAGGCTGTCTTCCTCCGCCGGTTCGAAGAGCAGCGCAGCATTGACATCCCCTCCGGGCACTTCGCTTTGTGTGCACACGCCTGACGCCGCTTCCGATGCGCTGCAAAACTTTTCCTTGTGCTTTCTGAGGCGATCCTGCATGACCTTTGTACGGGAGGCAACGAGTTTGCCGGGAGCGGCGTCTGCATCCGCAACCGTGCGCCTTGCACGCTGGCGGGCCATATCGAAACCCATGTCCATGGACTCCACCCGATAGGCGGTACCACATGGATCATAACCCTGGCCCGTGAGCCAGTGCACATCAGCGGTGGCGTCGGCCATGTCATCGGCAATTTCCTGGTTCTGCATGACATCGACAAGCGCCTGCCCGGAACGTACGATCGAATCCACGACATTCTTCGATGACGCTGCGTCCTGGGCCGTTGCTATCTTGATGTACGACCGGATGTTTGCCTGGGCCTGGTCCATCTGCAGGCCGAAAGAATTCAGAAACCCAACGAGCTGGCTTCTCAGTTGTGATGAATACTCAATGACCCGTATGATGACGTCCCTCAATGCTTCGAATCCGTACATGGACTGTGCCGATACGGTAGCTGCGCTGCAGATCAGCAGGACAGTCATAAACGCCGCAATGGTTCTCTTCATGTCATTCCCCCGTCATGACGGGAGACCGGCGGCTGGCGGCCTGTCCGACGTAGGTTCCGGCAACCAGTGACGAAACCGCTGTCTGGGCCAGCGACGTCAGCCGGTTGCGATCACACGCAGCCCCTTCACACTCGATCACCTCGTCCCCCGGCCCGGCACTGGCCAGCTCGGCATAATCGTAGGCGGCGTTCTCTGCTTCCGGTGACAGCGTTTCGGACGAGTATGCCGCCGCATAGTTCCTGTTCCAGCCCTGCATGCCATTGCCTCTGAGTTCGCAGATTCCCTGTTTGGCCTCGGACACGGTGCAATACTCACTTTTCAGTTTTTCCCTGATCTGGCGACTGGTTTGCGCGCCGCTGCGCTGGCGGCTGTCGGCAAAGCTCTGCATCAGTTTGGCGGCATCCAGCGTAGCCTGTTGCCGTGCACGCATTTCAAGGTCGGCGTGCTCCAGTGCGACACAGCCAATGGACTGCGGCTGCCCGGTTGCCACACCATGGTCGCGAATGGCATCGGTCAGGCGTTCCTGCTTGCGGATGAGGTCGAACGCGTCGGCAAGCTGCTGATTCGACTTCTGCTGCGTCTCGACCTGCCGGTCGGCGCTTACCCGCGTCTGGTTGGCCACCAGCTTCCAGTATGTGCCCTCCGACAGCATTGCCCTTATGGATTCGATGACGGTATGCCAGCTGGTTTGCGCATTGACCAGGGAGCTGGCTCCAAGAATGGCCACGCCAAGGGCAGCTCCGGCTGCTGCCTGTAGGGTCCTGCGTCCGTTGTCCTTCATGATCACTGCCGCCGGTTGAACAGGTTCTGGAACCGCCCGAACATCGAGTCGGACTCTTCTTCCCCGGACTGCTCAGGCTGCTGGTCAGCCCTGTCGTACTGCTCCGGCTCTGGCGTCGCGGGCGTGGTACCAGTCTGCGCGGCCGCATCCGGTTCGGCGCCATGGTTGCCATTTTGATCGTTCTGATGCCTCTCCTGAATCTGCCTTTGCGTGTCGTAGAGCCTGTCATTGAACTGTTCCTGGGCACGGTTCATGGCATCGGTAACACTTTTCGTCACGTTGTCCGGAACCTTGCCGTCCTCGAGGCTTACGCCACCACTGCCTTCACCAGAGGACACCCCCTTCGTGCGAAGGGACTTCTGCTGCGCGCCGTTCTGTTCCTGCTGCGCGTTGTTCTGGTTCTGCTGACGGTTCATGAACTCCTGAACGCTGCCTGGCACCTCCTCGTTCTGCTGCTGCAGTTGCGGCGGCACCTCGGGGTTGGCGAGATTCTGTGGCAGTGTTGCGGGTGGGACATTGACGGCGTTACGGTTCACGTCATAGGTGCCCGTGCGCTCTGGTCGGGCATCCCGGTAGACATTGCCCAGCTCCGGATCCAGACCCTGCATGCCTTCGCGGATCATGCCGTTGGTCAATCCATTGAGGTCTGCTATCTGGTTGACATCTTCGATAGTGCGATTGACCGGTGTCATGACCCGAGTGCCCAGATTGCGCGCCGTCGAGCATACTTTTCGTTTTGCCCATTTGCCCAATGCATCCCGCACACGCCCCCAGATCGCATCGACACTAGGGATATGGTCGGACAGGTCGACCATCTCGCCCAGGTCACCGAAGCAGTCGCTGTCGTTGAACATGGCGTCCGTATCGATGGCCGTGGCTGCAATGCGCGTATGCACCCGCACTGCCTCGTTGATGGCGTAGCCGATGGTTCCGGGCGTGCGCCCTTCGGCGCAGTTGGCGGCGGCGTCCCGGTAGGCGCCCGCTATATCCGGGTCGTCGGCAGCTGCCGCTCCCGCGCCCATATGAACAACCAGCAACACCCCCGCCAGCCCCGCAAACACCAAACGCCGTTTGCAGTGATGCCTGCCCGTGAATACTTCATGAGCCATCCCTTTCCCCTTCATCGACCGACAGGTTCATGATCCGTTCGATCTCCCCAAGCCGCTCCCGCGAAAACACCCTGGCCAGAACCCCGGCCCTCTCCAGCGCCACCAGCCGTCTCTGCATGACCAGCTTCTCGAGAAGCACGGGATCATTTTCAAAATCTTCGCCGGCAAGCTGCATGGCGGCCAGCGCCTGCGGATTGTGCCGGGTGATGTAGTCGGTCACGTAGACAGAGCGGCTGGTTGTGAGATGCGCGAGGACTCGCACCAGTTCCCCGGGGGCATAATCCAGCACTTCGATGTTCTGCTGAATGGCAGACCCCAGCCGGGCAAGCGTCCAGGCCACATCTGCTGCGTGTGCATCTTCGGTGTGTTCGTGATCAAACGCCCAGCTGTCAACGGCATCCATCCCGGCCAGATAATTCAGGCCGGCCTTGCTGCCCAGCAGCGCGGAAAAATGCAGCGACACGGACTGTCTGCGCAGGTCAATGTCATCCCGAGACTGATCGTTCATGCGTCATGCAGCCCATTTATCCGGTTCACGCCTATATTGTCATGCAATTCATGCCCGCATTCAAGGTTTTGCCTGATTTGCTGGCGTGCCTTTTCCGGCAGTCAGGTCATTGCATCGGCATACGATCCCTGAAAAATGCAAATGTGTAAATAACAAAGGAATGCGCGACAAGGACTGATGCAATTGCGTTACCTGCTCAACAGGATACGTGGTCATAACCACAGGCATACTAAAGGTCTGTGTAATCAGGTAACTTCCGGGCGGGTGATCAACCATGCAAATGCCATTGAACCCCTGTGATGGTCTCGATGACTGCGTTCGTGAAGAGACATCCATCGGCCTGCTCAGGTCGGTGTTCGGGTCGACCATCGACAACCTGATCAGCGGAAATGACCCGGCGGGTGCAGCCGGGCAAACGGAGATTCTGCCGGCCATGCTCGGCTACTTCAACGGGGGTCTTGCCATTGTTGGCGGGCTGCTGCTGCTGGGGATCATGACCATAGGGGTGGCCAACAGTGCCAACGATGGAGAGGTGTTTGGCAGGAACTGGAACCCGACGTGGACCGTTGCGCGGATGGTGGCGGGCATGGGGATGCTGCTGCCGACGACGGCGGGTTTCAGTTTTGCGCAGGTATTCGTGCTGATGGTGGCGCTGTGGGGAGTGGGGCTGGCCAATGGGGTGTACAAGGTTGGGATAGAGATGGGGATTCTTGCGCCGGAGAGTGCGGTGCAGGGTATCAATCACCCGGGGTCCTTCTATGGGATGCGCTCGTTTGCGCAGAAGTACGTGATGTCGGCGTACTGTGCAAGGGCGGCCAATGAGGTGTTTGGGGAGCACGGAGGGGCGTCGAATATTCCCAAGGTGGGCATCAATCGCGATACCAGGGATCGCCGCGTCGATCTGGGCAACAGCCGATACGATGTCTATGAATTCAAGGATCGCAACAAGGAAAGCGATCTTGCGGGACTGGAGCCGATCTGCGGGGAGTTGCGGATAGCGGCCCAGCCGCCTGAAGCGACGGATCAGGGGGACAATGGCAACGCCCAGGCTTCGCGCACACTGGCGCGGATAGGTCGTGAGACCTACACCATCAAGCGTTCGGCAATCAGGACATTGATGGGAGATCTTGACAAGTGGGTTGAGAGCTGGCCTTACGATGCGGATCAGGATGGCTGGAGTGATGTGAAAAGCAGCCGTTTCAACGAGATTGTGCGCGCAGCGGATGCGAAGGTCGTGGCGGCGTTGCGTGGTCAGGGCCAGAATGCGGAGGGTCAGATGGACGGAGTGATCCAGCAGGTGGTTGAGGACGTCACGCGAAGTGGCTGGGCGGAGGCGGGAACCTGGTTTCAGAAAATTGGTCATATCCGGATGTCGCTGATCAACACGACGGCGGCGTCGGTTGCGACCATAGAGCCCTCTTTCAGGGCGGTGACCGACAAGGATGATGCGCGGCAGGAGCTGTTCGAGCGGACGGTGAATCTGGGTAGCAAGACGCTGATCAAGGCGTTTCGCAGGGATGGAGAAGAGATCGGAGATGCGAACCCCACGCCGGCGAGGTTCGACAATCTGTTCCAGGACATCGGCACGGACGGCGGCAGGGCGCCGGACATCACGGGATTCAAGTCGATGCTGACGGACAAGCTGAACTCGACGTCGAACCGGTGGATTCAGGAGGTCACGAGCATCGTGACCGGAGCCAATGGTGGCGGTAACTCCTTTCTGGAAAGACAGGCGCGACAGTTGGCCGAGATCATGTGCGGGGAGAACAACCGCATCGGTGGTGCGATCAACCGGATGAAGTGCGTGGGGGACATGATCACGGCAGCAAGATCGCAGCTGTACATTCTGGATGCGGATCTCAAGAGCGAGTTTTCGCTGCTTCGCGGCGTGACGGGCGCACTTTCTTCCATTCCCGTCGTGGGAGGCGTCTCGAAGGTGGCAGATGTGGTGTGGGACTGGTTTCTGGCGTTTCCGGCGATGCACATAGCGCGTCTTGGGGCCTTCATGGACCCTGTCTCGTTCATGTTTGCGGTGGTGCTGCCGTCGTTGCCGATGGTGATTTTCATGGTGGTGATCGTGGGCTGGCTGCTGGGGGTGCTGCAGACGGTGCTGGCCATTCCCTTGTGGGCACTGCTGCACATGACGCCGGAGCCGACGTTCGTGGGCAGCCAGCGCCAAGGGTATCTGCTGCTGCTGTCGCTGTTTGCGCGGCCGGCGCTGGCGGTGATCGGGCTTTTCGCGGCGATACTGATCTCGGACCCGCTGGTGACGTTTGTGGTCAATGGCTTTTTTGCCATTCGTGGAGCCATCGATGGCGGGATGGGAGACAACATCGTGCTGTACTACCTGTCGGCGGTGCCGCAGTTTCTGATGTGGATGCTGGCGCTGAGCATACTGCTGGTGGTGGTGCTGCACATGTGCTTTGCGCTGCCGCAGACGCTGCCCGGAGCGGTGTTGCAGTGGATAGGTGCGGGGGTGACGGACCTGGGCGAGAGTGGAGCGATGGGCAAGATTCAGGGGGGGCTGGCATCGACCAGTCTGCCAGTGGACAGGAGCCGGGAGGAGGCGAAGAAGGAAAGGGCGCAGCTGCAGCGTGATGAAAGGCTGGCCAGGATGATCAAGGGGGCGAAAGGCGGTGGGGGTGGTAGCAGTGGGAGCAACAAGGGGGCGTCTGACAAGGTACAGACCATGTCGGGGGACCAAGGGATTGGTGGACCGAGTTCGAAAAAGACAAAATAAATTTGAGAGAAGATGAGAATTGAGATGCCATTTGGCAAATTGAAATGTATTGCCTCCCACCAGATCAGTTATATCATGTATTAAACCTTGCCCTTGGCCGAAGGAGAAACGCCCATGCGACGCAAATTCAATTAAAGGGCACTAATAATGAATTCAAACATTTTAGGGGATGTTCTCATAAAGGATGGATCAGAATGAAGGGGAATTTTAATAAATCCATCCCGCACAGACTCGACAACTTCCTTTTTATAGTTTTTTATAAAAACCTTACGGATATGAGAAGCAGCCTTAGGGTTTTCCTTGATGAGAGTTTCAACTGTTTCGCGAAGTGCGTTTAACGCCACAGCAGCTTTATTCCCATCGTTTCTTTCTTCATTAAAATCATCCTTCAGCTGATCAATAATGGCATTAGCCTCATTCCATGCAATATCCGCCCCGATGCCGATGCCGCTGATCAGCCCCTCATCATTGCCCACGGATATCCCGGAGGAATAGCCTTCCTGCCGGCCGATTTCAATGCCACGGTTTCTGCCCCGGGCCTCGTATGCCCACGGATCCATCTCCAGCCCGAGCCCATAGGTGCCGCTCAGATTGATCTTGCCGCCGGCGTTGTTTGACCCGTTCATGATGTGGTTCTCCCTTGTTCATGACACGCTTGCTGGCAGCCAATGCCCGTGCTGCAGGCGCACCATCGTGTTGAGCTTAACTTATCACCATCGGTCCAGTCGCGTCAATGGAACGCGGTCATAACGCAAGAACCGCACAGGGAGTGCGGTTCTTGCGTTATGTAACAAATGTTGCTAGAAGTTTTCGGTGTTCGTTCTTTCGCGGCGCGGTTTTGGGCGTTCGGCTGATTTTCTACTCTGTCGCTGTGCTTAATAAAAAAATATTGGCAATAACCGGTGCGCTCTGACAGGTTTTGTAAATGGCGAAACTGCCTTTCTCTGGAGCGGTCCTGTTCGTTGCTGTTTCTGACTGGGCCGCCATACAATAAGGTACAGGGTTTTTTATGGGTGTAATCGAATGCGTACCTCATGCTTTGTTCCTGATACCCGACCTTTCAGGGTTGCTGTTTCGGTTGCACTGGCACTGTCTGGTGCCAGTGCATTTGGCAGTACGACATCTACTACACCCCTGTTCCAGACCCCATCCAGTGGGGTGGGTCTGAAGGCATCTTCCCAGTCCCGGCAGGGCAACAACGCACTCAATGGTATGGTTCCGCTCTTCAGCATGAACCAGACAGACGGGCAGGCCGACGGTAACACGGAGACAAATGGATCTGGCCTCGATCTTGCGGGGGGCGGCGTGGGGCTTCGTCCGGTTTTTGCTGGTCAGCTGGGGGATGGCAAGACACTGGTTCTCTTTCAGAACCGTGAAGGGCAGTTCTTTGCCAGTGTCGTACCGCTTTTCAACCAGGCGCAGCTGCAGAGCCAGATGAATGGGAGGGCAGGGCAGGGGTCTGCCCAGGCGGGGAATGGGTCTTCTGAACAGGCTGCGCAAAATGCAAATGGGGGGTCTTCCAACCGGCAGACAGAAGGTGCCACTACTGCCCCCGCCAGTACCGGTGTCCAGTCTGCCGGTGCTGACCAGGAGACCAGTTCTACAGGGGAGGAGGAACGAAACGCCGGCGCGGCGCAGCAAACCGGTGTGAATGGCCAGTCACGGCGTTCGTCGGGCAGTTCCGACAGGGAAGAAGGCACATCCACGGTGCCCGCGGGCAGCAGTGGCCAGAGCGCCCGGGGCTCTGGGGATTCCGGCAGCAGCCATGCGTCCGGCACCGCGTCCGGTACTTCCAGTCCGGCTTCAGCGTCCGGGCAGACGGCAGGGCGCTCCGCCGCCTCGTCCTACATGGGGGTGACCGATGCCCCGGCGGACGACACTGCATCCACCTCGTCCGGTGACGGTGAATCCACGACGGTTGCACAAAACGATTCTGCAGATACCGGTTCGTCAGATTCATCCGGTGGGGAATCATCTGCTTCGGAGTCCTCGTCCCGGGGCAGTGACCGCACATCTTCCGGCAGCCATGCCAGCGGCAGTACGTCCGGCAGTGGTACCTCCGGCAGTGGTACCTCCGGCAGGGGTACGTCTGACAGTGGTGCGTCCAGCAGCGGTACCTCTGACAGCGCCGGGCATGCCGACTCCTCGTCCGGCACGGGTGGTGCTTCCAGACCGCTCTATACGCCCACGACATCGCCATCGTTCGGCAGTGGCAACACGTCAGGCGATGATGCGACGGATGCCGGGCAGGGTGGTGAAACCTCGTCTGGTTCATCCGATGATGCCGACGGACAGGACGGCAGTACATCTGACAGCAGTGCCACGAGTGATGGCAGCGGCTCGTCATCGGGTAGTTCCAGCAGTGAGGGTGGCAGCTCGACCGACGGAGAACTGCCGGCAGGGACAACCAGCAACGTTCTGGACAAGGTCGAGAGCGCGATGAACGAATCTGGAGACAAATTCGAACAGACGCTGGGTGATCTCCATGACAATTACGACCAGTACAGCAAACCGGATGCAGCCGGGGAATCCGTCTGCGCCACCCCCGACGCGATGATCAAGCACCAGACCGAAAGCCAGGGCTATCTGGCCAACGTCAATCCGTCGTGGACGTGGTCGCACGCGGGGCACGCCAACAGTGCCCTGGGCGGGTGGGATCACTGGCCGGCCGATGAGCGGGGGCACCTGACGGAGTTCAAGGATGTGCCGGGCAAATGGAACCGGCTGATGCCGTGGTTCGTCATTTCCCGTGTGTCGGGAAGTCATGTGGCTGCGGACATCGAGGTGCGCAACATGGCGGTGTACTGGTTTCCGAAAAAGGACAAGCAGTGGCACCTGCTGGCGGCCAACCTGCAGCCCGATGCCGCCATCTGCACGCCAGATGATGTCAACATGTCCCGCTGCAAGTCGACTTTCTCCGGCAAGGCATCGACGGGCACGCAGAACGCCATTCATGGCTGGTTCACGCATGTGGAAGTGCCGGATGGTGCACAGGCCATTTCGGTGGCGGTGGAGGCAAGGCTCGTGAAGGGTGGGCCTGCGCTGATGACGGTGGCGGGCGATTATTATCCGCCCGACACCGTCAGTCTGGGCGGCAAGTTCGTGCCCGGGGCCGCGTCTTCGGCGCCGCAGCGCCTGAAGGACAATGGGGAATGGACCGTCGTGACGATGACGACACTGACCGACCAGACCAAGGACGATACGGGCATTTCGCGCGACATGCTGATGAAGCGCTCGCCGCAGTGCAAGAATCCGGCGCGTTACTATCGCCCGTGACAGGAAAAGTGGGTGCGGGTTCCATGAAATATGGCATCATTGAAACCCGCCCCAGAGGAGTGATGAATCATGAAACCGGAACACGATCAGCCAGCGGCTGCCGGCAATCGCAGGCTGGTCGATAATATATACAAACGTGAGAACCAGGAGCAGGCTGAGCTGCTGAGGGTCTACAGAAGGCTGTATGACATGAAGGAGCCCGATGGGAGGGACGAAGGCCTGCAGTTTGGGGTGTTGCGGCCGTCCGAGGCGCTGAATGCGCATCGGGAGGAGGTGCGGGAGGTCATTGCCGGCTACGACGTGGTCAATCCACGTGTCTTTGGTTCCGTGCTCAGGGGAACGGATACGGTCCAGAGTGACCTGAATATCCTGGTCGAGCCCGGCCTGAGTGCTTCGCTGCTGGATATTGCGGAGATGCAGGCCAGGCTGAAGTGTGTGCTGAATGTGCGGGTCGATGTGGTAACGCCCAATGCATTGCCCGAATCCTGCAGGGACGATGTGCTGAACGATGCGGAGCCGGTATGAACAGGGAAGAAAAATCACTTCGTATTGCCGACTGTCTGGAACAGATGCTCGAGTCCATCAGGCGCATAGAGAAGTACACGGAGGATGTGTACCGGGAGGATTTTCTGCGCGACCAGCTCGTTCAGGACGGCGTGCTCATGCAGTTCTGTGTGCTGGGAGAGGTGTCAAAAAACGTCATGCGCGTGGACAGCGAATTTGCCGAAGAAAATGCACATGTACCATGGGCCGCGATGTACGAGTTCAGAAACAGAATTGCCCATGGGTTTCACGCCGTGGATCTGGAGATGGTGTGGGAGGTGGCAACCGTCGAACTCGAAGACGTGCATGATGCGATAGGCGAGCTGCGTGCTTCTCTCTCCATCTCGATCAGCAGTCGTGATGAATCGACATACGACATGGGCTGGTGAAGGCCAGCCCCTGATTCCCCTCGAGCGGTTGATAACACCCGTCAAATGCAGGGTGCCTCCTGACGGAGGCACGGTTTTGTCGGCTGCTCCTATTTGAATTCCACTTCGACCCGCCGGTTGGCCAGGCGCCCCGGCGCGGTTTCGTTGGTTGCCACGTAGCCGTCGGCCCGGCCTTCCGTGCTGATCTTGTCCCTGTCGATGTCGTGTTTGACCAGAAAGCGCTTGACGGCCAGCGCGCGACGCTTCGATATGTACTGTCTGGAAGCCTTGTTGCCCTTGTTGTCGGTATAGCCGATGATGCTGATTTTCTGCGCTGAGCGCGCTGCAGACACCAGCTCGTCAGCCATGGCGGGGTGGGGCAGGAATCGGGCGCTGCTGGCGGCAAACGGCAGAATCATTCTGTCCGGGTGCCGGGCTTCGCTGGCCGTGGAATCTTCCTTCGGGCTGGCGGTTGCTGTGTCGTTCTGCCGGGGCTGAGGTTCTGGACCGGATTGTGTCTGGGGCGGTGTCTGGGGCTGCGTCTGTGGCTGTGCCAGCGAGTGGGGCGGTGCCTGCAGCGGGGGCTGTGCCAGTGGATATGGTTGTGGCTGCGGCTGTGGTCGTTCTTGTGGCAGCGGCAGCGGCAGCGGCTGCGGCGTGGCCTGCTGCTGTTGCTGTTTTTCCTCCAGTTCTTCCGTGCGGCGCTTCTGGTTGTTCAGGTCTCCCCGTAGCTGTACCAGCTCGTCCGAGAGCCTGTCCAGTTCCTGCTTGAGGCGGGCGTTTTCCTGGGCCTCGGTGACGACCTTGACGGGGCCGGACTGAGGTTCGCTGTTTTCGTTTTCGATGACTTCGAAGCCGGCCAGTGCACTGGTGGTGGACAGGAGCCCCGCAATGGCAAGGCCCGGGATGATTCTGCTGCGCATGGTGTTACTCTCCTGGCGGGTGGCAGAGCGTAGTATTGCACGTGCTGCCCACGGAAGATGGTTTGGGTTTCAGTTGAAAGGATATTTACCTCGGTGCAAAAGGTGCGGTGCGCTACTTTCGTGATGTGCACGGTGCTGCGCTGTTACCATGAAGTTTGGGCCAGAGGAGGAGCGTGTTGCGCACATGGATACAGGCATTTCAGGCAATATCCGGAACATGCTGCTTTACGAAATCGGCTCTCTTTACGAGCCCGACCGTTGCGGTGTCATTGCCGCCATGGGCCGGAACGACCCTTCCACGCAGCGGGATATCCCTGCGGCGTTCGAGGCCTATTCATTGCTGCTGAACCAGCTCGACAGGACGGAACTGCAGAATGCCGCACCGGGCGCGCCCGTCGTCGACCTGTCACCTGGCGTGCACTGCATGCCATGCGCGGATGGGGATGATAAGCAGGCAGAATCCGTGAAGGGGCGTGTCGTCTGTCTGGTCGGGGTAGAGGCGGGCATGCTGGGCTATGCGGCGCACTGGCTGGTGGACAATCTGCGCAGCGACACCGTCAGGCGCATGGGCGGCATTCTGGCCGTGCCTTTCGAGATCAGGCAGATCGATGCCAGGGATCATCTGGTTCCGGACTGGTTCTGCATCTTCTACCAGTCTGCCAACCCGCACCTGAACTATCCGCTGCTGTCGTTCAGGTCTGTTTTGACGGATGAGCGCTTCAGGGGGGAATGGACGGACGTGGCCCGCCTGCGTGCCCCGCTCTATGGCCTGCCCATGCACGATCCCATGAAGGCGCCCTGAAAGGCAGAATGTTCAGTCTTCCGGATTCAGATGGAACACCACGGGCCAGTTGGAGCCTTTTCTGGAGGCGTGGTAGTTCCAGTGATTGGTGTCGAGCCAGCGCCCGCCATCGAGGTGCTGTGCCTGCGATTCGGTGAATGCTGCGGGCCAGGTAAATCCGGATGAAGCACCATTGCGGTGATCTGCAAACTTCCATTCACTGCTGCCTTCTGCACGGAACTCCAGATCATAGGGTTTGCCTGCCGACAGTTCCACGTACTGCCTTGGTGGGAAGATGATGTCATACCATTTCAGGGCGGCAAGCTGCAGACCCTTGGCTTCGACGGTTCTGTAATTGGGGCTGGCCGCCTTGATGTAGCCCCAGGCCAGCTCGCGGCTGCCCTGCAGCAAACGCCATTTGAGCTGCCCGGCCTTCGAGGCGGCCGTGGCCACGGAGATGGCATTGACGCGTTTTTCCGCGCCTGGCACAAAGCGCTCGCGTACCGGTTTTTGGGAGGTGACCGTATATACCCGGCCCGGGTCGACGCTGCCGCTTTCCATGTCGGACACACCCATGGACTTGCCATCTGCAAAGGTGAGCTGCAGGATGGGCGAGAAAAAGTGGTTTCCGGAGCCGTCGTGCGTGAGGTTCATCCAGCGGCTGAAGGTGCTGGAGCCGGGGGTGCGCTTGCCCATCAGGGTGCCCCAGTCGGTACTGCTGATCCAGCGGGAGGGGCGGGTGATCTGCATGTGCGTGGCGGCGTTGTTGCTGCTGACGTAGTTGGCCGCCGGGTTGGCGTCGGTGTTCTGCATCACCAGATGGTAGATTTTGCCTTTTTGAAGCGTTCCATGGCTGGTGAGGGCGATTTCGGGGAAGATCGAGTTGCCTGCATGCATGTCCGGCACGAAGCTGGCCTCGGCCAGTGGCTGCTGGCTGAAGTCGGGCAGGTGGCGCGCGGTGTTGTCGTCCGGCAGCACCGTGAGGCGGATTCTTCCGCCCGTACCGGCAGAATAGCCCTCGCCTCCCTGCCAGTACAGGCGAACCCTGGATAGCTGGCCGCCTTCCAGGGCACGGAACCGGTTGACCACGACGTTCTCCACGCCCTTGTACACGCCGATGATGGTGTTGGCGAGTGTGGTCTGGGTAAAGAGCCCGGGGCCGTAGAGGTGGCTGGCCATCACGGAATTCCACCTGAAGCCCGAGGGGTTGGAACTGATGTACTTTTGCAGAATGTGTTTCGGGGTGGTGGTGCCGGCGCCGGTTCGTGCTGCGGCTGCCGGGCCGCTCCGGGCCGTGGCGGCAGAAGACTGCCCGGCGGGTGTGTTGACCGTGACTTCCTGCGTGTCTTCGGTGCTGGAGGCGGTGTCGTCGGCAGCTGGCACACTGGGTTCGTCCGTCTCGGCCAGGTTGGGCATGACGTAGGGGGCAGGGTCTCCATCCAGTGTCTGCCCGGCAACCGAACCGTTTGTCACGACCGGTGCGGGGGGCGATTCACCCGGGCCGGCATCCTGACTTTGCGAGGGTGATGTGGCCGGCGCGGAGTCGGTGCCCGGCTGGGGGGCGGTGGAAGACTGATTGCTGGTCGATGCCTGCCGGGAGCCTTCGGCGGTGGCACTTTTGTCGTCATTGTCCGATCCGCATCCGGTCAGCATGGCCGATACGCAGGCCAGGGTCACGAAAGCGGTTGTGTGCCTTGCTGAAAGGATGCCCATGATCTTTCAAGTTTCCGAATAATACTGCCTGATCTGTCTGCAAACGGCGTCTGTCTGCGTGCAGGGATGGATGGGGGTTTCATCGATGATGATGGCGACGTGATGGGGTTTTTTCAGGGCGGCAGATTGTGCAATCACGTCGGCTGCGCGAAACAGGGTAAATATATACTGCTCATGCCCGGAAAGGGCGCTGATGTCATATTGCGTGACAGATGTATCCGGCGCTTCATCGATGGACGCTTCCCGAAACAGATTGGTCTTTTGCAGGTGCTGCAGCATGGTGGCGAATTCGCGAAGCGCGTCGGTGTCGCGGGATGGCATGGGCATTTCTTTCAGCGGCATGGCGGCCAGTGCCTGGGCGTAGTTCAGCAGGGCGGCGGTCATGGTGCCGAAGGCGGTATCGATGGCATCCATCCTGTCTGCGTATCGTGCCGGAACACCGGATTTTCTGTCCAGGAATGAGGCTTTCCGGTTGATCAGGGTGCTGATCTCTCCCAGGCGGTTGTAGTGATCGAGCACTTCGTGCAGCAGTACCGATTCGTTGACGGCATTCGTCAGATCCGTCAGTGCCTGATTCGGGGTTGTGGCGGCATCACCCGTGTCAGGCAGGCAGTCGGCCAGAATGGCAAGAATGTCCTGTGTCTCCGCAGTGCCGTTCTGGCAGGCCGTGGTCAGGGCCACCAGAAAATGCTCCAGCCAGATCATCTGCGCTGGCTGGTGTCCCCGCATGTCGAGGGACAGCCCCGGGGTGCCGGATGTATCGATGGTGATGATCCGTGACGCCGCCAGCGATACCGGATGGCCCGTGGAAAAAACATGAAAATGCACCGGAGCCCTGTCGTTCTGTCTTTTGATGTCCGAGATGATGGCGGCAATTCTTTCGGCTGGCTGATGGGGCGCAGACGTCTCGTCGTCGTGATGCGGTATGCCGTGGGCGGCATCGAGCCACAGGGCAGCCTGTTCGGTCTGGCGGTTTATGCGGTACAGGTAGGTGGGTGTGTAGCCCCAACGTCTGGCGGCGTCGCTGATGCTCCATCCCCGGGCCGCAAGCACCTGGCCGAGCGGGTGGTCGGTGGCTGGCGTTCTGCCGGGGGCTCTGTCGGGACGAAGGGGGGGGCGGGACGTGGTGGTGGTCTGCCTGGTGCCCTTTGTGGCGTCGGTCTGTTTTCTGTGGGTGGCCTGGGTCAGAAGCCCCTTGAGTGTCGTCGTGCTGGTGGTCTTCGTCATGCTGTGTGCTGCGCTGGAAGCGTCGGGGAGTTGGCCGGTATTCTGGATGATAGGGTGTCGACGAGGTTGATGTGATGTTGGCGATGTACATCGCCAACATATACGACTATCTGCGCCATATGTTGATTTACGGAAAGACATTGACCGTGGTGTTTACGAAAGCTACCATCTGGCCATGGGTTCAGTCACAGGGAGAAGGAGATCGCCATGGCACGGCAACGCGACACGATCACGGCGGATAACGGTCTGACGAACGGCCTGGAGCCCGGGGAGATGCCCCGGGATGCCACGACGGAGCACCGCCTGACGCTCAGGGAAGCGTCCCGGGACGGGGATGGCAATGTCAAACGGGGGGAGGAGGTGTACAGGCTTGCGCCGGACATGCTGGCGCTCAATCAGGACAATGTCCGTGACAGCTACGAATCACAGCGTGCCATTGCCCATATCGAGGGGCTTATGGCGGCCTATGAAAGAGGGGACTATGTGCCGCCGCTGCTGGTGCAGCCGGTTGCAAACGAAAACGGTCAGTATGTGATCATCGACGGGGCGCACCGCAAGATCGCTGCAGACCGTGTGGTCAGGGAACGGGGGCTCAAGCTGCGGCTCAGCTGCATGGCTTTCCGTGGCAACAGTACCGAGCAGCTGATGTACATGATGACATCGGCCAAGGGGCTGGCGCTGGACGAGATCGAAAAGGCCAGGGCGTGCAGAAAACTGGTCAACCGGGGCATGAGCCGGCAGGAAATTGCCTCGGCCATGGGGGTGACGGTGACCTGGGTGGACAGCCGTATCCTGCTGGCCGATGCAGAACCGGAGGTTCATCAGGCCATTCGCGATGGTGTCATCGAGGCATCCGTTGCCATCGGGATCGTTCGTGAATCCGGCATCCGGGCCGCGCAGGTCATCCGCAGGCTGGCCCAGAAGGCGAGGCAGCAGGGACGCCGGCGTGTGACCGGCTCCGTGGTCAACGGCCCCCGGCTTTCTCCCAAAACGGCAAATGCGCTGCTGGACTCGCTCAGAACCGCCTATGAGCAGCTCGACGACGAGGTGATCGGAAAGGTTAGTGACTGGGAGGCACAGCTGAAGTCCGAGGACATGTCCGATGACGAGCTGAAAAACACGCGCATCGAAATCAGTGGTGCCGCGCTGATGCAGCTCGTTCGGGGATGGGGTGTCGTCAGGGCCTTTGAAGAGCAGCAGCAGATCAAGGAAGAACGCCGCATCAGGCGGCTCGAGGCCAGGGAGCAGGAGAAAGCGGCCAGCCAGCATACCGGAACCGGGGAGCGGGAAGCGCCGGAAAATCATCATGCCGGGGTCACGGAACGGGCAGGGCCGGGAAACCATCATGCCGGAGTCCGGGACAGGGAAGAACCGGCAGGCCATCACACGGGTGACGGTGCCGAAGAGAATGATATTTTTGGTGTGGTGCCGCTGGCTGCGCACCAGAGGTCCGGGCAGGCCATGGCGCTGCACTGAACGTCATGGGCGATTTCGACAGGTGGCTGGCTGCCATGCAGCGTCTCGTACGCGGCAAGATCGAGCTGATGAGACAGGCGGGGCATCCCGCATCCATGGCTGGCGTGACGGATGATGCCGGACGGATGGCCTCGGAGCTGGTGACGAGTTTCGTCTATCTGGGCGATGAAATGGCCGTTCTCTGTGGCCTTCGGGGATTTGGCCTCGAGTACCAGATCCATGGGACGGGGGATGATGTAACGATTCATCCCATGCCCGGACAGACGCCGCCTGCGGCCATGCTGTCTGCGCCGTTCCTGTCGTGGGTTGTGGAAAATGGTGTGCTGCAGCACGGCCACGACATGGGCGTGATTCGCAGAATGGCAGCCGCCAGCCTGATGGCGCGTGACAATGGGGGGCCTGCGGGCATGCATGGCGGCGCCCATGAACCGCCATGTGAGACGCCCTGAGTGAACAGGGGGTTAGTCAACGAAAAAAAGGGGTTGACCAGTGTACCGGGCGCTGGTGAACTGAACGATAATAATGGCATATGGGCTGGGTGCAATCGATTTGGCATTTTTACAACAGCCCCAGGAAGCAGAGGTTCATGAACAAGCCCGGAAACAGGCCGTACACGGAAGGCATGAGTTTTCCTCCCCGGTCCATGGTTGAAATCGATGATGTGGCAGGCGCGCGGCGTACGGTGCTGGTCCGGCTCAATGCCATGACCTTCTCGGAGCGTGGCATGCAGGATGGGGCAACGCCGCGGGCGCTGCATCCGGTTCTCGGACCACGGTTACTGGGTACGTTCTGGGAACACGTAAGCCGCAACGGCCTGCAGGGGGTTCTGGATGCCGCGGTGGGCTATCTGCGAAAGACCGGGCAACACGATGTGGTGGCCGATCCGGTGATGCTGCCGAAGATGATCCGCGCGCTGGAGCAGGGCGGCAATCCGGGCGATATCACGGAGAAGCGGCTGAAGGATGCGCTGGATGGGGTTCGCCGTGATGAGCAGGCCGTCCGGTCTGCCGAGCGATTGATGATGCAGTATCTGGATGACCTGCGGAGGGATGTGCGCCCGGACGCCGGCAAGATCATGCGTGCCGGGAAAAATGATCGCGTCGGTGAAACGCCTGGCGAGAACCTGGGCGATGTCAACCGGCTCACGCCCTGAGCCTGACGCGCCCTGTCTGCCTTTGGTGGCACCTTCCTGAGCCTGATGTCCCTTATCTGCCTTTGGTACTGCCGTTTCCGGTGTTGTCTTCCGGTGGTTCGAAGCTGAATGCTTCGGGCATTTTGGGTTTGGCCTTGATTTCGTAATGCTCGGTGCGCAGGGGGCCGCGAAACGGGTTGTTCTGCTGCTCCGGATCGAGCCGGTAGCCGTTGGGCTTGAGCCATCTGTCGGCCCTTTTTGCCCAGTACCGGATGGATTTGGGAACCGAGCGCACACCGTTGGCGCACACGATGTATGAACGCCCGGATTCGGGACGGATGGACAGGTCACGCGTGCCGATCTGCCGGTGATAGACATTGTCCAGACCGGGAGAGAGCTGCGCGACCCGGCCGACCGTTTCCATGTTCTGGCCTTCGAAGTGTGCGCTGTATTCGACGAATGGTCCGTAGTCGTCCGAATTCGTTTCCACCGCAATCGTGCTGACGGGCTGGTCGAATACCCATATGGGGGACGGCAGTGTGTATGTGGCGCGCTGGTCGTCGGGCGTCAGGCCGTGTGTGACGGTATGTCCCTGCAAGGTGTGGACCCATGACTGAATGTCGTCGGGAGAGGCGTTTTGCCTGCATTCCAGTGCACGGCTGAGGTTTTGGGTGGCGTGCGCGTTCTGGGTGTCCCTGTCGGTGCTGGCGCATGATGCGACGAGCACGGAGGTCATGGCGAGGGAGAGGGAAATACGGGTCATGATGGGCACGCGGTGGCAAATAGATGCAGACGGGGCGGGCCGCCTGTTTTGATCCATGGACGGGTGGGGCACTCACGCCTCCCTGATCACCTCATCCACCGCCCTGCGCTCGGAACACGGCCGGGGTTTTGCATACCCCAGCCGCATCAATATTTGCGGATACCGGTTATGTGCAGAAAATCCGACGCCAATCCGCTCCCGCAGGAAGGGCACTTCGCACGGCTGGTTCAGATAGGCATGGGCAATGCCGTGCTGCGTGAGCAGCAGCAGGGTGCGCTGCAGGACGCTGCCGGTTTCGATCCAGTCGGGGCGCGTGTCGCCGCCGGTGCTCAGCAGCATCAGGTGGGAGGAGGAGGCAATTCTTTTGCGCTCGGCCGTGTTCAGAATCTCGCCGTGCAGCGAAAACCGGATGATGGGGCGGGTGATCCACTCCGGCAGGCTGGGGGCGCCCATCACGGCGTAACTCAGCCCGTCCCGGGTTCGTTCGCTGTGACTGCGGTTGTAGCGGATCCACGAAAGCAGCTCCTGCTTGAAGGGGGCGTCCTTCATCTGGGCGGTGTTGCCGGCCAGGACGCGCTCGGTCAGGCGGGCATGCTCGGGGGTGCCGTGCGTCCATGTCCGGATGTGTACGCGGCTGGTCTGTGTGGCTGCGATGATGCTGTCGAGCAGCGTCTGGGGAATGGACCGGCCATCGTAGGTGGCGCGGTTGGTCTGGCGATGCGGGATCTGTTCGAACAGGGGATCTGGCGTCACGCCGTCCTGCCGGGTCAGGGAAATGACGATCTCGCCCGCGTCGCTGACCCGGGTGCTGCAGGTGTAGCCCTGGTGGCTGGCGGCAATGCGCAGGTTTTCGGCGGCGCAGCCCAGGCTGATGAAAAGCTCGCGATCATCCGGATCGACCACGGGCAGACGCCGGCCGGGATCGGGGCTGATGGTGATGTGATCGCTGCCAACGGTAAATAACCACGGCTGGGTGTTGTGCCCCGAGGGAGCCCGGACCGCATGGGCGATCATCTGACGGAAATCGTTCAGGCTCATGGAACATCTACCTCCTCGTGGTTCCGTCGGGTTCATTCTGCCATCTGCCCTTGGGGAGCCTCTGCAAAAGTCCTGCGGCACTTTGGCTTCCATGCTCGGGCGATCCAGTGCGTTGTCATCTGTCGGCAATAGCTCTGCTATTGCCGACAGGGCGCCTTCCGGCTCATCCCGATCCTGGGTCCAAAGCGCTCGCAGACTTTTGCAGAGGCTCCCTGGCGCGTGTCAGGGACTCACCATGGCACGCCATGATGATTCAGCAGGGAAATTTACTACGAAGCGATGGCTTTACAGGGGAACGTTTGTTCTGTGATTTGTTCCAAAACATGCCAATCATCGACATGTTGTTCGGTTTCGTGATGACGGCATGAATATGATAGCCTGCCCGCTTTGATCAGCGAGAAGAAGAGGGACAGGATCATGCCAAGAAAACTTGGAGCCGACACGAAAGCATACAACCTCGGGCGTCTGGAAGGGGCCATCGAGGTTCTGGATGATCTGGGTATTACCTGGGAATCCCATTCTGCGCAGATGCTCAAATGGGCGATCGAGGACATGGAGATGCGGGCCAAATCCGGTCTGGGCATGCTGCGGCGGGGTACGGCGGCTTTCTATCTGACCGATCGGCATTTCATTGCTCTGGTCTGTGAGGAAGATTTCTATTCCCTGGATGTGCGTCGCCTGGTGCCGGAGTGGCGCCGTGTGGTCGAAGACGAAGTGGGCGAGCAGCGCTCTGGCCGGTGGTTCATTACCCACGACGGGCATGAGCTGGCACAGAGTCCCCTGGGGCGGGACAGTGCGTATGACGCGTTGCATGGCCACCTGCTGCGGTTGCCGAAGGATGACGGGGCGGACGAGGAGGGCTTCCCCCTGGAGCTGGTGTTTGCTGCCATGGACGAGGAGACCGGTCAGATGGATGAGGAGCCCGAACTGCGCGGCATGTTCATGGTTTCCGAAGAACGTGGCCTGAGCATGATCGCGGCGCGTGACGATACGGTGCTGCTGGCGGATCTGGTCGATCAGGGGTTTGATGGCTGGATGCCGGTTGAGCGGGAGGAGCTGGTGCTTCAGTAGTGGGGCACGGCACGCGGCAGGGGCGCGCGTTTGCCACCTGGCCAGCCACGACCGCCAGCTACCAGCCACCGGCCACCGCCTGCCGGCTGGTGCTGTACACCCCGGTGCGTCATTTTCTATAACGGCCTGTCCAAACTTTTCGGGGCGGTCTGCCCTGCGCGGGGGCGTGTGGTGATGCACGGTCTGCGCAGGGTGCTGCTGCGCCTGCATCATGAAGCATATCGGGGCTGTGCTGTCGGGGTTGGTGGTCGTGCTGGCTGCGGGTTTTTCCGGGCAGGCGGAGGCCGCCATTCATCAGTGCCGTGAGGGTGGCCGGATGACCTATCAGGCGCTGCCGTGTGCCGGTCAGTCGGCCGATCTGGGGGTGAAGGGCAGGCGGGGGCACGGCCAGGCGCTGGATGAGGCGCAGGCGCTGGCCGACGAGCTGTGGACGGGGTTGACGGCGGGGATGCCCATGGCGGCGGTGCGTGGCGCCATGCCGGAGCTGACGCAGGTGGCGCGGTCCCGGATGCGGCGTTTCGAGTCGGGGGCCATTGCGCTGCTGGAAAAGAAGGTGGTGGTGGCGGGTGAGGATTTTCTGGCGCAGTATCTGTTCCTGAACGGCGGTTTTCATCAGGTGTGGCTGTCCCAGTTACCTTCGCCGCAGCCGGATGCGGTATCGAAACAGGCATTCGGCAAGGTGGCCCGGCTGCTGGCGCGTCTGTGGGGCGATGCGCCGCGCGAGAATTCCCCGGTGCAGGTGACGCCCGGCGAGGGGTTGTTCGGCGCGCGGTTCTGGGTGGATGCCGGAGGCTACGCGCAGGGCTGGGTGCTGCTGAAGGCCGCGCCACAGCAGGAGGGTCATTCACAGCTGACCTTTGGCTACTGGCCAAAGGGCGCGCAGGATTACGAACAGCTCAGGGCCAGCGGGCGTGAGGTGGGGCAGCTGGTGGTGGGCAATGAATGACGGCAGGCAGCGCGGCCACTGGGGGGCGCCACCGGCTGCGTGATGGCTGGCGGTGCGATGGTGTCATGTGAGGCGTTGGGTCGCAGACGATTGAGCGGGGCTTGCTGGCCCGGTCATTCCTTTTTCCCGTTCCGCCTTCCCGGGCAGGGTTGCTGGAAGAGCTGACGGGTTTCGAGGCGGATGGCGGTGAGGCTGCCGCCCCAGACGCAGCCGGTGTCCAGCGCGATGAGGTCGGGCTGCAGCTTCAGGCCCAGCGAGGACCAGTGGCCGAAGATGACCGGCCGGCCGGCGGAGCGGCGGTTGGGGGCCAGGAACCACGGGATCAGCCCGTCGGGGGCGTTTTCCGGTGACTCGGTGCATTTGAACTCCATGCGGCCGTCGGTGTGCAGGTAACGCACGCGGGTCAGGCCGTTGACGATGCAGCGCAGGCGGTCGTCACCGCGCAGGTCGTCGCTCCAGCGGTCGGGTGTGTTGCCGTACATGACGGTCAGGAAGTCCTGCCAGTGGGGGCCGGCCAGCACCTTTTCCACTTCATGGGCGAGGTCGCGGGCCTGGTCGTATTCCCATTCGGGCAGCAGGCCGGCGTGCACCATCAGGAAGTCGCCCTGGCGCAGGGCCAGGGGCCGGGTGCGCAGCCAGTCGATGAGTTCGGCGCCGTCGGGGGCCTTGAGGATGGGCTCGAGGGTGTCGCCGGCGCGGGGGCTGCGGATGCCGGCAAACTGGGCCAGCAGGTGCAGGTCGTGGTTGCCCAGCACGGTACGGGCGCGCAGGCCCAGTTTGCGGATCTCGCGCAGGGTGCCGAGGGAGTCGGGGCCGCGGTTGACGAGGTCGCCGCAGAACCAGAGGGTTTCGGTGGGGGCAGGGCCGATTTTCCTGAGCAGCTGTTCTAGGGGCTGGCGGCAGCCCTGCAGGTCTCCGAAGGCCAGTGTCACGGGGGTTCCTGTTGGTTGGGGGAGGGGGAGATCAGTGCCTGCGTTTGCGCCCGCGGCGGCCCCGGGAGGCCTTGCCGCGTGGCGCCGGGCGGGCAGCGGTGGTGGTGCTGTCGTTGCAGCCTTCGTCGCTGGCTCCGTCTTCGCTGCCTGTGCAGTCGTCGCTGGTGCCGCTACAGTCTTCGTGGTCGTCTGACCCGTCTTCGGTGCAGGGAGCGGCTTCTTCTGCAGGGTCGTCGGCGCAGGGGATTTCGGCGCAGGGACCTGCACCCGTGCTGGCGTCAGAAGCGGCTGCAGTGGCATCCGTCAGGGCCGAGGAGATCTCTGCCGTGGCGGTGGTGTCGTTGCTGGATGCCGTCTTGCCGGGTTCTCCGGCGGTGATTTCGCGGGGGGCAGCTGTTTCCGTCGTGGAGTCTGCCGTGGGGGCTGCGGCCCGTGTGCCGGCAGGCGTCCGTGTGGCGCTTTCTTCGTCGTGCTCCGTGCCGTGGGTGGCCACCTGGGCCAGGCGTTTCAGGCGGGCCAGCAGGTCGTCGTTGTCGGGCAGCAGGGCGGCCAGTTCTTCCTGCGACTGTACCTCGTCGTCCTGACGGCTTTCGGCCAGGAGGGCCGCAGCCATCGTGAAGCTGGCGGCTGCCGGCGACAGGGCCGGGCGGGCAGGCGGTTTGGCGGGCTGTGACCCGGCAGTGGGACTGGCCGGGGATGTGTCGGTCGCGTTGCTGGCCATGCTGCCGGCCTGGGTGATGCCGGTCGTACTGCTGGCCGTGTTGCCGGTGGATGCAGGGCTGGTCGTGTTGCCGGGTGGTGCAATGCTCGCGTTGCCGGCCATGCTGCCGGCCTGGGCGGCGGTGCTTGCAGCGCTGGTCATGCTTTTGGCAGGCGCGCCGCCGGCCATGTGGCTGGTGGGGGCGTTCGAGAGGTCTCGCTCCGGCATTTCCGCCAGGAAATCGGCCGGGGTGCTGACAGTCATGGTCTCAGGGGCGCTGGCCGGGAGGTGGATGGCCCCGGTTGCCTGGGCAATGGCCGGGATGTCTGCCGGTGTCCCGGAGGTTCCTGGCAGCGGGCCGAACGGAGCGGCCGGCCGGAAGCCCGCGGTCGTCGATGCCAGGGCGGGCTGTACCCGGGGGGCTGGCCGGGACGGCTGGAACGGTTGTGCCGGTGCCGGCTGGACGCCGGGGGCGCCTGCGGCCTGTCTGGCCGTCACGGGGGCCGTTTTGGGCGTGACCGGCAGGCCCGCAGCTGTCGCAATGGCTGCACCCGTCTCTGCCGCCGCGTCTGCCGCAGCGGCAGCACTGGCTGGCATGGCTGCTGGCAAGGCTGCACCGGGGATGATGACCGGCTGTCTGTCGCTCTTGCCGGCCGTGAGGGACGCAGCAGTGATTCCTGCAGGTACCGGCGTGCGGGCGGGCGGGATGCTCGCGCCCGGTGCATCGGTGGCGGCGGGGGCTGTGTCGCCTGCGGGCTCGCTGCTGTCATCCGGGGTCGGGTTGTGCAGCGGCGCCGGGCGGTACTCGGGCACCCACAGGCCCAGCATCTGGCGCACTTCGGCGTCACCCACCGAACCGTTCGATTCCAGCCAGCGGCGCACCGAGATGTCCCAGCTGGTGCCGGGCGGGTCGATGGGGCGGGAGACGCGCAGTTTGGGGTGCGGGGTGGGGAGTGTCTTTTCGTTGTCGGCCAGCAGCTCCTCGAAGAGTTTCTCGCCCGGGCGCAGGCCGGTGAAGGCGATGGGGATCTCGGCCTCGGTGTAGCCGGACAGGCGCACCATGGTGCGGGCCAGGTCCACGATGCGGATGGGCTGGCCCATGTCGAGCACGAAGGTCTCGCCACCGCGTCCCATCAGGCCGGCCTGCAGCACGAGCTGGGTGGCCTCGGGGATGGACATGAAATAGCGGGTGATGTCGGGGTGGGTGACGGTGACGGGGCCGCCGTTGGCGATCTGTTCGCGGAACTTGGGGATGACGCTGCCGCTGGAGCCCAGCACGTTGCCGAAGCGCACGAGCACCATGGGCAGGGTGGCCATGCTGTGCTGGTACTGCAGGATCATCTCGGCCAGCCGCTTGGTGGCGCCCATGACGTTGGTGGGGTTCACCGCCTTGTCGCTGGAGATGTAGACGAAGCGTTCGATGTCGAAGCGGGCCGCCACGTCGGCCAGCATGCGGGTGCCGAGGGCGTTGTTGCGCACGGCCTGCCAGGCGTTGTTTTCTTCCAGGATGGGAACGTGCTTGTAGGCGGCGGCGTGGTAGACGATGGCCGGCCGGTGGTGCTCGAAGATTTCTTCGAGGCGGGCGCGGTCCTTGATGTCGCCGACGACGGGGACGACCTTCTGCTGCGGGAAGGTGCGTTTCAGGTCTTCGGTGATGCGGTAGAGGGCGAATTCGCTCAGCTCGAAGATGATCAGCTCGCCCGGCTTGAAGCGGGCGATCTGGCGGCAGAGTTCGGAGCCGATGGAGCCGCCGCCGCCGGTGACCAGCACGGACTTGCCCTCGATCATGTGGCGCAGGCCACCGGTGTCGAGGCTGACGGGGTCGCGGCCCAGCAGGTCGTCCACGTCCACATAGCGGATCTGCGAGACCTTGACCTGCCCGCTCATCAGCTCCTGCACGTCGGGGATGACGAGCAGCTTGATGTGGGCGCGTTCGCACATCTCGAACACACGGCGGCGGGTGGCGTGGTTGGTGGCGCCCACGGCCAGCACGGCGTGCTTGCAGTTGCTGTCGCGGGCGATCTGTTCGAGCTGCTCCCAGTTGCCCAGGATGCGCACGCCGCCCAGCTGTCGGCCGACCTTGTTGGGGTTGTCGTCCAGCACGCCGATGACGTACCAGTACGGGTTGCGGTTGAGGTCGTCGATGAGCGAGAGGGCGGTGTTGCCCGCGCCCAGCAGGATGACGGGCTGGGGTTCGACGCCCTTGGTGCCCATGGCCTTTTCCTTCCACCAGCGGTAGAGCAGGCGCCCGGTGCACATGAAGAGGATGAGCAGCAGCGGGTCGAGGAAGTAGATGGAGCGGGGCACGCCCAGGCCGTTGCGCAGCAGCAGCAGCAGGATGGGGATGATGATGCCCGACACCCCCACCGACAGGGCGATGAGCCGCATGTCGTGGATGGAGGCGTAGCGCCAGATGCCCTGGTAGAGCCCGAAGTAGACGAAACACCCCACCTGTACGGCCAGCGCGACCGGCAGGGTCTGGAACAGGATGATCTGCGTGGCGTGGTCCAGCTCGAAATTCCAGCGCAGCGAGAAGGTGAATGCCCAGACCAGTGCCGCCACGACGATGTCGTGGCCGATGGCAATGAAGGTCCGGGGATTGACGTTGAACAGTCTCATGTCGGGAAACGGGCTTGGCGCGGCTGGCGCGGAACAGGGCCGCCGGGTGGGGCGGTACGCATGGCAGGGCCGGTCGGGACGGGAATCAGGTTCCCGCCGGTTCCGGCCGGCCTGCACCCAGCAGCCAGGCCAGCAGGACGAGTGGCACATAGGCCAGCAGGACCATGCTCATGCCGGCACCGGGCAGCAGGCGCGCCAGGGCGGCCAGCGGCAGAAGCCAGAAAACATTGATGAGGCAGTATACAAGCGTGACCCGGGCGTGACTGCCGAAACGCCGGGCAAGCCGCTGGTAAAGGTGGCTGCGGTGCGGATCGCCCGGGCGCTGGCCCGACAGGATGCGTCGCATGAGGGTCACGGTGGCATCGGTGATGAACAGGGCGCCCAGAATGAACCAGCTGGCGGGCGGGACGCCATGGATAACGTGGGCCACGCCGTCGGGGTTGACGGGGCGGGTGAGCTGCTGCTGCGTCTCACCCAGCCAGATCATGGCCTCGATGACGGCCAGGATGAGGATGATGTTGCCGAGAAACAGGCTGCCGGCGTCGCCCATGAAGATGCGGGCGGGCGCCCAGTTCCACATCAGAAAGCCGGCCACGGCCGCCGCCACGATCAGGCTGGCGGTGGAGAATGGGTCGGTCATCAGGTTCTCGAGATGCAGGCAGGCCAGCAGGCCGTCGGTTGCGAAGAGCTGGCCGGCGGGGCCGTTGGGGGAGCAGTGCAGCGGCGCGGTGTCGGGGACGGTGCCGAGCGCCGACACGAAGCTCAGACTGCGCAGCAGGACGGCACCCAGCAGCATGAAGAGGGCCTGGCTGGCGGCGATGCCGTCGATGCCGTCCATGAAGTTGTAGAGGTTGATCCACCAGACGCCGGCCAGCAGCAGCGCCGTGAAGACCAGTCCTGTCAGCAGCAGGGGAAGGAAACTGTGGCCACTGGCGAAGGCCTGGCCGAGCGGCAGGGACATGCCGGGCATACCCAGCCGCCCCAGCACCTGCCAGAGCTGCTCCACGAGGAACCACAGATTACCCATGCCGCCGATGAGGACAAAGGCGCTGCCTAGCAGCCAGGCCACCGAAAAAAGCTGGAAGCCCAGCCGCAGTTTGATGGAGAGGCCGCGGCGGTCGTCCTGCAGGCCCAGCAGGCCGAGGACGAAGGCCGGGGTGAACAGGATGACCGCCAGGCCGCCCAGCCCGGAAATGCCCCGCAGCCAGCCTATGTCCTGGTGCAGCATCAGGGCCCACCAGGAGGGGGCGGCGGCCGTGCCGGTACCGGCTGACATGGCGCCGGACGAGGCCGTGCCTGCCGGTGCGGTGCCGGTCGTGGGAGCGCCTGTCACCGGGCCGCTGGCCGCTGAAGCGGCCGGCGCCTGTGTGAGCGAGGCCTGGTAGGGATCCGGCGCGTCCAGCAGCCGGGGAAGGGCAAAGGCGGCCAGCGCCAGCAGCAGCGCGCCGGCCAGGCTGGCCGCCACGATGGCCGCGCCGCCCCCCCGTGGCGTGATGCGGGTATGGGAGGAGCGGGCGTTGGGCACGTCCTCCAGGCCCCAGCGCACGGCATGGCGGATGATCAGGCCGGTCCCGGCCCAGGAGAGCGCCAGGGTCGCTGCGAGAATCAGCAAAAGCGTGATGGAGGTCACCTAATACTTCCTGCGGATGGGGGTGAATACACGGGGGCAAGCGGGCAGACCGCTTATACTCCCCAGATTATGCGCCCGTCGGATGGCGCCCCCGTTCATATTGCAAGGATACTGAATACATGATTCTCGTGACAGGCGGTGCCGGTTTCATCGGCTCGAACTTCGTGCTGGACTGGCTGGCTGGCAGTGACGAGCCGGTAGTCAACGTCGACAAGCTCACCTATGCCGGCAACCGGCAGAACCTCGCCTCGCTGGACGGCAATCCCAACCATCACTTCGAACAGGTCGACATCTGTGACCGCGAGGCCATCGATGCGCTGCTGGCCAAGTACAAACCGCGCGCCATGGTGCACTTTGCGGCCGAAAGCCACGTCGACCGCTCCATCCACGGCCCGGCCGCCTTCGTGCAGACCAACATGGTGGGCACCTTCACGCTGCTGGAAGCCGCGCGCCAGTACTGGAACGCCCTGCCCGCGGGCGAGAAGGACGCCTTCCGCTTCCTGCACGTGTCCACCGACGAGGTGTATGGCTCGCTGGACGCCTCCGATCCGGCCTTCACCGAAACCACGCCCTACCAGCCCAACAGCCCGTATTCGGCCAGCAAGGCCGGTTCGGACCATCTGGTGCGTGCCTACTTCCACACGTACGGCATGCCGGTGCTGACCACCAACTGCTCGAACAACTACGGGCCGTATCACTTCCCCGAGAAGCTCATCCCGCTGGTCATCACCAACGCGCTGGCCGGGAAGAACCTGCCCATCTACGGCGATGGCAAGAATGTGCGTGACTGGCTGTTCGTGAAGGATCACTGCAGTGCCATCCGCCGTGTGCTCGAGGCCGGCAAGCCGGGTGAGACCTACAACGTCGGTGGCCACAACGAAAAGACCAACATCGACATCGTCCGCCAGATCTGCAGGCTGCTCGACGAAATGAAACCCGATGCGGCCGGCTCCTACGAGCGGCTGATCACCTTCGTGAAGGACCGTCCCGGTCACGACCGCCGCTACGCCATCGACGCCGCCAAGATCGGCCGCGAGCTGGGCTGGGCGCCGGCCGAAACCTTCGAGACCGGCATCCGCAAGACGGTGCGCTGGTACCTCGACAACCAGGACTGGGTGGCCAACGTGCAGTCGGGCGCCTACCGTGACTGGATCGAGCACAACTACCAGGATCGCAAAGGCTGAGGAGAACCATCATGAAAGGCATCATTCTGGCCGGAGGTTCCGGCACCCGGCTGTATCCGGTGACGCAGGCTGTGTCCAAGCAGCTGCTGCCCATCTACGACAAGCCGATGATCTACTACCCGCTGTCGTGCCTGATGCTCTCGGGCATCCGCGACATTCTGATCATCTCCACGCCGCAGGACACGCCGCGCTTCCAGCAGCTGCTGGGCGATGGCAGCCAGTGGGGCATCTCGCTGTCGTATGCCGTGCAGCCCTCGCCGGACGGGCTGGCGCAGGCGTTCATCATCGGCGAGTCGTTCATCGGCAGCGACAGCTGCGCGCTGGTGCTGGGCGACAACATCTTCTACGGCCACGCGCTGGGTGAGGATCTCGCCCAGGCCGGCCGCAACGAGAGCGGTGCCGTGGTGTTTGCCTACCGCGTGCACGACCCCGAGCGCTATGGCGTGGTCGAGTTCGACGAGGCCGGCCGCGCGGTCAGCCTCGAAGAGAAACCGGCCAAACCCAAGAGCCGCTATGCGGTCACCGGCCTGTACTTTTACGACAACCAGGTGGTGGACATCGCCCGCAACCTGAAGCCCTCGGCCCGGGGCGAGCTGGAGATCACCGACGTGAACCAGCACTACCTGAAGGCTGGCCAGCTCAAGGTCAAGACGATGGGCCGTGGCTATGCCTGGCTGGATACGGGCACGCAGGAGTCGCTGATCGAGGCGTCGATGTTCGTGCGCACCATCGAGAAGCGCCAGGGCCTCAAGATCTGCTGTCCCGAGGAAGTGGCCTTCCGCAAGGGCTACATTTCGGCCGAAGAACTGGCCAGACTGGCAGAGCCGCTGAAGAAGAGCGGCTATGGCCAGTACCTGCAAACCATCCTGACCGAACGGATTTTCTGAGAACGGGTTACCAGATGAAGCGAATCGATACCGCCCTGCCTGATGTCTTCCTGATCGAGCCGAAGGTGTTCGGCGACAGCCGTGGCTACTTCTACGAGAGCTACAACCAGAAGGTCTTCGACGAAATGGCCGGCTCCCATGTCGAGTTCGTGCAGGACAACCAGTCCCGTTCGACAAAGGGCGTGCTGCGTGGCCTGCATTACCAGATCCAGCAGGCGCAGGGCAAGCTGGTCCGTGTGCTGGAAGGCGCCATCTTCGATGTGGCGGTGGATATCCGTCGTGGCTCGCCCACCTTCGGCAAGTCGGCCGGCTTCATCCTGTCGGCCGAGAACAAGCGCATGGCCTGGATTCCGCCCGGCTTTGCCCATGGTTTCCTGTCGCTGGAAGACGGTACGACGGTGGCCTACAAGGCCAGTGATTTCTACGCACCGGCGCACGAACGCTCGCTGCTGTGGTCCGATCCGGTGCTGGGCATCGACTGGCCGCTGGAGCAGGTGGGCGGCGCCAGTGTCGTTCTGGTGTCCGACAAGGACAAGGTAGGCAAACCATTGGCTGAGGCCGAGGTATACGAATGAAGTTTGTAGTCACAGGCACTACCGGGCAGGTCGGCTGGGAGCTGATCCGCGCCCTGCAACCGCTGGGCGAGGTGGTGCCGGTCTCCGTCGATGAGCTGGATCTGACCGATGCCGAGGCCACCCGCGCGCTGCTGGATCGCGTGCGTCCCCATGTTGTGATCAACCCCGCGGCCCACACGGCCGTGGACAAGGCCGAAACCGAACAGCGCGAGCTGGCGAAGGTGCTCAACGCCGACGTGCCGGCCACGCTGGCCCAGTGGTGCAAGTCCAATGGCGCACTGCTGGTGCATTACTCCACCGACTACGTGTTCAACGGTGAGGGTACCCGCCCCTGGAAGGAAGACGACACGCCCGCGCCGCTCAACGTCTACGGCGAAACCAAGCTGGCCGGTGAGCAGGCCATTCAGCAGAGTGGCTGTGCGCACATCATCTTCCGCACCTGCTGGGTGTATTCGCTGCATGGCGGCAACTTCCTGAAGACGATGGTGAAGCTGGCGGCCGAGCGCGACCATCTGAAGGTGGTGGCCGACCAGATCGGCGTGCCCACGCCGGCCTCGTTCATTGCCGACGTGACGGCCGAGGTCATCCGCCGCCGCAGCTGCGATCCGAAGCTGGCCGGCTGGTCGGGTATCCTGAACCTGGCACCGTCGGGCGAGACCTCCTGGTATGGCTACACCCAGGCGGGTCTGAAGCTGCTGCACGAGGCCACGCTGGCCGCCGGCAGCAACACGGCGGCCCGGCCGCGGCCCGAATGGCAGGTGCATCGCCTGCCCACCATCGAGCCGGTGCCGGCTTCGGAGTTTCCGATGCCGAGCAAACGGCCCAGCAACTCGCGGCTCGACCTCTCGCGCATCGAACAGGTGTGGGGGCTGAACATGCCTGCCTGGGATGTGCTGTTGCAAACGGTACTGCGCGATGCCTGAGCACCCGGAAGCAGGCTGATGCGACAAGCGGGGCGCCTGATTTTCGGGCGCCCCGTTTTTGGGAAGCTCTGCAAAAGTCCTGCGGCACTTTGACGCTCATGCCCGGGCGATCCAGGGGGCTGTCGTCTGGCGGCAATGGCACGCCTGTTGCCGGCAAACGATGCCTTCTGGCTCATCCCGATCCTGGGGCCAAAGTACGCCGACTTATGCAGAGCTTTCCTTGTATGGTCGCGTAATGTTTCTATATGATCAAAAATGTATTCGGATCAGAAATAATGTATGAAAGTGTGTTGTTTTTGGAAAGGTGCAACGCTTTCCTTGTGCTTCATGCGGACCGGATCCGGATAGTTGTGGCAAAGTGTGACGCCCAGCGTCCTCTGTTACGGCGTCGCCTGCGTTTTCAGTGGCTTTCTGTGAGGCGTACCCCGCAGCGCGGGGGCCTCATTACGCCAGCACGTGGAGCCTTCGAAGGTTCGCCGACTGGGTCCTTTTCATTCTCCCCCTTCCACTTCGGCTGGCGCTGATCTATGTGCGGAATAGCAGGATACTTTGAACCCGGGAAACGGGCCTCCTCCGAACAGTTGTTACAAATGGCGAGTGCCATCGTCACCCGGGGGCCGGACGATGCAGGGGCCTGGGTGGATCCGGACACGGGGCTGGGGCTTGCGCACCGGCGGCTGGCCATCATCGACCTGTCGCCGGCAGGGCATCAGCCGATGCAGTCGGCCTCGGGTCGTCTGGTCATCGTTTTCAACGGCGAGATCTACAACCATCAGGCCCTGCGCGAGGAACTGGAGAAGCAGGGCAGGGCACCGGCCTGGCAGGGCCATTCCGATACCGAGACCCTGCTGGCGGCCTTCGACGCCTGGGGCGTGGAGCAGACGCTCAAGCGCACCATCGGCATGTTTGCACTGGCCCTGTGGAACCGGCACGACCGCTCGCTCACGCTGGCACGTGACCGTCTGGGCGAGAAGCCGCTGTATTACGGCTGGCAGGGGCAGGGAGGGCGCGCTGCGTTTCTGTTCGCGTCCGAGCTGAAGGCCATGCGCGAGCATCCGTCCTTCGCGGGCGAGATCGACCGGGGGGCGGTGTCGCTGCTGCTGCGCCACAACTGCGTGCCGGCGCCCCATTCCATTCACAAGGGTATTGCCAAGCTTCTGCCGGGGCATTATCTGACCCTGTCCCCGCAGGATCTGCAGCACCAGAAGCTGCCGGCTTCCGTGCCGTACTGGTCGCTGGCCGGGGTGGCGCGCGCCGGTGTGGCGGCGCCGTGGAAGGGCACGGACATCGAGGCGATCGCCCAGCTCGACGGGTTGCTGGGCAGCGCCGTGCGCCAGCAGATGATGGCCGATGTGCCGCTGGGGGCCTTTCTGTCGGGCGGGATCGATTCGTCGACCATCGTGGGGCTGATGCAGGCGCAGTCATCGCGGCCGGTGAAGACCTTCACCATCGGCTTTCACGAGGCGGGTTTCAACGAGGCCGAGCACGCCAAGGCGGTGGCAAGGCATCTGGGCACCGAGCATACCGAGCTGTATGTACAGCCTGAGCAGGCCCTGGCGGTCATCCCCAGCCTGCCGCACATGTACGACGAGCCGTTTGCCGACTCATCGCAGATTCCCACCTTCCTGGTGTCGCAGCTGGCCCGCCAGCACGTGACGGTGTCGCTGTCGGGCGATGCGGGCGACGAGCTGTTCTGCGGCTACAACCGCTACCAGATGACGCAGCAGCTGTGGGGGCGGATCAGTTCGCTGCCGCTGCCGGTGCGCCGCCTGATGGCCAGCATGATGACCACGCTGTCGCCCGACCAGTGGGACCGCGTGGCCGGCCGTCTGCCGGTGATGTCGGGGTATGTGAACCTGGGCGAGAAGCTGCACAAGAGCGCCGGCGTGATGGACGCCCGCTCGGTGGAAGACCTGTATCTGGGTTTTGTCAGCCACTGGCGCGACCCGGCCTCGATCGTGATCGGCGGGCAGGAGCCGCCCACGCTGGTGACGGGCAACCGTCCGGAGCTGCCGGGGCTGGACGGCGTGCAGCAGATGATGGCGCTGGATGCGCTGACCTATCTGCCCGACGACATTCTGGTGAAGGTGGACCGTGCCTCGATGGCGGTATCGCTGGAGAGCCGGGTGCCGATGCTCGACCACCGGGTGGTGGAGTTTGCCTGGCGGCTGCCTCAGAACCTGAAGCTGCGCGATGGCCAGAGCAAGTGGCTGCTGCGGCAGGTGCTGTACAAGTACGTGCCGCGTGAACTCATCGAGCGGCCCAAGCAGGGCTTTGCGGTGCCCATTGCCGCCTGGCTGCGTGGGCCGCTGCGCGACTGGGCCGAAAACCTGCTGGACGAGTCGCGCCTGCGCCGGGAGGGTATTTTCGAACCGGCGCCGGTACGCCAGAAGTGGCTGGAGCACCTGTCCGGCAAGCGCAACTGGCAGCACTGGCTGTGGGACGTGCTGATGTTCCAGGCCTGGTCGGAGCTGCAGGACAGGCACTGAGGGGCGTGGGGCCGGCGCGTCTGCCGGTTCCGTCAGCTTCCGCCGTTCTGCATCCGCCGCAGCCCTTCCTCGAGGGGGACGGGCGGCGTCCAGCCGAACTGCCGGCAGAAGCGTTGGTTGTCGACCGCCAGGGTGCCGGCCAGGCGCTGCCATATGCCGGGTTTGCCGATGAGACGGGTCAGGCCGGCCATCAGGCCCGGGGGCACGTCGAGCAGCCGTACGGGCCTGCCGGCGGCATCGGCCATGGCGCGGATCAGGGCTGGCGTGGACACGGCCGGGCCATCGCTGAGGTGGTAGAGACCGCCGGCCCGCTCCGGGTGCGCCAGAATCTGCAGGATGGCATCGCACAGGTTGTCGATGCCCAGGAAACTGCGGGCGTTGTTCACCCGGCCCAGGGGCAGCGGCAGGCCGCTGGCCGCCAGTTTCTGCAGGGCGGCAAAATTGGCCTTCACGCCCGGGCCGTAGACCAGCGGCGGGCGGATGGTGGTGATGCGCAGGCGCTCGCGTCCGCTGGCCGTGTTTCTGTCCGGGGGGGCCGCAAAGGGGGCCACGGTGAAGGCGGGCAGGGGGTCCGGCAGGGCCAGCAGGCGTCCGCCGTGGTTGATGCTCAGGCGCTGCAGGTGGCGCTCGGCGGCGAGCTTGGCGTAACCGTAACAGTCTTCGGGGCGGGGGGGATCGTCCTCGCGCAGCGGGTGCCCCGGGGTGGACCATTCACCGGCAGCCTTGATCGAGCTGAGAAAGATCATCTGCTTCACGCCGGCCCGGGCGGCGGCCAGGGCCAGCTGGCGCGGGCCGCGCACGTTGACGCGCCAGAGCTGGCGCTGGCTGTTGCGGTTGGCGTCGAGCGGCACGTGTGCAATGCCGGCCCCATGCACGACGGCCACGGCCCCGGCCAGCAGCGGCTGCCAGTCGGCCCCGGCATCCACGCCCGGGTGACGCACGAGCTGCAGGGCAGGGGCCGTGGATTCTGCCGGCCATCCGTCAGGCCAGTTCCGGCGCAGCTGGTCGGGATCGCGGGTGACGGCACGGACGGCATGGCCAGCGTCGAGCAGCTGGCGCACGAGGTGTCGACCGATGAAACCGGCAGCGCCGGTCACGACCACACATCCGTGGGAGGGCGGGGGCTTGCTGATCGGGTCTTCCATGGTGGAAGATTGTATATTCTGTGACTGGCGGAGGCGCTCCAAACACGGAGGGGCCGGAAGGCCGTTTCACCCGTCTGGCGCAGAATATGTCAGGCTGTGCACGCTTTCGTCTGCCGGTGTGGCAGAGGCAGGGGCTTTTACCGGATTTACCGGTTTTTGGCCCTTTGCAGCGCTTTGGCGCATTTTGCAGCTGCTGGGCTCCACCTTTTTTCTGCACGTCCGTTTCCAGCATTGCCTGGCTTTTGCGTCGCCCGGCTGTTTCTCTTCCTGTTCGTTGCCTCTTCTCTCGCCGTCCACCGCCTTTCATTCCTGCCTCCGAGGATCCTCCCATGACCCGCGTTTCCCTCCCTCCTGCCCAGGCGCCTGCCGTGTCGCCGGCCATCTTCAAGGCGTATGACATCCGCGGCATCGTGGCCACCGCGCTCACCGAAGAGGCGGTATCGGCCATCGGGCTGGCGCTGGGGGCGCGGGCCCGGGCGGCCGGCATTCGCGAAGTGGTGGTGGGCCGTGACGGGCGCCTGTCGGGGCCGGCCCTGGCATCGGCGCTGGCGGCCGGGCTGTGTGCGGCGGGGGTCGATGTGATCGACATCGGCATGGTGCCCACACCGGTGGTCTACTTTGCCACGGTGCTGACGGGCTGCGGTACCGGGGTGGCGGTGACGGGCAGTCACAACCCGCCCGAATACAACGGGCTGAAGATGATGCTGGGCGGCAGCACGCTGCACGGCGACGACATCCGCGACCTGGCCGCCAGCATTGCCGATCCGGCCCGCTATGCGGCGCTGTTTGCGCCCACACCCGGCCAGCTGCGCACGCGGGACGTGGTGCCCGACTACATCCAGCGCATTGCCGGCGAGGTGAAGCTGGCCCGCCCGCTGAAGGTTGTGGTGGATGCCGGCAACGGCGTGGCCGGGGCGGTGGCTCCGCAGCTGCTGCGTGCGCTGGGCGTGACGGATCTGGTCGAGCTGTACTGCGAGGTGGACGGGCACTTTCCCAACCATCACCCGGATCCGGCTCACCCCGAAAACCTGCAGGACCTGATCCGCGCCGTGCAGGCCCATGGGGCCGACGTGGGCCTGGCCTTCGACGGTGACGGCGACCGGCTGGGTGTGGTGACCCCCAGTGGGCAGATGATCTTCCCCGACCGGCAGCTGATGCTCTATGCCGCCGATGTGCTGGAACAGCATCCGGGGGCGACCATCATCTACGACGTGAAGTGCACCCGCAATCTGGCGCCCTGGATTCGCGAGCGTGGTGGCGAGCCACTGATGTGGCGCACCGGCCATTCGCTGGTCAAGGCCAAAATGAAGGAAACCGGTGCCAGACTGGCCGGCGAGATGAGCGGGCACATCTTCTTCAACGATCGCTGGTATGGCTTCGACGATGGCCTCTATACGGCCGCGCGGCTGCTGGAGATTCTGGCGCGCGTGGACGACCCGGGGGTCGTGCTGGAGGCGCTGCCCGATGCCGCCAGCACGCCCGAGCTGAACATCGCCCTGGGTGAGGGCGAGAACGCCGGCGTCATCGAGGCGCTGCGCCAGCACGGTACGTTTGACGGCGCAACGGATATCATCACGATTGACGGTTTGCGGGTCGAATATCCGGACGGATTCGGTCTGGTCCGTGCGTCCAACACCACCCCGGTGCTGGTGCTGCGCTTCGAGGCCGATACGCCGGCGGCGCTGGCCCGCATCCAGCAGAGCATCAGGGCCGCACTGCTGGCCGTGCGCCCCGGGCTGGTGGTGCCGTTCTGAGTCCTGTCCGTCCTCCTCCCGGCTTCTTCCCTCCCTGCACGTCTCCGCCCCCGTGTCTGCCATGCCTCCTCCCGATGCCGTTCCGGACCGTCGCGCCCTCTGGCTGTACAGCTGGGGCTGGCGGCTGGCCACGCCGCTGCTGGGGTGCTATCTGCTCTACCGCAGTCTGGCGCAACCCGAGTACCGCCAGCACTGGGGCGAGCGCTGGGGCTTCTGGCCGGCCGAGCGCAGTACGGCCGACATCGACACCTGGCACACCGGCCGGGTGCGGCCGTTGTGGGTGCACGCAGTGTCGGTGGGCGAAACGGTGGCCATGCTGCCGCTGCTGCGCCAGTGCGCGGCGGCGTGGCCGGATGTGCCCATCCTGCTCACCCATGCCACGCCCACGGGGCGGGCCACCGGACAGGAGCGCCTGAAGGATCTGACCGGGCGGCTGGCGCAGAGCTATCTGCCCTACGACACACCGGGGGCGGTCGAGCGTTTCCTGACGCACTGGAACCCGGCCATCGGTCTGATCATGGAAACCGAGGTCTGGCCCAATCTGGTGGCGGCGGCCAACCGGCACGATGTGCCGCTGGTGTCGGTCAATGCACGGCTGTCACCGCGCTCGCTGGCCCGCGGACAGCGCTTCGAGTCGCTGATCCGGCCGGCCGTGGCGGGGTTCTCGATGATCATCGCCCAGACGCAGGACGATGCCGAACGCATTGCCCTGCTGGGCAAGCGTCCCGAGGCCGTGACCGGCAACCTCAAGTTCGACCAGCCGGCGGATTTCGTGCTGCAGGCACGGGGGCAGGGCTGGCGCAAGCGGCTGGGCAACCGGCCGGTCGTGCTGGCGGCCAGCACCCGGGAGGGCGAAGAGGCGCTCATTCTGGAGAGCTGGCGCGAGGTACTGCTGCACCGCCATCCCCGTCTGGGCGGGGGGGAGGACGATCTGCTTCCACTGCTGATTGTCGTCCCGCGGCATCCCAACCGCTTCGAGGCCGTGGCGCGGCTGATCGAGCGCTATACCGGCGGGGCGCCGCTGACCCGTCGCGCATTCGACGATCCGCAGACCGATTTCAGCGCCAGTGGTGTCCTGCTGGGCGATTCGATGGGCGAGATGCAGGCCTGGTATGCCGCCGCCGATGTGGCGGTGATGGGCGGTTCGCTGCTGCCTTTCGGTTCACAGAACCTGATCGAGGCCAATGCCGCCGGCTGTCCGGTGGTGCTGGGGCCGTCGGTGTACAACTTCCAGCAGGCTGCCGAGGCGTCCATCCTGTTCAGCGCCTCCATCCAGGTGGAAAACCCGCGCGAGGCCATTCCCGTCGCCCTCGATCTGGCGGCCGACAGTCAGCGGCGCGGTGCCATGTCCGAGGCCGGGGTGGCGTTTGCGCAGGCGCACCGGGGCGCCCTCGAACGGACCCTGGAGGCGCTGGCCCCCCTGCTGGAACGCACGCTGGGCAAGCCGGCCGTGCCGCTGGTGAATACCACGCCGCCGCCTGCCCGGCTGGATGCGGGCTGATCCGCGACCGATGCGGTCTGCACCATACGTGCCAGTTGGCCTTGACGGCTGTCATCCGCGCCATCGACGGCTACGTCGGGGCTGCGTGCAGCGCAGCGTCCTGTTGCGCGGTCTGCCTGCAGGTTCAGGGTGCAGGTAAAGAAGAGGGGCCTGGTGACGGTGCCGCGCCCGGCCCTCCCGCCCGCACCTGCAGCTGACGGTCCACGGCCTCGATGTCGGCGTCGCTCAGGCCGCCGATGGCAGCCTTGAGCCGCAGCTGGTTGAGCAGCACCGCGTAGCGGGTGGCCGCCAGATTCTGCCGTGCCTGAAACAGCTGCTGCTGGGCATTCAGCACGTCAACATTGATCCGTACCCCGGCCTGATAACCGGTGTTGTTCGATTCCAGCGCCAGCTGGCTGGAGCGCACGGCGGCCTGCAGGGCTTCGGCCTGCTGCAGGCTGCTCTGCAGGGCGAGGTAGGTGTCGCGCGCCTGCTGGGCAGCGCCCCGGCGGGCCGCTTCGAGCTGGCTCTCGCGTTTTCCCAGGGTGGCCGCCTGTGCGCGCTCCAGGGCCTGCAGGCTGCCACCGGCATACAGCGGCACCTGGACCTGCAGCATGGCCGAGACATCGCGGCTGCGCTGGATGGGCGTATCCACGGTGAGATTGGTCTGGCCGTGCTGGGTGGCGGCCTGCGAGACGATTCCCACGGAGGGGTAGTGGGCGGCTTTGGCGGCATCCAGGCCGCGCCGGGCGGCTTCCATCCCCAGTTCGGCCTGCTGGACCAGAAAGCTGCGGGTGCGGGCCTGGGCCTCCCACCACGCCTGCGGCTCCGGTGGTACCGGACGCAGGGGGGCATTGCCGGGCAGGGGGTTCAGATGGGTGCCGGGCAGCCCGGTGAGCTGGGTGAAGCTGGCCTGACGGCTGATCAGGGTATTGCGCGCCGCCGCCAGCTGGGCGCGGTTCAGGTCGAGCCGTGCCTGGGCCTCCTGCTGGTCGGTGATGGTGGCGTTGCCGGCCGCATAGCTCTCGCGGGCGGCCTCGAACTGTTCCTGGATGGCGGCGCCCTGCGCCTCGGCCACGGCCACGGCATCCTGCGCCTGCAGCACCGCAAAATAACTGGAGGCCACCTGGGTGGCCAGCTGCTGCAGTGACTGCGCCAGCTGGCTGAAGGCCAGCCGTTCGCCCACCTCGGCCTGGCTCACGCGGGCGCGTTCCTGGGGCAGGTACAGCGGAATGCTCAGCACCAGGCCCGCCAGCTGGTTGTGGTAGCTGCCCGGCGCCTTCATGTTGGTGTGCAGCCGGCCTTTGCCGGCCGTCGCCACGGCAGCCACCGAGGGGCGCAGCACGCCGCGCGCCGCCCGGCGCAGCTCGCGGGACGTGTCGACCTGTTGCCGGGCCGCCTGCAGCGATGGATCGTTGTGCTGTGCAGCCTCGAAGGCCTCCTGCAGCCCGGTGGCATGGGCAGGCGCCAGGGCGGCGGACAGCAGGCCGAGCGTCAGGGCCAGGCGCAGGGGGACCCCCTTGCGGGAGCGCGGGGCGGGCAGGGAGGTGCGTTTCATGGCTCAGTACCGTGTCATGCCCGGTTCCTGCTGGAGCGCCCACGCGTCGATGCCGCCGATCAGGTCGTACACCTGTTCGAAACCGTGGTGCATGAGAAAACGCATGGCCTGCAGGCTGCGCATGCCATGATGGCAGATGCAGACCACCGGCTGGCCGGGGTCCGCCCGGCCGATCAGGGCCGGCAGCTCCGCCAGCGGCACATTGTGCGCGTCCGGCAGGCAGACGTGCTCGTATTCCCACTCTTCACGCACGTCCAGCAGCAGGGGTGGCTGGCGTTGCGGATCGGCCAGCCATGCGGCCAGCTGGGCGGGCGTGAGGCGGTTCACCGGGTCAGAAATGGAAGTGGTTGACGGTGGGGAAGCCCTTCAGGGGCGGGGCCATCGTCTCGAAGATGTTGAGCGGCGCAATGCCTTCGGCCGTGCGGGTGTAGACGCGGGCCTCCATCACCGGCGCCTCGCCGATGAAGCAGAACAGCCGCCCGCCCGGGTTGAGGCGCGCGAGGAAGTCGCCCGGTTCCACCACCACCGCTCCCGACAGGATGATCACATCCCAGCGGGCATCGGTCGCCTTCAGGGCCTCGTGGCCGTCACCGGCATGCAGATCGAGGCCATCGTCCAGGCCGGTGCGGGCCAGATTGGCGGCGGCAAAGGCCGCCAGTTCGGGATCGATCTCCCAGCTCTGGATCAGCCGGCTACAGTGCGACACCAGCGCGGTGCCGTAGCCCGAGCCGGTGCCCACTTCGAGCACGGTCTCGTGGGGCTGGATCTGCAGGGCCTGCAGCATGCGGGCATCCTCCCGCGGCGGCAGGATGACCTGGCCCGAGGGCCGGGGGCCGATGTTGAGCGGCACCTCGGTGTCGGCATAGGCCATGCCGCGCCAGGACTGCGGCACGAATTCTTCCCGCGGTACCTTGCCCAGGATGTCGAGCACCCGGGCGTCGTTGACCCGCCAGGGGCGGATCTGCTGTTCGATCATGTTGAAGCGGGCTTGCTCGAGGTTCATGGCGCTGCGCTCAGGTTGGTTGGGTCGGGGTTGGTTGGGTTGGGGCTGGCCGGGAATGCCCGGTCGGGCCGCTGATGCCTGGGGTGGTCGTACTGGAAAGCCCCCGCGACGCAGGGGTATGTTCCTGCGGTGCAGAGGCATGTTCCCTCGACGCAGGGGTATGTTCCCGCGATGCAGGCATGTGCCCCTGCAGGCAGGGCGGGATGCAGGTGTGCCCCGACGGCCAGAGAATCGTACCGGCCGCAGCGGCGGCAGAGGCACTGCTTGCCGCAGGGCTGGCAACCCTGTCATCACCGGCTGTCCGGGGGCTGGCCGGGCCTGCACCATGTGCAGGGACTGCCGGGTGGCCGGCGGGGGCAAGGCAGGCCGTATCACCGGCCGATGCGGATGGCCCGGGCAGGCCGGTGCCGGGCGTGCGCAGCAGCGACAGGATCAGCGCCACGTGATGATGGATGAACTCGGCACCGCACGGCACGAGCTGCGGAACGCCGCACTGGGTCATGGAGTGCGCCCAGATCAGCTTCATGACCAGGGGGGACATCACCAGGTGGGCCGCCACGTCCATCTCGCAGGGCTTGCGGAACTCCTGGCGTTCCACGCCGCGCTGGATCAGCTGGCGAATGACGCCATGGCCGATGCTGGCCACTTCTTCGTGGAAGAAGCGGGCGATTTCGGGAAAGTTGCTGGCCTCGGCGATGATCAGCTTGATGATGCCGCCGATATGCGGCTGGCTGAAGCAGTGCCACCAGTCGGTGAGCACGTTGGTGAGCAGCTCTTCGTTGCTGCCGGTGGCCTGCTCGATGCGCTGCCGGAACTGCTCGATGACCGGCACGATGTTGACCCGCACCACGGCCTTGAAGAGATCTTCCTTGCCGGCGTAATAGAGATAGAGGGTACCCTTGGATACACCGGCGCGCGCCGCCACGTCGTCGAGGCGGGCAGCCGCGTAACCCCGGGCCACGAAAACTTCCAGCGCGGCATCCAGCAGCTCGCCGGGCCGGTGCTCCTTGCGGCGCTCCCAGGCACGGGTGCGTTTGCATTTTTCTGCGGTCTGGGGGGACGTGTTCACCATATGTATTAATGACTAAATGGTCATTAATAATATCGCCTTCCGATATGTCCGTCAATTATGCACCTGTCAAAAGTGCTGAAATTTGCGGCAAATCAGGGAAGTGGCAACTGACGCTTCTGGCGCATCCCGATCCTGGGCTCAAAGTGCTCGCAGACTTTTGCAGAGGGGGCCCGGCTGACCTGCGATGCAGCTGGCCTGCGATCCGGCCGGGGCGCAACCCGGGCGCGACACCGGCCTCTGCCTCCGGTTCGGTACGCGGGCAGGGTCAGGCAGGGGAGGGACAGCGCTTTCTTCAGGGCTTCCCATGCCCTTTCCGTGCTCCAAGGCGCTCCTGCCGCAGCGTCCACCAGGCGTCGAGCCGGCGGAACAGCCAGCCACGCGGCCGCTGGATGCCGGTGCGCACATAGTCCACCGCCAGAGGGTCTTCGAGGAAGTTCAGCTGCAGGCGCTGGGCGCTTTCCAGCCCCATGAAGAGCAGCCGGTCACCTGGCTTCAGCTCGGTGGACGGCGCGGGCAGCAGCACCCGCTCGCCGCGGCGCACCAGCATCACCGCCAGGGCCGGCAGCCGGGTTTCGTAGTGGCGCGGATCGCGCAGGATCTGCTCGATGGTCAGCGCACTGCCGCCGCGGTTGCGAAAGAATGCGTTGAACAGCCCCGGCTGGGTCGGGTCGCAGTGAAAGGCCCAGTTGCGGGGCGAGGCGTTGCCCACGGTGGCCATGATGTGCTCGATCACCTGGCTGGCGGCCGTATTGCCGCGCTGGCGCACCAGCGTGATGAAATCGCCCAGCATCGGCGTTTTGAGCGTCTGCAGGATCTCGCGCACCACCAGCTGCGACTGTACCACCCGCAGGTTGGCGCGGGCCGCATCGATCAGCAGCCGGTCGGCCGACTGGTTCTGGCGGATGATCACGAAGATGTCCGGATTCAGTCGCCGCGCAATGGTGGTGACGCTCAGGTTGATGGTGTCGTTGTCGGTGCCGGCCACCAGCACACTGGCCCGTGCCACACCGGCTGCCTTGAGCGATCCTTCGGAGTTGTCGCCACGCAACAATCGTGCCTCGCCGGCCAGCGCCCGGTCGGGGTCGATGGCCTTCCACCCCACCCGCGATTCGTCCAGCGTGGCCGAGATGGTCTGGCCAAAGCGCCCGTAGCCCACCAGCACCCATTTGCCCTTGGGCAGGTTGATCCGCGTGGGAATGGGCGTGCCGGGGGCGGCCGTCACCCAGTCCTCCAGTCGCAGCACCTCGGGTGCGGCAATGTCCAGCGACAGGTTGGTGGCCAGCACCTGGAAGGGGTTGATGGCGTGCACATCCCCAAACGCATGCAGGTTGGTGGCGCCCTCGGCGTCCGATACCCGGGCGATGACGGTGATGTCGTCGCGCAGCAGCTTGGCGCCGATGGCAATGGTCTGGTTGGCCCGCTCGTCGCTGGTCAGGGCGATCACGCCGCGGCAGATGCGGCGGTGGATGCCGGCATCCTTCAGCGAGCCGGGGTGTACCGCATCGGCCTCCAGAATCAGTGGCGGGCTCAGGAACTCGTTCAGTGCAAAGCGGGTGGCGCGTTCGTCACTGATCTCCACCACCACCAGCCGGTGCCCCAGCTGGTCCAGCGCCTGGGCCAGGGCCAGTGCACTGCGGCCGGCCCCGCAGATCACGAAGAAGGGTTCGGACAGCCGCTTCACCTGCCAGCGGAACACATTGCGCGCCACCGTGCGGCGGAAGGTGCGGTCGGTGGTCATGGCAAACACCGAACCCACCGCGTAGGTCCAGGCCATCACCGACATGTAGATGGTGATGATCAGCCACGCCCGCTGCTGGTCGGAAAACGGGAAGGGCAGCTCGCCAAAACCGATGGTCGTGGCGGTGTAGCTCATCACGTAGGTGGCGTGGAAAAACCCCATCCGCCACGGATTGCCGTCCGGATCGACGCCGGGGGCGATGGCCAGCCCGAAGATCGAGATGGCATAGACCGCGATCAGGATGATCAGCGGCACCCGCAGGCGCCGCAGGATCATGTAGATGACGTCGATCATGGCGGGTCGATCCGTGAGGGGGGCAGCGTCGTGCCTGTGCGGAACCGGGCAGAGGGCCTGGACATCGGAACAGCGGACGCAGCGCGGTTCAGCGCGTCTGCCGCAGTGTCTCGCCGATCAGCAGGCACACCGACACCAGATTGGCGATCAGCGCCCCGCCCGACAGCGACACGATGATGCTGACGGTGTGCCCGTCCAGCGGCGCGCCGGCGAACTGCTCCACCCACATCCAGACCAGCGAGGCGAACAGCAGCTGCGTCGTGGCCACCAGACTGGTGGCCAGGTGCGTGGCGCCCATCTGCGTGCGGTCGCCGAACTTGATGATCAGCGTGATCAGATTGATGACCACGGCGATGAACAGCTCGGCCGGATGGTGGAAATCTGCCCGGTCGATCTCACCCAGAAAGAAACCGAAGTTCAGGGTGCAGGCCAGGATCGTGAAGAACGCAAAGACGACCTTTTCCAGATTCATACCGGGGACAGGCGATGAAAGTCAGACAGGGGGGACGGACAGGTCCGCCGGACGCTTCGGGGCTTCCTCCACGGAGCCGCGCCTTCTTGCATGTTACGTCAGTGTGCCGCGAAGGTGAACCCGAAGCCCGGGCATTCATGCGTTCTGGTGATGCATGGGATGTGCTGTCCCCACGTGTGCGCCGTTCAATACCCCTGCTGCCGGTGTGTGCAGGGCGCCGGCATTCATCCGGCAGCCTGTCTGCCTGTCCGGGCGAGGTGGCTTCGGCTTCTGATAATGAATCCTTCAACCTTGGACAGGTAGTTCGCCATGCACGGCCGGGTCCGGCACCGGGGCAAACGCTCCCAGATCCAGTCTGCGCCCGAAAAGCTGCTTGACCGGCTGCTGGTGGCTGATGCCCACCACCAGCGTGTCGGGCAGCTCGCGGCGCAGCATCTGCATCAGCCCCTCGGCCGAGATGTCGTCGAGCTGGTTGGTGGCTTCGTCGAGGAACAGCACCGCCGGCCGGCGCAGCAGCACCCGGCACAGGCTCAGCCGCTGCTGCTCGCCCCCCGACAGGATGCGGTGCCACTCCCGCTCCTCATCTGGTGGTACACCCCCCAGCCGCTCCAGACCGGTCAGATCCAGCAGCCGCTGCAGCGTGGCATCGTCGGGCAGCGTGCCGTCGGGGTAGGCCACGGTCTCGCGCAGACTGCCCAGCGGCAGGTAAGGGCGCTGCGGCAGGAAAAGGCTGCCCGGAGCCACCCGGAAATGCCCTGCATGCCAGGGCCACAGCCCAGCCAGCGTGCGCAGCAGCGTGGACTTGCCCACCCCGCTGCGGCCATCGACCAGCAGCCATTCCGATGGCTGCACGCTGAAGTGCACGCTCCGTGCCAGCAGCCTGCCTTCCGCGGAGTGCAGCGCCAGCCCCGCCACGTCGATCAGGGGCATCTGCGCCCCATCATCTGCCCCTGCCGGTTTCTGGCCATCGACCGCCGCCATTGCTTCCTGAAAACGTCCCAGACGTTCCACCACGGCCGCCCATTCCATGATGCGCTTGTAATAGTCCATGAACCAGCCAAAGCCGTCCTGCACACTGGAAAACGCCGTGCCGGCCTGCATCATGCTGCCGAAGCTCATGGTTTTTGCCAGATACATCGGCAGCGTGGCCACCACCGGAATGAAGAAGCTCACCCGCAGATAGGCCGTGGAAAACACCTCCAGCTTGAACTCGCGCGTGATCAGCTCGCGCCAGTTGTCGCGGATGCGGCCGAAGCGCTCGTGCAGCCGCGCCTGCTCCGCGTGCTCGCCGCGGTACAGCGCAATCTGCTCCGCATGGTCGCGGATGCGCAGCAGCGTGGCACGATAATCGGCCTCGCGGTGCTGGCGCTCCACGTTCAGTGGCTGCAGCCAGCGGCCGATGATGTGCGTCACCAGCGTGCAGGCCAGCGACCAGATCAGCGCAATCCACACCAGATAGCCGTGAATGGTCCAGCTCCTGCCGTACAGCTCGAAGGTCTGCACGCCCGAGAGCTGCCACAGCACCACGATGAACGCCCCCAGCTTGGTGGCGTTCTGGATGAAGGCCTTGAACAGGTCGATGCTCTTTTCCGAGAGCATCAGGATGTCCTCCGCAATCCGCTGGTCCGGGTTGTCCGGCTCGCCCGTGATCTGCAGGCGATAGTGGCGGCCGTCGTCCAGCCAGCGCTCCTCGAAGTCACCGGTCAGGTGGGCCCGCCACCGGAACAGCAGCGTCTTGCGCAGCCAGCTGCCCACCGTGGCCACGAAGGTGATCATCCCGATGTACAGGAGAAACTCGCCGATCAGCCCGGGCAGTGCCGGACTGTCGAAGGCCGCCAGTGCGTCATAGAAGGTCTTGTTCCAGGCGTTGATCAGCACGAACACGCGCACCAGCCCCAGCGTGCAGCCGATCATCGCGGCCAGCAGCACCCATTCGCGCCACTGCCTCGCACGGAACCAGAACGGGCCGGCCAGCGCCAGAAAACGTCGTATCGTCAGCATGGCAGGCGAAGCCTTTCGGATCAGGAGGAAATCAGTGGCAGACCGGCAGCGGGGCAGGGGGCTGTCCGGGCGTATGTCGTGGACGGCCGGCAGAAGCCCGGGAACTGCCTGATGGCAGGTGTGCGGAATCGTGTGGCAGGTGTGTGGGCGGCGTATGGCAGGCCGGCGATGTTCAGCCCCTTCAGCTCCAGAAGTGATGCAGCGGGCCGCTGCCATGCCCCACCTGCAGGATATCGGCATTGACCAGCGCACCGGTCAGATAGGCCCTGGCCTGGCGCACGGCCATTTCCAGATGCACGGTATCGATGTTCGCGGCTGTGTCGTTGCCCGTGGTCGTGCTACCTGCTGTTGTGTAGCTGCCCGCGGTCGTACCTTTTACCGCAGCTGCCCCGTCGCTGACCGTTGCTCCATCCATGGGGATGGGGCCTCCCGTGGGTTCTGCCGTCTGTGCAAGCCGCGCCCACAGTGCCGCAATGGCCGACGACAGCGTGCAGCCGGTGCCATGTCCGTGACGGGTTTCGATGCGTGGCGAGGCTAGCCGCACCACACCGTCTGGCGTACTGAGCAGGTCCACGGCTTCGCCGCCGTCCAGATGGCCACCCTTGAGCAGCACGTTCTTCACGCCCAGCGCGTGCAGCGCCGGCAGACAGGCCCGCATGCCGGCCTCGTCCACGGGGGCTAGCTGGCCCAGCAGACGGCCGGCCTCGCGCAGGTTGGGGGTGAGCAGCGTCACCCGGGGCAGCAGCAGCCGGCGGATGTCGTCCAGCTGGCTTTCATTCATCAGCGCACCCTTGGTGCTCGCGGCCATCACCGGATCGAATACCACGAAGGGTGGCCGGTGCCGCGCCAGCCGTTCGGCAATTACCGTTGCAATGTCCGCATCGGCCACCATGCCGATTTTCACCGCGTCCACGCGGACATCGTCGAACACCGCATCGAGCTGGGCCGCGACCAGCGCCGGCGGCTGGGCCGCCACCTGCGTCACCGCCCGGGTGTTCTGCGCCACGATAGCCGTGACTACCGCCATGCCGTAGGTGCCCAGTGCTCCGAATGTCTTCAGGTCGGCCTGGATGCCGGCACCCCCGGTGGGATCGGTACCGGCAATGCTCAGGATGTTCGGGATGCGGGCAGACATGGGAGACAGGGCAGGGCGCCCGAAAGGAGAGAAAGGGCTACAGGTGCGCAACGTGGTACCGCGGATGGCAGCCTCTGTCTGGATGGACTGCGGCTACGCGATGCGCACAACCCGCCATGATCGCAGAAGTCCGCAAAGCCGGCCAGAGCCTGTCATGAATTTGTTCGTTCCCGCACGGGTTTCTGCCGGATCTCGGCAGGGAAGCGGTTGCCGCTCAGGCTGGCAGCGACTGAAGAGGACTCCCGGATATTCAGTAACGGGCGTCGTGGGCAGGCAGGCTGCCCCGCCGCTGTCCGGGCAATGCCGGCCGCGTCCCCGTCACAGGTACCGTATGGCGGCGGGGACACAATGCAACGCACGGTGTGTCACCAGATGATAGGATGATGCCTCGTGGCTTTCCGGCCAGAACGGCCGCTTCCGGAGTATCTGCCATGACGCTCATCGCACCGGGCCCCACCCCCTGGGCCGCCCCGGCCCGCTCCCCCGAACCACCTGCCCACATCATCCCCAACGTGCTCACCGTGGCGGGTGTGGACCCCAGCGGGGGCGCCGGCGTGCTGGCCGATGTCAAGACCTTCTCCGCTCTCGGCGCCTACGGCTGCGCCGTCATCTGCGCGCTTACTGCGCAGAACACCCGTCATGTCACCGGCATCGAGGGGGTATCGTCCGACTTCATCCGCCTTCAGATCGACACCCTGTTCGACGACGTGCGCATCGATGCCGCCAAGCTGGGCATGCTCGGCACCGCCACCATCGCCCGCACCGTGGCCGACGCGCTCGGTCTGCGGCTGACCGCGGGCACGCTGCCCACGCTGGTGGTCGATCCTGTCATGGTCTCCAAGGGCGGCGACGTGCTGCTCACCTCCGACGCCATCCACATGCTGCGCGACGCCGTGCTGCCGCTGGCCACCGTCATCACGCCCAACCTGCCCGAGGCCGCACTGCTGCTGGGCCAGAGCGCGCCCACCAGTGTGCCCGACATGTACCGGGCGGCCGAACGCCTGCGCCGGCTGATGTCCGACAGCGGCATGCGCTGGGTGCTGCTCAAGGGCGGCCACATGCCGGGCGACCCCGTGGACCTGCTGTTCGACGGCGAGCGGATGATCGAACTCAGCAGCCCGCGCATCGACACCCCCAACGTGCATGGCACCGGCTGCACCCTGTCGGCCGCACTGGCCGCCCTCATTCCGCAGCTGCACGACGTGCCGGCCGCCACCCGCGCCGCCCGCGACTATCTGGCGGGCGCGCTGTCGGCCTCCGGCCAGCTGCAGGTGGGGCGCCGGGTCGATGGTCGGGGCCATGGGCCGGTGCATCACTTCCACGCCCTGTGGGGGCAGCGACACGGCGGGGCATGAACCACCTGCCCCGGCCTGTTGCAATCTGTAGAAGCTGCAACCGATGACATCGGCAGCGGGAGGATTTTGCGTTTTCTTTTCTTCAGCCGCGTTAATATCCAGCCCCATGGAATTTCTCTACACACTCCCGCTCATGGTCAAGGCCATCATCCTCGGCATCGTCGAGGGCCTGACCGAATTTCTCCCCATCTCCAGCACTGGCCACCTCATCCTGGCCGGTTCCCTGCTGGGCTGGAACGACGACAAGGCGCAGGTCTTCGACATCGCCATCCAGACCGGGGCCATCCTCGCCGTCATCTGGTACTACCGCGTGCGCATCGGCAAGGTGCTGGCCGGCCTGTTCACCGACCGCGTCCAGCAGCGCTTCGCGCTCAACGTCATCATCGGCTTCCTGCCGGCGGCCGTCTTCGGCGTGCTGTTCAGCAAGGCCATCAAGGCGCACCTGTTCGGCCCCGTGCCGGTGGCCATCGCCCTGGTGGTTGGCGGCTTCATCATCTTCTGGGTCGAAAAGCGGCAGGAGTCCATCAAGCCGCGCGTCACCGACATCGACAGCCTCACCGCGCTGGATGCCCTCAAGCTCGGCCTGGCCCAGTGCTGCGCCCTCATCCCCGGCACCAGCCGCTCCGGCTCCACCATCATCGGCGGCATGCTGTTCGGCCTGTCGCGGCAGGTGGCCACCGAGTTCTCGTTCTACCTGGCCATCCCCACACTCATCGGCGCCAGCGTGTACGACACCTGGAAGCACCGCGACCTGCTGGGTGCCGACGACATCTCGCTGTTCCTCGTAGGCTCCGTCGTCGCCTTCTTCTCGGCACTGGCCTGCGTGCACTGGCTGATCCGCTTCGTGGCCAGCAACAGCTTCCGCCTGTTCGCCTGGTACCGTGTGGTGTTTGGCCTGGTCATCCTGGCCACCGCCTACACCGGCGTCATCAACTGGCACAACGCGGGCTGATGATGGCACGCTGGGGATGCGGGCCGGAACAGGCATCCCCATCCCCCCGGGGTGTACGTACCGCGGGCCAGGTGGCGCGCGAGCGCATGAGCCAGGCATTCCATCCTCCCGGGAACACGCACCGTGACTGAACCCGTGACCGCCAGCCGGCGAGGCTGGCTGATTCTGGCCGCAGACCTCGTCCTGTTCTTCCTGCTGGTGCGCGGGCTGCCCTTTGCGCCGGTGGAAAACCGCGGTCTGGCCCTGCTGGCGTTCGTGGCCGTGCTGTGGCTGACCGAGGCGTTCAGCATCACCGTCACCTCGCTGATGATCCCGCTGTTTGCCATCGGCCTGGGCGTGCTCGATACCCGATCTGCCTTCCAGTCCTTTGCCGAACCCGCCATCTTCCTGTTCCTCGGTGGCTTTGCCATGGCGGCCGTGCTGCACATCCAGAAGCTCGATCTCTGGATGGCCGGTCATGCCATTCGCCTGGGCCGGGGCAGCCTGAAACTCACCGTCTGCTGCCTGTTTGCCATCACGGCCTTCATCTCGCTGTTTGCCAACAACACGGCCGTGGCCGCCATGATGCTGCCGCTTGCGCAGGGCATGCTCGGCCAGGTCGACGTAAAGACCCATCGCAAGCTCCATGCCTTCGTGCTGCTGGGCGTGGCCTTCAGCGCCAGCATCGGCGGTATCGGCACCCTGGTGGGCAGCACGCCCAATGCGCTGCTGGCCATCCTGACCGACCTGCGCTTTGCCGACTGGCTGACGTTCGGCATGCCCGTGGTCCTCCTGCTGATGCCGGCCATGGTGCTGTCGCTCTGGGTCGTGCTGCGCCCCGACTTCAACGTTCCCTTCCGGGTGGATATCGAACCCGTCCCGCTGACGGGGAGGCGTGTCTTCACCCTCATCGTCTTCGTGCTTGCTGCCTTGCTGCTGGTGCTTGGCAGGCAGGTGGCGGTACCCCTGCAGCAGCTGCTGGGCCTGTCCGACCCCATCCGGAACCTCGATGCCGTCCTGGCCGTGCTGGCGGTGGTCGTGCTGTGCGTGGGTGGTGCCGCCAGCTGGAAACAGATACAGCAGCACACCGAGTGGGGCGTGCTGCTGCTCTTTGGCGGGGCGCTCGTGCTGGCCATCGTCGTGGAGCAGACCGGTGCCGGCAAAATCCTGGCCGATATCCTCGTGCAGGCCATGGGCCAGCAGCATCTGGTGAGCACCCTGCTCCTGCTGGCGGCAGGCGTGCTGCTGCTCACCGAATTCACCTCCAACACCGCCACAGCCGCGCTGCTGATGCCCATTTTCATACCGGTCGCGCATGCCCTGCAGCTGCCCGGGGTGGCACTGGCTGCCATCATCGCCTGTGGCGCCTCCTGCGCCTTCCTGCTGCCCATCGCCACCCCGCCCAACGCCATCGCCTATGCCTCCGGCCGCATCCGCCTGGGTGAAATGTTCCGCGCCGGGCTGCTGCTGAACATCGCCGCTACCTTCATCATTGGCCTGCTGGCGTACTTCTGGTGGATTCACGGATAAGCCGGGATTCGCGGGCGAACCAGGATTCATGGGCAAGCCGTGGAGTCGTGGCAGACGGGACGGAGGGCATGGTACGTGCTGAGGGACGCGCCAGCTGCGGCGTCTGCTGCAATCACTGGTACGATTGCAGCCGAAGGGCACCCCCGGACATGGGATTCATTGCGCGGCACACCGGCCGTACGGGTCCTGGTGCAGTTGCACCCATGTCATGCAGCATGCATCCTTGATATGGGCACATCGGTGTCCGCCTTTCCTTCCTGCAGCCGGCGTGGTTCTTCGCCGGTTGGCAGCCCGCTCCTCCACATATCCTCATGAGGTTTCATACACATGCAGTTTCCCAATCACGAAGGCAAGAAGGTTCCTTCCGTCGTCTTCCACACCCGCCAGGGCGATGCCTGGGTGGACGTTTCCACCGATGAACTCTTTGCTGGCAAGAAGGTCGTCGTCTTCTCGCTGCCGGGCGCCTTCACGCCCACCTGTTCGTCCACCCACCTGCCGCGTTACAACGAACTGTATCCGGTGTTCAAAAGCCTGGGCATCGACAGCATTCTCTGCGTCTCCGTCAACGACACCTTCGTCATGAACGCCTGGAAGGACGACCAGGACGCCGAAAACATCCGCTTCATCCCCGACGGCAACGGCGAATTCACCGCCGGCATGGGCCTGCTGGTCGACAAGGACGACCTGGGCTTCGGCAAACGCTCGTGGCGCTACTCGATGTACGTCGAAGACGGCACCGTCAAGAAGATGTTCATCGAGCCCAACAAGCCGGGTGATCCGTTCGAGGTGTCCGACGCCGACACCATGCTCAAGTACCTGAAACCCGACTACCAGAATCCGCCTTCGGTGGCCATCTTCACCAAGCCCGGCTGCCCGTTCTGCGCCAAGGCCAAGGCCCTGCTGAAAGAGAAGGGGCTGTCGTATGAAGAAATCGTGCTGGGCCGCGACGCCAGCACCGTGGCCGTGCGTGCCATCACCGGCCGTGCTACCGCACCGCAGGTCTTCATTGGTGGCAAACACATCGGCGGCAGCGACGATCTGGAGGCGTACTTCAAGGCGCAATGAGCGTTTGCCGCTGCGAAAGGCAGATGCAGAGCGCTCTGCCTTCTGGATTACCCCCCGTTCTGGGTGGCTGATCGTCCAGAACGTGCCCTGGACTCATTTGTCCCCGCGCTGGCCCCGGTATCCGGCAGACCCGTTGACGCAACGGGAGCTGACCATGGATGCCAGGGGCTTTTGTTATCGGCGTCCGTCTTGTGTGGGGGCCTGGCCGCCGCCCCGAAGCCGGTTCAGAAGCTGAACGTGAAGGGGGTGGCTACGAGGCAGTTGCCCTGGACCTTCTTGTGCAGCCAGGTCTTGATCAGCGATTGATACGACACATCCCACGCATTGGCCGCAACCTTGATGGCATCCAGCAGATGCTGGGGCAACCGCAGGGAAATCGTCCTGCTCGTGGGTTTCAGGTCAGGGAAAATGGCCTGCCTGGCCTGGGACCAGTCCAGATACCCGGTGGAGTCGTGTGCTTCCCAGAACGCCCGTTCATCGGCTTCGTCATGGAAGACCGGGATATCCTTATGCTTTCTGTTCATAAAAGGCTCGCTCCTTTCGGTGCATGTCGCTGGCGGAAATGACGCGAATCAGCGTCTGCTCCTTTCTGAGTCCAAAATATGCTCTAAGAAGAACTCCATCCTCATACCTTCCGTCGACTTGGACTGCGACGATGTGTGGCCTCCGGTTGTACAGTGGCGCCAATGACACGTGCCAGCGCATCCACGTGCTTTTCCATGTCCTGCTTCGTTTTCCCGGCGCGTGCTCGAATGCCGATGCTGTGGGCCGTTGAAGCTAGTAGAAAAGCCAGTGTTTCGACGTCGGTCTTCGGTGCAAGCATCCCGTTGGCCACAGCCGTCTGTAAGCAGTGTTGAAGCTGGCTATCCATCTCTTCCAGAACTTCATCAAGTACCTGTCGTATCTCGGGATCGGTCAAGGCTTCTGCCGTAGCGGTCGAGATCACGGCACAACCACTGACTCCGATGCTCTCATGAGGGCCGTCTACTTCGATGACCGCGTGCAGATACCGCGCGATCACGTCAACGAACGACCGGTCGTCGGGTTGAGATGCTAGCGCAGCGCCGAAACGCTCTCGTGCGCGCCTCTGAAAGCGTCGCATTGCCTTAATGTAGATGGTGTGCTTGTTTCCCAGCCCAGCATAGAGACTGGGCCGGTTCAGTCCGGTTTCCGCAGCCAGCGTGTCCAGAGACGTACCGGAGTAGCCGCCTTTCCAGAACGCGTGCAGGGCGCATTCAAGAGCCTGTTCAGGGTCGTAGGCACGTGGCCTTCCGCGTGGTCGTATCGCCATTTTTGTACCGATTTGAAAAATAACTCTTGACTATTCTAGTCTATCCGGTACAGAATTCAAATATTCCTTCCGAATCAGTACAAAATTCTGTCTTGGTACACCATTCGCTCACCAAAGCCTTGTTTCCCAAGCCTTCGAGAGTCCTTCATGTACCAGCATTCCCTGCATGTGCTCAACCACGTGGTTCCAATGTGGCGAGCTATTCTGTTTGGCACCTTCATCGGCGCCGTCTTCGCGGCCTTGGCAGGCTGTGATCATCAACCCGAGACGGCTTCCGGTGCGATCCCGGTTCGCGTTGTCGTCGCCCAGCCCGGTAGTATGGAGGGGGCAGGGATCACCTTCTCGGGCACGCTAGTCCCTCGCGTTGAAAGTCAGCTCGCATTCCGCGTGCCTGGGCGCATCGTTGAACGCCGAGCTGACGTGGGTGCTACCGTCGCCCGAGGTGACGTGCTGGCACGGCTGGACGACACGCCATTCAAGCTTGCCATAAAGGAATCGCAGGCCGATCTGGCGCAAGCTCGGGCCACTCTGGCGCGGGTGCAGCGCGATGTTGGCCGCAACCGTGCCTTGGCACGGTCCGGAGCCATTGCAGGGGCAGATTTCGATGCGCTGCAAACGCAGCGCATCCAGGCCAGGGCGCAGGTGCGGGCCGCGCAGAGTCGGCTGGATCGGGCGCGCAACGATCTGGCGTACGCTACGCTGACAGCGCCGGCTGCGGGCACTATTGCCGACGTGGCGGCTGAAGCCGGTCAGGTTGTGGCTGTTGGTACGCCCGTGCTGCGATTGGCACATACTGGTGAGCAGGAGGTACAAGTCGATGTGTCGGAAAGCCGTATCGGCCAGCTTACCCAGGCGCAAGTTGCCACTGTGCGCCTGCTCAGTCTGCCGGGTGTGGAGCTGACCGGAATCGTGCGCGAGGTTGCCAGCGTGGCAGATGGCGCCACACGTACCTACCGTGTGCGCGTGGCGTTGCCGGAACTACCCGAGGCTGCATGCCTAGGCATGACCGCCTCTGTGCGTTTCAAGGGTGCGGCGGGTACACATGTGCAACTGCCCATCTCTGCGTTGTTCCAGCAGGGTGAACAGCCCGCTGTCTGGGTGTTACCGGATGATGCTACGCAGTTGGAGCTGCGGCCCATCATGTTGGCCGCGATGGGTACCGACACCATCGCGGTCGCCAGGGGTGTCGCGCCGGGCGAGCGCGTGGTCGTTGCTGGCGTGCATCGGCTCGACGCCAACGTGGCGGTTCGGGTGTGGGATGGACGCCTGCCATGAGAAGAGAAGGATTCAACCTGTCCGCTTGGGGTTTGCGCCATGGTGCGCTGGTGGCGTTCGCCATGCTCCTGTCGCTAATGCTGGGCGCGCTGGCCTACTTCCAGTTAGGGCGCGCCGAAGACCCGAATCTGACCATCAAGGTAATGACCATTGACGTAGCATGGCCGGGTGCGACTACACGTGACCTTGAGCAGCAGGTGGTGGAGAAGATCTCTCGCACGTTACAGGAAGTGCCGAGTTTTGATTACGTACAAAGCTACGTCCGGCCCGGGCAGGCGACGATTTTCCTAGTGCTGCACGACAGCACGCGCAAGGCCCAGATAGAAGAAAGCTGGTACCAGGCGCGCAAGCGCGTCGGCGATATACGCCACACCTTGCCGGAAGACATCCAGGGGCCGTTCTTCAATGATGACTTTGGTGATACCTTCGGCTCCATTTACGCTTTCCATGCCGATGGCTTCGATGACGTGCGGATGAAGCAGGTGTTGCTGGCTGCGCGCGAGCGTGTGCTGGAAGTACCCGATGTCTCCAAAGTGCTTGTGCTGGGCGTGCAGGAGCCGCGCTTCTTCGTAGAATTCAGTCATGCCCGGCTGGCTCAGTTGGGCATTGCTCCCATGCAGTTGCTGGATAGCCTGCGCCGCCAGAATACCGTCGAGCCAGCCGGGGTCGTCGAGGGAGCGCGGGCACGTATCCATATCCGTGTAGATGGGGCTGTGAAATCGGTGCACGATATCGAGAACACGCCCGTGGAGATAAGCGGGCGCACCTTCCGGCTGGGGGACGTAGCCAGAGTCACGCGTGGCTTCATCGACCCGCCTCAGATGTCGATGCGCCGCAACGGTGAGCGTGTGACCGGGTTGGCCGTGTCGATGGTCGAGGGTGGCGACATTTTGAGGCTGGGCCCGCGGCTGGACGCGGTGGTGGATCAGATGCAGAAGATGCTACCGGCCGGCATCACTATAGAGAAGATCGTCGATCAGCCGACTTTGGTGGAGCGCTCGGTAAATGAGTTCTTGAGCCACTTTGTGTTGGCGCTAGGCATTGTTTTGGGCGTGAGTCTGTTAGCGTTGGGCCTGCGCACCGGCGTCGTGGTGGCGTTATCGGTACCGCTGGTGCTGAGCATTACCTTTTTCATCATGTGGCGCATGGGGATCAACCTGCAACGCATCTCTCTGGGGGCGCTGATTATCGCGCTGGGCTTGCTGGTCGATGATGCCATCATCGCTGTCGAGATGATGCAGGTGAAAATGGAAGAAGGCTGGAACCGTTTCAAGGCTGCCAGTTTCGCCTGGACCAGTACAGCTTTCCCGATGTTGACCGGCACCTTGATCACCGCAGCTGGTTTTGTGCCCGTGGGGTTTGCGCAGTCTTCCACCGGCGAGTTTACCGGCGCGATCTTCTGGGTCGTGACTATTTCGCTTCTAGTGTCCTGGGTGGTTGCGGTGCTGTTCACGCCCTATCTGGGCGTCAAGTTGCTGCCTGAGATCAAGCCACATGGTAGTGATGGCCATGGCGATGTACATCAACGTTTCCATCAGTGGTTCAGCGGCAAGATCGGCTGGTGCGTGGCACATCGCAAGACCGTGTTGGCCGCCACCGCAGCCGCCTTTGTGTTGTCTCTGGTAGCGATCCAGTTCGTACCGCAGCAATTCTTTCCGGACTCGCCTCGCGAGGAAATCCTCATCGACGTGCAGTTGGAGGAAGGTGCCAGCTATACAGCGACACTGGCCGAGACCGAGCGGGTCGAGCAACTGTTGCGCAGGGATGCGCGCGTGCGCGACTTCACCGCCTATGTGGGTAGCGGCTCGCCGCGCTTCTATCTGTCGCTAGATCCGGAAACGCCAAAGCTCAACTACGCGCAGTTGATCGTCTATCCGCACGAGTTGAAACAGGCCAGTGCGTTGGCAGCCGACCTGCGCGACCGTCTGCCTCGAGCTTTCCCGCATATCCGCACCCGAGTTTACCGGCTTGAGTTGGGGCCGACCGTGGGCTACCCGGTGCAGTTCCGCGTGCGCGGGGCTGATCCGGATACTGTGCGCGCAATCGCCGCACGGGTGCGGGACCGCATGCGCAGACACCCTAATGTGCGTGACGTGAACTTGCAATGGCACGAACGCACCAAGGCGCTGCGCCTTATGGTCGATCAGGATCGCGCTCGAGCATTGGGCCTGAACACCCAGGAAATTTCTCGTACTCTGCAAACCCTGCTGAGTGGCGCCATCGTCACCCAGGTACGTGAAGGTACGGAATTGATTGATGTAGTGGCCCGTGCCGTGGAGACGGAACGCCTCGATGCACAGAAACTGGGCGAGCTGACCATTCGCACAGCTCATGGCCGTAGTGTGCCATTGAGCCAGGTGGCCATCATCGAACCGGTGATAGAAGAAGGCGGGCTGTGGGTGCGCAACCGGCTGCCGAGCTTGAGCGTGCGCGCCGACGTACAGGGGGCACAAGCGCCGGACGTGTCCCGCCAGATCGAGTCCATGTTGCAGGACATCCGAGACGGGTTGCCAGTCGGCTACCGCATCGACACTGGCGGCACCATCGAAGAAAGCGTCAAGGCTGATGCCTCCATTCAGGCTGTCATGCCAGTGATGTTGCTTCTGTGGGCCACGTTCCTGATGATCCAGTTACAGAGTTTCAGTCGCATGTTCATGGTCGTGCTGACCGCGCCGCTGGGCATGATCGGCGTCAGCCTGGCTTTGCTGCTGACCCAGGTTCCGTTTGGTTTCATTGCCACGCTCGGTGTCATTGCACTGGCCGGCATGATTATGCGCAACTCGGTAATCCTGGTCGATCAAATCGACCGCAACATCGCTGTGGGAGAGCCACGCTGGCAGGCCATCGTCAACGCCACCGTGCGCCGTACTCGTCCGGTGGTACTCACAGCACTGGCCGCCATCCTGGCGATGATTCCGTTGATTTTCTCGGCGCTTTGGGGGCCAATGGCTATTGCCATTATGGGTGGACTGGCAGTGGCCACCCTGTTGACGTTGTTCTTTGTGCCCGCGCTGTATGCGGCTTGGTTCCGAGTTAAGCGCAATGAATAAGGGGTCTTCGCGGATCAGTGTGGGTGAGATGGAGGCCGAAATCGGCGTTTGATGCCTGAAATCAAGGGCTTTACAGCGCAGATGATGATGTCGTATCGTGTATCGACACTGGATCGAGGTGCTGTGCATGAAAACAGGTCGCAGTCTGAGGGAGCTTTTGTCCGTTCCCGGCTTCGTGGCATCGGCGAAGTTGAAGGGAATCTTTGGAGACCCCAAGGCGAGGGTCGTACAGCTGAGACGCCGAAAAAAACAGCCATTTGCTCAAATTGTGGGCAGCGCTGCCAGGGACGTTACGACCAGCGGACGTGCCGTGTGCGGGATCTTCGGGTGGCAGGCTGGGTGGTGTACCTGGAGTTCGAGCGCTGGCGGGTACGTTGTTCAGGGTGCGGCGGCGTGCATGTAGAACGGCTTGACTGGCTGGCGCAGAATCCGCGCTACACCGAACGTTTTGCGCTGCATGTCGGCAGGTTGTGCACGAGCATGAGCAACAAGGCCGTGGCAGAGCTGGAGCGGCTTCACGACAGCACGGTGAAGGATCTGTCGAAGCTGTACATGCAGGAGCAGGTTCGTCGTGCCGGCCGGCTCAAACCCAGAGCGATAGGCATTGACGAGATAGCGGTCAGAAAGGGGCACGACTATCGCGTGGTGGTCAGTGATCTGGACCAGGGCAGACCGATATGGATGGGCGGCAACGGGCGCACGCAAGCCGATGTGGAGCAGTTCTTTGCCCAGCTGGGGGGCAAGGCAAGCGATGGCATCGAGCTTGTGGTGATCGACATGTGGCGCCCGTTTCGCAACGCGGTGCGCGACAAGGCCCCCAACGCAGAGATCGTGTTCGACAAGTTCCACATCCTGCGACATCTCTCGAATGCGCTTGATCAGGTCAGGCGCGACGAGTACAGGCGTCTGCAGGGCAAGGACAGGTCGTGGATCAAGGGGCAGCGCTATACGCTGCTGTCGGCGCAGGAAAACCTGACGCTGGAAGGCCGGCAGGCACTCAGGAAGCTGCTGGCAGCCAATCGGCGGTTGAACACGGCCTATCTGCTGAAGGAATCGTTCGGGCAGCTGTGGAGCTACAGAACCGAGCGCGGTGCCCGGGCATTCTTCGAGCGCTGGAAACAGAGCCTGCGCTGGCAGCGTCTTGGGCCGTACAGGAAGTTTGCCGACATGATCGAGCGGCACTGGGATGGCATTGCCGCCTACTGCCGCCCCGAGAACAAGGTCAGTCTGGGGATGGTGGAGGGGCTGAACAACAAGATTCGGGTCATTCAGCGCAGTGCTTACGGATACCGGGATGAGGAGTATCTGAGGCTCAAGGTCATTGCCAGTTTCCTGCCTCCACTACCCGAAAACGCCCGATTGCACCCACACTGATCCGCGAAGACCCGCAAAAAAGAAGGGGATGATTTTGCCGTAAAGTACATGTTGGACCGTGTTGCTGCGGGTGATGTTGATGATGTCTTTGTTGGAGGGAAAGTGAAATTTTCTGCCGGACGCGTGTACAGGTTGAAGGAGGGGTAGTATCTTTCAGGCTTGTCGAGGTGTCGCCGATGTACAGAAAATGGCTTGATTGCCCGGGTGTTCTGGTCCGTTTGAAATCAGAAATAACTGATTCCCCAGGGGGCTGGATGCTTCTGTTGCTGGTTGGAAAGCGTTCGTACCGGCTCGTGTCCGGTTCAGCCCTGTTGCTGACTGGTTTCTCCCAGATATTCTTTTTGGAGCACGAGTCAGTCGGTGGCAGAGATTTTTCCTGGCTGATCAGCAGCCAGCTTGGCGAACAAAAGATAGCCAATGTCATCGACAGTATCGCAAAACCGGGCTGGTACTTCAGGCACCCGGTCATTGCCTTGTGATTCCCCACAACTTTCTCAATGAAATCAACATGACAAGAGAGAATCGCCCATAATTCAGAGGAAGAGAACGAGGCAAAGCCGAACCGGAGGACGCTGCAATGGGCAAGGCAGATCGGACAGAGGTTGAAGTGCAGGATCTGGGTACCCAGTGGGTTGACGAAGAGATCAGTGGCGCGCAGATGCCGGATGCGCGTCTGAAGGCACGCCTGGGCGAGATCATGCGTCATCTCGGCAAGGATGTGACCAACTCGATTCCGTCCTCGTTCGAGGATTGGGCTGCGACGAAAGCAGCGTACCGGATGCTGTCCAATGATCGGGTGGACGTCCAGGCGATCATTTCGGGGCACCTGCAGGCCACACGGCGTCGCGTGCAACAAAGCGAGGGGCAGATTCTGGTGCTGCACGATACAACCTCGTTCACGTTTGATCGGCTGTATCCAGAGGATGTGGGTTTTTTGGGCAGGCTGGCGGGAGCCGAGGAGGAGACGCGGATCTGCGGGATGCTGATGCACGCGAGTCTGGCCATCACGCAGGATGCGCTGCCCCTGGGGCTGTGTGCGCTGCAGTTCTGGAACCGGCAGGAATTCAGCAAGGATCAGGCAGCAGGCAGGGCCGCGCGCAAGCGTGTCGAGGACAGGGAAAGTCATCGCTGGGTCGAGGGGCTGCAGCAGGCCACGGCGTTGCTGCAGGCGGAGTCCGGGCGATGCGTGCACATCGCGGACCGCGAAAGCGACATCTACGCGCTGTTTTACGCGGCCAGGGAGCTGGGCACACATTTCCTGGTGCGCACCAGCACGGATCGCCCGACAGGTAACGGCCAGCAGACAGTGGAAGAGGAGATGGCCGACGCGCCGGTCAAGGGCCTGCACCGGGTGTTCTTTCGTGATCGTTGGGGCCATGCGCACGAGGCGACCATGACGCTGCGTCATCGGCGTCTGCGGATACGGCCGCCGCAGGAGCACAAGGAGTTGCCCGAGCTGACGCTGACGGTACTGCACGCCACGGAGCGAGGCGCGCCGCTCAATCGCAAGCCCCTGAGCTGGAAGCTGATCACGGATCTGCCGGTTCAGTCGCGCGAGCAGGCCATCGAGAAGCTGGACTGGTATGCGATGCGCTGGAACATCGAGACGTTCTTCAAGGTGATGAAATCGGGCTGCAAGGCCGAGGACGCGCAGCTTCGCACCGCAGAACGGTTGAGCAACCTGATGGCGGTGTACTGCATTCTGTCATGGCGGCTGATGTGGATGACGATGCTCAATCGCCTTGAACCCGAGGCCGACCCGAGGGTGGTGTTCACGGAGCAGGAGATCCGGGCTCTGAAGGCGCTGGTGACGGTACGCTGGAAGAACAAGGTGCCTGAGCCAGAGACGCTGCATGACTGCGTGATCCTGGTGGCGCGCCTTGGCGGCTATCTGGCCAGAAAGAATGACAGGCCACCGGGGAACGAGGTTATCTGGAAGGGGATGCGCCGGCTTGATGACATCGTTCTGGGAATGTCCATGTGATCAAAGATGTGGGGAATCACAAGGGTCATTGCCCATGAGGATGTGTGGATTCACAGGCTGATCGAGCTTGACCCTCACTGTCAGGTCTACGCCCGGTATGAAGGTCCAGACGTGCTGCGATTCAGCGCCCATCCCTGATTTTGACGCACAGCCACTGGCCAGCACTCACTCTGCCCGATTCCTCCGGCATCACGATCCCCCGGGCCTCACACCTCACCCCACCCGATACCGAACCAAATCCGTAATCCCATGCCCCAGCCGCTCCCCGCGCCGCTCGAAGCGCGTCGAGGGCCGCGGGCAGGGCAGGGAGGTGGTTTCAAACGGCCGTACCGGCTCGGCCACCAGTGCTGGAATCTCCGCCAGCACCTCTGCCATCTGGTCCGCATAATCCTGCCAGTCGGTGGCCAGATGGATGTAGCCCCCCGGCCGCAGTGCCGCCACCAGCTCGCGCACGAAGGGTGTCTGGATCAGCCGGCGCTTGTGGTGCCGCGCCTTTGGCCACGGGTCCGGGAAGAACACATGAATGCCGGTCAGTGACCCCGGCGCAATCATCTGCCGCAGCACCTGCTGCGCATCATGTTCGATCACCCGCAGATTGGTCAGCCCCAGCTGCTCCACCAGCTTCAGCAGCGCGCCAACGCCCGGCGTGTGCACATCGATGGCGATGAAATCCACGTCCGGTGCCGCCGCGGCAATCTCGGCCGTCGTGTCTCCCATGCCAAAGCCAATCTCCAGCACCACGGGCGCGCTGCGGCCGAACACCTGCGGATAGTCCAGCGTCCGCGCTGCAAAGGGCAGACCGAACACCGGCATCAGTCGCTCCCAGGCATCGCGCTGCGCGGCCGAGAAGTGCGAACGCCGCAACACATAGGTGCGGATGCCGCGCCGGGGCGGCTCGCTGCCGGTGTCTTTGCTGTTGGGGCTGATGGAGGGAGCGCGCGTGGTTGCCGCCTGCCGGGCCGCGTCTTCGACGGATCCGGTGGGTTCGGCAGCCCCTTGAGCATCCGCTCCGGCAGACTGTGGCACTGCATCCGAGGCAGCCTGCTGGGCAGCATCCGTTCTGGAAAAATCGGCAGAAGAGGGCAGGGAAGAAGAATCGGCAGGCATTGAAGTCATGGGGCTTCAGTGTCGGGAAGGTGATCGGGCAGAACCGTCAGGCGGCCCAAAAGCGTAGCAGAACAGGGCTGAGACTGGCAGGGTGGGTCTGGTTTCAGCCAGACGCAGTACACCGGGCGCTCCGCCCTTCATGCCTGCCACTCAGTTTTTCACGCTCGGCAGCAGCCCTTCGGTGGGCGACGACGGCGTAGCCGCATAATACTTGCGTGGCATCCGTCCGGCCAGATACGCCATGCGGCCCGCCTCCACGCCCGCCTTCATGGCGCGGGCCATCAGCACCGGGTCCTGCGCCTTGGCAATGGCGGTGTTCATCAGCACGGCCGAGCAGCCCAGCTCCATCGCCACCGTCGCGTCCGATGCCGTGCCCACACCGGCATCCACGATCACCGGCACCTTCGCCTGTTCCAGAATCAGCTTCAGGTTCCAGGGGTTCAGAATGCCCATGCCCGAGCCGATCAGCGAGGCCAGCGGCATGATCGCCACACAGCCGATGTCTTCCAGCATCCGCGCCTGGATCGGATCGTCACTGCAGTACACCATCACCTCGAAACCTTCCTTCACCAGTGTACGGGCGGCCGCCAGCGTCTCCGGCATGTTCGGGAAGAGGTTGTTCGCATTGCCCAGCACTTCCAGCTTCACCAGCGTATGGCCGTCCAGCAGCTCGCGGGCCAGTCGCAGCGTGCGCACGGCATCTTCGGCCGTGTAGCAGCCCGCCGTGTTGGGCAGGATGGTGAAGCGGCTGGGAGGCACCGCGTCCAGCAGGTTCGGTTCGCCCGGGTTCTGGCCGATATTCGTGCGCCGAATGGCCACCGTCACGATTTCGGTGCCGCTCGCATCGATGGCCCGGCGGGTCTCGTCGAAATCCGCATACTTGCCGGTTCCCACCAGCAGCCGCGAAGAAAAGGTGCGCGTACCAATGACCAGCGGATCAGGGGCAACCGTGTCGTTCATGCCAGATTCTCCAAAGCGTGTTTGAGGGAGGGATGGTGAACCGGACGCCCGTGGTGCATCATGGGTTTCCCGCGAGTCCGGGCTCTCCGTGGTCCAGGGGCTTCCGTGGGTCAGGGACTTCCATGGTCCAGGGGCCATGACGGCGTGCCGGCATCGGCCGATCCATCCAGATCATGAATGGTACCCGCCCCGGCGCCCACGCATGTCCCGGGCCATGCACGACATGCGCCCGGTGCATGCCCTCATGCCGGCGGATGCGGTTGCCCGGCGCTCCGTCAGCACACGGCAGGGGCCGACACAGGGACGCGTGATTCCATGACGCGCCCTGTACCGGCGAACGATGCCTCCGGCAGCCTCAGCCGCCCCCCACCGCCACCACGATCTCCAGCCGGTCGCCAGCCGCCAGCGCCGTGGCGCCGTGCTGTGACTTTGGCACGATCTCGCCGTTGCGTTCGATGGCAATGCGCTTGCCCGCATAGCCCAGTTCCGTCACCAGCTCGGCCAGCGTGGCTGCCGCCGTCCGGTGTGTCTCACCATTCAGAATGATGTCCATCTCGATCTTTCCTCATGCCAGCCACCACTGGTCCGTCCGGCCCGGCTCCCGAACCTGAACCTGTATCGATACCAGGCCAGAATCCGCCACTGTGCCAGCCAGTCCACGGCAACGGGAACTGGCGCCTGCCTGCAGATACCCTGCATATACCCGCCCCGCGCGTTACGGATCCCGGCCCGGGCATCCCTGCAGGGGGCTCGCCCAAGCCGGAACCTCCGCTGTCAGACCCAGTATGCAACAAGCCCGGCCAGCACACCAACCAGGGCTACCCAGCCGGCTACCGTCCACAGCAGCCGTGCGCCCAGCACGTCACGCATCATCAGCAGCGACGGCAGCCAGCGTTGCAGGAAGAGTTTGAGCGCCTCGGCATCTGCCACCGCCTGCACCGCTGCCGTCCATCGGCAGCGGTGCCCCCTGGGCGGCCGGGAAGGAAAGAGACGGGACGCGAATGACCCCCGAAGGGAGATTCAGTGATGCCCGTCCTGCTTGTACGCCGACGACATCAGCTTGTCGGTATAGGCAATGGCCATGGCCGAGGCCAGGAAAGCCAGGTGGATAACCGTCTGTGCGATCAGCGTCCGGTCCGAATAGTTGTCGGCGTTGATGAACGTCTTCAGCAGGTGGATCGAGCTGATGCCGATGATCGACATTGCCAGCTTCACCTTCAGCACCGACGCATTCACATGGCTCAGCCACTCCGGCTGGTCGCGGTGCCCTTCCAGATCCATCCGGCTCACGAAGGTCTCGTAGCCGCCCACGATCACCATGATCAGCAGGTTCGAGATCATCACCACGTCGATCAGCGCCAGCACCACCAGCATGATCACCGTCTCGTTGATCTTCGTCACCGGCACATCCGACCGGTAGCCGATGCTGGTCACCAGCGCATCCAGCGCATGCTGGTCCCCGAAGGCGGCCATGACCAGATGCCACAGCTCCATCAGGAAGTGCTCCACATAGACGGCCTGCGCCACGATCAGCCCCAGATACAGCGGCAGCTGCAGCCAGCGGCTGGCAAAGATCAGCGCCGGCAGCGGGCGCAGCGGCCGGGCGGCAATCACCGTCGCCCGCGAAAGCGCCTCGTCGGGCGCAGGGGATGGGGACGCATCCTGTGCGTCCGGCGTGTGTTGGGAATGCTGGTTCATATGACGGACAGAGAGGGAAGGGGTGGGCCACTTCGTGCCCTGCGGACCCCGGGGCAGAACCGCCGCAGGGCGCAGGCTGCCCCCGGAAGGCGCGTGACGCCACCGGAGGGCGGCCATCAGGCCGGTGCATCGATCAGGCTGATGCACCGGGGGACTGGCGCGCAATTATAGGGAAGCTCTTCCCGCCACGTTCTGCTTTTTGCGCCTGTCCCGGTTCCACCGCAGCACGGTCCCTGCTGCCGGGACCTTCATCTGGTGCTGGCCAATCCGGTCCGGCCGGAGGTACCGTACCACGTCAAAGCCGTTCCACCCAGGCCGGCAGCATGCCACGCCGGTGTGCTTCCGCAGCCCCGGTCCATGCTCAATCCAGCACCACATGCTCCGGCAGGAACCCGCCGCTCTGGTGGGCCCACAGCCGCGCATACAGCCCGTTGCGTGCCAGCAGCTCGGCGTGCGAGCCTTCTTCCACGATGCGCCCCTTGTCGAGCACCACCAGCCGGTCCATGGCCGCGATGGTGGAGAGCCGGTGCGCAATGGCAATCACCGTCTTGCCCTTCATCAGCTCGTTCAGGCTGTCCTGAATGGCCACCTCCACCTCGGAGTCCAGCGCGCTCGTCGCCTCGTCCAGCAGCAGGATCGGCGCATTCTTCAGCATCACCCGCGCAATGGCAATCCGCTGGCGCTGCCCGCCCGACAGCTTCACGCCACGCTCGCCCACCTGCACGTCGTAACCCGTGTTGCCCTCCGGATCCTTCAGGCCGGCGATGAAATCGTCCGCCTGCGCCCGCTGTGCTGCCTCGATCATGTCGGCCTCGGTGGCATCCGGCCGGCCGTACAGGATGTTGTCGCGCACCGTCCGGTGCAGCAGCGACGTATCCTGCGTCACCATCCCGATCTGCGCGCGCAGCGAATTCTGCGTGACATCCGCAATGTTTTGCCCGTCGATGGTGATGGCCCCGCGCTGCACATCATAGAAACGCAGCAGCAGGTTCACGATGGTCGACTTGCCCGCGCCCGAACGCCCCACCAGACCGATCTTCTCGCCCGGTTTGATGTTCAGGCAGAAATCCTCCAGCACCGGCCGGTGCGCACGTTCGCTGCCCTCGTCATACGAGAAGCTCACATGATCGAAGCAGATGTCGCCCTTCGTCACCTCCAGTGCCGGCGCCCCCGGCTTGTCCAGCACCGTGTGCGGCCGGGTCAGCGTGTTCATCCCGTCGCGGATCGTGCCGATGTTCTCGAACAGCTGCGCCGACTGCCACATGATCCACTGCGACAGTCCGTTGATGCGCAGCGCCATCGCCGTGGCCGCTGCCACCGCCCCCGCACTGGCCTGGCCCTGGTGCCACAGCCACAGCCCCACCGCCGCCGTGCCGCCGGTCAGCAGCATGTTCACCGTCTGCGACATCACCTCCAGCCGCGTCACCCAGCGCATCTGCGCATGTACCGTCACCATGAACTCCTCCATGGCCGACTTCGCATACCCCGACTCCCGTTCGCTGTGCGAAAACAGCTTCACCGTCGCAATGTTGCTGTAGGCATCCGTGATGCGCCCCGTCATCAGCGCCCGCGCATCTGCCTGCGCCGCCGCCAGCCGGCCCAGCTTCGGCACCGTGAACCACATCGTGGCCGAAAACAGCACGATCCACAGCAGGAACGGCGCCAGCAGCCAGGCATCGAACTGCCACAGCACCACCGAACTCGTCAGGAAATACACCGCAACATAGGTGGCCATGTCCGCAAAGGTCATCACCACCTCGCGCACCGCCAGCGCCGTCTGCATCACCTTGGCCGACACCCGGCCCGCAAACTCGTCCTGATAGAAACTCAGGCTCTGCGCCAGCATCAGCCGGTGAAAGCGCCAACGCAGCCGCATCGGCAGCACCCCCTGCAGCGTCTGGAAGCGCAGCGACGACGACAGCAGCGTCAGCAGCGGACTCAGCACCAGCACCAGCACCATCAGGGTCAGCGCGCCGCCCCGCTCGGCAAACAGTGTCTCGGGCGTATAGCGCCCGATCCAGTCCACCAGAAAGCCCATCCACTGAAAGAGCAGCGCCTCCACCACCCCGATGCCCGCCACCGTGAGGAACAGCAGCACCAGCCAGCGCCGCACACCCTGCAGCGAGGCCACCACGAAGCCCCACAGCCCCTTGTTCGGGATGCGGTGCGTCTCGTCCGGATACGGATCGATCCGGTTTTCAAACCAGTTGAACAGCGATTTCATGCGGAGGAGGAATGATTGGAAAGGGGCACAATGACCCCGGACCCGGACCCGGACCCGGACCCGGACCTGGACCTGGACCCGGACCTGGACCCGGACCTGGACCCGGACCTGGACCCGGACCAGCGTCTGCGTGCGCAGGAGCGACCATGCCCATGGTACGCGCCGGACCCCCTGATGGCACCTTCCCGGGCAGGATCAGGACGAACGGCGCGGAATCGACGCAGACAACGGCGCCGAGATGGTTGCAGCCTGCCAGTTTACCGCGGCTCAACCCCTGCCGCGATGCACCCGCGCGATCCGGGGCTGGTGCATGCAGCCTCACGGCCGCTGCCCGGTCAGCGCACTGCCCATGGCTGCCACCACCGTCAGCACGATGGCCCCCCACTGTGCCCAGGTCAGCGACTCACCCAGCGTCACGAACGCGATCGTCGCCGTCAGGGCCGGCTCCAGACTGGTCATCACCCCGTAGGTACCGGCCTGCAGCCCCCGCAGCGCCTTCATCTCCAGAAACATCGGAATCGCGCTGGACAGCACCGCTGCCCCCAGTCCCACCAGCAGCACCTGCGGCGCAAACAGGGATGTCCCCGCGTGCACCAGCCCCACCGGCGCCACCACCAGTGCGCCGGTCGCCACGCCCAGCGCCACGGTCCGGCCCGCATGCAGATGCTGGGTCCGCTTGCCGAAGATGATGTAGCCCGCCCAGCAGGTGGCGGCTGCCAGGGCAAACAGCACCCCCGCCGGGTCCAGGGAGCCCGCTGCTCCCCGGATGGGCAACAGCAGCAGCAACCCCGCCACGGCACAGGCAATCCACAGATAATCGATCCTGCGGCGGGACGAAAAGAGCGCCACCGCCAGCGGCCCGCAGAACTCGATGGCCACCGCCACCCCGAACGGAATCGTCCGGATGGCCATGTAGAACATCAGGTTCATCACCCCCAGCGTCACCCCGTAGCGCAGCACCACCCACCAGTCCTGCCGTGGCAGCCGGTGCCGCCAGGTGCGCGTGGCCAGCAGCAGCACCAGCGCCGAGAACCCCAGCCGCAGCGTCGTCGTACCCTGCGCGCCAATCAACGGGAACAGCTGCTTGGCCAGCGACGTGCCCAGTGCCAGTGCGACCATCGAGGTCAGCAGCGCCAGCACCGGCTTCAGGGGAAAGCCCTGCGTCCCGCCCCGGTCCTCCTGCTCATTCTGCATGTCTTCTCCCTGTTCCGGCGCTTTCACGGAACCCAAAACCATCGTACAATGCGCCCCGTGCGGGCGTAGCTCAGTTGGTAGAGCGCCGGCTTCCCAAGCCTGAGGTCGCGAGTTCGAGACTCGTCGCCCGCTCCAGTTTCAAACCCATTCAAACAATGGTTCCGCCAGCGTCCGGTGCACGTCGCCCGTCTGGCGGTTTTTTTTGCCCTGACGGATTGGCAGGCCATCATGCAATCCGATCCATCCTTCGTAGCCCACCGCCCCATCCTGTCCGATACAGACCGCCAGCGGCTGTACCATCTGGCGGCACGTCTTCCGTTGGCGCAGTTTCGCGCCGATACGCGTAACTACGAAGAAATGGCGGTCGACTTCGTCTTCACCTCCGCCAGAATCGAAGGTAACACCTACGACCGCATCGACACCGACAATCTGTTGCGTCTGGGTGTCACTGCCGGTGGCAAGCGCTTCTCCGATGCCATCATGCTGGTCAACCTTCGGGATGGCTTTGCCAGGGTCATGGCCATCGAACCCGACTCCCGCCTGGACCTGGACTACCTCTGCGACCTCCACAAGATCCTCATGAAGGATCTGCTGCCCGTGCACGAACAGGGCATCGTTCGCACCACGCACGTCACCATTGGCGGCTCCTCCTACGACCCGCCTGCAGACCCCGCGCGCCTGCGTACCGAAATCCGTTTCATCCTACCCGAAGCCAGCCGCTACACCGACCCCTTCGAGCGGGCCATCTACCTGCACTGCAACCTGGCCTACCTGCAGTACTTCCGTGACGGCAACAAGCGGACCGCCCGTCTGATGCAGACCGCAGCCCTGGTACAGGGCAACGTTCTGCCCCTCTTCTTCCACGACTCACTGATCGACCGCTACCAGCGCGCCACCGTCCACTACTACGAAACCGGCGACTACGCCCCTTACGTCAGCTTCTTCATCGACAACTATGCCCTGGCCATCTCCCGCCTGCTTGGCGACGCCGCTCATGGTTCCGATGCCCTGACATCTGCCGAAGCGAGGCTTGCCGCTGACGAGTACGAGCGCCGTCTGGCCATGCTGCCCAGCCTCGAACGTGCCGGGGGACCAGCCCATATTTTCTGGGAACAGGCGCAGGAGGCCCTGAACGCCCATGAATCTCCCGACCGGGTGAACTGGCCCGACATCGAGCGTCGAACCCTGGTCGAAAGCATCGCCCGTCATGGTCACGACCCCGAAGGCGTTGCTGCCATTCTCTGCAAATACAGCCCCGCCGCCGTCACGCCTGAGCAGCAGCAGGCCATTCTGGAAGATGCCGGCCGGCTGGGAGAGGCGTTACTGGTAAATTACAAACAAAAGCCATTCTGATTTGCAATATCCCCAAATAGGCCATTCGTCCCATGGCGACAAACCAATCGTGACATAGTTCCTCGACGTAATCAGAGGCAGCCCCTATCGTTTCCTGCGAAAAGCGCTGTCCGTCACCGGGGTTCCCGGTACGGATGTGTAACGGGTTCGCAAACAAGGGGGCTGCGCCATGGCCAATCTGTATGTTGAGGTTGATGAAAAGTCTCGGGAGCGCCTGAAGAAAAAGGTCGAACTCCTGCAACGGCGTCACCGTACGTTCAGGGATTGGCTGAAAGCGGCAGAGGACCCGATCACCCGGCTGGTGGAACTGCTGTTTCCGGATGGCATTCCCATGACTTATGCCGCGGCGAATCTTAGCTACAGAAACAATCCCGAAAGAAACATAACACTGGCATTGCGGCCTTTGGAGAAGGGCGGGCACTGGCCGTTCCGGAGTGGTGTTTCGCTGGCAGTCAAGGGATACTGGCCAACCCAGGCGCGCATGCCAAGGTTGCAGATCCAGGACATATACGAAACTGCGGACGTTCCACTGCAGAGCTATGAGCGTGAGTTGGATGTCATCGTATGCGACTTCGATAACAATCCCGTCCACAGACGAGCAAGTGAAAATAATGCTCTGACGCAAGAGCTTGCGCGAGACCTTCCTCCAATTGCCTACGCAACAGGAAAAAAGCTTGACGGATGGGCGGATTATCTGCAATGGAAGCGAAACCTGATTCAGGAAAGGGCGAGGGGAATTCGCTACACTGGACGTTCGTGGTCAGAGAACGGGAAGGGTTCCATGATCGTGTTTGTCGTCGTGGCGGAGAACAAAGAGACGTTGAGGAATTCATACAGTTTCCTGTCACGCCAGGACGTAATGGTACAGGGACTTGAAGCCTCAATGGACAGCTGGAACTACAAAGCTGGTAGCGAAACAAAAATAAACAAACTGCCAAGGGGCGTTGCTCTGGGGGCTCTGGAGCGTCTGGGAACGTCAGAAGCAGCAGGAAAGATACAGGAATGTGCGTGGTCAAACCCCGTTCGCTCAGAGTTGATCGTTTCTCTTTCAGAAGAAGATATAAACGATCTTGAGAACGCAGACGGCGGAGAAGAAAGGCGAAAGCTCATCATTGACAGGATCCCTGCGCAGGGGTTTCTCACGCTGTCCCTGGCAGGCGACATGGCGTTGGTAAATCGCCATGAAAGATCAATCAATCTCCTGAAGGACCAGGGAGGTCTTGCGCCATACCTGTCCACCTACCTGTTCGATGCATCGCAGGCGTGGATTCCTGAAACACTGATCGAACCAGACAATTGGTACAGGGAGGATCTGAACGAATTCCAGAAGAATGCAGTAAAAAAAATTATCAGTGCGCCTGAACTGTGCCTCGTTCAGGGACCGCCGGGAACCGGAAAAACTACCGTGATCGCAGAGGCTGTACTGCAGCTTGCCAGCAAGGGCAATCGTGTCATTCTTGCAAGTCAGGCTCACACGGCGGTTGACAACGCAATGGACCGCCTGGGAGCGCATCCGGGCATGCGCGTGATTCGTCTCGCGCGTGATGTTCGTCGAGTATCAGATGACGGAAAGTCGTTTGTGGAATCGGCGTCCCTTGCCAGATACTATGAATCGTTGGCAGCGTACACGGGAGGGAGACTAGAATACTGGAAAACCCAGGATGATCGCCTGAAATCTGTCGATCAATGGCTTGCCAACGCAAACCTTGTTAATGACAACATAAAAGAGGCAAAGGCGAGTCTGATTTACAAGGAAAAAGAGCGTGCGGAACGTTACGCAGACCTGAAAAAATCCCAGGATGGCATTATAAACGCGCAGAAGGAGCAGGAGAGAGCGCAGGCACGCAGAAATGCACTGCAGAGCATGCTTGATGGCCTCAAAGGAGACAGGGATATTCTTGGTGTCGACTGGATCATGATGCCGTCATGCTCTCCCCGTCTTGCTGACTCCTTGTTTCGTCTTGAGGATGTAAATGTAAAACTGCCATTCAGTCGCACCAGATGGGAGTCCCGTCCTGATGACCAGGGCGAAATACTTAAGGGGCTCCTAGGGCGCTGGTTTGAAGTTAAAATCTTCCTTGCCACGATGAAGCGTGACGCAGCTGATATTGAAAGAGGAGAACATCTGCATCCAGAGTCCGTCAACAGACTTGAACAAATCGAAAAAGAACTACAAGAGATTGATCCTGATACTGAGTACGGCATATCAAGGTTGAAAAACTTAATCAATGAAAAGAAGTCTCTGAAGAGGGCTTCAGGTATTGATGGGGGTGTGTATCAAAGACTGTTCTCTGACGCAGATAGTGCCTTGACAGGAGCTTCTCCTGGCCATGAAGCTGTTGTCGTAAATTGGCTGAATGACAGAGTGGTTGCCATTCAGGTGCTTCAGAAGTCAATAGAAGAACGCATCTCCGAGCATGTCGCTCACGTAGAAGATGCCATCGAAAAATGTGCGGCTCCACCCGTAGATGAGAGTGAATACAGAAGTTGCGAAGAACGCGTCAGGGAGGCAGAAGAAAGCCTCGAAAAGGCCGAAAAACGCCTGGAGTCTCGCCGCAACCGTGTGAGGGAAATGCTTGAGTCTCCGGTTCTCGAGGGGCACGCATCGCAGTACGACACCAGGGCTGAGGTAGAAGGGATACTGATTCGAACGATAGAGCGTCTTGAGGATGAGAAAAGGGATCTTCTTGAACGACAGCAGGACGCAAATCAGGAACGCAATGTATGGGAGCCGGTTCTGGTTGAATGGCATGAATTGCTGAAGCAACCGGGCGTGGCTCTCAGAGACTGGGAGCATTGCAAGGATGCATACATTGCCAGCTGCAATGTCGTTGGCGTCACTTGTAACGAGGGCGAGAGAACTCTGGAGAATGCCGACCAAACCACCTTCGACGTCGCGATCATCGATGAGGTGAGCAAGGCAACCCCGCCGGAATTGCTTTTGCCACTCATGCGGGCCAGTCGTTCCGTTCTTGTGGGGGATCATCGCCAGTTGCCCCCTCTGTTCCAGGAGGGTATGGACGCCGAATCGTTCAGTGACGCTGTTGACGCGCAGGAGGGCGAGTCTGAAGAACGCAGGACGGCCCTGACCCGGGAAAACTTCAGGAAGTTTGAAAAGATGGTCACCGCATCACTTTTCAGAGAGCATTTTGAAAAGGCGCATGACAGCATCAAGGAAAGGCTGGAAATCCAGTTTCGCATGCATCCGCAGATCATGGCGATGGTCAACCACTTCTATGAGCATCGTCTCAAGTGTGGACTTGAGTATCCGAACTATGACCGAAATCATGGAATAACGCTCAGGGACATAGGTGGCAGAGTAATTGTTTCGCCTGCTCGAGATGACAATAATGAACTGGTAAAAAAGGACATGTCGCGGCCGGTAAGAGACATCCCGGATGTCGAGAAGCAGCGCGTAGTTCATGAGGGTGATCATGTGCTATGGGTAGATACCACTAGAAACCTCGCTGGAAAGCAGCATAGAGAGGATGTGGATGAACATGACAGGCCCTTGCGCAGCAACCGTCTGGAGGCACAACTTGTTGCACATACACTCTGTTTGCTGGACGAACAGGGAGCGCAGGTGGGCTACACAAATAACAATCGTCTTCAGGTTGGCGTAGTGTCGTTCTATGCCCGTCAATGCCGCCTGATCCGTGAGGAAATCAGGAAGGTCCGGCCAGATGGGAAGTTCTCATGTCTGGAAGTAGAAGTGAACACGGTCATCCGCTATCAGGGCAAGGAGAAGCCAGTCATTCTTGTCAGCATGGTTCGCAATGATGGCATCGATCGCCAGGCTATGGGTAATACCCGAAGGCGTCGGGCGAGTTCCGCCAACGTGGCAAGATTTGAGTTCATAAACGTAGCCTTTTCGCGTGCGCAGGAACTGCTGATCGTCTTCGGAGCAAGAAGCACGTGCGAATCCTACAACATTCGCCTTCCCGATATGGATGGTGGAGTGACAACAGAGCAGCCTGTCTACAAGCGCATTCTCGATAGTCTTGACCGTAGCGCACGTCTGATCCCTGCTTCCAGGTTCATGCGTGTTCCAGCGCAGAACAAAAATAAATAATCTCCCCTGAACGAAGAGAACATGCATCATGGATACGAAGCTGGGTTCTTTTTCTGTTGAAATTCCTCACTACGTGGTGGAGTCCAGTGTAGAGTACAGAACGATTCGTCGTCCAACTGTTTTCGAAAGCATGGCACTGAAACTCATTAGCGAGTTTCAGCGCCATGAGGTCATGTCAGGGATGTCTGTATGTGAAATTTTTGAGAGCCAGCTCGGGGTTTCTTCTACGGATGGTGTGCTGAAGGCGGCCATGGAGGAGATCTCTACAGTCCAGATGATCCGCTTTGAATCAGGTGGTTCAGTGGAAAAATGCCCATTGAAGCACCTTGGCTTGACAGATGAAGGTCGGAAGTTCCTGAAGACCGGACAGCTTCCCTCCAGGCCCAAGTATCAAAAGGTATGGCATGTTTATTCACCACTGACTGGGAAGCTGGTGGGACGAGCACGTCATATCTCTGCACCTACGCAAATCGATATTAATTCTGGTACTGGTGCGGAAGATGGACAGAGACGATGGGAGACTTTTGTAGACGAACTCCATCCGTCAGACCAGTCGGCCGCTGTGCGAGCGATGCTTAAGGAAGAAAGGCATGAGTGGATAAGCGAGAACACAGTAATAGGTAAAATCGAATCCCGTGTTCTGGAAGTTCGCCCTGAGAATCATGAGCTGACACTGATGTGCTCCAGTGACGGTACTATGTCGCTCAAGTCTAAAAACAGAGCCCTGGATAGCTGGCTCGAGCGTATGGATCCCGAGTTCGTCTGGAACCATATCATCGGCCCCGCAGTCTGCTCAGGTAACGTTTCTGTACTGCCAGATCTGGGGCATGCAGCAGTGCGTGATGCCCGGTCGGTGTCGTTGCTGACAACAGTGTTGAAAGGTAACCGCGCGGACCCGCCAGGTGGCCGATCCTTTTATGCATGCACCGATGAGACGCGTCTTGAGAGAACCTCTGCAACGGTCAAGATTCTTGTCAGGGAGAAAAATCATCCATATGCCGGTTATGTTCAGGAACGAACTGGTGACGAGGGGCTTTTTCTTGGGGTTGGTGTACCAGAGAGTGCCTTTCCTGCAGGGTTGTCGGGTATATATATTGAGAACGGCACAACGGAACCCCGTCTTGAGCTGAAGGGGGTGGTCTGGCTGTACTGGGGTGGGCAGCCACGTCAAGTGGAGGTATTTGTTGATGCAGGTGACTGCCGCTCTGCTCCGTTATGGATTGAACTTGGTCGTTCGATTGACGGGCGACTTATTGGAGGCGGAAACGAAGCTGAATTGGCCCTGACTTCCCTGTGGAAAGGGGGGGCGAGAGCTATCTGGAAATGGCAGGACCAGATTCCAGCGTCTTCGGGGGGAGTTCTTGGCTTTGTCGAGAGCGCAAAGGGGTTCTATTCATGGATGAGGCGATTGAAAGGTAATGAGCAATTGCGTTGGATCGAGGACTGGAGTAATGCCATGAATGTTGCGCTTGAAAGATGTATTTCCATTAATGGCTACCCAAAGTATTCGATTGAGTTAATAAAGGGGGTTGTTTTCGATCTTGAGAAGATCGGGTTTAGAAGGGAGGCGAGCGTCATGGAGGCACTCGTCGAATGCTGCGATCGGATTTCCAATGTTGAAGAAATCAAGATGTTTCGTTTCATTGCAGGAGAGGGGTTTGATATCCCGGTAAAAATGTTCAAGGAGAGTATTCTGAACGAATGGATTTCGGTCATATCTTCTGGACGAGATGTTTCTGGTTCTGTTTATGGTCCTCATGCGTACGCGAAAATTATGATTGAACTGTCTCGTGCGTATAAGGCTGTGCATCGCGATATTGGGCTGCTTAATATTCATCAGGTGAAGTCTGGTGATTTTGATTTTCGTTCGGTCACACCCTCTGCTTTGAATGCCGCCCTTAAGTGGCTTGATGTAACTCATCCTGATCGGCTTGTTTTCCGTAACCCTGTTTCTGATTCACATTATGAGAATTCGCAGCTTACACGCCTGAGACGTGAAGTGGAAGAGTGGCTTGATGTAGTCAGCAGTAGATTCGCTCCTCGTGAAGAGGAGGGGCGTCGAGTCGTGGTGCTGGATAGTAATGCGCTTATGGACGACAGGGTAACGGCACTTTCGGTGAACGAAAGCGATGTTCTTGTCATTCCCGCCCCGGTTTTTGATGAGTTGGAGCGGCTGAAGAACTCCGGCGATCAACGCAAGGCGGGGAGAGTGCGTGCGGCTAACCGCCTGCTTGTTAGTGAGAAATTTTCCTGGCGCATTCAGAATCTGGACGAGGATACTGTTCGTCGCCTTCTGGGTGGCCTTGATGCTGGGATAGTAGACAATCAAATCCTGGCGACGGCGGGCTACTACAAACTGAATGATGTGATTCTTGTCAGCGGTGACAATAATCTACGGGCAAAGGCTGTGTCCTTTGGTGTTCGTGTCATGAGTCCTGGTGAATACCTGAATGCAGGGAAAGGTTCTTCTGCTAAAGGCAAAGGAGGCAAAAGAAAGTGAGTCATATGAGCCAGGCTCAGTGGGAGCTTCAACAGCAACGTCAGCAGGAACTGATTCGTGAGCAGGCCCGGGCAAGCGCCAGTAACCTGCTTTCAGTCATGAGACGATCTCTCGATCAGGTGCTGCAACGTGATTTTGTACAGTATATTCCGGAGGAGTTCAACGAAGCTGAAATCGAGCTCCATCGCCTGTCTGTGCTGGTTGAGACTGATCCAGTTCTGGCCAGGGGTCTGTGCGCGACCCTTTGGACGAGGGTAAAAGGTCTGCTCGAGCTTGGGGCAAATGTTCGAAAGAAGTACCTCGAGGTGCGGCAAGCTGAGGAGCAGGCCGCAAGGGAAGCCGCCGTGCGGGAGGCCGAACGCAAACGGCATGTCCGGCAGGAGGCGGAGCTGCTTTGGCAGCACGAGCTTTCGGCTTGGGGTGACCGGCTCGCGCTTTCTCTCGCACGTCCGGAGCTTCTGGCCCTTCGGGGCAATCTGCTGGGAGAAGATGGTGCGGTGTCCCTGGATGGCCTTCGATCGTCGCTTCATGAACTTCGTATCCGATTCGAGAGGGAGGCCCGCGATCAGAGAGAGCAGGTGCACAGGGAGTCCCGGCAGGCAGCTGTCGAGGAGTTTCTTCGCCCGCTTGCCGAAAGGATCGACTCTATTACTGGAGAGAAAACCCAGCATCTTAAGGAGCGGCTTGATGGGCTGCGACGGCTTCCCGCAGAGGAAGTTGAAAGCATGCTTCCGGCCTTGATGGCCGAGGTGGACTCCTGCTGTATCGATGAATCGGTACGGCGCGAGATGGTTCGCGCCGTAGTCAACACTATGGTAGATGCTGGTTTTCAGGTGGACGGCCCCAGGCTTATCCGGGACGGCGATACTGATGAGGTCCTGATCCGGGGACGCAAGCCCGCAGGGTCTCAGGCCGAGTTTCGCATTGGTCTCAACAGGGAGGTGGTCTACAAATTTGATCGCTATCGTGGCAGTGAGTGCAAAGCCGATATTGACCAAGTCATTCCTGCTATTCAGTCTGTTTATGGAATCAATCTTTCCGATGAAAGGGTTCTGTGGCGTAACCCGGACGACAGGAGCTGTGACGCCGTCCCGCAACCGACCAAACGGAGGAGCAGGTAAATGACTGGAGAACATTCTTTCTGGCAGGAAGCCTTCCGTCGCGAAAGTGGCATTCGCCGTGGGATCATCCTTCATGGGAATGTGGGTGATAGTTTCCTTTCTTCCGGTGGGATGGACGGTGCTTGGGAAACGGTTCCTGCTGTGGTCGAACGCCTGCTGAAGACGCGCGGCTTTCGTGAGGTCGTTTTTTGGGACCGTGTCTCCGGTGTTTCCGGTGTTGCTCCCCGAACATGGCGAGATCTGGCCAGTTCTGCTGTGGAACGGGATGTGACGGCTGAGGGGGTTGCGTACGATTTTGGGGAGCCTTCGCGGACCGTTCGTACCCCCCAGGCGCGAGAGCAAGGGGGGGCAATGATGGTGACGCCAGACGACTTTTTGGCAGTAGTGTCCCGGGCCATGCTGAAGGCGCGTCCTGATCCGGTAGCGTTTGTGATCGACTGGTCTCACCTGCTGTTTGGCGAGAACAATGCGCTGACCGAGACAGAGCGGGGTTGGCTGCTTCGCATGGGCAAGGCGATACGGGATGGAGACCCCGGGCTTTACCCGATTGCAGGTAATGGTGGGGCCGTGGTCCAGAGCATCGTCGTGTTCATCTGTCAGGGGCTTACGGTCCTGCCGCCGATTCTGTATCAGGGCAACCCCCTGTTCAAGGAGATCAACATTCCATTGCCTTCGCGTCATGAGCGTCAGGCTGCTGTTTTACGGTTTCAGGATTTGTTCGATATTGATCCCCCTGTTCAGCCCCAGAGCAGATCGCTCGCAGACATGGTGGACGCCATGGACGGCTTTACACTTCGTGATATTCACAATCTGGCCATACTTTCGCGTCAGCAGCGTGGCATGACTCATGAGTCTCTAATCAGTCTGTATCGCTTTGGAGAGCGTCACAGCCCCTGGGAACAGCTCAGTCACGACAAACTCCGCAAGGCAAAGGAAACGCTGGAGCAACGGGTCAAGGGACAGGAATCTGCCATTGAGGCCGTCAACAGGATACTCATCAGGGCTTATACCGGGCTATCCGGATTGCAACACTCCAGCAAGCAGCGGACGCCAAAAGGCGCTCTGTTCTTCGTTGGACCAACGGGTGTCGGAAAGACAGAGCTTGCCAGATCCCTTGCCCAGTTCCTGTTTGGAGATGAAGAGGCGTGCATTCGATTCGATATGTCCGAGTTCAATCATGAACATGCGGATCAGCGTCTGGTTGGCGCTCCCCCGGGGTATGTGGGGTTTGAACAGGGCGGACAGTTGACCAATGCGGTCAAAAGTCGTCCCTTCTCCTTGCTGCTGTTCGATGAAATCGAGAAAGCGCACCCTCGAATCCTCGACAAGTTTCTGCAGATCCTCGAGGATGGCCGACTCACGGATGGAAAGGGAGATACGGTCCAGTTTTCTGACACATTCATTGTGTTTACCTCCAACATTGGTGCGGCACAGATCAGCCCCGATGATCCCAGTTCACGAGATGCCTTTATTGAGCATGTCCGCAGACATTTTGTTCATGAACTGAAGCGTCCTGAGCTTCTCGGGCGGATTGGTGGAGGCAACATCATCCCCTTTAATTTCATGAAGGATGAGAAATTCCTTGTGGACATTGCCCGGGTCAAGCTTCAGCCCCTGCGTCGTCGTCTCAAGGAGAAGTGGGGAATCAAACAGCTTGTTTTTGAGGATGAAACCAGAGCACTTCAGGCCGTTGTGCGCATGGTGGACAAAAGCAGTGGTGGCAGAGGAGTGCTCAACGCATTGATATCCGCTCTGTTTGATCCCATGGCGCGTTTTCTGTTTGATGAGGTAGGAACTCCTTCCCGGTCCGAGGGGCGTTGCATCACGGTCATGCAAGCCGGGGACAGGCCAATCTTCGAGTTTGATTTGGAGTAGCACATGCACTGGTTGAATCTTGCATCATGGGTTCCCTGTACTGAGGCTGAGGGGCCTGGAAGAAGGGCGGCCCTTTGGGTTCAGGGGTGCGACAAGCGCTGCGCAGGATGTTGCAATCCGGGTTACCTGAAGATCGTCGAACGGGATCTTCTGAGTTCATCCCGCATGATCGACCGCATTCTGGCTGCGCATGAAGCCTCATCCCTGGAGGGCGTGACGTTTCTTGGCGGCGAGCCCTTCCTGCAGGCACAGGGCCTTGCAGAAGTGGCAGAGGGCGTATCCCGCGCGGGGTTGTCCGTCATGGTCTTCAGTGGGTATACCATCCAGGAGCTGGATGATCTGGCACTGCCGGGGACGAAAGCGCTTCTCGACTGGACGGATGTCCTTGTGGATGGGCCATACGAAGCGTCAAGCCCTGACCTGCAGCGGAACTGGGTTGGGTCGACCAACCAGCGCTTCCATTACCTGACACAACGCTACGATGCGTCTATCGAAGGGGCGGGTGTACCTGAGCGTGTTGTGGAGTGGCGAATCCGTTCCAATGGCCAGCTAATGCTCAACGGCTGGCCCTGTTCGCTCAGATGACGGACGGGCAGGGGGCTTTCATCCCTGTCCTTTTGCCTCCCGCGCATCCCCATAGATCCACGCCTGTGCCCCCGACCGGAACGTCGCCATCACCCGCGCGTACTCCTTCACCTCATACCGGTCGGCCTGTGCCAGCTCCTCGTCGGTGATCTCGAAAATCACGCCGGGCACCTCATCGGCCGGGTTCTCCGTCCTGATCAGCATTGGATGGTGCGTCTTGCCGCTCGTGGCCACCACGGCTGGATCACTGATCGCAATCTCGTCCAGCCGATAGCCCACCAGCACATCCGGTGATCCTGTCAGCTTCCGGCTGAACGTGGCCAGCTGCACGTTTTCCTGTTGCAGCGTGCCGTAGGAGAACAGTTTTTGCATGGCGAAACCCCTTGGAGCGTGTCATGGACTCATTCAGCCCTGCAAAGCCCCCTTCGGGCGTGCAGGGCAAGGCAGTGTACACCCCCCGCTTTATGTCTGTTTTTTGGTGGTTCTCCCACCGGAAAACCCTGTTTCTGCCGGGTTTTGCCCCGTTTCCTGTTATAAATGCTGTGATCTGCGGCCAACTTCATACATTTCTGCAGCACCTTGATAATGTGTTTCCTGGCGGCTTCCCTTAAGGTTCCGGGGAAGCGCCGGCAGGCCCAACCTCGGGCCAGTGCCGGTTCACCCATGCATTCCGCAGACCAGAACAGGGAACCGTCTACATGAACCAGTCAAACCGTCCTTTCTCCGGGCTTCGTGCCCCCGCTTCCGCCCGCGCCCTCATTCTGGCCCTGGCCGTTTCCGCACTGTTCCCGTCGGTGGCCTCGGCAGCCGGTAACGAATCACCTGCAGCAGACAAGGCGGCGGCAGCTTCCAGTGAAGCGCCATTGGCAGGTGCCGCCTCCAGCGATGCCTCGCAGGCCGCATCGGCATCGCAGGCCCAGGCAGGGGAGTCTGCACCGCTCTCCCAGGCCGAGATCCAGGCCGCCATTCGCGCCCAGCTCCCGGGCGCGGCCAGCACGCCGTCCGCGGTCAGCGAACCGTCCGGCTCCCATGTCGCCCGGAAAGAGTTCAAGCTGCCCGGCACCCACTGGGTCAACCAGCACCTGGACTTCGTCCATCCGCGCAACAGCGCCATCGCCACGGGCTCGGCACCGTCGGCGCTGGAAACGGCCAGTGTGGATCTCTCCGGCGTCTCCGTCACGGACGGCAATGGCAACGCGGTCACGCTGGCCGACTACCAGAACCGCGGTGACGTCGACAGCCTGCTGGTGCTGCATCGCGGCCAGATCGTCTATGAGCACTACGCCCACGGGATGATCGAGGAGCGGCGCCATGCCCTGTGGTCGATGACCAAATCCTTCACCGGCCTGATCGCCACCGACCTGATCCAGTCCGGCCAGCTCGACCCCAGTGCTCCCGTCACCCAGTACGTGCCGGAGCTGCAGGGCAGTGCCTGGGACGGTGCCAGCGTGCAGCAGACGCTGGACATGACCACGGCGGTTGACTACGCCGAGCGTCCCGATGCCGACCCGGGCGTCGTGCAGTACATGTTTGCCGCCGACCTGCTCAACGTTGGGCCACTGTACCAGGGGCCCAAGAAGATCATCGACTTCCTGAAGTCCCTGAAGAAAAACGGTGATCATGGCGCCAAATTCGAATACAAGACGGTGGATGCCGAGGTCATCGGCCTGATCATCGAGAAGATCACCGGCAAGTCCTTCCCCACCCTGGTGTCCGAACGCATCTGGGCGCCCATCGGTGCCCAGACGGCCGCCTACGCACTGCAGGACAGCGGCAACGCCTATCTGGCCGGTGCCGGCATGGGGGCCATCACGCGTGACCTGGCCCGCTTTGGCGAAGCCGTCCGCCTGGAAGGCCGCTACAACGGTCAGGCCTTCCTGCAGCCGGGCACCGTGGCCGAACTGCGCAAGGGCGGTGACCAGAATGCCTTCCGGGCCGGTCGTCCCAATGCCCGTGAAGGTTCCTCCTACCACAACCAGTGGTGGATCGCCCCGGGCAATGACCACAGCTTCGAAGCCCAGGGCTTCGGCGGCCAGCGCATCTACATCGATCCGCAGAACGAACTGGTCATCGTGAAAACGGCCTCCGAGGTGAACCTGAACATCGAGCCCAAACCCACGGACCTCGACCGGCCCATCTTCGACGCCATCACCACGGCCGTCACCCAGGCCCACTGAGCACAGCCCCGCGCAGGTGCACGAAGCGCGCTGCCCGGCATGGCCGGGGGCGCGCTTCGCCGTTCCTGCTCCTGTCTCTGCATGGCCACGTCGGGCCGATCCGGCCCGCATCATGGAAAACCCCGCCCTGGCCGGAGACCGAACCATGGCCCCCGGCCATGGGCGCTACCATAACGCCTTCTTTCCCCCTCCTCATTCAGGAGCCTCCATGTCCAAACCCGTTCATCTCTTCGTCACCCTGCAGGCCAAACCGGGCCAGATGGAAGCCCTGCAGCAGGCCATTGCCGGCCTCGTCGCTGGCAGCCGTCAGGAAGCCGGCTGCGTCTCGTACAACGCCGCCTACGCCGACGACGGCATCACCGCCTACATCGTCGAACACTGGAAGGATCAGGCCGCCGTCGACTTCCACAACAAGACCCCGCACTTCATCGAGGGCGTCAAGAAGCTGCAGGAGCACAGCAGCAACCTGCAGATCCACAACGTGCACTGGCTGGACTGATTCCGCCTTTACACGCCCCGCCTGGAACAAATGGCCCATTCGCCACCCGCGCAACCTCTCCTGGGGGGCGGGACGAGGCGGCAGGGGCCTCTGGGGCAGAGAGTTTTCCTGCCGGCAGGAGACAAGCCAGCATGCCATCTTCCCGTCTGGACACTTCCCCCGCCACCTCGCCACGCAGGGCGCTGATCATTGCCCACGTGGCGGCCGTGCTGTTCGGCATGACCGGCATCCTCGGGGCGCTCATTCACTTCGCCCCCACCACCATCACCGCCGGTCGCGCGGGCTTTGCCGCCGTTTCCCTCCTGGTGCTGGCACTGCTGCAGAGGCGCCCGGTGGTGCGTGCCCTCAACGTCCGCCATATTCGTGTCCTGCTGGCCAGCGGCATCTTTCTGGCCGTTCACTGGGTCACCTTCTTTCTGGCCGTGAAGGTGGGCGGCGTGGCGGTTGCCACGCTCGGCTTTGCCAGCTTTCCGGCCTTCATCGCCCTGCTCGATGTGCTGGTCTTTCGCGAGCGCATCGGCGCCGGTGAAGGCACGCTGCTCACCCTGGTCACCCTCGGGCTGATCCTGGTCACCCCGTCCTTCGACTTTGGCAACAGCGGCACCATCGGCCTGCTCTGGGGGCTGCTGTCGGGCCTGTCCTTCGCATGTCTGGCCGTGCTCAACCGCCGGGGCAGCCGCGGTGTCGACGCCATTCAGGTCGCCCTGTGGCAGAACACCATCGTGTTTCTGCTGGTGCTGCCGCTGGCCGGTGCGATGGGTGGCATGGAGGCCGGCGACGTGTCCACCATGCAGGAAGCTGCGGTCCATGTGGCCGGTTCCGCTCAGAAGGAGGCTGCTGGCCATACGGCTGGTTCCACCCAGGTGGCCAGATCCACGCATGCCGTCGATGCTGCCGGTTCCGTTGTGGCAACGCCTTCCCATCTTGCCGACTGGTTCTGGCTGGCCGTGCTGGGCATCTTCTGCACCGGCCTGTCACATACCCTGTTCGTCAGAAGCCTCGATGGACTGGATGCCCGCAGCGCCGGCATGATCATCGCGCTGGAGCCCGTGTACGCCATTGCCTGCGCCTGGTGGCTCTTCGGTGACCAGCCCAGCCTGCGCATGCTGGCCGGGGCCGGGCTGATCATCCTCGCCACCGTACTGTCGGCGCGGGGGAATAAGGGCTGAGAGAGAAGGGGTCGGGCAGGGGATATCAGCCCGTCCACCAGCACCCTCTCCGTTATCCCATCGACCCCCAATCGGCATCCCATCAGCGCTCCCATCAGCGCGTCAATGTCCGCCATTATGGACAATATGGTATGTTTTTGTTCATAATGGCGGACATGCCCAGCAAACCTCCCATCGTCTTTCCGCAGGAACAGCGCGTTCTCACCTCCATGGGAGAGCGCATCCGCCTTGCCCGTCGCCGGCGCCGTCTCAGCACCACCACGGTCTCGGGCAGGGCGGGCATTTCCCGCAGCACCCTGCACAAGATCGAAGCCGGCGACCCCGGTGTCACGCTGGGTTCCTGCGTTCGGGTGCTGGCCTGCCTGAGTCTGGTCAATGACTTCGACCACATCGCAGCCGATGACCGGCTGGGCCGAAAACTGCAGGATCTGGGGCTCGAACCGCCGCCGCGGCCCAAACGCAAGATACGACCACGGTCGCGCAGCGCTCCCGCCGGTGGCAAAGTCTCACAGCAAGAAGTTTCTGTGATGGCAGGGGAGCCGGGCATGGAGGTCTCGGCGGCTGACTGTCAGGCGTCTGGGTGCCTGACCGACCAGGCGCGTTCGTCGTCGTTGCTCGAAGAGGAGGGCGGGGCATGATTCAGCACACCAGTTCGCTCGAGGTCTGGCTGGATGACGATCTTGGCCCTGCCTGCAGGGTCGGGATGTTGGCGCATGATCGTGGCCAGACCCGCTTCACCTACGACACGGCATGGCTGAAGAGCCCTCGCGCCTTTGCACTTGACCCTGCGCTGCAGCTGGACTCCCATCCGTTCTTTCCCCGGCCTGACCAGGGAAATTTCGGCATCTTTCTGGATTCGTCACCGGACCGCTGGGGGCAGACGCTGATGAAGCGCCGCGAGGCCCTGCAGGCCAGGGATGAACAGCGCTCTCCCCGCACCCTGTACGCGTGGGATTATCTGGTCGGTGTACAGGACCTGACCCGTCAGGGGGCGCTGCGCTTCTGCCTGCCTGGTTCCGATGTTTTTCTGGATAACGAGAAAATGGCTGCGCCTCCCGTCACCAGCCTGCGGGAACTGGAAGCCGTAGCATACCGCCTGACGCATCGTCGGCTGGATGATCTGGATGAACTGCGTCGCTGGCTGGCTGTGCTGGTCGCGCCCGGTGCGTCTTTGGGCGGGGCTCGTCCGAAAGCCAACTTCACTGAGTTGGACGGTTCTCTCTGGATTGGCAAATTCCCGACACGGGATGATGACCGTGATATTGGCGCATGGGAGTATGCCACGCATCAAATGGCCGAGCAGGCAGGTATCGTGGTTCCACCCGCCCGGCTGGCGCGGTTCAACAACGACTACCATACTTTCTGCGTTCAACGCTTTGACCGAAAGAGTGGCAGACGTCGCTTCTACGCCTCGGCCATGACGCTCCTGCAGAAAGAACGGAGTGAGGGCAGCAGTTATCTGGAGCTGGCCCAGTTCATTCGGTCTCATGGTGACCCTGAACATGTCGAATCAGATCTTGTCCAGCTGTTCCGGCGCGTTGCCTTCAATGTGGCGGTCGGGAACCGGGACGATCACCTGCGCAATCACGGCTTTTTGCTGGGGCAGGGGGGGTGGCGTCTGGCGCCGGCCTTCGATGTGAACCCGAACATCGACAAGGCCGAACATGTCCTGAATATCGATGACAGCGACAATAGGCCGGAGCTGGCAACGGTACTGGAAACTGCGCCTTTTTACGACCTGTCCGACACGGAGGCGACGCGCATTCTGCGTGAAGTCATTCGTGCCGTGTCGGACTGGCGGGCCGTGGCCCGTCGGCACCGCATTTCCGCTGCGGACATCGAACTGACAGCGGGGGCGTTTGGTGCGCTTTCGGATGTGATCGGTGGAAATGTTTGAGATGATCCGGGGCTACTCTAGTCGGTCCTGAACAACCCGTCTCACCCCCTGATACCCAGTGTCTGACCCCGGGAACCACCCTGCAGAGATTGCAGGATTTGCGATCATAGGGCTCGTTTTCTTGCAATTTCTCCGGGGTCTTCATGGGTCCAAAGCCATCACAACCACAGACTGGCGAGCTGTTCGGGTATCCGCTGCGCGATCACCTGAACCTGAAGCATCCGCTGATCCTGCTGGGCGACCGGATCCAGTGGGAGCGCATCGATGAACTGGTGGCGGACCAGTTCAAGTCCCGTACAGGGCGGCCCGCCACGTCCCCTCGTCTGATTGCGGGGCTGCTGTATCTGCAGCACGCCTTCGATCTGTCTGATGAAGAAGTGGTGGCAACCTGGGTGGAAAACCCGTACTGGCAGGTCTTTACCGGGGAGATCTATCTGCAGACCAGGCCGCCGATTGATCCGTCCAGCCTGACGCGCTGGCGCAAAAGGCTGGGCGAGGCTGGCGTGGAAGAGATGCTGTCTTTGACGCTGGTTCTGGCGCAGGAACTTGGCATGCTCAAGGAATCCAGCTTCAAGACGGTGATCGTGGACACGACGGTCATGCCGAAGGCGATTGCGCATCCAACGGATTCCCGGCTTCTGGAGCGTACCAGACAGCATCTGGTCAAGGCTGCCAGGGCGTGTGGCCTGAAACTGCGGCAGAGCTACAGTCGTGTTGAGGTGTACTGTCAACCGTAGACAGTTGCTTTAATGTGAAGTCCGTTCAAAGAAAACCTTGCCTGAAGGCCACTGGCGACTGGTAGCCAAGTGCACTGTGCAGTCGCTGACGGTTGTAGAACACCTCGATCCACTCGGTGATCGCCGCTCGTGCCTGCGCACGCGTGGCGAAACGCCGCTGGTACAGCAACTCGTTCTTGAGTGATCCCCAGAAACTCTCCATCGGTGCGTTGTCGTAGCAGTTTCCCCGCCGTGACATCGACACCTGCATGCCCAGGGCATCAAGTCTTTCACGGTAGCGACTTGCGCAGTACTGGCTTCCCCGATCGGAATGATGCAGTAGTCCGGGCTCGGGGCGGGCATACCGGACAGCCCGGTTCAGAGCCTCCAGTGTCAGCTCGTGTGTCATGCGCTTCGACATGGCGTAGCCGACGATCTCCTGAGTGAACACGTCCTTCACGCCAGCCAGATACAGCCAGCCTTCATCCGTACGCACATAGGTGATGTCCGTCAGCCAGACCTTGTCCGGTGCGTCGGCACTGAAGTCCTGGGCCAGCAGATTGGGCGCCACAGGCAAGGTGTGTGCCGAGTCCGTGGTCGTGCGAAAGCAGCGTTTCTGCCGGCAGCACAGGCCCATCTCGCGCCGCAGACGTCCGACACGATCCCGTCCGACCTTCTGTCCCTGGTGCCGCAACAGCGCATGTACGCGTCGCACCCCATAGGTCTGGCGCCCCGCCTCGTGAGCCGCCCTGATGTGAACACGCAGGCGCTCGTCGTCCCTGGCCCGTTGGCTGGGCTGGCGCTTGAGCCAGGCCAGATAGCCGCTGCGAGAAACCTCCAGAGCCCGACAGGCCACGGTCAACGGGTACCCCTTGCCGTGAACCCTGTCCTTCAGGAACGCGTACCTTGCAGGGACTCCTTCGCAAAGTACGCGGCGGCCTTTTTTACGATCTCTCGCTCCATCTCGGCACGGGCCAGCTCCCGGCGCAGTCGCACCACCTCGGCCTGAAGCTCCTCGCGGCTGGCCTCGGCCACACCCGAGAATGGCTTGCTCGGCCCCTTGGCCTTGACCACCCAGTTGGCCAGTGACCCCTTCGGAACCCCCAGCCTGGCGGCGACCTCGGCTTGCGAAAGTCCCTGTTCAAGGACCATCCTGACGGCTTCCGTCCTGAACTCGGCTGTGTAACTCTGATTCTGTTTCATCCGTTGACCCTCCATGGCCATTCTCCCTCATGTGGGTGTCTACGGAAGTCAGGCTACCTCATGCTCAGGCTGCCGGGTCAGTGGGCTGATGCAGCTACGGGACTGTACTACAACATGAAGCGGGACTATGACCCGATGATGGGCCGATACGTTTCTCCGGACCCCCTGGGTGTACGGGCGGGCCCGAACCCCTACCTGTATGCGGGGGCAGATCCGCTCAGGAATGTGGACCCGACAGGGCTGATGCTGTTTGCGTTTGATGGGACGTACAACGCCCCCGATGCGCCAACGAATGTCTGGTATTTCCATCAGCTCTACAACACGGAGGCCAATGGGCCGGGCAGGGTTACACGACCGTATCTGGAGGGCGTTGGCGTCGCACAGGGGCCGGATGCTGCCTATGGACGAACCATGGTAAGTGTCACACGGGAGACTCTGGAGCCGATATTTTCGTGGAAATGGAAGGATAACGTCGAGTTCCAGGTGATGCGCTTCATGAAAGCGGTGGAAGACCTCAAGGAAGACGAAACGCTGAATATCGATGTGGTCGGATTCTCACGTGGGGCTGTTCAGGCGCTGGAATTCGGACGTATCGTTGCACGAATGCTGAACAATGGGGAGGTAGCCCATGCCGATCGGGTCAAGCTCCGATTCATGGGACTCATGGATCCCGTCATGACGAACATGTATTCGGGCGTGGATGGATGGGAGCAGAAGTGCAAACCCATGGATGTCGATGATCGTTGGGAGAATGTCCTGAACATCGTTGCAGCGCATGATCGCCGGGGCATTCTGTTCAAGGGTACGTCTCTGGGTAGTCAGATCAACATGAGACCCAATGGGGACCTGACCGGACTTGATCCGAACGTGGTCAGAAAACTGCGACGAGATCCGGCGACGGGCGGATGGACCGGCATCCGTGAGGAAATCGTTCTGGCAGGCGCCCACTCGGATATTGGAGGTGGATGGAGGTCCCCCGAATCGAAAGCGCCGGATAGTGATCTGTCGGATGCTTCGCTGTGGGTGTTGATGGATCGCGCGGAGCATGCGGGTGTGGTTATGCACGATCTTCCAGATTATTTGAAACGGATCGATTTGCCAGTCAATCACAAGAATTCAGGGTCTATAATGAACCTTGCACAGGGAAGAGACGGGAGAACGTACCTTGTAGATGGTGAGTGGAAGGATGATGCTCACTTGGGGTTCTATGGCGTAAAACCTGATTCGCGTCTGCACCCCTTCAAGGTGGAGCCGGAGAACGAGATAGGGATGTTCAGAGATGGGCGGGATGATCCCGTAGTTCATTCTGCCTCCCGTATTCCGGAGAGCAAGTACTGGCAACAGGAGAACTCCATGGATATGAGCTTGTATTGCAAGTTTTTGCTTGACAAGGCGATATTTTATTCTTCGAAGTACGCAGAAAACTGTCGACAGGCAATCAATCATTAATCTTGAATCAAGTGAATGATGGTTGTTTACGATGAGTGGGGCTGGCTGTAAGCCAGTCGGCGCAGTACATGGAGCAGCGTGGTTCATGAGAGTGATAGCAGCGGTTCTTGTGTGGATTCCCCTGATTCTCGGCCTGGCGAATGCCGCAACAGCACTGTCTGATGGCTGGACTGGCTCACTTTCAGGGCAGGTCCTGTCAATCCTGTTTTGCACGATTGTGATGGCCTGTTGTGATGCAGGGAGACGAGCCGGGAAACGGTATTCCTGGCTGATGTCGGTTGATGACCGACGGCTTGTTCGGGACTGTGCGGGGAATGTCTCCTCTGTTACTGTGGTTGTCGTGTCGATTGTTTTTGGGGCTATCGCGCTCAATTCATATGGGACGATAGACGGAACTTCAGGTTTGCCATTTCATTGGCTGATATTCTGTCTTGAGTGCCCGTGGGTGATTCCCATCCTGCTGTATTTTGTTCCTTCGGCATGCGGATCCCTTGTTTTGGCGTGGTTTGGTTCCCGATACAGTTTGGCGTCGGCCAGGCTGTCAGGGGAAGGGAGGCTCGGGTGGGAGCCTTGTTTTTTTGGTGTATTGGTTGGCGCTCTTTTGCTTGTATCGGCATATTGCTCATGGCGTATGTCCGAATACGCTGGAAACTGCACAGTGACCTGGTTCAACAACCGTCACAGCATGCCAGAGTTTTGCCAGTCGACCTGGTGGTAGTTCATCCTTTTCGGATGAGTCCATGACACGCTCCAGGAGTATTATTCCAAACACCCGCCCGGCGGCCCCGGTCAGCACACGGATGGGGTCGACGCGGGCACGAACGTGTCCATGACACATCCCAGGGCCATCAAACGCAACAGCCCAGGAGCATGCCATGTCTGCCTATATCGTTTTCATCCGGGACAAAATGAAGGATCGTGCGGCGTACGACCAGTACATCCGCGAGGCGGCACCCACGCTGGAGAAGTACCACGGCGAGATCATCGTGTTCAATGGCGCGAATGAAGCGCTGGAGGGGCCGGCAACGGATGGCGGGGTCGTGCTTCGCTTTCCGGACATGGCGTCTGCGCGAGCCTGGTACGACAGTGCCGAGTATGGCCAGTCGAAGCCACTCCGGCTGGCTGCTACCGAAGGCCGCGCCGTGCTCTTCGAGGGCGTCGGTGCCTGAGCCGGCACCGTTCCGGCCATTCAGCCGTTCAGTCGTTCAGTCGTTCAGTCGTTCAGTCGTTCAGTCGTTCAGTCGTTCAGTCGTTCAGTCGGGCGGCGGCCCGGTCGCATGGCCTTGCCGCCATGAAGCATCCGCATGAATGCCCTGGCTGTTTGCCCCGGTTATGCCCGAAAGCGGCGGTGCCGATATGGCGCGCCGGGGCAGGGCTGTTCGCCCTCACCCCTTTGTCAGCCGCCTCAGCCCCAGTACCCGCTCCATCACCTCGAAATCCCGGTCGTTGTCCAGCACCAGATGGTCGTGATACAGGCAGAACGTGCCGATCATCACGTCCAGCGCGCTGCGGATGGTGAAGCCGCGCGCCACCAGGGTGCGGTAATGCTCGGCCGCCAGGCACGCCAGGGCAGGGCTGAAGGCGGGCACCACGTCAAAGCCTTCCAGCAGCCGCCGGGCGTTGGCGTAGTCGCGGGCGTGCCGAAAGCCGCGCAGCACCTCGTACAGCACCAGATCCGGCACGACGATGGCCGGATCATCCTGCTGCAGTACCTCTTTCAGCATGTGCTGGCCCGGGGTGCCGGCACCGCGGAAGAAGTCGATCCAGGCGCTGCTGTCCACGACGATCATGGCGCCTTCACCCGGTGTCATGAGGCTTTCACGCCGCGGAACCATGGCGGCTCCGTTTGCGGGGGCTGCCGGGCTGGCCGGCACCTTCGGACGAACCCGGCCAGGCAGGCCGGGGCTCCATCGGCATGTCCGTGTGGATGGCGGCCGGATCGGGCTGGTCGTCCCAGTGCAGCTTGCCTTCCCATTTGAGCACTTCGCGCGCGTGGTTGCGGCGGGCGATGAGCCGGAGCCCGTCTTCGACGGCCTCGCGTTTGGTTTTGTACTGTCCGCCCTGCATGGCGGCGGCCATGAGGTTGTCATCGATGTCTATGTTTGTGCGCATTGTGTATTCCGTGCATGTTTTTTGTGTATCCTAATCCATTTCCCTCCCTTCCACAAGGGGGGCGCCCTCCCTCCCGGGGTTGGCCGGGGTCAGCCGGGTTTGCCGTGCCTGCCGTGTCTGCTGCGCGGCTGCCACGTCTTCTGCCGGGCGCCGTGGCGTCGCTCACCACACCACAACGTTTTTCTGTCTGAAACACCCCGCCATGCCCGTCCGGGCTTACAATGCTTTCCGTGTCCGCCCGGTCGCTAGTGTGGTGTAGGGTTTTTGGGCACTGTATGTTGTGCTATGCTGCGGTCTTCGCTGGGGCAGGCATCTGTTCCTGTCCAGCGCTGCCGCTGCGTCGGCCAGCCTCCTCCCGGAGCCACCGGCTCCATCCGCATGCTGCCCGCCGGGGCCCTGTGCCCGCGGGTTTCGACGCCCCTGTCTTTCTGGCAAAACAGGCCGGAAGCCCTGTTGCGCCCTGTCGTTCTGGAATCTGTCTCCCATGAAACGTGATCCCCTGCCTGCCGCCAATACCGCTCTGACGCTGCCCGTACAGCCCATCAGCCAGGACGTGCTGGCCGAGAAGTACCTGAAGGGCAATGAGCAGACGGCGGCCGACCTGTACGCCCGTGTGGCCCGTGCGCTGGCCTCGGTCGAGAAGGAGGACATCCGTGCCGAATGGGAGGCGAAGTTCCTGGGCAACCTGCATGCGGGGGCCATCGGTGCCGGCCGCATCATGAGTGCCGCCGGTACCGACATCCAGGCCACCCTCATCAACTGTTTCGTCCAGCCAGTGGGTGACTGTATCCAGGGCTTCGACGACGACGGCTACCCCGGCATCTACGAGGCGCTGCGCGAGTCGGCCGAAACCATGCGCCGTGGCGGTGGCGTGGGCTACGACTTCTCCCGCATCCGTCCCAACGGCGCGGAAGTGAAGGGCACGCATTCCATTGCCTCCGGTCCGTGCAGCTATATCAATGTGTTCGACCAGAGCTGCGCCACCGTCGAGAGTGCCGGCAGCCGCCGGGGCGCGCAGATGGGGGTGCTGCGCATCGACCATCCGGACGTGCTGGATTTCATCACTGCCAAGCGCACGCCGGGCCGGTGGAACAACTTCAACGTCTCGGTGGGCGTGACCGATGCCTTCATGCAGGCCCTGGCCGACGACGCCGACTGGGAGCTGGTGCACAAGGCCCGTCCGGGTCGCAAGATCATGCAGGCCGGCGCCACCCAGCGCGCCGACGGCAAGTGGGTCTATCGCCGTGTGCCTGCCCGGCAGCTGTGGGACACCATCATGAAGTCCACCTACGACTTCGCCGAGCCGGGCATCCTGTTCCTCGACGCCATCCGCCGCGACAACAACCTCAATTACTGCGAGGCCATCGAGGCCACCAACCCCTGTGGTGAACAGCCGCTGCCGCCCTATGGCTGCTGCGACCTGGGGCCGATCATCCTCACCCGTTTCGTGCGCCATGCCTTTGGCCAGGGCGGTGAGCCGGCCTTCGATTTTGCGGCCTTCGAGGAGGTGGTGGCCATTCAGGTGCGCGCCCTCGACAACGTGCTGGACGTGACCTTCTGGCCGCTGGACAAACAGCGTGCCGAGGCTGCCGCCAAGCGCCGCATCGGCGTGGGCTTCACCGGTCTGGGCAACACGCTGGCCATGCTGAAGCTGCGCTACGACCGTGCGGAGGGCCGTGCCATGGCCGCCCGCATTGCCGAAACCATGCGCAACGCGGCCTACCGGGCCTCGGTGGAGCTGGCGAAGGAAAAGGGCGCCTTCCCCGAGTTCGATGCCGACAGGTACCTCGGCAAGGGCAGCAAAAAGGGTGAGGGCACCTTTGCCACCCGCCTGCCCGACGACATCAAGGCCGACATTCGCAAGTACGGTATCCGCAACAGCCACCTGCTGTCGATTGCGCCCACCGGCACCGTCAGCCTGGCCTTTGCCGACAATGCCAGCAACGGCATCGAGCCGCCGTTCTCCTGGACCTACACCCGCCGCAAGCGTGAGGCCGACGGTTCGAAGAGCGAGTACGTGGTGGAAGATCACGCCTGGCGCCTCTACCGGGAGCAGGGCGGTGACGTGAACAGCCTGCCCGACTATTTCGTCAACGCGCTGGGCATGACGGCGCTGGAACACGTGGCGATGATGGAAGCGGTGCAGCCGTTCATCGACACGTCCATTTCCAAGACGGTCAACGTGCCGGCCGACTATCCGTACGAGGACTTCAAGGACCTGTACCAGCAGGCCTGGAAGGCCCGCCTGAAGGGGCTGGCCACCTACCGTCCCAACAACGTGCTGGGTGCCGTGCTGGAAGCTGCACCGGCGAAACCGGAGGAAAAGCCTGCAGAAAACGCGGCCGCTCCGGCCGTGCCGGACGTGGATCCGATGCGCCGGGTGATCGAGCGCCGCCCGCCGGGGGCGCTGAACGCCGTGGCCGAGAAGATCGAATACTGGACGCAGGAGGGTCAGCAGCGCCTTTATCTCATCGTGTCCTTCCTGCCCGTGGAGGCGGGTGATGGCAGCCATGTGGAACGCGCCATCGAGTTCTTCATGCCGGTGGGGCAGAGCGGCGAATCGCAGCAGTGGATTACCGCCACCATGCGGATGCTGAGCCTGGCCGCCCGTGGCGGCTTCCTCGACCGGGCGCTGTCCGACATGCGCAAGGTCACGTGGGACCGCGGTCCGGTGCGTCTGGGCTTTTACGAGAAGGCCGATGGCACCCGGGTGCCGCGCTGGCACGACAGCGAGGTGGCGGCCATTGCCTATGCGCTGCAGAACCTCATTGCCCGCCGGCAGGAGGCGGTGCAGGCCTCGCTGTTCGATCCGGACGAGCTGCCGGCCGAGTCGTCGGCAGCGGTCCAGTCGGCGGTGTCCGGAACAGAATCGGGCGTGATGGCCGGCAAGAAATGCAGCGAGTGTGGCGCCTACGCCATGATCCGCAAGGATGGCTGCGACTATTGCACCCAGTGTGGCATGCTGGGCAGCTGCGGCTGATCACATCGGGCTGCCGGTTTTCCTGCACGCCCGGTACCGGTGCCTGTACGCAGGTGCCGGTGCCGGGCGTCGTTGCGTCAGGGGCGTCCGGCATTGCAGGGTTTCCCGGTTTTTCGCCGTGGAGACGTTCCGGTCTTGCCGGGGTGTGGCTGCCGTACTCCCGGCCTGGTGCATGGTGTTGCCGTGCCTGTGTGCCGGGAAGCCGCGTACCGTTGTATTTTGAGAGGTAAAACTCATGAAGAAACTGCTGCTGATCCTGTCTGCCGGTCTCCTGGCTGCGTGCACCACCCCCGTCCAGGATGCAGCGTCGTCCGTGCAGCAACCGGTGTCCTCCGCACAGGGTACGACATCCTCCGCACAGAACACCGCTGTCCAGAACAGCACTTCCGCTTCGGGCCAGACCATGCAGCACGAACACAGCACCCGTCCGTCCGGTGGCGCCTCTGCGCAAACCCGGTCATCCGGCAAGCCGTCATCGGGCGTTCAGCCTTCCAGTGGGCAGCCCGGGGAGGAATCCCCGATGATCGGCATGTCCAACCCCGCTTCCGACTTCTGCATCCAGCAGGGCGGCAAGCTGGAGATTCGCCAGGAAGCCGCCGGCGAAGTGGGCTACTGCCACCTGCCCGATGGCCGCGTCGTGGAAGAGTGGGCCTTCTTCCGGGCCGAGTCCGGCAAGGCGGGCAAACAGCGCAAATAACAAAAAGACGCGCCATACCGGTAGCCCGGGCAATGCAGGCTGCCCGGGCAAGTCAGACGACCCGGGCAAGTCTGGCAGGCAGCCAGAGTGGGCTGGCAGGGCGGGGCGCCCTGGCGGGCTGACCGGGCGAGCGGGCAGGGCAGTTGGACAGGGCGTGACGGGGGCGCAACGCAACCCGACCGTGCTGGCGACGACGGGCGGGGGGATTCAGGGCAGCGATTGGCGCTGTTACATCGCTGCAAAACACCCATGCGTCTGTCGCGCCGGATGTGGCACACTTTTCGAAGCGTGTCCTGCCGCCTTGCAGCGTGCGCTCCCTTTTCCACAAAACTCCCTTCGCGAGAGTGAGACGCGCGCATGCCGAAGAAGTGGCTCATTGCCCTGTTTTTGCTGCTGATGGCGAGCAGCGCCGTCATGGTTGCGCCGGCTGCGGCCCGTGCCTCTGACGGCAGGGTGGTACTTGCGTCAGCCGGTACCGAAAGCAACGCCAAGGCTGGTACCGAAAACAGCGCCAAGGCAAGTACCAAAGCCGGTACCGAAGATGGGACGCCAGCAGGGGAAGACGAGGGCCGTTCTGCTGCCGGCACGGCGCCCGGTTCTGCAACCGGCGCCTGTGCCTCGAAAGCGCCCATCCGCCTTGCCGGTCTGGACTGGGAAAGCGGCCAGATCACCACCGCCATCATCGACCGCCTGCTGCGTGACGGCTATGGCTGCCGTACGGAAATCGTGCCCGGTTCGTCTGCGTCGCTGGAAACGGCGCTGATGCAGAACGACATCCAGCTCATTGCCGAACAGTGGGTGGGGCGCTCTGCCGTGATGGACCAGGCCGAGCGCGAGCACCGCGTGGCCATCATCGGTGACACGCTCAAGGGTGGTGCCGTGCAGGGCTGGTATGTGCCCGACTATGTGCAGAAGGCATATCCCGATCTGAAAACGGTGCAGGATCTGGCCCGCTACGCCCGCCTGTTTCCCGACCCGGAAAAACCCGGCAAGGCCCGCCTGCTCAACTGCCCCTCCGGCTGGGTGTGCGAAACCTTCAACACCCGCCTGCTGAAAAACACCGGCCTCTCCGGTGCCTACAACAACGTCCACCCCGGTACCGGCGCTGCGCTGGATGCCGAGATTTCGGCCGCCTTCGAGCAGCACAAGCCCATTCTCTTCTATTACTGGCAGCCCTCGGGCCTGATGGCGAAGTACAACATGCGGCCCATCGAATTTCCGGCCTACGATGAAGGGTGCTGGAAAACGCTGCTGAAGGCCGAAGACGATGCTGCTGCCGGTCAGGATGCGGCGACAGACAGTACACCGGATGTGAACGGCACAGCCTCCGGCACGGAGGGCAGGACGAAGGACGGCAAGACGAAGGATGGCAAGGCGCTGGATGCCGGGGCGCAGGCCGGCGGGGAAAAGGACGGCAAGGCAAGGGATGGCCGAGGAGGCCCCGGCTGTGTGTCGGGTTTTCCCGTCTCGAAACTGACGGTTGCCGTATCCATGCCGTTCCGGCAGCAGCATCCCGAGCTGGTGGCCCTGCTGGAAAAGCTGCAGTTCGAGCCGGCCATTCTGAACCGGATGATCCTCGACATGGCCGAACACCGGCGCAAGGGGGATGAACAGGCCGGTATCTTCCTGCGTGACAATCCCGATATCTGGCAACACTGGGTATCGGATGATGCCCGCGTGCGCCTGCAGCAGAAATACGGCAGTGCCGCAGAAAATCCTGCGCAGCCTGCGGGCTTTTTCCCGTCGTGGTCGGTGGCCGATGCCCTGAACCATTCGCTGGCCCGTACGGTGCAGAAGCATGGCGAGCAGTTCCGCCGCATCAGCCAGCTCACGCTCGATGGCCTGCTGCTGCCGCTGGAGCAGGCGCTCGACGGTTTGCTACCCTGGCTGGTGCTGGCCGTGCTCGGCCTGGTGGCGTGGCACGCCACCCGTCGGCTCTGGATGGCTGTGCTGTGCATGGCGGGCTTCTATGTGGTGGGGGGCTTTGGCCTCTGGACGGCGCTGATGCAGACGCTGGCCCTGCTGATCGCCTCGTCGCTCTTCATCATGCTGCTGGGCTTTCCGCTGGGCATCATCATGGCGCGCAACGAACGCCTGTGCCGCATCTTCACGCCGGTGCTCGACATCATCCAGACCATGCCGTCGTTTGTGTACCTCATTCCGGTGCTGATGTTGTTCGGCATTGGCAAGGTACCGGCGCTGTTTGCCACCGTGGTCTATGCCATTGCGCCGCTCATCCGCCTCACGGCACTGGGTATCCGGCAGGTGGATGCGCGGATGGTGGAGGCAGCCGATTCCTTCGGCAATACCCGCTGGCAGCTGCTGTGGTGGGTGCTGCTGCCGCAGGCACGTCCGAGCATCATGGCCGGCATCAATCAGGCAGTGATGATGTCGCTGGGCATGGTGGTGGTGGCCTCGATGATCGGTGCCCGGGGGCTGGGTGAGCACGTGCTGCAGGCCATCCAGACCCTCAACATCGGGCAAGGGGTGCAGGCGGGTACCGCCATCGTGATTCTGGCCATCGTCATCGACCGCATCACGCAGGCATATGGGAGGAAGGCATGATGGGGCAGATGCGCCTGATGGACCAGGGCTTCACCGGAACCGGGACGGGGGAGGGGCACGCCAGGGGGCGCGTGGACCTGACGGGCCGGGCGCGTCCGATGGCGGGGAGGCCTGTGCGATGACCAGCATCGTGTTCAGACACATCAGCAAGATCTACGGCCGAAAGACGGGGCCTGCGCTGGAGATGCTGCGCGACGGCGCCAGCAGTGCCGACATCCTGGCCCGCACCGGCTGCCAGGTGGGGCTGCGCGACATCAATCTCGGCATCGACGAGGGAGAGATTTTCTGCATCATCGGCATGTCCGGTTCGGGCAAGTCCACACTGGTGCGCCACGTCAACCGCCTCATCGAACCCAGCTGCGGCGAGGTCTGGGCCTGCGACACCCATGTCACCGGACTGGACGAACGTGGCCTGCGCGAATTTCGCCGTCACCGCGTCAGCATGGTGTTCCAGCATTTCGGGCTGATTTCGCACATGACGGTTCTGCAGAACACCTGCTATGGCCTGCGTGTGCAGGGGCTTTCCCGCAGGGAGCAGGAGGAGCGCGCGCGTCACTGGCTGGATGAAATGGAGCTGACCGGGCAGGAAGACCGCTACCCCGAGCAGCTCTCCGGTGGCATGCGCCAGCGTGTCGGTCTGGCCCGGGCACTGGCGGCCGATACCGACATCATTCTGATGGACGAGGCTTTTTCGGCGCTGGATCCGCTCATCCGCATCAAGCTGCAGGATCGCGTGCTGGACCTGCAGCAGCGCCTGAAAAAGACCATCATCTTCATCACCCACGACATCGATGAGGCCCTGAAAATGGGCAACCGCATCGCCATTCTCAACGAGGGCCAGCTGATCCAGCAGGGCACACCACGGGAGCTGGTGGACAATCCCTCCAGCGATTATGTGGCGGAATTCATGGCGCACCGGTGCCGGTAGCGGCGGTGTGGACATCGAGCGTCTTTACGCCGGGTGTGCCGTCATCGGCCACGGCCGCGGTGATTGCCAGCCTTGTCGCCCGGTTTGATGGTGCCATGGTCGAATCGCCCCCGTGGAGCCGGGCGCCAGACTATGCCGTTGCAGAAGTTTTGTGCGGGGCTGGATGGCATATGAAAGGACTGCCCGTTCGGGGAACCGGACGGGCATGCCGCCGCCTCAGCCTCCGGCCAGCTCCACCGACCGCTTGCGTGCCTGTTCCGCGGCCTCGTGCACCAGCCGCCGCAGGGCATGGCCGGCTTCGAACGCCTCGATGGCCGCGTGGGTGGTGCCATTGGGGGAGGTGACGGCCTGGCGCAGCTCGGCAAAGTCGGCGCCTTCCTGGGCCTGCAGGGTGGCGGCTCCCAGCGCGGTCTGCGCGGCCAGCTGACGGGCCAGATCCCGGGGCAGACCCAGCTGCACGGCCGCGTCGGCCAGCGCCTCGCTGAACAGGTGATAGTAGGCAGGGCCACTGCCGCTGATGGCCGTGACGGCATGCAGCTGGTCCTCGTTCTGCACCCAGAAGGCGCGGCCCACGGCGTTGAGCAGCCGGGTGAGGGTGTCACGCAGGGTGGAGGAGACATCGTTGCCGGCGTACAGGCCCACACAGCCCTGACGGACCATCACTGGCGTATTGGGCATGCTGCGCACCACCGGGCGCTGAACCGGCAGGGCGGCCCGCAGGGTGTCGATGGACACGCCGGCCATCACCGACATCACGGTGGCCTTTTCCAGCTGGGAGGCGGGCAGGGCACTGAGTGCCTCGCGGGCCATGGCGGGCTTGACGGCCATGACCACCAGATCGTACCGGGTGGCTGGCAGGTCCGCGGCCTGACGGTAGATGCGGGCCTTCACGTCCTGGGCACGCAGTGGATCCACGGCGTCGATGCCATCCACGAGGCCGGCAGTCAGCCAGGCTTCACCCAGGGCCGCGCCCATGCGGCCGTACCCGAGAAAGAGAGCGTTCAGACCCATGCGTAACTCCTTGCGTCGTGCGCGGTCAGGGGCCGGGAGGGGCGGGAATGCCCCGTCACTGGCCGGTGTCGTCTGCAAGATATTAATGGTTTTTCCTGAGTCCGTTTTGCAACGCCCGCGGTATGCGGGGATATCCGATGTTGCAACTGCAGTCTGCGCATGAGCCGTCCCGCGGGGAAGGCGGCCGTTTCATCCATGGCCGCCAGCCTTCATCCATGGCTGCCGGCCTTCATCCGTGGCCGCCGGCTGCTCCGTGAGCGGATGGTCGCCGCTTCTTCCGGAGGTCACGGGCGGGTGTTCGGGGGCTGCGTCCGTTCTGCGCTGCCGGCCTTGTCCGTGCTCCTACGCTGTGCCGTTCGCCGTGCTGCCAGCCGCTCCCGCCAGCCTTCCTCGCCCGGCTGCCAGTCCACGGCTTCGCCGCGCATCAGGGCGGCCATCATGGCCTGGGTCTCGGCATCGTCGTCCTGGCCAATCTTTGCCATTTCCGGGTTGCTGAAGCGGCCCTGGCCTGGCTGCCAGGCTTCCGCCATCAGGCGCACGCTGCGGCGGTCGCGGGCTGCGTAGAACGAAGCCATCCGTTCGGCCTGGCCGGCGTCCATGCCGAGGAACTCCAGGGCCGTCTGGCCGCAGCGGATGGACGAGTCGAACAGCTCACGAATCAGGGCAATGCTGCCGGCGCGGTGGAGTTCGTACACATGCAGCCGGTCGTAGGCGCGCGAGATGATGGGCAGGTCCGGGTACAGGCGATGCACATACTCGACGATCTGCACGGCCTGTTCGCGGCCGTCGATGGCCAGGATCAGCAGTCTGGCCCGGGCGATGCCGGCCGTTTCCAGCAGGGCGGGAATCGTCGCGTCGCCATAGTAGGTCTTCATGCCGTAGCGGGTCATGCCGTCCACCGTTTCGGCGTCGTAGTCGATCACGGTGGACCGGTGGCCGCAGGCCAGCAGCAGGCTGCTGACCATCTGGCCAAAGCGTCCGTGGCCGGCAATGATGACCGGATTCTCCTCCTCGATGCTGTCGGCCTCGCGCGTGTCGCTGGTGGCGGCGCGAGGGGCCAGCAGCTTCTCGTACACGATGAAGAGCGTGGGGGTGAGCAGCATCGACAGCGCCACCACCAGCATCAGCCGTTCGCCCATGGCCGACGGCATCACCGCATGCTGCACCACGAAGGAAATCAGCACGAAGCCGAACTCGCCGGCCTGCGACAGTGACAGGGAAAACAGCTGGTTGTCCAGACGCTTCAGGCGAAATGCCTTGCCCAGCGCATACAGCACGGCGGCCTTTACCACCATGACCCCCACCGTCATGCCCAGAATGGTGAAGAATTCGCTGGCCAGCAGCCCGAAATTCATGCCGGCGCCCACCGTGATGAAGAACAGCCCCAGCAGCAGGCCCTTGAAGGGATCGAGCGTGCTTTCCAGGGCGTGGCGATATTCGCTGTCGGCCAGCACCACGCCGGCCAGAAAGGCGCCCAGTGCCGGTGACAGGCCCACCAGGTTCATCAGCGCGGCAATGCCTACCACCAGCATCAGCGCAAAGGCGGTGTACACCTCGCGCAGGCGCGATTCGGCAATGTAGCGAAACACCGGGCGCGACAGATAATGTCCGCCCACTACGATGCCACCCACCACCCCAAGGATGATGAGCGTCTTGAGCCAGCTGCTCAGGCCGTCCAGCAGTGTGGCGGTGGTCTCTGCTTCACCACCGCCCGCATGGCCGGCCAGTTCCGGCATGGCCAGCAGCGGCAGCAGCGCCAGCATGGGGATGACGGCAATGTCCTGAAAGAGCAGCACGGAAAATGCGCTCTGGCCACCCGGGCAGCCCAGCAGACCCTTTTCGCCCAGTGTCTGCAGCACGATGGCGGTGGACGACGAGGCCACCACGCAGCCAGCCGCCACGGCCACCTGCCACGGCATGCCGAAGGCCATGCCCAGTCCGGCCATCACGGCCACGGTACCCAGTATCTGCAGCCCTCCCAGCCCCAGCAGCTTGTTGCGTAGCCGCCAGAGCGTGGCCGGCTCCAGCTCCATGCCCACCAGAAAGAGCATCATCACCACGCCGAATTCGGCCACTTCCTGGATCTCATGGGTTTCGCTGCCCACCAGTCCCAGCACGGGGCCGATGATGATGCCGGCAATCAGGTAGCCCAGGACGGAGCCGAGCCCCAGGCGTTTGGAAATGGGCACCGCCACGACGGCGGAGAACAGATAGACGAAGGCGATGGACAGGAGTGAATTCATGGGCCGGGCGCAGGCAGGAAGAAAGGAAACGGGCGTGACGGGGCGAATGCGTACATGACACACGCCAATGCCCGTCAACCAGCGGGACAGTATGCCCAGAAGCGCGGGGCCAATGCAAAAATGGCCCCGTTATCCTGTCCTTCCGTCACCCGTCACCCGTCACCCGTCACCCGTCACCCGTCACCCGTCACCCGTCACCCGTCAATTCTCCTGCCAGACCGTGTGCTGGCGTCCGCCGTACCGCGGGTTCAGCATCCTGGTAGATCCGGTGACTGTGCAGTGCGCCTTGTCAGCACATGGACTCGGGACCAGCGTGGGGACGAATGCGTCCATAACACGCTCGGCGCTGATCTCGCGGGTAGCCAATCGCATTGGCCACCCGCCGGACATACTCAGCGTTTGATCCTCGCCACCGCGTCCGCAATCGACTCCATGCCATCGGCAATGCGGATCGATGCCTGCAGGGCGTCGGCGTCCACGATGGCGATGCGGCCCTGCTTCACGGCGTCCATGTGCTTCGTCACCGAGTCGGACTTCAGGAATGCCAGTTTCTTCTCGTAGTCGTCGGCCGGGAAGCGGCGGCGGTCCATGCGGGCGATGATGATCAGCGACGGATTGGCCTTAGCAATGGTTTCCCAGCCCACGGTCGGCCATTCTTCATTCGACTTGATCACGTTGCGGATGCCCAGCTCCTTCAGCATGTAGCTGGCCACACCCTTCTGGCCGGCCACGTACGGGTCCATGTCCATTTCGGCGCTGGAGAACCACACCACGGCCGACAGGTTCTTCACCTGGGCCTGCTTCACCTTGTCGACGGCGGCGGCCTGGCGGGCCTTCAGGTCATCGACCAGGGCCTTGCCCTTCGCTTCCACATCGAATATCTGCGCCAGCTGGCTGATGCTCTTGTAGAGGGCGTCGATGTTGTATTCGGCGGTGCGGGTGCCGTCCGAGCCGGTCAGGTTGTCCTTGCCCTCGCAGTCCGACGGCATGAGGTAGGTGGGGATCTTCAGGTCGTGGAACTGCTCGCGGGTGGCCACCACGCCTTCCTTGCCGACGTGCCATTCGAACTGGGTGATCACGATACCGGGTTTTTTCTCGACCACCGACTCGAAGCTCGGGTCGTTGTCGGCCAGGCGGGGCACCTTGTCATCGATGGCCTTGAACTGCGGCAGCACCGGGTTGAACCACACCGAGGTGCCTTTCAGTCTGTCGCCCAGACCCAGCGAATACAGCATTTCGGTGCCGGCCTGGCCGATGGTGATGGCCGAGGCAGGGGCCTTCGCAAACTCCAGCGTGTGGCCGCAGTTGTCCACCTTCAGCGGGTAGGTGGTGGCCTGTGCGGACATGGGCAGGGAGCCCAGGCCCAGCACGAGCATGGCCGCAGCCATGGCCCGGCGGGGGAGGCTGGCCGGGCCGGAGACGGAGGGGCCGTGGCTGAACGCAGCCATGCGGGAAAAAACGGTGTTGCGGGAGAACATGGGACTCGCTCCTTGAAGTCGGGGACAGAACGGGCGCGACGCGGCTGCGCCGGCGTGGTCCGGGACCGTGGGGGCGAGCATGGGAGGGGAACCCTGGTGGCATTGGCCGGATGGAGCGGGCAAATGACCGGCACCACTATCGGGCCTGTACAGCCCGCCGGTGTGTGCAGCCCTGCCTGCGGATGAGGCACGATGCAGCAAGGATCGCTCACAGTGCCAGACACCCCGCCGGCCATGAACCGTCAAGGAACCGCGGCAAAGGCCTGTGAGGTTCCTTCAGCTCGGGCAGGTCTCCTGACTGGCACTTCAGCGCCGGACTTCGCCTTCCCGAACCGTGCAGACAGTTCCCGGAGGGAAGGCCAGTCCGCCGGAGGCGGGGCTGCGCTGTCTAGGCAGTTCAGTGGTGTGACGGATGTGCAGACCGGGTGGTGTGCAGATTCCGCTGAAGCCGGCTCCATGCCTACAGTTGCGGGGGCAGTTCCATTTTGGGCGGGCAGGCGTGTGGTGCACCGTTGCAACCGGCCATTGCGGTGCCGGACTGCCTGCAGCATGGCTGCGGCAGGACACGGGTGAATGGGGCTGGTGGGTGGCGCACTGCGCATGTCCGCACTGGATTCCCTGAGTGGCCCGGAAGCGGTAGGGCAGACGACGGCCCCCGGGTGACTCCCGCACGGCGCCTGTCCGGGCCTGTCGGCAGTGGGGTGAGCCTGTGCTGCAGCAGCAGGCGGACCACACCACCGGAAAACCGGGCGGGCGACTGGCGAAACCAGAGCGGCGCCAGTATAGAGAGGCGCACGCGGGTGCGTCAAACTCATGGCGCGTACCTGTAACCTTGCGCTGCCGGCGCTGCATTGCCTGGCAGGGCGGCCAGCCCTGTATGCGCAGTGCGCCATGTCGGCACACGGCCTGGGCCAGCGTGGGTGCGAATGAGCCCATGACACACGCCAGGAGGCGTCGGGACCAAAAAAATGGCCCGTGCCGGAGGGCGACGGGCCGTGGGGGAGGGCCGGTGTTTGTTACTGCTTCGAGGCGCGTTCGGCAATTTCCTCGAAGCGTTTCTTCACCTTGGCAGGGGCGTCGGCCGGCACTTTCAGTTCGGACAGTTTGGCGTCATCGCCCACCTGGATGAGCATCACCATGCCCATGGCATAGTGGGGCAGGCACTTGACGCCGTAGAAACCGGGCTTGGTCAGCGTGACGGCGATTTCCTCGTTGATCTTGCCGCGGAAGGGCTCGGCGCCTTCGGGGATCATGTCCTTCATGGCCACGGCGTCGTGCCCCTTGGCCGAGGCGAGGAATTTCACCGTGTCACCCGGTTTGATCTTCACGAACTCCGGCTCGTACACCATGGCATCGTTGGCACCGCGATTGAGCATTTTCACTTCGACGGTTTCGGCATGGGCCGGCGTGGCGGCCAGCAGCAGGGCGCCCAGGGCGCCGGCGAGGGAGAGACGGGAGGCAAGGGTTTTCATGTTCATGGTTCTGTCTGCAAAGGTGGTGTCGCGGGGACGAATGGATCCATGACGCGCACCAGGGAGGGTAAGGGTTCTGGCTGGCATGAATCCTGCCAGAAAAGGATGTGCCGGGGTGGCAGACGCCGCCGGCGGGCGTCATGCCATGCGCGCAGGCAGGGTGATCCGGCGGGCAGGGCATGCGCGCGGGCACACCCTGCTGCCTTGCCGTTCAGGCAGCGGCCTGGCCGGGCAGGGACCGGAAGCGCAGCACCCGGGCGCCATCGGCCGGGTCGGTCAGTTCGTCGGCCTGTACCTGGAAGATGTCGCGCATCAGTTCTTGGGTCAGCACCTGCTGCGGCGTGCCGATGGCATGCAGCCGGCCGTTGTACATCACGGCCAGCCGGTCGCAGCGCATGGCCTGGTTCAGGTCGTGGATGGCCAGCACCTTGGTGATGGGCAGGCTGTGCACCAGGTCCATCAGCGCCAGCTGCTGGTGGATGTCCAGGTGATTGGTTGGCTCGTCCATCAGCAGGATCTGCGGCTGCTGGCACAGGGCGCGGGCGATGTGGATGCGCTGGCGCTCCCCGCCCGACATCTGGCCCCACTGGCGGTCCTGCTTCTCGTGCATCTGCACGGCCCGCAGGGCTTCCTGCACCAGCTGGTCATCATGCTCGGACCAGCTCTGCAGGGCCGACAGCCAGGGGGTGCGGCCCAGCTCCACGGCATCGCGGGCGCTGATGGCATCCAGCGTGTCGGCAGTCTGCGAGACCATGGCCATCACCTGGGCGATCTGGCGCCGGCGCAGTGACTTCAGGTTGTGACCCTGCAGGTGCACCGACCCCTGCGACGGATGGTAGATGCCGGCGATCACGCGCATCAGGCTGGACTTGCCCGAGCCGTTGGGGCCGATCAGGCCCAGCAGCTCGCCCGTTTTGACGCTGAACGACACGTCGTGGACGATGCGCTGGCGCCCGGCGTTCCAGGACACACCATTGATTTCGAGCGCCGGCACTTCGCGGATCAGGTGCACACCAGCCGGCTGGCCGGTGCTGGCCGCAGTAGCCGGGTTTGCGGTGGCGGTGCCCGGCGTGGCCGGTGACGGGGTTGCGTTCATGTTCATGTCTGCTCCGTTCAGCGCTGTGCCTTGCCGCGACCCAGCAGGATGAAGGCAAATACCGGGGCACCCACCAGGGCGGTAACGACGCCGATGGGCAGTACCTGACCCTTGATCATGACGCGCGACGTGATGTCGGCCAGCATCAGGAAGAGGGCACCGATCAGCGCACTGGCGGGCAGCAGCCGCTGGTGGCGCACGCCGACCAGCATCCGCGCCACGTGCGGAATCACCAGACCCACGAAGCCGATGGCACCCACCACCGACACCATGACGGCGGTCATCAGCGCGGCCGTCACCATCAGGATGCCTTGCACGCGGCGCACCGGCACGCCCAGGGCCTGGGCGGATTCGGCGCCGAAGGTGAAGGCATCCAGGGCGCGGGCGTGCAGCATGCAGATGACCAGACCGGCAATGGCCACGAGGGTGGCGATGGGCACGTCGGGCCAGCGCACGCCGCTCAGGCTGCCCAGCAGCCAGAACATGATGCCGCGGGCCTGCTCGGCGCTGCCCGACTTGGCGATGATCAGCGAGGTGAGCGCGTTGAACAGCTGCGAGCCGGCAATACCGGCCAGAATGATCTGGCCGCTGTTGCGCAGCCCGCCACCACCGGCCGCCTGGGCCAGGGCTGCCACCAGCGCAAAGGCGGTGAGCGCGCCGATGAAGGCGCCGAAGGTCATCGAGACCAGACCACCGCCCACGCCGGCGATGGTGACCAGCACCGCACCGGTGGAGGCACCGGCCGAGATGCCGAGCAGGTAGGGATCGGCCAGCGAGTTGCGCAGCAGCGTCTGCAGCACGACCCCCGACAGCGCCAGACCGGCGCCGCAGCAGGCGGCCACGATGGCACGGGTCAGACGGTAGTTCCAGATGATGCCGTCATCGATGGGTTCGACCTCGATGTTCAGGCCCAGCAGGTGGTTGGCCAGCACATCGCGGATAGAGGCAAAGGGCATGCTGATCTCGCCGACCGACATGCACAGCATCATGGTCAGGAACAGCACGGCCAGGGCGATGACGGTGATGCCGGTCACGCGCCACAGCACGGTGGGAGATTTTTGGGCAGGGGGAGCCATGGTCGGGAAAGTGGTGTCAGGGCAGACGGCAGGGCGGGTCAGCGCATCGGGATGGTCATCCTGGCCGGCGGCCCCTGTGCAGGACGGCCCTGCACGGGCTGTTGAAGCGGGAAGGCGGACAGCGGCCGGGGTGGGCATGGCCTTCAGGGAAGGTGTACCGTCCACGGACTGCTGCCCGCCTGGTCGTGGCCCGTTCAGGACACGTGTGCTGCCGGCAGGACAGGCAGCCCCGGTGGCGGGGCGCCGTCCTGCATGGCGCGGTGTGCTCCGTTCAGACCTCGAAGCGTGGCGTTTCGGAAAACGCAGCTCAGTGCTTGTGGCCCTTCATCTTGACCACGGTGTCGGCAATCGACTCCATGCCGCCGGCGATGCGGATCGAGGCCTGCAGGGCGTCGGCGTCCACGATGGCAAAGCGGTTGTTCTTCACGGCGTCCATGTGCTTGGTCACGGCGTCGTTCTTCAGGAACTCGATTTTCTTCTCGTGGTCGTCAGCCGGGAAGCGGCGACGGTCCATGCGGGCGATGATGATCATCGACGGGTTGGCCTTGGCCACGGTTTCCCAGCCCACGGTCGGCCATTCCTCGCTGGAGGTGACCACGTTCTTGATGCCCAGCTGGTTCAGCATGTAGCCGGCCACACCTTTCTGGCCGGCCAGCCACGGGTCGGATTCCATGTCGGCGCTGGACATCCAGACCACGGCCGACAGGTTCTTGACACCGGCCTTTTTGACTTTCTCGACGGCGGCGGCTTCACGGGCCTTCAGGCCGCTGACCAGTTCCTTGCCCTTGGCCTCGACGTTGAAGATGGTGGCCAGCTGGTCGATGCTCTTGTACAGCGTGTTGATGTTGTAGGCGTCGGTACGGGTACCGTCGGAGCCCTGCGTGTTGTTCTTGCCTTCGCAGTCGGACAGCAGCGAGTACGTGGGGATTTTCAGGTCGTGGAACTGTTCACGCGTACCGACCACACCCTCCTTGCCGATGTGCCACTCGAACTGCGTCACCACCAGGTTCGGCTTCTTGTCGACCACGGATTCGAAGCTGGGGGCGTTGTCGTCCAGGCGGGGGATTTTGGCATTGACGGCCTTGAACTGGGGCAGCACCGGGTTGAACCACACCGAGGTACCGACCACCTTGTCGGCCAGACCCAGCGAGTACAGGATTTCGGTGCCGGCCTGGCCGACGGTGACCACACGGGCCGGCGCCTTGTCGAAGGTCAGCGGATAGCCGCAGTTCTCGAGCTTCAGCGGATAGGTGGTGGCGTTGGCTGCCGTGGCAGAAACGCCCAGACCCAGCGACAGCAGGGTGGCGGCAATGACTTTGCGGGAGAACATGGATTTTGCTCCGTTGAGTGGGGGATGCCCCGGTGGGGCTGCAGGGAAGAGGATGTGAGTCAGCAGGGGACTGGCTGATGAACGATGCCAGCCAGGCACGACAGGAGATGCGTGCCGCAGGCGCAGAGCACCTGCCTCCGGGAGCCTCCGCAAAAATCCTGCGGTACTTTGGTTCCCGTGCAGGCAGCGCAGCCTGCTGAATGCTAAATAAGACGCGTTTGTGCTCTGGCCTTCAGAGCGGCGACAGTATAGGAATCTGTTTGGCACCCGTCAAACAGTGACCCGGGTGATTTTGTGGGTGTGTTCAGTTTTCCTTTCAGCAGAGCGCGTCCATGACACGCGCCGGGGTATGGGGCGCTATCATCGCGGCTCGTTTTTCTACTTTTTCGTTTCGGCCAGATGGAGGGCAAACCTGCCACGGCCCGAAACCACCCGCGGGGTACGTCATGGCCCCGCCGGCACATGCAGGGGGACACCGATCATGCCCGATCACCGCACCGACAAGGCAACCCCATCAACCGGGCATGCGCCCAGACCATCTGGCCAGGCAGCAGGGGCCATCGACAGCCCGTCTGCAGGGGCCGTACGCTGGCTGATCTTTGCGCTGTGCTTTCTGGTGGTGCTGCTCGACGGCTTCGACACGGCTGCCATTGGCTACATCGCGCCCTCGCTGATGCAGGAATGGGGTGTGGCCAAGCCGGCATTGGCGCCGGTGCTCAGCGCGGCCCTGTTCGGTCTGGCGGCGGGGGCGCTGCTTTCCGGCCCGGTGGCCGACCGCTGGGGCCGGCGGCTGACGCTGACGGCCTCGGTGCTGGTCTTCGGCGTGGCCTGTCTGGCCTCGGCCTTTTCGCCTGACCTGCAGATGCTGACCGTACTGCGCTTCATCACCGGCGTGGGGCTGGGTGCTGCCATGCCCAACGCCGTCACGCTGATGAGTGAGTTCAGCCCGCCATCGCGCCGCGCCTTCATCACCAACGCCATGTTCTGCGGCTTTCCGCTGGGCGCTGCACTGGGCGGCTTTCTGGCCGGCTGGCTGATTCCGGCCTTTGGCTGGCGCAGCGTGCTGCAGCTGGGTGGCGTGGCGCCGCTGGTGCTGGTGGCTGCCCTGCTCCTGTGGCTGCCGGAATCGCCCCGGTACCTGCAGGTCCGCCGGGCGAAGGGGGGCCGCCGGGAGCAGGAGGTGCGTCGTGAACAGGCGCCAGCCCGTGGCATCGGCCTCGTGCTGTCCCGGCATTACCTGCTGGGGTCGCTGATGCTGTGGGTGGCCTACTTCATGGGGCTGGTGGTGTTCTATGCGCTGATCAACTGGATGCCGGTGCTGTTCCGTGAAAGCGGCATGGATCCGCGCACCGCCTCGCTGGTCACGGCCCTGTTCCCGCTGGGTGGCGTGGGGGCCGTGGCGCTGGGCTGGCTGATGGACCGCTTCAATGGCAGCGGGGTGCTGGCACTGGGCTATGGAGGGACGGCGCTGACCGTCTGGGCCATCGGCCAGGCCATGGGCGACCACGGTCTGCTGATGCTTGTGGTGTTCGTGGCCGGGTTGGTGATGAATGCCGCCCAGGCCTCGATGCCGGCGCTGGCAGCCGGCTTCTATCCCACCGAAGGGCGGGCCACCGGCGTGGCCTGGATGCTGGGCATCGGCCGTTTCGGCGGCATTGCCGGCTCGTTTCTGGTGGCTGCGCTGACGGCACGGCAGGTGAGCCTGCCGGACATCTTTGCCGTGGTGGCCGTGCCGGCGCTGATTGCCATGGTGGCGCTGGGGGTGAAGGTGGGGGTGTATCGGTCGGGAAAGTGAAGGCTGGCCTGAATGGCGGAAAATGAGTCCACGATTCGCCCCGGAAGCCCGGCTGAGCCAGACAGTCCATGGTATGGGTCAGGTGCTGTCGGGCAGAGAATGAGGCGGTTCAGCATGATGCATGAGTCCATGCGACAGACAGGGCGGCCTGGCACGTACACCGTTGCCGGGGCCGGTGAGGGGGAGGTCCACGACGGGATCATCGTGCGGGATCTGTGCGCCGGATATGGCCGGGGCATGCCCGATGCGCTCAGTGCGTTGTCACTCACGCTCCCCGCCGGTCAGCTCGCTGCCCTGGTGGGACCGAATGGCTGTGGCAAGAGTACGCTTCTGAAGGCCATCATGGGTTTTGTCCCGGTCAGGTCGGGGAGCATCATGCTGGAGGGCATTTCTGTCCAGCGCCTGGGCAGGCGACGGATGTCCAGACTGGTTGCGTACATGCCCCAGGACGTGATCTGCCCGGAATACGCAACGGTGGGGGATATCGTGGAAATGGCGGCTTACGGCCGTCATGGTTTTTTCGGGGGGCCTGACGGCATTGACCGTGGGCGTTTCCGGGAAGCCCTGGATGCGATGGGTCTGAGGGCGCACGCGGGAACAGCGATGAGCATCCTTTCCGGTGGACAGCGCCAGCGTGCATGGATTGCCATGGCACTGGCGCAGGATTCCAGCATCATTCTGCTGGATGAACCGGTCAATCATCTGGACATGAAGTACCAGTACGCCGTTCTGGGGCTGCTTGGGACACTGGCGAGAGACAGGGGGAAGACGATCCTGCTGGTCCTGCACGACCTCAATCTGGCAGCTGCATTCGCAGACAGGCTCGTGATGATGAAAGAAGGCGGTATCGTCACCGTGGGGGCTGTCCACCGTGTCATGACCGCGGATGTCATTCGGTCGGTATACGGCGTGAATGCGGATGTGTTCGAGCGGAACGGGCGATGGGTCTGTCTTCCCGCCGTACAGGATTCTGTGGTCCTGCCGTCTTGTTCTGCGCGCCCGGAGGGGAGGGCGCGGGGACGAACGGGCCTATGACACGCTCTGGTGACTGTGTAGTCTCCGTCGTGCCGTATTGAACACAGAAGTGTGGCTCTTCGTCGTGAAAAAGCAGGTTTTCGGCTGGAGGTGAGTGTTGGTTTCACGTGTCCTGTTGCTGCTGACCGTTTCTCTTGCGGTTCTCGTGGTGATCGGCCTGCAGGGTATCGAGGGGCTGACTGGCCGGCAGGTGTTTGCGGCACTGTTCTACGGTCAGGATGACAGCTACGCCCAGGCCATTCTTCTCTACCAGCGGATCCCGCGCATGCTGGTTGCGCTGTACGCCGGCGCGATGCTGGCCGTTTCCGGGCTGGCGCTGCAGGTACTGGTGCGGAATCCACTGGCCTCTCCGGGCAGCCTGGGGGTGAGCGCCGCGGCCACCTGCCTCGGTGTCGTGGCGGGCGTGCTGTTCGATGCATCGCCCTTCGTCCAGGGCATGGCTGCCCTGGCGGGGGCTGGGGCCGGAATACTCTGCCTGCTGATGGTTGCCCTGTACGCGGGGCGGGGGATGAAAAGCGGGGCCGTCCTGATTCTCTCGGGAGCGTTCGTGTCGATGCTGTTCACGGGCATTACGCGTGCCGTGCTGCTTCAGTATCCGGATCGAAGGCTGGAGTTCATGAACTGGAGCATGGGCAGTGTCAATCCGGCCTATGTGGACAGACTGGCCGCCTTCTGGTGGATTGGTGTCCTGTCGGTACTGCTGCTGCTGATGCTTGGCAGGCCTCTGGCTGCAATGATGATGGGTGACGAGAAGGCCGCATCCGTCGGCGTGGATACCCGGGTGGTCCGTCTTGCCGGCATGATTGCTGCGCTGGCCTGCGGTGGTTCTGCAGTCGTGGTGTCCGGTCCCCTTGGGTTTGTTGGACTCGTCGTTCCGCACATGGTGCGCCCTGTGGCGGGAAATCGTCTTGCCGGAGGCTTTGTCCTGGCTGCCGTGACGGGAGCGGCCCTGTGTGTGTCCGGAGACTGGGTGGCGCAGACCGTTTTCCGTCCCTATACGGTCAATACGGGTGTCGTTCTCGACATGGTGGGCGGGGTTGCATTCATGATCATGGTCCGGCATTTCTACATGAAATCCAGAAGGGGGCCGGGGGCATGAGGTGGTCGACATCTGTGGCCGGCGATCGCGTTCTCCGGCTGCCGGCCGGATTGCAGATCCGCCAGAGAGACATTCGGGTTGCACTGGCGCTGATCGGGGTTCTGGCCGCTCTCGTGCTGCTTGCGCTGGGCACCGGAAGCATTTCCGTACCACTGGATGTTTTCTGGGGCGGGGCGCTGTCTCCTGACCAGCATTACGCGCTGTACGACATCCGGATTCCCCGCATCGTCGTCGGGTTCACGGCAGGATATTCCGTTGCGCTGTCCGGGGCCATCCTGCAGTCCGTGACCCGGAACGCGCTGGCGGATCCCGGTGTTCTCGGGTTGAGCCAGGGGGCGATCGTGTCGGTCATGCTCGTGCTGGTTCTGGCGCCTTCCGCGCCGCAGTGGCAGGTTTTCCTGTGTGCCCTGGCAGGTGGCTGCGGCGTTGCGCTGGTGCTGTTCATGCTGACGGGACGGGAACGGGGAAATTCCCTGGCACTTCTTCTCATGGGGATTGCCGTCGAATCGGTCCTTTCTTCCGTATCTGGCGTTCTGTTGCTCTACATGCCGCCGGAAGTTTCCCAGTCCCTGTCCGAATGGATGCTGGGAACCCTGTTTCAGGCAAGCCCCCGGAACATGTTCTGGATGCTTCCCCTGTTCCTTGCCTGTTTCGTGGGGGTGTTGTGGGCAGGTCCTCCGACACGCGCGCTCGAGCTGGGAGATGAACTGGCACAGAGCATCGGAGAGGAGGTCGGGCGTTCGCGTCCCCGGCTGCTGCTGTTTGCCGTCGTCTGCAACACGGCCGCGGTGGCGGTGGTCGGGCCATTGACGCTGCTCGGGGTGATGGCGCCCCATCTGGTGGCCTTCATGGCTGCTGCAGGGGCACGGGCGAGACTGTATCTGTCTGCCCTGACGGGAGGTGTCATGGTCGTTCTGGCAGATACGGTCTCGCGGGGTATTGCCCATGACCGGGGGCTGCCCATTGGCGTGATCATCATCCTGACTGGTGTACCGTTGGCAGTCATTCTCATGAGGAGGCACCATGTTGCGTGATCACGGCGGTTCACGTGTTCCTTTCGGAGAGGGTAAGGGGCCTGGCCGGAGACGGCTGCTTGCGGGATGCCTTGCCACGCTGGTTGCAGGCCCGTGGGCTCCCGCATGGGCAGGGAATGATCCCCGTGCCGAACGGATGCGGAACGTCGTCGATGGATCCGGGCGCACGGTTGCCATTCCTGTACATCCGGAGCGGATCGTGGTCATGCATGAACCACTGCTGGGTATTCCGCTGATGGATCTGGGTGTCGAGGTGGTTGGCGCCTATGGGCGTGACAGCAGCGGGAGGTTCGCCACCCGGGTGGACTTCGTCGAGGCGCTGTTCGGGCCTGGACGGGCAAAGCCTCGCGGTTTCGGCGCGCTTGGCCAGATCGACCTCGAGCAGCTCAGGGCGCTCAGGCCGGATCTGATCATCGGGTCGGAGCTGGATACCGGCAAGCTGGAACGGCTTTCGTCCGTTGCGCCCGTCTACGTGCAGCCGGTGGGGTTTCGCCATGTGCAGGGCATCGATGTGGAGCGGCGACTGGCAGCCCTGCTGGGAAGGGAGACCGTGTTCGGCGAGCGCTGGCAGATGTACCAGAAGAGGGTATCTGCACTGAAGTCCCGTCTGCCGGGCGAAGCCGGGAAGCGGTCCTGGATCGCCGTGCTGCTGACCGATCAGGTCAATGTGGTTGGAAACATGTCGGGCCTGGTCCAGGCCATGGCAGACCTGGGGTACGTGCGTCTTGCATTGCCGGAAACGGGGGCAGATGGCGGGCTGGGCTCCACCCTGCTCATGCCCGTGAATGTCGAGGTCTTCGGGCGCCTCGATCCGGACCTTCTTGTGGTCATGAACAATTACACATCTGCCCACGGGGGCGAGACAGCAACGAAGCAGGCGCTGAGCCGTCTGATGCCGGGCTGGGATCGGTTCCTGAAACCGGCCAGGGAAGGGCGCATGGTATTCATGGATTCTTCACAGGTGACGACGCCTTCCATTCAGAGCGCGCTGTATGCACTGGATGGCATGGAGCAATGGATCGGTCAGCAGAGCGCTCGTTTGGGATAGCGGATATGGTTCGGGTACATGAGGTTCAGGGCAGGGTAATTCATGCCTGTCGGCGGAAGGGGATTTCTGCGGGGAGCCGCATGCGTGTTCAGGAAACCAGGGTCATGGTCCCGGCCAGCAGGGAGGTCGATTGCGCTCCATTCATCTGATGACGCAGCTGCTGGCCATATCGGCCGGCGCCAGCATGGGGGCATGCCTGCGCTGGGGACTCGGGCTGGCACTGAACGCGCTTTTCCCTGCCGTTCCTCCCGGTACGCTGGTAGCCAATCTTCTGGGAGGGTATCTGATTGGCGTTGCCTCGGGGGCTCTGGTGCTGTGTGCCGACCTTGCGCCGGCGTGGCGACTGTTCGTGATCACGGGGTTTCTGGGAGGGCTCACCACTTTTTCCACATTTTCCGCCGAAGTCGTCTCCCTCATTCAGCAGGGGAGGTTGTTGTGGGCCGTTACTGCCATTGGTCTGCACGTGGTGGGCTCCCTGTTCATGACGGCCCTCGGACTGTTTTCCGTGGGCGCCTGGAGGCTGTTATGAAAAGCGATTGATCCCCATGATGATCATGGGAATCGGGTTTTGCAGGAATCTTGTGACACACGACAAGGAGACATCAGGATATGTACAGGATCGAAGAATTTTCGGCTGCGGTACACGTTCCGTTCAGAGATGTGACACTGGCAGTCGTTCTGGGTTGTGCCTCTTCCGGCGCACTGGCCCAGGTGGCAGATGCTTCAACGGGCAGGGGCCCGGCCCTGCTCGATGAAGTCACCGTGACCGGTGAGAAAGTCCAGCGCAGCGTCCGCGAAACCGCCTCCTCCGTGGTCGTCGTGCGCCCGCAGGACATGAAGGCCAGGGCGGATGCCAGGAAAGTTGACGACATGCTGCGGGACATTCCCAATGTCGTCTACAACGGTTCGGTTGGGGCGCCCGTCATTCGCGGGACGGATGGACAGGGGTCGAACTCGGGCTCGGGTGCTTTCTTTGGCGGTACCGTGCCGCGGGCCAGAATCAACCTGGATGGCCATTACCTCAGTTACTGGGAATCCACATTCGGGGGTACTTCCATCTGGGATGTGGATTCGGTCGAGGTGTTCCGGGGGCCGCAGACATCGGCGCAGGGCGCCAACAGCATTGCGGGTGCCATCATCGTCCATACCAAGGATCCAACCTTCCAGCGGGAAGGGAAGGCGCAGCTCCAGGCGGGCAATCTGAAGAGTCGTCGTGCTTCCGTCATGTTCTCGGGGCCGGTGCTGGACAACGAGCTGGCCGCCCGGGTTGCACTCGACTACAGCGGGCGCGACACATTCATCGATTACGTCAATCCACGCTACAGCAAGGGGGACACGGACACGGGGCTCAAGGATTTCAACGGTCGCGTCAAGCTTCTCTGGACACCTTCCGCGGTACCCGGGCTCGAATCGAAGCTCACGGTTGCACACACACGCACCAACCGTCCTTCTACCGAAGCGGCAGCGCCACCTTACGACAAGCTGCAGAACCGGACGCTGACCATGCCCACGTTCAAATCCCAGGCGTGGACGGCAGTCAGCGATACCCGCTATGATCTGGATGGCATGGCCAGCATCAACAACCAGTTTCAGTACACCGACGGGAAAACCACCCGTTATTCGGTGCCCTGGACGAACGGGGGGGGGCAATATCGATTATCGGGACATTTCCGATGAACTTCGTCTGAACCTTGGGCATTCCCGTGACCAGCTCAGTGGTGTTGCCGGTGTTTTCTACGACCACGTCACATCGGACGACCGGCTCAATGTGCGCGGATTGTCGTCCTTTCACGACGTGAAGAGCAGCGTGGGCGTGTTTTCCGAAGCCAGCTGGCGCTTCGCCCCTGCGTGGATGCTGACGGGCGGGCTTCGCTACCAGTATGACAGTGTGAAGCGCACGGGGACATCCAGCCTCGCGCGGGCAGCGCTGGACTTCGATCACAGCTACCATGCCGTGCTTCCCAAAGTGGCGTTGTCCTACGATTTCAGCCCCGCGCTCACGGCCGGGGTCATGGTGAACAAGGGCTACAACCCCGGCGGAACGGGGCTGAGCTTTGCGTCGGGCAGGTTCTTTGAATTTGCGCCGGAGACGGTCATCAACCGGGAGCTGTTCATGCGCATGAAGGCGCTGGATGACCGGCTGCAGATCAATGCCAACGTGTTTCATGCACTGCACAAGGATGCGCAGACGGTCGTGCCGGACTATCTGAACGGCGTCGTGTTCGGCAATGTGGTGCGCAATGCCGATCGTGCAAAGTCCTATGGTGCCGAGCTGGGCGCTGCGTATGAGGTGAGTGACAGCCTGAAGCTGCGTGGCAGTCTGGGGTATCTGCATACCCGTATCAACCGGTTTTCCAGCCTCGATGGCCAGGCCTTCGTGGGCAACCGGTTTGGATCGTCTCCCCGGTATACCCTGTCGGCGGGCTTTGACTGGAACATCACCGATCAGGTTTCCCTGCATGCAGACGTTCGACACAGTGACGGCTACTTCTCGTCCGACGAGAACCTGGCCGCGTACCGGGTAGGGGGGTACACGGTGGGCAACGTGCAGGGCTCATGGCAGCTCACCCGTGACTGGGAGCTGTATGGCTACGTGGACAACATGTTCGACGCGAAGAAGCCCACGCTGAAATATGATGACCGTACGGCTGGAGGGATCGTTGCCTCCATGCTCGAACCACGTACGGTTGGCATGGGGGTGAGGTTCAGCTTCTGACCTCGTCGACTGTACGGTCGCTCATCACGATGTAGAATCGTACGCATTTCTACTATTGGTGGTTGTCATGTTTTCTGCCAGGGATGATCTCGATAACCCCTTCGCTCGGCATGGGCATTCCATGCCCGCGGACGCCGCTTTTCTTTTTTCGCATGGGCCTCATACCCTGCGTACGGCGGGCGTTCAGGAGGTCATCCAGACGCCTGCCGATGGGAGTGCCTCGCCTGACGGTCCACTGCAGCAGCATATCCGTGAGGCGTTTGGGCGTGCCCGTTCTGCGGGCATTGCCCGGCCGATCGTGGTGGGCGCCGTGCCGTTCGATGTGCATCAGCCGAGCTGCCTGTTCGTCCCGCAGCAGGCCGAATGGCTTTCCAGCTGGGATACCCCTGTGGTGTCTTCCATGCCCGGGCTGAAAAGCCTGGTGACCCAGCCGGACCAGGCAGGTTTCGAGGCGGGTGTGGCCCGGGCAGCCGCAGCCTGTGCCGCCCATGCACCGGCCAAGGCGGTGCTGGCCATCACCAGCCGTCTGACGTTCACCGCGCCGCCGTTCGTGGAGGCGCTGCGCAGCCGGTTGCGCCAGCAGAATCCCAGCGGTTACCTGCTGCAGGTGCCGCTGCCCGACGGCGGTTATCTGGTGGGCGTCAGCCCGGAGCTTCTGATCCGGCGGCACGAGTACACGGTGCAGTCCAATCCGCTGGCGGGGTCGGCCCGGCGCCTGCCCGATCCGGAGGCAGACCGCATCCATGCGGACCGTCTGTCTGCTTCGTCCAAGGATCATCACGAGCACCGCTTCGTGACCGATGACATCCGGGCGCGGCTCTCGCCACTCTGCGCTACCCTGCAGGTACCGGAGGCACCTTCGCTGATCAGTACCGCTGCGCTTTGGCACCTGTCCACGCAGATTCATGGTACGTTGCAGGATCCGCCGGCCAATGCCCTGCAGCTGGCCTGCGCCATTCATCCCACACCTGCGGTGTGCGGTACGCCGCGTGATGCGGCCAACGCACTGATCCGCAGTATCGAACCCTTCGACCGGGGGCTGTTCACCGGATTCACCGGCTGGATGGACGCCGATGGCAATGGTGAATGGGTGATCACCATCCGCAGTGGCGTGTTGCACGGCGAGCATCTGCAGATTTACGCCGGTGCCGGCATCGTGGCCGAATCCGACCCCCATTCGGAATGGAACGAGGTGCAGACCAAGCAGCGCACGATGCTGCATGCCTGCGGCATTTCGTAGCGTGTGTCACGGGCTCTTCGTTCCCACGAAACCTTCCTCATCCCCAACTCCCGAACCATGGCCATCCCTGCCATTTGCAGCTATTCGCTGCCCATGCCCGACAGTTTTCCGCAGAACAAGGTGAACTGGGCACTCCAGCCCGGCCGGGCCGCATTGCTGATTCACGACATGCAGCAGTATTTTCTGCGCTTTTACGAACCGGATTCGGCACTGCTGAAAACCTTGATCGGCAACATTGCCGCACTCAAACGGTGGGCGGCCCGGCACGGGGTGCCTGTGTTCTACACGGCCCAGCCCCATCAGCAGCCCGCGGGCGACCGTGCCCTGCTCAACGACATGTGGGGACCCGGGTTGCCGGCAGCAGATGCGGCCCAGCAGGCCATCGTGCCGGAGATTGCACCGTCCGCCGGTGATGTGGTGCTGGACAAGTGGCGCTACAGTGCCTTCCAGCGCAGTGATCTGGCAGAGCGGCTGAAGGCACAGCAACGCGACCAGCTGGTCATCGTGGGCGTGTATGCGCACATCGGCTGCATGATCACGGCCGTGGAAGCCTTCATGAAGGATATACAACCCTTCCTGGTGGGTGATGCCGTGGCCGATTTTTCCGAGGCCGAGCACCGGATGGCCCTGCAGTATGTGGCCACCCGGGCTGGGGTGGTGCTGGCTACGCAGGACATCATCACATCCACGGAGAACTGATCTGAACAGCCGGTAGAGCGCTGGTATGGCTGGGCCACGAAGGACATCACATCCACGGGAAACTGATCCGACCGCAGCCCTGCCGCCCGGTCCTGCACGCACAAAGGGCATGTCTCTGGGACGAATGCGTCCATGACACGCCCGGGTGACAGCGGCTGTTTTTCATTTTCCTGAATCGACCTCATACGGGAGCCCCCTGTCATGACCATGAATTCAACATCCACCCGGCGGTTTTCCGGAAAACGCGTCCTGGCCACGGGCACGGCCCAGGGCATAGGCCGACGCATTGCCGAGCGCTTTGTCGGGGAAGGTGCCGAGGTGATCGGCCTGGACCGGCAGGCACCCACCGGGTCGCAACCCGGTACGGGAGGCGCCCATGAGTCCTCCGCTTCCCCTTCTGCATCTGCCAGCGCCGCTGCCTTGACCCAGCTGCAGGTGGACCTGACGGATACGGCCGCCATTGCACGGGTATGCGCCCAGATCCGCCAGCGCTGGGATTCGCTGGATGTGCTGGTCAACGCCGCCGGCGTGCTGCGCATGGGCGGGCTGGATACGCTGAGCGCCGACGACTGGCAGGCATGTCTGGACGTGAACGTCACCGGCCCCTTCCACCTGATTCAGCAGTGGGCGCAGGTACTGAAGGCGCAGCGCCGCGGCGCCATCGTCAACATTGCGTCGAACGCGGCCGTGGTGCCGCGCATCGGCATGCTGGCCTACTGCACCTCGAAGGCGGCCATGGCCGCGATGAGCCAGACGGTGGCGCTGGAAATGGCACCTTTTGGGGTGCGCTGCAACATCGTCTCGCCGGGATCGACCAACACCCCGATGCTGGCCGGCATGCTGGGTGATCCGGCCGGGCAGAAACGCTTGATCGAGGGGCTGCCCGAAGACTACAAACTGGGCATCCCGCTGGGCAAGATCGCCACGCCGGATGACATTGCGGATGCCGTGCTGTTCCTCGCGTCCGACCAGGCCGGGCACATCACGATGCAGCAGATCGTCATCGACGGCGGGGCGACGCTGGGCGCCTGAGCTTTTCTGGGAACGGGGGGAGGTCGTCCCCCCTGAACGGATTACAGATCCACCTTCAGCCCCAGCTTGATGACACGCGGCGCACCGGCGGCCAGGCGGGTGCCGGCGGCAGCCCAGTACTGCTTGTTGGCCAGGTTGTCGATGTTGAGCTGCCAGGTGGTGTTGCGCTCGAACAGGCGGGCCTGGTACGACACGCCGGCGCTGTAGAGCGTCACGCCACCCAGCCAGGCTTGGTTCAGGTCATTGACCGGGCGACGGCCGGTGTAATAGGCGCCGCCGTTGACCGAGAGGCCGGGCAGGGCGTCGATGTCATACGACAGGAACAGGCTGGCCGTGCGTTTGGCGGCGTTTTCGGGGAGCTTGCCGTTGTACTGGTCGTTGATCTTGCGGAACTTCGGATCCAGCAGCATCAGCGACGACTGCCAGTTCACGTTCTTGACCAGCTCGCCCTGGGCCGACAGCTCCAGACCGGTGTAGCGCTGCTCGCCATCGGCCGTGAAGATGTTCTGGGCGTTGGTGTAGTAGCCCGGCCGGTTGATGTTGAACAGTGCAGCCGACAGCAGCGTGCCGTTGGGCATCTGCCAGCGGCCCCCCACCTCGTACTGGTCGCTCACGCCCGGACGCATGCGCTGGTTCTGGTTGGCCGAGCCGTTGGGGGCGGTTTCGCCTTCTTCCAGGGCCTTGCCGTAGGAGGCGTAGAACGACAGGTCGTCGGCCGGCTTGTAGACCACCGAGGCCATCGGGGTGGTTTTTGTGGCGCGGTAGTGGTTGGTGCCCTGGTCGCTCTTGTACCTGCTGTAGCGCAGACCGCCGATGACCTGCCATTCCGGTGAGATTTCCACGCGGTCGATGGCGTACACGCCGAGGTCGGTGGTTTCGAGCAGCGGCGAGGTCGGGTTGGCCGGGCGGGCCGTGAACGTGTAGTTGGTCAGGCGGACCGGGTTGTACAGGTTCTGGCCGGTGGCGGTGTAGTTGCGCTGGTAGACCGGCTCCTGTTCCTTGTCGGCCTTGGCCACCCCGGCGGTGATGTTGTGCGTCATGCCGGCTGCCTCGACGATGCCGGCCAGTTCGGCACGCAGCAGATCGGACGTGTTGACGTTGTTCTGCATGTTGCCGCGGATGCTGCCAGCCCCGGTGGCCACGGCGGCGGCGTTGGTGAAGCGGAAGGTGGGCAGCGTGCGGTCACGGTCCACCTTCGAGCGGCCGGCTTCCAGCGTCAGGGCCCAGGCGTCGTTGAGCGCGTAGTCGGCCCGCAGCTGCAGGTTGGTGGTGTCGGCACGGAAGGTGGACCAGTCGGGGCCGACCAGTTTCTTCGGATCGACGGCGCGCGGAAGGGTGATGACGCCGTTGACGGCGGTGGGCAGCGTGACGGCTGCCTGTTCCACCACGCAGCGGTGATCGTATTCGAAGTCGGCCTGCAGCATCAGGCGGCTGGTGACGCGCCAGTCGAAGGCGGCCGAGACGAAGCTGCGGTTGCCGGCGTCCACGCCGTCCAGATAGCTGCCCAGCCTGCCTCCGGCGGCGTTCAGGCGCAGGGCGTACTGGTCTTCGTCACCGAAGCGGCGGCCCAGGTCGGCACTGACCAGCGCGGTGCCGTTGCTGTCGAAGCGCAGGCCCACCGAAGTGACCGGATGCAGGCCGGCCCGCTTGGTGACGTAGTTGACGATGCCCGACGGCGCGGTGAAGCCGTAGTACAGGGCCGAGGCGCCCTTGAGCACTTCCACGCGGGCCTTGTTTTCCATGGGCACCTGCGAGAAGTTCATGATGGGCATGGAGCCGTTCAGGCGGTAGTTGGTGCGGTTCTGCACCTCCATGCCGCGAATGACCAGCTGGTCCCAGGTATCGCCGCCGTTCTGCTGGCGGGCTCGCAAATGGGGGAAAGGCGGGTCCGTATGCGAAGGGCCAGGGGCGGAGATGCCCGTGGCCCTTCGGGAAGGGCACGCTGCAGTCCGCCCGTCAGCCCTTGCCCAGACTGGCCTTGACGGCATCGACGATGCGCACGGTCAGGGCCACGATGGTCAGCGTCGGGGGCGCGCAGCCGCCGGTGGTAAAGACGGCGCTGCTGGCTACATACAGGTTGTCCACCCCGTGGACGCGGCAGTTGCGGTCCACCACGCCCTCGGTGGGCTCGTCGGCCATGCGGGTCGTTCCGGCCGGGTGGTGCGCCGTCATCTGCGTGACCAGCGGCATGCCGTCGCGCCGCTCCATCAGCACGCGGCCGATGCCGGCCTCCTCGAGGGCGTTCTTCACGATTTCCTGCGAGCCCAGGGCACTGCGGATGTCGAGGTCGCGCCAGCGGAAATGCACGGTGGGCCGGCGCATGCCGGTGGCGTCGCGTTCGCTGCTCAGCGTGATGCGGTTGTCCGGATCGGGTGACTGCTCGGCAATCTGGTAGAGGTCGATGACCTTGAAGAACTGGTCGCGGTGCGGGGCCTCGTACCAGCCACCGCTGTCGCGGTTATATGGAATCTGCAGCCACGGGGCGCGGGCCACCTTGATGAACACCAGGTCGTCCAGCCCGCCCAGCACCCTGCCCAGATGATGCAGGGGGCGCTCGGGCATGCGGCGGGCGCGCACGTCGCGCATCAGCTTGCGCAGCGAATAATAGGCGGGCGAGCGGAAGGTGGTGCCGCGGCCGAACAGCCGCTGTGCCAGCCGCACGCGCGAGAACGCCGGCTGGGCATTGAGCCCGACGGTGACGTTCATCAGCTGTTTTTCTTCGAGCGTGCGCTGCGGAATGGCCAGTTTGCCCAGCACGTGGGCAATGCCGCGGTGCTGCAGGTCATAGAGGCCAAAGCGTGAGATGGGCTCGTTGGGGTAGAGAATGCCGGTCTTGACGATCTGCCGGTCCATCAGGAAGCGGCCGACCAGCCCGTGGTCGTTGCCCAGGCCATCCCTGGCCACCCGGTCGGAGGCCAGCAGCAGGCGGGGTACCTGAAAGCCCCCCTGCGCCAGAATGACCTGTCTGGCCGCCACGGTGAAACGGCGCCCGTCCAGACAGGCTACCTTCACGCCGGTGACGGTGCTGGCATTTTCGTTGGTGTCCAGCTCGACGGCGTTGGCCTTCATGATCAGGCGGATGTTTTTGCTTTCCTTCACGCGGCCGCCGATGCCCTGGGTCAGAGCGGCCTGCGAGCCCGTCATGTACAGCTTGGTTTCGAGGGCATCGTTTTTGAATGCGAGCAGTTTTCGCTCATCCGACACCCACGGCATGATGTCCAGCGAATCCACGCCGGTTTCCCACAGCTTCATGGCCCGCAGGTAATACGGATGCAGCGTGTCGTAATCGATGGGCCAGCCGCTGTGTGGCATCCAGTCGCGTTTCTGGAAGTCGATGGGGTCGAAGGTGGCCAGGTGGCAGTTGGTGGTGCCGTTGACTCGTACGTCCCATTGCACCGAGGTGCCGCCGAAGCGGCGGTCGTGCGACCAGATGATGTCGGGGTAGAGATCGGGCGTGTCTTCCGAGACGCCGGCCGCCAGATCCTGGGTGGCGGCATCGGGTTCTTCGCCGCCGGATTCGAGCAGGATGACATCGAGGCCGCTGTCGAGCAGCTCCTGGGCGGCTGCCAGGCCAGCGGGGCCGGCACCGACGATGCAGACGTCGGTGTTCAGCGTGCTTTGGTCGGGAATGGAGTGAGGAGATACGAGCATGGCGCAGGGTCCGGTGGACGGGCCGTCCGGCACGGTGCCGAACGGCGCCTGCAACCATTATAGGAAGCCTGATGCTCAATACTCGAACTATTTTTTTCTGAAGGGCCGTGCAGTACGAAATCAGCCGGTTTTCAGGCGGCCAGCCGCTGTGGTCGTTGTGTTTTGGCCACGGATGGAACGTGCACAGCCGGCACGGCCGTGGACATGGCCGCGGTGCTTTCGCCCGTATTTCGCCAGGGCGTGGCGGGCGCTGCACTCACACCGGGTACATGGCGCCAGGGAACGCCGGCCTGTTGCAGCAGCATCACGAGCCGGGGGGCGGCCTGTGCCGGTGTGTGCGCGGTGGCCAGATGATTGATGCGGGCATCGTGGCAGCCGCCGCGCAGCCAGACCACCCGTTTGCCCCAGCATGCTTCGTCCACCAGACGCTGGGTATGCAACGCACTGGCCGCGGCATGTGGGGCATGAGCGCTTTCTGCATGATGGCTGGCTGCATGCGTGGCACAGGGGACGCCTGCAGGGGCAGGGATCAGGCTGCCGAAGGTGTGGGGCTGGGCGAGGTCCATGGGGGTGGACCAGCGGTGCAGAACGGGATGGGCAGGTGCCGTTCCGGCGCCGTTTCCGTCGGGCAGCGCAAGCTTTTCGGCATCCTTGCGGATCTGCTGGCGAATGCCATCGGCCAGGGCCGGGTCATGCACGACGAGGTCGGCTGCCTGCAGGGCGCGCAGGGCGTGCAGCGTCAGCTGTCCGGGATCGCTGCTGCCGGCATCGACCACGACGAGGTCGCCGGTGTGAAGGGCCGGGATCGGGGCCGGTGTGACAGGAGGCTGTTCTGCGGCGCGCTGTTCTGCGGGGCGCCGGGACGTCAGGAAGGTCTCCGGGGCGTCATGGCCGCTGGCAGAAATTGCCGGGTCTGCGATGTCCGGTGACATCGATGCTGTATGTGTCATTGTTTCTGCCTTGTTGACTGGGGTGCCGGTGGATGCACTGGCTTCCAGCTGCGCCGCCAGGAACTGGCTGGCTGCCTCCAGCTGGCCCTGTGCCACCAGCGTGTTCACCGGGCCGGAAAAAATGTGCTCCCAGAAGCGGCGTCGCGCACGCATGCCGGACAGCCTGGCCTGCACCTGCCGCCGCCACTGGCCGGCCAGCGTGGCCAGCGCACCGGTGTGCTGTGGCAGCATCACCTCGATTTTCTGGCGCCAGTACCGGGCCAGTACGGGCGCGGTGGCACCGCTGGATATGGCTACCTGCAGCGGGCCGCGGTCCACCACGGCGGGCACGATGAAGCTGCAGTGTTCGGGGCTGTCGACCGTATTGCAGAACACCTGCCGGGCGCTGGCTGCGGCAAATACGTCGGCATCCACTGCGGCATCGCCCGTGGCGGACGTCACCAGAAAAACACCGTCCAGATGCGCCGGGGAGAAGGTGCGGCCCAGCCAGGCGATGCGGCCTTCCTGCAGCCACCGTTCGAAGGCGGGGGCTAGCGTTCGCGCCACCACCCGGAGCTGGGCACCGGCGGCCAGCAGGCTCTCGGCCTTGCGGGTGGCCACCTCGCCGGCACCCACCAGCAGCACCGGCTTGTCGTTCAGATCGGCAAAGAATGGAAACCAGGACATGTCAGGCCGCCGCCTCCCAGAAATCACGCGGGGCATCCAGCACGGGTTTCGTGATGCCGGTGCGTACCGCAAAATCGCCAAAGCCTTCATCGGGCTCGCGGTGCTTCGCCCAGTCGGCCAGCCAGCCATCGATGATGTCCAGAATCTCCGGCTCGGTGATGTTCTCGCGGAACAGCCGCGGGATGCGGGTGCCCTCGCGGTTGCCGCCCACATACAGGTTGTAGCGGCCCACGGCCTTGCCCACCAGACCGATCTCGGCCAGCATGGCGCGGCCGCAGCCATTGGGGCAGCCGGTGACGCGCAGCACGATGTGGTCGTCCTGCAGGCCATGCCAGGTCATCCGTTCATCCACGTGGTCGATGAAGGTGGGCAGGAAGCGCTCGGCCTCGGCCATGGCCAGCGGGCAGGTGGGCAGCGACACGCAGGCCATGGCGTTTTCGCGCAGGCGGCTGACCCGGGAGCTGATCAGCCCGTGCTCGCGGGCAATGGCCTCGATGCGGTCCTTCTCGGCCGCCGGCACGTTGGCCACGATCAGGTTCTGGTTGGCGGTCAGCCGGAAATCGCCCTGGTGGACTTTGGCGATTTCGCGCATGCCCGTTTTGAGGGGGCGTCCGGGATAATCCAGCAGCCGGCCATTCTCGATGAACAGTGTCAGGTGCCAGTTGCCTTCCTCGCCCTGCACCCAGCCGATGCGGTCACCGCGGGTGGTGAACCGGTAGGGGCGGATGGGCTCGAATTTTGCGCCCATGCGGTTTTCCACTTCGGCAATGAACACATCGGTGCCCACCCGTTCCAGCGTGTAGCGGGTCTTGGCATTCTTGCGGTCGCTGCGATTGCCCCAGTCGCGCTGCACCGACACCACGGCCGCGGCGCAATCGAGCACCTTGTCCAGCGAAATGAAGCCGAATTCCCGGGCCACGTTGGGGTAGGTGCGGGTGTTGCCATGTTCCATCGACAGGCCACCGCCCACCAGCACGTTGAAGCCCAGCAGTCTGTCGCCCTCGCCAATGGCAATGAAATTGAGGTCGTTGGCGTGCAGGTCCACGTCGTTGTGCGGCGGAATCACCACTGTGGTCTTGAATTTGCGGGGCAGATAGTTCCTGCCCAGCACCGGCTCGGTGGCATCACCACTGAGCGCCTTTTCGATGACGGGCTGGGCGGGCATGGTTTCGGTGGAATGGAGCTTTTCGCCATCCAGCCAGATTTCGGCATAGGCCCGCGTGCGCGGCAACAGGTGCTCGGAAATGCGGGCCGCCCATTCCCATGCCTGGCGGTGCAGTGACGATTCCACCGGGTTGCTGGTGCACAGCACGTTGCGGTTCACGTCGCCGGCGGTGGCAATGCTGTCCAGCCCCAGCTGGTGCAGCCACTGGTGCATCGGCTTGATCTGGTCCTTCAGCACACCATGAAACTGGAAGGTCTGCCGGTTGGTCAGGCGGATGCTGCCATAGAGCGTCTGTTCGGAGGCAAACTTGTCGATGCCCAGCCACTGCTGCGGCTTGATCACGCCACCGGGCAGACGGCAGCGCAGCATCACGTTCTTGAGTGGCTCCAGTTTCTGCGAGACACGCTCGGCACGGATGTCGCGGTCGTCCTGCTCGTACATGCCGTGAAAGCGGATCAGCTGGAAATTGTCGCCCCGAAATCCGCCCGACAGGCCATCCTTCAGGTCTTCGCGGATGGTGCCCTTCAGGTAGGCGCTGCCGCCTTTCAGGCGCTCGTTGTCGGCCCAGGGGGCATCGGGCAGTTTGGCGCGTTCGTCCACCGGCGGGCGTTTGGCGGCTTGAGGTTTTTCTTCCAGAACGTGGGACATGACGGGCTCCTGCAGATATCGTGCGCTGTGTGGCTTGCAGTCACTTTAAGGTGAAAACCCCCCTGTTGAAACGAAGGGTTTTTCAGCACGACATGATGTGCCGTCATAAGCCGCTTTCTGCAGGGGTTTATATGCAGAAATTCATACGCCTGCGAATGCTCATGGGAATCGTTTTCTTTCTGGGAGAAAAAAAGGGACACCCCCGTTCTGGTGTCCCTGGCTGGCACGGTCGTGGTCAGTGAATCGTTCCGGTATCCCCGGCTGGTGCGGTGCAGTCGTGGTCAGTAGACGTCCCGCTGGTAGCGACGGTCTTCGCGCAGGGTGTTCAGATAATCGTCGGCATCGTCCTCATCCAGTCTGCCGTGGGTGCGAATGATGTCGAGCAGGGCATTTTCCACGTCACGGGCCATGCGGGTGGCGTCGCCGCAAACATAGACGTGCGCGCCTTCCTGCAGCCACTGCCAGACATCGGCACCGGCTTCCTGCAGCTTGTGCTGCACATAGACCTTGTGCTCGCCCTGCCGGGACCAGGCCAGATCGGCACGGGTCAACAGGCCGCTCTTGCGGTACTGCAGCCATTCGGCCTGATACAGGAAGTCGTCGGTGAAGCGCTGGTTCCCGAAAATCAGCCAGTTCTTTCCGGTGGCACCCGCCGCACCCCGCTGCTGCATGAAGGCACGGAACGGAGCCACGCCCGTGCCTGCGCCGATCATGATGATGGGGGTGTCGTCGTCGGCCGGCAGGCGGAAATTCCGGTTGGGTTCGATGAAGACGCGCACGTCGTCATCTTCTTCCAGCAGATGGCCCAGATAGCCGGAGGCTGCACCCATGTAGTGCTGGCCATGGTGGCGCAGGTGCACCACGCCCACGGTCAGATGCACGGCATCGCCCACCTCGTCCTGGGCCGAGGCAATGGAGTACAGACGCGGCGACTGCGGGCGGAACAGGCTGAAGAGCTGCTGCGCCGGCAGCGGATGGGGGTACTCGGCAAAGAGGCCCACCGGGGGCGTGGTGGCCAGCAGCGCGTCGAGCGCCTTGCGGTCTTCCACCAGTTCCTGCAGCGGGCGCAGCTTGCTCAGCGCTGCGTACTGCTCCACCAGTGTGGGCGTATTCTGCGTGATGTCGGCATGGTGGGTGAGGGCGTCGCGCAGCGTGGCTTCGCTGCCGTCGGCCAGTTTCACCGTTTCCGTGCCGTCCAGTTTGTGACGCTCCAGAATCTCGCTCACCAGTGCCGGGGCATTGACGGGCCAGACACCCAGTGCATCTCCGGGCTGGTACTGGATGCCCGAGCCTTCCAGGTCGATTTCGATGTGCTGTACATCCTTTTCGGCATTTCGCGAGGTGATTTTCTGGCGGGTGGACAGCGTGGCCGTGAAGGGGGCGTTGCGGGTCCAGGCACTGACGGCGGGTTCCGCTTCGGGCGCTGCGGTGGCCGCGCCGGCTTCCGGGGTCATGGCCATGGCGGCGCCGGCGCCCTGGAAGGCGGCAAAGGCGGGGGCATGGGGGTAGACGCCCGGCGCCATGCCCGGTGCGGGGGGCACACCCGTGCCCGGCGGAAATCCCTGTCCCGGAACGAATCCGCCAGCCGGGGCGGCAAACGGGTTGCCGAAGGGCGTGCCAAAGGGAAAGCCGAACGGGCTGGCTGCCGCCGAACCGGGCTGTCCGGGCATGGCGGGCTGTCCCTGGGAAGCCTGCTGCCCCGGTTGTCCGGGCATGCCTGTCGTTCCGGTCGCTCCGGCTGTTGCTGCGTCGACGGATCCTGCCTGCGGTGCAGCCGCGATTTTCTGCAGTTTTTCCGTGACGGCAGTTACCCACGCGCTTGCGGTTGCCTGAAAATCCAGATCGCAGTCGGTGCGTTCGTGCAGGCGCCGGGCACCCAGTTTTTCCAGTTGTGCGTCGAAGTCGCGGCCGGCCTGACAGAACTTGGGATAGGACGAATCCCCCAGCCCCAGCACGGCAAAATGCAGGGCATCCAGTTTGGGGGATTTCTTGCCAAACAGGAACTTGTGCAGGGGCACCGCCTCTTCTGGTGGCTCGCCCTCGCCCTGGGTGGAGGTGAGCAGCAGCACGATGTCCTCGTCGGGCAGTGTCTTGCTCTTGTAGTCGCCCACGCTGGCCAGGCTGGGGTGCAGGCCGGCGTCCTTCAGGCTGTCGTGCAGCTGCTGGGCCACCCGGCGGGCATTGCCGGTCTGCGAGGCCGACAGGATGGTGATGCGGCGGGAAGCCGCTGCGGTACCTGCTGTCGTGCCGGTGGCCGGGACGGCCTGGGCGGGGGAGGGTTGTCCCGCCCCCTCCTGCCCAGACGGGAACTGTCCGGGAAAGGGCTGTCCCTGCGGAAATGGCGCCTGGTTGAAGAAGGGCTGTGCGGCGCCTGCCGGTGCAAAGCCGGCCGGGGCAGGTGAGGACGGTTGAGGCTGCCCGGCAAAGGGCGAGGGGAAGCCTGCGGCGCCGTTCGGTGTTGCCAGCGGTAGGCCCGCTGCCGCGCGCAGCATGGCATCGGCCTGCGTGCACTGGGACCAGCAGTAGCCCGAGAGCCAGGCCAGTTGCAGGGGCGACAGGGTTCCAAGCTGGAACAGCAGTTCGGGGGGAAGCGGGGTGCCGGGTGTCATGATGTGTCTGTCGTTGGATTATTGCCCCCAAAGATAAGCGTGGCATTGCCCCTGTGCGAACGAAGGCTTTTGCCGAACGACATGCCGATTCTGAATATTGCAACGGTGGTGGCTGGTGTTGCGCCGATGTTGTGGCGGTGTTGTGGCGATGTTGTGGCGATGTTGTGGCGATGTTGGGTCGGTGTTGGTCCGGCGCCCGGGAGGGCGGATATCATCCGTTGTTCTGCCGGCGCTGCCCTGTCCGGCAAGGCAGTCGGCCTTGCCTGCGCGGCATTCTGCCGGCACGGCGCCGGGGTCGGTTTGGGGGGCGCATGAACCCGTCACATACGCTGACCCGCGTCTGCTGCATCAGGTGCGAAGCCTTGCGCGGTGGCGCTCTCCGGTTTTTTCTTTTCACGCTTTCTGCTGCATTTGCCATGTCCGAACCCACCATCACCTGTCCCAATTGCCATACCACGGTGCGGCTGACCGAATCGCTGGCGGCGCCCCTGGTGGCGGCCACCCGCGAGCAGTACGAGCGGCAGCTGGCGGCCAGGGATGCCGACTTTGCCCAGCGCGAGGCGCAGCTGCAGACGCAGGCCAAAGCCATGGCCGAGCGCGAGACGGCGCTTGCCGAGCAGACCCGCCAGCTGCAGGCGCAGGTGACCGAACAGGTGGAGACAAGGCTGCGCACCGAGCGTGAGCGTGTGGTGGCGGAGGAGGCACGCAAGGCAAAGGCGGCGGCGGCCGATGAGCTGGCCGCAGGCCGAAAGGCGCTGGCCGAGCTGCAGGAGGTGCTGAAGGCGCGTGATGCGAAGCTGGCCGAGGCGCAGCAGGCCCAGGCCGACATGCTGCGCAGGCAGCGCGAGCTGGAGGATGCCCGCCGGGAGCTGGATCTGACGGTGGAGAAGCGTGTGTCGGAAGGGCTGGAGGCGGTACGCGGCAAGGCCCGGCAGGAGGCCGAGGAAAGCCTGCGCCTGAAGGTGGTGGAGAAGGACCAGATGATTGCCTCGATGCAGCAGAAGATTGCCGAGCTGAAGCAGCGGGCCGAACAGGGCTCGCAGCAGCTGCAGGGCGAGGCGCAGGAGCTGGATCTGGAAAACACCCTGCGCCAGCGCTTTGCGTTCGACACCATCGACCCGGTGCCAAAGGGCGAGTTCGGCGGTGATGTGCTGCACACGGTGCTGAGCCAGAGTGGCCAGGTGGCGGGACGGATCCTGTGGGAATCGAAGCGCACGCGCAACTGGAGCGAGGGCTGGCTGGAGAAGCTGCGCAACGACCAGCGGGCGGCCAAGGCGGACGTGGCCATTCTGGTCAGCCAGGCGCTGCCGAAGGAGATCGAGACCTTCGATGTGCGGGAAGGGGTGTGGGTGACGGGGCCGCGAACGGCGCTGGCGGTGGCCAACCTGCTGCGCACGTCCATTCTGCAGGTGCATCAGACCCGGCTGGCGGGGGAGGGGCTGCAGGGCAAGGCCGAACTGGTGTATCAGTACCTGACCGGACCGCATTTCCGGCATCGGGTCAGCGCCATTCGCGAAGCTTTCGATGCCATGCAGGATGATCTGGACAGGGAACGCAAGGTGATCCAGAAACAGTGGGCCAAGCGTCAGGCGCAGATCGACCGGATGGTGGCCGGCATGACCGGCATGTATGGCGATCTGCAGGGCATTGCGGGGGCGCAGCTGCCGGAAATCGAGGGGATGGGGTTCGAGGCGCTGGAGGGGCCGGAGGAGGAGTGACCCCTTATCCAGCGAAACAGATTCAATGCCTGTCCTTGTTGCGGCTTTCCACTGATTTTTGCTGGAAGAAGCTGGCAATGGTTCCCGCGAGGGTAGAGCACAGCATGGCAATCGGTGAAAGTCAAGGCAGTTGTCCGATGGATCATGCAGCCACCTGTCCGTTATCGCGCGGATTGATGGCTGCCTGAGCCACGCTGTCACGCTCCGGGTTGAGCGTGACCCTCGTGATGGGTTGCCAGTTGCGGGTATTGCCCGACCAGCGTGATGGTGTCTGGCTGCGCGCCATCTCGTACAGACGGTGCCGGGCCTGCAGAATGTCCACGTCCTGTCCGCAATGTCGCTGGCTCGGCGTCACGTAGCCAATCCGGCTGTGCCGGTGCTCGTCGTTGTACCAGGCCACGAACCGGTGCCCCCACTGCCGAGCCTCATCCAGACTGGCCACACCACCCGCAGGGAACTCCGGCCGGTACTTGGCCGTCTTGAACAGCGCCTCCACAAATGCATTGTCGTCCGAGACGCGCGGCCGCGAGTAGGAGGGCCGGATACCCAGCCAGTTCAGCATGGCCAGTACCGTGGTGGCCTTGAGCGTGCTGCCATTGTCACCGTGCAGCACCGGACGCTGAGGTTTTGCATGAATATCTTCCGAGAGCGCCACACGCCTGAGCAGCCGCACGGCATGCTCGGCGCTGTCCTGCTCATGGATCTCCCAGCCCACGATCTTGCGGCTGTACAGGTCCATGATCAGGTACAGGTAAAACCACTGGCCCCGGACCTTGCTGGGCAGGTACGTCATGTCCCAGCACCAGACCTGACCCGGTGCGGTGGCCACGTGTGTGGTGGGAGGACGATGTCTGGCAGGGGAACGAGCCCGCCCCCTGCGACGGTTCTGCCCGGCTGCACGCAGCACGCGCTGAAAGCTCGATTCGCTGGCGATGTAGACGCCCTCATCGGCCAGCATCGGCACGATGCGTGCCGGTGGCAAGTCGGCAAAGCGGGGGGCGTTGGCAGTGGCCAGCATGAGCGCTTTCTCTTCCTCGGTCAGTGCGTGGGCCGGCCGGGGCCGGCTGGACGTGGGACGCCCATCAGGCAGGACCTGGCCGTCCTCTGTGCGCCAGCGCTGCAGGGTTCTGGCCGTGATGCCAGCGACCTTGCAGGCCGGCACAAGCCGGGCTCCGGCTGCATGGGCCTCGTCGATGTGCCGGACGATGATTCGGCGATCTTCCAGGGCTGTCATGTGTCCCCGCCCCCGTCCGGATGGAAGATCGCATCCAACTTTTTTTGCAGAACCAGCAACGCAGTGGTCTCGGCCAGCGCCTTCTCCTTGCGCCTCAAATCCCGCTCCAGCTCCTTGACCCGGCGCCGGGTGGCCTGGGTGACGCGCTGCACCTTCTGTGAGGCCTCTTCCGGGTTTTCAAGGGAATGGGTGGCTGTCTCTCGCCACAGCTCCAGTTCCTGGGGATAGATGCCTTTCTCGCGGCACCAGGCGTTGCGGCTGGCCTCGTCCATCGCTGCCGTGGCAATGATGGCCTGCATGCGTGCAGCCGGCGTCCAGATGCGCTCCTTGTCGGGCGCCGCCAGCGCAGCGGCACGCCACCGTTCCAGCGTTGCTGCCGAGATGTGCAGCTCCTGCGACACCACGTCCACCGGAGCGCTCTCCGGTGGCAGCAGTCTGGCCACTGCCCTGTCCTTGAATGCCTTTCCGTATCTGGCCACGTTCCTTGTCCTGTTTCGCCCTCGGGTTATGGAAGTCTATACATCGGACACCTATTCTGCCTCATAGGGCAATTGCCAGGGTATCTTTGTCCAGATACGCGAAAAATCCTGCGAGCATGTATCACCCTGCTATCAGGCTGTAGGCCATCCAGTGGACGCGCCTGTTGTCTTCTTGCTGCAGGCGCAACGCGGTATTCTGAATGTCCCGGGCGTGGGCTGAGTCCTGTTCAAATACGCGTAATATCCGTTCGGGAGCGTCAGGGATGACCTCGCCATAGCCCCTGAAAATATCTGGATGTGGGATGGGGCCTTGATAAAGCTCTCCCCGCGCCAGCTCCCGAACTCTTTCAGAAACGGGAACCTGGCCAGGAAGGATGTGGGAGATCTCCGCAAGTTCCTGTTGTGGCGTAAAACTATTTGACTCGCGATACGGACGGGCTTGCGGCGAAGTACCCGATTGTTGACCTGTCTTTCTCTTCGCTCTTGCCATCTTTCACGACCTTATGGGAAGTCGAAATTTCTGTATCGACGGCTTCAATGGCCTGGGCCAGGCGGGCGCCAACCTGTTTCCAGTTTCGATGCATCATCATAGATGGCGATGAGCGAACCATGAAGCGGCTGTAATCGCTGGGTTTCAACGAGAAGACTTCAGGAATCGCACCGATAACTTTGTAGGCTTTCATGACGCTCTCCTGTTTTCGAAAAAAAAAGCACTTACGACGTTTCCGAGGTAAGTGCTTTTCTCAAAAAACTGGTGGGTCGTGTAGGGCTCGAACCTACGACCAACGGATTAAAAGTCCGCTGCTCTACCAACTGAGCTAACGACCCAAAATAAAAACTTGCAAACCGTTAGCTGCTGTCTGCAAGTCGTTCGCTGCGTTTGTCGATCAGCGAATAAACAGCATGATATCAGGGCTTTTTGGGCTTTGCAAGCCCTGCCCGAAAAATTTTTGGATGGGGCTCGATTCGCTCCGGTGCTGTGTGGACCGGTCGTCATCCATCGGCGGCAGCGTTGCAGCCGACCGGGCTTGCCCCGGGACTGCGTGGGCAGGTCACACGGGTGAAACGCCTGCCGGATGGAACCAGCTGGCCGGGCCAGATGATGCAGGGAGAATGAGACCTGCCCAATTGCCTCAAAGCCCCTTGAGACGTTCCTTCGCCGCGTTGGCAGCGCCACTGCCGGCAAATTCCCGCGTGATGCGCGTGAAGGTCTGGCGGGCGGCCCTGTCGTTGCCGGCGTCGGACTGGGCATTGCCGATCAGCAGCAGGGCGTCGGCCGTGCGTGGCCCGTCGGGGAAGCGCTTGATGAGGTCCTGCAGGGTGCTGATGGCCGTTTTGTAACTGCCCTGGGCATACTGGGCGCCACCCTGCCAGTAGAGGGCCGTGGGCAGGTACGGGCTTTCGGGGTGGGCCTTGGCAAAGGCGGCAAAGGCCTGGTCGGCGGCCTTGAAGCTGCTCTTGCGGAACAGGCCCAGGGCTTCGTCGAATTCCCGCTTCTCGGTCTGTTCGACCGTGAACTTGCGGCCATCGACCGTCACCTCCACCGGTTCGAAGCGCTTGAGGCGCGAGTCGATGTCGGCCGAGGCAGTCTGCTGGTTTTTCTGCGCTTCCTGCAGCTGGTTGAGGGCATCTTCCAGCTGGCCACGCAGCTGGGCCACTTCCTGGCGCAGGCTGTCGATGTCGTTCTGGCGCGAGAGGCCGGCCTTCTGGCTGACCTCCAGCCGGCCCAGGCGCTGCTCGATGTCGTTCTGCTTGCGGGACAGCTCGTTGAGCTGGCGGGAGAAGTCGCGCTGCAGGCCATCGACCTTGGTACGCAGGTTCAGGACGGCCTGCCGTGCCTCGTCGTCGCCGAAGATGGCGGCGTGGGCGGGCAGGGCGGCCAGCTGCAGGCTGGTGCCCAGCAGCAGGGCCAGCGCCGTGGCCTTGAGGGGGGCGGGGCGGGTGCGCAGAAGCATCATGGTCGGTTCCAGAGGGGGCGGCCGGGGAAGCCGGGCGCCGTATCAGCGGTACTTGATGTCGACGCGGCGGTTTTGCGAACGGGCAGCGTCATCGGTGCCCTGGGCACGGGGCTTCTCTTCGCCGAAGCTGATGGATTCCATCTGGTTCTCGTCCACGCCGAGGGTGCTCAGGGCACGGCGCACGGCATCGGCACGTTTCTGGCCGAGGGCGAGGTTGTATTCGCGGCTGCCGAATTCGTCGGTGTTGCCTTCCAGCACGACATGCTTGTCACGATGCTGGGACAGGTAGTTGGCATGGGCCTCGACGATGCCCTGGTACTCGGGCAGGATGGCGAAGCTGTCGAATTCGAAGAAGATGTCGCGCTGGGCCAGCGGGCTGTTCGGGTCGTTGAGCGGATCGGCGTTGGGATCCTGCCCTTCGATGGGGGTGATGTCGTGGCCGTTGACGCCATTGGCGTTGCCGCCGTTCATGCCGTTGGCATCGGCGTTCTGGCTGGCTTCGTCGGCGGGGCTGACCTGGTGCTCTTCGGACTCACCCAGGTCGACCGATGTGCAGCCGCTCAGGATGGCAAGGCCCAGCCCCAGGCTGAGCAGACGGCGTTTGTTCAGGGAGGAAAACATCGGTGGGCTCCTGTTGATTTGAAATTATTACCAGGTGAACGGGCCCCAGGCGGGCTCGCGCACGTTGCCGGTGTCGCTGGACAGGCGCTGCTTGATGCGTCCGTCGACGGAGACGGCCATCAGGTACTCACGGCCGCCGGCGCGGGTGGTGTACATGACCCACTGGCCGTTCGGGGAGAAGCTGGGTGATTCTTCCTCGCCGGTGTCGGTGAGGAGCTTCTCTTCGCCGCTTTCGAGGTTCTTGAGGGCGATGAGAAAACGCCCGTCGCGCTGGGTGACGTAGGCCATGTTGCGGCCATCGGGACTCATGCGCGGCGAGACATTGTAGGACGAGCCGAAGGTGACCCGGGTGGCGGCACCGCCGGTGGCGGGCATGCGGTAGATCTGCGGGGCACCGCCGCGGTCGGAGGTGAAGTAGAGGAACTTGCCGTCGGGCGAGTACACCGGCTCGGTGTCGATGCTGCTGGACTGGGTGAGCCGGCGCGCGCTCTGGCCGCCCTCGGCACTGACCTGGTAGATCTGCGAACCGCCGTCGCGGGTGAGGGTGACGGCCAGGTTGCGGCCGTCGTGCGACCAGGCCGGGGCACTGTTGCTGCCCTTGAACTGGGCCACGGCCCGGCGCTGTCCGGTGGCCAGGTCATGCACGTAGACCACGGGTTTCTGCGTTTCGAACGAGACGTAGGCCAGCCGCTTGCCGTCGGGCGACCAGGTGGGCGAGATGATGGGTTCGGTGGCGTTGAGGGCAGTCTGGACGTTCTGCCCGTCCCAGTCGGCCACGTTGAGGCGGTAGCGGTTGCCCTGCTTGCTCACGAAGGCGATGCGGGTGGAGAAGATGCCCTTGATGCCGGTGAGCTTCTCGTAGACGGTGTCGGCGATGCGGTGACCCGCCAGGCGCACGTCGTTCTCGCCGGCCGTCATGGTGGCCTCGGACAGGACCGACTGGCGGATGGTGTCGGCCAGCTTGTAGCGGAATTCGACCCGCGCGTTGGCCACCGGGTTGACCGAGCCGACGAGGATCGAGTCGGCACCCTGGCTGCGCAGGGCGCTCATGTCGAGTGGGGTGTTCTCGCTGTACGAGCCGGTGACGTTGACCAGCCGGAACATGCCGCTGCGCTTGAGATCGTCACCGATGACGGTGTCGAGCGTGCGGGGCAGCGAGCCGGTGCCCGCAAAGGGCGCCAGGGCGAGGGGTACCTGGCGGGCACCCACGCCACTGACGTCGATCCGCATGGTCTGCGCGTACAGGGGTGTGGTCAGCCCCAGGGCGATGGCCAGGGTACCAAGATGGAATGCGCGTCTGTTCATCATTCGATTATGACTCAATCCTGTGGGCCGTGATGGATTTCCAGGGTGGTCTCACAGCTGCCGGTTTTCGGGCAGGGGAAGGGGTCGGTACGCCGGATGGCCCGTTCGGCGGCACTGTCCCAGGCGCCGTTGCCGCTGCTCTGCTTCAGCTTGACATCCAGCACCTTGCCGCTGGCGCTGAGGCGGACATCGAAGACGGCCTGCGGGTTGCCCGACACGTACTGGGTGAACGTGGTGTTGCCGCGGATGGCCGAGCTGACGCGGGCGGCATAGCCGGCATCGCGGGAGCCGCTGGTGCTGCCGTGGACGGTGGTGCTCTCGGCATCACCGGCCTGGCTGAGCAGGGCCGACACGGCGGCCTTGCGGCGGGCCTCGGCTGCCTTGCGCTGCTGGGCGGCCTTTTCGGCGGCTGCCTTTTCAGCGACGGCCTTCTCTTCGGCTGCCTTGCGTGCCGCCTTTTCCTTCTCGGCCTTTTCCTGCGCGGCCTTTTCCTCGGCCAGCTTGCGCTGACGGGCCTCTTCCTGCTGTTTCTTCCGGGCTTCCTCGCGCTGTTTCTCTTCGGCGGCCCTGCGCTCGGCTTCTTCCCGCTCGCGGCGGGCCTGTTCCTCGGCCCTGCGCTTTTCTTCCGCCTGGCGTTTCTGTTCGGCCTGGCGTTTTTCTTCCTGCTGGCGGGCGCGTTCACGCTCGCGGGCCTCGGCTTCCTGACGCTGCTTCTCTTCCTCGGCCTTGCGGCGCTTCTCTTCTTCCCTGCGGGCCTCGGCGGCCTTGCGCTCGGCCTCTTCCTTCGCCTTCGCGATGGCGATGGCCGGGTCGGGCTGCTGGGCAGCGGTGGGCTCCGGTTCGGGAGCAGGTGCGGCTTTGGGCGCCGGCGTGGGGGCCGGCGCTGGAGGTTCGGGCGCGGGCTGGGGTTCGGGCTGTGCCTGCTGCTGGACCTCTTCGGGCGACGGCAGGTCTTCCATCGGGATCCAGAGTTCGGCCTGCACCACCTCGGGCTGTGGCTGCTGCCAGCTGATGCCGACGAACAGCAGCACGCCCAGCCCTGCGTGCATCAGCAGGGCGAGCAGGAAGGACAGCAGGCTGTGCGCGTTGCTGCCCTGGAGGGTGGGATCGGCGTGCTGTCTGGCCATGCGCGCGAAGGAAGTGGAATCAGGAGGCGCGGGCGGCGCCGGACCGTGGCTTGACCATCAGGCCCACGCGCGAGACACCCTGCTGCTTGATGTCACCCATCACCTCGAGGATGGTTTCGTAGCGGACCTGCTTGTCGCCACTGATGACGACCGGCTGGCCCCGCAGGCCCTGCTCCTCGCTGCTGGCCAGCAGCTGCTTGAGTTCGCCGGCCAGTTTGTCGCGGGTGACCTCGATTTCGTGCGAACCGGGCTGGTTGCGGGGCTGCAGCGTGAGCTTGCCGTCGGCCGCCACCTGCACCTCGATGTAGGGTTCGGGCTGGCGTGGGGTGGCGTCCACGGTGGGCAGGTCGATGGTGCTGGTGGGCACGAAGGGCGCGGTGACCATGAAGATCACCAGCAGCACCAGCATCACGTCGATGTAGGGGACGACGTTGATGTCACTGACCAGGCGCTTGCCGCGCCCGCGACGACGGGTAGGGGTGGCAGGCATGATCAGCGGGCGTGACGGTCGAGGATGTTCGAGAACTCGTCGATGAAGGTCTCGAAACGGTTGGCCAGGCGCTCGATTTCATAGGCGTAGCGGTTGTAGGCCACCACGGCCGGAATGGCGGCAAAGAGACCGATGGCGGTGGCCACCAGTGCCTCGGCAATGCCCGGGGCGACGGAGGCCAGGGTGGCCTGCTGCACGTCGGCCAGGCCGCGGAAGGCGTTCATGATGCCCCAGACGGTGCCGAACAGGCCGATGTACGGGCTGACCGAACCGGCCGAGGCCAGGAAGGCCAACGACGATTCCAGTGCGTCCATTTCACGCTGGAAGGCGGCGCGCATGGCGCGGGAGGCGGGGGCCAGCACGACATTGCTGGCATCGGCACCGCCCGTGGCGCCGTTCTGGCGGGCACGGCGGAACTCCTTCATGCCGGCCTCGAAGATGCGGGCCATGGGGCCGGGATCCTTGCTGGCGTGGGAGACTTCCTGATAGAGGGCGTTGAGTTCGGCCCCCTGCCAGAACTTTTCTTCGAAGCGGTTGGTGGCGCGCTGCGCCGACTTGATGGTGAACCACTTGCGGAAGATGATCGTCCACGACACCAGGGAGATCACCAGCAGCAGGGCCATGACCGCCTGGGCCAGCACGCTGGCGTTGGTGATCATGGACAGGATCGAGAGGTCTTGGGCGTTCATCGGGAAAATCGGTTGGGTCCTGTGAAAGGCTCAGAACGTCTGAGCCGGGATATTCGCCGACAGGCGCACGTCAGGCGCGTGCACCGGGTCAGGGTGTGCCCGGGTCTGCCGGCAGGGACATGGCGTGGCTGCGCAGCCGGTTGAACACCTCGTCCGGCAGCGGGGCCGGGCGCATGGTGGCCAGCTCGACGCAGGCGATCTGGACGGGGCCGGAGACCAGCAGGCTGCCATCGGCCCGGTTGCGGGCACGGTGCTGGAGCCGGATCGAGGCGCGGCGGATGTCCAGGGCCGGATCGGTCAGGCAGGTGTCGACGGCGAGCAGGTCGTCCAGCCGGGCCGGGCGGTGGTACTCGATGGCACAGCGGCGCACGACCAGCGCAAGACCATTCTGGGCAGCCAGCCGCTGGTGGTCGACGCCCTGCGCGCGCAACCAGTCGCTGCGCGCACGCTCGAAGAACCGGAGGTAGTTTGCGTAGTAGACGATGCCACCCGCGTCCGTGTCTTCGTAGTAGACCCGGACATCGATTGAATGCAGTTGTATCACGGAGCGATTCTAACTGGCCTGTTGCAGCTCTGCCGCACTGGCCCGCATGCCGCTGTGGTATCGGCGCCACCCGGCTGGAAGCGGGGCTCAGTCCCCGGCCTTATCGCTGCTGGGCACGGGCAGCCCGAAGTGCTCCCAGGTGGTGGCGGTGACCATGCGGCCGCGCGGGGTGCGCTGCAGCAGGCCCTGCTGGATCAGGTAGGGTTCGATGACATCCTCGATGGTGTCGCGCACCTCGCCGATGGCCGCCGCCACGTTGTCCAGACCGACGGGGCCGCCGCCGAAGCGCTCGATGATGACCTGCAGCAGCTTGCGGTCCATGATGTCGAGGCCGATGGCGTCCACATCCAGCATGCCCAGGGCGTCATCGGCCACCGGGCCGGTGATGCGGCCGTCGGCGCGGATTTCGGCGTAGTCGCGCACGCGGCGCAGCAGCCGGTTGGCGATGCGGGGGGTGCCACGGGAGCGGCGGGCGATCTCGTTGGCCCCGTCTTCGGCAATGTCGGCGCCCAGCAGCCGGGCCGAGCGCTGCACGATGGCCTGCAGCTCGTCGATCTCGTAGAACTCCAGGCGCGACACGATGCCGAAGCGGTCGCGCAGCGGGTTGGTCAGCATGCCGGCGCGGGTGGTGGCGCCCACCAGCGTGAAGGGCGCGATGTCCAGCTTGATGGAACGGGCCGCCGGTCCCTCGCCGATCATGATGTCGATCTGGAAATCTTCCAGCGCGGGGTAGAGGATTTCTTCCACCACCGGCGAGAGGCGGTGGATCTCGTCGATGAACAGCACGTCGTTGCGGTCCAGCCCGGTCAGCAGTGCGGCCAGATCACCGGGGCGCTCCAGCACGGGGCCGGAGGTCTGCTTGAGGTTGACGCCCATCTCGGCGGCGATGATGTGCGCCAGTGTGGTCTTGCCCAGCCCGGGCGGGCCGAACAGCAGCACGTGGTCCAGTGCCTCCTGCCGGCGCCGGCTGGCCTCGATGAAGATGTCGAGCTGCTGGCGAATCTTGCGCTGCCCCACATAGTCGGCCAGCTTGCGCGGGCGGAGCGCTTTTTCCAGCTGTTCTTCCTGCATCGAGGCCGGGGCGGCGTCGATCAGGCGGTCGTGTTCGATGGGCATGGCTCAGTTCTTCCCCAGCCCTTTCAGGGCCTGCCGGATGCCATCCTTGACGCTGATGTCCTCGGGCAGGCGACTGACGGCAGCGGCCGATTCCTTCTCGGAATACCCCAGGGCCACCAGGGCGCGCAGGATGTCGCCGCTGCTGGAGAAGAGGACACCGCCGCCGCCCTGGGCTGCCTCGGCCACCGGCGCCAGCTTGCCCTTCAGTTCGAGCAGCAGGCGCTCGGCGGTTTTCTTGCCCACGCCGGGCACGCGGGTGAGGCGGCCGGTTTCCTGTTCGGCCACGGCCCGGGAGAGGTCGTCGACACTCAGCCCCGACAGCACGGCCAGCGCCATGCGCGGCCCGATGCCCGACACCTTGATGAGGGCGCGGAAGGCCGTGCGCTCGCCTTCGGTGAGAAAACCGTAGAGCAGCTGGGCGTCTTCCCGCACCACCAGGTGGGTGACCAGTGTGACGGGCTGGCCGGCCGGCGGCAGGTCATAGAGTGTGCTCATGGGCACCGAGATTTCATAGCCCACGCCATGGGCGTCGACCAGAATGTCGGGTGGATTGACGTGCACCAGGGTGCCGTGGATGCGACCGATCATGGCAGGATGGAATACCGGATGGAATGCCGGGAGGCTGAGACTGGCATTTTACACAGTGCCGGACTGAAGTGGTCGTTCGGCCGATGGGCGACGGTGATTTTTCGCGTCATGCGACACGGCGCGTGCGAATGTATATGGGCCACATCCTGTATGGGCCACATCCCGGCAGCCGGTGATGCGTTGCCAGTGTCAGCGGCACGACAACCGGGGATGTACATGGGCCATGCCCGCATGCTGCCATGCGGGCTGCCGGATGTATCAGAGTACCCGCCCGGAGCGCAGGCTGCGTCCCAGGCTGCCGATGACGGGGCCGCCATGATTGTGGCAGATGGCGCAGGCCAGTGCGTCGGCCGCGTCGGTGGAGGGTACGCCGGGCAGCGACAGCAGGCGTTTGACCATTTCCTGCACCTGCTCCTTGGTGGCGCGGCCATAGCCCACCACGGCCTGCTTGATCTGCAGGGCGGTGTACTCGTGCACCTTCATGCCACTCGTGACCAGTGCCCCCAGGGCGGCGCCGCGGGCCTGGCCCAGCATCAGCGTGGACTTGGGGTTGACGTTGACGAAGACGATCTCGCACACGGCCACGGTGGGCCGGTACTCACGCACCAGCTCGACGATGCCCTGGTGCAGGCGGCCGATCCGCTCGGGCAGGTGTCCTTCGCCCGAACGGATGACGCCACTGGCCACATAGCGCATCGCGTCGCCCCGGGTGTCGATCAGGCCGAACCCGGTGGCGCGCAGGCCGGGGTCTATGCCCAGGATGCGCATGGATCAGTGGCGGAAGTGGCGCACGCCGGTGAACACCATGCACACGTCGCGCTCGTTGGCGGCGTCGATCACCTCCTGGTCGCGCATCGAGCCACCCGGCTGGATGACGGCCGTGGCACCGGCATCGACCACCACGTCCAGCCCGTCGCGGAACGGGAAGAAGGCGTCGGACGCCACCACCGAACCGCGCAGGTCCAGTCCGGCATTCTCCGCCTTGATCGAGGCGATGCGGGCCGAGTCCACCCGGCTCATCTGGCCGGCGCCGATGCCCAGCGTCTGGCCGTTGTTGCAGTAGACGATGGCGTTGGACTTCACGTAGTGGCACACCTGCCAGGCAAACAGCAGGTCGGCCAGCTGGCGCGGGGTGGGCTGGCGCTCCGTGACCACCTTCAGGGCGCTGGCCTGCAGACGATGCTCGTCCGGCGCCTGCACCAGCAGGCCGCCGCCGACGCGCTTGAGGTCGAGCCGGTTGCTGGCGTGGGCCATCGGGATCTCCAGCAGGCGCACATTGGGCTTGCCCTTCATGATGGCCAGTGCATCTTCGGAGAAGCCCGGTGCCAGCAGCACCTCGACGAACTGCTTCGACAGGGCCTGGGCCGTGTCGCCGTCCACCGGCCGGTTGAAGGCGATGATGCCGCCGAAGGCCGAGGTGGGGTCGGTGGCAAAGGCCAGCCGGTAGGCCTGCAGCGTGGTGTCACCCACCGCCACACCGCACGGATTGGCGTGCTTGATGATCACGCAGGCCGTCTGTTCGAACGATTTGACGCACTCCCAGGCGGCATCGGCATCGGCGATGTTGTTGTACGACAGCGCCTTGCCCTGCAGCTGGTGGAAGGTGGCCAGCGAACCGGCCGCAGGCGTGGCCTCGCGGTAGAAGGCGGCGTGCTGGTGCGGGTTCTCGCCATAGCGCATGGGCTGCACCTGCTCGAACTGCAGCGTGAGGGTGCGCGGCAGCGGAGCCTTTTCGCCGCTGGTGGCAATGGCCGACAGATGGTTGGCCACGGCGCCATCGTACTGGGCGGTGTGGCCATAGGCCTTGACGGCCAGGCCGAAGCGGGTGGGACCATCGACGGCTTTCTGTGTCTGCAGCTGTGCCAGCACGGTGGCGTAGTCGGCTGGATCGACCACCACCGTCACGCCGGCGTGGTTCTTGGCTGCCGCGCGCAGCATGGCCGGGCCGCCGATGTCGATGTTCTCGATGGCCTCGTCCAGCGTCACGTCCGGACGGGCCACGGTCTGCTGGAACGGATAGAGGTTGACGGCCAGCAGGTCGATGCGGCCGATGCCGTGTTCATCCAGTGCCTGCATGTGGCCGGGCAGATCACGCCGGGCCAGCAGGCCACCGTGCACCTTCGGGTGCAGTGTCTTGACGCGGCCGTCGAGCATTTCCGGAAAACCGGTGTAGTCCGACACCTCGATGACTGGCACGCCGTTGTCGGCCAGCAATTTGGCCGTGCCGCCGGTGGAGAGGATTTCCACGCCCAGTGCGTGCAGGCCGCGGGCAAATTCCAGCACCCCCGTCTTGTCGAACACGCTGAGCAGCGCGCGCGTGACCGGGGCAGGGGGCAGATCGGCGGGTTTGTTCACCCCGCTGGCGTGCACCTTGATCGACATGTCAGTTTCCTCCTTGGCTGTTGAGCAGACCGTAGGTCGAGAGCTTCTTGCGCAGTGTGTTGCGATTGATGCCGAGCATGGCCGAGGCACGCAGCTGGTTGCCGCCTGCGTGGCGCATCACCACTTCGAGCATGGGTTTCTCCACGGCCGACAGGACCATGGCGTAGATCAGGCCGGGTTGCGTGTTGTCCAGATCCTCGAAGTATTTTTCGAGGTTGAGGGTCACGGCTTCCTGCAGGGTCATCGGGGGTTTGTTCATGATGCTTGGGTGTCTCCCTGATCGATGCCGTTGTCCAGGCAGGGCGCGCGATCGGCGAAGTAGCGTTCGAGCAGACGAACCTGTTCGTCGGCCTGCTCACAGGTGTTGATGGCTTGACGCAGCGCCTCGGTGGCTGCGTCCGGACGGCTGCCCGCCAGCGCCTGCAGATACCAGGCGATGTGCTTGCGGGCCGAGCGCACGCCGGTGAATTCTCCGTAGAAACGGTAGTGATCGTCCAGATGCGCCAGCAGCACATCGCGCACCTCGCGCCACGTGGGGGCGGGCAGATGCGTGCCGTGGGCCAGAAAATGGTCCACCTCGCGGAAGATCCACGGCCGGCCCTGGGCGGCACGACCGATCATCACCGCGTCGGCACCGGTCTGCGCCAGTACGTCACGGGCCTTTTCGGGGGAATCGATGTCGCCATTGGCCACCACCGGAATGCGCACGGCCGCCTTGACCTCGCCGATGGTGGCGTAGTCCACCGGCCCATGGTAGCGGCAGGCCCGGCTGCGGCCATGCACGGTGATCATCACGGCGCCGGCCGATTCGGCGGCACGGGCCAGCTGCACGGCGTTGCGGTGGTCCGGGTCCACCCCGGTGCGCATCTTGACGGTGACCGGCACCGGCACGGCACTGACCACCGCCTCGATGATCCGCACGGCCAGCGGCTCGTTGCCCATCAGGGCGGAGCCGGCAAACACGTTGCAGACCTTCTTGACCGGACAGCCCATGTTGATGTCGATGATCTGCGCACCGCGCTCCACGTTGAAGCGGGCGGCCTCGGCCATCATGGCCGGATCTGCCCCGGCGATCTGCACGGCCTTCGGTTCCATTTCGCCGGCATGGTCGATGCGGCGGGCCGTCTTGACGCTGTGCCAGAGCTGCGGGTTGGACGCCGCCATTTCCGATACCGCATAACCGGCCCCCAGCCGCTTGCACAGCTGGCGGTACGGCCGGTCGGTCACGCCGGCCATGGGAGCCACCAGTGCACGGTGCGGCAGCGCATACGGGCCGATGTGCAGCGGCGCGGGCTGGCGGGATGCAGGGTGGGCGGACAGGGACGACATGACGCAGGAAGAGGCACGCAGCGGGCGTGCCGGCGAAAACGGGCAAAAGCGCGCAGAAGGCGCGGGGATGGGCAGCCGGAAAGGGCAGGACGGCCCCTGTGGGCGGCTGGCCTGCCCCGCGCGAGCAGCAGGCGGGGGCGCGATGATACCGCAAGCGCGGCGGCAGGTCTGCGTGCAGGGTGATTTTTCGGTCAGCCTTCGGTCGACCCCGCTGCGCAGGGCGCCCTGTCAGCAGACGGCCGCAGGCTGCCGTCCGGGGACGAAGGCCATGCCCGACACGCCGGCACTATCGACGGCAAGCCGGAGTCACCCGCCCGGGGACGACTGCGTTCATGACACACCCCGGCCACGGCACCCAAGCCCTATTATGGACCTGTTCACCCCGGAGAGCCCGCCCGCCGGGCCTGCAGCGGCTGCCGGTGCCCGAACACCAGCGCCCGGGCCAGCGGCATGCGCAGGGCGGGTGCCACGTGCATGGCACCCAGCAGTGCCGACTGCACCCGGCTGGCGATGGGCCAGCCAAAGCTGTGGGCCAGCAGGTCGGTGCCCTGGATGGTGAGGGTGCGGTCGCGGCGGCGGGCCTGCGCGTAGGCCTGCAGCGCCCGGTCCACTGCCGGGCCGGGCACGGCTGGCCCCTGTGTGTTTGGCCCCTGTACGGCTGCATCCGGCATGGTGGCCCCGCATGTCGTTTCGCCTGTATCCGTGTCCGGAACGTGCGCCGTCGTGGAACCGGATGACGTGGGCGCTTGCGTGCCCGCCTGCAGACTGGCCCAGGCATCGCCCAGGCACTGGGCCAGCGTGAACGCATCGCGCAGCCCCAGGTTCAGCCCCTGGCCGGCCACCGGATGCAGCGCCTGTGCGGCGTTGCCGATCCACACCTCGTCGGGCGCCACGATGTTGTGCCGGCTCGTCCGGGGCAGGGGCACGGCCACGGCCGGTGTGACCACCTGCAGTGACCCGAAGTGCTCCCGGTGCCGGTGCCAGTGTCGCGCCCCCAGGGTCTGGCGCAGTGCCTCGCGCAGCTCGAGCGTCAGCGCGTCGGTGGACAGTGCTGCCCGCCGCCGGCTTTCGGGGGCCGCGTCGCTCCAGACCACCGTGTAGCGTGTGCCGGCCGTGCGCGTGGCGGGTGCACCAGCCGCGCTGCCCGCAGCGGGTGTGCCGGGTGCAGCGTGCATGCTGGCTGCAGAGGGCGCGACGCCCGCCGCAGCCGCAGCAGAATCCGCGGCGGTACTGCCGGCGAGTGCCCCGGGCGCCAGCGTGGGGGCAGGCAGCAGTGCCAGCGGGCCGTTTGGCCGAAAGCATTCGAAGGCCGTGCGTTGCGTGCCGTTCACCTGCACCTCGAACAGCAGCCCCGCCTGACCGCTGTCGCGGACATCGAAGGCGCTGGCATCCCGCTGGTCGGGCGGCGGCATGCCACCGGCGTGCACCCGCAGGTCCGGGTAGGCAAAGGCCGGATCGTCCGGCGAGGCGAAGGCGTGGCGTTCCGCCGCCTCGTGCAATCGTCCGATCAGCTCTTCCCATACCACCACCCAGCCCAGGGCCGGCAGCGGAAAATCGGTCTGGCGGATGGTGGTGTGACCACTGCGGCCGCCCTGGAAGATTTCCACCGTGTCGATCTGCCCGGCCGGTGGCAGCGGAATGAGCCGTGCCAGCAGTTGCCGGGATCCTTCCGACAGCGCCAGTGCGCGCCGGGGGGCATCGGCCGGCAGGATGCTGGTGGCCTGCCGGTTCAGGGGCAGGGCGATCTGCTGCGCGGGAATGCCGGCGCGTACCATCCAGAGGGCCGTGGCCAGTGCCACCGGCCCGGTACCTTCGATCCGTACATGCATGGTTTGTGGTCTCCAGGTTGTCTCAGCGCGTGTGGTGGACTCATCCCATCCCTGCGCTGGCATCTGCGGCGTGCAGGCAGGGCACCACCGGCAGCGTACGGCTGGGGGGTACCCCAGGAAACCCACCTGTGTGTTGGGTGGGTTTTCGTGTGGATGGGCCTTCAGGCTGCCAGCAGCCGGTCCAGCTCGGCCAGCCGCTCCGGCGTGCCGATGTCGAACCAGCGCCCCGTGTGGCGTGTGCCCAGTGCGTGGCCCGTCTCGATGGCCAGTTCCAGCAGCGGCCGCAGGGGCGCACGCATGCCGTCGGCCATGTGGCTGAACATGGCGGGCGAGAACACGCCGATGCCCGCATAGGTGACGCCGGTGGCCGTGGTGCCGGCATTGGGCAGCAGGTGCAGCCGGCCATCGTCCAGCAGAAAATCGCCCCGTGGATGATGGGGCGGGTTGTCCACCATCAGGCACCAGCAGTCGGCGTCGTTGCCGTCCAGCCGTTTGGCGGCTGCGACCAGCTGGTCGTAACCGGCATCGCTCCACACGTCGCTGCTGATCACCGCAAAGGGCGCATTGGCGGGCTCACCCTCGGTGAGCAGCGGCAGCGCCCGGGCAATGCCGCCGGCGGTTTCCAGTGCCTCGGCCTCGGCCGAATACTGCAGCCGCAGACCGAAGGCCGAGCCATCTCCCAGGGCCTCCGGAATCTGCTCGCCCAGCCATGCGTGATTGATGACCACTTCCCTGAATCCGGCGGCCGCCAGTTTTTCCAGATGCCAGACGATCAGTGGCTTGCCGCCCGCCTTCAGCAGCGGTTTGGGGGTGTGGTCGGTGAGGGGGCGCATCCGTTCGCCGCGCCCCGCAGCCAGCAGCATGGCTTTCATGCGGATACCTGCTCAGAATGTATAACGATGATCGGCTGAAATGCCCTCGATTTTCTCGAACAGCCGGCACAGCGGTGCCAGCTCGTCATAGCGGCGCAGTGCCACGTGCACATAATGCGCCACCAGCGGCATGTCGTTCAGGTAGGCCGCCTTGCCGTCGCGGTAGTTCAGGCGTGCAAAGATGCCCAGCACCTTCAGGTGGCGCTGGATGCCCATCCATTCGAAATCGCGGTAGAAATCGCTGAAATCGGCCGGCACCGGCAGTCCGGCGGCGCGTGCGTGCTCCCAGTGGCGGATGCACCAGTCCAGCACCTGTTCCTCGTCCCAGCGGATGTAGGCATCGCGCAGGATCGACACCAGATCGTAGGTCATCGGCCCATACACGGCATCCTGAAAATCCAGCACGCCGGGCAGGCGGGGTTCGTCCAGCACCATCAGGTTGCGGCTGTGCCAGTCGCGGTGCACATACACCTGCGGCTGGGCCAGCACATTGGCCAGAATCCTGTCGAAGCCGTCGTTCAGCACCTGCCGTTCCTTCTCCGTCAGCGTGATGCCCTTGTGGCGGCTGATGTACCAGTCCGGATACAGCATCAGCTCGCGCAGCAGCAGTGCCCGGTCGTACTCGGGAAAGACGCCGGGCTGGCTGGCCAGCTGCAGCTTCACCAGCGCCTCGCTGGCGGCACCGTACAGGCGCGGCGCCGTCTGTGCATCCAGCACCGACAGGTAGGTCTGGTTGCCCAGATCGCCCAGCAGCAGAAAACCCTGCGCCACATCGGCCTCCAGCACGCCCGGCACCGTCAGACCGGCCGCACCGAACACCTGGTCGGCGTGCACGAAGGGGCGGCAGTCTTCCTGTGGCGGCGGGGCGTCCATGACGATCAGGCTGCCCTGTGGCGAAGTGGCGGTCAGCCGGAAGTAGCGCCGGAAGCTGGCATCGCTGGAGGCGGGGGCCAGCGAGGCGATGTCCAGTCCGTACGTGGCCGGCAGCCCGGCCAGCCAGGTCTTCAGTGCCTGCAGGCGCCCGTCACGGGCGGGGGATGCATTGGAGGAGGCGGGGGAGGCAGGCGTGTCGGGCATCGGCAGGGAGGGGGTGATGGGAAAAAGACGTCGGAACCATGGCTGAACTGGTGCAGAAAGGCAGACACGTCAGCCATCATGGCGCAGGCCGCCGCGTGCTGCAGGCTGTGCTGATCGCCCGCATGCAGTACGCAGACAACGGTTCCTGTGCGCGGCGACTGGCAGACCACACGAATTTTCATCCGGGGCAGAAAGCCGGGCCACTGCGCTGCAGCGTGCTCCCTATAATAGACAATCCCACCCCTTTCTTCTGCCGTAACCCACCGGAGCCATCGTGCCTGTGTCGCTTCCAGACTGCACTTTCCGTATGACCGCGCTGGCCCTTGCCGTCTCGGCCGCGCTTGCCAGTGCCTGGCCTGCCCGAAGCTGGGCGGCCGATGCAGACGGTACCGGCAGGGGGCAGGTCGCGTCCCAGAGCCGCCGGGGCGGGCGTGCCGGGGCGCCCCGCCAGCCCGTCGACCAGCCGGTCGACCTGCAGCTGGCGCCGGCGCTGGACCTGCCGCTCACCACGCAGGAAAAACGCGAGCTGCCCGTCTTCGGCAGTTCGCAGCGCATGACCACCCAGCCCACGCAGAACGGCCCGGTCACCATCTTCGAGGGGGAGGCCGAGCTGCGCAAGATCGGCACCTCGCTGTCGGCCCGGCGCATCGAGTACTGGCGCGACCTGCAGCGGGTCGATGCCGTGGGGGATGTGACCATCGAACAGGCCGGCACCCGGGTGGCCGGTCCGCGCCTGCAGCTGCAGCTCGACAGCGGCAAGGGCAGCTTCGAATCGCCCACCTACGACCTCACCACCGTGGGTGTGCGGGGCCAGGCCAACCGCATCGACTTCGAGGGCAGCAAGCTCATGCAGCTCTTCAACGGCAGCTTTACCAGCTGCAAGCCCGACAACGAGGCCTGGCGGCTGGAGGCCCGGCAGCTGGACCTCGACCTCGAACGGGCCCGGGGCTATGGCAAGGACGCCCGCTTCAAGGTGCGTGACCACACCCTGCTGCGCATGCCGGTGGTGATGTTTCCGCTCAACGACGCCCGGCAGAGCGGCTTTCTGTTCCCCACCGTGTCGATCAACTCGCGCTCGGGCCTGGGCGTCACTGCGCCGTACTACTTCAACCTGGCACCCAACTACGACCTGACCGTCTCGCCGCAGATCACCACCCGGCGCGGCATCCGGCTGGGCAACGAATTCCGCTTCCTCACGCGGCCGGCCCAGGGCAACGTGCGGCTCGACTACATCCCGCGCGACAGCGACACCAAACATGCCCGCCACTCCTACGAATCCACGGGGATCTTCTCCCGTGTTCTGGGCTGGAACGGGGCCTGGAACCTGCAGGGCGTGTCCGACGACAACTATTTCGTCGACTACTCCAACACCCTGATCGACGCCTCCGAGCGCTCGCTGCCGCGCGAGATGTACTTCACCCGCAGCATGGGCGACTGGAACATGATGGTGCGTGGCATCCGCTACCAGAACATCCTGGAGGCGCGCCTGGCGCCCCCGTACGAGAAGGTGCCGCAGCTGCAGTTCACCAACAACAAGGTGGATCTCGACGGCTTCGACCTCACCACGCTGGTGGACCTGACCCAGTTCCGCAACCCGCGTCCCGGGGCCGTGGAGGGTGCGCGGATGGTCGTCAACCCGCAGATCAGCTACCCCATCCAGGGCGGCGGCTGGTTCGTCACTCCCAAGCTGGGCCTGCACGCCAGCTACTATTCGCTCAACCGCGAATCCACCACCGGCCGCTCGATGTCGCGCGTGCTGCCCACCTTCTCGGTCGATTCGGGCATCGTGCTGGAGCGCGACAGCCGCTGGCTGGGCGAGGCCACCACGCAGACGCTCGAGCCGCGCCTCTTCTACGTGCGCACGCCGTACCGCAACCAGGATGACGTTCCCGTCTTCGACAGCGCGGCCACCGACCTCAGCTTTGCCCAGCTCTTCAGCGAGAACTCCTTCACCGGCCACGACCGCATTGCCGATGCCGACCACCTCACCGCCGCCCTGGTCAGCCGGCAGATCGAATCGGCCACCGGGGTCGAGCGCCTGCGCCTGGCCGTGGCCGAGCGCTTCTACTTCTCCAGCCAGGACGTGACCATTCCCGGCCAGCCGGTGCGGGTGGACCGCCGCTCCGACATCCTGCTGGCCGCGGGGGGCGACTTCCGGGGCGGCCACAGCGTCAACGCCGGGGTGCAGTACGCCATCAAGGACCGCCGTGTGCCGCGCCTCAACCTCAGCTACCGCTACCGCCCCGGTGGCCGCAAGCTGTTCAATGCCGGTGTGCGCTACCAGTCCAAGGAATACGCCCAGTGGGACACCTCGCTGGCCTGGCCCATTGCCAGCAACTGGACGGCGCTGGGCCGCATCAACTATTCCTTCCTGAAGCAGAATCCTGCCAACGCCAGCACGGCCACCACCAAACCGGGGCTGGTCGAGGGGCTGCTGGGCGTGGAGTACGCCGAGGACTGCTGGGCCGTGCGCGTGGTGGCACACCGCTTCGTCACCACCACCCACAAAACGTCCACGGTCGGCTATGTCCAGTTCGATCTGCGCGGGCTTGGCCACTTCGGGCAGGATCCGTTTGGTATATTGACCCGCAACATTCCCGGCTACAGCCTGCCCGACAACAACCTCGCACCGGCGGTGCGCTATTACGGATATGAATGACGCCAGCCGGCACGGCCCGGCTGGCCACGCCATGAGTCGACACCCCATGAGAAAAACTGCCGCCGGCAAGCCGGCACTGACCGTCCTTTCCCGAGCCCTGCTGTCTGCCCTGGTGTGCCTGCCGCTGATGGCCCACGCCCAGGGGCTGCGCGTACCGGGTGCCGGAGGCGAGGCCGGGGCATCGCCCTCGTCGCCCGGCAGCGGCGGATATGGCGGCGGCCTGTCCTCTCCGGCGGGCAATGGCACGTCCGGCCTGTTCGGTGGCAGTTCGTCCGGCAGCAGCACCCCTGACGATGCGGATGCCGACCGGCCGGCCGATGGCACCCAGCCGCTGGATGGCATCGTGGCCGTGGTCAACCAGGGGGTGATCACCGAAAGCGAGCTGCAGGCCCAGATGCACCTCATCGAAGGACGCATGGCCGCCACCCCTGGCGCGCCCACCCCGGCCCCCGACGAGCTGCGCCGGCAGGTGCTGGAGCAGATGATCCTGCAGCTGGCCCAGGAGCAGTACGCCGACGACTACGGCCTCAAGCCCTCCGCCGCCGAAGTGGACCGTGCCGTGGCCGACGTGGCCCAGAACAACGGCCTGTCCACCCAGCAGCTCGAAGAGCGGCTGAGAGGCGAGGGCGTCACCTTCGATGCCTTCCGCCGCCAGCTGGTGGCGGAAATCGTCGCGGCCCGCCTGCGCGAGCGTGAAACCGCCAGCAACGTCACCATCTCCGAGGGCGAGATCGATGCCGAGCTGGCCAAGAGCGGCAAGGTGGCCCAGCCCGAATACGACGTGCGCCAGATTCTCGTCAAGCTGCCCGAAAATGCCGACGCAAAGACCGTCGAACGCCAGCAGAAGCGCGCCGCCGACCTCGTGGCCAGGGCACGCAAGGGCGAGGACTTCGCCTCTCTGGCCCAGAACAGCTCCGATGCCGGTGATGCGGCCGGCGGTGGCGAGATCGGCTGGCGCAAGGCCGAACAGCTGCCCGGCCTGTTTGCCGACGCCCTGCGGACCATGAAACCGGGCGACGTGACCGACCCGATCCGCAGCCCGGCCGGCTTTCACATCCTGAAGCTGCAGGACAAACGCGCCGATGCGGCTGCCAGCACCGTGGAACTCATCCACGCCCGCCACATCCTGCTGCCGGTTTCGTCCCCCGAAAGCGAGGCCGAGGCCGAACGGCGGCTGTCGCTCTTCAAGCGTGACGTGGAGGCCGGCAAGGCCGACTTCGCCACCCTGGCAAAAGACTTTTCCAGCGACAGCTCGGCCAGCAAAGGGGGTGATCTGGGCTGGCTGTATCCGGGCGAGACGGTGCCCGAATTCGAACAGGCCCTGCAGGGCCTGCACGACGGCGAGATCAGCGAGCCGGTTCGCACCCAGTTCGGCGTGCACCTCGTACAGGTGCTGGGCCGGCGCACCGACACCGAATCGCCCGAACGCCTGCGCAACGCCGCCCGCCACAAGCTGCGCGAGGCCAAGGGGGGCGATGCCTACAACCAGTGGCTGCGCGAGCTGCGCGACCGCACCTATGTGGAATATCGCCACAAGAGCGATGCCGCCGCCCGCAACGATGCCGCGGCCCGGGGAGAAACCGCGGTCCGGAGCGGGTCGTGATGGTTCTGCAAATGCACGGCACGCATCCAGCGCGTGCTGTCGGCCTGATGGTTGTAGCGTGGTGGCCGTGGTGGCGGCGGCGTGATGATGGCGTGATGACGCCCGTTTGAGTGAAGCATCGGCCCATGAAAAACAGGTCCCCCCATCATCGGGCGCAGGCCGGCCGTGAAAAACGGCCCGGCGGTGTCATCCCGCGCAAGCGCTTTGGCCAGCATTTTCTGGCCGACCGCGCATACATCGACGCCATCGTCCGGGCCATTGCCCCGAAGCCCGGTGACCGGCTGATCGAAATCGGCCCCGGCACCGGTGTGCTCACCGCCCCGCTGATTGCCCAGGCTGGGCACATCACCGTCATCGAAATCGACCGGGACCTGGCACCGCGCCTGCAGGCCCTGTTTGGCGATGCACTCACGCTGGTGCAGCAGGACGTGCTGCAGGTGGATTTTGCTGCGCTGGCGGATGGAACCGGTGGCGGCAGCCTGCCAGGCGCAGCGGCGCCGGGGGACGACGGGGCAAATGCCGGCATGCCAGCAGGAAAGGGGGAAGTGGACTCCGGCACTTCGGCAGTAGCAAGGGCGGCAGCCACCGGCATGCCAGCGGCAAGGGCAGCGGCAGCCAGCCGTGCGCACAAACTGCGCATCGTGGGCAATCTGCCCTACAACATTTCCAGTCCATTGCTGCTGCACCTGATTGCCGTGGCCGACCGCGTGGAAGACCAGCATTTCATGCTGCAGAAGGAGGTGGTGGACCGCATCGTGGCTGCGCCCGGCAGTGACATGGGGCGGCTGACGGTGTTTCTGCAGAACCACTACCACGTGGCCAAACTGTTCGACGTGCCGCCCGATGCCTTCGACCCGCCGCCGAAGGTGGATTCCAGCGTGGTGCGCATGGTGCCCCGGGCGCAGCCCGTCACCACCGCCACTGCGCCGCTGCAAGCCGCCCTGTTGGCCGCCTATGCCCAGCGGCGCAAGATGCTGCGTGGCACGCTGGGAAGCTGGCTGGCCCAGCAGTATCCGGCATTTTCGCTGGAACGGGCGGCTTCGGCCGATCCGCGGCTGATGCCGCTGACGGACCTTAGCCAGCGGCCGGAGCAGATTCCGGCCGAGGCGTGGTATGCACTGGCGGATGCTCTGGTGGGAGCGACTCAGAACTTGCCCGTCATCGAGTAGATCGGCTCCAGCACCCATTCGTAGAGGCGCCGTTTTTCCTGCATCACATCCGCCTCGAAAATCATGCCCGCCTTGAGCTTCGTGTCTTCGCCATTGGCGCGAATGCTCTGTGAATCCAGCTCGACCCTGGCCTGGTAGTACAGGCTCTGGTTCTCGTTGTCGCTCTGCACCGCGGTGGCCACGTGTGCGGGCAGCTCCGTAATGGCGTAGGGGCTTTGGGTCACGGCCGTGACGGACCCCGTGACCATGCCGTACTTCTGGTAGGGGTAGGCATCGAGCCGGATCCGGACTTTCTGTCCCTTTGCCAGAAAGGCGGCCTTGCTCTCTGCCACGTACAGGTAGGCGGTGAGTTTTGCGTTGTCCGGTATCAGGCTGGCCAGCAGGGAGGAGGTCGTGACCGTCGTGCCTTCCCGCGCGTGTACGCCGGTGACCGTGCCATTGAAGGGGGCTGATGTGATCGACTCCTGCCGGACATCGAGTTCTGCCAGCTCCTGGCGCAGCGAGGCCAGCGAGTTTTCGGATTCCGTCTGCTGGCTCTGGTGGCGGTTGGTGATGTCCACCATGGACGAGTACAGGGACGATTTTTCGCGGTGCAGTGACGATATCTCCCGCTCTGCCGTGAGCTTCTGCCGGCTCAGGTCCAGCAGCTCGGACTCGGCCTGCCCCAGCCTGGACAGCGAGGCAAAGCCCTTTTTGGCCTGCTTGCCGATGCGCTCCTTCTGGGAAAGGGCGATTTCCTCCCGCTGGCCGAGGATCTGCAGCTCGTGCTCCAGCTGGGATATTTCGGAAGTCATGGCCTCCAGCCGCTGTTCGATGAGTTCCTTCTCGCGGTCGTGATTGGCCGCAGAGCGCTCGATGCGGTCCTGCATGAGCGAGATGCGCTTGCTGATCTGCTTGCGGACCTGCTCGTTCGTCTCGCCGGATTTGCTGATCTGGGCGTTGGTGATCCGGAAGAGCGGCTGTCCCTTGCTGACGTGCTCGCCTTCCCGCACCTCGATGCCCGAAACCTGGCCGGGAGCGGGGGAGGTGACGCGGAACAGGCCGTTCTCGGGCATGACCAGCCCGTGCACGGTGGCCCTTTTGGTGTAGGTGCCAAAGTAGGCATACAGGATGATGCCCGTCACGACGAGCAGCATCGAGATGGATATGGTGTAGTAGCTCGGCGGCTGGTGTATGTACACCGAGCCCATGTCGTGAAGCCCCCGTTTTGTGGACGCTTCTTCCCGGAACAGGCCGTTGTTCATGAAAAGGGGGTTATCCCTCGAAAAGCTTGTCTATGTCCTCGATGTCCGAGGGCGCGAGTATGCCTGCATAGTACTTCAGGTAGATGATGGCCTTGAGGTTGTCGTAGACGGCGCGGTTCAGGGCGCTGCGGGCCGAGTACAGCTGCTGGGTGGCATCCAGAATGTCGATGTTGACCCGGTCGCCCACGATGACGGCAACGCGGTTGCCCGTCAGCGCCGTCTGTGCGGCCTTGACGGCCCGCTGCCGCGCCGTGATGCGCAGAAGCCCGCTGGTCAGAAGCCGGTGCTTCTGCTCCAGATTGGTCATGATGTCGTGGGTGATGGCTTCGGCGTTGCGCATCCGGCTCTCGATTTCATGATTCACCTGCCGCACGGTCGCGTTGGTCGACCCGCCCGAATACAGCGGTATGCTCACCGCCACGCCGATGCTGCTGGTCCGGTAGCGATGGTCCAGGGTTTCGTCGGTGCGGGGCGTGTTGCGGGTGTGATCTGCCACCAGGCTGACCGTGGGCGCGTACTCGGATTTTGCCTTGGTACGTGCAATGCGCGCCTCTTCCACGGACTTGCGCGCCTGGAGCAGCCGCCGGTTGTTGTTCAGCGCGAGCGACTTCCAGTGGCCGATGTCCTGCGTCTTCAGCTGGGGAAGGTGATCGATGTAGCCGGGCTTGATGGATGCGATGGCGCCAATGCCGGAGATTTTGCTCCCGGTGATCTGCGAGAGGTTCTGCATGGCCACGAGCATGGCGTCGTTGGCGTCTTCCAGCGCTACTTCGGAGGCCGCCAGCTGCGCCTGCGTTTCGGCCACGTCCGTGCGCGTGGCATCGCCAATGCGATAGGCGGACTGGTTGCGCTTGAGTTCTTCCGCGTAGGCATCGTGCTGGGAACGGGCAATCTGGTACTGGTCCTTGGCGTAGAGTGCCTCGATGTAGGCCTCGAAAACCCGGATCATCAGGTTCTGGGAGGCTTCCATCAGGTTGTACCGGCTGGCTTCTGCCGCGGCCTTCGACTGCTTCAGCTGGTTCCAGCGACGCAGGTCGAAGAGCGGCTGCTGCAGCGTCACGGACGCACTGTGGCTGCTGTAGCGCCGCTTGAAGGTCAGATACTCCTCGGACGGCGCGCGGACCGTGATCGACTGGGCGTTCTTTGGTGTGTTCCGGGATTCGGCCGTGATGCTGGGCAGCAGGCTGGCCCGGCTGATGCTGACGTTTTCCTGAATGGCGGCATGATCGGCCCGGGCCTTCAGGTAGGTGGGGTCGTGGGATGTGGCCTCCATGTAGGCCTCATACGGGCCAAACGCCAGGGCATTTCCGCAAAGGAGGCACGACAGCAAGGTGGCCAGAAGAAATGGGGGCTTTCGTGATGCCATGTGTGCTCCTTCGGATCGACTTCTTATTTTGCCTTGGGTGGGTCAACGAAAAGTGTTTCTGTGTTGCGCGACGTTACTGTTGCCGAGCGGGTGTAAGGTGAAGGTGAAAGGGGTGGATAACAAATTTCGCCATCAGGGTGAACGGGGCTCGGGCAGGTCACGTGAAATCGCCTGACATCAAAGGGGGATGGCTTCTTTGATGTCAGGCGCTGATGGCCATTCATTCTGGGCATGCGTCAGCTCGTGCCGGGAAATTCGCTTGCCGGTGCATTGACTTTGCTGCAGATCATGAATGTGAGTCTGTCTCATCAGTTCTGCTTTGCAGGGAAAGGGATATGTATCCCTTTCAGCCATCAGTCGGGTCAGGACAGCACCTATCCGGCGTGCGGGTGTGTTGGCCCGGCCACGAAGCGGCGTCAATCCATGATGTGATGCCGGTGCCAGAACAGGATTATTTTTGACGCAAAAGATTATCGATCCTGAGACCAAATTTGAAACCTGCAAGGGCATTCGTGAAGACAGGGTTTCCCGATGCTGCTGGGCCACCCACGATGCCGACCATAGTTCCAAGCGCTTTCCCAATATCCCAGCCCGCATTGGCGAAATGGTTGCTATCACCACCAGCAATGGTATTCAGTTCGTTTTGATTCAGCTCACGCATGATCATCTCCTTGAAAGATGTGGATTTTAAAAAATGTGAATTTAATTTTGTTTTCCTGAAAATCGTTGGTGTGATGTTTTACCAATCTGACTTGCTTGTGAAGGAAAGTGTGTATCTTGGCATGCTGATCACGTTGCCAAAAATCGATTCGTTCAAGACGGGTTTACCATGACCCTCCACCGAATCCTCCTCCAATTGATGGCTTGTTCTCGTCTTGACGGCCTAAAATATTGGAGATGGTTCCTGCAATAGAACCAAGTACCCCGCCAGCGGCGCCCCAGGATGCCGACATCGTACGGATGTCATCTTCAAGATCACCGCCCGCAATGGCTGTCAGTTCATTTGTTACCGAACGGACCGAACTAGCCTGAACGTGTGAAGGAATCTTACGTTCGAATTCGCTGCCTGATCTCACCCACCCCTGCCATGTTTCGCGGGGTTCCTGTGCAAAGTGGCGATGGTTTTTGTTGTCTTTTTGCCAATAAAAGAGAAAAAGATTGGAGCGACAACCGGATTGGTGCAGCAGGTACTGCCACATCTGTCGGCATGAACACGGTCTTTGTCCAGAAAGCTTCATGTTTTCCTGAAATAAATAATGAAACAAAACATTGCCGTGACGCTGTTTCGTTGCGGCGTATGTCAGGTCTCATTTCCCCGTCCCGTATCATCGACTGTCTGTCTTGTGACGATTTTGGTGTCTGCGCGGGGGCCAATGAGCCCATGACGCGCTCTACATGGGTAGCTGATGAAGGTTCAGAGCATTCTGCAGTCGGAAAATCAGGAGTGTGGTCTTGCCTGTCTGGCGATGATCGCCACGGCGTACGGCCACAACGTCAGTCTGGCCGAGCTGCGGCGCAAAATGCCGCCGTCGGTGCGAGGCGTCAACCTGGCGCAGCTGATCAACTACGCACAGCGCACGGGTTTCTCCGCCCGTCCCGTCCGGCTGGAGCTGGAAGAGCTGGAAAAGCTGCAGGTTCCCTGTGTGCTGCACTGGGACATGAACCACTATGTGGTGATGGAGCGGGTGAGGGGCAAGAAGGTCGTGATTCACGATCCGGGCAAGGGCAAGCGCGTCATGTCCCTGCGGGAGGTGTCACCGCACTTCACCGGCATTGCGCTGGAGCTTTCGCCCAATGCCTCGTTCCAGAAGGTCAAGAAGGCGCCGCGCGTGAAGCTGCGCGAGCTGACCGGCACCATGGTCGGCCTGAAAATGGCACTGACCAACATTCTGGTCATGGCCATCGGGCTGGAGATCGTGGGGCTGCTGGTGCCCCAGGTCACCCAATGGGTGGTGGACGGCGCGCTGGTCACGTCCGACAAGGATCTGCTGCTGGTGGCTGTGCTGGGCGGCGGTGTGCTGGCGCTGGTGGAGTTTCTCATCCGCATGGCGCGGGGGTGGATGACCCTGCGGCTGAACCAGCAGCTGGCCATCCAGTGGGCGGCCAATCTGTTCCAGCATCTGATGGGTCTGCCCTGGCTGTTCTTCGACAAGCGGTCGCTGGGCGATATTTCCACACGCTTCCAGTCGCTGGAATCCATACGCAAGACCCTGGCCGAGGGCGCCATTTCCGGTCTCATGGATGGCGCCGTGACCATCCTGACGCTGGGGATGATGCTGCTGTACAGCCCGAAACTCGCGGGCATCGTGGTGGTGGCGGTGCTGCTGTACCTGATTGCCCGGTTTGTGTTCTACCGGCCGTTGCGGGATGCTTCGGAGGAACGGATCGTGCTGTTTGGGCGGGAGAATTCGTATTTTCTGGAATCGATTCGTGCCGTGGTGCCCATCAAGCAGTACGGCATGACGCCGTGGCGGGTGTCCAACTGGCGTAACCGGATGGCCGACACCCAGAACCGGGATGTGAAGACAGAAAAGCTGAAGATGATCTTCTCCAGCGTCAATACCCTCATTTTCGGCATCGAGTCGATGGCGCTGCTGTACGTGGGCGGCATGCAGGTGCTGTCGCGGGAGCTGTCGCTGGGGATGCTGCTGGCCTTCATCGCTTACAAGGAGCAGTTCACCAAGCGGGCCAGTTCATTCATCGATCTGGTCATCGACATCCGCATGCTGGGCATGCATGCCGAGCGCATTGCCGAAATAGCCCTCGAGGAGCCCGAGGACAGGGAGTTCGGGGTCGAGCGCCGGCAGCTGAAGTCGCTGACGGGGGACATCGAATTCAGAAACGTGAGCTTTCGCTATTCGGAGCACGACCCGTGGATTCTGAAAGATCTGTCGCTGACCATCCCGGACGGGCAGTCGGTGGCGGTGGTTGGCCCGTCCGGGTGCGGCAAGACCACGGTGCTGAAGCTGCTGACGGGGATGCTGCGCCCGGTCAGCGGAGAGGTGTTCATTGGTGGGGTCAACATCCGCACGCTGCACATCGATGACATCCGCAGAATGGCGGGGGTCATCATGCAGGACGACCAGCTGCTGGCCGGCACGCTGGCCCAGAACATCACGTGCTTCGAGCCGGAAGTCGACTGGGACCGGCTCAGGCAGGCTGCCACCCAGGCGTGCATCCACGACACCATCGAGTCGATGGCGATGGGGTATGAGACGCTGGTGTCCGAGCTGGGGGTGAGCATTTCCGGTGGTCAGAAGCAGCGCATCCTGCTGGCACGTCTGCTGTACCGGGCGCCGAAGATCATCGTGCTGGACGAGGCAACGAGCCACCTCGACCTGGAAAGCGAGCTGCATGTGGTGCAGGCGCTCCGGTCCGTGCCCGTGACCCGGGTGTCCATTGCACACCGGCCGCAGACCATTGCACTTTCCGAGCGGATCGTGCGGATCGATCAGGGGAAGGTTGCGGAAGATGTCATGACGGCAGACCTGCAGAAGGGGGCTGGCTGATGCGGGTATTGCCCTGTCTGGCAAGGCGGCCAGCCTTGCCATGTGCCGTGTCAGCAGGTGGCCCGGGGCCCGCGTGGGTATGAACGAGGCGTGAGACGCCATGGAACCGGTCCGGACCAGCCCGGTTCGTGATTCTCAGGACTGCTGGACCTTGCGGCGAAAGGGGCTTCTGTAGCGTTGCAGCTTCCGGTCCCTGATCTGCAGGGTTTGCGCAATCTCCCGGCTCATGCGCATGAACGTGCGGATGTCACTGTGGTCGTGCCGTTTGGTGAGCCTGCCACTCTGGCCGGTCCATGTCAGTGTCAGCGGCATCCTACCGGGGGCTTCAAGCTCCAGCGAAAGGTTGCCACCAAACAGAAAAACTGTGACATGGGTGTAGGGGGAGATGTCCAGTGTGCGCCGCCAGCATTTCAGCCCCAGCAGGTAGTGCTGCTGGATCAGCTTGCCGGTACGGCGTGTCTGTGCATCGACATGAACGCGCGGCGGGAAATAATTCTGGAGCATGATCCCGATGGAGATTGGCAGAACGATATTGATCGGGCTGGTCAGAGAGCCTTCTGTCACCCCCAGCAAGAGCATCCCGGCGATCATCAGCTGTGTGCTCGTGCAGTCGATCAGCAGCATGAGCTGTTTACTCAGGGGGGTCATCCAGCGCCGGGGAATGACCAGCGCTCTGGGGGTTGACGGGGCAGGTTCTCTGGTCAGGGATTGTGCTTGCATCCGTATTGGCTGGCAGGTGGTTGTGCTCCATTCAGTGCAGGTAGTATGACAGAGCGGTATTGTCTCGCTGATCGTGGCGGATATCAGGCCGGCATGATCTGCCATGTCATGTCCCCCTCCGGGATGTATGGCGAAGGGCGTTTCCGTAGCGGTGCAGCCCCCTGTCTTCGATCTGCAGAATCTGCGCAACCTTGCGGCTCATGTTCCGGTAGGTGCGGACCATGTTGCGGCGCTGTTGCCGGGTAAAGCAAAAGTACGTTGCCTGTGACAGTTGCAGCGGTGGCTGACCGGGGGCGCCCAGTTCCAGGTCGAGCTGGAGGCCCAGCGCGTTCGCCACGAGCGTGGCCCGGGCGTAGCGGTAGGGAGAGATGTCCAGCTCCCTTGTTGCCTGTTTCGGTCCGTGCCTTGTGCCCAGCAGGCCGGTTTTCCTGAGAACCCAGCCCCTTTCCCGGGCGTGGCTGTCGATGATGGTCTCGCTCCGGTTTGCCAGTGTCTGGAGCGGCGCACGCAGCAGGATGAGCAGCATGAGAACCAGAAAACCTGCATGGCCAGGTTCGGACAGGAGTACGCCTGCCAGTGCCAGCAAAAAGCCAGCCAGGCAATATACAAGCATCCACCAGCGGGGGAAAGGGCAGTATCTGGCGGGAATGATCACCTGTGTGGCCATGCCTTGCTCCATCGCGTGCCGCATGGCACAGACGTTTCCGATGGTAGCGCAGCACGGCGCCTCGATGCCATATCCCTATCAGGCCCCAGGTGTCCTCAATCCTCTACCAGCACATCCGGCGTGTTGGCCCGCCGCTTCTGGTGCACCCGGTCATCGGGCATCAGGGCTTTCGGCTGCGCCCAGAAGCGGGGGCTGTGGTTCAGCTTTACTTCGGCACCCTGGGTCAGTTTTCAATCGGCGTTGACACCCATGGGTCAGCTCGTGGGTAATGATGTAGTCGATCAGTGGCGTGTCGTACTGGATCAGCCGCCAGTTCGACCGGAGGCTGCCGTTGCAGCTGTCCGTGCCTTGCGGTCGAATATCTTCCCATGGCGGTGAAGTCCCCGGTCTTCGATCTGCAGGATCTGCGCGACTTCACGGCTCATGCGCATGAATGTGCGGATGTCACTGTGGAAGTGCCGTTTGGTGAGCCAGCCATACTGGTTGGCCCTTGCCAGCGTCAGTGGTGGCCTGCCGGGTGCTTCAAGCTCCAGTGAAAGCTGGCTGCCATGCAGGGAGACAGCCACGCGGGTATAGGGGATGATATCCAGTGTATGCTGACCGCATTTCAATCCCAGCAGATAGCGCTGCTGGATCAGCTTTCTGGTACGACGCGCCTGCGCGTTGACACGGACACGTGGTGAGGAAAACTGCCAGACCATCACCACGATGGGGATGAGCAGCGTGGCGTTGAGCGGGCTGGTCAGCGAGCCGCTCAGCTCGAGCACTCTGACGATCATGACCGGTATGATCAGGAAGTCGAGCAGTAGCGCGATCCATTTACCCTGGGAATTGATCCAGCGCCGGGAAATGACCAGCTCTCTGGAGGTTGATGGAGCAGGTTTTCTGGTCAGGGGCGGCGTTTCCATCCGTGTTGCCCGGCAGGTGGCTGTGGTCTATGCAAGGTAGCATGACAGCGCGGTATCGTCCTTGCCGTCTGACGGAGGGGGGGCATCCTCTCGTCCGGTTCATGCCCCAGTCTGGCTGGACCGGGCAGGGGGCTGGCCGCGGCGATGCAGTCCCTCATTCCTGATTTCCAGCGTGATAGCCAGCTCCCGGCCCATGCGCAGGAATGCACGCAACGACCTCATGCGGTGGCGTCTGGTGAGGCCCGTCTGCCAGCACTGGGATATTTCCAGGTTTTTCCTGCCCGGTCCACACAGTTCAAGCGAGGGCGTCGAGCACCACAGCGTGGTTTTTACCGAGGTATAGGCCGAGAGGTCCAGCACCTTTTCGTGCAACGTCCATCCGGGCAGGGAGAACTGTCTGCTGGTTTGCACGCTGCCTGAAGCCTCCCTGCGCAGAACGAGGCGCGGGCCAACGGCGAACCTTGCGTTCACGACGAACATCATGATTGCGGTGCTGTTGACCCAGTCACCGTATTTCCTGCTCAGCTGGATGGTAATACCCGAAAACAGCAGCAGTGTGGGCAGCACCCACATAAGCAGGATATACCGGCGGCGTGCGCTGGGGACTATCCAGTACCTGGGAATGGTCAGGGAGGCTGTCATGTCAGGTGTCTCTTCCGGCCTGCTGTTTGGGATTGTGGCCACGGCCATGCATCTCCGCTTGGATTTCAATCCTCCACCAGTACATCCGGCGTATTTGCCAGCCGCTTCTGGTGCACCCGGTAATCGGGCATCAGGGCTTCCAGCTGCGCCCAGAAGCGGGGGCTGTGGTTCAGTTCCACCAGATGGGCCAGCTCGTGGGCAATGACGTAGTCGATCAGCGGCGTGTCGTACTGGATCAGTCGCCAGTTCAGCCGGATGCTGCCGTCGCGGCTGCAGCTGCCCCAGCGGGTGCGGGCGCTGTTCAGGCTCACGCTGCTGGGGGCCCGGCCAAGGCGTGCCGTGTAGGGCTGCATGCGTTCCAGAAACAGCGGCCGGGCCTGCTTCTTCAGCCAGGCCTGCACGGCGCTTTTCAGCTGTGCATCGTCGCGGGCTGCGGGGCCGCTGATCCAGAGTTCGGTGCCCATCTGGCGTACCTGGCTGCGGCGGTGTTCCGAGTGGGGCTGGGTGCGCAGCGTGAGTGTCTGGCCCAGCAGCGGAATCTCGCCACCATCGGTATAGCGGGGCCGGCGGGCATCCCGCGCTTCGGCACGCTGCTGCCAGACGGCCAGCTTGGCAATGACCCAGGTTTCGTGTTCGCGAATGGCCCGTGCAATGTCGGCCTCCGGCAGTCGCGAGCGCTGCGGCAGCACCACTTCCAGCCCCTGCGCGTTGATGCGCAGCCCCAGCCGCCGGGCGCGTGCCGAGTGACGCACCCGGTAGGGCACCAGAAAGGGCTCGCCCAGCCGGGAGAGAACGATGGTATGGGCGGGCGACGCAGACGCATGGGCGCCGGAAGGACGGTGGCGGGAGGATGGCAAGGTGGTGTTGTCCGAAAGGGGCTCGGGCTGCGCCCTGGAAGGCGAATGCTGTGCCGCATGGCGCCCGGTGCCGCTGCGGGCCGGGCGCTGCGCAGGGGCGGACGAACCGTTGCCATCCAAAGAAAAGGGGCGTATGCCGCGATCATGCGGGTCATGCCCCCTGAGTGACTGCTTCAGCCAGGAAAACAGGCCCATTCAGGTGGGTCCTGCATTGTCGTGAGGGGCTGAATCTGCATGCGCCGGCGCTGCGGTGACAGCAGATGTGGGGCCCGTTGCCGCTTCCGTCTGCCGGGTGGCCGTTTCCGGTGGTTGTGACGGCTCGTCCCCGTGTGCCGTGCCGTTTGCCGTGGCCTGCGTATTCCGGGGAGGCGTTTCTCCGGCCATGGCCTGTACGATGGGGGGTACATCCCCCGGCGGATAGCTGTCGGGGTCGATGCGGCGCATTTCCGTTTCGATCCACAGCTCCACCTCCTGGTTGATCTGCTCGGAGGTCTTGCCGGCCACGGGGATCAGCGGCCCCCACGACACGGTGATCAGCCCGGGCTGCTTGGTGAACGGGCGCTTGGGCCAGCAGCGGCCGGCGTTGATGGCCACCGGCACGATGGGCGTGTCGTTCTTCAGGGCCAGCCGGGCACCGCCCGATTTGTAGACCTGCTGCTTGCCCGGGGGCGAGCGGGTGCCTTCCGGAAACATCACGATCCAGCGGCCGTAGTCGTGCAGCTGCTTGCCGGCCTTTTTCACGATGTACTCGAAGGCGCGGCGGCCATGCCGGCGGTCGATGTGCATCATGTCCAGCATGCCGATGGCCCAGCCGAAGAAGGGGAGGAACAGCAGCTCACGCTTGAACACGAAGGCGGCCGGCCGTGGCATGTGGCAGAGCAGGAAGAAGGTCTCCCAGGTGGACTGGTGCTTGCCCAGCACGATGGCCGGGCCGTCGGGCAGGTTTTCCGTGCCGGTTTCCTGCCAGCGCATGCCGCAGAGCCAGCGGCCCACCTGCAGCATCAGGCGGGGCCAGCTGGATGCCACGGCATAGCGCACGCGCACCGGCAGGAAGAAGCACAGCACGGTGGCCGTGGCCCACACCATGACGGTGATGGCCATGATCAGCACGAACAGCACGGAGCGGATGAAGGCGAACATGAAACCCTCGTCTGGGTTGCATCAGGTACTGCTGCGGCACGCCGCAGCAGCGGGAAAACAGGGGCATTCGACAGGACGGCAGGACACGGTGGGCCGCCGTACCTGTGCGGTGGCTCCCTGGCCATTTCAGAGCTGTGCCAGATCGGCCACCTGGTTCATCAGCGTGTGCAGCTGCGCCAGCAGGGCCAGACGGTTGCGACGCAGGGCCGGGTCGTCGGCGTTGACCATCACCTGCTCGAAGAAGGCATCCACCGGTGCCTGCAGGGCGGCCAGCGCCTGCAGGGCGGCCGTGAAGTCCTGCTGCTGCATGTGGGTGGCAACCTGCGGCTGCAGGGCCACCAGTGCCTGGTGCAGGTCGCGCTCGGCAGGCTCCTGCAGCAGCGCGGCGTCCACGGCGGGCGGTGAAACACGGGCGGAGCCAGACGGACTGCCGTTTGGCGTACCGGTGCTGCCGGTCTTGCCGCAGGCAGAAATCGTGCCGCCACCGGCTTCCCGGTTATTGCCTTCGGCCTCTGCCGACTTGCGCAGGATGTTGCCGATGCGCTTGTTGGCGGCGGTCAGCGAGGCAAAGGCGGGCAGCTGGCGGAAGGCGGCCAGTGCGGCCAGACGCGCCTCCAGCAGGTCCAGCCTTTCCAGACCGGTGGCCAGGACGGCCTCGATGTCGGCGCCGCCAAAGCCGCGGTCGCGCAGGTAGCTGCGCAGCCGGTCGGCGATGAAGGCCGACAGCCCGGCCACGTCGGCGGTGAAGGGCTGCGGTTCGACGGCCTTGCGTTTGCCGCCCTTGCCGGCCCTGTCCGCACCGGTACCTTTTTGTGGATGGCCGGAGGATGCATCGGCCTTGCTGCCTGCCCTGTCCGTCGGGACGGAGGCCGCAGCAGCCTGCGCATCGTCGCCAGCGGCGGTGGAGGCAGGCTGCGGCAGGTTGTCGAACACGCCGAATGCCTGTGCCAGCAGCGCCGGCACGGCCAGCGGCAGCCTGCCTTCGATCAGGATGCGCACGACGCCCAGCGCATGGCGGCGCAGGGCGAACGGATCCTTGTCGCCGGTGGGGCGCTGTCCGATGCCCCAGATACCGGCCAGCGTTTCCAGCTTGTCGGCCAGGGCCAGCGCCAGCCCGGTGGGGGAGGCGGGCAGGGCGTCGCCGGCAAACCGGGGCTGATAGTGCTCGGCAATGGCATTGGCCACGGCCTCGCTTTCGCCGTCGTGGCGCGCATAGTAGCGGCCCATGATGCCCTGCAGCTCGGGAAACTCGCCCACCATGCCGGTGAGCAGGTCGGTCTTGGCCAGCAGGGCCGCGCGTTCGGCATCGGCTGCGCTGGCGCCCGTGGCCGGTGCCAGGGCGGCAGCCAGCCGCTGGATGCGGGTGCTGCGTTCGGCCTGCGTGCCCAGACGGGCGTGATAGACCACCTGCGCCAGCTGCGGCAGCCGGTCGGCCAGCGTCTGCTGGCGGTCCTGGTCGTAGAAGAACTGCGCATCGGCCAGACGCGGGCGCACCACGCGCTCGTTGCCGTCGATGATGCCGGACGGATCATCGATGCGCATGTTCGAGACGATCAGGAACTGGTTCTTCAGGGTATTGCCGGCATCGAACAGCGGAAAGTACCGCTGGTTGGTACGCATGCTCAGAATCAGGCATTCCTGCGGTACCGCCAGAAAATCCGCATCGAACTTTCCGGTGTATACGGCGGGCCATTCCACCAGGGCCGCCACCTCGTCCAGCAGCGCAGCCACCTGCTGCTGCTCCTCGCCGTTGACGGCCAGAATGCCCTGGTTTTCCTGCGCGGCCCGGGCCAGTTCGTTGGCGATCATCACGCGGCGGGCCTGATGGTCCGGCTCCACACGGCCCTCGTCGCGCAGCTGCTGCGCGTAGCTGTCGGCGTCACGGATGTCGAGGGGGCCGCTGGACAGGAAGCGATGCCCCACCGTGGTGCGGCCCGACTGCAGACCCAGCACCGTGGCCGGCAGTACCTCGCTGCCGTGCAGCAGCACCAGCCCATGGGCCGGGCGCACGAAGCTGACCGTGGTCAGCCCGTCGGCCAGCTGGTAGGTCATGACCTTCGGGATGGGCAGCTGGCCCAGCGTTTCGGTGATGATGTCGCCGATCACATCGGCCAGCACGGCACCGGGCTGCGTGCTCTTCCAGAAGAACACCTCCTGTTTGCCGTCGCTGCCACGAGTGAGGGCCGAGACATCGGCGCCCTGTTTCTCGGCCCATTTCTTCAGGGCCATGGTGGGCTGGCCGCTGGCATCCAGCCCCACGGCCACCGACGGGCCTTTCAGCTGGATTTCACGGGCATCGGCCTCGGCCCGTACGCCGGGAATGCGCACCGCCAGCCGGCGTGGCGTGGCGTAGATGGCAGGTGTGGCAGCCTCGTCGGCCAGCAGCTGGTGCGATGCCAGCCGCGAACGGATGCCTTCGGCAAAACTGTCGGCCAGCCGGGTCAGCGCGTGCGGGGGCAGCTCTTCGGTCTGCAGCTCGACCAGCAGGGCAGGGTGTCGGGAAAGCTGGCTCATGGACGGGCTCCCAGTTTGGCGTGGTTCTCTGCGGTGATCATCGGGAAGCCCAGGCGTTCACGGGACTCGTAATAGGCCTGTGCCACCCCGCGGGCCAGTGCCCGTACCCGGCCGATGTAGGCTGCACGTTCCGTGACCGAAATGGCGCCGCGCGCATCCAGCAGGTTGAAGGTGTGCGAGCATTTCATGACCATTTCGTAGGCGGGCAGGGCCAGCTGTGCCCCGATGAGGCGGCGGGCCTCGCGCTCGTAGTCGTCGAAATGGGTGAACAGCATGGCCGTATCGGCCAGCGTGAAGTTGTAGGTGGACTGCTCCACCTCGTTCTGGTGGAACACGTCGCGGTAGGTGATGCCCGGCGCCCACTGCAGGTCGAAGATGTTCTCCACCTTCTGCAGGTACATGGCCAGGCGTTCCAGCCCGTAGGTGATTTCGCCCGTGGTGGGCAGGCACTTCAGCGACCCGACCTCCTGGAAGTAGGTGAACTGTGTCACCTCCATGCCGTTGAGCCAGACCTCCCAGCCCAGGCCCCAGGCGCCCAGTGTGGGGGACTCCCAGTCGTCCTCGACGAAGCGGATGTCATTGGCCTGCGGGTCCAGCCCCAGCGCCTTCAGCGAACCGAGATACAGATCCAGAATGTCGGGCGGCGCCGGCTTGAGCACGACCTGGTACTGGTAGTAGTGCTGCAGCCGGTTGGGGTTCTCGCCATAGCGGCCATCCTTGGGGCGGCGCGACGGTTGCACGTAGGCGGCCCGCCAGGGCTCGGGGCCGATGGCGCGCAGGAAGGTGGCGGTATGGAAGGTACCGGCCCCCACCTCCATGTCGTAGGGCTGCAGCAGGGCACAGCCCTGTTTGTCCCAGTATTCCTGCAGGCGCAGGATGATCTGTTGGAAGGTCAGCATGGATGATGTCTGGTTCTGCGGGTTGGTGAACGGTGCTGGACGGGTGCATGGGCCGGCTGCAGAAAACAGGTTTCTGCAGCAGGTGGCTGCCCTGCCGGAATGGGCGAGGCAGTTGCGGCATGCAGGTCCGGGAAGACAGGGATGAAAGCCCTTTCTCTTGCCCCGTCACGGTTTGGGGTGATTCTATCGTGCCGGGGCACCCGGTCGGCGGGGCGGTGGCAGAATCATGGCAGGATCATTGGGGTGCTGCCGGGGGCTGGCTGATCCGGTCGCGGGCTGTACCGGTTACTGCGTCGGCTGTTCTGGTGGGGCAGGACGAATGCCCTGCCCGGGCAGGGCCGTCACCCCTGCAGACATCGCATCAGGAGGATACTGGACATGGGCAACGGACACTGGCGCTGGGGCATTCTGGGCGCAGGCGCGGCGGCGCGTGGCATGGCGGCCGCGCTGCAGGCGGTCAATGGCCGCATCGAGGCCATTGCCAGCCGGCGGGAAGAGACGGCGCAGGAACTGGCCGCGGAATATGGCATCCAGCGTGTGCATGCCACGCCGGACGCCCTGGTGAGTGATCCGGATCTGGACGTGATCTACATCGCCAGCCCGCACGATTCCCACCACCACTGGATGAAGGCCGCCGTTGAGGCTGGCAAACACGTGCTGTGCGAAAAGGCCATCACCCTCAACAGCCGGCAGCTGGCGGAGGTGTGCGCGCTGGCCCGGCAGAAGAACGTGCTCGTGCTGGAGGCCATGACCATCCATCACATGCCGCTGTACCGCAAGCTGCGGGCGCTGATCGGCAGCGGGGCGCTGGGGCGGGTGCGGCTGGTGCAGGTGAACTTCGGCAGCTGGCGGGTGTTCGACCCGGAGAGCCGCTTCTTCAGCAGGGATCTGGCGGGCGGTGCGCTGCTGGACATCGGCGTTTATGCCACCGCCTTTGCGCGCTGGTTTCTGGATGCCGTGCCCACGCAGGTGCTGACCACGGCCGAGCTGGCGCCGACCGGGGTGGATGAGCAGTCGGGCATCATCCTGAAGAACGACCGGGGCCAGCTGGTGGTGATGGCGCTGAGCCTGACTGCCAAACAGCCCAAGCGCGGCGTGGTGTCGTGCGAGAAGGGCTACATCGAGATCAGCGAGTATCCGCGGGCCGATTCGGCCCTCATCCACTGGACCGACGATGGCCGGACCGAGACCGTGACGGCCGGCCGGCGGGAGGAGGCGCTGCAGTACGAGGTGCGGGACATGCAGCACTATCTGGATGGGTGGAAGGCTGGGGGGCTGGGGCAGGCTGGGGGGTTGGGGCAGGCAGGAGAGCCGGAGCAGCGGGGGACGGCATCAGTGGCTGCTGCAGGTGAGGGGCTGTTGCCACCATCCATGCGGGCCGCTGGGCTGACCTCTGCCGTGCCGGGTGCCGCCCCGGCCTGCGATGACGCTGCCGCCCTGCTGGCCCAGAGCCAGGAAGTGATGGCTGTGCTGACCGAGGTGCGGCGGCAGTGGGGCGTGATGTATCCGGGGGAGTGAGGCTTCCCGGGCGGCGCTACTGCAGCCGGAACACCTCGTCGAGAGTGCTGGCGGTCAGGATGCGGTCGCTCCAGTGATCGAGGGTTTCCAGACTGGCGTTCTGCAGGCGGGCTTCGGTGGCTGCATCCAGTGGACCAAAGCGGCCTGACAGCAGCTTTGCCAGCATCTGGCGCAGGCGGCGCTCCTCACCCAGCTGGATGCCTTCTTCACGGCCCTCCTCACGACCTTCCATGCGACCTTCCCTGCGGCCTTCCTCCAGTCCCTTCAGAAGGCCCTTCTGGATGCCGCGCTGTTCGCCAAGCTGTTCAAAGCGTTCTCTCATGCCTGCCATGTGCGCGCCCTCCTCGGTATAGCGCTCTGCGTACTCACGCTGCTCATCCTCATCCAGATCAGCGTAAATGTCAATGAAATCAATGTACTTTCTCCGCCGGTTGGCGTTCCGTTCCAGCCGGAAGAATGAACGGACCGCTTCGCCATACACCGTGACCCGGTGCTCGCGGGCATAGTGCATCAGCGGCAGCAACAGGGCCGTCACCACGTTGTCCGTCGTGAGATGCGCCATGGCCTGCAGCTGGGGCAGCACACAGGGGATGTATTCGAAGTGCAGGTAGTCCTTCCTGTCTGACCCCAGCGTGATGCTGCGGGGGATGTTCCGCCCGTCCCGCATGAAGATGACCACCGGGATCACCCGCGTGGTACCCATCGCCTCGGCCACCGCCAGGCAGTAGGAGGCCAGGCGCGTGATGCTGAAACGGCCCGGGTCCGACTCATGCTCGACGATGAAGATCAGCGCCTCGCGCCGGCCATCGGGCCATTCCAGCAGCAGCGGCACGTCCAGTTCGAAGAAGCTGTCGGTCAGGTGCGGCTTGAGCTGCTCCTGCCGGACGGGGGTGATCTTCACCCGCCGGTCGATACCTTCGGCCTCGGCCGGCGCAAAGAACTGCAGCGCCTGCCGCGGGTACTGTACGATCAGATTCTTGAAGTTCTGGTCATGGCTGACGCGCTGGCCGCTGTCGGCGGCAGTGCCTGCGGGGCTGCCCCCGGGTGGGGTGCTCCCTCGTTCTGTGGCTGGGGATGTATCCAGCCGGGGAGTATCGCCCTGTGAAGGTGCAGGGGCCGGGGCTACACAGTGGTGGCGGGTTCTGCTGGCATTCATGGTGAAGGCCCTGGGATGGAATGCGGGCATTTCACCAGATTGACAGAGGACTGAACATCCGTCTGATGGCTGAGCCAGATGGCCTAGGCTGCTTTTCTTGCCGCCCTGTCGGAGCGGGGCTGATGTTGACGTAACCGCTGTGCTTGATGCTGGATGCGGCTATTCCGAAATGACATTGGCGTCGGGAACGATCATTTGAATTCGAGTCTCTCGGGTGGGGCATGGTCGCGCAGGCTGTCGATCCGGCCGACTTCTTCTTCGATCAGCCCGCCTGTTTCCTGTGCAATCGATGCCAGCAGCGAACCGAGTTTCACGCAATCTTTCAGGGGCGCGGCTTGCTGCGGGTGTGCTTGCCTGTCCGTAGGTGACGGGAGTGGATGAGATGATGGCATGACTGTCAGTGTGCTGGTAGTGTTGAACAATAAGGGCGTTCCCGTAGGGGCTTGCAAGACTGGGGCCGTCTTGGCGTTGATCCAGCCAGCCGGTGGCGTGATGACAAGCGCCCCGGACTGTTTTTGGGATGGATGTGCCATCCCTTGTCATTGGGGAGGGCCGGCCTGTGGGGTCGTGTCCTCCCTCCCTTTATCTGCTTCGCGCTGGCGTGTCCAACACGTGCAGCTCACAACCTCGCACGTCAATTCGCGAAGATGCGTCTTCAGCATGTGCTGAACCGGTGCAGCCGCTACTGCAGCCGGACACCGCCCCCATGAATCACGATGGTTGTCTGATCGATAGAACTCTTCAACCTGAAAGTGAAACGGAAGGAGGAACGGCATGGATCATTTTATAGATTTCCTCAGGGCATCGGATTTTTTCAGGACACTGGCTGTTGGGGCGCTGGTGGCGCCTGCCGTTCTTCTGGCCAGAAGTCTGATCATGAAACGGATTCTGAAGGGCAGGTATGGCGCTTTCGAATCGATTGCCTTCATGATCAGCCTGATCGTCATCTCTGTTCTGGTCCCGATGCTCAGCCGGTCGGGGGCGTGAGCGGCCAGCGTACAATGGGCCTTTTCGAGGAGTCGTGATGCAGCTTGCAACCTGGAACGTCAATTCACTGAAGATGCGTCTTCAGCATGTGCTGGACTGGCTGGCGGCCAATCCGGTGGATTTTCTGTGCCTGCAGGAAACCAAGCTGACGGACGACAAATTCCCGCAGGAGGCCATCGAAGCAGCCGGTTATGGGGTGATCTTCACCGGCCAGCCCACGTACAACGGCGTGGCGCTGCTGTACCGCAGGGAAGGGGGCTACACCCCCGAAGGTGTGCATCTCGACAACCCGCTGTTCGAGGATGCGCAGCGGCGGGTGGTGTCAGCGCGCTTCGGTACGCCGGCCGGTCCCGTGCGGGTGATCGGCGCCTACTGCCCCAACGGGCAGGCGGTGGACAGTGACAAGTACGTGTACAAGCTGGCATGGTTTGCCGCCATGCAGCAGTGGATAAGGCAGCTGCAGCAGGAGGAGCCGGGCACCGCCATCATGTTGGCGGGCGATTTCAACATTGCGCCGGCAGATGCCGACGTGCACGACCCGGAAAAATGGGCCGATGGCATTCTGGTGTCAAAACCCGAGCGGGCGGCGCTGCAGGGGCTGCTGGATCTGGGCATGCACGACGCGTTCCGGCTGTTCGAGCAGGAGCCGAAGTTCTTCAGCTGGTGGGACTACCGGATGCTGGGCTTTCGGCGCAATGCGGGTCTGCGCATCGACCTGATTCTGGTGACGGATGACCTGAAGCCCCAGGTCACGCGCTGCTGGATCGACAAGGGGCCGCGGAAGCTGGAAAAACCCAGCGACCATACGCCCGTCGTTGTCGAGTGGGGGGCCGGGGCATGAGGCTGGTTCACAGCCACTTGCGCATCCATCCCAGCCCGTCGTGCGTGCCGTTGGGGACGGCGCCGCGCACCGGGTTGTATTCGCAGCCCACCCAGCCGTCGTAGCCGGTTTCGTCCAGCACCCTGAAGAGCCAGTCGTAATTGACCTCGCCGATGTCCGGCTCGTGCCGGTCCGGCACACCGGCAATCTGCACGTGGCCCAGGCGGTTGAATTCCATCTGGTATTTGATCATGTGGGTGAGATCACCCCAGATCTGCTGGATGTGAAAGAGATCCAGCTGCAGCTTCAGGTTTTCGCTGCGCACCTTGCGGATGACGTTGCGCGCAAGCTTCGGGTCATCCATGTAGTAGCGGGGCATGCAGTGCTGGCAGATGGGTTCCAGCAGCAGCTGCACGCCGGCGGTCTCTGCCTTTTTGGCTGCCACCCTGATGTTTTTCAGGTAGGTGTCGTCCCACGATGCAATGGCTTCATCCAGGGCGGCGGCCCCGGTTTCGGTGCTTTCGGTGACGCGGGGACGAAGGCCGGCCATCACATGGATGCGTGGGCACTTCAGTGCGTGGGCGTATTCGATGGCCTTGTCGATGCTGGCGGCGAATTCGGCTTCACGGCCGGCAATGCAGGCCAGTCCGCGCTCGCCGGCGTTCCAGTCGCCGGCTGGTGAATTGATCAGTACCTGTTCCAGTTTGTGCCTTTGCAGCTGCTCCACCAGCTGTTCGGCCGGGTATTCATAGGGGAACATGTATTCCACCCCCCTGAAGCCATCTTCGGCGGCGGCGGCAAAGCGCTCCAGGAAGGGGAGTTCGGTGTAGAGAAAGGACAGGTTGGCAGCAAAGCGTGGCATGGCGGAGCCCCAGGGGATGAAGACATGCGTGATGCAGGCGTCTGCTTGCCCGAATCATGTCGGGGCAGCAGGAACGGGAGCGTGTTCCGCACGCGGGTTCGGGGCCAGCGTGGGGACGAATGAGCCCATGACACGCTCCAGACGCCCTTTGAAAAAATGGGACGATGAGTCAGTGGGGTTTTTTGGGAGACAGCAGGTCCTTCAGGTAGGCGGCCAGCACGATGGCATTGTTGTGTGCCTCGTCGTGCGCGGCATAGAGCAGTGTGAGCGGCCCCTGACGGGCCATGTCGAGCAGCGGCTGCAGGCTGGAGAGGTTGGTCGACAGCTCGGCAATGTATTTTTCGCGGAATTCATCCCAGCGTGCCTCGTCGTGGCCGAACCAGTGCCGCAGCTCGTTGCTGGGGGCCACGTCGCGGATCCACAGCTGGAAGGGGGCATCTTCCTTGCGCATGCCGCGCGGCCACAGCCTGTCCACCAGCACGCGGGTGCCGTCCGTGGGTTGTGGGGGTTCGTAGACGCGGCGGGTATGGATGGTGACCGGGGGATGGGACATGCGACAGCCTCCTGTATCGGCCCAGACACTCAGGCCCGTGGATCGAGTGCCCCAGTATAGACCGCATCGAAAAAGGCGCGTTCCAAAGCCACTGCGCGGTGAAAGAACTGCCGGGCCTCGTCCTGTTCTGCCGGGGAGATACCTGTACCCATCCGGTCCAGTTCGCTGCGCAGCCAGCCGACGAAGTCGCGGAAGAAGTCGTTGGCGTGCAGGGTGATCCATTCGGCGTGCTGAAAGCCGCTCTGCGGCAGTGGCCTGTCCGGCTGGCCGGCCCATTCCAGATAAAGCCCCTCGGCCACGCACAGGACGGCCAGTGCGCTGGCATAGTGGCGGGTGGCGGCGGCTTCCTGCATCAGCTGCTGGAACTGGCGGGTGACCGGGGCCAGGGGCGGCGAGATGCGGTCGGCGTCGGGGACGCCCAGCAGGTCGAAGCAGCGCTGGAAGTAGGTGTTTTCGGTGCTGGTGACCATGGCTGCGAACTGCGAAAGCCTCACCCGTGCCGCAAACTGGTCGGCACTGGCAATGGCAGCGCCCAGCAGGGCCACGAAGGCGTCGCAGAACTGGTAGTCCTGCACGAGATAGGGGCGCAGATGCTGGTCCTGCAGCGTGCCGGCAAAGATTTCATCCACGAAGCGGTGGGTGATGGCGGCCTGCCAGTCGCTGGCGGTTTCGGTACGCAGGGTGGCTGCAAAGCCTGTCATGGGGTGTCTCCTGTGGTTTTTTGTGGCTGAGCCAGTGAGTTTACTGCTGTCTCACACCTGCATCGGGATGGTGACCGGTCCGTCGTTGATGAGGGCCACCTGCATGTCGGCGCCGAAGCGGCCGGTGGCGACGGTGGGATGCAGCCGGCGCGCCTCGGCCACGAAGGCGTCGTAGAGCGCCTCGCCCCGGGCCGCTGGTGCAGCGCCGGTGAAGCTGGGCCGGTTGCCCTGGCGGGAGTCGGCGGCCAGGGTGAACTGGCTGACGATGAGCAGGCCACCGCCCACGTCCTGGACGCTGCGGTTCATCCTGCCGGCTTCGTCGGAGAAGATGCGCAGTTTCAGAACCTTGGCTACGGCCTTGCTGACGGTGGCTTCGGTGTCGTGCGGTTCGGCGCAGACGAGGACGAGCAGGCCGTGGCCGATGGCGCCGGCCGTTTCACCCGCGATGGTGACCCGGGCTTCGGTGACGCGCTGGATGAGCAGGTGCATGGAAGGGTGTGTTGGCAGGCGCTGTGAGAAGGGAACGTTACATTCTCCCTGCGCTGCTGTGACGGGGTGTCGCATTCTCCCTGCGTTTGAAGGGGTAAGGGCGCGGAATCCGTCAGGCACTCCCGGCGCGCCACTGTTTGGCACGCTGCTGTGCGGCCCACAGGGCGGCATAGCGTCCGTTGCCTGCCAGCAGTGCCTCGTGGGTGCCTGTCTCCAGTGCCTTGCCCTGGTCCACGACGATGATCTGCCCGGCACCGGCAATGGTGGAGAGGCGGTGTGCGATGACGATGACGGTGCGGTTCTTCACCAGTGTCTCGATGGCCCGCTGCACGGCCCGTTCGCTTTCGGTGTCGAGTGTTGCGGTGGGCTCGTCCAGCACGACGATGGGGGCGTCCTTGAGCAGCGCACGGGCAATGCTGAGACGCTGGCGTTCGCCGCCCGACAGGCGCCCGCCGGTTTCACCGATGCGGGTGTTCCAGCCCTGTGGCAGGCGCTCGATGAATTCCAGGCAGTGTGCGGCCCGGGCGGCTGCGTGGACTTCGGCATCCGTCGCCTCGGGGCGTGCCATGCGGATGTTGGCCAGCACGGTGTCGTCGAACAGGTACACGTCCTGGAACACCACGGACACCAGCCGGTTGAGCCGTTCCGGTTCGATGGCACGTACGTCCACGCCGCCAATGGTCACGGTACCGTGCTGCGGGTCGGCATGGCGCATCAGCAGGCGGGTGACGGTGGTCTTGCCGCCGCCGGAGGGGCCGACGAGGGCGGTCATGCTGCGGGCCGGGAGCGTGGCCGAAAAACCGGACAGCACCGGGCGGGCTTCATAGGCAAAGGTGACGTCATCGAAACGGATGTCGAACTGCTGCGGTACCTGCGCCGGTGTCTGCTGCGGTAGCGGTTCGATGGCCAGCAGCTCGTCGATCTGAATCAGAGCCGTTTCGATGTGCTCGATGATCCCCGTCATAATGAACACAAGGGCCAGTGGTTCGGCAAAGCGTACCAGCATGATGGTGACGGCGGCCAGTGTGGTCAGATCCAGCTGGCCCTGAGTGACCCAAGTGACGCCGGCGGCCATGATCAGCAGCATGCCGGCCTCCGTCACGCTGGAGATCACGACGTTGGCCTTGATGCCCTGACGCTGGCTGTCGACCTGCAGCCGTTCCAGCCATTCAACCGTGTCTTGCAGCTGGCCGGCATGGGAGCCTGTGGCCCGGCTGGCCCGCAGGACGGCCAACCCTTGGGTGTACTCGATGATGTCGCCATGGCAGCGGGTATGGGCATCGTTCAGTTCACGCACCACTTTTTGCTGCTGGGGCCGGCGCCAGCGATGCAGCGGAATGATAGCTGGGAATACCAGCAGCATGGCCAGTCCCAGTTTCCAGTCCCATAACAGGGTGGCTAGTGCGGAAACCAGGGGCGTGACGACGCCGTTGATGAGGCCTCCGCAGATCGTCAGGGTGTAGTTGAGGTTCTCATCGACGTTGCCGAGCAGTACAGCACTGAGCTCTCCAGTGCGCCGGCTCTGCAGCTTCAGTAGAGGCATGCGGCGCAGCTGTTCACCCAGTCGGGTGCGTAGGTTGTGGATGGCGTCGGCTTGCATGCCATCGTAGTCGAAATCCTGGGCCTGCCAGCGTAGGGTTTGCACGGTCAGCGTCAGCAGCAGGATCAGAACGAGCCAAAGTAGGGCTGTGTGCCAGTTGGGTGTGTGCCCGTCCAGCAGTGCTTGGAAAAGAGGAATGATGCACGCCAGCGCCAGCCCATGTAGGATGGCGGCGGTCAGAATCATCCACAGAGAACGGGCGAAGGCGCGGCTGTGCGGCTGAGCTGAGCGCAGCAGCTGCCGCAGGGTTTCACGCCAAGGGGTAATATGGGTATGCTGCACATCCGGTTGGCTGGCTTGGTGGGTGGCTGTGCGATGGTTCATGGTGGGGTGAATCTTGGGTTGTCCGCGAAGAGACTCTGCGCCGATGAGAGGGTCCGTCACGGGGAGTCAATCGACGGGAATCTGCAGGCTCCATTGCCCGGCATCCTGACCGCTCTGCCAGAGGCGCGCATAGACGCCGTGGCGCTGCAGCAGCTCGTCATGCCGCCCCTGTTCGGCCAGGCGCCCCTGGTCGAAGACGAGGATCTGGTCGGCGTTCTGGATGGTGGCCAGCCGGTGGGCCACCATCAGTACGGTCTTGCCGTGCATCAGGGCCGAGAGGGCGCGGACCAGGGCTGCCTCGTTTTCGGGATCGGCAAAGGCGGTGGCCTCGTCCAGCACCAGAATGGGACGGTTCTGCAGGATGGCGCGGGCAATGGTGATGCGCTGGCGCTGTCCGCCCGACAGGAAGGTACCGCGCTCGCCGGCATGGGTCTCGTATCCCCTGGGCAGGGCGCTGATGAAGTCGTGGGCCTGGGCGGCCCGGGCGGCGGCGATCACGTCGTCCATCGGGGCGTCGGGGCAGCCGAGGCGGATGTTGTCGGCAATGCTGGTGGCGAAGAGGAAAGTGTCCTGAAAGACGAAGGCCACCTGCTGCATCAGGGTGTCGGCGGTCATGTCCCGCACGTCCGTGCCGCCCACCCGCACGCGGCCGGCGTCCACATCCCAGAAGCGCGGGATGAGGCGGGCCACGGTGCTCTTGCCAGCGCCGGACGGGCCGACCAGGGCGGTGATGGTGCCGGGGGCTGCGGTGAAGCTCACGTCCTGCAGGGCAGGGATGTCGGCCCTGTCGGCTGTACGGGTGTCAGCCGGTGTTCCCGCGCCAGGTACCGACGGTCCTTCGGCCTTTTCGTAGTTGAAACTGACGTGCTCGAACACGACGCTGGCGTCGCCGGGCTGCTGGCCCGGGGCCGGAACCTCGGGCAGTAGTGGCTCAGCCAGGATCTGCTGGATGCGCTCGACGCTGATCAGGGTCTTCTGGACCAGGTGATGCAGGCTCATCATTGGCAGGATGGCTTCGGCCAGGCCGGCACCGATCAGCAGCGCGGCGATCCAGGTGCTGAAATCCTGGGTGTCGTGGGCAAACTTCCAGCCGCCTATCCACAGCAGCACGGTGAGTGTGGGCAGAGTGGAGAGAATGGCGAGCGAAAATCGCGATGAGAAACGCATGCTGACATACCAGTCTTTCAGCACTTTCAGGTAGTTGAGCAGGGCGCGCTGGTAGCGGCCGAAGCTGGTGCTGCCGGTGTCGAAGGTGCGCACGACCGGCATGGCCTGCACGAATTCGACCACGGCGGCTGCTACCTGTTCACGGGCAGCGTTATAACGCTCACTGATTTCACGGCTGTTGCGCATGACCATCGCCATAATGGCGAAGCCCATTACGGGCACCGCCAGGGCCGCCAATGCCAGCGGCAAGTCGAGCCAGAACAGTACTATGGTAGCGATGATGGGGGATGCATAGGCACGGGCCACCATAGGGGTGGAATCAGCCACGAAAACATGCAACGCTTTCACGTCGTCGTGAATGACCTTGGCGATCTGCCCGGCACCGAGTGTCTGCACCCGTCCCAGCGGCAGGTGGGCGATGTGGTCGGCCAGCCGGGTACGCAGGATGGCTTCCAGCCGGAAGGCCGCGTAGTGCGAATGCCGGAAGGCCGCCTGGCGCAGCAGGAAGGCGCCCACGGTACTGGCCAGCAGGCCGGTCATCAGCGCCCAGGGCCAGGCGTGTGGGGTCGTCAGCAGGGCGTGCAGCGTGAATGCCACCAGGGCCAGTGACAGGACCGAAAGGGCCGAGCCGCCAATGGCCAGCGCCATGGCAAAGCGGATGCCGCCGCGCACCGGATCCATGATGCGCCAAGGGCTGCGGTCCCGCCGGGAAGGCTGCACGCCGGACAGGCCGTCGCGGCGCTGCGGGGAGGAAGAAGGGGTATCTGCCATGGTGGTGCCTGTGCGTGGTGCCTGATCCGTTGTTTCAGCCCTGCCTGTCGGGCAGCTGTAGCCAGCACACGCCCGGTACCCTGTTCATCAGGCGCGGCAGGTGTTTTTCGGCAAAGGGCACGAACCAGTGCCAGAAGCCGCGCGGATACAGGAAGGTGACGTTGTGCACTTCCACGGGCTGCTCCAGCCAGCGCGAGAACAGTGGCGTGAGCTGGTCACGGTCCAGGCCCCAGGGCATGGGTGGGGTGCGGTAATGCTTCGTTTTCATCCAGCCCTTGTCGCTCATCGTCTTTCTGGACAGGAAGGTGTTCAGATAATCGAACATCAGCAGTGCACCGGGAAAGCGCCTTGCCATGGCTTTGGTCAGGGTGCCGACCTCGTCTTCGGTGAAGTACATGAAAAGCCCCTGGGCGGCGATGAATACCGGTCGATCCGGTGGTACGGCATCGAACCAGGCGGTATCGAGTGCGCTGAGCGGGATGTGCAGATGGCGTTCATCGGGCTGGATGAAGCGCTCGCGCAGGGCGATGGCTTCGGGCAGGTCCACCGACAGCCAGAGGGACTGGGCATATTCCGGTTCTTCGAAGCGAAAGCGTTCGGTCTCCAGCCCCTCGCCCAGGTTGACGATGACGCCGTTGGGGTGCTGCTGCAGGAATTCGGCGATTTTCTGGTCGAAGAGCTGCGAGCGCACGCCGTGCGAGGCATCGGCGGGGCCGAAGCTGCGATCGTAGTCGTAATCCAGCGCGCGGTAGATTTCCAGACATTTGGGGTCGTGGATGCAGCCGTCGGGGCGTGCCGCTTCGCTGGCGCGGTTGTGCAGGGGCCAGAGGGTGGTTTCGGGGACGCCGGTAAGGTTGGGAACGGTCTGGTTCATGTGAGGGTCTCCTGTCGTGGTCAGGAATGGCTCCGGATCAGTGATTCGTATGTGAATCATGTGCTGGCTGCCGGGCGTTCCGGCATGTGTCATGGACTGGTTCGACACGGTGAACGCTTTCTTGTGCTGTGAATGCTTCTGTGTATGTGCAGTGCCCCCTGCCGGCACATGGCAGGGGCCAGTGCGGGGATAAATGTGTTCATGACGCACGCGGGTTTTTCTGAGGGTCTTTCGCCCGGGCATTGGCACTGCGCCACAGGCGCGGAATGGCCACGGCCAGCACGATGCTGGCCAGCAGGGCGATGCCCAGTGTGGTGCCATAGCCCGTGGCCGCGGCCAGCTGCAGGCCGGCGGCGCTGCTGATCAGGATGCCACTGCCGAAGTAGATGCCATTCTGCATGGAAAAGTCGGTGGCCGGGGTGCTGCCGCTGGCGCGTTCCATCATCAGGGTGGGCAGCAGCACATCGACCGGGGTGTAGAAGGCCATGTAGGCGGCAATGCACAGCACGATGAGGGCGGTGGGCGCGTGCCGGTTCAGGCCCCAGTGCATCAGGATCACGGCCAACACGGCAAGGATCTGCGCTCCCAGTACCCAGCGCATGGTGCGTGCCAGGCTCCAGCGCCGCATCAGCAGGCCGATGCCGCCCATCGACAGGGTGCCGATGAGCACACCGTAGATGTTCAGGTACTGGCCGATCTGCCCCATGCTCCAGCCGGCATCGACCAGCATCGGGGTCATCAGCCCATAGGCCATGCAGAAGCCGGCATTGGCGGTGGCCACCACCAGCAGCCAGCGCCAGCCGGTGCCGGGCTGCTGCCAGAAGCGCCACAGGCGCTGCCACTGCTGCGGGATGGTGAGCTGCGCATGAGGGGCAGGCCGGGCGTGGGCGGGCTCGCGGTAGGCGAGGGCCTGGACGAGGGTGAGCGTGTTGAGGGCCGTCAGGCTCCAGATGGCGGGCTGCCAGCCCCAGTGTTCGACCATGATCAGCACGCCGCCCCCGCCTGCTGCAAAGCCGAGCATGCCGCAGGCCATCTGCAGGGCATTGCCCAGGCCGCGCTGGGCGGGGCCGAGCAGCCGGCACGACAGGCCGTCGGCGGCAATGTCCTGTACGCTGGTGAGCAGGGCGATCAGCAGACAGCCGGTGACGAGGGCGGCCAGCGGCAGGGGCTGCTCCGGTGACATGGGCAGCATACCCAGCCACAGCAGCGTGATGATCAGCAGTGCCTGCATCAGGGCCAGCCAGATGCCGAAATGGCCGTGCCGGCCAAAGCCGTAGCGGTCCAGTACCGGTGCCCACAGGAACTTGAAGCCGGGCACGATGCCCAGCAGATAGATCCAGCCCAGCTGTTCCAGCGGGACGCCGCGGCTGCGCAGGATGGCCGTCATGGCCATGTAGAAGAAGCTGCTGGCCACGAACTGGCTGAGGTAGGCACTGCACAGCAGCGCCCATTCCTGCCGTGACAGGGGCGGGACAGCGGTGCTGTCCCCCACGGTGGTGCCTGTGAAGGTGGAATCCGGGCTCATGATGGTCATTGTCTGCCTGCCCCGGTGCCGGTGACGGGAAGACCGGCCCGGGGCAGGAATTTTTTTGGATCAGGCTGGGGACGCGCGTTTTTCCGGGGCCAGGATGGGGGCAGGCGCTTTTCCGGGATCGGGCCGGGGCGCGCTGCCCCCACGGGCGATGCGTCTTTTTCGTGTCAGAAATGGTGCGTGATGCCGATGCCGACGCTGCGCCCCGGTGACGGCATGCCGACGGTCAGCGTGGGGCTGAAGTAGTAGCCGTACAGGTCGTAGCGCTCATCCAGCAGGTTGTCGCCCCACAGGTAGACCTCGGTGCTGCCGCTGGTCACGCCCACATGCAGGTCGATCTTGCGGTAGCTGTCGAGATCGAAGGAGTTCTGCGGGTCGGCGGCGCGCCGGCCCACGTGGCGCACGGTGAGCGCGGCATCCAGCGTCGGGGCGGCCAGGCCGGCAAAGGCGGGCAGCGGGTGTTCCCACTGCACGCCCAGCAGCACCGAGAGGCGGGCAACGTCGGGCAGCCGGTTGCCGGCATTCACGTCGCCGGCCGGTGAGGTTGGTTTCGTCGTGGTTGATGGTTTCGCGACCCGTGACCGAGGTGAGCCGTGCCCAGGGCAGGTCGTGCCGGATTTCCAGGGCGTACTGGTTGATGGCGCGCTCGTTGCCGGCAATGCTGCTGCCGGTGTCGAGGTCCTGGGTGGGCGGGCTGGTGTAGGGGCGCATCAGCATGGCGCTCTGGTACTTTTTGGCCGTATTGCGCGAGGCGCGCAGCAGGACCTGGGTGGCGGCCTGTGGCTGCCAGAGCAGGCTGGCGCGGGCGTTCAGGTCGGCCGGGCGGGACAGGGGCCGGCCGGTGGCGCTGTTCTCGTACCAGAGGTCCTGTGCGCTGTGGCGCAGGGCAATGCGGGCGGCCAGGGTGTCGCCCAGCGGCGTGTTCAGCACGCCTTCGGCCAGATGATGATGATCGTTGCCCAGTTCACCCCGCACGTGTCCGCCGAAGTGGTTGAGCACCGGCGGTGCCGAGCGCACATCGATGGCGCCAGCAGTGCTGCTGCGGCCAAAGAGGGTGCCCTGGGGCCCCTTGAGCACCTCGATCTGCTCGGCATCCAGGGTGCCGAGGCCGACGTTGGAGACGCTGGTGGGCACGCCATCGACATTGACGACGACCGAGTTGTCGTCGGTGCCGGACAGGTAGAGCGAGCCCACGCCGCGGATGCGCACGTTGGCGCTGTCGGGGCCACCCCACGAGTTCACGTCCACGCCCGGCGTGCCGCGCAGGACATCTTCCATGCGGGTGATGCGGCGGGTTTCCAGATCGACATCATCGGTGACGCTGACGGTGAAGGGCAGATCCTTTGCCTTTTCCTCGGCCTTGCGGGCGTGCACGGTGACGTCCGGCAGGGTGGTGGCACGGCCATGGGCATGGCTGCTCTGGGCCAGCAGGGGCGTGCCCACCGGCGCCTGCCGTGAAGACGTGCTGCTGCCGGAGACGGCAGGGCTGCCGGCGGTGGCGGCTGCCGGCGGAACCTGATCGGAGACTTCCTCCGTCCGGGCGCTGGCCGGCATGGCCAGGCAGGCGGCGAGGATGGCCATGAACAGCGGCCGTGGCCGGGCGAACAGCCCGGACTGCGGGTGCTCGGCTGGTGCGAGGGGCAAGGGGTGTGGCCGGAGCGCATGGTCGGCCTGCCGTGGTGCCCTGGCGGGGGCCTTCCGGGCGTGACGGGAGACAGGGAACCAGTGAGCCGGTTGCCGGCGAGAGGGCTGCAGGTGTGCGGGCGGGAAGGACGGGGCTTCGGGCATGATGGGTCTCCTTTGAATATTGAATGCAAAGAATTCTCATCCTGTTTGGATGCCCCGTTCAGGAAAAACCTGACAGCACCGGGAATTTTTCGTACGTGCCCTGATGATCGTGCAGAGCCTGTTCAGTACGCCGACGCTGGAGGCGGTGCGCTTCCGTCCTGCGTGCGCCATGGACGCATTCGTTCCCGTGCTGGCCACGAATGGGGCCATGACAGGTTCTCAGGCCCGCTGCCGCTGCACGTCCGATGGCGAGAAACCGTGCAGGGCGCGGAAGGCACGGGCAAACTGGCTGGGGCTGGCGTAGCCGACCTCACGGCTCGCGCCAGTCGGGCAGACCACTGAAGCACCAGATTTCGCCATGCGGGCCGCCCCGGTGCCGGGCGCCGTGCCGGTCGGTCCATTGCACATGGCCGCCCATCATCAGTTCCAGCACCAGACAGGGCGGAGGGGCTTCGATGACGCCGTTGGTGCGCACCATGTCGTGCTGCAGGCCGGCCTGCAGGCCGCTCACCAGCAGGCCGCTGTGAAAGGCCTGGGCGGCCAGCTGCCCGTGCCCCAGGACATGGTCGTGAAAACGCGCGCCCACATGCATGGCGTGCATGTCGAGGCTGAAGGCATCCGGCTGGGGCAGATCGTCCGTGCTGGCCGATTCCTGCTGGATGAACTGCCCGAACATCTGCCGGCCGGGCGAGTCGGTGGGCTGGTCGGGTGTGTTCATCACGTGTCCTCGCGGGATCTGTCGGGATGCACCTCGGAGGGCAGGAAGCCATGCTGCTCCTGGAAGGCCCGGGCAAAGTGGCTGGGGTTGGTGTAGCCGACGTGCCGGGCGATGGCGTGGATGGGCTCGCGTCCCTCCTCGACCAGGGCCAGGGCGGTGTTCAGGCGCAGCTGGCGCACACAGGCGGCAATGCCCATGCCGGTGCGTTCGCGAAAGGCACGCTTCAGGTAGCACTCGTTGAGGCCTACACGGCGCGCCAGGTCGCCGATGGAGAGGTTCCGTGCGTACTCGGCGTGGATGATGTCGAGGGTATCGCTGACCGCACGCTGCCAGCGGTGCCGGCTGCCCGCGGTGGCCTGTTCGGGCATCTCCAGCCAGAGGCCCAGCAGGGTCGTGGCCAGTCCCTCGATCTGCAGGCGCCGGGCCAGGGTGGGCGGGGTTCTGTCCTGCAGCAGGGCCTGCAGGCGCAGGGCGATGCCGCCCATGGCGGCCGGCAGGTTCTGGGCGTGGTAATGGGAGGCGGCCCGGGCCGAGTCCAGATAATGCTGGAGGCGGCGGCGCCCTTCGCCATCGGGCAGGTCTTCCTGCCAGCGTGCGAGCAGTTCGACCGAGGCCGTGACGTGGGTCTGCGACAGCAGACTGGGCAGCATGGAGGAGCGCTGCCAGTGCTGCAGGCCGGAGAAGGTCCAGAGTTCGTGATGGCGGTGGCTCTGGTGGGACTGCCCCCGGCCATCGACCCATTCGATGCGGCCACCCATCATCATCTGCAGGCTCACGGCGGGGGCAAACGTGTCGCCGCGGGTGTTGAGGCGGGTGACGGGCTGGTGCAGGTCGGCCGCCAGCATGCTGGCCATCAGGCCATTGTCGAAGGCCTGCGCGTTCAGGTCGCCCTTGCCCAGCCCCCGGGAATCGAAGTGGGTGGCAAGGTGGCAGCTGCCGCGGTCCAGCCGGAAGCTGTCGGGCGCAGGCAGGCCCTCCGGGTTCCAGGTGACGTGCCGGATGAAGCTGTTGAAGAGCTTTCTGCCGGAGGACAGGGCGGTCTGCGGGCCGTGGTCGGGGGCAGTCATGGCGCAGGCAGGTGTGTTTCGGGATGGGGGTCCGGAATGGGGGAAATGAGAACCTATCATGGTATGGGGGCGTTGTCAGCCTTCCCTGGTTCCCTGTGGCCCACCCTGATAGGGGGTTCAAAGACTCATTCGTCCCTGCGAAACCTGCAGGTGCACAATGGATATCTGGTTTGACGTGATGATCAACGATTTCATGCGAAGGACGAACACGTGCAGCAGATCGATCTGAACAGTGACCTGGGCGAGAGTTTCGGTGCCTGGAAAATGGGGGATGATGCGGCGATGCTCGACATCGTCACCAGTGCCAACGTGGCCTGCGGTTTCCATGCGGGTGATCCGGCCGGGGGGCTGGATACGCTGCGGGCTGCGGCGCAGCGGGGTGTGCGTGTGGGTGCGCACGTGGCCTATCCGGACCTGGCGGGCTTTGGCCGGCGGGCGATGGATGTGGCCTCGGCAGACCTGCGTGCGGGGGTGATCTACCAGATCGGCGCGCTGCAGGCGCTGGCCCGGGTGGCAGGGACCGAGGTGTGCTACGTAAAACCGCACGGCGCGCTCTACAACACCATTGCGCACGACGAGCGGCAGGCTACCGATGTGATCGAGGCGCTGCGGCTGCTGGATGCGGATCTGGCGCTGGTGGTGCTGGCGGGCTCGCCGCTGGCGGCGTGGGCGCGGTCGGCCGGGTTGCGGGTGGTGGCCGAGGCGTTTGCCGACCGGGGCTATACCCCGCAGGGGACGCTGGTGTCGCGGCGTGCGCCGGGCGCGGTGCTGCACGATGCCGGCGTGGTGGCGGCACGCATGCTGCGGCTGGTGCAGGAAGGCGTGGTGGAGGCGGTGGACGGCAGTCTGGCCCGCGTGGCGGCCGATTCGATCTGCGTGCACGGCGACAGTCCGGATGCGGTGGCGATGGCACGGGCGGTGCGCGATACCCTGTCTGCCGCCGGGGTGGTGCTGCGGCCGTTCTGTGTGGATGAAAGGATGCTGTGATGCGAATATTGCCCGTGAGCCTGGATGCGGTGCTGGTCGAGCTGTCCAGTCTGGACGAAACGCTGGCCCTGCTGGAGGCACTGCAGGCCGATCCGGTCGAGGGGGTGGTGGATCTGGTGCCGGCGGCCCGTACGCTGCTGGTGCAGTTTCAGCCCTGGGTGTGCACTCAGGCGGCGCTGGTGGCGCAGATCCGCTCACGGCAGGGGCGCCCCCGTGCACGGGAGCAGGCGGGGGAGCTGGTGCAGATTCCGGTGCGCTATGACGGCGAGGATCTGCCGGAGATGGCCGCGTACCTGAAGCTGACGGCGGACGAGCTGGTGCGTCGCCATGCGGCGTTGGTGTGGACGGTGGCGTTTACCGGGTTTGCGCCGGGTTTTGCCTATCTGGCCGGTGGTGATCCGGTGTTCGATGTGCCGCGTCGCAGCAGCCCGCGCACGCGCATTCCGGCGGGGTCCGTGGGGCTGGCCGGGCGTTTCAGCGGGGTATATCCGCGGGCTACGCCAGGCGGCTGGCAGCTGATCGGCACGACCGACGTGCCGATGTGGGATCTGGCCCGCGCAACGCCTGCGCTGCTGCAGCCCGGCATGCGGGTGCAGTTCGTGGATGTGGCCACCGATGCGGGGGCGGCGCTGCAGGCGGCGTATGCGCGTGGGAAATCAGAAAACCTGCGTGTGGTCGATGCGGGTGCGGGCGCAACATTGCACGGGACTGAACGGCGTGTGCCGGGCCTGCATGGTCATGACGCCGGGGTGGATGCTGCGCCCGGTCCGGACGGTATCACCGTACTGGAAGTGCTGCACACCGGCCTGCAGGCGCTGTTTCAGGATGCCGGCCGGGCGGGGATGGCGGGGCAGGGTGTGTCGGCCTCCGGTGCGCTGGACCGCACGGCCTTCCGGCTGGCCAACCAGCTGCTGGGCAATGTGCCGGATGCGCCGGTGGTCGAACTGCTGCATGGCGGATTTTCCGTACGGACGCTGCAGCGCACGGTGGTGGCGCTGACCGGGGCAACCGGGCCCCTGACGTTGCGGGATGGGCAGGGCCGGCTGCTGCCGGCGGTCCGTCACCAGCCACTGGCACTGGACCCGGGCGATGTACTGACGGTGGGGGCGCCCGAACGCGGGCTGCGCACGTATCTGGGCGTACGGGGTGGCTTTGCCGTGGCGCCGGTACTGGGCAGCTGCGCCACCGATACGCTGGCGGGTGTGGGACCGGAACCGCTGCAGGCGGGCCAGCGATTGCGGGCAGGCGGGCTGATCCGCGGTGCGGTGGATGCGCCGGAGGCCGGCAGCCCGACGCTGGAAGTGCTGCTGCCGCACCTGCCGGAGACATCGCCTGGCGCCAGAGGTGCAGGTGACGGTACGTCCGTACGGGGTGATGCCCAGACGCAGGTGACGGATGGGGATGTGCGACCGGGTTCAGGGACGGCACACGTGGCCGTGCAGGGCACGGCCGCGGCAGACCCCCCGGCTGCCTGGCGACATGCCATCGTACTGGACATCACACTGGGACCGCGCACCGACTGGTTTGATGATGAATCACTTCGGCGACTGGTGCAGCAGGGCTGGCAGGTGACTCAGCAGTCCAGCCGGGTGGGGCTGCGGCTGCAGGGAGAAGCACTGCTGCAGCGTGCGGCCGCATATGCCGGGGTGGAGCTGCCCTCGGAAGGCACGGCGCTGGGGGCGCTGCAGGTGCCTGCCAATGGGCAGCCCGTGCTGTTTCTGGCCGATCATCCGCTCACCGGCGGATACCCGGTGATCGGTTGTGTGGCACCGTATCATCTGGACCGGGCGGCACAGCTGCCGGCAGGGACCTTCGTGCGCTTCCGGGTGGTGGCGCCCTTCGTGGAACATGGAAAATGATCAAGAAAGTCCTGATTGCCAACCGCGGCGAAATTGCGGTGCGCATCATTCGTGCCTGTGCCGATCATGGCGTGCAGAGCGTGGCGGTGTATGCCGACGTGGATCAGGATGCACTGCACGTGCGGCTGGCCGATGAGGCACATGCGCTGCAGGGCGAGCGCCCGGCAGAAACCTATCTGAACATCGGAAAACTGCTGGACATCGCACATCGCAGCGGGGCGGATGCGATGCACCCGGGCTATGGCTTTCTCTCGGAAAATGCCGCGTTTGCGCAGGCGGTGATCGATGCCGGCCTGGTGTGGATCGGGCCGAAGCCCGACACCATTGCACAGCTGGGCGACAAGGTGGCCGCCCGGAAAATCGCCGCGTCCGTCGGCGCTCCGCTGGTGGCTGGAACGACGGACCCGGTGGGCAGTGCCGATGAGGTGCTGGCCTTTGCGCGCGAGCACGGTCTGCCCATTGCCATCAAGGCCGCCTTTGGTGGCGGCGGGCGCGGGCTGAAGGTGGCCTGGCAGATGGATGAGGTGGCCGGGCAGTATGCGTCGGCCGTGCGCGAGGCCACCACGGCCTTTGGACGGGGTGAATGCTTTGTCGAGCAGTATCTGGACCGGCCGCGTCACGTGGAGGCACAGGTGATGGCCGACGCGCATGGCCATGTGGTGGTGCTGGGCACGCGCGACTGCTCGCTGCAGCGGCGCAACCAGAAACTGGTGGAAGAGGCTCCTGCACCTTTCCTGACGGCGGAGCAGCGTGCGCGCATTCATCAGGCGGCAAAGGATATCTGTGCGGCGGCGGGATATGTGGGCGCGGGTACGGTGGAGTTTCTGGTGAGTCGCAATGGCACCATTTCGTTTCTGGAGGTGAACACGCGGCTGCAGGTGGAGCATCCGGTGACGGAAATTACCGCCGGCATCGACCTGGTGGTGGAGCAGTTGCGGGTGGCCGATGGATTGCCATTGTCCGTGACGGAAACGCCGGCACCCATCGGGCACGCGATGGAATTTCGCATCAATGCCGAGGATGTGGGGCGGGGCTTTCTGCCGATGCCGGGGCGCATCGAACGGTTCGTGCCCCCGTCCGGGCCGGGCATCCGGCTGGACAGCGGGGTGGACAGTGGTTCGGTGGTGGCCGGCCAGTTCGATTCGATGATGGCCAAGCTGATCGTATACGGTGACAGCCGCGAGCAGGTGCTGATGCGTGCGGGCCGGGCACTGGCGGAATTCATCATCGAGGGCGTGCCGAGCGTGCTGCCGTTTCACCGGGCGGTGCTGAATGCGCCGGCCTTCGTGGCGGTGGGTGATGGCGGCTTTCATGTGCACACGCGCTGGATCGAAACGGAATTTGCCGATGATCTGGCGTCCTCGGTACGGCCGGAGCCGCTGGGCAGCCTGCCGCTCGTGCGCATGCCGGTGGAGCTGGATGGACGACGGGTGATGCTGGGGCTGCCGGCGCAGCTGGTGGGAGTGCTGGCCGCCGGTGTGGCCGGGGCGGCGGGCCTGAGGGCTGATGGGACGGCGAGTGGCGGACATCCCGCCGGGTCCGGGGGCCTGGGCGCAGCCTGGGGGAGCGCAGGTGGCTTGCCGGGGGCGTCAGGACAGGAAGCGGCGCAGCCTGCGGTACTGGCACCGATGGCCGGCACGTTGCTGGACTGGAAGGTGGGTGAGGGCGAGACCGTGACTGCCGGGCGGGCGGTGGCGGTGATGGAGGCGATGAAGATGGAGACGCAGGTGACGGCACCGGTGGCGGGAACGCTCAGGCGGCTGGTTGCGGCGGGTGCGGCTGTGTCTGCGGGAGATGTGCTGGGTGAGATCGTGTGAGCGGCACGGGGTTTTGGCCCATTGGTGTGAACGGTGCTGCTGGCGGTTTTATCCCGGGAAGGAAACGGGTCAGATATGGGGGGCGCGCCAGACCGTCCAGCGTTTGCGTGTGAGCGGTCAGGCTGTCTGAAGCGTGTCATGGGCCTCTTCGTCTGCCCGCAGATGAGCGGTGGCATGCATACGCCGGGATTCTGCGCGTGACCTCCGCCGGTTTGCAGTGGCGACACGATATCAGCGGACGCCCCGACGCGCCAGAACCTCAGAACATTAGCCGCCCAATGTCCGAAGCGGCGTTGAGGCCGCCGCGGTAGTCGCTGCCGCTGCTGGGCAGGGTATAGGTGTAGCGGTCGTCACCCTGGTAGACCAGCTTGTAGTGCTTGCCCCCGTCGGTGATGGTGAATCCCAGTTTTTCCAGACCGCGTCGGGTGCGGGTGTCGAGGGTGGTGGTACCACGCAGCAGGTTCTTGAGGGTGTCGCGGTACTGGCTGGCCAGGCAGCCGGGTGGGCGCGGGTTTGCCTTCAGGATGGAAAGGAGCACGTGCTGGCGGCGGCTTTCGCCGGGCACACCGCGCTGGCTGGCTTCCTGCAGTGCATCGAGCAGGATGCACAGGGTTTCGTTGTCGTAGAAGTCGCGTTCTTCTCCGGATCTGAGCAACGGGGTCATGCCGCCGGGGTGTGCACTGTGGCGTCGCAGTTCCTGTTCGAGGCGGCGGATTTCATGTTCGGCTTCCTGCAGCTGCTGCTCCCGGGCGGCCAGTTCTTCGTCGAAATTGCGGATGTAGTCCTCGACCGAACCGGAACCGGATGACCTGAGCACGGCGATGGCGTTGCGCGAGCTGCTTTCGCGCAGGTGGGTCCAGGTGCAGCGGGGCAGGGGGCGACGGTTGATGTGGGTGCGGCGGATGTCCTCGCGAATCACGTCATGCAGTTCGGCAGCCGTCCGGTAGAGCGAGCCCAGGAAAAAGGCGCGTTTTTCGCCCCCCTCGGGCCAGTGGATGCCGACGGTACCGCCATAGACGTTGACGCCGTCGGTCTGGCGCTGCAGCTGGCGGGAGAAATTGTTGCCGGGTTCGACCAGGACGTGGGCCAGTCCGGCCAGTTCGTTTGCCAGCCGGGCCGGATTGACGGCGTGGCCATGCTGGAAGTTTGCGCTGACGTAGACGACGGGCATGCGGTTGCCGGTGCTGCCGAGCACCGCACTGGCGGCCAGCATCAGGTCATGGCCACTGCTCAGGGCGCGGGGTGAGGCACTGGCGGTGAACGGGCCATCCTGCCCGCCGCCAAGGCGGTCCAGCATGCAGCGGACGATGGCGGGGTGACGGTCGACGGGCAGGCGCTGCATGGGGTCGTCGGCGCTGCTGCGAACCCGCAGGCCCACCCAGGCGCTGGGCAGCCCCTTCCCGCCGACGGCCTGCTGGCTGGACCAGACGGCGGTGGTCGTCCAGAGAATGGGGCCTTGGCGCCGGCTGTAGCTGATGCCGGCCAGCGTTTCATGGGGGCGTGCCGGGTCACTGTGGGGGGTGATGGTGGCCAGTACCTGCAGGGATTCGGTGGCGTCCGGGCTGGTCAACGGGGGAAGCGCGCGTTTGGGTTCCCCGGTGATCAGGGCCTGCAGGTTGCCGGTGACATTCCGGGGCAGGGCATGCAGGGCGTCGGTGGGGAGGCTGGTCTGCTGGTCGGTATCGAGCCAGTGCACGATGGCCTGCAGGAAGTCGTCCGGGCCGGTGGCCGGATCGACCGGAAACTCGGTGGCAAGCGAGTGCATGCAGAACCCCTCGACAGAGACAGGATGCCGTGGCGCGCCGGATTGCCGGTGCGCGTCCGGGCCATGGTTGGTTTTGTCGGGGGAATGTTGCCGGGTTTGGGCTGGCACACTGGGGGTGGGCTGCCGGGCAGTTGTTGCGGGCTGCCGGACGGTGGGGGCCACGGAGGGGACTGCCGGGCGCTGTGTTCCCTTGCTGCAGGAATACCCCTACACTGTCGGCTTCATCCATCAGGCGAGGAGGTCATCATGGTCAGTGCCGGTGAGGATGTCATGCCGCTGCACCGCACCCCCGAACAGCGCAGGGCACGTGCATGGCTGATGGCGTCGAAGGTGGCCGTCAGTGTGGTGGGCGGCTTTGCGTTTGCCTGGGGGGCCTTTCTGCTGGCGCTTGCGCTGGCGGTGCGGGCTGGCTACCCCTATGGGGAGATGCAGGCGCTGTTCGGCGGGCTGACCTTCGTGGTCTATGTGCCCGCGTTCGTCTGGAGCTATGTGTCGGCCAACCAGAAGCTCGTCTGGCTGGTGCTGGCCGGCGGCGGGACGCTGATGCTGCTGCTGGCGTGGTGGTTGCAGCCGGCGTGAGCGGGGCCGTATGAGGGAGTGATGTGGGCGTGTCGATGCGAGCGGATTGGTGTGCGTGTGCCTGGTGCAGGCAGCAGTTCGGGTGCAAATCGACCGGATCTGGTGTGCGTGGATCCGGCATGAAGGATCGGATACGAGGAATCTGGTGAGGGCGGCCGTGAACAGGAGGCCAGGCAGATGACGACGGTGAAATACGACCAGGACATCGTGGCCTGGGCCAATGAGCAGGCGGCGCTGCTGCGGGCAGGGCGCTATGAACTGCTGGACATCGAACACATTGCAGATGAGATCGAGGACGTGGGCAAGAGCGAACAGCGCGAGCTGATCAGCCGGATGGCGGTGCTGCTGGCACATCTGCTGAAATGGCAGCACCAGCCGGAACGGCGGGGGCGCAGCTGGCAGCTGACGATCAGTGCGCAGCGGGGCGATATTGCCGATGCGCTGGAAGAGACACCCAGCCTGCGGGCAAAGCTGGATGAGCCGGCATGGTGGCTGAAGGTGTGGCGCAAGGCGCTGGGCATTGCCGCCGCAGAAACGGGACTGGGGGATTTTCCGGCGGTGTGTCCGTGGACGCTGGCGGAGATCATGACCGAGGGCTGGCTGCCGGCGTGAGTGATGCAGGCAGGTGGGCAGATATGAGGGCGTAGTGAGGGTGGCCGTGAATCGGAGGTCTGGATGACGACGGTGAAATACGACCAGGACATCGTGGCCTGGGCCAATGAGCAGGCGGCGCTGCTGCGGGCAGGGCGCTATGAACTGCTGGACATCGAACACATTGCAGATGAGATCGAGGACGTGGGCAAGAGCGAACAGCGTGAGCTGATCAGCCGGATGGCGGTGCTGCTGGCACATCTGCTGAAATGGCAGCACCAGCCGGAACGGCGGGGGCGCAGCTGGCAGCTGACGATCAGTGCGCAGCGGGGCGATATTGCCGATGCGCTGGAAGAGACACCCAGCCTGCGGGCAAAGCTGGATGAGCCGGCATGGTGGCTGAAGGTGTGGCGCAAGGCGCTGGGCATTGCCGCCGCAGAAACGGGACTGGGGGATTTTCCGGCGGTGTGTCCGTGGACGCTGGCGGAGATCATGACCGAGGGCTGGCTGCCGGCGTGAGTGATGCAGGCAGGTGGGCAGATATGAGGGCGTAGTGAGGGTGGCCGTGAATCGGAGGTCTGGATGACGACGGTGAAATACGACCAGGACATCGTGGCCTGGGCCAATGAGCAGGCGGCGCTGCTGCGGGCAGGGCGCTATGAACTGCTGGACATCGAACACATTGCAGATGAGATCGAGGACGTGGGCAAGAGCGAACAGCGTGAGCTGATCAGCCGGATGGCGGTGCTGCTGGCACATCTGCTGAAATGGCAGTACCAGCCGGAGCGGGCGGGCAGCAGCTGGGCGCAGACCATTCGTCTGCAGCGCAGCCGTATCGAACGGGCCGTGAAGAAAACCCCCAGCCTGAAGGCCGTGCTGGCCGATCCGGACTGGTGGCAGGACGCCTGGGAGGATGCGCTGGTGATCGCGATGCGCGAGGCGGGGCCACGCGAGTATCCCGAGGTGTGTCCGTGGTCCTTTGACCAGATCATGACCGAGGGCTGGCTACCGGCCTGAACGGGGAATATTGCTGGAGGTGTTCAGCCACCCAGGCACCTGCGTACCCGGTAGCCAGCACCCGGGTTTTCAGGCAGAGGTCAGACACCGGGCATTGGGCACAGGCATCAGCGATCCGCGCCTGATGCCGGTGCGGCCCGGAATTTTCGCGCGAGCAGCGTACCGGCGGCCATCAGGGCTGCCGACAGCAGCCACAGCGCCAGATTGCCGCCCAGCCGGGCGTAGGGGGTGAGTCCGGTGTGCCCCTGTACGGTGGCACGCAGTGTGCCTTCCTGGTGCGTGGGCAGCTGTGCCTGTACGTGCCCGTGAGCATCGATGACGGCGGTGGTGCCGGTGTTGGTGGCCCGGATGATCGGGCGGGCGGTTTCCAGGGCCCGCATGCGGGCGATCTGCAGGTGCTGGGGCAGCGCGTGGGAGTTGCCGAACCAGCCCAGATTGGTCAGGTTGGCGAGGATGGTGGCGCCTGTGCCGGAGGCATCACCGGCAGTCGATGCAGCCGCCGTGTCCCGGCCTGTGTGCTCGCGGTCCGGCGTGGTCCGTTCCGGGTGTTCGTGTCCGGGGGCCTGCTGTGCTGAAGGGGATGCGGGGTGCTGGTCCCGCACCTGGTCCAGCAGTTCCTCGCCGAAGATGTCTTCGTAGCAGATGTCGAAGCCGATGCGCTGGTCCTTCAGGTCCAGCAGGGGTTGCTGGGGGGATCCACGCATCTGGTCGCCCAGCGGGACCTGCATGATGGCCATGAACCAGTGGAAACCCTCGGGGATGAATTCACCGAAGGGGACGAGGTGGCGCTTGTCGTAGTGGTAGCGACCGGAACGGTCGATGGAACCGGCGGCCGACGGGCCGAGAATCGACTCACGGGTGAAGACCTCGACGCTGTTGCTGACCTGCCATTGCCAGGCGTCCTGGGCGTGGGTGTCTGCCGCCTTTGCAACGGATGCCTCCATATCTTTCCCGGAGGCGTGTTCCCCGGAAGCCCGTTCTCCTGATATCTGCTCCCCTGATGCAGGTTCCTCTGCCTGTTCCTCCGAAGCACGCTTTCCTGAAGCATGCGCATGGGCATTGGTGGTATTGGTGGTACTGGCGGTATTGGCGGTATTGGCGGTATTGGCGGTATTGGCGGTATTGGCGGTATTGGCGGTATTGGCGGTATTGGCGGCATTCTGCGCCGTGCCGGGTTTGTGTGTGCCGGGCACGCGTACCAGGCCGAAGCGTGGCAGGCCCAGCGCCACGGTGCTGTCGGTGTCGAAGATGAACTGGTAGAGCCGTTGCTTGAGGCTGGATTCGGTGTTGTCCCAGCGGGTGGTCCAGGCCGTTTCGGGCAGCAGGATGAGGTCGGCCGGGGCGTTTTCGATCATCTGCAGGTACTGGTGTCGGGCCAGTGCCGCTGTTTCTGGATCGAATTTCATGGCCTGCGGTACGTTGCCCTGCAGCAGGCTGACGCTCAGCGGCTTCCCGGCGGGAATGCTCCATGCGTGTTTCCCCAGTACGGTGCCCAGACCCAGCAGGGCAACGGAGACGAGGCATGGCACCATCAGGGGCAGGATGGGGGGCGTTGGTGCTGGCGTGTGCCGTGTCAGCACGTGCTGCAGGGGCACGGCAGCACTGGCTGCGATGAAGCTGGTGACCAGTGTCACGAGGTAGACGCCGCCCACCGGCGCAAAACCGGCGAGGGGGCTGTCGATCTGTGCGTAGCCAATACCGAGCCATGGAAATCCGGTCAGCACCCAACCGCGGGCCAGCTCCGCCAGGGTGAGGGCACCGGAAAAAGTGAGGACGAAGGGCCAGGGGGCCAGGTGGTTGCGTCTGCAAAACAGTGCGCCCAGCGCCGGGTACAGGCCCAGATAGGAGGAAAACAGCACGACGGCCACCGCGGCCAGCGGTGCGGGAACGCCGCCGTAGTCGTGCATGCTGATGTAGACCCAGCCCACGCCCGCGCTGAACCAGCCGATGCCGAACAGCAGCCCCGTCAGAAACCCCCCGCCCCGCAGGACCAGCAGGGCAAAGCCAGTGAGTACGGCCAGCTGCAGCCAGCCATTGCCCCAGGGGGCGAAGGTAAAGGCGTGGGCCACGCCCAGCAGCAGGGCCAGCAGGCCCTGTATGAGCGGTCTGCGGGAGGAGAAAGGGGTAAAAGCAGTGGGCATCGGCGTAACCGGTCGGGGCAACCTGAAAGCCGGCATTATTCCAGAGGTTGACCATCACGCAGGCCGTGCCTGCAGCCGCTCGGGCGGCTGGTAAAACTGGTCAAATGCGGGGGGCGTGCCCGCCGATGGCAGGGGGTTGCCGGCCGATCCTATTCTTCGGGTAGCTGGTACGGGTCGCGGATGCGAAAGCGTTTGAGCAGGGCGACTTCGGCAGCCTCCATGTCGGCTGCTTCTTCGTCCGTGAGGTGGTCCATGCCGTGGGCGTGCAGTACGCCATGGATGACCAGGTGCGCGAGATGGTTGCGCAGCGGCTTGTGCTGTTCGGCCGCTTCCCGTTCCAGCACGGGCAGGCAGATGACGATGTCGGCCTGCACGATGGGCTCGTGGGCGTAGTCGAAGGTCAGGACGTTGGTGGGGCTGTTCTTGCCGCGGTACTGGTGATTCAGTACCTGACTTTCCTCCAGGCCGACGAAGCGCAAGACGATTTCGGCATCGGCGCGCAGGGCGGCCTGCACCCAGCGGCGCAGCTGGGGGCGTGCCACGGGCAGGGCGTCGATGCCGAGGGTGTCTTCATCGATCTGGACCTGCAGGGACAGGTGGTGAGCGGGGTGCGAAATGTGGTTTTTCATGTGGGGGCAGCACGGGGACGAAAGAGCCCTGGGGAGTTTCTGCAAAAGTCCTGCGGCACTTTGGCCTTCATGCCCGGGCGATCCAGCGTGTTGTCATTTGCTGCCAATGGCCCTGCTGCTGTCGGGAAATGGTGTCTTCTGACTCATTCTGGTCCCGGGTCCAGCGCGCTCGCAGACTTTTGCAGAAGCTCCCCGGAATTCCCTAGTGCTCCGGTACGGGGCGCTTGCGGTTCTCGACGTGTTTCTCGTAGGCCTCGACGATGCGGGCCACCAGCGGGTGGCGGATCACGTCGCCGGATTCGAAACGGTTGAAGGCGATGCCCTTGACGTTCTTCAGCACGCGCTGGGCCTGCACGAGACCGCTCTTTTTGGGCGCAGGCAGGTCGATCTGGGTGATGTCGCCGGTGATGACGGCCTTCGAGCCGAAGCCGATGCGGGTGAGGAACATCTTCATCTGCTCGGGCGTGGTGTTCTGGGCCTCGTCCAGAATGATGAAGGCGTTGGACAGCGTGCGGCCGCGCATGTAGGCCAGCGGAGCGATTTCGATCTGCTGGCGTTCGATGAGTTTGGCCACGCGTTCGTGGCCCATCAGCTCGTTGAGGGCGTCGAAGAGCGGGCGCAGGTAGGGATCGATCTTCTGGGTGAGATCGCCGGGCAGGAAGCCCAGGCGCTCGCCGGCCTCGACGGCGGGACGGGTGAGAATGATGCGTTCGACCTGGTCGCGGTCCAGCGCGTCGATGGCGCAGGCCACGGCAAGGAAGGTCTTGCCGGTGCCGGCCGGGCCGATGCCGAAGGACAGGTCGTGCGCCAGGATGTTCTTCAGGTACTTGCGCTGGTTGGGGGTACGCCCCTGCACCTCGCCGCGGCGGGTGCGGAAGGTGGGGTTGTCGGGCGACTGCGGGGGTAGCGCTTCGGTGACCGGCAGGTCGGCCGGGCTGCTGTGACGGGATTCGATGATGGCCAGTTGAAGCTCCTCGTTGCTGAGGGGGTGACGGCGGGCGTGGTAGAGCCTGTCCAGCAGGCGGGCGGTGCGGGCCGGGGCGGTTTCATCGCCTTCGATGGTGAAGGTGCTGCCGCGCCGGGTGATGCGCACGTCCAGCGCGCTTTCGATGGTGCGCAGGTTGGCGTCGAGCGCGCCGCACAGGCTGGCCAGCCGGGCGTTGTCGGGTTCGTCGATGGAGAATTGGGCCTGGACGGGCATGGAGGGTGCTTTAGGGGGGGGCAGTGCTGACCGGGAGGAGAAACCTTTGTCCAATTGTAGCGGGCAGCCGTGCCGTGCAGGCGGGCGCGCTACCCATGTTGTCTGGCATGAGGTGGGGCGGCTCCTCTGGCAAGGCGGCTGCCTTGCCTGCGTGGTGCCCTGTCGGCACACGGCTGAGGTCAGCACGTGGACGAATGAGTCCATGACGCGTTCTGCACACGACCGGGGCTCGCGCGGGGACGAACAGGCTCGCGACACGCACCCGTTCATGGTGCGGACGGGGCAATCAGGGTGTTTCCCGCTTCATCACCGCCACGCCGTGGATGGTGTCGGTTTCGCCGCTGTGCTTCGGGTTGGTGACGGTGTAGCCAAAGCCCATCTGGGTGGCGTTGTCCCCGAAGAAGCCACCGTTGATGGCCGCCCGGCAGTCGCCGGTGCCGCATTGCATGGCGTCGCTGCTGCCCTGCGAACGGACGCGCAGATCCCCGGTGAAGGTGTTGGGGCTCTGCATGCGCAGGTTGGTGGTGCCGATCTGGCTCAGGCGCCCCTGGGCATCGAAGCGGGCGCCGTCGGTGGTCATGCGGTAGTGCTGGTCGCTGCCGAACTTCAGTTCGCCGTCCAGCGCGATCTGGGTGCCGGTGCCGGGGGCGAACTGCACGAGGCCCTGGCCGGTGAAGGTGCCGGGCTGCACGCCGCCCTTGCTGAAGGTGGGGGCGGTGGCGCCGGACAGGGTGTAGCGGGCCGTGCCGGTGGTGGGCATGGTGACGGTGGGGACACCGGCCAGATAGTGGATGCCGCGGGTCTGCTGCAGCTGGTTGTCCAGATCCATCAGCAGCAGGGTCAGACGTACGCTGCCCTGGCTGAAGCGCCCCCAGGTGACGGCGCCTTCATGGCCGGCCTCGGTGGTGTCGGCCATGTCGAAGTTCATGCAGTTGCCGAGGATGCCGCAGGGGCCGATTCGCTGTGGACGCAAGTCACTGCCCAGCCGGATGGCGGGGGCGGTGTCGCCCACGGTGTAGTTGAAGGGCCAGGGGGCGTTGGCGGTGATCAGGCGCAGGCTGCCGGCCGCGTGGCTGCCGGTGCCGAGGGTGGATGGCAGGGCAGGTGGCGCGGGCGGGGGCACCGGGACGGGAACAGGGGCCGGGATGGGAGTCGGGACAGGTGCCGGCTCTGGCAGGGGGGCGGGCGCCGGGGCCGGCTGGGGTGTTGGTGCCGGTGCGGGCTGTGGTGCCGGTGAGGGCGCAGGAGCGGGTTGCGGTGCCGGCACGGGGGTAGGCACCGGACCGGGCGACGGTTCGGGCGTGGGAACCGGTTCCGGCGAAGGCGCCGGCACTGGCGAGGGGGTTGGCGCAGGGGCGGGATCCGGTGCCGGTTGCGGGCCGGGGGCTGGTTGTGGACCGGGCACGGGGGTGGGGGCCGGCGCAGGCGGTGTGACCGGGTCGGTGGGGGCCGGTGCGGGCGATGGCGGGATGACCGGATCGGCCGGAGATGGAGCGGGTTCCGGAGACGGCACGGGTGCAGGGCCGGGCGCCGGCACGGGGGCAGGCTCCGGAGCAGGTTCGGGGGCCGGGGGGCGCGGGCGTGCCGGTTCCGGGTTGTCGGGCAGATCGGGTTCGACGGGAACGACCGGCAGGGGCGATGGAACCGGTGACGGAGCGGGCACAGGTTCCGGCGCCGGGACCGGGCCGGGGGCTGGTTGAGGGATTGGCTCGGGTCCGGGAATGGGGGCAGGCTGGGGCACAGGCCCTGGGGCCGGCACGGGCGAGGGAGCGGGTGTCGGGGCGGGCGCAGGTGTCGGTGTGGGTACCGGGACGGGCGTGGGAGCAGGCGCAGGCGTGGGCTCTGGTGTCGGAGCTGGGGCCGGGTTGGGCGTGGGGGCCGGAGCCGGCGTGGGCGTCGTGCCGGGAGAGGGCACGGGAGCCGGAGCGGGCTGCGGTGCCGGCGCGGGTTCGGGCTTTGGTGTGGGCCGTGGTGCCGGCTGTGGCGCCGGCGTGGGACGCACGGGTGTGACGGGCGCCGTGGCAGGCGGCTGGGCGTCCGGACGTCTGGATGGCTGGGGGATGGAAATCTGTGGCAGCCCCAGATTGCCGGCAGGCAGGACGCTCTTCGGGCTGGACACTGCCGTCTGGAACGTGTTGCCTGCCGCTTGGGATGCACCGGATGAGGCGCTGTTGCTGGACAGGCTGTCACCGGACGAGCCGTCGCTGGACGTGGTTCCGGTTGACGTGGTGTCGCTGGACGTGGTGCCGGTAGACGAGCCGTCGTCAGACGCAGTGGACCCGGCCTGTGTGGAATCGCCGGTGGTCTGCGCGCTTTCGTCTGCTTTCTGCTCGGCATCGCGCTCCTGCTGGGTGGGCGGGGCGCTGATGACGGGTTTGCGTGTGGTGGGCTGGGGGCGGCTGGTGGCCGAGGCAACCCAGGTGGCGCGGCCGGCGCCGATATCGATGGCGCCGGCGCCATTGAAGACGCGTACGCGACCGTGACTGACGGCCACGTTCAGGCCGTCCTGCTGGCCCGGCTGGCAGTGTGGGCTGCAGTGGGTTTCCTGTACGAGAAACTCGGTACCCCGGATGCCGATGGTGGCGGTGGGCGTGTCGAGCCGGAAGTCGTCGGGGTTCTTCTTGCCGATGGCGCCGGAGATGGCCCGCAGGGTGCCTTCGAGCAGGCTGTAGAAGCTGCGCTGGCGGTCTTCTCCATAGGCGTACTGGTCGATGCGGAACTGTGACCGGGGCTGCAGCGAGACCAGCGCACCGTCACGGAAGCGGATCTGCGCCCGGCCGTGGGCGCCGGTGATGATCATCTGGCCGGCATGAAGCCAGTCGCCGGCCTGGGCGGTTCTGATGGACTGTCCGGTGGTCGGTGTGGAGGATGGGGAATCCCTGGTGGACGATGTGGCAGATGGGGATACCCCGGTGGATGCGGCGCCGGTATGGGCGACGCCGGAGGCTGCCGATGCCTGCCCGGACGCCGGTGGGACGCTCTGGATATCGACGATGCGCACGTCGCCGCTGGCCATGATGAGACGGCCGGCGGCGAGGGGCGCAGCGGCGGGGGCCGGCGGGGGCAGGTTGCCCGGCTGGCCGAGTGCAAGGGCATGACCCGGCGGCATGGCCAGGGCGAGGATCGGCAGGCCGATCTGCAGCAGGCGGCGGGGGTGCCAGGCGGGACTCCAGACGGAAGCTCTGGTGCCAGACCAGGCGGAGGTTCTGGCCGGGGTCCAGACGGAGGTCGCGGGCGGCAGGGGGGCAAACCGTGCGGACACGGTGCAGCCGCAGCGCGTGCTGCAGCAGGAGGGATCAGGTCCCTGGCTGTCCGGATTGCGGGGTTGCGCCACGACGGGTCCACCACATGGTGCGAAAGAGAGAGGAGGAGGATCTGCGCGGGCGTTGCGGTGCAAGGCACGAGGGATGGTGCACATACGCGCATGGCCAGGCCGCAGTTGAAGCGAGATCCTCCCTGGCGCGCATTGTGGTGGGGCAGCCTGTCGCCGGGCAGGGGGATGGGGGCCGGTTGTCGACCGTCAGGGGGCGCCGGTCGGGGGCGGGGGATGAATGCGGCCGGGCGGCTGGATGGATGGTGGTCTTGCTGTCTGTTCGGCGGGTGTGTTTGTCGCGCAGGAGCGACAGGTGGTCGTGCGCCGTGAACTCCCCTTTGCAAGGCAGCAGGGGTGCAGAATCCTCGATGGTTTCAAGGCGCTGCCAACACGGTCATGCCGCGCCCAAGGGTAGGGCCTTCGGGCAGGTTCCGGTCGTGTGTCGCCAGTATGCCCTGCCGGGTGGGGCCGTGTTCTACCAGCGGTACTGCACATCCACCAGCAGCTGCGTGCGCCGGAAGTCGTTGGGGGCCAGGGTGGCGTGGTTGCGGGTGTGGAGCAGCTGGGGGCTGAGGGTGAGCTGCGGGCTGAGCGCATGATCGGCGCCCAGGCGCAGGTCCAGCTGGCGGTCGTGACGGGTGCGGCCGAAGAGGGGGTCGGGCCCCCGGTGGCGACGTTCTTCCCACTGCAGGCCCAGATTGGCGCGCCAGCGTGCGCCCAGCTCACGCTGCAGGCCCAGCCGCAGGCCGGCTATCCGGAAGTCGAGCACGGGCAGGGTGTGACGGGGCTGTTCGCGACCGGCATAGGGGTTGGCGATCAGCACCGGGTTGCCACGCGCCCGGAAGGCATGGGCCCAGGTGGCACCCAGTAGGGTACGGCGGGCGTTGCGCAGGGGCTGGTCGTCGAAGTCCAGCCGGAAGACCTGGGCGTACAGGCCCAGCTGGTTCCGGGGGTCGGGATCGAACTGCCACTGGCCGAGCAGGCCGGTGGCGCGGCGGAAGCGGCGGTCCTGCAGCCACATCTGCTGCAGATTGAGGGCGGCCGAGAAACGGTGGGCACCCCGTGTGAGTGCCAGGCCGCTGCCCACGCCGAGGGTGCCGGTGTCCTGCCGGTGCTGGCGGGGGTTGAGGCGCTGGCTGGCGTTGACGGTGTTTGTCCAGCCGAGGGTGCCGGACAGTGGCAGGGTGTGCTGGAACTGCAGGCCCAGTTCGGCAAAGGGGCTGCCGTGCGGGCGGTTCTCGTCGAGCGGGGTGAGCACCTGACCATCGTCGATGATCCAGCGGTTGCGGGTGCTGCCGGCGTTGACGTTGCTGTCGTGGCCCGTGGTGAGGTTGAGCGCCAGCTGCCAGCGGCGCGGGCTGGCACTGTTCTGGCGGGCGATGATGTCCAGATAGCGCTGCACGCTCTCGCGGGCTTCCAGCGGCAGCTGCGGCTGCCGGACCAGCTGCTGCAGCACCTGCCGGGCGCTGTCGTGTTCGCCCAGAGCCAGATAGGCGCGGGTCAGTTCGGTACGTGCGGCGGTGTCGTCGGGATGGGCATCCAGCACCCGTTCCAGTGCCATGACGGCTTCACCGGGGCGCTGGCTGTCCAGGGCAGCCACACCCAGCAGGTAGTCGAAGTCGCGGCTGCCGGCGTAGGTCCAGGTGTGGGGCTCCAGCAGCCGCCACGCCGCCTCGGGCTGGCGGGGCAGCAGGGCACGCGCCCGGTCGAGCAGGGCCGGCAGGGCGGAGAAACTGCCGGCCAGCGGTGCTGCACCGGTGGCCGTGTCAGACGGCAGGGCACTACCCTTGCCTGGGACTGTGGGAGAGACGCCGGTTGTGGCTGCGTTGATGATCGTCCGGGGGCGGGAGACGATCGCCGTGCCAGCGGTCGGCATGTCCCATCCTGCTGGCACGGCCGTTCCTGCACGGACGTTTTTGCTGGCGGAAACGGCCTGTCGTGTAGTGGCCGTTCCGCTGGTCGTGGTGGTGAACGTCCCGCTGGCCGCCGCGGGAAGGGAGAGCGTGATACATGCCAGGGCAACGGCCAGCGGGACAGGGCGCATGAGAGCTTCGAAGCGGGTTACGCGGCACGGGGCCGGGAGATTTCCCGGGCGTGGATCTCACCCCGGGCCCGGCGCTCGGCTGCGACCCGTACCAGTGTGCGCTCGACCTGTTCGGCCACCGGCTCGCCACGCAGGGTGTGGGTGTATGCCGAGACGATGTCCACGTCGATCATCTGGCCGATGAGGTCCGGATCGCCGGGGAAGTTGACGGTACGGTTGTTCGGGCAGCGGCCGGTGAGTTCGTGCGCATCCTTTTTGGAGCGCCCTTCGACCAGCACGCGCTGGCGGCTGCCGACCATGCGTCCGGCGATGTCCATCGAACTCTGCTGGACCACGGCCTGCAGGCGCTGCAGGCGTTCGACCTTTTCTTCGGCTGGGGTGTCGTCGTGCAGGCTGGCCGCGGGGGTGCCGGGGCGCGGGCTGTAGATGAACGAGTAGGCGTCGTCGAAGGCCAGATCCTGTGCGAGCTTGAGGGTTTTCTGGAAGTCGGCCTCGGTCTCGCCGGGAAAGCCGACGATGAAGTCGGTGGTCAGGCCAATGCCGGGGCTGGCGGCCCGCAGCCGGCGGATGATGGAGCGGTATTCCAGCGAGGTGTAGCCACGCTTCATGGCCGCGAGGATGCGGTCGGAGCCGGACTGCACGGGCAGGTGCACCAGCGGTGCCAGCTTGGGCAGGCGGCCATGGGCCTCGATGAGCCGCTCGGTGAACTCACGCGGGTGGGAGGTGGTGTAGCGGATGCGCTCGATGCCGTCGATGTCGTGGATGTAGTCGAGCAGCGTGGTGAAGTCGGCCGGGGCGTCGAAGCCTTCGACCTGACCCAGGTAGGCGTTGACGTTCTGGCCCAGCAGGGTCACTTCCTTCACGCCCTGGTCGGCCAGCGTCATCACGTCGGTGAGCACGGCCTCGAAGGGGCGGGAGATCTCCTCGCCACGGGTGTAGGGCACCACGCAGAAGCTGCAGTATTTGCTGCAGCCTTCCATGATGGAGACGAAGGCGCTGCCCCCCTCCTTGCGCTGCGGCGGCAGGGCGTCGAACTTCTCGATTTCGGGGAAGCGGATGTCGACCTGCGACTGGCCGGAGCGGCGTTTGGCGCGGATGAGTTCGGGCAGGCGGTGCAGCGTCTGCGGTCCGAACACCACGTCCACGTAGGGTGCGCGCTGCACGATGGCCTCGCCCTCCTGGCTGGCCACGCAGCCGCCCACGCCGATGATCAGGTCCGGGCGCGCAGCCTTCATGGCCCTGAAGCGGCCCAGGTCGGAGAAGACCTTTTCCTGTGCCTTCTCGCGGATGGAGCAGGTGTTGAACAGGACGATGTCGGCGTCTTCGGGGTTGTCGGTCAGCTCGGTGTGCTCGGCCTCGGCCAGGAGGTCGGCCATCCGTTCGCTGTCATACGAATTCATCTGGCACCCGAAGGTGCGCAGGTACAGTTTGCGGGTCATGCGATATATCGTTAGGTATGTCCAGACAGGACGCATGGTCGCAGTACGAGGCAGACGGGGTGCTGATCCCGGTCAAATCCGGTCCAGAAGAGGGTAGCCATGGCATCACCAGTACAGCATCGCAGGCGCTGCTGATCCCGGGAAGCCACCCCGGAAGACGGGGGTGGGGCAACGCCGCGGGGCCGTGCCGTTCAGCGGTTGCGCCGGCGCAGGGCGCGGTATTCTTCTTCGCTCAGGATCCAGACGGTGGTGATTTCACCGGTGGGGCCGGCCAGATAGCCCACCACGAAGCTCTTGCCGTGCACGGACACGGGCGGCACGATCAGGTTGTCCTGGTTGTAGATGCGGGCACCGGCACCCAGCCGGACGGCCTTGCGGCCCAGCGTGGCGTCGGGGAACTGGCCGAAGCGGATGCGGCCCAGTTGCGTGGCGTCGGGAAAGTGGCGGTTCTGTGCGGCCGTCACGGCCGGCGACAGGAAGTCCAGCGCCACGGCGGTGACCGCGGCCACACACGACGGGGCGACCAGCCAGGCGCTCGCGGCGCGCAGCAGGCTGCGGCGTTCCGCCAGGTGACTGGGGGTGGCCAGTTTCTCGTTGCGCAGCGCGTCCTGGCGGGCCTGGGCCTGGGGCCGGTAGGCGGGCTGGCGATGCTTGAAGAGTCGGCTGATCATGACTGAAACAGTAAGGATGGGCCGGCTGCCGCATGGGATGCAGGGATGCGGGGCCACGCGGCCAGAGCCCGTCTCTGCAGGGACGGGTTCTGCGGAAATGGAAATGTTGTGTTCCGATATGGAACAATAGGTTACGAATTGTCGATTGTAACCGGGAATGTGCGCAATGTCGCGCCGACCGGTGACGCAAAGTGTTGTGTTTGTGATGATGAACAGGTTGAGAGGTGGGGCCGGGCGGCTGTTTTTGCGGGTGCTGGCCGGGGTATTGCTGGGGGCAGGGGCTGTTTCTGCGGCGGTTCCGGGGGCTGGGGGCGGGCCGACGACTGGCAGTCCCGTACCGACGGCCGGTCAGGTGCCTGCTGCGCAGGACAGCGTGCGAACGGAAGGCCGGGGGCATTCGGATACCCGGATGGATATGGGGCTCCGGATACATGCAGACGGCCGGATGCCTGCGGATGCCCGGAGGCGCGCGGATAGTCAGGATCGTATGGATGGCCAGGCGCGCCTGGATGATCGCGCACAGGCGGGTGACCGTGCGCTGAAGGACGATCGGGGGATGACCGTGACCCTGCCGGCGCGGGTGCGGCGGGTGGTGTCGCTTTCGCCGGCGCTGACCGAGTCGGTCTGTGTGCTGCAGGCCTGCGACCGGCTGATGGGGGTGGACCGCTTTTCCAACTGGCCGGCGCAGGTGGCGACGCTGCCGAAGCTGGGCAGTCTGGGCAGCTTCAATGTGGAGAGCGTGGCGGCGCTGCAGCCGGATGTGGTGCTGATGGCCAGTGGCGGTGTGGTGGCCGACCGTTTGCAGAAACTGGGTGTGGCGGTGCTGGTTCTGTCACCGCGCCGGCAGGCGGATGTGGCGCCGCTGCTGCAGCGCCTGGCCCGTGTGCTGGACCTGCCGCAGGCGCGTGCCGATGCGGTGTGGGCCGGCATCCGCACACAGCTGGATGCGGTGGCGGCGTCCATGCCGCCTGCCGCGCGTGGCTGGCGGGTGTGGCTGGAGGTGGATCCGGCCCCGTGGGTAGCCACGCCTTCGTCACTGCTGGGCGAGACGCTGGCCGGACTGGGGCTGGCCAATGTGATCTCCGGTGACGAGGATATGACAGCGGGTGAGCAGCCGGGCAAGGATGCCCGCCGGGATGGACATGCGGATGGACGTGCGGACATGGATGCTCGCCAGAATGGGCATGCGGAAGGGGGGACGGATGCCGGTACGCCGGACGGGGAAGGGCATGCCGGTGCGTCAGGGGGGAGCCCTGGATCACACACCATGCCCGCGTATCTGCAGGTCAGCCGCGAATGGGCGCTGCAGGTGCAGCCCGATGTGCTGATGATCAGCGATCCGCAGCAGCAGGGGCTGGCGGCAGTGCGGGCGCGTCCGGGCTGGCAGCGGCTGAAGGCGCTGCAGCAGGGGCGGGTGTGCCTGTTCGGCGGAGACGCACTGGATGTGCTGGTACGCCCCGGCCCCCGGCTGGCCGAGGGGGCACAGCAGATGCGGGACTGCGTGGTCCGGCTGCTGAAGCGGCGCTGACCGTTCCATGGCAGGGGGCGGTCTAGCCTGCGTACGGCACCCTGCCGGTGCCCGGCCGGCAGCAGCGCGGGGATCGGCCCATCATGACAGGCTCTGGCTCAGGTTCAGGCTCAGGTTCAGGCCGGTCTGTGGTGCACGGTCCTAGCAGGTGGTGGCCAGCCTGTGGCGCGCTTTCCCTGCAGGTGGGACATGTTCCCGCAGCAAATCTGCCTGTGGTGCGGATGCGGCGGTGGGCATTTGCTGGAACAATAGCGCGCGTCGTGGACCTGTTCCAGAAGTGTGTTCTGGACCCGTTCGTCCCCACGCTGGCCCCGAAGTTGCGCACGGCTGACCCCGAAGCCGCACACGGCCGGCGTTGCCCTGCCTGACAAGGGCGGACAGCCTTGCCGGACAGGGATGAACAGGCCCATGACACCTCTGAACAGCCATTTCGGGAAACAGCTTCCGGGAGAACGACGACCATGGAAATCGAACAGCCCCCTCGCGAGAAACCTTACGAAAAGCGGCAGGGCGAGCGGCGCGGCCTGATCATCGTCAACACCGGTGACGGCAAGGGCAAGAGCACGGCCGCCTTCGGGCTGGCGCTGCGGGCGCACGGGCGTGGCAAGAAGGTGCACATCTACCAGTTTCTGAAGGTGGCCTCGGCACGTTTTGGCGAGCACCGCACCTTCGAACAGCTGGGGGTGCCCATCGAGGGTCTGGGTGACGGTTTCAGCTGGAAGAGCCAGGATCTGGAAAAATCCGCTGCCCTGGCACGAGAAGGCTGGGAGCGTGCCCGAAAGACCATCATGGATGGCGAGCATTTTCTGGTGGTGCTGGATGAGATCACCTATCCGCTCATCTACGGCTGGATGCCGCTGGAACCGGTGCTGGAAACGCTCCGGAATCGTCCGCCGCATGTGCACGTGGTGCTGACCGGGCGGCGCTGCCCGCCGGAAATCATCGAACTGGCCGACACCGTCACCGAAATGACCAAGATAAAACACGCCTTCGAGGCCGGGGTGCCGGCACAGCGCGGCATCGAGGACTGAACGGCGTGGGTGAACGGTCACGGGTGGCTGGTACGGGCGTACAGGCTGATGCTGGTGCGGATGCCGGCGTTGGCGCACAGGATGGCCCCAATGCGGATGCAGGCACTGGTGTACAGGCAAATCAGCACGGTCCCCGGCGCCGTGACGACCTTGTCCGCGCAGGCGTTCAGACCGGCACGGGTGCAGAGGCCGGGGTGCCGCCAGCCGGCAGCACGGCGGACACCGCTGGCCGGCTGGCCCGCTGCATCATGGTGCTGGGCACCAGTAGCGGGGCGGGCAAGAGCTGGCTGGTGACGGCATTGTGCCGCTGGTATGCGCGGCAGGGGCTGCGGGTGGCGCCCTTCAAGGCGCAGAACATGAGCAACAATGCTCGCGTGGTGGCTGGTGGCGAGATCGGCAGCGCGCAGTATTTTCAGGCGCTGGCCGCGGGCGTGGAGCCCACGGTGCAGATGAACCCGCTGCTGCTCAAGCCCGAAGCCGACACGCGCAGCCAGGTGGTGCTGCTGGGGCAGGTGGATGCCCGGCTGACCGGCATGCCCTGGCGGGCCCGCTGTGCCGAAGTCTGGCCGCTGCTGGCACAGACGCTGGACGACCTGCGCCGCCAGTACGATGTGATCGTCATCGAGGGGGCCGGGTCGCCGGCCGAGATCAACCTGCAGTCCAGCGATGTGGTGAACCTGCGGGTGGCGCGCCACGCCGATGCCGTCTGCCTGCTGGTGTCCGACATCGACCGCGGCGGTGCCTTTGCCCATCTGTACGGCACCTGGGCGCTGATGCCCGAAGACGACCGCAGGCGCCTGCGCGGCTTCGTGCTGAACCGTTTCAGGGGGGATCCCGGTCTGCTCGCGCCGGCCCCCGAACGGATGCTGGAGATGACCGGTGTGCCGGTGGTGGCCACCGTGCCGATGTGGACCGGCCACGGCCTGCCGGAGGAGGATGGCTGGTTCCAGTACCGCGACCGGCAGACGGCACAGGGAAGTCCTCCCGATGATCGGGGCTGCCAGCCGGCACAGGGAAGAACCCTCTGTGACATGGACCGGCAGGCAGCGCAGGGAAGATCCCCCGAGGGCTGTGACGGTGCAGGCAACGCCAGGGCCAGCGCCGGTCCCCGGGAGGACGACGGCGTACCCGGCCCACGTCAGGTGGAGGTGGCCGGCGCATGCCCGGCAGACCGGCCGGTGTGTGCGCCGGCGCGGATTGCCCTGCTGGTGCCGCCGCGCATCAGCAATCTGGATGAGTTCGAGCCGCTGGCCGCCCTGCGTGGTGTGCAGCTGGTGGCGGTGCGGGAGGCCGGCATGCGGCCCGAACTGTCGGTGGATGACTGGATCATCCTGCCGGGTTCGAAGCACACCAGTACCGATCTGGCCTGGCTGAAGCGGCAGGGGCTGGATGCCTGGGTGCGGGCGCATGCGGCCCGTGGTGGCCGGGTGCTGGGCATCTGTGGCGGACTGCAGATACTGGGGCAGGCGCTGCGTGATCCGCTGGGGCTGGATGGCGCTGGCCAGGGACTGGGGCTGCTGCCGCTGCAGACGGTGTTCGGCCGCGAGAAGGTGCTGCGGCGCCGGACGGAACGCTTCGGCTCACTGCCGGGGCCATGGTCGGTGCTGTCGGGGGTGCAGGTGACGGGATACGAAATCCACCAGGGGCAGACGCAGCCGGTGGGGGCGGACATCATGGCAGGGGCTACAGAGGCCATAGTGGTTGCAGAAGCCGCAGAGGTCGCAGATGTCATGGAAGCCACAGGAACCACGGAAACCGCAGAAATCGCAGAAGTTGCAGAAGTTGCAGAAGCCACAGAATCCGCAGAGGCCACAGAGGCCACAGAGGCCGCGGCGGGAGCAGCTATCGGTGTCCATGGTGTTCCTGGCGCGGTGGGGGTTCTCGACGTGCTCCCGGATGGTCTGGGCTGGTGCAATGCCCGGGGCAATGTGCTGGGCGTGTACCTGCACGGCATGTTCGAGAACGATGACGTGCTGCAGGCGCTGTTCGGCCAGCAGGCGCGTCCGCTGGCGGCCGTGTTCGACGGGCTGGCCGATCATGTGGGCAACAGCTTTGCCCCCGGGGTGCTGGACGGGTTGCTGGGGATGCGCTTCCCACGCCCCGGGCGGCGTCCGCCATCCGGCTGAACTGGCCGATAATGAAAGGCCCCGGCAGTGCACCGGGGCACGGTTTCGTGCCCGACAGGGCGGCTTCCTGCGTATCCCGATCCTCTGCATGAGTCTTGCGGCACCGTGATTTCCATGCACGGCGCCTGTTCCTTTTTCTTCCGGTTCTGCCATGTCCGACATCCGTTCGTTTTCGTCCCTGCATTCCGATCTCTTCCCGCCTGCCGATGTGGCGGCCACCATTCCCGTCATCGAGCCCGTTTTCGATCCGGCCCGCGCGGCTGCCCTGCAGGCGAAGCTGGATGCCCAGGCGCGTCCGCCGGGTTCGCTGGGCCGGCTGGAAGCGCTGTCGGTACAGATCGGCCAGATCCTGCAGACCGAATCGCCGCAACTGCAGGATGCCGCCGTGCTGCTGTGCGCGGGCGACCATGGTCTGGTGGCGCAGGGTGTATCGGCCTGGCCCTCCACCGTGACCACGCTGATGATGCAGACCATTCTGGACGGCGAGGCCACGGTGAGCGTGCTGGCCCGCCAGCATGGCCTGAAGGTGCTGGTGGTGGACTGTGGCGTGGTGCAGCCGCTGCCCGAGCGGCCCGGTCTGCTGCTGCGCCGGCTGGGGGCTGGCACGGCAGATGCCACCCGGCAGCCGGCCATGACGCCGGCACAGTGCCTGCAGGCCATTCGCAACGGCCGGGCGCTGGTGCAGGCGCTGCCCGGCAATGCGATCCTGCTGGGCGAGATGGGCATCGGCAACACCTCGCCCGCGTCTCTGCTGCTGGCACGGCTGGCCGATCTGCCCATCGACCAGGTGGTCGGCCCGGGGGCTGGTCTGGACGCCGAAGGGCGGCAACGCAAGACCCGGGCACTGGCTGCGGCACTGGTGCGCAACGCCGCGGCCACGGAACCGCTGGCTGCCCTGGCTGCCCTGGGGGGCTTCGAGATTGCCACGCTGGTGGGTGCCGTCCTGCAGGCGGCGCTGGAGAACCGGGTGATCGTGGTGGATGGCTTCATCACCAGCTCGGCCGTGCTGGTGGCGGCGCGGCTGCAGCCGGCGGTGCTGGAGCGCTGCGTGTTCTCGCACGTGTCGGCCGAGCCGGGGCACCGGCTGATGCTGGATGCCCTGGGGGGCGACCCGCTGCTGCAGTTCGGCATGCGGCTGGGTGAGGGATCGGCCGCCACGCTGGTGTGGCCGCTGCTGGAATCGGCCTGCCGCACGCTCAACGACATCGCGCCGCTGGCCACCGTACTGGCCCGGGGTGAGGCACAGCCTTGAGGCACGAGGGGGAGGCGCCTGTGGGACAGCCGTCTGGAGAGCCATCGTCATCCGGCGAGCCCGGTGCGCCAGCCGAACTGCAGGGCAATCTGCTGCGCCATGTGCTGCTGGCGCTGCAGTTTTTCACGCGCATTCCCCTGCCGGCACGGGTGGCACGCTGGGTGGGCTACAGCCCGGCCTTGATGAAGGCATCGACCGCGCATTTTCCAGCCGTGGGCTGGCTGGTGGGTGGCGTGGCGGCGCTGGTGCTGGGTCTGGTGGTGTGGGGGCTGGCCGGTATGTCAGCCGTTCCTGCGCATGATGCCGTCTGGCTGCTGGTGGCGCTCGTGGCGGCGCTGCTCTCGACCATGGCGACCGTACTGCTGACCGGCGCCTTTCACGAGGACGGGCTGGCCGATGTGGGCGATGCACTGGGCGGCAGTGCAGACCGCGAGACGGCGCTGCGCATCATGAAGGATTCGCGGCTGGGCACCTACGGCACGATCACACTGCTGCTGGTGCTGCTGCTCAAGCTCTGCCTGCTGGCACTGCTGCAGGTGCAGGGGCTGGTCCACGCGATGCTGCTGGTGCTGGCCATGCACGTGCTGTCGCGCTGGACGGCCCTGCTGCTGCCGCAATGGCTGCCCTATGTGGGGGGAACGCCCGTGGCGGCCGGTGGTACCAGCAAGGCGCGCTCGCTGCTGGAGCGTCTGGACCGGTGCACGCTGTGGGTGTCGTCACTGTGGGCGCTGCCGGCCGTGCTGCTGGTGGCCCGGGTGGCGGGCGGGGCGGCCCTCTTGGGGGTGATGGTCACACTGCTGCTGGTCGTGGGGGGGCTGGGACGGTTTTTCCGGCGCAGGCTGGGGGGTATCACGGGCGACTGCATGGGCGCAACCCAGCAGCTGGCCGAGGTGTCCGGTTATCTGGTGCTGTGCCTGATCATGGGGGCACAACCGTGAAGGGCACCGGGACGGTTCATCGTGGAGACGCTGCCTGGGGCGGGCGCGAGACGACCCATCGTGGGGACGGCATCGTTCCGAACAGCCGCGACGGGGGGCTGCGTGGGAATGCCGTGCCGCCTGCCACGGAGATGGTTGATGTCCCCGCGGAAGCCGCACCGTTGTGCTGGCTGGTGCGTCATCCACGCCCCGAGGCGCCGGCCGGGCTCTGTTATGGCCGTACCGATCTGGCGGCACAGCCGGCCGACACGGCCCGTGCCGCGCAGGCACTGGCGGCGCGGCTGCCGGCTGGCATCGTGCTGCGCAGCTCACCGTTGCAGCGCTGCCAGACCCTGCTGCAGGCCCTGCACGTCCTGCGCCCCGACGTGCAGCTTCGCCCTCCGGAAGGCTGGCTGGCCGAGATGGATTTTGGTGCCTGGGAAGGGCGCCTGTGGGCCGATCTGCCGGCAGCCGAACTGCAGGCCTGGACCGACGATTTCGGCCATTACCGGGCGGGCGGCCACGGTGAGTCGGTGGCGCAGTTCCTGATGCGCCTGCATGAGGGGCTGCAGGCTGTCCGGGCGGCATGGGAAACCCCGTCGTTGCGGGACCGGCATGGATGGGCGTACGCCGAGGCGTGGATCACCCATGCCGGTGTGATTCGCGGATTGTGCTGGCTGGCCGGGCAGGGGCGTGGTGACGGGGCGTCCTGCGGAACGGGGCTGTCCGGTGTATCTGGGGAATGCCCATCGGCCATGCCGGAGCGGCAGGCAGGTGCGCCGCCGTTCAGCCCGACAGACGAGCCTTCGGCACACAGTCCGGCAGACCACGAGCACTGTTTTTCTGGCGCGTTCGGCCCGGCAGGAAAACTGCCATTCTCCCTGCCGACAGCATCCGCGTGGCCGTCATTCCACATAGGCTTTGGTGAGATGGTAGCGGGCGATTTTCTGCCGATGGCGGCTGTTTCAACGACAACTGGCTGAGCAGCAGCTTCAGCCGCATCCTTCAGGAGCGGGATGGCGAACGCCAGTGATCTGCCAGTCCGGCATCTGGCACAGAAACCGCAGGCCCGTCATCCGGCTACTGGAACAGCACGGAGGCGTTGCGCAGCACCACGTACAGGCCCGTGCCGGCCAGAATGCTGAGCAGGGCGTGGCGGCTGGCCAGCTGGACCACGACCGTGACGGCCAGGGCGGCCAGTGAGGGCCAGGCACCCACGGTGGAGGCGTCGTTCTGGATGAAGCCCACCATGGTGTGAATGAGCAGCAGGCCCAGAATGGCCGGCGGCAGAAACCGCCCCAGCGTGCGGATGGCCCGGAAGCGGTTGAGCAGCCCGGCCGCCACGAAGGGCAGGGCCCGCAGGGCGAAGGTGATCAGTGCCATGACCACGATGGCGGCCAGGGCCTGCCAGCCGCCCAGCATGGTGTCGGGTGTGCTCATGGCTGCCCCTCCGGCTGGCGGAAACTCTGCAGCAGGGATACGCCCACCGACAGGCCGATGGCCAGCAGCATGGCCTGCTGCGGATAGACTGCCCAGCCCACGGTGTAGGTAACGATGGCCGTGACGAGGGGCGCCAGCTGACGGCTGCTGCGCCATTGTGCCACCACCAGCACCGCAAAGAGGGCGGCCAGGCTGAAATCGAACCCCTGCAGCGTGGGCGACAGGCCCATGCCGATGGCGTTGCCCAGCACCGTACCCAGCAGCCACCAGCCGTGATTGATCATGGTCAGCCCCAGCATCTGCCGGGGTGTGGCGCTGTCGGGCAGGGTGGAGATGAGCGAGTAGGTCTCGTCGGTGAGCTGCCAGGCCAGGCAGGCGCGGGCCAGCCGGCCCTGCGGCAGGCGGTCCAGAATCGACAGCCCGTAGAAGATGTGGCGCAGGTTGACCACCAGCGTGGCCACCGCAATGGCGGCCAGTGATTCACCCGCCGCAAACATCGGCACCGCCATGAACTGGGCCGCACCGGCATAGACCAGCAGACTCATCAGCGGGGCCACCCACCAGTCGGCGCCGGCCTGTGCCATCAGAAAGCCAAAGGCCATGCCCAGCGGGATGTAGCCCATGGCGATGGGGATGGACAGCCGGAGGGCAGAAAGCGGCTCCACATGGCTGCCGTTGCCCGCAGGCGGGGCCGGGTGTGAGGATGTCTCCGGACTGGGGGGAGTACTGGGAGGCATGGTGGGCCGGGTGACGTACCGCACCACAGGCGCGGTACCGGAATGCAGAAGTGGTTCGCGAGTATACGATGCAGTGTCGTGCGATGCTGCGGTGTGCCACGAAAGGTTGTGCCGCAGATGAGTCATGGACGCATTCGTTTCCGTGCCGGCAACAGATACCCTGACCGGGCGCCATGCGCAGGCAAGGCTGGCCGACCTGTCACGTGCCGTGCCACACAGGCAAGAACATGCAGCCAAGAAAAAAGCCCCGGGGGCGCTTGACCTGCGGGGCTTTGAGGCCGCTGCCCCGCAACAGGGCAACCAGCCGGAATACGTGGTAGAGAAGGGTGGACTTGAACCACCGACCTCACGATTATGAGTCGTGCGCTCTAACCAGCTGAGCTACATCTCCACGCGCTCTGCAATGCAGAGAACAGCATTATATAGCGATTTCCGCGCTTGGCAAGCCCGGCGTGGCCTTTGCAGGGCAGGGGCTGGTATTCAGCCCCGTGCGGCCTGCCGTGCTGCCCGGATGGCGTCGCGGGTCTGCAGCGCTACCTGCCGGGCGGCGTCGGCAAAGTCCGTGCCCTGGCCGGCGTACAGGATGGCGCGGGACGAATTGATGATCAGCCCGTACCCGCTGGCATCCAGCCCGGCACGCACGGTGGCATCGACATCGCCCCCCTGGGCACCCACACCGGGCACCAGCAGCGGCAGGGTGGGGGCCAGCGCACGCACGCGGGCCAGTTCGTCGGGGAAGGTGGCACCCACCACCAGCCCCAGCTCGCCATTGCGGTTCCACGGGCCGGCGGCCAGTGAGGCCAGGTGTTCGTAGAGGCGCGTGACCGTCTCCGGCCCTGCGGCAACCGCTGTCCCGTGGGTCAGTGCCGACGGTTGCGTGATGGCTGCCGATACGGTGGTGGCCGCGCCGGCCGTGGTAGGCGGAACGCCCTGGGATACGGCGGAAGCGCCCCCTGTCCCTGTGACCACCGTCTGGCTGGCGGGCTGCTCGGGCAGGACCGGCAGCGCCTGCAGGTCATTGCCCCCCGGGTTGCTGGTGCGGCACAGCAGGATCAGCCCGCGGCCGGCCCAGTCGAAGTAGGGCTCGATGGAGTCGAAACCCATGAAGGGCGAGAGCGTCAGCGCATCGGCGCCGAAACGGTCGAAGGCCTCCACACCGTACTGCCGGGCGGTACTGCCGATGTCACCGCGCTTGGCGTCCAGAATCACCGGAATGCCGGGGTAGTCGGCATGGATATGGCGGATCAGCCCGGCCAGTACCTCTTCGGCGCCCTGGGCGGCAAAGTAGGCGATCTGCGGCTTGAAGGCGCAGGCCGTGTCGGCTGTGGCCGCAATGATCTGGCGGCAGAAATGGTCGATGGCTGCCGGCCCGGTCCCCAGATATGACGGGATGCGGGCCGGATCCGGATCCAGTCCCACGCACAGCATGGAATCGGCAGCGGCCCAGCGCTGGCGGAGGGTTTGAACGAAGCTGGAACTCATGGATGGATGTTCTCGAAGGCTGCAGAGGGTCCCTAGGCGCGCGTCCTTTCGAATTCCTTCAGGTAATCCACCAGCGCCTGCACCCCTTCCAGCGGCATGGCGTTGTAGATGGACGCACGCATGCCGCCCACCGAGCGGTGCCCCTTCAGGTTCATCAGGCCGCGGGCCTCGGCGCCCTTCAGGAATTCGGCATCCAGCGACGCATCGGCCAGCGTGAACGGCACGTTCATCCACGAACGGTTCTCCGGCGCCACCGGGTTGCTGTAGAAGCTGCTGGCGTCCAGTGCGTCGTAGAGCAGCCTGGCCTTGGCCTCATTGCGGCGGGCCATTTCCGTCAGCCCACCCAGATCCTTCAGCCACTGGAACACCAGTCCGGCCAGATAGATGGCGTAGGTGGGCGGGGTGTTGATCATGGAGTCGTTTTCGGCCTGTTTGCCGTAATCCAGAATGGATGGCATGGCCCTGCGGGCACGACCGGGCAAGTCTTCGCGGATGATCACCAGCGACAGCCCGGCCGGCCCGATGTTCTTCTGGGCACCGCCGTAGATCATGCCGTAGCGGCGCACGTCCATGGGACGCGACAGGATGTGCGACGAGGCATCCACCACCAGCGGCACGCGGCCCACGTCGGGCGTGTCGTGGAACTCCACCCCGCCGATGGTCTCGTTGCCGCAGAGGTGCACATAGGCTGCATTCGGATCCAGATTCCAGTCGTTGCGGTCGGGAACGCGGGTGTAGCCGCTGTCCTTGCTGCTGGCGGCCACGCGCACGGTGCCGAAGCGCTGTGCCTCGCCGATGGCCTTCGAGGACCAGATGCCGGTGTCGATGTAGTCGGCGCTGCCGTCCTCGGGCAGCAGGTTCAGTGCCAGTGCCGCAAACTGCAGCGTGGCGCCCCCGGCCAGAAACAGCACCCGGTATCCGGACGGGATGTTCAGCAGTTCACGCAGATCGGCTTCGGCCTGGGCCTGGATGCCCATGTAGTCCTTGCCGCGGTGCGACATTTCCATCACCGACATGCCGGTGCCATGCCAGTCGGACATCTCGCTGGCGGCCCGGGCCAGGACGGCTTCGGGCAGCACGGCCGGACCGGCACTGAAATTGAACGGCTTGCGCATGGGTAGACTCCTTCGGGCGGTTGCTGCCCGCCATTCTAGAGCGTGTCATGGACTTGTTCATCCCCGCGCTGGTTCGGGCCGTGTGCCGACAGGGCATCATGTGCAAGCTGGGACCGTCTTGCCAGACCGTGCAACACTGCCGGCGTACAGCCCGGGTGAACTGCCGGACGGCTGGACGGGGGCGGAAAGTTTCCATGGCACTTTGCTGTACACGGCCTGCTCACAGCCGCAGATGGGCGCCCAACCAGTCGTCTCATTGTGTCCATGAAGCGTTGTACTGGACGCAGTGTGGACATGCCGTGCGGTGCAGCGGCCGGCCCGATGAACGGCCGTCACGGGAATTGACGGTCTGCGCCGGGATCAGGTGATAATCTGGCCCATTGTCTGCACCGCGTCAGGCAGGCCGGACGCCAGGTCTGTGCGGCTTCCGGGCTTTTGCAGACATGATCAGATCCCAAGGAGTGAACAGCATGTCGAAGTTTGTCGAACAGCCGGCCAAGGCCGTGATGATGTCCGCCCAGACCGTGGCGATGCCGGCGCAGGGCGAGCAGGGCGCGTCCCGGAAAATGGGCCGTCGTGGCGCCGGTGCCCGCCAGGCGGTGGTGGCCGCCGTGGCCACGGCGCTGCTGGTGGCCGGCTGTGCGGGCATGGATGACACCCAGCGTCGCACGGCCATCGGCACCGGCATCGGTGCCGCGGTGGGGGCTGCCCTTGGTGGCAACACCTCCGGCGCCAAGGGCGTGCGCAACGGCGCGCTGATCGGTGGCGCCATCGCCGGCGTGGGCACCTACATCTGGTCACGCCAGATGGAAGAGCAGAAGCGCGCCATGGAAGAGGCCACCGCCGGCACGGGCGTGCAGGTGACGCAGACCCGCGAGAACCTGCTGCAGCTGGACATCCCGAGCGACATCTCGTTCCGCATCAACAGTGCAGCGATCCTGCCGAACTTCCAGCCCATTCTGGACCGCTTCGCCCAGACGCTGGTGGCCAACCCGGCCACGACCGTGCAGATCATCGGTCACACCGACAGCACGGGCACGGACGCCATCAACAACCCGCTGTCGGTCAACCGCGCTGCCAGCGCCCGTGACTATCTGGTGGCCCGTGGCGTGCAGGTCTCGCGCATCATGATCGACGGCCGCGGCAGCCGTGACCCGATCGCCGACAACAGCACCCCGGCTGGTCGAGCCCAGAACCGCCGCGTGGAAATCTACGTGGGTCAGGCCGCCAGCCCCGAACAGCAGCAGCGCGCCGGCCAGTACGGCAATGGTCAGAACGGTCAGTACCAGAACAACGGCAACGGGCAGTACAACCAGAACGGCGGCCAGTACAACAACGGCTACCAGCATGGCCAGCGCAGCACCCTGCAGCAGGGGGGACAGCGAAACAGCTACCGCAGCGGCAGTGGCCAGTGGAGCCAGGACGGGACGTACAACGGCAACGACGGGTATTCGTCGACCATTCAGTGATCGGCCTTTCCCCGAATCCGGCTTTGCCGGTTCGCGTCCGGAAAGGGATGCGGGCTGACAGGGCCGGATTTTTTTTACCTGTTCCCACGGAGGAGACACATGAACAGGGACAGACTCTCCCCCGCAGCCTGGCTGCTGATCCTGCTGGCCGTGGTGTGCCTGCCGCGCATCACCATCGACATCTATCTGCCGTCGCTGCCGGTGATCGGGCAGGCACTGCAGCTGTCCGAATTCCAGCTGAGCCTGACCATGACGGTGTACATGGCGGGCTATGCGGTGTCGATGCTGGTCTGCGGGCCACTGGCCGACCGCTACGGCCGGCGACCGGTGCTGATCGGTGGCACGGCGCTCTATCTGCTGGCCACCATCGCCTGTGCCCTGGCAGATTCGGGCGGCATGCTGATTGCAGCCCGGCTTTTGCAGGCGCTGGGGGGGTGCTGCGGCACGGTGGTGGGCCGCGTCATCGTGCGGGACCGTTTTCAGAAGGCCGAGCAGGTCTCGTACCTGAGCTGGATGTCGTCCGGCATGGCGCTGTCGCCGGTGGTGGCGCCGCTCATCGGCAGTGTCATCGATGTGGCATTGGGCTGGCGCTGGGTGTTCGTGGTGCTGGCGGTGGTGGCCGCGGGCGTGCTGCTGGCATTGTGTACGGTGGTGCCGGAGACGAAGCCGGGGCGGCACGGACCGGTTCATCCTGCCGGAAATCATCATGCCGGAGAGGATGATCGCGAGCTTCCCGTGCAGCCGGGACTTCTCCGTCTTTATGGTTCCCTGCTGCACGACAGGCATTTCCTGCGCCATTCGCTGATCATCAGCGCCATCTACTGCACCTATTTTCCGTTCGTGGCGGAATCGTCGCTGGTGTTGCAGCGCACGCTGGGGCTGTCGCAGGTGCAGTATGCGGGGGTGTTTGCGCTGACCATCCTCGGATATCTGGGCGGGGCATCGGTGTTCCGGCGCCGTTTTGGCGCCTGGGGTGCCGAGGGCGTCATCGGACGGGCCCTGCGGCTGAACCTGCTGTTTGCGGTGGTCTGGGCTGCGGCGACGCTGGTGTTTCCGGGGTCGCTGCTGGCCATCGTGCTGCCGATGGTGCCGATCATGCTGTCGGTGGGCATGAGCATCCCGGCCTGCCAGTTTGCGGTGATGCAGCCGCATGCCGGGGCGGTGGGTGCCGTGTCCGGGCTGTTCTTCTTCATCCAGATGGCGGTGACGGCACTGTTCGGCCTGGTGGTGGCATCCCTGTCCAACGGGAGCCCTGCGCCGATGGTGGGGGTGTCGCTGGTGGCGAGTGTGCTGGCTTGGGGGGCAGCGTGGGCGTTCCCTGCAGGGACGGATGCGCCCCACACCTGAGCGGCTTTCGTGGAGACGGCCCGAGGGATTCGTGTGGGGGAGGGCATGACAGGTCCCGGGAGCCTCTGCAGGTTCCGCTGGGCCATTGCACGGGCGCCCGCCCGGGGCTTGTCGGGCCTTTCGGCGCCCCGTATGATGTCCGGATACATCCTGGAGCTTCCATGAACGCTGCAATCACTACCCAAGATCCCCTGATCCATGAAGACCCCGCTGCCGAGGAAGAGCCAGGCTATACGGAGTGGGTCAGGGAGAAAATCGCACGTGCCCTGGCCGAGACTGGTCCCGGCAAGGATCACGATCAGCTGATGGCGGAGGTTCGCCAGCGGATCCTGTCCCAGGCTGGACAGGCTCGATGAGCAGGGACTCACTGCCACCTGTATTGCCTATCGTCTGGAGTGAGCAGGCGGAGTCCGATTTGCTGGAAATAGCCAGCTACATCAACGAGCAAAGCCCACAGAATGCGCTGGCGATTGTAGGGCGGCTGCAGGCGGCCGTGCAGCCTCTCCGGCGCTTTCCGCGGTTGTTCAAGGTGAGTGACCGGTTCCCGGATGCCCGCGAAATTGCGGTCCAGCCTTACGTGATCTTCTACAAGGCATCGGATGAGGGCGTCACGGTGCTGGCCATCGTCCATGGAAGCCAGAAGTTTCCCCGGTGAGTCGCTGTTCCGTCTGCCTGTACCCTCAGTGGATATTTTCCGGGTTTGGTAGCGGGCGCTGCAGGATGTGATGCCCAATAGTCAGAAATCTCGGCGCGCCAACCCCGCCGGGCACAACAGCCAGGCATGATCAGTCAGAATAGGGCCATCAACCAGGGCCTCCTTCATGACTGACAAGACCGCTTCTTCCACCTCAACCTCATCTTCCGCCAACCCTCCGCTCGGCATCGGCTTTCTGTACCGCGAACTCTGGCGCTTTGCCGCCGGGCGGCGCAGCACGCTGATGTGGGCCGTGATCCTGCTGATCGGCTCGCAGGGCTTCAAGCTGGCCGTGCCGGCGCTGGCGGGGTCGGCCATCAACACGCTGCAGGCACAGGGCATCGACGGCCTTTCGCAGGCCGGACAGATGCTGCTGCTGGTGTTTCTGGCCACGCTGGCCAGCTGGCTGATGCACGGGCCGGGGCGCATTCTGGAACGCAACGTGGCGCTGGTGGTGCGCCAGCGCGTGTCTACCGACCTGATGGAGCGGCTGTATGCGGCACCACTGGGCTGGCATGAAGCGCAGCATGGGGTGGAAACGGCGCACCGGGTGCAGCAGACCACGCGGGCGCTGTACGACTTCGCGCAGAGCCAGTTCATCTATCTGCAGAGCGTGGTGCGGCTGGTGGGGCCGGTGGTGGCGCTGTGGTTCATCTCGCCGTGGGTGGGCGGGGTGGCCGTGGTGGGCTATCTGCTGCTGGCGGCCATCATCGTGTCGTTCGACAAAATCATGATGCGGCTGGCGCGCGAGGAGAATGCGGCCGACCGCGAATACTGGGCCAGCCTCTCGGACGGGCTGGTCAACGTGCTGTCGGTACTGGCACTGCGGCTGCAGCGCGGGGTGCTGAAGCTCGTCGACACAAGGCTGGATGCGGTGTTCGCGCCGGTCAGGCGGGCCATCGTCTACAACGAGGGCAAGTGGGCCACGGTCGATCTGCTCAACTGCGTGCTGTGGATCGTGCTGCTGTCGCTGTATGTGTGGCTGTCGATGCAGGGTGTGGTGCCGGCCGGGCCGGAGGTGCAGGCGGCTGCCGATGCAGCGACGCAAGGGGCTGCAGGGGCGGCCGGGCAGGTCGCGGGGGCTGCCGGTTCCGTGGCCGGTGCCGCAGGTGCCGGCACCCAGGCGGCAGGCGTAGCGGGCCAGGCTGCGACGCAGGCCGTGGAAGGGGTGCGCATCGGCAACCTGTTCATGGTGTATGAGTATGCGCTGCAGGCGGGCAGCGTGATCACCGGTGTGGCGGCACATTTCCAGTCGCTCACGCGCCAGAAGGTCGATTACACGAGCGGTGACGAGATTCGCGCGCTGCCGCTGGCCGAGGGGGCCTCGTCGTGGGCCTATGTGTCGCAGGCTGGCGTTTCGGCCCATGCACAGGTGCAGGAAGCGCGTGCACCGCATCTGCCCGCCGACTGGCAGCAGCTTTCGCTGGAGGGCGTGGTGTTCGAGCGTCCGCCGCTGGATCCGGACAATCCGGAGTCGGCCGGCGGTTCGCTGACCGGGGTGGATCTGACCCTGCAGCGGGGCAAACGTTACGCGCTGGTCGGCCCCAGTGGCTCGGGCAAGACCACGCTGCTGCGGCTGCTGGCCGGGCTGTATGCACCGGGGGCCGGGCAGCTGCGGGTGGATGGCAGCGGTCCGCTGCCGGCACCGGGTATTGCGCCGGCCCTGCGCCACATGGCCACACTGCTGCCGCAGGATGCCGAGCTGTTCGGCGGCACACTGCGGGAGAACCTGGTGATGGCGGACGCGGGGGCTGGTGTCGCGGATCCGACGGAGCCGGGGTATGCAGGGGCACAAGACACGAACCAGCGTGCGGTGCCAAAAGGTTCGAACCAGACTGCGGCACGTTTGAACCAGACTGCGGCACCCGCCGGGCTGGAGGCGGGGCCACGGGGTGTACAGGGCATACGGGGAGCGGATGCCGCGGCGTCAGGCACACGGGGTATATCAGGGGCGGTTGCCACCGATGGTTCGCTGCTGGCCCAGGAAGCCGCACTGAACCAGCCGGCCGAGCTGCGCTACCAGCAGGCGCTGGACATCGCCCAGGCATCGGCCTTCGTGGCGAAGATGCCCGGCGGGCTGGATGCGAAGATCACGGCGCGCGGGGGCAACCTGTCGGGCGGGCAGCGCCAGCGGGTGGCCATTGCCCGCGCGCTGGTGGCGGCCGAGGCCAGCAGCCTGCTGCTGCTGGACGAGCCCACGTCGGCACTGGACCCGTCCACCGAAGCGGCGCTGGTGGCGGACTTCTTCGAGGCGCGGCGTGATGCCACCATCATCGCGTCCATCCACCGGCCGTTGCTGCTGCCACACTTCGATGCCATCATCCTGGTGGAGGCCGGACGGGTGGTGAGCACGGGCCGGCTGGGCGAGATCCACACGAGTTCCGCGCAGCTCAACAGCTTCCTGAAGCAGGGCGAGGAGGCTGCGGCCTTGCTGAAGAGCGTGTCGGGGCATTGAGGGGGCGAAGGCATGCGGGCTCTTGCCCGGTTCGGACGCCCGTTGCTGCGGGCAGGCAGGCTGCAATGTTCAAGGAAGTCAAAACAGCCCAGGTTGCTGCCTTCTTTCTGGCAAAGGCGCCCGGGCACAGAATGCCGCATCTGAAGCTCATGAAGCTGCTCTATCTGGCAGACCGGGAATCGATGCGTGAGACGGGTTACCCCATGTCATGGGACCGGCTGGTATCCATGCCGCATGGCCCCGTCCTGTCCACCACGCTCAACCTGATCAACGGCTATGTCGAGCCGTCTCCGGGGGGATGGGAGGACTGGGTTGCCGACAAGGAAGACCACCAGGTGTCCCTGCGGCGCGAGGTCACGACAGACGATCTCGATGAGCTGTCGCCGGTTGAAATCGATATTCTCGGGCGAGTCTGGCAGCGCTTTGGCGAGATGGGGGCGTGGGAGATCCGCAACTGGACGCATGACCATTGTGCCGAGTGGGAGGATCCCAACGGGTCATCCCGGGTGATCCCTTACGAGAAGCTGGCCATGGCCGTTGGCTACGATGAAAAGGTTGCCCACGAAATCGCTGCCGACATTCGTGAGCAGGAACGCCTGGACCAGCTCTTTGCAACACGCTGAGCAGGGGGACAGAGGGTATAGAATGTTCGGTAGCCGCCGCCGGCACGGGCGTCTGCCTGTTGGGTGTCTGCCTGCTCCATGTGCAGCACGCGCCCCCGGTCAGGGCATGACCCGGGTCTGTGCCCGTCTTCTTCCTTCTCTTCATGGAGTGCATCATGATCCAGTTCCAGCTCCCCGACATGACCTGTGGCCACTGCTCCAAAACGGTCACGAACACGGCCCAGCAGGTCGAGCCGGGTGTGCAGGTCGACATCGACCTGGAAAGGCACGTGGCCACCATTCACAGCAATGGTGACAGGGCCGCATTTGCGAAGGCACTGACGGAAGCAGGTTATCCGCCCGCCAACTGATGCGTACCCCTGCAGATCGCGTCCGGCACCTGCTGCTGTTCGAGGTGTCGGCGCTGGCCATTCTGGTGCCCATCGGCACCATTTTTTTCGGCTTCGATCCGCTCAACATCGGGTCGTTGGGCATCACCACGGCCACCATTGCGGCCGTGTGGAATTATCTCTACAACTGGGGCTTCGACCATGCCCTCAAAAGGCTCACCGGCTCGGTGCACAAGCGCATGCGCGTACGGGTGCTGCATGCGGTGCTGTTCGAGCTGGGGCTGGTGGTGATGCTGGTGCCGCTGATCGCCTGGTGGCTGGACATGACGCTCTGGGAAGCGCTGGTGGCCGACATCGCCATCGTGGTGTTCTACGTGGTGTTTGCCTTCGTGTACAACATCATCTATGACCGGGTGTTTCCCATTCCCGAAGGAACGAAGGGTGAGAAAACCTCCCTGGGCTCATGAGGTCTGAAACCCGGGCGCGCGAACACGCCCGTTTTCATGGCATTTTTATGCTGGTTTGCCCGGTTGCCTGGTTTGCCCTGTTGAACGGACAGACGGGCGCGCGGGAAGCGATGCGTCGCCGGGGCAGGGGGCTGGTACTGTATCTGCACATGCATGACGCTGGTGTCTGCTATGTCCGCATGAACTGCAGCGCCTTTGCGTCGAAATTGCGCAGCCCGGGCAGGGCCTCCAGCAGGCCGCTGTCCGATACGCCAAACCATCGGCCCAGCGCCGCGGCATACTGCTCCACCGAGTAGCGCGGCACCAGCCGGCCGTGGATGTCGTTGGCGCCGTTGAGATCGAACTCCGGAAATGTGCCATACAGCCGTCCGCCCTGTACGGCACCGCCGGCCACCAGGTGATGGCTGCCCCAGCCGTGGTCGGTGCCGGCGCCGTTGCTGCGCATGCTGCGGCCGAAGTCCGAGGCGGTGAAGAGCGTGACCTGGTCTTCCACGCCCAGCACCCTCATCTGCCGTGCAAAATGGGCGAGCGTCTGGTCGATCTGTGCGAGCAGCTTGTTCTGGGTGTTTTTCTGGCCACTGTGGGTGTCGAAACCGCCCAGGCTGATGAAGAACACCTGCCGCCGCACACCCAGGTTCTGCCGGCTGGCAATGATGCGCGCCACGGTGCGAAGCTGTTCGACCACCGAATTTTTATGGCCATCCAGCCGGTTCTGCGGTACGGCCAGCAGGCGCGAATCGTTTTCGTCGATCAGGGCGCTGCGCATGCGTTCCTGATACTGCAGCGTGCGTTTGTACAGTTCGCTGTAGGTCTTTTCCAGCAGGTTGCCACCGGCTGGTTCCAGATTCAGAATGTCGCGCAGCGGGGCACCGTTGTTGTCGATGCCTCCCAGCGGCATGTCGGACTGCACGAAGCCGATTTTGCCCGTCAGCGGCACGCTGTACGGGTTGATGCGCTGGCCACTGAGCCAGGCAGCGGCACTGCTGGCGGTGGAAATGGCGCTGAAGAAGGGGGCCGTGGCGTTGTAGCTGTCGGCCAGCAGGCTGGCCAGATTGCCACCCCAGCCGGCGCGGCTGCCTTCGGGCGAGAAGGTCTGCCAGGTGGCCTGCTGGTCGTTGTGCGAGAACAGCCGGTCCGGGTAGCGCTTCTGCATCCGGCGGTATTCGTCGGGCGTGATCGGCTCGATCAGCGGGCCGACGTTGGCGACGAAGGCCAGTTTTTTCTGCTCGAACAGGGCGCGGGTGTCGGTCAGCGCCGGGTGCAGGGCAAAGGTGCCGCTGTTGCCGAAGGCAGACAGGTTGTCGGGGCTGATGGGCAGCAGGCCGCCATTGACACCCGGGTCGGGCATGCCGATGCTGTCGCCACGCAGGTTGCGGTAACGTTCCCACGAACGGCCGCTGGTGGCCACCAGGGTGTTGGCCTGATCGTTGCCGCCGTACATGAACAGGCAGATCAGTGCCTTGTAGTCGTCACTGCCGGCGCTCTGGGCGGCGGCCGCACCGATGTGGGCCAGGTTGACGGCAAAGGCAGCCGGGCCGGTCAGGGCCAGCCCCAGGGCAGAACGCAGCAGGCGGCGGCGGCTGTGGTCGTGGTGGTCGCAGTCGTGGTCGTGCTGTTCGGAATTCATGATCGTGGCCTGGTGGTTGGAACGGCTGGAACGGTATCGATGGGGCTTGGGACAAACGGGTCCATGACATACGCCGGGGTACATCATGTCGCGGATGGGAACATGCGGGGGAACCGTGATCTCACCTGCGTCACTTTGGCGAACCGTGGTTTCATTTGCGTCACTTGAGCACGAGGTAATCCGTCGACAGCAGCGCCATGTACAGCGCCAGCGAGGTGCGGCGACGGTGGATGTTGCGGGTGTTCTCGTCCGTGCGGCGGTAGTTGTACTGGATGGTGTTCAGCGCGTTGCGGATGGTCTGGCGGGTATTGGTCTGCATCTGGCCGCTGAGCATCAGCACGTCGATTTCATCGATCAGCGCATCGATGTCGCCCGCCTTGTTCAGCAGCGAATCGATGTCCAGGCGAATTTCCCGTTTTTTCTCGCCACACTGGGTGTTGCCCGGATCGGCAATCATGTTGCCCAGCCCCACCAGACAGGGTGAGGTGGCGCCGACGAAGCGGTCCAGATAATCGGCATAGCCGGCCACGCTGCTCTCGTGCAGGATCTGCATTTCCGGGGCCACCAGTCCCGCTTTGGCAATGGGCGTGCCCGCCGGGGTGAAGCCCGGCCGGTAGAAATTGAACACCGAGGGCGAGCGCATGGCGGTCTGGTTCAGGTTGCCCGGCACTTCGGTGATGCCGAGCGGCCAGTTGCCGGTCAGCGAGGTGGCGTTGAAGGCGCGCATCAGGTGCGTGAAGCGCAGCAGCGGCTCGCGGATGCGGCCCCAGCCGGCCTGCTGGCGGGCGGTGGTGTTGCGGGCTTCGGGGTCGAGCAGCACGGCCCGGATGACGGCCTTCATGTCACCCCGCACGCCGTTGCCATTGTCGTTGAAGGCGCTTGCTACACGCTTGACATAGGCGGGCGAGGGGTTGCTGGTGACCAGTCGCTGGATCATCTGTCGCCCGAAGAAGGGGCCGACGTTGGGGTGGTTGAACAGCGTATCCAGCGCCACGGTGATGTCGCCCATGGTGCTGCTGGAGCCGGCGGCAATGGTCTTGCCCAGGAAACGTTTTTCCAGCGTGGAGTGGTACTGGTCGTAGGTGACCATCGGACGCATCTCGGCGTCCTTCAGGGCATCCAGACAGGCCGAGGTGCGGAAGAAACAGCCGTGCGAACGGGCGTTGCCACTCCAGCTCAGGCCGGTGAACACCCGTGCCAGCCCCATCACGTCATCATTGCTGTAGGTGGGAATGGGGCGGCCGTTGCCGTCCTTTTTGATGCTGCCGTCGGTGTTGAGCTGTTCGAGGCCGATGGTGAAGAGCTGCATCACCTCGCGGGCATAGTTCTCGTCCGGGGCCTGCGTGAGTTCACCGGCCGAGTTGTAGCGTTCCTTCTGGTTGCCGATGTGGGTGAGATACACGCCCATCATCGGGTGCAGGGTCACGTCCTGCAGCAGCTGGCGAAAATTGCCGAAGGCGTTGCGGGCCAGCATGTCGTAGTAGCTGGCCACGCCCTTCGGATAATGGCTGGCATCGCCACTGGACGACACCACGAAGGTCTGGGACAGCGAATACGCAATGCGCTGGCGCAGCTGGTCGTGCTGGGTGGTGGCGTACCACCAGGCGTCGTGGGTGTCCTGCAGCTTGCGGTCGTTGCCACGGCGTGCCTGCCAGGTGTTCATGATGTTCACCAGCGAGGTGCCGCCCTTGCCGAACTGCTGTTCGATCCAGGCATTGGCGGTGCTGCCGGTGAGGGTGGTGATGTCGCTGGGCGAGGGGCCGAAGCTGGCCTGGGCGAGGAAGCGGCTGGCTTCCCTGCGGCTGCCCAGCGTCCAGTCGGGGTAGGCGATGCCGCCGCTGGAGACGGCTTTCTGGACATCGCTGCGGTCGTTGCCGGCAGGGCTGTTGCTGGCGTCGTGGCGCGCCCAGACATCGGCCTGATGGCCACTGGCATCGGTGCTGCCGGCCGGGGTTGCGGAGGCGCTGCCCGTACCCGGGCGCAGCGGGTTCACGGCTGGCTGCGAGCCGTTCTGGCTGTCCGTCCGGGCCGCGCCCTGGGCGCCGGGGGAGGGTGCCGTGTCGCTTCCTCCACCGCCACCGCAGGCGGTCAGCAGCAGGGCCACGGCGGTGGCCAGCAGGGTCTGGCGGCAGACGGGCAGACGGGGAAGGCAGCTCATCACAGGGTCCTCGTTGCCGGGGAAGAAAGCCCGTGCGCAGGGAAACGAAAGGGGACGAAATGTTAGCCTAGCGTGACATTGTTGTTTTTTTGATGAGTTGATTGATGACCGGTCGTGCATGGGGGACGGAAGGTGCTGTCCTGCTTGCCGGGGCGACCAGCCTTGCCTGTACGGGGCGCCTTGTCAGTGCACTGTCGGGGCGGGCACGGGGACGAATGCGTCCTGATATGCTCTGGTACGGCAGGCAGGAAGCGGCAGTTGGAGCAACAGGGGAGGGGCAGCCGGTGGATTGGCAGGAGGGGCTGCAGGTGGTGTTGCAACAGGGCGGGGCAGCAGACAGTGCACGACAGGCGAAGCAGTGATTCGTGTCAGATGGGGCATGCAGGCAGGTATCTGACGGTCAGTGTGACACCTGGCCTGTTCCATTGTTGGTTTGTCAGAGTAAACTTGCTTGACAGTATCGACGGTTCCCGATCGTTGGCTGGCACATGTCACGACCCCGTTTGTCCTCGCAGGGACAAAAGCGTTCATGCATGTCCTGAATAAACCGTTTTGGGGGCTCCGTGCAGTTTGCTCGCCCAATCGTTCCGGTTTGTCCATCTGGCCGATGGCGGGGGCACGGTAGTTCCGGTAGGCTGGATTTTCCGTGTTTGGGTGTATCAGAGGAGATTCTTCCCATCATGATTCCACGTTCCGTTTCCGTTCTGGCGCTGACGGCGCTGCTGGGAGCCTGTGCCGGTATCGGCCAGAAGGACGCCATCGATTCGCAGGCGGGCAAGCCAGTGCGGGTTTGCACCGAAGAGAGGGGGTGCAACAGTGTGTCGCGTGCCGATCTGCGTAAGGAGCGGATGCCCGAGCCGCCCACGCAGGAAGAGGCACGCATTGCCTCGCTGGAGGCGAAGGCGCAGGAAGATCCGCGGGCAGCCTTCGACTTGGCGCTGCGTTTTTTCCGGGGTGATGGCATTTCGCGTGACACCTACAAAGCCATCACTTGGATGCGCAGTGCGGCCGAACGCGGCAACACGAAGGCGCAGGTGGCCCTGGGCCGCTTCTATCTGAGCGGAGTCGAGGAAATGGGTGCCGATCCGGCCGAGGCCGAATCCTGGCTGTCTGCCGCTGCCGGCAAGGGTGATGCCGAGGCCACCAGACTGCTGGCCGAGGCCCAGAAGGCCAAGGCCGACGACATTGCCTGGCGGCGCTGGGTGGATTCCCACCGCGCGTTGTGGCTGGGCTATTGGTGGAATGCCTACCACTACTACACGTACTGGTCGGCCGGCAGCTGGCTGTACTACTGAGCAGCGGGTGGGATGCGCGGGAGCCGCCTGTCCGCTGGTGCATCCCACCGGTCGCAGGGCCGGATGGCTGCGACGAAAGGTCGTGGCAGGCTCCGGGGGGCGGCTCTGGATGCAGGGGCAGACAAAGCGGATTTCCGGCGGGTGACTCAGGTCACCGGCCGTCACGGAGAACGGCCATTCTTTCGTGGAAGCAGGTGCTGGAGGTGTTGGGCATGCTGGGGTGCGGCGGGAGCAACCGACGCGCGGCGCCTGCTTCCGGCGTTTCTGCCGCAGGACAGCCGTGCCGGAGGGTACGGGTTGCCCTGCGATGCTGATGTTTTAGATTGATCTGATAAGGATTATTCCGATGTTGACGAAGAAATTTGTGCGGGGTGCACTGGTTCTGGCTTCCATGACGGCACTGGCCGGATGTGCAGCGGCGGGCAACATGCTAGGCGGTTCGGTCACCAAGGGTAACAGCCCCAGTGATTCCCGCGGGGGCGCGGCCGGCAGTTCCAGCACCAATGCCAATGCCTCGCTGGAGCGCTGCCAGGCACCGTTGGGCACCATCGCCATGGATGATGGCCGGGATAAGGACTGGTACTCGGCCTTTGGCGAAGCCACCAAGGTCACGACGATCGAACCGCTGCTGCGCCTGGCCGTGCAGCAGTCGAACTGCTTCGTCATTACCTCCATCGGCAACAGCCGCACCGAAGCCAAGATTGCAGCCATTACGGACAGACAGCGCAATTCGGGCGAGTTCCGTGCCGGTTCCAAACAGCAGAAGGGCCAGCGCGTGGCGGCCGACTACCTGATGGAACCGTCGATCATCATCGACAACGATTCCACTGGCAAGGTGGCCGGTGGTCTGGTGGGCATTTTCTCGCCGCTGGCCGGTGCGCTGGCAGGTTCGGTGGAACAGAAGGTGTCGGTGGTGACGCTGTCGCTGTATGACATCCGTTCGGGCGTGCAGATCTCGGCCTCCGAGGGCAATGCCACGGCGTCGAACTATGGGGCTGCCTTTGGCGCGCTGGGTGGCAGCATGGCCGGTGGTCTGGCGGGCTTTTCGCGCACGCCGGAGGGCAAGGCCACGGTGGCTGCCTTCATGGACGCCTACAACAACATGGTGATCTCGCTGCGCGAGTACAAGGCGCAGCAGGTCAAGGGCGGCCTGGGCCGCGGTGGCGTGCTTAAGGTCGGTGACTGACGCAAGGGTCCGTTTGTCGACGGACCGGACGATGAAACCCACCTGTCATGGGGAAGGGATGTTTCCCATGACAGGCGGCGTCAGGACAACAGAAAGGCCGCGACGGTTGCCCGTACGCGGCCTTTCTGTGCCTGGGTTCGGCGGACGCCCCGCAGGGCGCCCGTGAGGACCGGCAGGGAAGGACTTACATGTCCATGCCCATGCCGCCCATGCCACCCATACCGCCCATGCCACCCATACCACCGGCAGCCGGCTTGTCTTCCGGTGCTTCGGAGATCAGGGCGTCGGTGGTCAGCAGCAGGCCGGCGATGGAGGCGGCGTTCTGCAGCGCGGTGCGGGTGACCTTGGTGGGGTCGACCACGCCCATGGCGACCAGATCGCCGTATTCGCCGTTGGCGGCGTTGTAGCCGAAGTTGCCCTTGCCTTCGGCAACCTTGGCGACGATGACGCTGGCTTCTTCACCGGCGTTGGTGACGATCTGGCGCAGCGGCTCTTCGACGGCACGCAGGACGATCTTGATGCCGGCTTCCTGGTCGGCGTTGGAGCCTTCGATCTTCGCAGCCGACTTGGCACGCAGCAGGGCCACGCCACCGCCGGGTACCACGCCTTCCTCGACGGCGGCACGGGTGGCGTGCAGCGCGTCTTCGACGCGGGCTTTCTTCTCTTTCATTTCCACTTCGGTGGCAGCACCGACGCGGATGACGGCCACACCGCCGGCCAGCTTGGCAACACGCTCCTGCAGTTTTTCGCGGTCGTAGTCGCTGGTGGCCTCTTCGATCTGGGCACGGATGGCCTTGACGCGGCCTTCGATGGAAGCGGCATTGCCGGCGCCGTCGATGATGGTGGTGTTTTCCTTGGCCACTTCGACGCGGGCAGCGCTGCCCAGCTCTTCGAGGGTGGCTTTTTCCAGCGAGCCGCCGGTTTCTTCGGAGATCACCACACCGCCGGTCAGGATGGCCATGTCTTCCAGCATGGCCTTGCGACGGTCACCGAAGCCCGGGGCCTTGACAGCGACGGTCTTCAGGATGCCGCGGATGTTGTTGACGACCAGGGTGGCCAGGGCCTCGCCCTCGATGTCCTCGGCCACGATCAGCAGCGGACGGCCAGCCTTGGCAACCTGTTCCAGCACCGGCAGCAGATCACGGATGTTGCTGATCTTCTTGTCGCACAGCAGGATGAACGGGTTTTCCAGAACGGCCACCTGGCGGTCCGGGTTGTTGATGAAGTAGGGCGACAGGTAGCCGCGGTCGAACTGCATGCCCTCGACGACATCCAGCTCGTTGTTCAGCGATTTGCCGTCTTCGACGGTGATCACGCCTTCCTTGCCCACTTTTTCCATGGCGTCGGCGATGATCTGGCCGATTTCTTCATCGCTGTTGGCCGAGATGGTGCCGACCTGGGCGATTTCCTTGCTGGTGGTGGTGGGTTTGGACTGCTTCTTGAGCTGCTCGATCAGGGCGGCGACGGCCTTGTCGATGCCACGCTTGAGGTCCATCGGGTTCATGCCGGCGGCCACGTATTTCATGCCTTCGCGGACGATGGCCTGGGCCAGCACGGTGGCGGTGGTGGTGCCGTCACCGGCGTTGTCGCTGGTGCGCGAGGCCACTTCCTTGACCAGCTGGGCACCCATGTTGGCCTGCTTGTCCTTCAGTTCGACTTCCTTGGCCACGGAGACGCCGTCCTTGGTGACGGTGGGGGCGCCGAAGGAACGCTCCAGCACGACGTTGCGGCCCTTGGGACCGAGGGTGACCTTGACGGCGTTGGCCAGGATGTTGACGCCTTCAACCAGCTTGGCGCGGGCTTCGTCGCCGAAATTGACTGTTTTTGCTGCCATGTTGTTGAAACTCCAGAATATGTTCAGGGGAACCGCGTGGTGCGGTTCCGGTGGGAAGGCTGACCGGGAAGGCCGGCCCGGGGCTGGTGTCCGGATGGGAACCTTGCCGGGGCCATTGCCGTCGGGGGATCAGCGCTTCAGATGGGGGACTGCAGGCGGTGGGCTGCAGCGCGGGGCACCATGTGCGGGCGCCCGGGTGATGCGGCGGTGCTTACTGCACCACGGCCATGATGTCTTCTTCGCGCATGACCAGCAGCTCTTCGCCGTCGACCTTGACGGTCTGGCCGGAGTATTTGCCGAAGAGCACCTTGTCGCCGACCTTCACGGCCAGCGGACGAACCTTGCCATCGTCGGCGATCTTGCCGTCGCCCACGGCCAGGACTTCACCCTGGTCGGGTTTTTCGGCGGCATTTTCCGGCAGCACGATGCCGGAGGCGGTTTTGCGCTCGTTGTCGAGGCGCTTGATGATGACACGGTCATGCAGAGGGCGCAGTTTCATTCAGTTCGCTCCTGAACAGGGTGAAAGGGAATGGTTGGATGTCCCCGGGAGACGGGCGACCGGGACCGCTGGCCGGGCATCCGGAAACGCCCGGGACAGAGCCGGGCGGATGCGGAAGGCCCGAATCCGGACGCACGGGGGCATCCGGAAGGGGGCAGCGGCAGCGGGGGCGCCGCGCCTTCCCGCCCGGTGAGACCGGGCCGGGACAGGGATGTCATCGAAACTGGGGACAGCCAGCACAAAGACAAGGGTGGAACGCAAAAAAATTTTTCGGGTTCGGGGTGGACCCGTCGGGTCCGTATTGGCACTCCCGGGTCGAGAGTGCTAACGCGCAATGATAGACAAGGCGACAAGGGGGATGCAAGGGGGGATGGACGGTTCGGCAGCCCGGAAAAAGTGAGGGGAACATGTGTCGCAAGGGGTGGGGAGCCGGCGTGAGTGAGTCCATGATGCGCTCGAAGGGGCGGCAGGGGGATGGATGGGGCAACTACCCGGATCTGCAAGGGTTGTTGCGTCCGGACTGCGGGGCAGCGGTTCGGGCGGGCGATTCGTCGGGGCGGGCGGTTCGTTCGTCCTGTGGGGCGGTCGCGACAGGGGCGCCGGGCGCAAGATGCCTTCTTTCGAGGTCAATGGGGCAGAGGATGGGTGGGCAGAGGGCGAAGCGGCGCGTGAAACGCGGGGTGCTGGTGGCGGGGGTGCTGCTGGCTGCGGGCATGGTGTCGCCTGCGTTCGGGGTGGTGAAGGGGGGATCGGGTCCTGCCCGGCTGGCCATGCTGGAATGGCCGCGTACCGATACGGGAGAACCTGCGCCGATCTCGGAAGCGGCGATGAGCGCGCTGGTGGTGGAGCGGCTGCGCCAGGCGGGCATTGCCGAAGAGGATTTCGGGCTGGCAGTGGTACCGCTGGGGCTCAACGGCGCCGAGGCAGTGGCTGCGGCGGGAGAAGTGGCTGCGGGGGCGCGTTTCGGTGGCACGCCGTTGCTGAAGGTGGCGCACCAGTCGGGACGGCCGTTCAACCCGGCTTCCACGATGAAGCTGGTGACGACCTATGCAGCCCTGTCGATGCTGGGGCCGGACTACCGCTGGACGACGCGCTTCTACACTACCGGACCGATCAGAAATGGGGTGCTGCAGGGTGATCTGGTCATGCAGGGCGGGGGGGATCCGCACCTGGTGATCGAGGACCTGCACGCGCTGATGGCCGATCTGCGGGCGCAGGGGCTGACGACGATTCGCGGCAATCTGGTGATCGACGACAGCCGCTTCGCGGTGGGACCGGCCTATGGGAGTGCGTTCGATGGTGATGCCTCGCAGGCCTACAACGTGCGGCCATGGGCGGCGCTGACCAACTTCAAGGCCAGCAAACTGGTGGTGGATCCGAAGTCTAAACAGCTGGTGCTGGATCCGCCGCTGGCCGATGTGCAGCTGCGCTATGACGTGAAGGTGCTCAGGGGCCGGTGCCGTGGCGGGGCGACGCGGGTGTCGGTGGCCGACGGGGCCACACCGGCCGGCCGGCCGCAGGTGGCGGTGAACGGGACGCAGGTCAGGGCCTGCGGGCCGCTGCAGTTCTATGCGGCCATGCTGGATCACCAGCAGTTCGTGCACGGCATCTTCAAGGCGGCCTGGAAGAACATGGGTGGCCAGTTCCTTGGCCGGACACGGATCGAACCGGGCGCGGCGAAGCGTGCGCGGCCGCTGTATGCATGGCAGTCGTCGCTGGACCTGGGCGAGGTGGTGCGCCAGATCAACAAGTTCAGCAACAACGTGATGACCCGGATGCTGCTGCTGGAGATGGCGGCGGCGAAGGGACAGGGCGCGCTGGCGCCCGAGGTGGCGGGACAGTGGCTGCACGGCTGGTACCGGTCGCAGGGCATGCCGATGGCCTCGCTGACGATGGAGAATGGTTCGGGCCTGTCGCGGCAGGCGCGCATCTCGGCCGGTGACATGGTGGTGCTGCTGGCCCGGGCAGCCCAGAGCCCGCAGGCCCGGTGGTTCGAGCAGTCGCTGCCGGTGGTGGGCATCGACGGCACGATGAAGACGCGGCTGCGGCTGGATCCGGTGGCGGGACAGGCGCAGATCAAGACCGGCACGCTGCAGGAGGTACGGGCCATTGCCGGCTACGTGACGGCAGCGTCGGGGCGGCGCTATGCGCTGTCGCTGATGATCAACGGAAAGTACCCGGCCGAGCGGGTCCTGCATGCGCAGGACGAGCTGCTGCGGTGGGTGTACCGGCATGGGTAAAGCGGTATAGTTGTTGTGTCATGGTTGGGGTGTGAATCACCCCGTGAAGGATTGGCAATGAGTCCGTTTGCCCGGGGTGTGGGGCTGTGCATGCTGTCGCAGGTACTGTTTGGTGTGCTGTATCTGTTCAGTCACTGGATGGCACCGGTCAGCGGGACGGATGTGTTTGCGCTGCGGGTGATGGTGATGCTGGCGGCGCTGCTGCTGTTGCTGGGGGCCTCCCGGGCGGGGTTGGGTGCGCTGGAGCATCTGGTGCGGCAGCAGCTGGGGCACGGCGTGTGGCGCTGGGTGGTGTTCCTGGTGGGCACACTGATCGTGGCCAGCCAGCAGTGGCTGTTCATGTGGGGGCCGGTCAACGGCGAGGGCGTGAATGTGGCCATCGGGTACTTTCTGTACCCGCTGGGCATGGCGCTGGCGGCCCGGGTATGGCTGAAGGAACGGCTCAACCGCCGTCAGCTGCTGGCCCTGGGGCTGGCCGTGCTGGGGGTGGCGCACGAGGTATGGGCCACGCGCAGTTTCTCCTGGGCCTCGCTGTGGGTGTGCGTGCTGTTTCCGCCCTATTATCTGAGCCGCCGCGTGATGGGCATTCCGGCGCTGCCGGGGCTGACGCTGGACCTGTGCCTGACGGTGCCGGTGATGCTGGTGTACCTGATGGTGCACGGCGATGCGCTGGCCGTGGTGCGCGACGAGCCGCGTTACTGGCTGCTGCTGCCGGCGCTGGGGCTGGTGAGTTCGGTGGGTATGGTGGCGCATCTGTGCGCCGGGCTGCTGCTGCCCTTCGGGCTGTTTGCGCTGCTCAGCTATACGGAGCCGGTACTGCTGTTTCTGGCCGCGGTACTGGTGCTGGATGCGCCGGTGAGCGCGGGGGCGTGGTGGACTTATGGGCCGATCTGGGCGGCGCTGATGCTGCTGGCCTGGGATGGGCTGCGGCAGTGGCGGCGGTCGCGGCGGGTGGGGGCGGCTGGGGTTGTGAAACGGGTGGAGGCGGTGAAGCTGGCCTGAGTGACAATGCCCGGACGCCGCGGAAGAGCATTGTTTCCGGAAGAAACGCCCGGTGCTGGACAGGCTGACGGTCTTTTACGAAAGCTTCGCCGGGCTGACGACACTGACGGAAGAGGGCTGAGGGGAAGGTGCCTGCTGGATATTTCCCGTGCTTCGTCCTCCGGTCATGCATGGTCTCTTCCACCGTGCGTGGGATTGCAGCCCGGCCTCCTGCGTGTAACCGATGACGGCAGGTTTCACTGCAGCCGGAACACCTCATCCAGCCTTTGCGCCGTGAGTGCCTGATCAGTCCAGCGGTCCATCTGTTCCAGGCTGGCCTGCTGCAGCCGCTGTTCGGTGACTGTATCCAGAGGGCCGAAGCGGCTGACCAGCAGCTTGGCCAGTATCCTGCGCTGGGTGCGCTCGGCTCCCAGCTGGATGCCTTCCTGGCGACCGCGTTCTTCACCCAGCTGGATACCTTCTTCCCGGCCACTTTCCCGGCCCTGCAGGATGCCCTGCTGGACCCCTTGCCGAATGCCTTCCTGCCGGCCCTGTTCCAGCCAGCGTTGCGTGAATGCGCCCATCTTTCTGTTCTCCGTGGGGTAGAGCTGTTCGTAGAGCCGCCACTCTTCGGCGGTCAGTGTGAGGTAGGTTTCGATGAAGTGCAGACTCAGATATCCGACCCATACGCCCGTACGGCGGCGATCAGGTCGCTGATGTAGGGGTCGTGGATGTGCTGGCTGGCCAGGGCATCGTCCAGTTCGAGCAGGTAGTCGATGTTGTGCCCGAGGTGGCCGGTGGCGTTGGCGATGATGGGGGCGACGGTGGCCACCGAGGTGTCGGTCTCGTACCAAGGCTGGGCCGGCGTCATGACGAAGACGATGGACTGCACGAGCCGGCCGTCGGCCAGGCGGACATCCTGCCAGAGGGGGAGATAGGTGCCGCCGATCATCTCCCGCATCCAGACGATCAGCAGCTCTTCGCGCAGTTCCTCCTCGCGCAGCCGGAAGGCGATGCCGGTGGTGGCGCTCATCTCGCGGCCGCGGGCCAGGGCCAGCATGCGGCCGGGCTGTTCGGGGGTGCCACGCCCGGCCGTGAGCTTCATGCAGAAGCTGCGGTGCCAGCCACGCAGGGTGGCCTGCTGCTGTTCGGCGGTGTGGATGAGGGGGTTCCAGATGAGGGAGCCGTAGGCGAAGATCCAGACTGGCGCGAAAGGGTCGGGGCGCTGGGCCAGCATGTGGTCCAGCGATGCTTCGAGCTGTTCGCGCGTCCACCACTGGCCGGGAATCTTTGCAAAGGAGCGGATGTAGTCGCCGCTCTGCAGGAATTCGCGGGTGAGGGGGCTGGGTTTGGGCGTTCGTTTCATCTGGAACCTGCAGCCTCAGTACCCGACGGTCAGGCCGTCCGGGTTGCGCGGGTCGGAGTAGCCCCAGAGTTCGCCCTGCTCGGCCTGGATGGTCTGGGAGCGGCCCATGGCGGCTTTTTCGACGACGTTGTGGCCTCGCTGCTTCAGCAGTTCGATGGTGTCGACGGGGAAGCCGCGCTCGACGCGCAGTTCATCGGGCGTCCACTGGTGATGGAAGCGTGGGGCGGCTGCGGCTTCGGCCGGGTTCATGCCGTGGTCGACGGCATTGCTGACGGTTTCCAGCACGGTGGTGATGATGCGCGCGCCGCCCGGGGTGCCGGTGACCAGCCAGGGCTTGCCCTTCCTGAGCACGAAGGTGGGGGTCATGGACGAGAGTGGCCGTTTGCGCGGGCCGACGGCATTGGCTTCACCGCCGACCAGGCCGTAGGCGTTGGGCACGCCCGGCTTGACGGAGAAGTCATCCATTTCGTTGTTGAGCAGGATGCCGGTGCCCGGGGCGACGATGCCGGTGCCGAAGTTGGTGTTCAGCGTGTAGGTGACGGCCACGGCGTTGCCTTTGGCATCCATGACCGAGTAGTGGGTGGTCTGGTCGCTTTCGTAGGGCTGGGGTTTGCCGGGCTTGATGTCCTTCGCCGGTTTGGCCTGGGCGGGGTCGATCTGGCCGCGCAGCAGGGCGGCGTATTTGCGCGAGGTCAGCCCGGTCACGGGAACCTGCACGAAGTCGGGGTCACCCAGGTATTCCGCCCGGTCGGCGTAGGCCAGTTTCATGGCTTCGGCCATGTGGTGGACGGTCTGGGCGCTGTTCTGGCCCCAGGTGCCGATGGGCCAGCCATCCATGATGTTGAGCATCTGGACGAGGTGGACGCCGCCGGACGACGGGGGCGGCATGGTGACCACTTCGAACTGGCGATAGCTGCCCCGGATGGGGGTACGCTCGACGGCCTTGTAGCCGGCCAGGTCCGCAGCGGTGATCAGGCCGTGATGGCGCTGGCTGTCGGCCACGATCTTTCTGGCAATGGGGCCCTTGTAGAAGGCATCGGGGCCCTCGGCGGCGATGAGCTTGAGGCTGGCGGCCAGGTCTTTCTGGACCAGTTTGTCACCGGCCTTGAGGGGGGCGCCGTTTCTCCAGAAGATGGCGCGGGAAGACGGCCATTTGCCGAGGGTTTCGCGCTCGGTTTTGAGCTTGGCGGCCAGCGGGGCGGTGATGGTGAAGCCCTTCTCGGCCAGGGTGATGGCGGGGGCCATCACGCGCGTGAGCGGCAGGCGGCCCCATTTCTTCTGGGCGTGGGTCAGGCCGGCGACGGTGCCCGGAACGCCCACGGCTGCGTGGGTGTAGAGCGATTTGCCGTCGATGACGTTGCCCTTCTTGTCCTGAAAGACCGTTTTGGTGGCGGCGGCAGGGGCGGTTTCACGGAAGTCGAGGGCGACATATTCACCGCTGCGGGCGTCGTGCACCATCATGAAGCCGCCACCGCCGATGTTGCCGGCATTGGGCAGAACGACGGCCAGCGCGAAGCCGACGGCTACGGCGGCATCGATGGCGTTGCCGCCAGCCTTGAGGATGTCGACGCCGACTTCACTGGCCAGCGCCTGTTCGCTGGCCACCATGCCGCGTTTGGCCACCACGGGATGGAAGACATCCATCTGGGCGTCGTAGCGGGCGGCAGCGGCCTGGGTGAGCTGGGCGCTGCGAATGGCAATGTCGGGCGAGGCCAGCCGGTCGGTCTGCTCCTTGCTGAGCGGGCCGGTGGTGGTGAGGCTGCAGGCGCTCAGGGTGAGGGCCAGCAGGGCGGCCAGCGGGGCGGCTGGCCGCAGGCCGTGGCGGCGGTGCGGACGGGGGCCGGTGACGGGGGTGCCGTGCTGGCCGGGTCTGGCGGGTGCGTGCGGGGGGGCTGCGCGCAGCATGGGATGGTTCTCCTCGAAACGTGTCAGGGTCGCGGTGGCGGTCTTGCCGGTCTGGCCCGATGGACAGGCCGGATGGTTGGGCCGCAGCGCTCCATTGGGGGCTCCGGTGCCGGATCTGCGAGGAAATCGCAGAACCTGCCCATGTTGCAGGCAGGCGTCGGCATCGAGGGGGCCTTGTCGAAATGTTTTGATTTGTCAGTTTATAACAAAGGGCGTGGCTCTGGCCGATCAGTATCCGGGGGGTGGATGCGGGTTTGGCGGGAAAACTGGCTGAAAAGGGGGCGACGTGCTGCAGGATCCTTTCAGTCGGTAGATCCAGGGGGTGGGGATGAATGAGTCCATGACACGCTCCAGGGTTCCCGGGACATTCCAGGGACTAGGCCCGACTACGGCCCGCAGAGGCTGCGCGGGCCCGGAAGTTCCCGGCCGTCCGGGATCTGGCCACAGAAAGATAGGGAACGTTGCCGCCCAAGGGGAGTGATGCAGCTCAGAGACCCAGATCTTTCCACAGCGCATCGACCCGGGCCTTCACCTGGTCGGGCATGACGATGGGCGTGCCCCACTCGCGGGTGGTCTCGCCGGGCCACTTGTTGGTGGCGTCGATGCCCATTTTCGAACCGAGGCCGCTGACGGGGGAGGCGAAGTCGAGGTAGTCGATGGGGGTGTTCTCGACCAGGGTCAGGTCGCGTGCCGGGTCGACGCGGGTGGTCATGGCCCAGATGACTTCCTGCCAGTTGCGGATGTCGATGTCATCATCGACGACGATGATGAATTTTGTGTACATGAACTGTCGCAGGAAGCTCCAGATGCCGAACATGACACGCTTGGCATGGCCGGCATAGGCCTTCTTCATGGAGACGACGGCCAGCCGGTAGGAGCAGCCTTCGGGGGGCAGATAGAAGTCGGTGATCTCGGGGAACTGCCGGGTGAGCAGCGGTACGAACACCTCGTTGAGCGCCACGCCGAGCACGGCCGGTTCGTCGGGCGGCTTGCCGGTGTAGGTGGAATGGTAGAGGGCGTTGCGACGGTGGGTGAGGCGGTTCACGGTGAAGACAGGGAACCAGTCCTGCTCGTTGTAGTAGCCGGTGTGGTCGCCGTAGGGGCCTTCGAGAGCCATTTCGTAGCCGGTCAGGGCGGCCGGGGGCAACGGCCCCTGCCAGCCCAGGCGGCGGGCGTGCGCCAGGGTCTTTTCGCCGTCGGGGTCGGGCATCAGGTGGCCTTCCAGCACCATTTCCGCGGTGGCGGGCACGTTCAGTTCGGTGCCGGGCACCTTGACGAGTTCCGTACGGGCGCCACGCAGCAGGCCGGCAAACTGGTATTCGGACAGCGTATCGGGCACGGGGGTGACGGCACCGAGGATGGTGGCCGGATCGGCCCCCAGCACGGTGGCCAGGGGGAAGGGCTGCCCGGGGAACTTCCTGCGGAACTCGAGAAAGTCCAGCGCGCCGCCGCGGTGGGCCAGCCAGCGCATGATGGTCTGGTTGCGGCCGATGAGCTGCTGGCGGTAGATGCCGAGGTTCTGTCGCGGCTTGCCCGGGCCGCGCGTGACGACCAGCCCCCAGGTGATCAGCGGGGCCGCATCGCCCGGCCAGCAGTGCTGGATGGGCAGGGTGGTGAGATCGACGTTGCTGCCTTCGATGACGACATCCTGGCAGGGGCCGCTGCTGCCGATCTTCGGCGCCATGTTCATGACCTGGCGCAGGACGGGAAACTTGTCCCAGGCGTCCTTCAGGCCGCGTGGCGGCTCGGGCTCCTTCAGGTAGGCCAGCAGCCTGCCGACCTCGCGCAGGGCGGTGGTGGACTCCTCGCCCATGCCGAGGGCGACGCGTTCGGGGGTGCCGAACAGGTTGGTGAGCACGGGGAACTTCCAGCGGTGCGTACCGTCGGCCGGCTGTTCGAACAGCAGGGCGGGACCACCGGCGCGCAGGACGCGGTCGGAGATCTCGGTCATTTCCAGCCGGGGTGAGACGGGGACGCCGATGCGGCGCAGCTGGCCGCGGCCTTCGAGGTCCTGGATGAATTCGCGGAGGTCGGTGTAGCGCAGGGACATGGGAAGCAGGGTGGTTCGGCTGGGGACGGACGGGGTGCGGCGGCGTATGTTCGGGGCCGGCAGGGACCTGAATCACATGCCGGGCAGGCGGGTGGCCACGTACGCAGATACTGCCTTATCAGGGAAAACCCTGATGAACAGGTGCGGCACCGGCCAGTCCGGCACGGTCTGTGGCGGGGACCCGACGGGCCGGTGTGACGGAAAGGCTGCATCCGGCGCGGCCCTGTTGGCATTCTGCGTCGTGCTGCAGCGGTCGGCCATGGGCAGGAGGCAAACGCCGCCAACTACGCATTGTGTCACGCTGTGACGATGGGCGCTGGATGTGGCGCGCCGGCCGTTCATCGGGTGGGCGCCGGAAGCGGGCGTGATCGTCAGTTCCGGTGAGATGCAAGGTGAAACCGCACGTGTGCTGCGCGTCGGCAGCGAAAATGCTGATAAAATGCGCAGTGCTTGTTGTGAAATTGTTGCTTTTTACAAGGCAGACTTGACCGCCGGGCGGTTGGGGTCTGCCGTCTGCGGAGTGCAGCAGTGCCGGTGGCCGGGGTGCGTTGGCGCGCGCCGGCCCGGCATCGACCGGCCCTGCCGGTTGGGGAGGGCGCCTATTTTCTGGCTTTGGGGCGCCGCCTGTCTGCTGCCCGTCCGCGTGCCCATCCTGTCCATGCAGTGCCATCTGACTCCAGGAGCCTTCCCGTCATGCCAGCTTTGCCGTCTGCCCCTGTTGCCCACACTGCCCGTGCCGGGCACTGTCCGTCCGCCAGCCGCGTGTCGGGCCGTTCCCTGGCCGGCCGCCTGTGGCTGGCCATGGTTGCCGGCACTGCCCTGGTGTTCGGTGGCATGCCGGCCTGGGCCGATGCAGCCGGAGCGGCGCCGGTGGTCGAGCGCACCCAGCCGCTGTCGCGTGCCGATGAAGGCACGGTCCTGCCGGCCGCGGTCCGGTCGCAGGCGCCGGTGCAGCAGGCCCGGCCGGGACGGAGCGCAGACCGTGTGGTCGATGGCACGGCCGCCCGTGCTGGCAGCAGAGCGGGAGCAACCCTGATGGCCGCGGCCGGTCAGACCCGGCGTACGGTGGCGCCACGTACCGCCAACCGTGCCTCGGCCGGGGCCGGCGCCCGTGAGGCCGCTGCACCGTCGGCCCGTGCATCCCGTACGGATCGCGCCGTCCGGGCCCAGCGCAGCCGCCGGCCGGCCAGCATTGGTACGGGTTCGCGCGGCGGCATCCGCAAGATCACCGCCACCGACCGCGCCACCACGCGCGGTGCCGGCGCCATCCGCCTGACCCGTGCCGAACGGGGTGTGGTGCAGCACATCTCGCGCAAGTTCCGGGTGCAGGAAAGCTCCATCGAGCAGTACGCCAGCTATGCCCGTCAGGCCGGCCGGGTCTACAACATCGACCCCTACCTGATCCTGGCCATCATGGCCACCGAGTCCAGCTTCAACCCGCGGGCCGAGAGCCGGGTGGGAGCCCAGGGCCTGATGCAGGTGCACACCCGTGTGCACAGGAAGCGTTTCAAGCCCTATGGCAGCACGAAAACCGTGTGGGAGCCGAAGGTCAACATTCTGGTGGGCAGCAGCATCCTGTCCGACTACCTGAAGCGCTACGGCGGTAGCGAGCGCCGCGCGCTGAAAGCCTATGTGGGCGCTGCCCGCCTGTCGCACGACGGCGGCTACGGCAACAAGGTACTGAGCCGGCGTGACGAGTTCGTGTCGGTTTCGGTGGCCGCGCGCAATGGCGCCACCTCGCAGGCAACGGCCTCGCAGGCTGACCGCGGTGGCCGCGAGCCGGTCGATCTCTGAGTGTTTCTCAACGCCTCACGCTGAACCCTTGACGGAAAACACCCCCTCCGCTGCACGCCAGGAACGGCTGGCGCGTCTGGTGCAGCGCCTGCGCCGGCAGGTGCGGGGCGAGGTGCAGCTGGTGGCCGGTATGGCCAGGCTGCTGCCGGTGGATTCGTCCGATGTTCCGGCTGCGCTGGCAATGGCCCGCGAGCTGGCCGTGCCCGTGTACATGGGGGCAGGGGCGCCCGGCCGGCACAGGGCAGGTGGCGCCTGTGTCGCCGGCATGCCCGGTACGGTCCATCCGGCCCCTGGGTCTCCTTCGGTCCCTCCTTCTGCCCTGTCTGTCATGGCAGAACCTTCGGACCCTTCAGCCCCTGTGGCCTCCCTGTCGGGTGTACCAGGCCTGTGGATCGACCCCTCGGCACATCTGACCCGCGCGGCTCATTTCGACGCCGCCCGTGGCCTGATCGAACTGCAGCCGGGGGTACGCCTGGCCGACATCAATCGCCTGCTGGCCCCGCATGGCTGGTGGCTGCCCTTTGAGACCGATACCGCTGCCGACGTGACGGTGGGCGGGCTGGCCGGACTGGACGCGGCAGCGGCCACCCCGGCCTGGGGCACGATGGCCGACCGGCTGCTGGCCATCGATGCCGTGCTCGATGACGGCACGGTGCAGCGCTTCGGGCCGTTCGGCGAGCGTTCCCGGGTGGCCCTGACCAGTGGCCGGGCCGGGCAGCTGGTGTCCGGGCTGTTTGGCGTGGCGGCGCAGGTGGCGACCGATATCCACCAGCACTGGCCGGCCGGCATGCGGGTGCCGGATGGCTATCTGCTCGATGCCTTTCATCCCCGTCCCTCACGTCCCTATACCCCGGATGGTTCGGTCAATCTGGCCCATCTGCTCGCCGGCTCCGCGGGAACGCTGGCCTGGTCGGCCAGTCTGCACCTGCGTCTGCGGCGGCGCCCGGCGGTGTCCCGCTGGGCACTGTTCGTGTTTCCGTCGGCCGGGACCGCGCTGGCGCGGGTGGCACCGTGGCTGCAGGCCGTGCCTTCTGCTGGCAGGGGGCCCGGGGGCGGGGCGCATCAGGGCGATGATCCGGGTGATGATCGGGGCGATGCCTCGTGGCCTTCGGCCCTGCTGCTGCTGGACCGGACGGACCTGTCGCGCCTGGCCACCTCACGCCACGCAGATGACCGGGCGCTGGTGAAGGCCGCCGGCGTGGCGTCGGGAGAAACCGTACGGCGTGGGATGGTGCCGGGCCTGGCCAGCGGTGCGCAGGGTGCCGCCGTGCCTGACAGAGCCGTGCACGTAGAGGGGATGAAGGGTGCCATGGTCCCTCCGGCTCAGTGGCAGGGCGACGTGATGCCGGCTGGTGACTGGCCCGCTGCGGCGACCGGCCTGCTGGCGCGTTTTTCGGGGGACACCGATGCGGCCGTGCAGGCAGCGCACCGGCGGCTGGCGCAGGAACTGTCCGGGTATGCCCGGCGGGCTGCTGGCGGGCTGGTGCTGGCGGGGGACACGACAGGCGGCACGGCAGCTGGCGTGCGTGCGACACCAGACGCCACGCCCATCTGGCGGCAGCTGCTGGGCGAGCTGGTGATGCCGCAGCCGGCGTGGGTCTACGGTGCGCCTTTGCAGGGTACTCCCTTTCCCGGTGGCGTACCGTTGCCTGCTGGTGCATCAGGGCTGGAGGGGGCGCCAGGGCAGGATGGTGTGGCACGACTGGATGGTGTGCTGCGGCTGGATGGTGTGGTACGGCCGGATGATGTGCAGCGGTCCGATGGCGCGCCGCTGGCCGGACAGATCTGGCGCCTGTGGCCGCAGGATCCGGCCGTCATGGTGGACCGGGTGGCGGCCGTGTCGGAACGGCTGGCGTCGCTGGGACTGGCTGTGCGATGGCGGGGACAGCTGGCGTCGGGAGAGCTGCAACTGCGTCTGGGGTATCCGGGTGGTTCCCCGAAAGGGGCGGGCGTGATGGCCAGCCAACAGCAGGTGGCGGCCGTGCTGGCCGATGTGCAGCCACCCCGCTGGACGCCGGCACTGCGGGAGGCGTTTGGCCAGGTGCGCGCGGCCTTCGATCCGGCCGGGGTGCTGGTGGGGCGTTGAGTCCATCACACGCGCTGACGCGTTCAGGACAGATCCGCCTCGTACCGGCCGTGCTTTGTGCGACACGTATCCGTCTGGGACTGTTTTTCCCTGCTTCCTGCTTCTTCCGGTGGACGCCTCCGCCCGGCCGGTGTCTGTCTGCCCGGTCTTCAGCGCTGCTCAACCACCCATCCGGTCGGTGCACAGGAATGGCAGGGGCCTTGGGCGCCTCATCCCTGCACCGGCCGGTCATCCTTCAGCTGCCAGAACACGGCGGCCGCGCCGACGGTCATCAGGCCGATGGCCACGAAGGCTGCCCGGAAGGCGGGCAGCTGGCCGGCACTGGCTGCGCTGGCCAGCCCGGGGCCGAACCAGCTGTTGAAGGCGTGCAGCAGGGCGGAGGCGCAGGTGATGCCCAGGCTCAGCCCCAGCATCTGCACCATCGAGAACAGGCTGTTGCCGCTGGCCGCCAGTTCGGTGTCCAGATCCTTCAGCGTCACCGTGTTCATGGCCGTGAACTGGGTTGAACTGACGGCCCCGAAAAGCGCCAGATGCGTGGTGCGCAGCCACAGTGGCTGGTCGGGCGCCATCAGCGCAAAGGAGGCCACGATGACCCCCAGCAGCAGCGTGTTGACGATCAGCACCCGCCGGTAGCCGTGCCGGTGGATGATGTCCGGCACGGCCCGCTTGGCGCCGATGCTGGCCAGCGTGACCGGCAGCAGCAGCATGCCGGCCTCGGCCGGCGAAAAATCCATGGCCAGCTGCAGGAGCAGCGGCAGCAGATAGGGCATGGCGCCCGAGCCGATCCGTGCGAACAGGTTGCCCAGCACGCCGACCCGGTAGCTGGAAATGGCAAACAGCGCCGTCGGGAAGATCGGGGCCGGATGGCGCAGCGCGTGCAGCCAGTAGGCCGTCAGGGCGGCCATGCCGGCGATCATCAGCAGAACCACCAGCGCACTGGCCCAGCCCAGGCCGCCCAGCCCATCCAGCGCCAGCGACAGCGCCACCATGGCCAGCACCAGCATGGCATAGCCGGCCAGATCGAAGCGGCCGGTATCGGCGCGCCGGATGTTGGGCATGAAGCGGGTCGTGGCCAGTGCGCCCACCAGCCCCACGGGCAGGTTGATCAGGAAGATCCAGTGCCACGAGGCGCTCTCCACCAGCCAGCCGCCCAGCGTGGGGCCGATCAGCGGTCCGATCAGTCCCGGAATGGCCACGAAACTCATGGCCGGCAGCAGCTGTTCGCGCGGGAAATGCTGCAGGATGACCAGCCGGCCCACGGGCAGCAGCATGGCGGCGCCTGCGCCCTGCAGGATGCGGGCGAGGATCAGCTCATCCAGATCGGTGGCCATGGCACAGGCCGCCGACCCTGCCGTGAACAGCACGATGGCCCAGAAGAACACCCGCTGCGTGCCGAAGCGGTCGGCCAGCCAGCCGCTGGCCGGGATCAGCGAGGCCATGGTGAGCATGTAGGCCACCACCACGGCCTGCATGCGCAGCGGGCTTTCGCCCAGGCTGGTGGCCATGGCGGGCAGCGCCGTGTTGACGATGGTGCCGTCCAGTGTCTGCATGAAGAACCCCACGGCCACCAGCCACAGCAGGATACGGGGTGAAGCGGCGGTGGATGGGGGGCTGGCAGACGGCATGATCACGACAAACGGGGGAGACAGGGGATGGTGCGGCGGGAAGGGACTGGAATGGCCGGAAAGGGCGGAAGCGGACAAAAAAATGGGGGAGCGTGGACGGACCGCCGCAGTGCAGTCATGCGGTACGCCGACGACTGGGCTGGGCAAAAAAGGGGGTTGACGAACACGTCCCCGACACGCTCTCCCCGTCGGGAGAACCGGCAAGCATAGTCGCTGCCGTTCATCGGCAGCAGGCTGGCACGACGGCAGGTATGCGGCCGGGCCGTGGGCGTGGCGTGATGTTGCAGGAAAGTGCCATGGTCATGGGCCCAGGGTGGTGTTGCAGCAAGGTGCCATGATCATGTGCTTGAGGCGATGGGGCAGGAAAGCACCATGGCCATGGGCGGGACGTGGATTCGGTGAATGGGGGCGGGGGGCTTTTCGGCCGTCGTGGCCTGACGTACGATGCGAGCATGATGAAAAATGTTTTCCGAACCCTGTCCGTGTTTCTGGTGCTGACCCTGGCGGTCAGCCTGTTGCTGACCTCCCGGCCAGCGGAGGCGCGCAAGCACCGCCGGCATCATCGGCCCTCCACGTCCCAGACGGTGAAGGACGCGGCCATCCCGCCGGCATCGGGCCGTGCCGGTGGCGCAGGCGTGGCGGCCGGGGCGGCCGCGGGCGCTGCTGCTGGTCATGTGCTGTCCGGACGTGCCCAGGATGGGCATGCAGGGGATGGTCATGAACAGGCCGCTCATGTGCAGGCTGGCAATGTGCCGGATGGCAATGCGCAGGGCGGGCATGCCACGGCGTGCCGCACGGGCGCGGCGCGCTGCATTGCCGTGGCGGCCCTGCCGGCGCAGGCCCAGGAAACCCTGAAGCTGATCCTGGCGGGCGGCCCGTTCCCGTACGAGAAAGACGGTACCGTGTTCGGCAACTACGAGGGCAGACTGCCCCGCCAGCGGCGCGGCTACTACACCGAGTACACCGTCCGCACGCCCCATGAGCGCTCACGGGGCGCACGCCGGATCATTGCCGGCGGCCGGCCGGGGCAGTACAGCGAATTCTTCTATACAGACGATCACTACCAGACCTTTCGCAGGATCGACTACCCATGACTGCTCTGTCCAACATTCCGCGCCACGCGGTGCTGCCACTGGGTGCCTATGACAAGAATGGGCTGATCCGCGCTGCCCAGCAGACTGACCAGACCCTGCTCGTGTGCGACTGCAGCGGGGCCGACAGCAAAGCGGCCGTGCTGGCCGCCCTGGGCGAGGGGCTGCATCTGCCGGCCCATTATGGCAACAACCTGGATGCCCTCTACGACTGTCTGACCGACCTCGAGCCCGGTGAGGAAGCCGAGCGCCCGGGTTTCGTGCTGCTGGTCGAGAACCTGCCGGATGTGGCCCATTTCCCGGCCGATGATCGCAGCATGCTGCTGGACGTGTTCCGCGACGCGGCCGACTTCTTCTACGACCACGACACAGCCTTCCGGGTGTTCTACTCGGTTCGCAAACAGGCGTGACTGGAGGGGGCTGCCGGTGTCGTGTTCTACGCCAGATCGCCCAGCGTAGCCTGCAGCACCGCCAGCCCCACCAGGCCGGCCGTTTCGGTGCGCAGCACGCGGGGGCCGAGCAAGGCACCCTGCCACCCATGGGTCTTTGCCCGCGCCATCTCTTCCTCCGACAGACCCGATTCCGGCCCGCAGAGCAGCCAGGCGGCGTGATATGACCCGGATCCAGATCCAGAGAAGGAGGGGGGCAGGGCCTCACCAGCCGGAAAAGCGGTGCCTGACGATGACGCGCAGCCCACTGACGGAAGTGTGTCGTCCGCTGACGATGGCGAGCCCCCCGGCAACCCCGTGCCGGCCGGGGCAGGTGTGGAGGCAACAGAAGCGGTAAGGCCGGAAGCTGGATGTGCGACGCTGAACACGGTGTCGGCCTGTGCAGGCAGGGCCTGTCCGGGCGAAGCCTGTGCCATCTGCATGGCCTGCATGGCCAGCGATGCCTGTGCCGTCGGGTCCAGCACCCAGCGCCGTTCCGTGGCAGCCGGCGCGGGCAGGGCCGCCAGCCAGCGCTCCAGCGGCTGGATGGGTGCCAGCGTGGGCAGCCGGCTGCGTCCGCACTGCATGGCTGCCGCCACGATCAGCCGCTGCCAGTGTTCCCGGCGTTTTTCCGCACGGGCACCGTCGAGCTTCACCACACTGCGGGCCGACAGCAGCGGGACGATGTGGCTCACGCCCAGCTCCACCGCCTTTTCGATGGTCCAGTCCATCTTCTCGGCCGTGCTCAGGCACTGTGCCAGACCCAGCTGGACGCGCGGCAGCGGCTCGGGCGGCAGCTCGACCAGCAGTTCTACCCGGGCGGGTTTCGTGCTGGCCAGCCGGGCACGCCAGCACCGGCCCGACTGGCCGTCGAAGACTTCCAGCTCGTCACCCACCGTGCGGCGCAGCACCCGCAGCAGATGGTGGGCCGCCGGCTCGTCCAGGGGCTGGAGGGGCAGATCGGCCAGCGTCTGCGGGAGGGGATGCTCCTGGGAAAGCAGTGAGGGAAGATGTATGCGGGGAGTCATGAGAGAGATCCTTGCCCGGGGCCTGCACGGAGACCCGGCATGCCGTCGAGGCGCCCATGATTCGTTGCCTGAATGCTTCCGCGCAACGCAGTGAATGCCTGGCGGCCATGCTCGCACAGCACTGCAGGGCTTCCCCTGCAGGGAATGCAAATAGCTGTTACATTGGCGTCCAGTATACTGTGCAGAGACCCGCTTTTTCAGCTTCATTCGTCCCTTTCTGCCATGACCATCCATTCGTTCCCCCCCGAATCATCGTCAGCCGACGGGCTGAATCACACTCCGCACGACGGGGGCGAATCCTTCACCGACAACGCAGACGACCCCGCGCCCGAGGCAGGATGGACCGACGGTGTGACCGAGGTCGATGACGTGCATCTGGACGGCACGGCCGAGACCTTCGTCAGCACTGGCTGGCCCGCCTTCCCGCAGCCCGACACCGCCCGCCGCATGGCCAACGCCGTGCGCGTGCTGGCCATGGATGCCATCGAGAAGGCGAAGTCCGGCCACCCCGGCATGCCGATGGGCATGGCCGACATCGCCGTGGCCCTGTGGTCGGCGCACCTCAAGCACAGCCCGGCCGATCCCACCTGGTTCGACCGCGACCGCTTCGTGCTCTCCAATGGTCATGGCTCGATGCTGCTGTACGCGCTGCTGCACCTGAGCGGTTACGACCTCTCCATCGACGACATCCAGAACTTCCGCCAGCTGCATTCCAAAACCCCCGGCCACCCCGAAGTGGGCGTGACCCCGGGCGTGGAAACCACCACCGGCCCGCTGGGGCAGGGGCTGGCCAATGCGGTCGGCATGGCGCTGGCCGAAAAACTGCTGGCCGGCGAGTTCAACCGTCCCGGTCACACCATCGTCGATCACTTCACCTGGGTCTTTGCCGGTGACGGCTGCCTGATGGAAGGCATCTCGCACGAGGCCTGTGCCCTGGCCGGCGTGCATCGCCTCTCCAAACTGGTGGTGCTGTACGACGACAACGGCATCTCCATCGACGGCAACGTGCAGGGCTGGTACCGCGACGATGTGCCCGCGCGCTTCCAGTCCTATGGCTGGAACGTCATCGACGCCGTGGACGGGCACGATGCCTGGGCCGTGGGCGAGGCCATCGCGCAGGCCCGCGACTGGGGTTCGAACGGCCGTGAACTGGGCGATGGCGAGCGCCGCTTCGCCCCCACGATCATCATCTGCAAGACCGTCATCGGCAAGGGATCACCCAACCGCGCCGGTACGGCCAAGGCCCACGGCGAGGCCCTGGGGGCCGACGAGATCGCCGCCACCCGCCGCGAGCTGGGCTGGTCCGAGCCCCCGTTCGTCATCCCGGCCGACCTGTACGCCGCATGGGATGCCACCCAGGTCGGCGCCGAGCGCCATGCCCGCTGGCAGGATGCCTTCGCCGCCTACGCCGCTGCGTATCCGGAAGAGGCTGCCGAGCTGGAGCGCCGCATGCGGGGCGTGCTGCCGGCCGACTGGGAAGACATCATGGACAACCTCGTGATGGACACGGTCATGGAAGCCCAGACCGTGGCCACCCGCAAGGCCTCCCAGCTGGCGCTGAACTACCTCGGCCCGGCTCTGCCGGAGCTGATCGGCGGTTCGGCCGACCTCACCGGCAGCAACCTCACCGTCTGGAAGGGCGTCGAGAACCTGCGTCCGTCGCCCGACAGTGCGTCGGACCTCAACGGCGGCCGGCACATCAACTACGGCGTGCGCGAATTCGGCATGGCCGCCCTCATGAACGGCCTGGCGTTGCATGGGGGCTTCATCCCGTACGGTGGCACCTTCCTGGTGTTCTCCGACTACGCCCGCAACGCCCTGCGCGTGGCCGCGCTCAGCAAGCTGCGCGTCATCCACGTGTTCACGCACGACTCCATCGGCCTGGGTGAGGACGGACCCACCCACCAGCCGGTGGAAACGGCCGCCAGCCTGCGCCTCATCCCCAACATGGACGTGTGGCGCCCGGCCGATTCGGTGGAAACCGCCATTGCCTGGCAGGCCGCCATCGAAAACGAAGAAAAGCCCACCTGCCTGCTGCTGTCGCGGCAGAACCTGCCCTTCATCGAGCGGGAGGTGGTGGATGTGGACCTGATCCGCCGCGGCGCCTACGCCGTGCACGCCCCGCGTGGCGCGAAGGCCGTGATCATCGCCACCGGCTCGGAAGTGTCGCTGGCGCTGGCCGCCGCCGCCCAGCTGGCGGAAGAGAAGATCCGGGTACGCGTGGTCTCCATGCCATCCACCACCACCTTCGACCAGCAGGACGTGGCCTACAAACGCCGTCTGTTGCCAGACGACCTTCCACGCATTGCCGTGGAAGCCGGTGTCACCGATTTCTGGTGGAAATACCGCCCCGAGGCGGTAGTCGGGATCGATCGCTTCGGCGAATCGGCACCCGCATCGGTACTCAACCAGCACTTCGGCATGACCGCCGACAACGTCGCCGACACCGTGCGACAGGTGCTGGGACTCTGATCCTTCACTCACAGAGGAAAGTAGAAATGACGATTCGCGTTGCAATCAATGGTTATGGCCGGATTGGCCGCAATGTGCTGCGTGCCCACTATGAAGGTGGCAAGAAGCACGACATCGAGATCGTCGCCATCAATGATCTCGGCAAGCCGGAAACCAATGCCCACCTGACCCAGTACGACACCGCCCATGGCAAGTTCAATGGTGATGTCAAGGTCGAGGGTGACTACCTGGTCGTCAATGGCGACAAGATCAAGGTGCTGGCCGAGCGTGATCCCAGCAAACTGCCCTGGAAGGATCTGAACGTGGACGTGGTGCTGGAGTGCACCGGCCTGTTCACCTCCAAGGAAAAAGCCAGCGCCCACCTGGCCGGTGGCGCCAAGAAAGTCATCATCTCTGCCCCCGGCGGCAAGGACGTGGACGCCACCATCGTCTATGGCGTCAACCAGGGCGTGCTGAAGGCTTCGGATACCGTCATCTCGAACGCCTCGTGCACCACCAACTGCCTGGCTCCGATGGTCAAGCCGCTGCAGGACAAGATCGGCCTGCTCAACGGCCTGATGACCACCATCCACGCCTTCACCAACGACCAGGTGCTGACCGACGTCTATCACTCCGACCTGCGTCGCGCCCGTTCGGCCACCCAGTCGATGATCCCGACCAAGACCGGTGCCGCTGCCGCCGTTGGCCTGGTGCTGCCCGAGCTGAATGGCAAGCTGGATGGCTTTGCCGTGCGCGTGCCGACCATCAACGTCTCCTTCGTCGATCTGTCGTTCATCGCCGCCCGTGACACCACGGTCGAAGAGATCAACAAGATCATGAAAGAGGCTTCGGAGTCGAAGGAGCTGAAAGGTATCCTGAACTACAACGATCAGCCGCTGGTTTCGGTCGACTTCAACCACAACCCGGCATCCTCCACCTTCGACAGTACCCTGACCAAGGTCAGCGGCCGTCTGGTGAAGGTCACCAGCTGGTACGACAACGAGTGGGGCTTCTCCAACCGGATGCTCGACACCACCGTTGCGCTGATGAACGCCAAGTGATCGGTGCATCACGGCACCCCGCCCGAAAGGGCAGGGTGTCCGGCTGCCGCAGCGTGTCGGCCTGACGGTGTCGGTGTCCTTGCCGCGTGCAGGACACGCCGGCGCCGCCCGGGCGGTGCGCCTCGGCAGCCTTGTGGCCCGGCCGGCCTTTGGATCCTTCCGTGTCCACGGAAACCTGTTGGCCGGCCGCCACCCAGACATCTGTGCAGAGGCCCTGATGGCCCTGCCGACCGAATTCCCGGGTCAGTGAATGCCGCATCCTCCCATTGACTGGCCTGTCATGGAGAACACGATGAAATTCAAGCGACTGGCAGACCTCGACCTGAAAGGCAAGAAAGTCTTCATCCGCAGCGACTTCAACGTCCCGCTGGATGAGAACCGCAACATCACCGACGACACCCGCATCCGGGCTTCGGTGCCTGCCATCAAGGCCGCGCTGGACAAGGGCGCCGCCGTCATGGTCACCTCCCACCTGGGCCGTCCGAAAGAGGGCGAATTCAAGCCCGAGGACTCGCTGGCTCCTGTGGCCAAGCGCCTGGAGGAACTGCTGGGCCGCCCCGTGCGCCTGCAGGCCGACTACCTGGATGGCGGTTTCCCGCTGGCCCCGGGTGATGTGGTGGTGCTGGAAAACACCCGCTGCAACAAGGGCGAGAAGAAAGACGACGAAGCCCTGGCCAAGAAATACGCCGCCCTGTGCGACGTCTACGTGAACGACGCCTTCGGCACCGCTCACCGCGCCGAGGCCTCCACCCACGGCATCGCCCGCTTCGCCAAGGAAGCCGCTGCCGGCCCGCTGCTGGCCGCCGAGCTGGACGCCCTGGGCAAGGCCCTGCACAACCCGGCTCACCCGATGGTTGCCATCGTGGCTGGTTCCAAGGTCTCCACCAAGCTCACCATTCTCGACTCCCTGGCCGACAAGGTCGACCAGCTGATCGTGGGTGGCGGCATTGCCAACACCTTCATGCTAGCTGCCGGCCTGCCCATCGGCAAGTCCCTGGCCGAGCCCGACCTGGTGGGCGACGCCAAGAAGATCATCGAGAAGATGAAGGCCCGTGGCGCCGAAGTGCCCATCCCCGAAGATGTGGTGGTGGCCAAGACCTTCGCTGCGGACGCCCCGGCTACCGTCAAGGCCGCCAAGGACGTGGCTGAAGACGACATGATTCTGGACATTGGTCCCAAGACGGCTGCCAAGCTGGCCGAGCAGCTGAAGTCCGCGGGCACCATCGTCTGGAACGGCCCGGTCGGCGTGTTCGAGTTCGACGCCTTTGCCAAGGGCACCGAGACCCTGGCCCGCGCCATTGCGGCCTCCAAGGGCTTCTCGATCGCGGGTGGTGGTGACACCCTGGCGGCCATTGCCAAGTTCGGCATCACCGACCAGATCAGCTACATCTCTACCGGTGGTGGCGCCTTCCTGGAGTTCCTGGAAGGCCGCACCCTGCCGGCTGTGGCTGCCCTGGAAGCAGCTGCCGGCTGATGATCTGACCGGGTCCGGCGCTCATCCGGATCCGGGACGTCACCACGGACAGGCCCTGCACCGCGCATGCGGATGCAGGGCCTTTCTGTTGTGCGCCCAGCATGGGCGCACACCTGCGGGTGCAAGTCCCGCCACAAGCTGGCCACAGTGAGTGAAGTGAAGCGCAACTGCACAAGGGCGACCGAGTGTGGGAAGGAAGCGTGGAGCGTAATCTGCGGGCCGATGTACAAGAACCGGATACAAGGCGTTGCCGAGCAGGGCGAACGGGCATGTAACCGCGAAGCTCTTGTGGCCAAGGCGAGGTGACGTAAATCCGGCGGTCGTGCAGAGAAGGTGTGCGTTCTTACCTGGGGAGATCTCGCCTTATGCTCGAAAGGGCGACGGTGTCGAGCCGGAGCGAGAAGTCAGCAGAGGTCGTAGTAGCAGGACCAGCCCCATGATGGGACACAGGTCAGGCGAAGGACCGAACGAGAGGATGCGTATTCCGATGATCGTGACCGACGATTCCGGCATCGTGACCGCGCAGTCCGGTCATCGTGACCGATGTCGAGTGGTCAGAGACATTGCCTGCCAGGCAAATTGTACGATTGCCTGATCCGGGGGGCCTTCCAGCCCCCCCACTACCTCCGGGAGAGCGTCAGCTCTCCCGGAAAGTGGCGGCAAACAGCCGGCGCTGGTGGCACAACAGTGCGATGCTGCTCAACAGCGTGCTGACCCTGTCATGGTTCGACAGTCTTGGCCTGCCCCGTCTGGCATCATCCTGAATGTTCTCTCGAACCGCCCGGTGCGGACCCGCATGCCGGGTGGTGTGGCAGGGGTGCAGCCCAGAGGGCTGCCCCCTATGCCGATTTGTGCATGAGGGGAGGGGGAGGGCTTCACTGGTCGCTTCTGAAGCGTTCATGCACTTGTCGGCTGGTTTCGTCCGCCGATCTTGCGTGCGGAAAAATGCCATATGTCGGAAAAACGAGGTATGTTAGTTTGCTCGCCATTGCAACTTCCACCCTTTTTCTGGGGAGCCATCATGGGCAAGCAACACGCATTCGGCAGCAAACTGTCTCTGAGCCTGGCCGTGGCCGTCTCGGCTGTTCTTACCGCTTGTGGCGGCGGTGGCGGTGGTAGCAGCACGCCGACGACGCCGGCAGCAACGACGCCTGCTGCCACGACCACCACGCCGGCTGCGACCACGCCGCCCGCAATCAACAACGCCCAGACGACGCCTTCGTCCAACCAGGCGATGTATGAGCAGCTTCGCTCGCAGTGCCCGGTTGTGTCGTACACGAGTGAAGAGGGCTTCTATGCGTGCGCCACCGGTACCTACGTCGGCAAGAATCTGAAGGACGGCAAGACGGTCTGCACGGTCCGGCTGACGCGGGATGGCGAAGTGACGTACACCATGGGCGATGAGGTGCACGCCTTCAAACTGGCACAGAACTTCTTCTACTCGAAGAGCTCTCCCCTGGCAGCAGAGTATCCGCATATCTGGGGCATGGGCATCAGCGCTGATAGTGCGGAGGATGCCAACGGGAAAGTTCACGGCTTCGAGCTGCGTCTGGATCCTCGGGCTGAGGCTGATAAGAAACCGGATCATCTCGACATCAAGTACAAGTTCGGTAACACGTTGTCTCCGGATTCTCAATCGACCTGCCGCGTTCCGCTCTGAGAGATCGGTCCGAGTCATGGAAATGCATGATTCGGTGGTGAACTGAATGGATGGCCACTGTCCGCTCTTCAGGCAGTGGCCATTTTCGAGTCTGATCGACATTCCCGCTTGTTTCTGTTTTCTGGAATGACCATGAACACTCAACTCGTATCCGGCAGCAAGCTTGCCCTGGCTCTGGCCATCTCGGCCGTTCTTGGCGCCTGTGGCGGTGGTGGCGGCGGCGACAGCACGCCGGCCGCAACGGTTGCGACGAATGGCGCTGGCTCGACCACGACGAGCACGGCTGGTGGCACGACGACCGCGACCAACAGCACGCCGGCTGCAAGCACGCCCGCCACGACTGCTCCATCGGCACCGGCCACCACGCCGGATGCAACGACGCCCGCCACGAACTCGCCCGTTGCGACCGCGCCAGCTGTGACGGCTCCCGCCAATAATGTCCAGACGCCATCCCTGGTCAACCGGGCCATGTATGAGCAGATGTATCGGGGGTGCCAGACGCCCTTCCGCTCATTTGATCCTGCAACTGGCGCTGCATGTGCTGCCGGTGTCTACGTGGGCAAGGATCTGTCGGACGGTACCACGGACTGTACGGTGAAGCTGGCGAAGGATGGGGAAGTGACCTTCACCGTGGGCGACAAGGTGCATGTCTACAAGATGACGCAGCTTTTCCGGTCCGTCTTCCTCAAGCTTGACGTGGAAGGTGCGCCGTACTTGTTCAGCGTCCATATCTCTGGCTACAGCGCTGATGATGCAGCCAAGAAGGTGCACGGCTTCGGGATGAACGTGAATGCCAAGGACGATGGGTCGACCCCGCCGGATGAGTTCGAGATCACGTACACCTATGGTGACGTGCTCACGGCAGATGAGAAAACGGTCTGCAAGATTCCGCTCTGACCCTTCCCAGGCCGGGTCATGAGCGAACATGATTCGGCCCTGAGTTGAACGAATGGCCGCTGCCTGTGTGTTGGGGGCGGCCGTTGTCTTTCAAGGGCGTGCCGTCCGAGAAATCCGGTATCCGCAGGTTTCAGCCATCCGACTGCTCGATGACATCGAGCCCTTGTCTCCGACCTAGTAGGATGTATATACTATGTTTATACATCTGTTTGGGGGGCTGTTCCATGAGCACGATCTTGAATATCCGGTACTGGGGAAACTGAGGTGTACTGTCAACCGTAGACAGTTGCTTTAATGTGAAGTCCGTTCAAAGAAGACCTTGCCTGAAGGCCACTGGCGACTGGTGGCCAAGTGCACTGTGCAGTCGCTGACGGTTGTAGAACACCTCGATCCGCTCGGTGATCGCCGCTCGTGCCTGCGCACGCGTGGCGAAACGCCGCTGGTACAGCAACTCGTTCTTGAGTGATCCCCAGAAACTCTCCATCGGTGCGTTGTCGTAGCAGTTTCCCCGCCGTGACATCGACACCTGCATGCCCAGGGCATCAAGTCTTTCACGGTAGCGACTTGCGCAGTACTGGCTTCCCCGATCGGAATGATGCAGTAGTCCGGGCTCGGGGCGGGCATACCGGACAGCCCGGTTCAGAGCCTCCAGTGTCAGCTCGTGTGTCATGCGCTTCGACATGGCGTAGCCGACGATCTCCTGAGTGAACACGTCCTTCACGCCAGCCAGATACAGCCAGCCTTCATCCGTACGCACATAGGTGATGTCTGTCAGCCAGACCTTGCCCGGTGCGTCGGCACTGAAGTCCTGGGCCAGCAGATTGGGCGCTACAGGCAAGGTGTGTGCCGAGTCCGTGGTCGTGCGAAAGCAGCGTTTCTGCCGGCAGCGCAGGCCCATCTCGCGCCGTAGACGTCCGACACGATCCCGTCCGACCTTCTGTCCCTGGTGCCGCAACAGCGCATGTACGCGCAGCACCCCATAGGTCTGGCGCCCCGCCTCGTGAGCCGCCCTGATGTGAACACGCAGGCGCTCGTCGTCTCTGGCCCGTTGGCTGGGCTGGCGCTTGAGCCAGGCCAGATAGCCGCTGCGAGAGACCTCCAGTGCCCGACAGGCCACGGTCAACGGGTACCCCTTGCCGTGAACCCTGTCCTTCAGGAACGCGTACCTTGCAGGGACTCCTTCGCAAAGTACGCGGCGGCCTTTTTTACGATCTCTCGCTCCATCTCGGCACGGGCCAGCTCCCGGCGCAGTCGCACCACCTCGGCCTGAAGCTCCTCGCGGCTGGCCTCGGCCACACCCGAGAATGGCTTGCTCGGCCCCTTGGCCTTGACCACCCAGTTGGCCAGTGACCCCTTCGGAACCCCCAGCCTGGCGGCGACCTCGGCTTGCGAAAGTCCCTGTTCAAGGACCATCCTGACGGCCTCCGTCCTGAACTCGGCCGTGTAACTCTGATTCTGTTTCATCCGTTGACCCTCCATGGCCATTCTCCCTCATGTGGGTGTCTACGGAAGTCAGGCTACCTCAATGCGGTCAGGGCGGACAGGATGGTCAGGGTCATCAGTTTTTTCTTCATCTTTTTTCCTGTGGTTGGTCTTGCAGACGTGCTCCTGTGAAACGGGCAGGCCATTGTCTGATTTCGGTTTGCAGATCGTAACCCGGGGAAACCCGTTGTTTCTCACGCCAATGCTGTGATGATAAAAGCAGGCTCTTGCCGCTTGCCTGCATGACCCGGTGCCGCATGGGGGCTTGGCGTGTTCTCGTGCCAGAAGCAGGGGCAGGGTATATCAGCCCGATGGTCCTGTGGCAATTGTGATGCTCAGGGCATCCCGAGCGGGCAGGTTTGGGACGCTACCCGGTCGCTGCGAGTGTGCGAGAGGGCAGGGCGAGGGAATCATACGCCCGGTGGCGCCGGTGCTGCAGCCGTCGGGCGGTTCCCGTGATCTGGTGGGTGGATCAGGGGCTGTTATGACCCAGCAGAACCCTGTTCAGCCTTGTGCAGAAGAAAACGGCCGAAGCGCCGACCAGTCCACACTGTCCAGCAGATTCTTCGTGATGAGCCCCAGTTCGGTATCACCCTCGATCTGCAGCTTGCGGTTGAAGAACAGCGTGTCCGGGTCTTCCTCGCGGGCGATCATCCGCATGAAATCGATACCGTTGGCAGCCAGACGCAGGTCCGGTGGCCCGTCGAAGCCTTCGCCGATGAATCGCTCTGCATCTGCCGTGAAACGGATTTTCAGGCCGGCATCCAGCACATCGATCTCGAATTTCCGGCCGTTGAAATAATCCATTTCGGCGGGCAACAGGCCACGCTTGAGCATCGAGTTCAATGCCGTTACCAGCACGAAGCGGGGCGGCGTGGCCGGCAGATGGCCGATGATGTTGCCCAGCCAGGCGGGCAGGATGATTTCAGGCAGCGCCATGGCGGCATTCCTCAGTGCGTGGTGTGAACGGCCCTTTGTGCAGGACCGTGGGCGGGCGTGTGGGCGGGTACAGGGGAGGGGCCATGGGCCGGCACCTGGGAGGCGATGTGGGCAGATCCATCAGGCATCCTCACGCTTTCGATGCCGGCGTGCCCATACCAGTAGCCATCGACGGGCGTACCGATGGACAGCGTTTCCAGTTCGGCCAGCGCGTCGGCCAGCGTGACCTGCCCGTCCAGTACCTGGCGGTGCAGCGCGATGATGCGGGGCATATGGCTCAGCTGCGGTGACAGACGCATGATGTCGATGCCGATCTGCTGCATCTCGTGATGATGCGGCAGCAGGCACTGGCTGCCGTACGACATGGTCTGGATACCATTGATGGTCAGAAACGGCTTTTGCTCGCGGGTATTCATCGTGATGCCGTGCTCGTGATCGAGACAGCGGAACTCGCAATGGTCCTTGTTCAGGTTGTAATGACGGGCCGTGAAGCAGCGCGACGAATAGGCCAGTGGAATCTTGCCCCATGAAAAGGCTTCGGTTTCGATGTCCGCCGAACGGGCCGTGATGGCGGCGATTTTCTCGTGGCCCAGCTCGGCCGGCGCCACCCAGCGGTACGCGCCCAGTTGCTGGAAGAGGGCAAGTGTGGCCTCGTTGTAGATGTTCAGCGTGGCCCCCGCCACGAAGGGAATGCCGTGTTCACGCGCCAGCTTGACGGCCCCCATGTCATTGGCCTCGACGCGGAATTTGCCCTGTTCGGCAATCTTGCGCAGGCGCCGCAGATCGGATTCGCTCTCCAGCAGCACCTGTGACGACAGCACGATTTCCTTGCCGCTTTCGGCCAGGTCTTCTGCGAGACCGAACCAGTCGGCAAAGCGCATTTTCTGGCGACGCGAACAGACGGTCTCGCCCAGATAGATCACGTCCAGCGGCGCATCGAGCATGCCGGTGTAGAAATCCAGCAGCGTTTCCTTCTGCCAGAAAAACAGGATGGGTCCCAGGGACAGTTTCATATTCTTCTCCGTTCCGGCTGAACGCGCACGCTGGCAGAATCCAGCCGGCCTCGTGTACGACTTGCTTCAAGACCTGCTTCAATCAGGGGAAAATCCCGCCTGACGCAGGCTGCTGCTTTGACGATTCTATTTCCACGGACGGTTATAGGCGCCCAGTGTCGACTGATGGCCTTCCGACACCTTGCCCAGTGCACCGGCCCAGACGGGGTTCACCTGATACGCCTGCGGATGGGCGGCCGCTGCATCCAGCGCCTGCCGCAGCGTACGGGTCACCTGCGCCGTGTACATCTGGCTGCGCTGCCGGCCCTCCACCTTGATGGCCGACACACCGATTTCCAGCAGCTCGGGCAGCACCTCCAGCACATTCAGGCTGGTGGGCTCCTCCAGCGCATAATAGATTTCGTCGTTCACTTCGAAACGACCCTTGCACAGGGTAGGGTAGCCCGCCGGTTCCTTCGGCCTGTAGCGGTCGATCAGGATGTGATTGAGCCGCACATCCATGCGATCGGGAAGCTGCTCCCAGCGCACCGCCTTCGCCGGTGAACAAACCCCCTGCATGTTCGGCGATTCACCCGTGGCATAGCTCGACAGGATGCAGCGGCCCTCCACCATCACGCACAGGCTGCCAAAGCCGAACACCTCGATTTCCACATCGGTGTTCTGGATCACGTGCTTCACCTGGCTGGTGGTCAGCACCCGCGGCAGCACGGCACGGCGTATGCCGAAAAGCTCCTGCATCAGGTTGATGGCCTCGTAATTGGTAGCCGAGCCCTGCACCGACATGTGCAGCCGCAGCCCGGGGTGCTTTTCGCACGCATAGGCCATCAGCGCCGGGTCCGCCACGATGATCGCATCCGCCCCCAGCGTCACCGCCGTGTCCACTGCCGTTTTCCAGCGATCCACCTGACCCGCCTGCGCAAAGGTGTTGATGGCCATCAGCACCTGCCGTCCCCGCGCATGCGCATAGGCCACGCCCTCTGCGGCGGATTTCATGTCGAAATTCAGCCCCGGAAAATTGCGCGCATTGGTGGCGTCCTTCAGCCCCATGTAGACCGTGTCTGCGCCATTGTCCACGGCCGTTTTCAGCATGGCCAGGTTGCCCGCCGGGCACACCAGTTCGGGTGTTTTCATCTGTGCTCCCTGTGAAGCGGCCAGCAAAACCGTGCCCTGGGCAGAGAGGCGCCCTGCATCTGACGGTGTTCCGCAGGCTGCTCTTTTTTTGACGACTTGTTTTTTACGAACGGGGCCGTTGCTGTCACCTGTCCCGAAGCAGGGCAGATTCTAGCCCAGTGAATTGATTTTTTCTATAGGCACGATAGCTAAAATCTTAATGATTTTATTTGAGTAAAATCAAGACGGAAATCGCAAATCGTTATCTTTTAATGAATGTATTCAACAGAAGGGGGTTCTCTCATGATGGACAGCCGCATACCGCCAGAGCTGTTTCAGCCCAATGCAGAGACGCTGGCCGCGTTTGCCGAAATCGACCGTGGAGGGCTGAAACGGTTCGACTCCGTTGACGAACTGATGGCAGACCTCAATGCGGAAGATTGAGGTTCCTGGCTGATGTAACGACCTCGTGAGGGCGGTCTCTTTGTTATGATTCAGAACTGCTGTGCGCCGTGTCTCACACTCACGATTTCGATGTGCTCCTCGTGAACACGGTAGAACAATAACAGCTTGCCGACGCGCAGCTGTCGGGAACCCGTGACGCGCAGGCTGACCGGGCTGAGCCTGGGATTACTTTTGATGAGGTTCAGTGCGGCGCGGACCCGTCGGCGCATGTTCTCTGCGTTTTTGGGTGACTCCCTTGCGATGTAATCAAGTTGAGCTTCATATTGCCGGCGTGCGCGGCCATGCCAGCGAACCGCAAAAAGGGTCATGCTTCGTCCTTGGCAGCTCTGGAGGCCAATGCTCGTGTGATTATTCTGCGTACCCCTCTGTCGACCTCGTCATCGTCGACCAGGGGTTCATTACTGGCGAGCGTTTCGATGATTTCACGCTCGACTTCGTCGTAGAAGCGGGCCTCCGCTTCGTCAGAATCGAACCTGAAGCTTTCGGTCAATTCCTGAATATTGGCTGTCATGATGGCCTCCTTCGTGACACAGGGGGGTTCTGCTGGCGGTGAGCAAGCGGGATCCCTAGTTTAACCCTGTGGTTCCATGACGAACAGCAACAGGACTGCAGTACGGCCTTTTGGCCTGATTACCTGTCACTTCACCAGCCGCAACCCCGGCCGCTCATCCCGCAGCGGCACCACCCGCCGGGGCAGGGGCATGGGCTCGGGCGGCTCCGAGGGGTCTGCGGGGTCGTTGGCCACCAGCATCACGTCGTTGTGCAGCGAGTGGGTGTAGGGGCCTTCTGGCGCACCCGTCGGGGCAGGGGCATTTCCGGCGTCATTGGCCGCCATGCCGGTTCTGGTGCCGTTCTGTGCCGCAGCCCCATGGGCAGCCGCCCGTGCTGCCACCGCGGTCGGTGTGGCCCCGGCCGCTTCCAGCCGGGCCTGTTCCTCGCGCTGGCGCCGGCGCAGCTGGGCGTGCCGGTCGAACACCATGGCAATGCTGCGCAGGAAGTAGCGGCCCAGCGGCGTGACCTGCACGCTCGCATCGTCACGCGTGACCATGCCGGCGTCGATGAAGCGCTGCAGGCCGTCCAGCTCGTGGCGGAAGTAGGTCTGCGGATCGATCAGGAAGCGGTCGCCGATGGACTGGAACTCCAGCCGGCCCTGGCACATCAGCTCCATGATGACGGCGCGCTGCAGCGTGTCGTCGCTGGTCAGCTCGATGCCGCGGGCCGTGGCCAGCTGGCCGGCCTCGATGGCCTGGCGCCACGGCTTGAGTTCGCGATGGTTCTGCGAGTAGCTGGGGCCGATGGCGCTGATGGCCGACACCCCCAGGCCGAGCAGGTCGTCGCCCGGCATGGCGGTGTAGCCCATGAAGTTGCGGCGCAGGGTGCCGCGCTTGAGCGCCACGCTCAGATCATCTTCCGGCAGGGCGAAGTGGTCCATGCCGATGTACTGGTAGCCGGCACCGTTGAGTGTCTGGATGGCCAGCTGCACCATGGCCATGCGCTGGGTCTGGTCGGGCAGGTCCTCGCGCTTGATGAGGCGCTGGGCCCTGAAGCGTTCGGGCAGGTGGGCGTAGCCGTAGATGGCCATGCGGCCCGGACGCAGCTCGGCAATGCGGTGCAGGGTGCGGCCGAGGCTGTCGAGTGTCTGCTTGGGCAGACCGTAGACGAGATCGATGTTGATGGATTTGAAGTCCAGCGCGTGGGCGTGTTCCATCAGCGCCACAACCATTTTCTCGGGCTGGATGCGATGGATGGCCACCTGCACCTCGGGGTTCAGGTCCTGCACGCCCAGGCTGATGCGGTCGAACCCCATCTGCCGGATGTTGGTCAGCCGGGTGTTGTCGACGGTGCGCGGGTCCACCTCGATCGAGCATTCGGCGTGCTCCTGCAGGCCGATGGTGTCGTCCAGCGTGCGCAGCAGCTCGGCCAGCTGGTCGTCGCTGAAGAAGGTGGGGGTGCCGCCACCCAGGTGCAGTTGCGAAATGCGCACATCCTGGTGAAGATGGGCGGCGTAGAGGGCGATTTCCTGCTTGAGCGTATGAAGATAGGCCTCGGCACGGGCGTGGTCCCGCGTGCCGATGCGGTTGCAGGCGCAGTAGTGGCAGATCGATTCGCAGAACGGGATGTGGACATACACCGTGACGGGCTGCCCCGGCTGGCGCAGCGTGCGGTTGTCCAGCCACCAGGCCTGCTTCTCGGCATCGAACGCTTCGGCAAAGTGGTCGGCCGTGGGGTAGGAGGTATACCTCGGTCCCGGCTGGTCGAAGACGCGAATCTGCTCAAGTGTCGGCATGGTATCCATGTGTAAAGCATGACGGAACGTGTCGTATTGGTTTTGATCCTGATCAACGCCCACATATAATTGACGGACGCGGTACGAGGGGGTGGTGCCCCCGCATGAACTGTGGTGTCATGTGGGGTACTGCATACGGGGCGCGGGCAGGGTCTTCGGGGTCTGGCTGTGCGGCATTCGCCGGGTTGTGGTGGGTGCCTGTGGCGCATTCATGCGCCGCCCGGGCGGCAGGTCTTTCTGGTTATCTCTTTCCCCACGTGTTCCAGGGCCATACCGGCCGCTGTCCTGGTTCCGTGCTGCGCGGGTTTCCTGTGTGGCATGGTTTTACAGTCTGGTCTGGTGCCTGGCTGATGGCCTGCCGTTGTGGCCCTACTCTGAGGTTCTCCTCTTGAAGAACGTCTATCCTGCTGAATTTCCTGCCTCGGCACAGGCTGCTGCCACGCCGGCTGCCTCGTCATCCTGCGTGTCGTGCAGCATGCACGACCTGTGCCTGGTGGAGGGGCTGAGTGCCCCCGAAATCGAGAAACTCTCGGGCATGGTCAAGACCCGGCGGCGCGTGCGGCGTGGCTCCTATCTCTACAAGGCTGGCGATCCGTTCGAGGCCATCTACCCCATCCGCGCGGGCTTCTTCAAGTCGCGGGTGCTGTCGCCCGACGGGCGTGAACAGATCATCGGCTTTCCCATGCCGGGTGATGTGCTGGGGTTCGATGCCATCAGCCGTGGCAGCTTCCACTCCGACGCCGTGGCGCTGGAAGACGCCGATGTCTGTGTGGTGCCGTTTTCCGAGCTGGAGTCCATCGGCCGGCAGTTTCCGCCGCTGCAGCAGCGGGTGCACCGCATCATCTCGCGCGAGATCGTCCGTGACCAGGGGCTGATGATGCTGCTGGGCACCATGCGGGCCGAGGAGCGCATCGGCGCCTTCCTGCTGGAGCTGTCGCGCCGGTTCATGCGGCGGGGCTTTTCGTCGTCGCAGTTCATCCTGCGCATGACGCGGGAAGAAATCGGCAACTATCTGGGCCTGAAGCTCGAAACGGTCAGCCGCACACTGTCGCGCCTGCAGGAGCAGGGGGTGATTTCGGTCGAGCAGCGCAAGATGCAGATCATCTCGCACGAGCGCCTGCGCGTGCTCTCGGGCGTGCCCGAAACCCGCCAGATGCTCGACATGACGCCCGAAGGCGCCCGCCGCATGGCCATGATGCGCATGCACGAGCCGTGGTCGGAGTCGCAGAGCAGTCAATAGTCGGCAGCCAGCAGGATGGACATGGTCTGTGCCCTGAAGGTGTCCATTGCTTCGGCACGTCTGCTGTGTCGCCTTTGAACTCGCTCTGTCTGGCGGCCCATGTCAGCAGTAGGGATGGGCCGCGCCATGCAGCGCCGCCGTCAGGCCCGCGGCGGCCAGCAGGATCAGCAGCGCGCCATTGAGCCGGTAGGCCACCTGCGCCGGCACACGGCCCAGCACGTTGCGGGCACCGGCTTCCATCAGGAACAGCCCCAGGTTGGTGCCGATGGCAAAGGCCGCCATCACGGCTGCGGCCCCCAGCGGGGTGGCCGCCAGAATGGCCGTACCCAGTGCCGTGTAGAGCAGGCCGCAGGGCAGCAGGGCCCACAGCATGCCCCGCAGCCATTCAGTGCGGTGCTTGGGGGCCAGCGGTGCGCGCGAGGCCAGATGGCTGCCCAGCATGCCCAGCCAGCGCGGTTCGCGCCCCAGTACCAGCAGGCACAGGCCCAGCAGCACGAGCAGGGCATTCATGCCAGCCCAGATGGATTCGAACAGCGGCTGCCAGCTGGCGGCGGCCAGCAGCTGAGCGCCCACCGTGCCCGCCATAGCGCCCAGCAGGGTATAGCCCAGTACGCGGCCCGCCTGAAAACGCCACCAGCGGCCATCGGGCAGCTGGAAACCAGGGGCGGGGGAAGCCTGTGATACGGTGCCCGTGGCCCCAGCCCCAGCGCCCACACCCGCACCTGCCCCAGCAGCACCCGCTCCCGCAGCAGTGGTCGTGGCTGCGTGGGCCATGTTTGAGGATGGCGTGGTACCAGCGCGGGTGGAACTGGCAGCCGTCGTGCGCACCGTGACGATGGGAATACCCCGCAGCGTCATGCGCTGTAGGCCCGAACACATGGTCAGGCAGTGCAGGCTGCCGCCGGCGCCCATCAGCAGGCCGGCGGAGATCAGGGGCCAGGCGCTGTTCATGAGGGCCTCAGCGGGGGGAGGGCTGGCTGGCCCCGGCCGTGCCGGTGGCACTTCCGGAAGCGGCTGCCCCCGCCCTGCGGCGTACCGGGTCGGAGGCCGACTGCTCGCCGGGTTTGGGTTCGTTGGCCTGGCGGGCGGCCAGCCGGGCGTCGAAGCCGAAGTGCTGCAGGGCCTCGACCGTTTGCAGGCCGGCCAGGGGCAGACGCCAGTCGCTGCCTTCCAGGGCGATGTGCCAGCGGGTGCCGGGCGCCCAGGTCACGGGTTGGCGGGCCTGCCAGCGCCCCTCGCCGTCGGGCAGCAGGAAGAGTGTGATGTCGTTGCCCGGGTCGGATGGATGCAGCAGGCGCAGTTTCTGGGGAACGGGCAGGGGGGCGCTGGCCGGTGTGCCACCACTCGTGGACGCTGTTGCGTTCGTGGATGCTGTTGCGCTTGTGGATGCTGCTGCACTGGCGGGGGCGCTGCCAGCGGCTGTGCTGGTTGCGTCCGCCGGTGTGGCAGCTGCGGGCGTTCCCGTGCGTGCCGCCCCACCAGGGGCAGGTGTGGCAGCCGTGGTTCCGGCCAGCCGGGCAGGCGCGGGAGGCGCGGGAGGCGTCATGACCAGCCGGACCTGCAGGGTGTCGTTGCCCGTCATCTGCATGTCGAGCGTGCCGGCCACGCCCAGCTCGACGGCGTGCTGTTCGCGGCGGGAGTCGGTCGAGACGGCCATGCCCTGCTTGACGTAGTCGGTGGCGATGGGGCGGTCGGCGTGCTCGATGGCAATCCACAGGGTGCACAGACCGGCCACCACGGTGGCGGCCGGGATGCCGACCACCAGCCACATCAGTGGCTGCGAAAACGCCTTGACGGGCTGTGCGGGTTGCTGCGGAGGCAGGGATGGGGTGGACTGGGTGGCCATGGCAGGAAAGCAGATAGCGGAAAGGGCGCCAGGAGGAAACGCAACGAACGGAAGAACGTGGAAGGAAAGCGGACTTTCGGCCGCTGGCGGCGCAGGCTGAAGGTTGCGGGTGAAAAGGGCAGGGTACTGAAAAAATGGTGACCGGGAGTGGCCGGAGACAACGGGTGAAAGCGCGTGAACGCAGAGCGTGCTGTTGTGCAGGCCCCATGGCAAACCGGCGGAGCCTGGAAGGAGGCATCCGCCGGCGGCGTGCAATCAGCGTGGCACCATGTACACGGTTCCCTCGCGTCGTGGCTTGGCGCCGGTGTCTTCCTCGCCCTCCTGCGGCACCGGGGTGACCGTGATCTCGATGTTGTGCGAGCCCGGGCGTTCGGTGGTGGTGGGGGGCAGGTGGATGGCCAGCGGCACCATGCGGTTGGAGGTGGCGGGCACTTCGATGCGGGTCTGGCCGTCGATGCGCAGCTCCGGCATGCCCGTCACGCCCAGATCCAGCACCAGCGGCCGTTCGCTGGTGTTCATCAGGTTGAGCGTGTAGGTGTTCTCGATGTCGCCGTTTTCGGCAATGCCCGACAGGGCGCCGCGGTCGCGGATGATGTCCACGCGCAGGGTGTTGCGGCTGACCAGCGAGCCCACCAGGGCACCGGCCAGCACCAGCAGGATCAGGCCGTAGATCAGCACGCGCGGGCGCAGGATCCGTTTGGCGGTGGCCTTCGAGTCGAGGTGGTTGGTGAGGGCGTTCTCGGTGGCGTAGCGGATCAGGCCACGGGCATAGCCCATCTTGTCCATCACGCCGTTGCACACGTCGATGCAGGCGGCACAGCTGATGCACTGGTACTGCAGGCCGTCGCGGATGTCGATGCCGGTGGGGCAGACCTCGACGCACAGGCCGCAGTCGATGCAGCTGCCCAGGCCCAGGGCGGCCGGGTCGGCCTTCTTGGAGCGCGAGCCGCGCGGATCGCCACGTTCCTTGTCATAGGTGACGATCATGGTGTCCTTGTCGAACATGGCGCCCTGGAAGCGGGCATACGGACACATGTGGGTGCAGACCTGCTCGCGCAGGAAGCCGGCGTTGCCCCACAGGGCAAAGGCGTAGAACAGGAACCAGAACCACTGCCACGGGCCCAGTTCCAGGTGGATGATCTGCATCGGCAGGTCGCGGATGGGGGCGAAGTAGCCGATGAGGGTGAAGCCGGTGAACAGCGCGAACAGCACCCACAGCACGTGCTTGGTGCCGCGCACGCGCAGCTTGTGCCAGGACCAGGGGGCATCGTCGAGCTTGCGGCGCCTGGGGCCGTCGCCTTCGAGTTTGGCCTCGATCCAGAGGAAGATTTCGGTGTAGACCGTCTGCGGGCAGGAGTAGCCGCACCAGACACGGCCGGCCACGGCCGTGACGAAGAAGAGGGTGAGGGCGCAGAACACCAGCAGGCCCGCCAGGTAGACGAAGTCCTGCGGCCAGAGCACGGCGCCGAACAGGTGGAACTTGCGCGCATCCAGATCGAACAGAACGGCCTGGCGACCGTTCCACATCAGCCAGGGCAGCCCAAAGAACACCAGCTGGGTGATGACCAGGGCCGCGATCCGCAGGTTGTCATAGCGGCCACGCACGGAGCGGGGCTGGATCTTGACGCGGGCGGCATAGCTGGAGAACAGGCTGCCGGTTTTCTGTTCGGCAGCCGCCCGGGCGGCCGCGGTCTTGCCGGCCGACCCCTTGGGCTTGTCCTTGGCGGGACGGTGGACCTGGATGACGCGTTCTTCCACGGCTCAGTTCTTCTTGTTGTGCGACAGGGACATCACGTACGCGGCCAGCACGTCGATCTGTTCCTTCGTGAAGGTTTCGCCAAACACCGGCATCTGGCTGTCGAAGCCGTTGTTGATGGCGTACATCACGCCACGCAGGCCACCGCCGTGCAGCCAGACCTTGTCGGTCAGGTTGGGGGCGCCGATGTCCTGGTTGCCCTTGCCGTCCGGACCGTGGCAGGCCGCGCAGACCTGGAAGCCTTTCTTGCCTTTCTGGGCCTTGATCGGGTCGGTGGCCGAGCCGGACAGCGACAGCACGTACTGGGCCGTGTTCTCGATGTCGGCCGGGCTGTCGAAGTTGGCAGCCTGCGGCGGCATCATCCCGTGACGGCCTTCGGTGATGGTCTCGACGATGGCTTCGGAATCACCGCCGTGCAGCCAGTCGCCGTCGGTCAGGTTGGGGAAGTGCAGGCCCCCGCGGGCGTTGGCGCCGTGGCACTGGGCGCAGTTGTTCAGGAACAGCCGCTGGCCGATGGCCAGTGCCTCGGGGTTGTTCATCAGCTCGTCGGGTGACTTGCCGGCAAAGCTGGCGTAGATGGGGGCCACGCTGGCTTCCAGCTGCGCACGCTCCTCGTGGTACTGGCGCACCGAGGTCCAGCCGCCGATGCCGGGGAACTTGCCCAGCCCCGGGTAGTAGATCAGGTAGCCGATGCTGAAGGCCACGGTGACCAGGAAGAGGATCATCCACCAGCGGGGCAGGGGATTGTTGGCCTCGCGGATGTCACCGTCCCAGACGTGGCCGGTGGTGTTGTCGGCCGTCGGCTCGGGCCGGCGGCTGTTGCTGATCAGGACGAACAGGCAGAAGACGATGCCGAAGACCGACAGCGCGATGACGTAATATGACCAGAAGTCGGATACAAAATCAGCCATGTTTCGCCTCGTTCGGTTCGTTGGGTTCGTTCAGCGGGAGCATTGCCGCTTCGTCGAAGCGGGCCTTGTTTTTTCTGGACCAGGCATAGATGACGATGCCGATGAAGACCAGGATCAGCAGGAGGGTGATGATTCCCCGTAGCGTGTTGATGTCCATGTGACGGCTCCGCTCACTGGTTCTGCGGACGCACGCGGCCCAGACCCTGCAGGAAGGCGATCAGCGCCTGCTGTTCGGTCTTGTCCTTCACTTCCTCTTCGGCACCGGCAATGGCCTCGTCGGTGAACGGCACGCCCACGGCGCGCAGCGATTCCATGTGCCGTTTGATGGAGGAGGCATCGACCATCTGGGTTTCCAGCCACGGATAGGCCGGCATGTTGGACTCGGGCACCACGCTGCGCGGGTCGTTCAGGTGGGCGATGTGCCAGTCGTCGCTGTAGCGGCCACCCACGCGGGCCAGGTCGGGGCCGGTACGCTTGCTGCCCCACTGGAACGGGTGATCCCAGACCGACTCGCCGGCCACCGAGTAGGGGCCATAGCGCAGGGTTTCGGCACGCATCGGGCGGATCATCTGCGAGTGGCAGTTGTAGCAGCCCTCGCGCACGAAGATGTCGCGGCCGGCCACCTGCAGCGCGCTGGGCGGCGTCATGCCCGGCAGTGGCTCGGTGGTGGAACGCTGGAAGAACAGCGGCACGATCTGCACCAGACCGCCGACCGACACCACCAGCACGATCAGCACGATCATCAGCCAGGGGTTGGTTTCAATGGTTTCGTGAGAGAGTTTCATCGGAGCTTCCTTGAAGGACCCTTGGGCGCACCACCCCCCGCACCGGCCGGACGGAACCGGCCCGTGGCGGGAAAACCGGAGGCGGGGCGGGCGCTGGCGGCGGTTCAGTGACCCTGTTGGACGGTGTTCAGTTGCGGAACGGGCTGGACGGCCGGTGCGGCTTCGGCCTCGGCCGGCAGCGGGGCCGCCGTGGTGTCACCGCGCACGGTACGCCAGGTGTTGTAGGCCATGATGACCATGCCGCTCAGGTACAGCACGCCACCGATCAGGCGGACGACGTAGTACGGGAAGCTGGCTTTCACCGATTCGGCGAAGGTGTAGGTCAGGGTGCCGTCCGGCTCCAGGGCGCGCCACATCAGGCCCTGGGTGACGCCGGCCACCCACAGGGCGATGGCGTACAGGGCGATGCCGATGGTGGCCAGCCAGAAGTGCAGCTCGATCAGGCTGGTGCTGTACATCTGGTTGCGGCCCCACAGGCGCGGAATCAGGTAGTACAGGCTGCCCATGGTGATCAGGCCCACCCAGCCCAGCGCACCGGAGTGCACGTGGCCGATGGTCCAGTCGGTGTAGTGCGACAGCGCGTTGACGGTCTTGATGGCCATCATCGGGCCTTCGAAGGTGGACATGCCGTAGAACGACAGGGCCACGATCAGGAAGCGCAGGATGGGATCTTCACGCAGACGGTGCCAGGCGCCCGACAGCGTCATGATGCCGTTGATCATGCCGCCCCAGGACGGTGCGAACAGGATGAGCGAGAAGACCATGCCCAGCGACTGGGTCCAGTCGGGCAGGGCGGTGTAGTGCAGGTGGTGCGGACCTGCCCACATGTAGGTGAAGATGAGTGCCCAGAAGTGGACGATGGACAGGCGATACGAATAGATGGGGCGGCCGATCTGCTTGGGCACGAAGTAGTACATCATGCCCAGGAAGCCGGCGGTGAGGAAGAAGCCCACCGCGTTGTGGCCATACCACCACTGCACCATGGCGTCCTGCACGCCGCCGTAGACCGGGTAGGACTTCATGAGGCCGGCCGGGATGGAGGCGTTGTTGACGATGTGCAGCAGCGCCACGGCCAGGATGAAGCCGCCGTAGAACCAGTTGGCCACGTAGATGTGCTTGACCCGGCGCTTGACCAGCGTGCCGAAGAAGCAGATGGCAAAGGCCACCCAGACCGCAGCGATCAGGATGTCGAGCGGCCATTCCAGCTCGGCATATTCCTTGGCCTGGGTGTAGCCCAGCGGCAGCGAGATGGCGGCACCGACGATGACGGCCTGCCAGCCCCAGAACGAGAAGGCCGCCAGCCTGGGCGCGAACAGCGGCACGTGCGAGGTGCGCTGCACCGTGTGATAGGCCGTGGCCATCAGGCCGCAGCCGCCGAAGGCGAAGATCACCGCGTTGGTGTGCAGCGGGCGCAGGCGCCCGAAGCTGGTCCAGGGCAGACCGAGGTTCAGGGCGGGGAAGGCCAGCTCGGCGGCGATGTAGACGCCGACCGCCATGCCCACCACGCCCCAGACGATGGTCATGATGGTGAACTGGCGGACGACCTTGTCGTTCCATTCGACGGGGGCGGGTGGGGATGTAGTCATGTTGTGTGTGCCGGCGAAAACACGTTGTGAAAAACGCGGATAACTCAGAGCATGGACGGCTATTCCGTGCGGCCTGCCATGAGGGGGCAGGCGGGGAAAACCGGATGACCGGGAAGCATGGCGCTGCCGGCGTGCGACGGCGATGCGCCCACGCAGGCCGAAGTTCTGCCACGGTCCATGCACCGATGATCTTTCAGATGTGAAAGGTTGCCTTGATATAGGTCAACGTCGGTCGGATCGTTAACAGTCAGGCCGCCGAACGGGCGATGCGAACCGTTACAGGTCGGCAGTTTTGTCGACAGAAACGCTGTGTTGGCTGGTTTTTGGCAGCGGATGAGAAGCGTTCTCGTCAGAGACCGGTCGCAGAAATGGCCGGAACAGACGGGCAGGGTGGCTGGATGACAGCTTGGGCAGAGTCGGGGGCAGGAAGGGGGCTGTGGCGTGGTTGCAGCGTCGCTCAGGATCGCTGTGGCGGTGGGGCGACTGGCGCTTCCGCAGTGCTGACAGGTGTCGCGGCTGGTGGTTGTGATGCCTCCTGCGGACGGGGAGGTGCGGCGCGGTCATCGTCCAGCAGGATGCGCTCGGCCTCGGCGTCCAGGTCCTCGAACTGGCCGCCGTACACGGCCCAGGCCAGAAAGCCCAGGATGGCCAGGATCAGCACGACGGACAGGGGGATGAGGGTGTAGAGAATGTCCATGATGGAGCGGTGTGGCAGGGGCGATGGTGTTCCGGCCATGCCGGGCCGGAAGCTCGGGCTAGGGAATGTGGGCCGGGGGCAGGGGGACTTGTGAGCGGGGGCAGGGAATGCGGATCGGGAAATGCAGCCCAGGCCGCGCGCATGGCGCTGCGTGGGCGGGGAAACGGAGCTGCATGGACGGGGAGCGTGGGCAGCTCAGCGTGCGGCGCGCAGCGCGTTGAGCACCACCACCAGCGAACTGCCGGCCATGCCCAGACCCGCCAGCCAGGGGGGCACCAGGCCGGCCACCGCCAGTGGAATGGCCAGCACATTGTAGAGGCAGGAGAAGATCAGGTTCTGGTGCACGATGGCCAGTGCCCGCCGGGCGGCCTGCCGGGCCGCCAGCAGGCCATCCAGCCGTTCGGACAGCAGCAGAATGTCGGCGTGATGCTGCGCCAGCGGTGCTGCACTGGCCAGTGACACCGACACATCGGCCCGCGACAGTACCGGCGCATCGTTGACGCCATCGCCCACCATGGTGACGCGCTGCCCCTGCTGCTGCAGGTGCTGCATCAGCGCCAGCTTGTCCTCGGGCCGTGCGCCGGCGTGCAGGGCCTCATCGGCAAGCTCCAGCTGCCGGCCCAGCTGCCTCACCCGTTCCGGGTGGTCGCCCGAGACGATCAGGCACTGTACACCGTCGGCCCGCAGCTGCTGCACCGTGGTGGCCGCACCGGGACGCAGGGTTTCCTGCAGGTGGAAGCGGGCGTGCAGGGGGGGCTGCAGAGGGGGGGGAGGGGAGGGTTGCCGGGAAGGTTGTTGGGGTGATTGTTGGGACGATTGTTGGGGTATGGCCGTGTACGTTCGGGAGGTCTGCGATGCATTGCCTGCGTCGGCTGTCCGGTGCTCCTGTGTTGCGGTTGCCGTTTCTTCAGTGTGTATTGGCTGAAGATGCAGGCTGATAAATGCATGTTCAGGGATGATGCTTGCATCCCAGAGCATACCCCCGAGGTCGAACCGGGCCTGCAGACCACCGCTGGGGATGTTGGTCACTTCCAGAATGCGGGCCTCGCCGAAGGCTAGTTCTGCCGGTAGAGGGGGCGATGCCGTTGCCGAAGCCTCGGACACAGTGCCATCGGCTTTGGGCTGCGTGATTTCTGGTGGCGCTGCCGCGTTCTCGGGTTTGGGCTGTGTGCCTTCTGGTGCGACCCCATCTTCTGCTGTCGTGACTGTGGATTCCGCTGTTGTGACTGTGGATGTCACATCCGTTTTCAGCACCTTGCCGGCCGCCTCCGCAAACGCTCTTGCCACCGGATGCAGTGAGCTGCGCTCGATGCGGGCGGCCAGCTGCAGTGCGTCGGCGGCCGTCAGGCCGGGGGAGGTGCCGGCCACGGTCAGTGTGGGGGTGCTGGTGCTGAGCGTGCCGGTCTTGTCGAACAGCATCACGCGGCTTTGCGCCAGGCTTTCCAGTGTGTCACTGCGGTCGATGATGATGCCGCGTCGCGCCAGTCCGCCCAGCGTGGCCAGCAGAGCGGACGGGGCCGCCAGGGCCAGTGCGCACGGGCAGGTGACGATCAGCACGGCGGCGGCAACCCACGGTGCCCGCGCCGGATCGATGAACCACCAGCCGATACCGGCCGCCAGGGCGATCAGCAGCACCGCCACGAGGAAGGGGCCGGCATAGCGGTCGGCCGTGCGCAGCACCGATGGGCGGCTGGTGGAGGCCCGCTCGATCAGCCGGTTCAGTTCGGCCAGCCGCGAATCGGCGGCGCGGTGCGTCACTTCGACGATGAGCGGATCGCGCAGGTTCAGGCTGCCCGACACCACCGGCATGCCCGGCCCGCGTGGCTGTGGTTCGGATTCCCCCGTCAGCAGCGACTCGTCCACCTCGCTCTGGCCTTCAAGAATCAGGCCATCCACGGCAAAGGTGGTGCCGGCCGGCACCGAGATGTGGTCGCCGGGTTGCAGGCGTCGGCGCGAGACGCGCTCGATGCTGCCGTCGGGGCGCAGGCGGTCGGCTGCTTCGGGCAGCCGGGCCAGACTGTTGCCCAGGCCGGCGGCGGCCTTCTCGCGGGCACGGGATTCGAGCCAGCGGGCCACCAGCAGCAGGCCGATGATCATCGTCACCGAATCGAAATAGACCTCGTGCCCCTGATAAAAGGCCACGACGCTGGTGATGACCGTGATGGCAATGCCCAGTGCCACCGGCGTGTCCATGCCGATGCGTCTCTGCCGGGTGTCACGCCAGGCGGCCGAGAAGAACGGCCCGGCTGCAAACAGCAGCGCCGGAATGGTGAGCATGGCCTCGGCCCAGATCAGCAGCTGCTGCAGGTCGGGCGGGATCTGCTCGCCCCCCAGGTAGCGGGGGATGGAGAACATCATCACCTGCATCATGCACAGCACGCCCACCAGCATTCGCCACAGCGCCCGGCGGCGGGGGCGCGGATCGGCCCGCTCCACCATGTCCAGCGGCAGGGGGCGCGGCTCGTAGCCGATGTCGGCCAGCCGCTGCAGCAGCGCGCTGGCGGCATGGTGGGCCGGCTCCCACTCCAGCCGGGCGCGGCGCGAGACCACATTGACCTCGATGCGGGCGTGCGCGTCATCGATGGCGGCGGCCAGCGTCTGCGTGCAGGCCGCGCAGTGCACGGCATCGATGGCCAGGATGGCTTCCTGCCGGTCCGGCTGGCCGGCCATGGGGCGGGCGTATTCGAGCAGCTCTTCGGGATCGTCGAGGATGGCGAAGGGAGTCATCATTATGGTGAATGATTGATGGCGCCCGGATGCGCCCGATGGTCATTCCTGTTGGGGTAAACCCACAGAAAAGGGGCCCGTGCACAGGTGCGGCTGGGCTGCAATTAATCAACAGGCCAATGATGTGAAATTCTGCAGCATAATGCCAGTTGGTTCAGAATTGAGGGGCGCAACGCCGTCCAGGGACGCTCTGGCTGACTGCCACAGGGGCAGACGTGCCAGACTTTTACAGGGCATCGGGCCGTCGTACCCCGGGCGAGACGCCGTCACTATTCAGGGAGGAAGCTGCGCCATGATCACTATTCCCCGTGCCACCAAGATCGTTGCCACGCTTGGACCGGCATCCAATTCGCCCGAGGTGCTGGCCCGGCTGTTCAAGGCAGGGGTCAACGTCGTCCGGGTCAACTTTTCCCATGGTACGGCCGAACAGCACACCGAGACGGTTCGTCTGGTGCGCGAGGTCGCGGTGGGCATCGGTACCGACGTGGGCGTGCTGGCCGACCTGCAGGGCCCGAAAATCCGTATCGGCAAGTTTGCCGACGGCAAGATCAACCTGAACCCGGGTGACCCGTTTGCCTTCGACATCCACACCGAGCTGGGCGACCAGAGCGTGGTGGGGCTGGACTACAAGGAGCTGGTCAACGACGTGCACCCGGGCGACACCCTGCTGCTCAACGATGGCCGGATGACCATGCGCGTGCTGCGCGTGTCCGACAGCCGCATCGAGTGCGAGACCATTCTGGGTGGTGTGCTGTCCGACCGCAAGGGCATCAACCGCCAGGGCGGTGGCCTGTCGGCGCCGGCGCTGACGGCCAAGGACATGGACGACATCAAGACGGCCGTCAGCTTCCAGGCCGACTTCATGGCCGTGTCGTTCCCGCGCAATGCGGCCGACATGTACATGGCGCGCGAGCTGAACCGCGCTGCCGGCGGCAAGGCGCTGATGATCGCCAAGATCGAGCGCTACGAGGCCATCGGCAATCTGGAAGAGATCCTGAAGTCGTCGGACGGCATCATGGTGGCCCGGGGTGACCTGGCGGTGGAAGTGGGTGATGCGGCGGTTCCGGCCCTGCAGAAACGCATGATCCGCATGGCCAAGAACCTGAACAAGATCGCCATCACGGCCACGCAGATGATGGAGTCGATGATCGAGTCGCCGGTGCCGACGCGTGCGGAGATTTCCGACGTGGCCAATGCGGTGCTGGATGGTACCGACGCGGTGATGCTGTCGGCCGAGACGGCTGCCGGCAAGTACCCGGTCGAGACGGTGAAGGCGATGGCCGAGGCCTGCGCCGAGGCCGACAAGGCCGACCATGCCATGGGCTTCGACACGGCATTCCTGGACCGGACGTTCACGCGTATCGACCAGTCGATCGCGATGGCGGCGCTGTTTGCGGCGCACCACATGCGGGCCAGCGCCATCGTGTCGCTGACGCAGTCGGGTTCGACGGCGCTGTGGATCACGCGTATCGATTCGGGTATTCCGGTCTATGCGCTGACGCCGGAAGAGAGTTCGCGTCGCCGCATGACGCTGTTCCGCGAGTGCCATCCGGTTGCGATGCAGTACCGTTCGTACGACATGCCGGCGGTGCTGGCGGATGTGGAGCGGCTGATGCTGGAAAATGGTCTGGTGAAGCGGGGCGATCTGGTGGTGATCACCGTGGGCGAGCCGGTTGGCAAGTCGGGTGGTACCAACAACCTGAAGATCATCCGGATCGGCAGCCCGCATTGAGTGTGGTCTGACGCCGGGGGAAGACTCCTGTTTTGGCGGGATCTTCCTTCTGCGGGTGAATGGGCGGTCGCTGGTTCCTTTCGGGGCTGGCGGCCGTTTCTTTTTTGCGGCTGGGAAGATGACTTCGCTGCGAGGGTGCGGGTTCCATGGAAGGCCTCTCCGCTGTGACAGTGCGGGTTTCATGGAAGACGGCTTCGTTGTGACGGTGCGGGTTTCATGGAAGACGACTTCGTTGTGGCACGCGCCCCGGAGCGGTATGCCCCTGCGGCTCATACGCTCACTGAAGCTTTGTTGCCCACGACCTGCGTCGTGGTCAACAAACCTCCAGGGCTAAAACACTTTCCGACAATCGGGGCTGCGCCCCGACTGTCAGAAAGTCGTTCACGCCTACCGCGAAATCGCCGCAGTGGCATCCCGCTCCGGGGCGCTTGTCCTGGAGGGCAGTGGCTCCAGTCCCGGGAAAGGCATTCTTCATCTTTTGCAGGGTCTGACCAGGATCGGTGAATTCCTCCATGGCTTTACTGGATCAGTACTCCAGTCTGGCTCGGGCCTGCGAAAGGTGTCCTTTTGCCCGTCAAAGGTGGGCAAACCTTGCTCAAGGGAATAATTGCCAGCCCGGTCGAAGCCGCGATATGGCGAGCTTGGGAAGCGGTGCGGGGAGCGGGGGGCTCCTGCGGCGATTTCACGGTAGCCGTGAACACTTCCTGACGGGCGGGCGTCAGCCCGGTTGTCGGGAAGTGTTATAGGCCTGCGGGTTTGTTGACCACGACGAAGGTCGTGGGCATCAAAACCGCAGTGAGTGTATGAGCCGCAGGAGTCCCCCGCTCCCCGTGCCGCCCCACCCGGAGTCGTCTTCCGTAAACCCAGCTTTCCACCCGAGGTCGTCTTTCGCACAGGTGGCTTGCCTTGCATGGAGCTCCGGCATGGCACAGAATCGCTGTCCCAGAGAGACAACCCTGCCCGTTTCCAAAGGGATATCAACGGGTTGAATGACATTCATGGCGCGGTGCCGCAGACCTGGAGGGGCGCGTACGGGCATCCCGGTGGGCGATGCGATTGCCTGTTAAAATCGTTTGCGGGCTGATCGGGGCAGGCACCTGTGAGGTTTACGGGGCTGTACGCCAGGTCGGCAACACCCACCTTTCACTGAGGAGAGACTCCCGCCATGTCAATCACCACTGAACAACGCGACCGCGTCGCCAAGGGCCAGGGCTTCATCGCTGCACTGGACCAGAGCGGTGGCAGCACGCCCAAGGCCCTGAAGCTGTATGGCGTGGACGAAAGCGAATACAGCAACGACAAGGAAATGTTCGAACTCGTGCACAAGATGCGCGAGCGCATCGTTTCCAGCCCGGCCTTCACCGGTGACCGCGTGGTGGGCGCCATCCTGTTCGAAGTGACGCTGGACGGCAAGTTCAACGGCAAGGACGCTGCCCAGTACCTGTGGGAAGAGAAGAAAGTCGTTCCCTTCCTGAAGATCGACAAGGGCCTGGCCGACAAGGCCGACGGCGTTCAGCTGATGAAGCCGATCCCGGGCCTGAAAGAGCTGCTGGCCCGTGCCAAGGCCAAGGGCGTGTTCGGTACGAAAGAGCGCTCGGTCGTGTACGAGAACAACGAGAAAGGCATCAACGAGGTGCTGGACCAGCAGTTCGCGCTGGGTGAGGAAGTGCTGGCCGCAGGTCTGGTGCCCATCATCGAGCCGGAAGTGGACATCAACTCGCCCAACCGTGCCGCCATCGAAGAAACGCTGAAAAAAGGCATCCTGGCCCGTCTGGACAAGGTGTCGGCCCCCGTCATCCTGAAGCTGACCATCCCCGAAGTGGATGGCGCCTTCGACGCCCTGGTCGCCCACCCGAAAGTCCTGAAGGTCGTGGCCCTGTCCGGCGGCTTCAACCGTGAAGAAGCCAACCGCCGCCTGGCCCGCAACAAGGGCATCATCGCCTCGTTCAGCCGTGCGCTGTCCGAGGGCCTGAGCGCCAAGCAGTCCGACGCCGAGTTCAACAAGGCGCTGGACGCCGCCATCCAGTCGATCTACGAAGCCTCGATCGCCTGATGAAGGTCAGCTGAACCTGCCGGGCCGCCTCGTGTGGCCCGGTGGAAGAGGCTGGACGGAAACCGGTCAGTTCTGCTCCCGTGTGGGGGTGGGGTGGCCGGTTTCTTGCTGTGGTTGTGAGTGCAAGGGCACTGCAGGTACACTCGTTACGGTGATGGAGGGCTTTGCGATGGCAATGAAGAAGGCACAGCTGTTTCCCAGGCTGGTGGATGCAGAAGCTGAGGCGCGTTTCTACGCGGCCGTGAATGCTCGTATCGAGGAAAATCTGGATGACCCTTCGCCGGATGTCGACGACGAGGAAGTGCAGGCCAGTATCGACAGCATCATCCGGAGCGCCGAGGCACGCTACAACCGAAAGGCAGGAGGCGCATGAAGCGTTACAGGGTGCGCTGGCGTCCGGGGGCACGCATGGATTACGAGCAGGCCATGCAATGGGTGGCGGAGCGTTCTCCAGCTGGTGCAAAGCATCTGCGCAATGAGGTGCGTGAACGATTGAAGTATCTGGCGGCTTTCCCCCGTTCGGCGCCCGTCTCTGCGGCCCGTGGGTCACGACAGGCGGTCGTACGGAGTTATCTGATATTTTATACAGTTGAAGAAGATTTTATCCGTATCGTCGATTTCAGACATGGTGCCCGTGATTATTGACCGGGCATATGACCGGGCTGTTATGCGGCGTGGGACACGCCGCCTTGGGTTCTGCCGAAGGGTGGGAAACTCGCATTGCTGGTGCGAGAAATCGGTTGGCGCCATGAACAGTCGGCGGATCAATGGCACCGGGCAAGGCGACGGAGGTTATTGGTTGTCTTTGGTAGCCGCTATGCTTGCTGCCACTTCGTCCACCCCAGCCTCGGCCTCCCGCAGCGACTGCTGCAGCCGCTCGTCACCGAACTCGTCGTATTCCACGGCCACACTGTGCGCGTCGGTGATGCCCAGATAGCGCAGTGCCGTGAACACGGCCGGTTCCACATGGTTCCAGCCGGCCATCTGGCCGCCGTCGTAGCCGTAGTCGCCCCGTGAGCTGAGCACCACCACGCGCTTGTTCATGTCGGTCAGCATCGGCCAGTAGGGGGCGCCTTCCCGGTTGCGGTCGAAGCCAAAGGTACGGCCCACGCGCACGATGTTGTCGATCCATGCCTTGAACTGCGCCGGCGGCCCGAAGTTGTACATGGGGACGCCGGCCACGATGATGTCGGCGGCCAGCAGCTCGTCCACCAGTTCATCGCTGGTGCGCAGCACCTCGCGCATCCACGGCTCGCGCTGGGCCTCGGGGGTGAAGGCGGCGTGAATCCACCGGCCGGTGACGGGCGGTGGCGGATTCTGGCCCACGTCCCGATAGATGACGCGGGCATCGGGTTCGTGCTGCAGCCACTGGTCCACGAAGCGGCGGGACAGGCGCCGGGTATGGGAGCCGAAAGGGTCGGTACCGGAGAGACCAGCGCGGGCGCTGGCGTCGAGGTGAAGGAGGGTGGTCATATCGGGAGAAACGGATTCAGCAGGATTTGGACGGGTTGTGGAAGGAATGGCCTGTTCGGAGCTTCCCGGACCCAGAAAATCCGGAGCCGGACAGGTCACGATGAACGGACTGTGCGGTCACGATGCCGGAAGCGTCGGTCACGATTGGCGGAATACGCAAGGTGCCCATCAGCTATTCGCCGATCACGGCAGATGAGCATCGTTCATGTGCTGGTATTGTTTGAAAAGACCTGCCGCGTGACAAACGATGGTTTTTCATCCCATGGATGAGATGGCATCATCTGCTTTCGAAGCCCGAAGCCCGAAGCCCGAAGCCCGAAGCCCGAAGCCCGGAACGCCAGGCTCGGAGTCTGGGGTCCGGAATCTGAAACCCGAAACCCTGGCCGCAAGCCCGCACTTGTGGAATGTCGATACTCTGAACCACCACGCCATGCCCGACCCCTTCCGCTTTTCCCTCAATGCCCTGCAGGTGTTCGAGTCCGCTGCCCGACTGGGCAGCTTCAAGGCGGCGGCGGCCGAGCTGTCGGTCACCCCGACGGCAGTCAGTCACCGCATCCGTGCGCTGGAAGAGGCGCTGGGCTGTGCGCTGTTTCACCGGCAGGTGCGTGCCATCACGCTGACGCCCGAAGGTGAGCAGCTGCAGGCTGGTGTCAGCCGTGGCCTGCAGGAGATCGCCGCCTGTGTGGACCGTATCCGTCATCCGCTGCGGCAGACCGTGACCGTGTCGATGACGCCCGAGTTTGCCGCGCAGTGGCTGGTGCCCCGGCTGGCCCGTTTTCAGGGGCAGCATCCAGATATTGCGTTGCACGTGCACGCGTCCTACGAAACGGCCGATCTGGATGCGGGTGTGGCCGATCTGGCCATCCGTTATGGCCAGGAGCCGCTGGCCGGGGTGGAGGCGATCCCGCTGTTCCGGGAGCGCTTTGGCCCCGTGGCTTCACCGGTGCTGTGCCGGCAGCTTGGACCCGACCCGCGGACCTGGCCGCTGATCTGGCTGACGTGGTACCGGCCGGCCCATCGGGTATTCGACTGGCCGGCCTGGGCCGAAGCGGCGGGACTTCCAGCGGATGCACTGACGCCGGGGAACCGCTATTCGGACGGGACGCTGGCCGTGCAGGCCGCGGTGGCGGGGCAGGGGGTGGCGCTGCTGGGATTGCCGCTGCTGACGCGGGAACTGGAGACGGGGTTGCTGGAGGTGCTGCCGGGGCCAGTGCTGGAAGGGTACTGCTACCATGTGTGTGCCCCAGTTCGGCGTGCGGGTACACCCGCCATGCAGAAGGTTCGGGCGTGGATCGAGGCGGAGGCGCAGTTTTCATGAGCCAGGCATGTGTCGTTCATGTCGGGCAATAACCGGGAGGAGACATGGCTTCTTTTGATATGAACAATGTCGTGGCTGGGGCGATTCAGGGAGGTGCCGTCGGCAGCTGCCTCGGCTGGTATTTCATGCGCAGGCCATCCCGCGCCCTGCGTATTTATGTCACGTCCTTTGTGACGTTTCTTGCGGTCAGCCTGGGTTGTCAACTGGTGTTTCGTCCTGACCTGGATCTCGAACACACCGCCATGCGGGCGTTTTGGCTTTCGCTGGTCTATGCCGCGGCTTTCGGTACGGTCATGGTGCTGGAAACCAGACGCAACCGTCGCCGGCAGGCTGATCCCACATGAATGTTTTCATCGATGCCCTGACCGATCTGCCGGAACCCAGTCAGGCGCTGCGTGATCTGCATGCCCGCTACCTGCGAGAGAGGGGCTGACATGCCCGCTGCAGCAAGGACGCAGAACCAGCGCCCCTGCAGCGGATTCTGCAAAGGAGACGCACCCCATGCATCTGAAAGGCAAAAAGGCATTCGTCACTGGCGGTACCGAGGGTATTGGTGCGGCCATCGTGACGCAGCTGGTGGCGCGTGGCGCTGAGGTCGTGACCTGTGCCCGTCATGAACCCGGGCAGCTGCCGGGGCCGAGGGTGTCGTTCCGGCGCTGTGATCTGGCGTCGGCGGCCGACCGCGAGGCCCTGATTGCCTGGCTTGTGTCGACGCATCCCGATCTTGCCGTACTGGTCAACAATGCGGCCGTCCAGCATGCGCTGGACTTCATGCAGGCCGGATTGACGCAGATTCAGGCCGCAGCCTCACTGGAGCTGGCACTGAATCTGGAAGCCCCCATCATGCTGTCGGCCGGGTTGTTGCCCCTGCTGGCGCGCCAGCCCGAGGCGGCCATCGTCAATGTGACCACGGGGCTGGCCCTGGCGCCCAAGCAGTCGGCGCCGGTCTACTGTGCCACCAAGGCAGCGCTGCGCTCCTTTACGCGGTCGCTGCGCTATCAGGTGGAAGTGTCTGCACCCCATGTGCGGGTACAGGAAGTGATCCCGCCGCTGGTCGATACCCGCATGACGGCGGGGCGGGGCACAGGCAAGATGTCGCCGTCGGCGGTGGCCGAAGCGCTGGTGACGGCCATCGAGCGGGGTACCGATGAGTGCTGCGTGGGCAAATCCCGGCTGTTGCGGCTGGTGATGCGGATCGCGCCGGGCCTGGGGTACCGGATTCTGAAGCGGGAGTGAGGAAAGATCAGGGCGCTGGTGTCTGGATTGTTCACTGGCGGGCTTGCCGGTACCGTGGCATGGTTTACCCTGAAACCCGACCGTCAGAAGGGCGATTCCGCGTAGCCTCCACAATGTACCCGGGTCCAGCCCCCCATTTCTCTTGCCGCCGCTTGATGCAAAATACCGTGTCTTGCCCGTACCGGAGACAGGCATGACAGGTCGAGGGGGTGGCATGCCGGTACGGGCCATCTTTCGGCCCCCTCATCCATCCCTATCGTGGACATCGATGGACATCAGCGGCAACACCCGGCTCATCGCGCATATCGGTTATCCCACCCAAACCTTCAAGGCACCGCTGATCTACAACCCTTACTTTCAGTCGGCGGGCCTCGATGTGGTGGTGGTACCCTTTGCCTCGCAGCCAGACGGCTATCCGGCGCTGCTGCGGGCGCTCTTCACGGCAGAGAATGTGGTGGGGGCGCTGATCACCATGCCGCACAAGGTGAGCACCTGCGGGCTGCTGGACCGGGTGTCGGCCACGGCGCAGATTGCCGGGGCCTGCAATGCGGTGCGACGCGGGGCCGACGGCCGGCTGGAGGGGGACATGTTCGATGGGGAGGGCTTCGTGCGCAGCCTGCGCACCCGGGGAATCGATCCGGCGGGTCATTCGGCGCTGGTGGTGGGGTGTGGCGGCGTGGGGTCGGCCATTGCGGCTTCGCTGGCGGCTGCGGGCGTGGACCGGCTGGCCCTGTACGACATCGACCTGGCTGCCTGCCAGCGGCTGGCGGCGCGGCTGGCACACCATTATCCGGCGCTCCGGGTGGAGCCGGGACAGAACGATCCGGCCGGGTTCGACGTGGTGGTCAATGCCACAGCGCTCGGCATGAAGGCCGGTGACCCCATGCCCATGGACGTGAACCGCATCTCGCCGGACGCCTTCGTGGGCGAGGTGGTGCTGAAGGCCGAGATCACGCCGTTTCTGGCGGCGGTGAAGGCGCGGGGCTGCCGGTATCAGGTGGGCACCGACATGCTGTTCGAGCAGATTCCGGCCTACCTGTCCTGGTTCGAGCTGCCCACGACGGATGCCGCCACGCTGCGCCGGCTGGCGCGGATTGCGTACTGAACGGGCAGGGAGGAACGCACACATGCCTTCGAACGACACCATCGACGTGCGCGCACTGCTCGACAGCCGGCCCGTGGGGCGGTGGCAGAAATGGATGATTCTGCTGTGCTTCCTGGTGGTGGTGATGGACGGCTTCGATGTGGTGATCATGGGCTTCGTGGGGCCGGCGCTCAAGGAAGCCTGGGGCTGGACCAACGATGACCTGGCGCCGGTACTGAGTGCGGCGCTGGTGGGTCTTACGCTGGGCGCCCTGACGGCCGGGCCGCTGGGAGACCGCTTCGGGCGGCGCCGGGTGCTGTGCAGCAGCGTGATGCTGTTCGGGCTGTTCACACTGCTGGTGGCCTGTGCCGACAGCCGGTGGCAGTTCATCGTCTGCCGTTTCATCGCGGGTTTTGCCATGGGCGGCATCATGCCGATGGTGGCCACCTTTGCCCGGGAGGTCTCACCGGCCTCGCGCAGCTCGCTGCTGGTGACCATCGTGTTTTCCGGGTTCACGGTGGGGGCAGCGGGCGGAGGCTTCCTGTCGGCGTGGCTGGTGCCCCACCATGGCTGGGAGAGCGTGTTCGTGCTGGGGGGCGCCGTGCCCCTGCTGCTGAGTGTGGTCATGGCGTTCTTTCTGCCGGAATCGCTGACCTTTCTGGTGCACCGGGGCGGCAGCCGCGCGCAGATACGCCGCATCGTCGAGCACTGCGCGCCCGGCTGCACGGATGAGCAGACCACCTATGTGGTGCCCGAGCCGCCGAAGGTGGAAGGGGCCACCAACCCCGTGCGGATCGTGCTCAACGCCCATTACCGGCTGGGCAGTCTGATGCTGTGGCTGGCATATTTCCTGCACCTGTTCCTGGTGTTTCTGCTGGGTAGCTGGATGCCGACCATGATCCGCGACTCCGGCATGCAGACCGACGAGGCGTCCATCATCAGCGCGATGTTTCAGCTGGGCGGGCCGCTGGGCTCGGTGATGCTGGGCTGGCTGATGGACCGCTACAGCCCGCACCGGATGCTGGCGCTGGCCTACGCCACCGGTGCCGTGATGCTGCTGCTGATGAGCAGCGTCGCGGGCCATTATGTGCTGATGTGCGTCGCGGCGTTTCTGATCGGCGTGGGCTTCAACGGGGGTGGCACGGGGATGAACGCGCTGTCGACCAACTTCTTCCCGCTGCCGGCCCGGGCCACCGGCAACAGCTGGATGCACGGCATTGGCCGCACCGGGGCGATCATTTCGGCCTTTGCCGGCGCCTGGATGCTCAACGCTGGCTGGAACTTCTCACAGGTGGCCATGGCGCTGACCGTGCCGGCTTTTGCCGTGTCGGCAGCGCTGATGGTGAAGTATCTGCGTTATCGGGGTGGGGGGCAGGTGTAGTTCTGCTGGGGTAGGGGAGACGCGCGAGGTGGGTTGAGGCGAGGTGGGGTCGTCTGAGCGCTGATTCAGGAGAGGGGGCAACGAAATGGGAGGCCAACCAAATTCCTGGCTGGTCTGTTCATGCAGATCGGTAAGTGCTTGCTGAATGACTGAAAGCGGCGCCGATCAGCGCCACCGCATTTGCCGCGTGAAGCCGGTTTGCTCACGATGACAGTCATGGGGGTTTTTGTTGCGCCGGATTTGTTTGTGTTTTTATGAGTGTAATGATACTCACGATGACTTTGTTTACCTTGTGGTTCGGGTTTTCCTCGTATGTTCACAGGGAGGTTGATGGTGGCGCTTTGTATTGGATCGTCAGCACCATCAACTCGTTCGTTCTCCTCCGGTTTGTAATCCTGGTTGGGGAGATTGAAAATAGATGGCATGCTTCCTGTATTTTCTTCGCTGTTCTTGGTGTTTCGCTTGCCATCAGTTTTGTATTTAAAAAGCTAAAAATATGCTCGCGTGCAGAAGGTGGCTGGCTGAGGTGGGGGTTGTTTTCGAGAGATTGAGTTCAGGATATGAAAAATTGGAATGTTTTCTGGGGGCGGTAATAATTTTTGTGGGCATGAGGGTGTCGGAGCATGTTGATGTCGAATATAGGGATTATGTTTTTTGTTGTTATATTGTTTTTGTTGTTTGTTCTGCCTTTTGCTGGTTTTCATGGAAGCGCTTTTCCCAGTCCAGAATTGTTGCCTGCGCTGTTTGTTGTGCTACTGGTTTTTGCTTCGTTCTGTTTGTGTATTTTCTTGGTGTTGCCAATAAAAACGGCTGGTGGGGGTGGTTTGCGTGATTTTCCGCTGTCTCCCTGATCTATTCATTGTTTTGTGGGAGTCTTGTTGTTGCCGGAGTCTGGTGGGGCAGAAAGCGAGACCTGCAGAAGGGCAGGTCATCATGAGGGCAGCCTGAAACCGGTGTTATGCCAGCGCCCTGTCCTTCCGTGATCTCGACCGGCCCCCTTGCAACTTCAGTCTTCGGGCACATTCGCCCCATGGCCAAGCGCACGCAGGGCATCGCGGATCTTCCTGGCCATGGCGTCCAGATCCTCGGGCCGGGCGTTTTTGTCGGCATTTTTGGGATCGAACTGCGCCATGCTGTCGGCCGGCATCAGGTGGATGTGGGTGTGCGGTACGTCAAAACCTGCAATCATCAGGCCGACACGGCTGCGTTCGGACAACTGATCGAGGGCGGCGGCGATCTTGTGCGCCACGGCAAAGAGATGGGCGGCCGTCTGGGGGGGCAGGTCATGCCAGCGGTCGGTTTCCTGGCGCGGTACGACCAGCAGATGTCCCCTGGATATCGGCTGGATGTCCATGAAGGCCACGCATTCGCTGTCGCGCCAGACGAAGCGGCCGGGGATTTCGCCGTTGATGATTCTGGTGAAGATGCTGCTCATGTGGTCCTCCTTTTGGGTATGTTGATCATGCCTTACCGGGGGCTATATTGGCGTTTGTTGTGTCTTGGGTAGTCATGGCGAAACATTTCGACTACCGGGGCGCTTGGGGCGTGGCCGGGGAGATCAGATGTTCTGTGCACCGTGTTTTACGCTGACGATCTCAATTCGGTCGTCGTGAATCTTGTAGAAAAACAGTAATCTGGCAACTCTTAACTGTCTTGTGCCTGTTCGGCGGAGGCTGACTGGGGCGAATCGCGGATTGGTCTGCAGAAGCGATAGCGAGGCGCGGACCCGTTGTTCCATCCGTTCAGCATTCTGGATCGAATCCGCCGCAATCCAGGCGATCTGGTGTTCATATTGCTGTAATGCACGATCCTGCCATGTCGGGCGGAGCCGCTTCATCTGCTTTCTCCGACGTTCGCCTTGGCGAACCTGGCAATGACAGCCCTGATTCGGCGTTCTGCCTCGTCTTCTTCGATGGGAGGGAGACCTTCGGCCAGGGTCTGTTCAATCTCCCGCTCCACTGACTCATAGAACTGCGCTTCAGCTTCGTCGCTCTCGAAGCTGAACGCCTGCTCATCGATCAGATCGTCATCATCGTGCATGGCTTGATCCCTCCGCAGGTTTGAGTGTACCTGCCTGATCCTGGGTATCCCAGTTCAACGTTGCTGGTGTGGTTCAGCCGCCCCCTCACGCCATGAACTGCTGCAGAATGAGGAACAGCAGCGCCGCCAGCGCCCCGGCAATGGGCACTGTCACCACCCAGGCGGCCGCCATGGTGATGAAATGCGAGCGCCGCACCAGCCGGCGCCGTTTGCGCTCTTCGGGCGGTCGGACCTTGCGGTTCTGCAGCTCGCCCAGTGCGCGGGACTGGCGCTCGGCATACCATTCGCGGTAAAAGCCCACGCCGAAGATGGCGCCCACGGCAATGTGTGTGGAACTCACCGGCAGCCCCAGCCACGAGGCGATGATGACGGTCAGCGCCGCCGAGAGCGCCACGCAGTAGGCGCGCATGGGGTTGAGTTTGGTGATTTCGCTGCCCACCAGGCGGATGAGCTTGGGCCCGAACAGCATCAGGCCAAAGCTGATGCCCAGCGCACCAATGGCCATCACCCAGAACGGGATGCCCACCTCGCCTCCCACCGAGCCGGATTCCACGGCGTGCACGATGGCGGCCAGCGGGCCCACGGCGTTGGCCACGTCGTTGGCGCCATGGGCGAAGGAGAGCAGGGCGGCCGAGCACACCAGCGGCACGGCAAACAGCTTGCGGACCGATTTCTTGCGGTTTTCCAGCCCGGTGGACTGGCGGCGCACCACGGGGACGGACAGCTTCCAGGAGGCCAGACCCACGACGATGCCTGCCAGCAGCGAGGTGAACGGGCCGATGCTGGTCACGCTGGACAGCCCCTTGAGCGCCAGGTAGGTGGCAAAGGTACCGGCCATGAAGCCGATGAGGATGGGCAGCCAGTGGCGGGCGGCGGCCAGCTTGTCGTCGGTATACAGGATGCGGGCCTTGATGAAGGCCAGCAGCGCCGCGGCGATGACCCCGCCCATGACCGGCGAGATCACCCAGCTGGCGGTGATGCCCAGCATGCTGGACCAGTGCACCGAACTGGCGCCGGCCGCCATGACGCCGGCTCCCACCACGCCCCCCACCACGGCATGGGTGGTGGAGACGGGCGCACCGATGTAGGTGGCCAGATTGAGCCACAGGGCGGCGGCCAGCAGGGCGGCCATCATCAGCAGCACGAAGATGTTGCTGTTCTGGACCAGCTCGGGCGAGACGATGCCCGAGGCGATGGTGTTGACCACATCACCGCCGGCCAGCATGGCGCCGGCGGTTTCGAACACGGCGGCGATGATGAGGGCGCTGCCCAGTGACAGCGCATTGGCTCCCACGGCCGGGCCCATGTTGTTGGCCACGTCGTTGGCGCCGATGTTCAGCGCCATGTAGGCGCCCACCACGGTGGCCACGACGACCACGAAGGTGCCGGCCTGGATGCCGGTGAAGCCCAGTGCCGCCGCCCCCACCAGCACCATGAAGGCCAGGGCGATGCCCGGCGCCACCAGCGGACGCGCAACGAAGGTGGTGGCCTGCTCCAGCAGGCTGATGCGTTTGAGATCTTTGTCCAGCGCCTTCCAGCGGGCGGGGCCCTTGGGCGCGGAGGAAGTGGCCCGTGCCACGACGGTTTCTGAGCCGGCCGCGGGGCTGGCGGCGTCTGCCTGGGCAGAGGCACCTGTCTGTGTGGCACCGCTGGTACCGGAACCCGTTGCTGCGGTGTTCCGTGTGGCCGCTTCGGCGGCGGCCTGGGCACCCGGTGCCGCGGTGGCAGGGGGGGAGGTCGGGGGCTGCGGAGCAGATGACGGCCCGGTCTGCGTGGCTGCAGGTTGTGTCACGGAGGCCTGTGCTGCTGCAGGGGAGGAGGCAAGTGCCGCTTGACCGGAGGCGGAAGGGGCCGCCGTGCCGCCGGGAGCAGATGCTCCGGAGGTGGGTTGAACAGCCGGGGGCTGACCAGCGTCGGACCCCTGGGGCGAAGGCGCGTTGGGCGAGGACATGCAGGAGAGTTCTCGTGGTGACTACCGTAACTATAGAACAACGCGCGCCCCATGTGGGGAACATGACCCCCGGGATCTGATCGGAGCATACGGCGGTGTCCGGCGCAGGCGCGATTCTGCCTGAATCCGGGCGCAGACGGCGTCGGCTGGCCGGACAACGCCAGAAAGTTTCATGCGGCCGATGTCATGGTGGTGTGGCAGGCAGGTGCGATGTGGCCGATTCCGGCCAGCATGGCCATGGGCAGCTCCTTCCTGCAGGCGGAGGGGGCATGATGAAGGAGCCGCGACCCCTGTCGGCCGGGAAGACAGTGCAGTAGCATCATGACCGGTCCGTTCGTGCCCTGCTCCCGCCGGTAAGCAGTCTGGAGGCTGCGCACGAACGAACGACGCTCCGATATGTTTCCGTTCCCGGTGCGTTCCTGGTTCCCTGACACGTTTCCGGGGCGCCGACCCGCTCCACGATCCTTCCTGTTTCCATGCGCTGGCTCTGGTTCACTGCCGGCTGGCTGATGGTTGCCCTGGGCTTCATCGGGGCGCTGCTGCCGGTCATGCCCACGACCATCTTCCTGATGATGGCGGTGGCCTGCTTCGCCCGCAGTTCGCCGCGCTTCGAGCACTGGCTGCTGTCGCACCCGCAGTTCGGCACGCCGCTGCGCCAGTGGCGGGAGGAGGGGGCCATCAGCCGCAAGGGCCGCAGGATGGCCTTTGGCGGCATGGCGCTGGGCTATGTGATCTTCTGGGTGGCCGTGCGGCCGTCATGGACGCTGGCGCTGGGCGTGGCGCTGGTTTTCGTGGTTGGAGCGGCCTATGTGGGCACGCGGCCGCTGCCCCGGGCAGGGGGCGCTACGCCGGATACCACGGACCATGGCTGATCTTTTCGGGTTTTGCCGTACAGGCCGGAACGGTGGGTGGGCGCCTGTCCGGTGCAGGTGATGCGCATGGAAGCCCCCGGAAGTCAGCACTGCCGGTGACGGACGCCGCCGGTTCAGCCCTGTCGGTGTCTGAAGGCGCCGTTACTGCTCCGCCAGCTGCGAGGCCAGGCAGTGTTCGGCGGCCGGGGTCAGCACCAGTTCCACGGCCAGGTTCGAGCGGGTCATGCCAACGAACAGGGCACGGCGCTCGCGCTCGGTCAGGGTCTCGAAGTCCAGTTCGGTGATCACCACGCCGGCGGCACTGCGGCCCTTGAAGCGGTGGATGGTCTCGACCAGGACATCGCCGTGGGTCCAGATCGGGTCGCCATCGGGGGTGTAGTCGCCGCTGAAGCGCCGGGTTTCAAAGGGGCCCAGCCAGCGGGTGTGCAGGATGGTCGATTCGAAGCGGTCACGCCCGCTCAGCACTACGATGTCCTTCATGGCGATACCGCGCTGCAGCAGGCTGCGCACGGCCTCGGCGGTTTCGCGGATCAGGCCCTTTTCGTTCTGGTAGACGCGAAATGCCGGCAGTTCGCCGGCGTAGGGGCTGCGTGGGGTGATGGCCTGGTCGGACAGGCGCAGGGCGTTGATCACTTCGCAGACCATGCGGGGGCTGCGGAAGTTGTCGTTGCAGGTCAGTGTGACGGCGTCGGCCAGGTCGAAGCGGGCGCGTTCGTAGAGGCGCTGGGCGTCGTCTTCGAGCAGGTAGAGCTGGCCGGAACCCTTGAGCTGCGGCAGCAGGCTCTCCACCCAGGCGGGCTGGAAGTCCTGACCCTCGTCGATGACGATCAGGTCGTAGGTGGGTTTCCACTCGTCGGCGGCTTCGCAGTAGACGCGGGCCAGCAGGTCGAAGTTGTCGGGGGCGGCAAAATCCGGTTCGCCGTAGTTGCGCCGGTAGTAGGTCACGCACAGCTCGGAGAAGCTGGTCACGTCGGCCGAGGTCGGGGCCAGCCGGCTGATGTGGTCGGCCAGTGACCGGTTGAAGCATACGTAGAGCGCCCGGCCGCCGCTGTTGACCGAATCGCCCAGCAGTCGCAGGGCCAGCTGGGTCTTGCCCGAGCCGGCGGTGGCCTGCACGCGGATCAGGCCGTTGGGTGCATGGATGCGGGGCACCCAGGTGGCCAGTCCTTCGGCCAGGCGCTGGGTGGTGCGCTGCAGCTGTTCGTCCAGCGCCGAGAGATCGACCGAGACGCGGAATTCGTTGGACAGGAAGCGCCGCAGCGATTCCGCGTCGCTCTGCGAGTCGCCATGGCGCATCAGTTCCTGCACGCGGGCGCCGAGGAAGGGGAAATCGGCGGCGTCGATGATGCGGTCGCGGGACAGGGCGACGATGTCGTCGTCCTGCAGCCGATAGTCGGGCAGCACCAGGCAGTGGCTGACGAAGGCGTGCAGGCCGGCTTCCTTCAGGCGGTGCAGCAGGGCGGCGCGCTGGACGGCCAGCTGGCGGCGCACGTCGTGTTCGCGGCTGGCGTAGAGCTTGAAGAGTTCGCCGTCGCGCAGCTGGATGCCGCCGGATTTGATCTCCATGAGCAGCAGATGGCCGGTGGGGCCGAGCACGACGATGTCGATTTCGCCGTGGCGGTCCTGGCCGTTCTCGATGGAGTGCCAGGCGACGCTGTGAAAGATGTCGTAGCCGGCGGGCAGGCTCTCCTGCAGGCGCTCCAGCACGTCGAGTTCGCGGTACAGGCCGGTGTCCTGGCGGATGACGGCGAGGCTGTCGAGGGCGGGGGAGAGGATGGCCATGGGCTGCGTTGTGCGCACGTTGGGCGCCGTTGGCGTCAGATGGGGGCTGCACGCGGGGTGCAGGGCTTTGCTGGCGCCGATTGTGCGCAGGGTGAGGGCCGGACTTGAGGGGGATGTTCCGGGCGGGCGCTGGGGGCTGCCGGGTGGTGGGGCGGCGTTGGTTGCGGAAGACGACTTCGTTGTGGCACGCGCCCCGGACCGGTATGCCCCTGCGGCTCATACGCTCAATCCAGTTTTGTTGCCCACGACCTGCGTCGTGGTCAACAAACCTGGATGGCTATAAAACTTTGCAACAACCGGGCTGCGCCCGCCCGTTGCAAAGTTTTCACGCCGACCGCGAAATCGCCGCAGTGACATCCCGCTCCGGGGCGCTTGTCTCAAAGGGGTTGCAGCTCCATTCCGGGGGAGAAACGCCAGCCGGCACAGACGGCCTTGCCAAGGCTCGCTCAGCACGTGGCCGAAGCCGCGGTATGGCGAGCTTGAGAAGCGGTGCGGGGAGCGGGGGGCTCCTGCGGCGATTTCGCGGTACGCGTGAACGACTTTCTGACGGTCGGGCGAAGCCCGATTGTCGGAAAGTGTCTGGAGTGTGTCATGGACTTGTTCGTCCCCGCGAAACCCCCTTTGGGCGTGCAGGACAAGGCGGCAGGGCCGCAGAATCCTGGATGGCTTCAAGGCACTGCCAACGCAGTCATGCGCGCCCAAAGGGGGTTTCCCTCCGGGCTGGCCCCAAATCCGTGCGCTGCCGGCGTTGCCCTGCTTGGCAAGGCGTCCAGCCTTGCCTGCGCAGTGCGCCTTGTCAGCACACGGATTTGAGGCCAGCGCGGGGACGAACAAGTCCATGACACACTCCTGGCGCTGAAGGTTTGTTGACCACGACGCAGGTCGTGGGCAACAAAGCTTCAGTGAGCGTATGAGCCGCAGGAGCCCCCCGCTCCCCGTGCCGCCCCGCCCGAAGTCGTCTTTAATGAGTGGAGATCTCCACCCGGAGCCGTCTTCCATGAATGGAGATTCCCACCCAGCGTCGTCTTCCATGAAGGTACCCCGTCCCGGGGGCGTCTTTCGCAGGACGGGGCAGTCCTTCGAAAGACCAGGCACCCTCAATCCGTCAGCTTCCAGGTCACCCCCGTGATCAGCCGCCGGTCCAGCTTGTGAATGTTCGTCCCCGGATCGCTGTTGTAACGGAACTCGGTGGCTACCGTCAGCGCCAGACGCTCCGTGATCGACACACTCAGGTCCGCCGCAAACTCCGCCCGCCGGTCATGATTGCGGTTCAGCGCCGGATAGAACACCAGCCGCTGGTGCGCCGTCGTCGTCGACGTCAGCTGATGATGCGACTCCGTCCCCAGCGTCAGCTCGGCACGGCCATAACGCTTGCGCAGCTGGTCCGCCACGATGGTCGGCACCGCGTAGCGGTCTTCCGAATAACCAATACCGGCAAACAGGCTCCAGTCGTCGTGCGGTGTCGTCGTCACCTGATAACCCCAGCCCGTGGCTGCCGACAGCCGGTGTTCCAGATTGGCGATGCGGTCACGAAACCACGTGCCATTGGCAAAGATGTAGTGGCGCTCGTTCAGGTTTCGCTTGCCATTGATCTCCAGATTGGTGTTGTGCGCACTGGTCTTGTGGTCGCTGGTGTTGTAGAGCGCCTGGGCGCGCAGGCCCACCGTGTGGTGCCGTGTCTGGCGGGCGGCCTCGTAGTGCGCATTCATGCTGCTCAGGTTGCTGTTGCCGTCCGCAAAGGAGGCGCCGGCGCCCAGGATCTGCCGCCAGCGGCCGTCGGGCTGGGTCTTGATCTGGGCCTGGGTCAGCGCCGGAGTGGCCAGCAGCAGGGCGCAGGCGAGGGTGGCAAGGGCAGGGCGGGTGGGTATGTGTCCGGGCGCGATGGTCTTCATGTCGTGGGCAAATATCGGAATGCTTCCCTGCGGGTGCAGGGGATGTTTTCGGGTTTGGGGTTACTGTACCGGATCGCGGGCTGTTATTCTTCTGGGTTGTCGGGTCGGCGGGTGTTGATGCGCCTGCTGGCCAGCCGGTCCCGTGTGCCGGTGCCGTCCGAATCCCGTCCGCACGAAGGAGCTTCCGTACCCATGAGTTCTGCCTCCAACTCCCCGCGCCTGCATTCGCTCCCCCTGCTGGGCAGCGGCAAGGTACGGGACAACTACGCGGTGGGCGACGATCGCCTGCTGATGGTGACCTCCGACCGGCTCTCGGCCTTCGACGTGATCATGGCCGAACCCATCCCCGACAAGGGCCGGGTGCTCAACACGCTGGCGCTCTTCTGGTTCGACCGCCTGAAGCACGTGGTGCCCAACCACCTCACCGGCGAGGCGCCCGAATCGGTGGTGCAGCCCGACGAAGTGCCACTGGTGGCCGGACGCTCCATGCTGGTCAGGCGTCTGAAGCCCGTCCTGATCGAGGCCGTGGTACGCGGCTATCTGGTGGGGTCGGGCTACAAGGAGTATCTGGCCCAGGGCAGCGTCTCGGGCATTGCGCTGCCGCCGGGCATTGCGCAGGCCGAGCAGCTCGATGCCCCCATCTTCACGCCGGCTGCCAAGGCCGATCTGGGCCAGCACGACGAGAACATTTCGTTTGACGAGATGGTCACCCGCATCGGCCCCGACCTGGCCGAGCAGATCCGGGCCGTCAGTCTGCAGCTCTACCGCGAGGCCAGCGAGTATGCGGCTACGCGCGGCATCATCATTGCCGACACCAAGTTCGAGTTCGGCCTGGACGACAATGACCAGCTGGTGCTGATGGACGAGATCCTCACGCCCGATTCCTCCCGCTTCTGGCCGGTGGACCAGTACCGTCCGGGCATCTCGCCGCCCAGCTTCGACAAGCAGTTCGTGCGCGACTACCTCGACACGGTCAAGACCTGGAACCGCGAACCGCCGCCGCCGCCGCTGCCGATGACGGTCATCGAGGCCACCAGCAACCGCTATCGCGAAGCCTATGAACGGCTGACCGGCCAGTCGCTGTAAGCGTACCGGGACCGGCGCGTGGACGCATGCGTCCGTGCACGCGCCAGCTTGCCGTCGGTGATGCTATGGCGCAGGGGCCAGCCAGCGTCGTCCTTGCGCGCTGTTCAATGTTCTGTCCGAAATGAACCCCAACTCGATCATTCAGCCTCCGAATACCCAGGTGCCGCCCGTGGTGGGCGTGGTGATGGGCAGCAGTTCCGACTGGGATGTGATGCAGCACGCGGTGCATGTGCTCAAGCAGTTCGGCATTCCGCATGAATACCGGGTGGTGTCGGCGCACCGCATGCCCGACGACATGTTTGCCTATGCCGAGGAGGCAGGCCCGCGCGGGCTGCAGGCGATCATCGCCGGGGCTGGTGGGGCCGCCCATCTGCCGGGCATGCTGGCGGCCAAGACCACGGTGCCGGTGCTGGGAGTGCCCGTGCCCAGCCGTCACCTGCACGGACAGGATTCGCTGCTGTCCATCGTGCAGATGCCGCGCGGGGTGCCGGTGGCTACTTTCGCCATCGGTGAATCGGGGGCGGTCAATGCGGCGCTGTTTGCCGTGGCGCAGCTGGCGCTGGGCGATGCCGATCTGGCCACGGCGCTCAATGCCTATCGCCGCAGCCAGACCAAGGCCGCCCGGCAGATGGAGCTGCCCTGAGTCGCGGCAGCCCGTGTCCGGCCCTGCAGCGGGCACGCCCTCGCTGGGGCCGGGACGTGCGCGCCGTCGCCGCTGGTGTTTCGCGTGTGGATCGTCCTTCCCCATGGCAGGGGCTGAAACCGGCGGGTGCCGGGGATACTGGAATTTCTGATGGACACTGAAAAGAAAAGGGGCCGCGGGCCGGCCTTCAAGGGGCTTTTCCACGAGCCCGAACAGGCCGTGGCGGCGCCGCAGCCTGGCTGGGAGCCCCTGCCGCCGGGCAGCTGGCTGGGTGTGCTGGGGGGCGGCCAGCTGGGCCGGATGTTCTGCCAGGCCGCGCAGCGGCTGGGCTACCGGGTGTGCGTGCTCGATCCGGAGCTGGACGGCATTGCCTCCCGGGTGGCCGACCGTCACATCTGTGCCGCCTATCTGGACGAGGCTGCGCTGCAGGAGCTGGGCGAGCTGTGCCAGGCCGTGACCACCGAGTTCGAGAACGTGCCGGCGGCGGCGCTGGAGCGGCTGGCCGCCCTGACGCGGGTGGCACCTGCGGCACGTTCGGTGGCCACGGCGCAGGACCGGGTGGTCGAGAAGGCGTTCTTCGTCGAGGCCGGTGTGCCGGTGGCCGACTATCGTGTGGTGATGACGCACGAGGACGTGGAGGGCCTGCCCGGGCATCTGTTTCCGGGCATCCTGAAGGTGGCGCGTCTGGGCTATGACGGCAAGGGTCAGGCCCGTGTGGCCAGCCTGCAGGAGGCACGGGCAGCCTTCCAGCGCTTCACGGAGGCTGCCGGTGGGCGCCCGCCCGTCTGCGTGCTGGAAGAGCAGGTGGATCTGGCGGCCGAGGTGTCGGTGCTGCTGGCGCGGGGTTCCGATGGCAAGGTGGCGGTCTATCCGGTGGCGGCCAACGAGCACCGCAACGGCATTCTGGCGGTGACGACGGTGCCGGCGCCCGAGCCGGTCACGCCCGCCCTGGCCCGCAGGGCCAGCGAGCTGGCCACGGCCATTGCCTCCCGGCTCGATTATCACGGTGTGCTGTGCGTGGAGTTCTTTATCCTGAAGGATGGTCGGCTGCTGGCCAACGAGATGGCACCGCGCCCGCACAATTCCGGCCACTGGACGCTGGATGCGGCCGGCTGCAGCCAGTTCGAGCAGCAGGCGCGGGTGATGGCCGGGCTGCCGCTGGGCGATACCCGGCATACGCGGCCGGTGATCATGCTGAACATTCTGGGTGATGCCTGGTACCGGCGCCCGCCGCAGGCCCACAGGTCGGCCGCCGCGGCCGGGGGCGCCATGCCGGATCCGTCCGCGAAGATCGAACCCGACTGGCCCGCTGTGCTGGCGGTGCCCGGTGCGCACCTGCACCTGTATGGCAAGGATGATGCCCGGCGTGGCCGCAAGATGGGGCATGTGAACATCACGGCCACGACGGTGGCCGCGGTACACGGCAAGGCCGAAACGGTAGGCGCGCTGGTGGCCCAGCCGCTGAAGGGATAGGCGGGTTCCGGAGGTGTGGGGATGATGGAAACGCGGTCTGCGGCACAGGAAGGGCAATCGGGCACGGCTTCTTCGCCCGCCGCAGCGTCTGCGCCTGTCGCCGGGGCTGCCCATGTGGGCGAGGCCGACCTGGCCCGGGCGGTACGCATGCTGCAGGCGGGTGGTGTCATCGGCCTGCCCACCGAGACGGTCTACGGGCTGGCGGCCAATGCGGCCGATGCCGGCGCCGTGGCCAGCATCTACCGCATCAAGGGCCGGCCCGCCGATCACCCGCTGATCGTGCATGTGGCCAGTGCCGAGGCTGCTGCGCGCTGGGCGGTCTGGTCGCCGCAGGCCCAGCAGCTGGCCGGGGCCTTCTGGCCCGGGCCGCTGACGCTGGTGCTGCCGCGCCGGCCGGAGGCGCCGCCCTTTGCCAGTGCCGGACAGGACACCATTGCGCTGCGGGTGTCGTCGCATCCGGTGTTTGCGCAGCTGATGCAGGCACTGGCCCCAGTGGGCATCACCGGGCTGGCGGCGCCGTCGGCCAACCGCTTCGGGCGGATCAGTCCCAGCCGGGCCGCGCACGTGCGCAGCGGGTTGGGTGAGGCCGTGCCGCTGGTGCTCGATGGTGGGCCATCGGCGGTGGGGGTCGAATCGACCATCGTCGACCTGTCGCGTGGGCAGCCGGTGCTGCTGCGCCCCGGGGGCATCAGCCTGCAGGCGCTGTCCGACTGTCTGGGTGTGCCGGTGCGGGCGGCCGATACCCAGGCCACGGCCGAGGCCGATGCCCCGCGCGTGCCGGGGGCGCTGCCGTCACACTATGCGCCATCGGTGCCCGTACGTCTGCTGCCGGCCTCGGCCGTGCAGGCGCTGTACCGGGAATGGGCACGCGAGGCGGATGCGCAGGGCGTCGGGGCGGAAGAGGGTTCGCCCGGACGCTCGTTCTGGTCGGAAGCAGGCATGCAGGCCCTGGCCGGAGAGCCGGCCGGGTTTGGTACACCGCCCGCATTGCCGGTTAGCCTGCAGCCCGGACAGCCCGTTGCACTCTGGACGCTCCAGCCCCCGCCGGAAAGAGCGGGTGCCTTCTGGCGCCGTCAGCCGGCCGATGCCGCAACGGCCGCCCGCCATCTGTACGACACGCTGCACCAGCTCGACGCGCTCGGCGTGCAGGCCATTCTGGTGGAGATGCCACCCGATACGCCCGAATGGCGGGCCGTGCGAGACCGGCTCACACGGGCGGCGGCCTGACGGGCAGATGCCTGTCGGAGGGCGGCAGCGGCGGGCCTGGCGTGTGTCATGGGCGCATGCGCTCCCACGTTGCCGATTCACGAAACTGTCATGTACACCATCATCTTCCTTTCCGTCGTCACCAATGCCTTTTTTCTCTGGCTGCTGTTCTACAGCCACAGGAAGGGGGGGCGTCACATCCTCGGGGTCGGCCTGTTCTTCCTGGTGGTCTCGCTCGTCATTCTCGTTGCGCTGTATGTGCGCCACTATCATGCGGATGCGCCTGCGGGCATGAAGGAGCAGGTTTTTGAGGATTACAACGAGAAAATCGAATGGCTGCTGGCCATCTTTGGCTTCGTGCCGGCCGTGTTCACCGGGAACATGATCAGCAAGGGGCTGGATGGCGTGTATCTGAAACGGGCCGGGCAGGAGCCGGAGGAGCGTTCATAATACGCATTGACCTTCAGGAACCGGGAGCCCTGTGATGGACGACAAGACCCCACGCCCCGAAGACACCGCCGAGGTGGTGCTCTCGAGTATTCCGCGCGACTACAACGCTGCCCACGACCTGCTGCAGCGCAACCTGCAGGCGGGCCGGGCCGACCAGGTGGTGTTCGTCGACGAGCGGGTGGCCATCACCTATGGCGAGCTGGCCCGGCGGGTGGACCATTTTGCGCGTGGCCTGCACTCCATCGGGGTGGGGCGCGAAGACCGCATCATGCTCTGCCTGAACGACAACATCGACTGGCCCACCATCTTCCTGGGGGCCATCAAGGCCGGGGTGGTGCCGGTCTGCGTCAATACGGGCCTGTCCAAGCACGATTACGACTACATGCTGCGCGACTCGCGTGCCAAGGCGCTCTTCGTGTCGCGCTCGGCCTATGCCGCCTTCGACGGGCTGCACAATTCCATCCCCACGCTGTCGCGGCTGCTGATCTCGGAAGCGCCGCTGGCCGATGGCGGCGACATCGGCGCCATTCTGGAAGCCGGTGCCGAGGACGACTACCGCGACACCATCGATACCCTCAGCGACGAACCCTGCTTCTGGCTGTATTCGTCCGGCATCGACGGCCACCCGCGGGCCACCATCCATTGTCACGCCAGCCTGGTGCAGATGGGCGAGCTGTATGCGCAGGGCGTGCTGGGCATCAGCACGCGCGACCGCATCCTGTCGGTGGCGCCGCTCTACAGTGCCTACGGGCTGTGCAACTCGCTGATCTTCCCGATGGTGGCCGGGGCCATGGCGGTGCTCAAGTCCGGCCGCCGCACCATCAAGGACCTGATCCGCTACCTGACCGGCGTGGCGCCGGCCAAGGTGGTGGGCGCGCGGCCCACGGTGCTGTTCGGGGTGCCGGCGGCGTTCTCCGCGCTGCTGGCCGATGCCGAATGCCCGCAGGCCAGCGATGTGTCGCTGCGCCTGTGCGTCTCGGCTGGCGATGCCCTGTCGGCCAGCCTGCAGCGGCGCTTCGAGCAGCGGCTGGGCGTGCAGGTGCTCAACGGTTTCAGTGCCACCGAGATGCTGCACATCTACCTGTCCAACACGCCGCAGGAAAACGAGAACGGCACGGTAGGCAAGCCGGTGCCGGGTTTTCGCATGCGGCTGGTGGACGAACAGAACGTCGACGTGCCCGATGGCCAGGTGGGCACGCTGCTGGTCAACGGACCGACGGCGGCGCTGGGCTACTGGAACCAGCGCCAGCAGACCCGTGACGTGTTTCTGGGGCCGTGGGTCAAGACCGGCGACCGTTTCTGGCGGGATGCCGACGGTTTCTATCACTATGCGGGCCGTTCGGACGATCTGCTGAAGATTTCCGGGCAGTTCGTGTCACCGGCCGAGATTGCCGGCGTGCTGGCGGCCCACGACGCCGTGGCCGAAGTGAAGGTGATCGGTGCCCCCGAAGAGGAGGGGCTGATCCGGCCGAAGGCGCTGGTGGTGCTCAAGCATGGCGAGGTGCCGGACGAGAAGATGCACCGGCGCCTGATGGACTATCTGGGCGACAACCTGGCGCACTACAAGCTGCCGCACTGGCTGGAGTTCGTGGACGTGCTGCCAGGCAACGGGCCGGTCGGCTCGCCGGATGCGACCGACACGGACGGCTCGGCCCTGGACCAGCCGTTCATGGATCCGTCGCCCGTCAGCGCCGCCACCCTGGTCAACGATGTGCTGGCCCAGTGCGATGCGGCGCATCACAACCTGCTGCAGGACGAGGACGGGGGGCGGTGATGTATGCAACTGTGGTAAATCCTGCCGTATGAAAATCCCTTCTCGGAATTGAAAAATACTGGATATATAAAAACGGGAGGTGCTACTTTTATGATCAGGGGGTCGCTTTGATTCTGCGCCAGCCTGTCTGGTGCGGAGGTTCCCTGGCTGACAAGCTGTGCCGGAGGGCAAGGGTGTCAGCCATTTTTCATAGTATTGTCATCCGGACGAGCATGTTAGGCTGTGCCGCTCCTACAACCCGGCATGACGCCGTGCCGTTGCAGGGGGGCTGCGAAGGTGCTGCGATACCCGTATGTCGTAGATCTGTTCAATTCTGCAAAAACCCCCGCGAAATATCCGCTGGACCTGCAGGGAAAACGTAGTGGAACCCGTTCATGGGCCGGCGTGTCCAGGAACGGCTCTGCCAACATGATCATGCCTGCCGCGCACGGCATCATGCAGCACTGAGACGCGCGTTGTGCGCGGGAGGTATTGCGTGATATTTGCTCACAAATCACCCCGGCTGATTCTGGCATTGCTGCTGGCCGGCAGCACCCTGGCGGGAACCGTTCAGGCCGCTTCTGAGATTGCAGCGCAGGTTTCTGCGCGAGACAGCCTGGAGGCTGCGCGGCAGGCATTTCATCAGGTGCCGCCATCGGTATTGTTACCCCGGTCCTCCAGAGCGCTGCTGCCCAAAACGAATGACACGCAGACTCCTCTGCCAAAACTGGACCAGGCACAGCAACAGGCTGTCCAGCAGATCATCAAGGCTGCCGCACAGCGCGCAGCGCAGCGCCAGGCCCAGAAGGGAGGGGCCCAGTCAGGACAGACTCCGTCGCCATCGCTGGCCGATATCCTGCAGCTCGACAATGACCGCCACGTCAATCTGGCGCTGGAGAAGCTTTTCCCGCATACCGTCGTTCCCCGGGGTGGACATGCTGTTTCAGAACTGCCGCGGGCCCTCAGAAACATGGAGGCCGTACGCATTTCCACAGGAGATTCCGGCTCTATCAGTGTGAAGGACTGGATGAACGACACGGCGACCGATGGCCTCCTGGTGCTACACCGAGGGCAGATCGTCTATGAGTTCCGTGACAGAGCGATGGGTGAGCAGCAGCCGCATGCGCTCTGGTCCGTAGGAAAGTCCCTGGCCGGACTGGTGGCAGCCGATCTTGTCCAGGAAGGAACGCTGGATGCTTCGGCTCCCATCTCCCATTATCTGCCGGACATGCAGGGCAGTGCCTGGGAAGATGCCACCGTGCAGGAAACTCTGGACATGACGACGGCCATTGGCTATGAAGAGGGCGTGACGGTCGAGACGCCGGGCGTCATACATTATTTGATTGCGGCCGGCATGATTCCTGCACCAGAAGGCTACACAGGGGAAAAAAATGTCGGGGATTTTTTGAAAACCCTGTCGAAGGCCGGCGAGCATGGGCAGGTTTTCCGTTACAAGTCCGTCGATACTGATGTGATCATTCGCGTGATGGAGAAGGTGACCGGCAAGTCTTATGCCGAGCTGCTGTCCGAACGGATCTGGCAGCCCATGGGGGCCGAGACGAATGGCTATGTGCTGCAGGATGGATCGGGGGCGCAGCTGGCTGGCATGGGAGCAGGCAGCATCCTGCGGGACCTGGGACGTCTGGGTGAGGTTCTTCGGCTGGAGGGACGTTACAATGGGCAACAGATCCTGCAGCCAGGTACGGTAGAAAACATCCGACAGGGTGGCAGCCGCGAGGCGCTGCAGGCCAGTCCCGATGGCAGCCGGTGGACGGGGTATTCATACCATGACTTCTGGTGGGTGTCGCATGACGAGGATGGTACTTTCGAGGCCAAGGGTTTCAGTGGCCAGCACATCCATGTCAATCCGGCTGCCGAGCTGGTGATCGTCAAGCTTTCGTCCTACGGTACCCCCGATCCGTTTGCCACGCATGTGCAGGATCGCCGCGCCTTTGCCGCCATTGCCGGGCTGGTGCGGGGCAACTGAGACGCGCCGTCCTGTCAGTCAGGGCATTCTCCAGCGTGTGAATGCCCTGTGCAGAATCAAAAGAAACGCTGGCAGCCGAAGGGAGGACAGCTGCCAGCGCAAAAGGGTGGGAAACAGGGGAAAAATGCAGTGGGATGAAAACCTCCGGTGTTACTTTCCCTGCATCAATGGACGAAGATGGGGCGGTTGGCCTCGATGACTTCACCGGATTCGGTGCGGTCACGGAAGGTACGCTTGAGGGTCTTGCCGGTAAAGCCGAGCGGAAACTCGTCATAGGCAATGACATCCAGATGAACGAGCTGGCTGTCGTGTGGCAGCATGGCATTGAGTTCCTGCATCAGGGTGGTGCCGGTGATCTGGAAACCCTCGCGAAGCGCAACGGCCACAGCCGGTGACTGACTGCCGTCTTCCTGGCGGGCGCCGTAGACGCAGCAGTCGTAGATGGCCGGGTGCTTGTGAATGATCTCTTCCATGGGCAGGCTATAGATGTCGCCATCACGGCCATGGATCACGTCCACTTCGCGGTCAAGCTGCACCAGGTTTCCGTCAGGCAGCTGCTTGACCACATCACCCGTGAAGAACCAGTCACCCGTGTGCTCGGCATAGGTTTTTTCGTGGTTGTTCCAGTAGCCAGGCGAAACGGTTTTGCCTCGCACGTAGAGCCGACCGATCTCTCCGCGGCGTGCCCGTTTCCCGTCTTCGCGAAGCACCATGAAATTCGGCCCGAAGGGTACGGAGCCATAGCGGCCGACACGACGGTCGAATTTCCTGGTCAGCGTGGTGATGTAGCGCATGACCGTGGGGGTTCCTACCTCGCTCGATCCTTGTGAGTCCACGAACATGGAGCCCGGAATAGGCAGGCCGATGTTGCGAAAGAAGCAGCCGACCTGAACAAACTTGCGTTGAAAGGCCTCATGTGCCGCATCGGCTGTGCAGCCCCAGATTTTCATGGAACTGAGGTCATGGCGATCCATGTCTTCGCCTGCCATCTGGATGTAGGCATATGGAAAGCTGAAGAAGGCGGCAAAACGGCCCTGGGAGAGTCGCTCCAGCGCGCGTTTCGGGTCGAACTGGAAACGGATGTCGGAGGCCCAGTAGGTATTCATGCCGAAGATCAGGGCCGAGTTCAGGGTCGTGACGCAGGCTTGGTGATTGAAAGGAACGAGTACGTAGACACGGTCCCTGGGTGTGACGGCACTGTAGATCACCATGCCGCGTGCGGCGTGGCTCTGACCCTCGTTGGAGAGAATGACGGCCTTTGGAAATCCGGTGGTACCCGAGGAATGGGTCAGGTAGATGGGGTCCTGGGGCTTGCGGGGAACAGGGGCCATCGGTTGTGCTACCTTCGCCAGTGCTTCCTCGATCCACGAGACCGATTTGAACGACGGTATGGCTGTAGAGATGCGGGCTTCCAGGTCCTCACGGGCGCTGGCTTCCGTGACCGTGCTTTCGGCCATCACTACATGGGAGATGCCGCCAAACCTGGCTTTTTCCTCAATCAGGCGAGTGATGGTGGGCGTATCGGTGACCATGATCCTTGCACCGATGTTGACCAGATAGGGGTCGAGTTTGTCGGCCGCAAAATCGGAGTTGAGCGGGCAGGCCACGCCGCCGCCACGAATGGCACCCAGCATGATGACATGCATGTCGAAGTGGTTTTTCTTGACGACGGCGACCCGGTCTCCGTAATGCAGCCCCATTTGCTGCATGAACATGGCACCCAGATAGCCGGCAGTTTCGTCGATCTGCCGAGCGGTCCATGTGAAATCGTCGGTGTAACGTCCGGTGTGCTGCGGGACGTGCCACAGGACGGGGTCATCCGTTTCGAAAATTCTGATATCACCGTGGCGTCGGGCGGACTCGACAGGAATGCGCTCCAGCGCGATGGGGCGCAGTGCCAGAAAAAGGCGACGGTAGAACCCCATTCTGTGCATGACGAAGGCCAGATAGGCAAGTAGCAGGATGCCGATGATTCCCAGAATATTCATGTTGGATGTCCTCTTGAATGATGGAGTTGTTATGTTCGCTATCCGTCATATCAGCCCTTTTGTTGCTGAAGACTGGCCAGGTGGTCTGATTCGATCTCGAATGGAATGTTCCACGCGTTGAACATCTGCTCGAAGCCATTGGCAATGACGATGTCCACGATCTGCTCTTCCGTGAAATACTGTTCGAGATTCTCGAACGTGCGCTGCGACACGGCACGTTCTGTGGCGTATTCTCTAACCAGACGCAGGGCAGCCCTTTCTGCGGCAGAAAATGGTGCCGCCTCGTTGTCGATCTCCGAAAGGTGCTTGAAGCGTTCCGGACCGATACGCTGTTGAAGGGCCTGGGCAAGGGCCAGATCCTGACAGAAGGCGCATCCGTTGTACATCGAGGCGCTGGCCTTGATCAGCAGTCGCAGGTCGTCAGGGATGCGCATACGACTGCGCTGGAACTTGTCGATGCTGCCGGCTATTTTCAGCAGAGATGGCTTTCGTGAGTAGATCACGCGCATCGGAGCGATGGTCTTGCCGTACTGGCGTTTGGTAATCCACGAGGCAATGCGCAGTAATGGGCTCCAGGAAGGAGCGGGAGTGTCGAATCTCATGCGTGCAAGTATCTCCTTGATACCGGACAAACCGGCGTTGGCGGGATGGAATGTGCTTATCCGAAGGGCTGATCCCGCATGTCGAGCAGCAGGGTGCGCAGATCTCCGAAATTTCGGACGATATGCGTGCAGCAGGACAGCATGGCAAGGTTGCGCACCATGTCCGTGACGGCGATAACCGTCCTGCCCTGTTGCCAGGCACTGTATATTTCTATTGCTGTGCCCATGCTTGCCTGGTGGTTGGGCAGACAGGCGATGCATACATCGCATTGGCCGGCCAGATCCGTCAGCTCATGAAAACAGGCGGTCAGGGCCTGAATCGATGCAGGCAGCGCTAGTGGGTTGACCGTGGGCTGGTCCGTCAGTGTATGCAGAACATCCCGGATGCCGGCTTCCTGCGAGGCGAGTTTCTGCTTCATCAGTCGGCCCGGACAGTGCACGGTGGCATCGGGAAAGCATTCGTGGATAATGCTTTCGATCTCCCTCCGGTATGTCTGGTCGACGTCGATGTTGTCCCGGCGGGATCCCTGCATGGTGCCGGCGATGAAAAAGTGTTTATCCGCCATCCTTCTCCTCATGCGTGTGGTTGTGTCAAGGTTCGTCACTGCGGAGGCCTGGTTTGCGGTCGCTGCGATTACTGGCCTTGCCATTGCTGTGGTGCGGGCGTTTAGTCGTTTCGTATTCGGTAGGGGGCGTAGTCGATGTGCACGGGTGCATGGCGCTCATAGATGTTCACGCCATCGAGCACGAAGGTTTCCAGATCGTCGGCTGTACAACCGAGGGAGTCTCCCATCCGGACCATGGCCTCGGGAAACCCCGCTTCATCGGCCCGGATGAACTGCCCCTGATTGTTTCTGACCAGCAGGTGATCACGCTGGACCGGTTGGCCGTGCAGCAGTGCGATGGGGTAGATCAGTTCGGACATCTCCAGCGTATCCCGCAGGATTACCCGGATGGACAGGTTGTTCTGTTCGCCGTGATAGAGCAGGGGCTTCAGAAAGTCACCCTCGGGTGGCTTGTTGCCGGCCTGATTTTCGGTGTTCAGGTTGAAGGCGCGTGCAATGACGGCATGTCGCCGCTCGGGGCTGTAGCGGGTATAGAGCAGGTTGATGTTCGTACCATGGGCATCGACTACCAGTTTTGCACTGCGTGTGGTGCCCACGTCATCGCACCGGTTGGGATAGGCAGGCACCTCGAAGCGTCTGCGTTCATGTTCCTCTCCGTCTGGGGATAGTTCGATCGGAACCCGGTGCAGCAGGTAAGGGTCCAACAGGAATCGTCGGCGGCCCTGGGTGCAGAGCAGGGCGATATGGCGACGGTCATTCAAATAGGTCTGTTCGCAGTCCAGACCCGCCTCGCGAAGCCTGTCGCCCAGCAGATAGCTCTGCCACACGCAGGACACACCAAAACGCTCTGGTGGAGTCTGGTTCTCGAATACCTTGTAGAACTGGCTGATGCTCGTGTAGGGAACCTCGATCAGGAGGTTCTCCAGGGTCTGCGTCAAGATATGGAGTGTCGGGTCGCCTCCGTCAAGGATGGACGGGGCGTTTCGCGGGTGAATGTTCTGCGTCGTTGAACGGGCAGGGGTATGCATGGGAAAGCTCCTCAGCCATGTGGCTGCTGTGGAAGGTTCTGGGCCGATTGCAGAAAGAATTCACTCAGATCCTCGACCGTGGAAATGTGGGCCATGTCTTCGGCGTAAGGAACGGGGATGCCGAAGTGGGCGTTCATGTCCCCGGCCACTAGGGCCATGACCAGTGAGTCGGCGCCATACTCGCCGATGTCCACGTCGTTCCGGATTTCTTCGAAAGGTATTTCCAGCGTCTTGGCCAGGCACGAACGGATGCGCCCGTTGACGCTGCGGTAATCGATGGAAGTGGTATTCATGATGTGGTTGCTCCGGTGATTCAGGCAGGGCTGCCGGCCTGGGCTTGTGTCTGTGGCCGAAGGCGGCGTCGAGGCGGCTGGAACTGTCCCTCCCGGTATAGTTGTGCAGACTGCTGGCGTTGGACCTTGCCGGATGATGTCTTGGGAACACTGCCCACGTTGACGATGACCACGTCGGACAGTGTCAGCTGGTGTTCGAGACGCACGGCCTGGATGATGTCCCGGCGTAGTGTGTCGGCTTCATCGAGAACGACCCGCCTGGGGGCTTCAACCACCAGTACCACGTCGCTTTCTCCGAACTGGCTATGAAAGGCCGTGGCCCGGTAGAGCGGAAGGTCCGGGTGTTGAAGCTGTGCGGTGCGCTCGATGTCCTGCGGGTAATGATTGACCCCGTTGACGATGATCAGATCCTTGCGTCGTCCGCAGATGAAGAGTTCTCCTTCATGGATGAAGCCCAGGTCGCCGGAAAGGACATAGCGGGAGTGTCCGTTGTGCTCCAGGTCGTAGCCGAAGGTGGCTTCGGTTGCTTTTGTGTTGTTCCAGTAGCCGTCGCCTTCGCTTTCGCTGGCCACGGCGATTTCACCCACTTCGCCCTGCGGGGTGTCCTCGTGGGTGGCCGGATCGACGATGCGTACGCGTGTGCCGACTCCGGTGACGCCACAGCCTACCAACCGGATGCTATCCGTGGTGTCCGTGGTGGTTTCCACACGGTGTTCGCCCAGTGCCGGGGCAGCGAACCGGCCAAAGTTGGTGGTATTGCCCGGATGAAGACCTGTTATCATAAGGGTGCATTCGGCCATACCATAGCTGGGACAAAAGGCGGTGGGCCTGAAACCGACGGATGAGAATCTCTGGAAGAACGCTTCGATATCGTCTGCAATGATGGGTTCTGCACCGCAGACGGCTGCGTGCCATGAAGAGAGATCCAGGGTGGCCAGGTCTTCATCGGGAATGCGCCGCGCGCAGTGCGAAAACGCAAAGTTCGGCGCCGCGCTGAAGACGTGGTGATGGGTGCTGATTTCACGCAGCCAGATGTAGGGGCGGGTGATGAAATCCTGCGGTGTGGTGAGTACGCCGGTCTGCCCCAGGTAGATGGGCTGCAGAAGTCCCGTACACAGCCCCATGTCGTGATAAAGGGGCAACCACGAAACGGTGTCGGTATATTCGGTGAGCCCGTACCGGTACTGGATGTCGCGCTGGTTGCAGACGATGGCATGGTTGCGAATGACGACGCCGCGCGGTGCCGCGGTTGAACCCGAGGTGTACTGCAAAAAGGCTACTCCGTCGGGATGTGCCACGTCCTCTGCGCCATCGGATGTCGTGTTCTGCAGGATTTCCTCGATGCCCTGCATCGGCAGGTTCTGGCTGAAATGCGCTGCCGTTCCCGAGAGATGCCTGACCAGTGCGTTGAGGTTGCGCTCATCGAGCAGCATCAGGGCGGCGTCAGAGTCCTGGAGGATGGCGTTGAAACGTCCCAGCCCCTTGTCTTTCGGTTTGGCTTTGGGAATGGGGATTTGGATGGGGATGGCGATGCAGCCTGCCATCAGGCAGCCCATGAAGGCCGGGTGGAAGGTGCGGTCATTGTTGGAGGGAAGCAGGATGCGTGATCCCGGTTTAACCGTGCGTCGCAGCCAGGTGGCCACGCGCTGTGACTGGTCAAACAGCTCGCCGAATGTCTGGATGACGCGTTCGCTGTGGGGGGACATGAATTCGAACGCGACCGCATCAGGGCGGTGAAGGGCGTGATGAGCGAGTGCGGCGGTAATAGTGGGGTAGCGTGGCTGTATGTCTGTCATGACTCCGTTGCTGGGTTTTCTGGCCTTTGCTCCGGAGATGCTGTGTCTCTGGAGCTAGCCGGTTCGGTTAGGTGGTTCGCCTGGAAACAGTATTCATGTTTATCAAAATCAGGCGGGTTACGTTTTCAGAGATACTACAAAAACACATTTTTTGTTGATACTGGCAAATTTTGTGGCAGATGTCTGGTGCGGATTTTGTATGGCGGGACGGGTGTTTTCTGGATATTTTCATGTAAACTCTCTGTAAATTTCCTGTTTTCGGTAGAGAGGGGTATGGAGTCAATGCAGAAGCAAGTTTTATGTGCTTGCTATTATTTTTGTTTACTGAATTTTTAGAGGTTGGGTTAGGTGTTTATGGCAGTGAGGTGTACTGTCAACCGCAGACAGTTGCTTTTAATGTGAAGTCCGTTCAAAGAAGGCATTGCCTGAAGGCCACTGGCGACTGGTAGCCAAGTGCACTGTGCAGTCGCTGACGGTTGTAGAACACCTCGATCCACTCGGTGATCGCCGCTCGTGCCTGCGCACGTGTGGCAAAACGCCGCTGGTACAGCAACTCGTTCTTGAGCGATCCCCAGAAACTCTCCATCGGCGCGTTGTCGTAGCAGTTTCCCCGCGTGACATCGACACCCGCATGCCCAGGGCATCAAGTCTTTCACGGTAGCGACTTGCGCAGTACTGGCTTCCCCGATCGGAATGATGCAGTAGCCCGGGTTTGGGGCGGGTATACCGGACAGCCCGATTCAGAGCCTCCAGTGTCAGCTCGTGTGTCATGCGCCTCGACATGGCGTAGCCGACGATCTCCTGAGTGAACACGTCCTTCACGCCAGCCAGATACAGCCAGCCTTCATCCGTACGCACATAGGTGATGTCTGTCAGCCAGACCTTGCCCGGTGCGTCGGCACTGAAGTCCTGGGCCAGCAGATTGGGCGCTACAGGCAAGGTGTGTGCCGAGTCCGTGGTCGTGCGAAAGCAGCGTTTCTGCCGGCAGCGCAGGCCCATCTCGCGCCGTAGACGTCCGACACGATCCCGTCCGACCTTCTGTCCCTGGTGCCGCAACAGCGCATGTACGCGCAGCACCCCATAGGTCTGGCGCCCCGCCTCGTGAGCCGCCCTGATGTGAACACGCAGGCGCTCGTCGTCTCTGGCCCGTTGGCTGGGCTGGCGCTTGAGCCAGGCCAGATAGCCGCTGCGAGAGACCTCCAGTGCCCGACAGGCCACGGTCAACGGGTACCCCTTGCCGTGAACCCTGTCCTTCAGGAACGCGTACCTTGCAGGGACTCCTTCGCAAAGTACGCGGCGGCCTTTTTTACGATCTCTCGCTCCATCTCGGCACGGGCCAGCTCCCGGCGCAGTCGCACCACCTCGGCCTGAAGCTCCTCGCGGCTGGCCTCGGCCACACCCGAGAATGGCTTGCTCGGCCCCTTGGCCTTGACCACCCAGTTGGCCAGTGACCCCTTCGGAACCCCCAGCCTGGCGGCGACCTCGGCTTGCGAAAGTCCTTGTTCAAGGACCATCCTGACGGCCTCCGTCCTGAACTCGGCCGTATAACTCTGATTCTGTTTCATCCGTTGACCCTCCATGGCCATTCTCCCGCATGTGGGTGTCTACGGAAGTCAGGCTACCTCAATGCTGGGCGCACGGAAAAAAGGAACCGGGGCAACCCCGTGAGAGGTTGCCCCGGTCTGTGTGGCCATGACGCGGGATCATGCCATCGTCGAATTGTCCGCAGACGGGCTGGACTCGTCAGGGAAAGGAATGGGCCATCTGGCCCGGCCGTGTGGCTTATTTCTGCAGCGACGCCTTCAGCTCCTGCCGCCGGGCGTGCAGCACCGGCTCGGTGTAGCCGGCCGGCTGTGCGCAGCCCTTGAACACCAGATCGCAGGCGGCCTGGAAGGCAATGCCGGTGAAACCGGGTGCCATGTTGCGATAGGCCGGGTCGCCCGCATTCTGCTTGTCCACCACGGCGGCCATGCGCCGGAAGGTCTCTTCCACCTGCTCGCGGCTGACCACGCCGTGACGCAGCCAGTTGGCCATGTGCTGGGAGGAGATCCGGCAGGTGGCGCGGTCTTCCATCAGGGCCACGTCGTTGATGTCCGGTACTTTCGAGCAGCCCACGCCCTGGTCCACCCAGCGCACCGCATAGCCCAGAATGCCCTGGGCGTTGTTGTCCAGCTCGGCCTGCCTGTCGGCTTCGGACCAGTCCGGACTGGCGGCCACGGGCACGGTCAGGATGTCGTCCAGCTTCGCGCGCGGGCCGCCTGCGGCAATCTCCTGCTGGCGGGCCAGCACGTCCACCTGGTGATAGTGGGTAGCATGCAGTGTGGCGGCCGTCGGGCTGGGCACCCAGGCGGTGTTGGCGCCGGCTTTGGGGTGGCCGATCTTCTGCTCCAGCATGGCATGCATCAGGTCCGGCATGGCCCACATGCCCTTGCCGATCTGTGCAATGCCCGACAGGCCACAGGCCAGCCCCACATCGACGTTGTTGTCCTCGTAGGCCAGAATCCACGGCTGGGTCTTCATGTCGCCCTTGCGCACCATCGGGCCGGCCTCCATCGAGGTGTGGATCTCGTCGCCGGTGCGGTCCAGGAAGCCCGTGTTGATGAAGGCCACGCGCGACTTCGCCGCCCGGATGGCTTCCTTCAGGTTCACGGTGGTGCGCCGCTCCTCGTCCATGATGCCCAGCTTCACTGTGTTGGCCGGCAGGCCGAGCACCTGCTCGACGTGGTTGAAGATCTCGTTGGCAAAGGCCACTTCCTCCGGCCCGTGCATCTTCGGCTTGACGATGTAGATCGAGCCACGGGTGGAGTTGCGGGCACCGCCGGTCTTTTTCAGATCGTGCAGGGCGATCAGCACCGTACACATGGCGTCGATCATGCCCTCGGGCACCTCGTTGCCGTCACGGTCCAGAATGGCCGGGCTGGTCATCAGGTGCCCCACATTGCGGATCAGCATCAGCGAACGACCCTGCAGGCTCAGCTCGCCCTTGCCGTCGGGCGTGGTGTAGACGCGGTCCGGGTTGAGCCGGCGGGTGAAGGTTTTGCCGCCCTTGGACACTTCCTCGGTCAGATCACCCTTCATCAGGCCCAGCCAGTTGCGGTAGACGGCGGCCTTGTCCTCGCCATCGACGGCGGCAATGGAATCCTCGCAGTCCATGATGGTGGACACGGCGGCTTCCAGCACGATATCGGCCACACCGGCCGGGTCGGCCTTGCCGATCGGGCTGTTGCGGTCGATGCGCAGGTCGATGTGCAGCCGGTGATGGCTGAGCAGCACGGAAGAGGGCGCTGCGGCGTCCCCCTGGTAGCCGGCCAGCAGCGATGGATCCTTCAGCCCGGTCGTGCCGGCCGGTGTGGTGGCCTGCAGCTGGCCATTGACCACCGCGTAGGCGGTCACGTCGGCATGGCTGCCCTGCGCCAGGGGTGCCACCTCATCCAGAAAGCGCTTGGCCCAGGCGATCACCTGCGCACCGCGTGCCGGATCGTAGCCCCTGCCGGCGGGCAGGCTGCCCAGCGCATCGGTGCCGTAGAGGGCGTCGTACAGGCTGCCCCAGCGGGCATTGGCGGCGTTGAGCGCATAGCGGGCGTTCATCACCGGCACCACCAGCTGCGGGCCGGGTACCTTCGCGATGGCATCGTCCACGTTGGGGGTGTCGATGGCAAAATCCGGCCCCTGCGGCACCAGATAGCCGATGTCCGTCAGAAAGGCCCGGTAGGCGGCCATGTCGGTGATGGGACCGGGGTGGGCACGGTGCCAGGCGTCGATCTGCTGCTGGATTTCGTCCCGTTTGGCCAGCAGGGCACGGTTTTTCGGGCCCAGATCGTGAATCAGGGACGACAGCCCCTGCCAGAAGGCGTCGGAGGCTACACCAGTACCGGGCAGCGCTTCCCGCTCGATCATGTCATGAAGGGGGGCCGACACCTGAAGGCCGAATTTCTCGATACGGCGGGTCATGTGAGAGTCTCCTTGAAATGGGTGTGAAGCGTGCCGTGAATGCATTCGTCCCTGCACGGGCGAGCGGGTCGTCCACCGGCCGTATCGGCCACAGGCACATTCAGCCTTGCACAGGCAACTGGCGATCCTGATGGCGCTGCGGGATGCCGCCCTGGCCCTGAAGCGCTTGCGGACTTTTGCAGAGGGTCCCTTGCGCAGGCGAATGGGTTCACAACACGTCTCGGGGCAGTATACTCGCGCGCAGCCGCCCCACCGGGCGCCGGAACATCAGCGAAAACCCTTGGTACTCCTCCCCATGATCGATAGAACTGCCGGTGACGCCAGCGTGCCCGCTGGTGACGAAACCCGTCCGGAGGCTGGTACCGGAGGGGACCGCGAAGCCCCCATGCACATGCTTCCCGCGGCCGAACTGGACCGCATTCGCCAGTTCGAGGCGCTCTACAACGAATGGGCAGCCATGCTGCCAGCGCTCGAAGCGGCCCAGCAGCAGTGGCAGCAGGCCCGGACCAGATTGCAGGCGCTGCGTGCCTATTACTTCGACGGTGACTGGCGCGCACACATGGAGGCCGATGAGGCCGGACGCATCCCAGCAGACCTGCCACGCGGCATCCTCACCGAAGACACGCTCTACAACGCCTTCATCGCCGAGCGTGAGCTGGCGCTGGAATGGGTGCAGCTGGGCGCCCAGGCACTGAAGGAATAGGAATAGAACAGGAACAGGGATAGGGCGCCGAAGGTGTTGAGGCGACTGTAGCGGCAGAGGTCACGGCTTGCTGCTCACTGCAGGATTGGCGTTGACGGGGGGTACCGGTTGCTGTCGGGATGGCGGGCACGGCTGGGGTGTCGGTTACTGTCCCGGATGGTGGCCACGGCTGGGGTGTCGGTCACTGCCGGGTTAAAGATCGCTTCATCGCTTTAAAGAAGGCTTCAGGATTTTAAAAATAGCGTCGCTGGCCGCTTTTCCGGCTGTGGGGCAGGGGTTTGACTTGCGGAAACGGGGTTCTGCTGCAAGACTAATGGCCCCCGGGATCATCCGGGAATTGTGCCTGTTGCGCCCTGATGCCACTGCCCACATGACTTCTGCCTTCTCCCGACTGACCCTGCTCGCCGCTGCCCTGTCCTGTACTTTCGGTGCCCACGCAGCCACCTCGCGCAGCGATGTGGCCCGCCCGACGGATTTCACGGCGGTTGCCGTGACCAACGGCCCGGTGATCTGCCGTTCCGGCAAACTGCTCACCTGCGGCCGGCAGGTGGCAGGCAAGCTCGGCATGCCCGGCGGCAGCGCGGCCCACTCGGCCTACCGCTTCGTGGAAGAAGACTTCACCTTCGACAGTGGCGTGGGCATTTTCCTGCAGACGGCCGTCAGTGCCGCCCGCAAGGCCGGTCAGCCCGACTGGCGCCGGCGCCTGGCCTTCCGCAAGGTGCCCGAGGGCTATCAGCTGGTGCAGGTGGGGGTGCAGTATCGCTGCCAGGGGGGCGAATGGCAGAAGGCCGCCTGCGGCTCCATGAGCGCGGCCGGCAAGGCGGGTAGTGCTGCTGCCGCTTCGGCCGGGCGGCCGGGCGCTCCGGCGCCTGCCGGCGGCTCCGTCCAGGCTGGCGCTTCTGCGCAGGCCGGTGTGTCCGCCCGGACCGATGCGCCATCGAAAGCCGGTGCGTCCGCGCAGGCAGGCGCTGTCCCGAAGGCCGATGTGCCGTCCCAGCCAGGGGCTGCATCGCGGGATGCTGCTTCGGCGTCACCTGCTGCCGGCCATCAGGCGGCAGGGGCCGCTTCGGGCACGGGGGCTGCAGCGGCCGGGGCTGCCGCTGCACGGCAGATGTCCGGAGCGGGCCAGAGCGCCACGGCACAGGATGCTGCGCCCGCGGGTCTCTCCGGGCAGGGAGCCGCACGGCAGGGGGCTGCCACTCAGCCCGCGCCTGTACAGGAGGCCGGCCATCGCCCGCCGGTCAGCAGCATGCCCGGGACTGCAGATACCGGCAATACGCCAGGCAACCCGCCGGCCGACCGGCACGATACGCCTGCGCCGACCACGCCGGCCACACCCACCGAAACGCTGCAGTCGGCAGATACGCCGGCCAGCGTGCCTGCGCTGGACGCACGCTGGCGCCCGCGCCAGGATGCCACCGAAACCGGGGATGCCGCCGCCAGCTCCCCCTACGGTTCCGGCAGCCAGCATCACCGGCCGGTTCCGGTGGGTGAAGACCGCGAAGACAACACGCCTGGGCGTCATGCCGGCGGTCGTGATGCTGCCCCGCTGGCAGCCCGTGAGCGGCCAGCCGACATCGTGGCGGCCGAACCCTCGCTGTCGGCCAGCCAGCTCAAGCAGATGCACGAAGCGGAGGCCTCGCTGGCCCGCGCCACCGCTGCGCAGACGCCTGGTGTGGTCGATGCCGGGACACGTGCCGGTGCCGTCACGGCCGGCAAGGCCACGACCAGAACCCCGTCGGGTGTTCCCATGAACACGGCAGCTGCCGATGCCTCTGGCCTGTCCGTACCGGGGAACGCGGCCTTCGGTGCTTCGGGCAAGGGGGGCAGCCGTTCCTCCTCCACGGCGGCACCGGCATCCGGCGGTGCCGGTGACACGGCCATGCCCGGTCTGGCCGGTACGGCCACGGCCGCTGGTGGCTCGCAGGGCGCTTCCGTGGCCGACATCCCGGCCGACCTGATGGTGCCGGCCCCCAATGGCGTCCCCGATGTGGCCGAGCGGGGAGGCCGTGGTGGCCAGGTTCGCGTGCCTGCCACCCATCCCGCCACCGTGCACAAGGCCAGTGGCTTCATTCCGGTGGCCCTCACCACCGAGAACGCCACCCAGCTCGCGCGCCCCTGCGAACAGCCCATCGACACCTGCGGCCGTCAGGTCTTCGAGAGCCTGTTTGCCGAAGAGGCCCGCGTGCTTGCCAGCCTGCCGCCCAGCCAGAGCCGCCGCGAGAGTTTCATCTACGCCGACCAGCCTGTGACCAGTGCCGTGTATCTGGTCACCGTGGTCGACCTGCCCGGCGAGATCATCGCCGGCGAGCGCATCCGCATCGAGTTCGTGCGCCGGGGTGCTGGCTGGGTGGCTGCCTCGGCCGGCCGCCAGTTCAAATGTCACCGCGGTGAACTCTCCCGCCTGACCTGGACGGACCGCCAGTGCCAGTGAACCCGTGACACAGGAACCGGCACTTCATTGAGCGCATGAGGCCGCCACGGAATGGATGTGGTTCTGCCATCATGAACACCCACACATGGCACCGGACGGCATCACGGCCAGGCGGCGGCAGGCCATGCGCGCCTGATCACGCTGTTTCTGATGCCAATCAAAAACGGGGGTATCCGGCCATCTTCCGATAGTCCGGGCATGGAGACTAAAGTGCCGCAGGACTTTTGCAGAGGCTCGTTAACGCATCTAAAGCACCTCGCCGCGCGCCTCTGCCTTTCCTGCGGCCTGCCGTTTGCCGGCTGGATCGTTGCTGCGGCATTTCGTGAAGTCATTGCCGCAGATCCCGCAGGATTTTTCGATCCCCAGGTTCGCAATGCCGCCGCATGAGCCTGCAATCGGCTTGCGGCCGGCCATTACCCCTATGGCCATGCCCGCCACCACCAGCAGCATGATGCCAAACACCAGAAGCCATACCACCATCACCGTCACTCCCCATCCAGACGCTGGTTCGAAGATACCGGAAAACGCTGCTCGAATGCCGGCGTCGTGCGCGTGGCAAACCCGCTGGGTGTCCGGCTGACCAGCAGGGCGGCCAGCTGGTGCCGCACCGCGTAGTTGTACCCCTGTTCAGGCCCGAGCACCATCAATAGCGTCGACAGGCCATCAGCCTGCATGGCGCTGTCCGTGATGACCGTGGCCGCCGCCAGTTTGTGCGTGATGGGCGACAGGGTGCGCGGGTCGATCAGGTGCGACAGCCGGCGCCCGTTTTCCTCGCGATAGATGCGATAGTCACCCGAGGTGGAAATGGCCATGTCACGCAGGCTGACGATCCGCTGTGCCACCCGGGCGTCGTCCAGCGGCGCTTCCACCCCGATCCGCCAGGGCTGGCCATCCGGCTTCTGGCCGCCGGCCCGCATCTCGCCGGTGACCTCGATCAGATAATTGCGAATGCCCTGGGCGGCAAAGCGCGCCGCCATCCGGTCGATGATGTAGCCCGCCGCAATGCTGTTGAACTCCACCGTGATGGGCGCATCCTTGCACAGCCGGTCGCCATCGATGCGCAGATGCTGCATGCCGGTCCGGGCGCGCAGGGCCTGCAGGGCATCGTCACCGGTGGTGGCTGGATTTGTGTCGGTACCGGATGTTGCCGCATCGTTGCCCGGTGAGGCCGGCTTGCCTCCCGCATCCACCAGCTGCGCCACGGTCAGCCCGTCCCCGTTGCCGCTCCGGGCAGCCGCGGCCCGCTCGCGCGCGGCCTTCGGGCCGAATTTCCAGTAGTCCAGCACCGGCAGCAGGGTTACGTCGTAGGCACCGTCACTGTCGGCTGCCAGTTTTCGTGCGGCCCGGGCCAGGTCGATGGCCATCGGTGGCATGGTCTGGCAGGTACCGGCAGGCGCGGCGTTGAAGCTCGCCAGCGAGGAATCGTCCCGGTAGGTCGAGACCGAGCGGTCCAGCTCGTCCAGCAGCTGCCGGATGCTGGCCTGGACGGCTTCGGGGCTGGGTGTGCCCTCGTTGCGCACGTAGCTGATGTGGTAGCTGCTGCCCATGGTCGGGCCGGTCAGCTTCACCGTGTCGGGCTGGCAGGCTGCCACCATCGGGGCAAGGCCCAGCAGCGGCAGCAGCCGGCGCAGCAGATGCCAGCGGTGGACGAATGCGTTCATGACATGCGCTAACCACCAAAGTCGTCGAGGAAGATGCTGTCGCGCTCCACCCCGAGATCGGTCAGCATCTTGATGACCGCGGCGTTCATCATCGGGGGGCCGCACATGTAGTATTCGCAGTCTTCGGGGGCCGGGTGGTCCTTCAGATAGTTTTCGTACAGCACATTGTGGATGAAGCCGGTCGGACCGGTCCAGTTGTCCTCCGGCAGCGGATCGGACAGCGCCAGATGCCAGGTGAAGTTCGGGTTGTCCTTCGCCAGCTGGTCGAACTCGTCCACATAGAAGGCCTCGCGCAGCGAGCGCGCCCCGTACCAGAAGCTGATCTTGCGCTTGCTGTGCAGGCGCTTGAGCTGGTCGAAGATGTGCGAGCGCATCGGGGCCATGCCGGCGCCACCGCCGATGAACACCATCTCGTTGTCGGTTTCCTTCGCGAAGAATTCGCCGAACGGGCCGTACACCGTCACCCTGTCGCCGGGCTTCAGGTTGAACACCCACGACGACATCTTGCCCGGCGGGATGTCGCTGCTCTTCGGCGGGGGCGAGGCCACGCGGATGTTGAACTTGACGATGCCCTTCTCGCCGGGATAGTTGGCCATGGAATAGGCGCGGATCACCGGCTCGTCCACCTTCGAGATGAAGCGCCAGAGGTCGAACCGGTTCCAGTCGTCGTGATAGTCCTCGTGGATGTCGAAATCGCGGTAGTTCACTTCGTGCGGCGGGCATTCCAGCTGCACATAGCCGCCGGCGCGGAAATCGACGTTCTCGCCCTCGGGCAGGCGCAGGGTCAGCTCCTTGATGAAGGTGGCCACGTTGTGGTTGGACTCCACCGTGCATTCCCACTTCTTCACGCCGAACACTTCTTCCGGCACGCGGATCTTCATGTCCTGCTTGACCGGGGTCTGGCAGGACAGGCGCCAGCCCTCGGCGGCATCGCGCCGGGTGAAGTGGGCCTCCTCGGTGGCCAGCATCTCGCCACCGCCCGATTCGACGATGCACTTGCACTGCGCGCACGAACCGCCGCCACCGCAGGCCGACGACAGGAAGATGTCCTGGCCGGCCAGCGTCTGCAGCAGCTTGCCGCCCGCCGGGACGGTGATCTTGCGTTCGCCGTTGATCTCGATGGTGACATCGCCGCTGGACACCAGCCACGCCCGGGCCACCAGAATCAGTGCCACCAGCGACAGCACGATCACCGTGAACATGCCGACGCCGAGCAGGATTTCAGAGTTCATGAAAGGCTTTCTCCCTGATCCGGCCGGGCGCTCACAGCTGCACGCCCGAGAACGACATGAAGGCCAGTGCCATCAGGCCGATGGTGATGAAGGTGATGCCCAGACCCTGCAGCCCGTCGGGCACGTCACTGTACTTGAGCTTCTCGCGGATGCCGGCCAGCAGCACGATGGCCAGCGCCCACGACAGGCCGGAGCCGAAGCCGTAGACGCAGCTCTCGCCGAAGGTGTAGTCGCGCTCGACCATGAAGAGCGTGCCACCCATGATGGCGCAGTTCACCGTGATCAGCGGCAGGTACACGCCCAGCGCGTTGTAGAGGCTGGGCACATACTTGTCGAGCAGCATTTCCAGGATCTGCACGATGGCGGCGATCACGCCGATGTACGACAGCAGCCCCAGAAAGCTCAGATCCACGTCCGGCAGCCCGGCCCAGCGCAGCGCGCCCGGCTTGAGCAGCCACTGAAAGAGCAGATTGTTGGCCGGAATCGTGATGGCCTGCACCACCACCACCGCCACGCCCAGGCCGATGGCCGTCTGCACCTTCTTCGAGATGGCGATGAAGGTGCACATCCCCAGGAAGAACGCCAGCGCCATGTTCTCGATGAACACGGAGCGAAAGAACAGACTCAGATAATGTTCCATGTCGTCATCCTTGCGGGATCAGTAGTCCTGCGTCTCGCGCACGTTCGGAGCCAGCCGGTAGGCGGGGGCCTCCATCTGGTTCTTCTTCCAGGTGCGCAGACCCCAGATGATCAGCCCGATCAGGAAGAAGGCCGACGGCGGCAGCAGCAGCAGGCCATTGGGCACGTACCAGCCGCCGTCGTTCACGACCGGCAGGATGGAAACGCCGAACAGCTTGCCGGCGCCCAGCAGCTCGCGGATCGTGCCGAGGATCATCAGCATCGTGCTGTAGCCCAGCCCGTTGCCGATGCCGTCCCAGAACGACAGGATGGGCGGATTGGCCATGGCAAAGGCTTCGGCGCGGCCCATCACGATGCAGTTGGTGATGATCAGGCCGACGAACACCGACAGCTGCTTGGACAGCGAGAAGGCATAGGCCTTGAGCAGCTGGTCGACGATGATCACCAGCGAGGCGATGATCACCATCTGCACGATCATCCGGATCGAGCCCGGAATCTGGTGGCGGACCATCGAGATGAACATGCTGGAGAAGGCCGTCACCAGAGTCAGCGCAATGGACATCACCAGCGCCGTCTTCAGGTTGGATGTCACCGCCAGTGCCGAGCAGATCCCCAGGATCTGCAGCCCGATCGGGTTGTTCTTGATGATCGGGTCGAAGAGGACTTCGCGAATGGTGGGTTGTGCAGCCATGCTTAGCGTCCTCCCTCGGCAGTGGCAATCAGGTCATGGGGCAGGGCGACCCCGGAAGACGTGGAACCATCGTGGCGCCCGGCCGGTGTGGCTGCGCGTTCCGCGGTTACCCGGGCTGTTGCCGGCGTCCCTGCCGGGTGTGCCGTGCCGGCCACCTTCACCGATCCGTCCTTCAGGTGCGCAATGAACGGCCCGAAGCCCTGCGGTCCCAGCCAGAACTTCAGCAGGTTGGCCACGCCCTTGCTGGTCAGGCTGGCACCGGCCAGCCCGTCCACCTGGTGGGCGGCCTTCGGGTTCGATGGATCGACCGACCCCTTGATGATCTGGATGTCGGGCCTGCCGTCATCGGCAAACACCTGCTTGCCCGGCCACAGGGCACGCCAGCGCGGGTTGTCCACCTCGCCCCCCAGGCCGGCCGTCTCGGCGTGCTGGTAAAAGCCCAGGCCCACCACCGTGTTCAGGTCGGCCTTCAGCGCAATGAAGCCGTGCAGTGTGGACCACAGCCCGTAGCCGCGCACCGGCAGGATCAGCGTCTGCAGCTGGTGCTGGTCGTTTTCCACCAGATACACCACCGTTTCGTTCTCGCGGCGGTGGATGGAGGCGATGTCATCGGCACCGGCAAGGCCGATCGATTGGGCCGGATCCTTGGCGGCCTCCAGCGGGTCGAAGGTGGCCGGATCCTGCTTCGTGGTGAACTGGCCGGTCTTCAGGTCGACCACCCGGGCCTGGATCTTTTCCGCGAAGACCTTCTGGACCTGCCCGGCCGGTGCATCCGCGCTGGACAGGCCGGCAATTTCCAGAATGTAGCGCTGCTTGTCGAGCAGCTTGTTCTCGATCTGTGTCGGGCGCAGCAGCACGGCGGCGCTGGCCACGATGATCGAGCACACCAGGCACATCACGAAGGCCACCGTGACGGTGCGAACGATCGATTCCTGCTTATTGGACACGGCGTCTGGCCCTCCGCTTGATGTTGGCCTGCATCACGAAATAATCGATCAGCGGGGCGAACAGGTTGCCGAACAGGATGGCCAGCATCATGCCCTCCGGGTAGGCCGGGTTGATCACCCGGATCATCACCACCATCAGGCCGATGATGATGCCGAAGGCCCACTTGCCGGCGTTGGTCATGGCAGCCGACACCGGGTCGGTGGCCATGTACATCATGCCGAAGGCAAAGCCCCCCAGTACCATGTGCCAGTACCAGGGCATGGCGAACATCGGGTTGGTGGCGCTGCCCATCAGGTTGAAGAGCCCCGACAGCACCATCATGCCGAGCATCACGCCGGCCACGATCCGCCAGGCGGCGATGCCCGTCAGCAGCAGCAGGCCGCCGCCCAGCAGGATGGCCAGCGTGCTGGTCTCGCCCACGGCGCCCGGCATGAAACCGAGGAAGGCATCCGTCCAGGAGAGCCCGTGCTGGGTGAGGGCGGCCACACCCCCGTCCTTGGCCATGCCCAACGCCGTGGCGCCCGAGTAGCCGTCCACCGTCGTCCAGATGGCCGCGCCCGACATCGAGGCCGGATAGGCAAAGAACAGGAAGGCCCGGCCGGCCAGTGCCGGGTTGATGAAGTTCTTGCCGGTGCCGCCGAACACTTCCTTGCCCAGCACCACGCCGAAGCTGATGCCCAGCGCCACCTGCCACAGCGGAATGGTGACCGGCAGGGTCAGCGCAAACAGGATGGAGGTGACGAAGAAGCCTTCGTTGATCTCGTGCCGGCGAATGGAGGCGAAGAGGATTTCCCAGAAGCCGCCCACCGCGAAGGTGACGGCATAGACCGGCAGGAACCACACCAGCCCGTGCACGAAGCAGGCCAGGATGCTGTTGGGGTCGAAGCCCACCAGCGACTGCACCAGCCCGAAACGCCAGCCACCCTGGGCCGCCAGCAGGTCAGGACTGGCGGCATAGAGCAGGTTGGCCTGGTGACCGGCGTTCCAGAGGCCGAAGAGCATCGGCGGGAACGCGCAGAGCCAGACCAGGATCATGATCCGCTTGATGTCGATGGCATCGCGCACGTGGGCCGTGGATTTCGTCACCAGGCCGGGGCGGTACAGGAAGGTATCGACCGCCTCGTACAGCGCATACCACTTCTCGTACTTGCCGCCCTTGTGCAGGTGCGGCTTGATCTTCTGTTCCAGATGATCGCGGATTTTCTGGAAATTCATGTCCGCTCAGCCCTCCTTCTCGATGCGGGTCAGGTTGTCCCGCAGAATCGGGCCATATTCATACTTGCCGGGGCAGACATAGCTGCACAGTGCCAGGTCTTCCTCGTCCAGTTCCAGACAGCCCAGCTGCTGGGCCATCTCGGTGTCGCCGATGATCAGGTAGCGCAGCAGCTGTGTGGGCAGCAGATCCATCGGCATCACCGCCTCGTAGCTGCCCACCGGCACCATGGCCCGCGGACTGCCCTGTGTGGAGGTGTCGAGCTTCAGCAGCCCCGGCCCGCCGAACAGCGCCGACAGAAACGCCCGGGTGGCCGAATGCTTGCGCCGCCCCAGACGCAGGAAGTGCAGCAGCGGCCGGTCGTGCCCCTCGGCCAGGCAGCTCACCTGCAGATCGTAGCGGCCCAGATACGCGCAGGCACCGCGCGCCGTGCGGCCGCCCAGTACGGAGCCGGAGATCACGCGGTTGTCGCCGTCTTCCAGCTCGCCGGCCGTCAGTTCGTTCAGGTCGGCGCCCAGCCGGGTGCGAATGAGGCGCGGGTTCTTCACCACCGGCCCGCCCAGGGCGACGATCCGATCGGTGTACAGCTCGCCCGTGGTGAACAGGCGGCCGATGGCGATCACGTCCTGATAATCGATGGTCCAGACCGTGCGCGTGGCATCGACCGGATACAGGAAATGGATGTGCGTACCCGCCAGACCGGCCGGGTGGGGCCCCTCGAAAATTTCGGCCGTCACGTCGGGCAGCTCTTCGCCGGGCAGCTCGGTACCCGGGGCCCGGCAGAGATACACATGCGCCAGCCGGCTCAGCACCGCCAGGCCATGGCGAAAGTCATCGGCCTGCACCTGGATGATGGGGAACGGCGTGGCCGCCAGCGGCCGGGTGTCGATGGCCGTGACGAAGATGTGCGCCGGCGTGGCGTCCACGGCCGGCACCTTGCTGAACGGCCGCGTGCGCAGCGCCGTCCACAGGCCCGAGGCCTGCAGCGTCTCGCGGATCCGTTCCGGGGGGAGGGTGGCCAGTTCGGCCGGCGTACAGTGCCCGAACTGCACGGCGCTGTCCGGCACCGATTCGTCGCCCACCTCGATGACCACCGACTGCAGCACCCGCCGCTCGCCGCGGTTGATGGCGCTCACCGTCCCGGCCGCCGGTGCCGTGACCTGTACACCCGGATTCTTCTTGTCGGAGAAAAGGGGCTGGCCCTTCTTCACCCGGTCTCCCACCTGGACCGCCATCGTGGGCTTGAGCCCGTGGTAGTCGAACCCAATCACGGCCACGCTGTGCACTGGCTTTCCCGTGTCGATGAGCAGCCGGGGGGCCCCGGCAATGGGAATGTCCAGGCCACGCCTGATTCTGAGCATCTCGTTCGTGCCTGCGTCAATAAGTTGATATCCAGGGAAGGACCGGTGACGGCAGCCGGCTGTGTGGACCGCGTCCACCACAACCGCGCACCACGGCCAGCATGCGCGCCGAATGCGCCTGACCAGGGGCTTCCCAGCGTCGATGCCGGATTCTAGAGCGTGTCATGGGCACGCTTTGGGATAAACGACCCCTGCACGTGTCATGGATTTGTTAACTCCAGTGAAGTGAACAGGGACACGGCGCTTCCATGGGCCAAGTCTGGCCAGCATCTTCTGCCGCTGATTCTAAAAAATGGCTGCCCGCCTGTCTGGCAACCGGCCTGCCTGCCGGTCTCCCCGCGTTCGCAATCCTAGACGCAGATCAAGATTTGCCCATCTTTGCCGGCTCCTGCGCCGCTTCGCGTGCCGGACGCCGCTGTTCGGCCCGGCAACGGCCACCCTTGAAGCCTCGCACCTTTTCCTTTCCGGCAAAGCCTGTTCGTGAAGCTTCTCACCTTTCCCGGCATGGCAACGCCAGTCCGTGAAGCATCTCACGGCGCTTTCCGGCGCCACGGCGCATCATCGCCGGGTCACCATCCCAGCGCCGGAGGTCGGTCTGCGTCACCCCGTTCGCGTGACCTGCGGCCCCGCCCGCTCCCTTTCACAGGAACCCGCCGTGATCCGCTCCTTCCCGTCCGTTGCCGTGCCCGAACACCTGCGCCGCCGTGCGCTGGCCCTCGCTTCCGTTTCGGCCCTGCTCACCCTGGCCGCCTGTGGCGGCGGCGGCGGTTCCGATGTCGCGCCGGCCGTTTCGGCCGGCCAGCCCGGCACGTCCCTGACCACTGCGCCAGGCAGCACCGTCACCGGCTCCATCGACATCGACGGCCCGGCCGATGGTGTGGTGGCCGAACCCAACAAGGGCATCGACTTCTCCGCCGAGCGCAATACCGGCGGCATTCCCGTGGCCGATGAAACCGCCGAGATCAACGACTCCATCGTTGCCCGCAAGGCGCTGCCCACGGCGGTGAAGGCAACCGAGGGCGTCTGGGGCGGCCAGCTCAAGTGGCCGTTCATCCCCATCCACGCCGTCGTGCTGCCCGATGGCCGCGTGATGACCTACGGCTCCACCGACCGCGGCGAACAGGGCGCCAAATTCTTCTACGATGTCTGGGACCCGACCCTGGGCGGTGACGATGCTTCCCACCTGACGCTGCCCAACACCACGCAGACCGACATCTTCTGCTCGGCCCAGGTCGTGCTGCCGCTGACCGGTGACGTGTTCATCGCCGGTGGTGATATCTACAGCGATGCCCGCGGCCGCAGCATCAACCAGCCCATCAACGACACCACCGTGTTCCGCCCGGGCAGCAACCTGCTCGAGAGCGGTCCCAAACTGCAGCGCAAGCGCTGGTACGCCACGGCCACCACGCTGCCCAATGGTGAAGTGTTCGTGCAGGGCGGCAAGGGCGGCAACGACCATCCCGAGATCCGCCGCACCGACGGCAGCAACGCCCTGCTGTCGGGCATCACCACGTCCGACCTGCGCGAGGACTATCCGCGCAACTGGGTGGCACCGGACGGCAACATCTTCGGCTTCTCGCGCCAGCAGATGTACCGCATGAAGCTGGACGGCGAGGGCAGCCGTACCGACCTCGGCAAGCTGGACTACAAGTCCGACTGGGAGGGCTCGGCCGTCATGTTCCAGCCGGGACGCATCCTGTTCACCGAGGCCACCGGCAACCGTGCGGCCATCATCGACATCCGCGGTGACAAACCGGTGGTGACCGATGCCGGCACCTTCGCCGACACGCCGCGCATGTGGCACAACAGCACCGTGCTGGCCGACGGTACCGTCGCCATCACCGGGGGCGCCGAATACTTCGACTTCCAGAAGGCCACGGCCCGCAACCCCATCTACGACGTGACCCTGTGGAACCCGAAAACGGGCACCTTCACCAGGGGGCCGTCGCAGAAGCGCATGCGCCTCTACCACTCCACCGCCACGCTGCTGCCCGATGGCTCGCTGTTCACCGGGGGTGGGGGTGCCTATGGCCCCGAGACCAACCTGAACTCGGAGGTCTACTATCCGCCGTACCTGTACAACGCCGACGGCACCCCGGCCGACCGCCCGACCATCGACAGGGTGCCGATGGTGGTACAGCCGGCCGGCAGCCTGGTGCTCGAATCGCAGCAGGCCAGCAGCATCCGCCGCATCACCCTGGTGGCCACCGGCTCGGTGACGCACTCGTTCAACATGAACCAGCGCTTCATCGAACTGTCCTTCCATCGTGAAGGCAACCGGCTGGTGGCCAGCCTGCCCGCCAACGTGCATGACACGCCGCCGGGTTACTACATGGTGTTCATCCTGAACGAGGCCGGCACGCCGTCGATCGCGAAGATCGTGCGCGTCAACGTGGCTGGCGAGGTCACGGTGGACCCGGACATCGTGCCCGTCTACCGCTACGTGGCCAACGACGGCACCGGCCGGCGCGTCCGCCTGAGCACCGACGGCACGCTGGGTGGCGAATGGCAGCTCAAGGGCGAGGCCTTCTATGCCTACGCCACCCAGAAGAACAACACGGTGCCGGTCTACCGCTACTCGGCCACCAGCGATGGCAAGGTGCGCTACAAGTTCACCACCGATGGCTCGGGCCGCCTGCCCACGCTGGGCTGGACCCGGGACGGCATTGCCTTCTATGCCTTCAACCAGCAGGGTGAAGGGCGCATTGGCGTGCAGGAGTACAAGCAGGTGGCGGGTGGCTGGTACGTGAACTACGCGCTCACCGGCAACAACCCCGGCGGCGCCTGGGAATTCACCGATGCCACCAGCTTCTACGTGCCCACCAGCCGTGCCCAGGCCCAGCCCGGGGCCGTGCGGGATACCGAGACGCCCACCGTGCCGGCCGGCGTGAACGCCCTGGCACAGGGCCAGGACACCGTGCAGCTGTCGTGGGGCAAGTCGTCCGATGCGGGTGGCTCGGGCCTGGCCGGTTACCGCGTGCGCCGTGATGGCATGGACATCACGCCGAACCTGCTGACCACCGAAAGCTTCACCGACAAGGGCCTGAAACCGGGCAGTTACTCGTACACGGTGGAAGCCGTCGATGGGGCCGGCAACGCCTCGGCCGTATCGGCCCGTGTGCAGGTGACGCTGCAGAACGAGCAGGATGCGCGTGATGCGAAACTGGCGGCAGCTGGCCTGGTGCGGGTGTACCGCTATGTGGCCCCCGGCGGTGATGGCGACCTGCGCTATGTGTACAGCGCCGACGCCTCGGTCAGCGGTGAGTGGACCAGGCAGGAGCTGGCTTTCTACGCCTATGCGAAGGCGGGCCGCAATACCGTGCCGGTCTATCGCTACCGGGCCCGCGATGCCCAGGGCGTGGCCCGCTACCTGTTCAGCATCAACCCCCAAGTGGGCAATGGCTGGACACGGGAACACGTGGTGTTCCACGTGCTGCGCTATCCCACCTGGCGCTCGCAGGCGGTGAACGAGTTCTACCGCATCAATGGCGGCTGGTACCTGGGCTATGCCACCGGCAACCGTTTCGGCACCTCCGGCAACTGGCATCGCTACGGCCGCGTGTTCTACACACCGACGTTCACCGAGTGACGCCGGTGGTGACGGGGCATGAGGGGTACGGATGGGCCCCTCATGCCCGCTGCGGGATGTCTGGTCGGTTCCGGATGCATGGTGCCATGCTCCCCGGGCCGTGATGACGCCAGCCTGCAGCACACCCCGGAACGGCACGACGCCCGGCCTCGCCACCTGGAAAAGGGGCATGGCCGGGCGTTGCCGCTGGCAGAGTGGGGAGGCTCAGACCATGTATTCGCCCACGTCGTCGGCGATCTCTTCCATCTCCTCGTCGGGCACCTTCTGCGGGCCTTTCGGGTCCAGCGGGGTGAACCAGCCCAGCGCCGCATAGATCAGCCCGATCAGCGGCGACAGCCAGCAGAACACCGCAAAGGGCGCGTAGATGAAGGTACTGATGCCCAGCGTGCTGGTCACGAAGGCGCCACCGTTGTTCCACGGAATGAGCGGTGAGACCAGCGTGCCCCAGTCCTCGATGGTGCGCGACAGGATCGAGCGGTCATAGCCCATTTCGGCATACTTGCCCTTCATCAGCCGGCCGGGCAGCACCAGCGAGGTGTAGATCTCGCCGGCCACCATGCCCACCGTCAGCACCGACAGGGCCGAGGTTGCAACCAGAGAGAAGCGCGAGCTGACGATGGTATTGATCTTGAGCAGCAGCGCCCGGAAGGTGCCATAGGCTTCCAGCGCCCCCACGAAGGCCAGCGACAGGAACATCATGCTGATCACCCAGCCCATGTTCAGGATGCCGCCCTTGGTCAGCAGCTTGTCCACGTATTCCACGCCGGTGTGGGCGGTGTAGCCATTCATCAGGATGCCCGACATCTGGCTGAGGGCGTTGCCCTGGTAGAACACGGCGATCAGCGCGCCCAGAAATACGCCCGTGCACAGGGTACCCATCACCGAGTAGTTGCGAAAGCCCATGTAGATCACCACCACCGGCGGAATCAGCGTGATCCAGCCCAGCTGGAAGCTGGCCTGCACGGTGCTCTGCAGCGACTCGCGCAGCTGCAGGCTTTCGGGGTCACCATCGGCGTAGTTCCAGCCCACCAGTGTGTAGATGATTAGCGTCAGCGCGTAGGCCGGAATGGTGTTGGAGAGCATCGAGCGGATGTGGCTCCACAGGTCGGTCTCCACCACGGCCGGTGTCAGGTTGGTGGTGTCCGAGAGTGGTGACATCTTGTCGCCGAAGAATGCCCCCGACACCACGGCGCCGGCCGTCCAGTATTCCGGCACGCCCAGGGCCTGGCCGATCCCCATGATGGCCAGACCGACCGTCCCCACCGTTCCCCAGGAGGTTCCGGTGGCCAGCGACACCACCGTGGCCAGAATGCAGGCGGCGGGCAGGAAGATCCGCGGGCTCATGATGCCCAGGCCGGCATCCAGGATGGTGGGCACCGTGCCGGAGGCAATCCAGCTGGCAATCACCATGCCCACGCACATGATGATGATCATGGTGGGCAGGGCCACCTTCATCACCCGGTACATGTTGTGTTCCATGTCGATCCATTTGCGGCCCTTGAGCGACATGAAGGCCCCGGTGATGCAGATGCCGATCACCAGCGGGATGTGGGGCGTGTAATCGCTGAAGATGAAGAACTGCACCATCAGGATGATGGTGGTCAGCATCAGCGGCGCGATCTCGAACCAGAACGGGTAGCTTTCCCGGTTGCGCAGGGAGGCGAGCATGGATGTCTCCTGAAGGAGGGCTTGGCGCTCCCTCCGGAGACATGGCTGTCATGGGCAGACAGCGCAGCCTTCACGCGCAGGGCGGGACAGGGGGCTGCATGCCTGCACATAACTTCCCGGAAGAGAGGCGCCGACCTCTCGGTTTTGCAAGGCTTTGTCCCTTCATTCTTCGCCTTTGCCGGTGAATGTGCAAGTTATGGTGTACTGTGATTGCGGACAGGGCCTGCAGGTTCGGCTGTATGCCTGGTGCAGCCTGCAGCCCAGTGGGGCCTGATGTTCCGGCCAGGTGCGGCGTCAGTTCGAAGCGCTGTCCGGGCCGGGCGCTCTGTCCGGGCGCTGCCCGTTGTCCGTCGGGTGCCCCAGCCCCACCCAGATCGCCACCATCGCCAGCAGCACGCCCGAGACCGCATAGGGCAGGCCCGGCGTGAGCTGCAGCAGCATCGCGCCGGCCAGCGGTCCGAGTACCGTGCCCAGTCCCTGTGCGGCTCCCACCGCGCCTGCTGCGGCGCCCTGTTCATTGGGCTGCACCGAATTGGCGGCCAGTGCCGAGAAGGCCGGGAACACGAAGCCCATGCCGGATGCCGCCACGAAGTAGCTGGCCATCAGCATCCAGCTCTGTGTGACCAGCATGACCGACACGAAGCCCAGACCAGCCACGCCCATGCCGATGCGGATCATGGGGATGGGCCTGAGTGTCAGCCTGCGCACCACCAGCTGGCTCAGGATCAGCGCAATGCCGACCATGCCCAGCGCATTGCCGGCGGTTCGGGCGCCAGCCTCCGGGCTCATGCCCAGCTGGTCGATCACGAAAAATCCCACGGCGATCTGGCTGGCCGATACGGTGAACAGGGCCGTGAAGGCCGTGAGCATGGGGCGGCGCAGACGTGGGTCGGTCAGCAGGCTGCGGCCTCCCCGGCGTCCGCCGGCCGGCGGCGGTGCATCGGGCAGGTACTTCCACAGCGCGACCAGCCCCAGCAGGGGCAGCAGCGTGGTGAGATAGAGTGGGGCTTCCAGTCCGAACCAGGCCAGCTGGCCAGCCAGTGCCGGTCCCAGCACCAGGCCCACGCCGTTGGCCATGCCGAGCGAGGCCAAGGCGTTCACGCGGCGCTCGGGCGGCAGGTTGTCGGCGATCAGTGCCTGGCTGGCCGTGGGGGCGGCGGCGTAGAAACCGCCCACTGCGCCCCGTGTGGCCACCAGTCCGGCAAAGACCAGCCAGCTGGCCATGGGTACGTGCATGGCTGCGATCAGCCCGATACCCATGCCCAGGTAACTGATGAAAAAGCCTGCAAACCCGGTCACCAGGATGCGCCGGCGACCGTGCTGGTCGCTGAGCCGCCCCCAGATGGGGGCAGCCACCATCCACAGAAGGCCCCCTGCCGTCACCGCCAGACCGGCCTGCCAGGGCAGCAGCCCCAGATGCCGCGACAGCGGGCCGATGACGGCCACGAAGGCCATCATTGCCATGGTGCCGCACATGTAGGCAAACAGGAGGGGGCGCAGGGAGAAGCTGGGGGCAGAGGCGCTGGACGTATTCATCCTGCGGATTATGCCCCCATCTGCTGCGCCAGCACCTCGTCGAGCTGCATCGCACGGGCGAACGAGGGCAGGGCCATGAAGCGCTCCATGTAGGGCACCAGCACCGGATCATCGGCGGGCAGCACCGGCTGAAACTTCGTGAACCGTGCCAGCAGCATGGCGTAATAGAGGTCCAGAATCGTCAGCTGGTTGCCCACCATGTATTCGCGGTCTTTCAGGTGCGCGCGCAGTGTGTTGAAGGCCGTGTCGAAATCGCCGTAGCCGATCCCCTTGCGGCGGGCCTCGCTGGATGGCACCTCGGCTACGCGGTCAAAAATGGCGTACTCCAGATGCAGCGAGAAGCACATCCAGCGGTAGAACTCGCCGCGTTCCGGCGAACCGGCGGCCGGAGTCAGGTGTTTTTCCGGGAACTGCTCGGCGAGCCAGACGCCGATGGCCAGCGTCTCGGTCAGTACCGTGTCGCCTGCCTTCAGGGCCGGCAGCTTGCCCATCGGGTTGATGGCCAGAAATTCTGCCGAACGGGTGGTCAGCGTTCCGGCTGGCACCTGCGGGTCGGCGTAGGCAACGGGCACGACGTCATAGGTGGCACCGCATTCCTCCAGCACCCAGCGGATCCACTTGCCGCGGGACTGGGGGTTGGTATAGAACGTGTACGGGGCAGACATGGCAGCACTCCTGTGGTGGTTGCGTGAAACGGGATGCGGAGAACTGTACGCTGCACCACTGACAGTTTCTGTCAGCAGCGTGTCCGGGCGGAGGCTGTGCCGTCGCAGGCTGCATGCTGGGTCATGCGCAACCGTTTTCCGTGTGCACGGGGCGAACAGGTGCGCGCCACGTCGTACGAAGTCACCATTAACCCGTTTTCCGTGTGCATGGGGCGAACAGCCTGACTGGCTGTTCATGGGCCGTCGGGCAAGCCGGTTCTCCGTGCATGCGGTCCGCACAGGGTAGTTGATTGTGTCGCCCGGCTCCTCGATGCTGGTTTCCCGGACATGCGGTCCGCACAGACAGATGGATCAGGCCATGCCCCGTGTCAGTCCCGGTCGTGGAACTGGTCCAGACGGATGCCGGTGGCCTGCAGCCACGCTGCCTCCAGCTGCCGGCGCGGCCTGGGACACGGATCCCCCAGCCATGCGTGCCGGATCCGGTCGGTACGGAAATGCCGGAAATCGGCCCGCAGGGTGCACCAGGCGGCCAGCAGGCGTGTTGACTGGAGGTAGCCCAGTGCAACCGGCCAGATCGTGCGTCGCGTGTCCTGTCCCTGGGCATCGGCATAGTCCATCTGCAGCTGGCGGTTCTCGCGCAGCGCCTGCCGTATCAGGGGCAGGATGATTTCCTCGTGGCTTTCCCATGCTGTGCGGGCTGGCGACCGTACGTTTCCGCAAGGCGCGGGTGACGTATCGGCTACGGTAGCGGATGCGGGCGCAGCAGGGACGGGGACCGGGATAGCGCACGAAACAGAGGCAGCGACGGAGACCGGAGCACAAGCCGGGACGGGGACGGATGCAGGTGCAGGGACAGAGTCAGACGCAAGAGTAGAGGCAGGTGCAGGGACAGAATCAGGCGCAGGGGTGGAGGCAGATGCAGGGGCAGAACAAGGGACAGGGACGGATGCGGCAGCAGACGCAGAGGCTGCGTCAGGGGCCAGGGCAGTGTCAGAGGCAGAAGCAGCATCAGGGACAGAGGCAGAGGGCTCGCCGGACACGCGGCCACGGACCGGATACAGTGCCTGATCTTCCATCATTGGCACCAGCTGTGCCGGCAGGACGGCCTCCACCTTGGCCAGTACCGAGCGGGCACTGGCGACCAGTGCCGGGTCCGGCTGCTGCACCACCCAGCGCAGTCCGAGCACCAGCGCCTCGATCTCGCCTTCGGCGAACATCAGTGGGGGCAGGGTGGGGGCGCCCTTTTTCAGCACATAGCCCACGCCTGCCTCGCCGCGGATATCGGCCCCCTGGGCGCGCAGCAGATCGATGTCGCGATACAGCGTGCGCAGGCTCACGCCCAGCGCCTGCGCCAGCTCGTGGGCCTGCCGGGGCCGCCGGCCGGTTCGCAGCTGCTGCATCAGGGCCAGCAGGCGTTCGGTGCGGGACATGGCGGTTCAGGCGGCAGGGACCATGCCGAGGCGGCATTTCATGAACCGGTGGGGCCTGCATACCCTTCGGGGTGTGACGGACCGGTTGGCGCGGGTCGGCTCAGTCGTCTCCATACGCCCATTCTTCCTTCTCGCCGCGCAGCAGCGCCTCGATGGCCTGGCGGGTTTCCTCGCGCGTGGCCAGCACCCGTTCCACCATCGCGTCGTTGCGGTAGGTGCCCAGCGACGGGTCGTACAGCCGGGCCTGTTCGATCATGCCGTGACGGTCGTGCCGGTAGAACAGTTTGCCCACCTCTTCGGCCGTCTCATGCGGCATGCCCAGCTTCTCCAGCGAACGCTTGCCCATCCGCAGCGCCGCATCGAAGGTCTCGCGGACGATCTCGTCGGCTCCCGCACTGTACATGTCGAAGGTGTGCAGCCGGTCGAAGGAACGGGCCACGATCTGGATGTCGAGATTGACCTCCCGTGCGAAGCGCACGATGGAGAGCGCTGCCTTTCTGTCATCCACCGCCACCACCAGCAGGCAGGCTTTTTCGATGCCGGCCGTCAGCAGCAGTTCCGGGCGTGTGGCGTCGCCGAAGTGGGTCTTGGTTCCGTAGCGGGTCACGCCTTCCACGGCCTCCGGGTCCAGGTCGATCACGGTGGAGGTGTGGCCGCACATCTGCAGCATCGTGTTGATGATCTGCCCCATCCGGCCCATGCCGATCACCAGAATGGGGTGCTGTTCCTCGATGGGATCGGCCTCGCGTGGTTCGGCTGCGGCCGGTTTGCCGAAGCGCTGGTACAGGATCAGCAGCAGTGGTGTGATGGCCATCGACAGCACCACGATGGCCGTCATGTTGGCATTGGTGCGGGCATCGATCACACCGGCACTGGCCGCTGCCGAATACAGCACGAATGCAAACTCGCCACCCTGGGCCATCAGGAGTGCACGGTCCATGGCATCGGCGTGGCTGCTGCGGGCCAGACGGGCCACGCCGTAGACGCACAGCGCCTTCACCACCATCAGCGCCACCACGCCGGCCAGGATCACCCCCCAGCTTTCGGCCACCACCTTCAGGTCCAGCGCCATGCCCACGCCGAGGAAGAAGAGCCCCAGCAGCAGTCCGCGGAACGGCTCGATGTCGGCTTCCAGCTGGTGCCGGAAGCTGGATTCGGACAGCAGCACCCCGGCCACGAAGGCACCCATGGCCATCGACAGCCCACCCATCTCCATCAGCAGCCCCGCGCCCAGTACCACCAGCAGCGCCGCGGCCGTCATCACCTCACGGGCCTTGCTGGCTGCCAGTACCCGGAAAAGCGGGTTCAGCAGCCACAGACCAGCCGCCACCAGCGCACCCAGGCTGCCCAGCGCCACGCCGATGCTCTTCCAGACCGAAGACCCATGCGCCGCCGCCTCATCGGCCCCCGGCACCGTCGGCGCCAGGAACGACACGATGGCCAGCAGCGGCACGATCAGCAGATCCTCGAACAGCAGGATCGACACGATCTGCTGCCCACGTCGCGAGGCCAGCTCCTGCCGCTCGCCCAGCACCTGCATCACGATGGCCGTCGAGGTCAGCACGAAGCCCGTGGCGCAGACGAATGCCACTTGCCAGGGTGCCCCGAAGGCCATGCCCACGAAGGTCAGCAGGATCGAGCAGATCACCACCTGCATGCTGCCCAGTCCGAAGATCTGCCGCCGCAGCCCCCAGAGGTGCGAGGGCTTCATTTCCAGCCCGATCACGAACAGGAACATCACCACCCCGAACTCGGCTATGTGGATGATCGAATGGGAGTCCGTGACCAGCCCCAGCCCGTAGGGCCCGATGGCCAGCCCGGCTGCCAGATAGCCCAGTACCGAGCCCAGCCCCAGCCGCTTGAAGAGCGGAACGGCCACCACTGCGGCCCCCAGCAGGGAAACGACCTGGATCAGGTCGGACGAAGAAGCTTCAGCAGCCATGAGAGATGCAGTCCTGCGTAAAAAGAAAGGGCACCCGAAGCGGATGCCCGTTGAGGGAGGGGGCCGGTGGCATGGTTCGTGCGTTGTACGGACGCCGCGGGATCATGTCCGGCGTGCCCGGGCATGGCGCGCGCAAGTTCTCCGGTGCGGGTCTGTACGGCCCGGCCATGATTTGCCCGGCACGGGTCACCGGTTCGGGATGGCGTGATGGTAACGCCTGTCGTGCCGGTGGCGAAGGTGGGGCGCTATTGCAGGCGGAAGACCTCGTTCAGTGTCTGCACCGTGAGCGCCTGATCGGTCCAGTGGTCCATCTGTTCCAGGCTGGCCTGTTGCAGTCGCCGTTCAGTGGCTGTATCCAGAGGGCCGAAGCGGCTGACCAGCAGCTTGGTCAGCACCCTGCGTTGGGTATGCTCGGCACCCAGCTGAATACCTTCCTCGCGGCCTTCTTTCAGACCACTCTCCCTGCCCTGCAGGATACCCTGCTGGACTCCTTGCCGAATGCCTTCCTGCCGGCCCTGTTCCAGCCAGCGTTGCGTGAATGCGCCCATCTTTCTGTTCTCCGTGGGGTAGAGCTGTTCGTAGAGCCGCCACTCTTCGGCGGTCAGTGTGAGGTAGGTTTCGATGAAGTCCAGGTATTTCTGCCGCAGGTCGGGATTGCGCTCCAGCGTCAGCAGCCCTTTCACGGCCTGGCCGTAGACGCGGACCCGGGACGGGCTGTCTGCCGGCCGGGCCATGCAGACCGAGGTGATGCGGGCCACGATGTTGGGGCTGTCGGCGAAGTCGGCTGCCTGCATCTCGGCCAGCCGGCAGGGCAGGAAGGTGAAGTCCTGGTAGCGGCGGTGCCGGCCTTCGACGATGAGCCGTTCTTCGATTGTGCCACGGCGCAGGAAGATTCCGACAGGGTAGACATGGCAGGTCTTCTGGGTGTGGATGACCGTGGCCGTGTAGCGGTTCATGCGTGCGATGTTGAAGTGCCGGGTGACGGACTCTTCCTCGAAGAGGAAGATGGCATCTTCGCGTTCGCCGTTGCGCCAGTGTACGCGCATCGGCGTGTCGAGGATCAGGGCGCGGTCGCGCAGCCGGCGCCGGGGCGGCTCCTGCCGGATGAAGGTGATGTCGATTTCGTCGTACAGTGTGATGCCTTCCTCGGCGGCGAAGAAGGCAAGGGCGGCCTGCGGGTAGTCGAGGATCAGGTCCTTGAAGTTCTGGTCGTGGCTGGTGCGTGGGGCGGGGCGATACCGGCGACGATAAACTCGTCTGGCAAGGCTGCGGGGCAGGCCGGGCCGAGGGGGTGAACCGGGACTGGCCTGGGGTGGATGGCTGGTGCTGCTGCCCGGACCGGAGCCGGGATGGGGCTGTCGGGGGCGGCGGCGCGGATCGGCATGGGGGCTCATGGGAAATCCCCGGGGTGGGGGGCGTTGCGGAACACCCGGGCATTTCAGCAGGCCGTCAAGGGGTTGTCGGTGGGGGAGTGGTCAGGCTGGCCATGCGGCATAGGCCGTCTGGCCTATGCCACATGGTCACATCCCTGTCTCGGCGCGTCTGTCATCGATCGTCTCGGGGCCGGCCGGAATCGTGATCCGCGGCACCACCACCGTCCATTTGTCCAGCTTCTCCGGATGCAGGTGCAGCCACTGCGGATCGACCTGCGCGCGGTAGCGTACATACAGCTCGGCCACCACGGCCCGGGCGCCGGCAGGCAGCGGGCAGGGCAGGTCCAGCCGGTCGAGCGTTACAGAGCGGCTGACCACCACGTTTTCATGCAGGAACTCGTACCGTTTTCCGTCCCGTGACGGTCGCATCTGAAGCGGATCTCCGGGGCGCAGCTGTGCCAGCACCTTCAGCCGGCGCAGGGCGCGGTCGCTGAGCCTGCCGGGGGAACGTGAAGCGCCTGCGCCAGGAGGTGGTTCCGAAGCTGCCGGGTATGCCGTACCGGATAGTTGCCCCGACGGTGCATCCCGGCCGGCAAACCCGATGTCCAGTTCCTTCAGCCCCAGCATCCGGTACTGCGTATCCAGGGCGGGCTGTACCGCATGTTGCTGCATGACCCGTTCGACCAGGGGCACATCTGCGGTCTGCGGCTGGTCTGGATGCGCAGTATTCCGTTTCTCACGCCGGTCTCTGCCCTGCTGCCGGGTGTCGGGCCGGTCGCTCTGCAGGCCGTCGAGCCGCCCGATCCACGCGTGCTGCGGCGAATCATGGCACAGTGTCAGCGTTTCGATGGCCCGGGTCATCGCCACGTAGTACAGGCGCTGTCTGTCGGGTTCCGGCGCTTCCCAGCCACCATCGAGCACGAACACGTGCCGGAACTCCAGCCCCTTGGCGGCATGGACGGTACCCAGAAACAGCCCGTCGGCCCGCAGCTCTTCCAGTTCACCGGCATGTGCGTACAGCCACTGGCGCAGGTGATGCGGGGTGTAGCGTAGGGTCTGTGACGGGTCGTCTGCCGCTTCCCGGGAATCTCCGTGTTCCATCAGAAAGTCGCGCAGCATCACGCGGAAATAGCGTTGCCAGCGTTCGTCCACATCCTGCCGTTCCACCAGACGGGCGAAATCCTCCGCTGTCAGCAGGGGGCCGCTGGTGAAGTGTTCCGGAGTCACTGATGCCTGCTGCAGCTTCTCCAGCGCATCCACCAGCCGCACGAAGGGCCGCAGGTGAGTGATGCGGATGCGTGCGTGCTTCTCGCGCGACAGGGCGTACGGAACTCCGTGCTGTTCGCACCATGCCTGCAGTGGCTGCAGGCTGCGGTTGTGGTGGGCGAGGACGGCAAAATCCCGCCAGCCGGCCTCGGGCCGCAGCGCCTTCAGCCGTTTCATCTCGGCTATCACGGCCTGCGCCTGCAGGTTGTCGGCGACGGTCCGCTGCCGGGGCGAGTCATCTTTCAGGGTGGTGGCCTGCAGCACCCGCACGCGTCCCTGCCTTTCGGGATCGATCTGCGTCCAGGCACCACCCATGGGTTCATCGGCCCGCTCCGGATCGATGGTGATGGGCTGATCAGCCTTCATCCGGCCTGGCTGGCCCTCGATGACCGCGTTGGCCGCGGCGATGATGGCGCCGGTACTGCGGTAGTTCCAGGTCAGGTAATCGGGCTTTTTCACCCCGTAGTCCTGCTGGAAGCGCTGGATGTACTCGTTGCTGGTCTGGCGGAAGGCGTAGATGTTCTGGTCATCGTCTCCCACGGCCAGCAGGGTCAGTTTGCTGTCGTCATCGGCCAGCTGCCGGCCGGCCAGGGCCGAAACCAGGGCATAGTGTGGCCCGGAGATGTCCTGGTATTCGTCCACCAGAATCCACCGGAAACCGGCCAGCAGCCGGTCGCGCGTATCGTCTTCCTCGCCCTGGGTGGCCTCGCCGGCCGACAGCATGTCGGCGGCCTGCTGGCACCAGATCTCGAACGGGCTGGGCTGAAGTGCTTCGGCTCGTCGTCCCCGGTTTGCGCCCGCGCCGTCTTCCTGCGTTGCGCTCAGCAGCCTGCCCTGCATCGGGCGGGAATGGTCCTGCGCGGGGTATGACTGAACCCGTGCCGGAAGCGGCGGCTCTGGTGCGCCGTTGCCGGGTTCCGTTCCGTCGGGCAGGCTGTCGAAGCGTACCCCCAGCAGCCGCATGGCCATGCTGTCGTAGGTCAGGACGGTCACCCGGCGCGCAATGTCGCCGACCAGCTGGTGCAGGCGGTGTTTCACCTCCACGGCCGCATGCCGGTTGAAGGTCAGCACGATGATCGAGGCCGGATCTTCGTGCATGACCCGCAGCAGAAAACCCACCCGGTGCACGATCACGCGCGTCTTGCCCGAGCCCGGGCCGGCCAGCACCAGCCGGTTGGTGCCGCTCTTGTCGGTCACGATGGCCCGCTGGGCGTCGTTCAGACCGCCGGTGATGCGCCGGTAGGTGTCGGGAGAGACGGCCTCTTCCAGCTCGGCAAAGCGGCCGCGGAACCACCGCTGTTTGAAGGTGCCTGCCGGTTCGTGAAAATAATCGTTCACCAGGGCCTGGGCGGTCTGGATGTTCTCCTTCAGGGCCTTGATGGCGTATTCCTGCATCACGTGCACCTGAAAGCATTTTTCGTTGTAGAAAATCTGCAGGGGCCTGTAGTCGGCCTTCCGGTATTGCCGTTTGCTGGCCAGGACATCGGGATCGAGCCGGATGGTCATGGCATGGCGCAGAATGGTCATGCCGTGGTTGAGCCGGATCACCTCCTGTTTGTGCATGAACAGCAGCGCCTGCTTCAGCAGGGGCTCCCGGTTGTTCTCCGGAATCTGGCCGGTCAGGGCATCGTGTTCTTCGAGCAGATCCTTCAGTTCGCCAAAACTGGTTTCGGCTACGGCGTCCTTGCTGCGCACGCCCCCTGTTTTGCCCACCAGAAAAGGCAGGATGACGCCGCACAGTTGCCGTCGCAGGGCGGCGCGGTTCTGCAGATCGTCCCAGTTGTCGGCGCTGTTTTTGAAACGCATGCGCAGCAGGTCGTTGCCCATGTCCTGAATTTCGAAGCTGCCGCTGCTGTGCGATTTTTCGGCGGCACGGTCATGCGACAGCGAAAAGAGCAGCGCTTTCAGGCTGGCCGGGAGCAGCGAAGACAGCATGGCGCCACCGCCGCTGTCCCCGGCCGTGGTGACAGGCAGAGGTGCCGACGGGAGCGGGTTGCCCGGCGTACGGGACGCGGCCGATGCTGGTTCGCTGGCGTCGTGGCGGGCCGACGCATGGCCGTCCGGTTGCGCGTGCGCCGACGCCAGCCGGCTGCGCAGCGTGCTGCACAGTGCCGTCAGTGACACGTTCTGCCACACGCGCTGGTCGGCGTCGGGAATTTCGTCGTGCAGGATCTGCCAGAGCCGTTCCTCGATGGCCAGCACGGTGCGCAGCGTTTTCTCGGCGGGACGAACATGGTCGGTGCGCAGGTTCACCGTCATGCGCGTGTCGTTGACCAGAATGCCCAGTTCTTCCAGTTCCTTCAGCATGCCGCGCAGCTCGGTGAAGCTGCAGGCAGTGGCGCGCTCCAGATCATCGGTGCTGACCGGACGGTCGTCCGATGCGTTGAAGATGATCTCGATGAGTGTCTGGAACATCTGCCGCTTGCGTGGTGGCAGGTTGGCCTGTTCGAGTCTTTTCAGGGCCTGTTCATCGGTCAGGCTGCCCGACCGGGCCGGAAAGATGCGCGTCTGGTTTTCGGTTCGTACCAGAAACCCGTCGCGGGCCAGCCAGGCCAGGGCGGTCTTGACTTTTGTGTCGGCGCCGGCATCGTCACTGTCGAAGCTCATCGATGCTTCGGTGTCGCGCAGGATTTCTCCGCCTGTGACCACCAGCATGGTGTCTTCGCTGTACGGTGTGCCTCCCGAACCCGAACCCGAACCCGAACCCGAACCCGAACCCGAACCCGAACCCGAACCCGAACCCGAACCCGAACCCGCTTCCGTGCCGGTACTGGTGCTGGTGCCGGTCCGTGTGCGGGTGGTTCTTCCCGTCTGCGCGCCTGCCCCTGCCGGGTTTCCAGTTGTGGAACCGGTGGGGGTTCCCCGGCTGGCATGGCCGGTCTTTCTGGATGGCTGCAGCTGCACGAGCCGCTTCCAGACCATCTTCAGATCGCGCCATTCCAGCTGCGAGCTTTTGCCCAGGCCGAACTGCGTGTCGATGTCCTGCCCGTCGTAGAGCAGCACGCAGCGGGCGTTCTGCTGGTCACGGCCGGCACGACCGGCTTCCTGCAGGTAGTTTTCCAGCGACCCGGGAATTTCGGCATGCACCACCAGCCGTACATCCGGTTTGTCCACACCCATGCCGAAGGCGTTGGTGGCCACGATCACGCGCAGGCCGTTTTCGCCCCCCGTGATGAAACGCTCCTGCACCTCGGCCTTTTCGTTGGCAGGCAGCCCCGCATGAAAATGCTCGCAGGCCCAGCCCTGCTGTTTCAGGAATTCGGCGGTTTTTTCGGCGCCGCGCCGGCTGGCCACGAACACCACGGCGCCGCCCGGGTCATGGTCCAGCGCATGATGCAGCAGTTCGCTGATGCGCAGGTTCTTCTGTTCCCGCGGGGTTTCCAGTACCTCGTAGGCCAGGTTGTCGCGGGTGTTCGTGCCGATGAAAGTGGTGAGTTCAACACCCAGTTCCTCGCGGAAATGCTGGCGGATCTCATCCAGTACATCCGGCTTGCCGGTGGCGGTAAAGCAGCTGACCGGGGCATGTTCGGCCGCACGGTGCGTTTTGATGAACTGCGCGGCATACAGGTAATCGGGCCGGAAATCGTGCCCCCATTTGGACAGGCAGTGGGCCTCGTCGAATACCCAGCCATTGACCTGGCGGTTTTCGATGGCGCGGATGAAGCTGGTGTTGCGAAACTGCTCGGGCGCCACGAACAGGATGCCGATGTCGCCCAGCGCCACCCTGTCCAGAATGTCGGCGCGTGCCACCACGTCCAGCATGCCGTTGAGTGTGGCCACGCCGCTGATGCCGCGTTTTTCCAGATTGCGCACCTGGTCCATCATCAGCGACTGTAGCGGTGAGACCACCACGGTCAGCCCGCCATTGCGGTAATACCGGTTGAGCGCCGGCAGCTGGAAGCACAGCGATTTGCCACCCCCGGTGGGCAGCACGGCCAGCAGGCTCTCGCCACGCATGCCGGCCTCGACGATGGCCTGCTGACCGCCGGGCACACCCGCGACAGCGCGAAAGGATGTGATGGGGTGAAAGTACCGCTGCAGCTGCACGGTGGCGTCCAGCGTGTTGCGGCAATAGGTGCAGAGAGGATCGGTGCAGGGCACGTCACGCAGTTCGCGGATCAACCGTGCCGTATCCGGGAACTGCTGTCGCACCCAGGGCGCCAGGACCGAATTGCCGCCCGCAACCCTCAGCCACGACAGCACATAGACGATGGGAAGCTGCAGGGCAGGGTCGGCCAGATCGTGGTCGAGCAGCTGCTGCAGGCGTGTGCGGCAGACTTTCAGGGCGGTATCGCCTGCGTCCTCGTGCAGCATCTGCCGAATGGCCTGGTGCAGCACGGCGGGGGCCAGCTTTCTGCCCCCGTCGGTGCCCTGGGGCGTCACTGGCTGTATCAGCCCCGGCAGCGGGCCGAACAGGTGTTCGCAAACGGCTGCCTCCTGCGGTGCCTGGTCCTTCAGCGTCTGCAGGGCCACGCACTGGTCCTGGAAGAGGGTCCAGCAGGCCAGGCAGTCGGCCAGGGGCGAATTCTGCGCAGACGAGATGAGCTTGTGGTTCTTGATCAGCCGGTGGTAGGGATTCTGCGGAAAGGCGATGGGCGAGAGGCGCAGCGTGTCGATGACCGGCAGGCGGTGCAGGCCCAGCCAGGGCGCGGCCTGCTGCAGGATGGGCAGATCATGGGCGACGAGGTTGTGACCCATCACATGGGTGGCGCCCAGGGTCAGCCTTTCCAGTTCGGCCAGCGCAGCCTGCAGGTCGGCCGCCTTGCGAAAGCGGGGGCTCTCGAAACGCTCGCCGGTATCGGGTCGAAAGGCACCGATCTGCCGCAGGCGGCCCCGGTCGGTGTCGAGGGAAAGAGGCTTTCTGCCTGCGTGGGTATGGCTGCCCCCGGGGGTGCCAGGGCTGCTTCCCAGCAGGGCGGCCAGCCGTTCCCGGCCTGCGCCCAGCAGGGAGGTGAGGCGGCTGGCCGTGCTGGTGCGTTCTTCGGGGTGTGCAGGGGCACCGGTGCGGCCACTGCTGGCTGCCTGTGCATTTCCGGCGTTGCCGTGCGGGAGGGCTTCATGGGCGCTGCTGTTCACCGCACCTGCCGACGGGTTGGGGGTATCGGTGGCTGCCGCCCCGTCCGGTGGCGGACGAACTTCCAGATCGATGATCAGAATGGCGGGCGGCTGCATGGCACTGATCTGGAAAAGCGGGCTGCCGGGTGGTGCGTCAGGCAGGATCGTCGACGGGGGGATAGGCTACCCCGAAGCGCCGGGCGAGTGCATCGAGCCGGCGATCTGCGGTCCACAGCTGTGTGACGGGCGTCATGAGGGTGGAGGCCAGCAGGAAGAGATCGACCAGGCCGCAGCCCAGTCCCTGTAGCTGGTGACGGTCGATGAAGGCCAGCAGCTCGTTCAGGCTGCACTGCTGGACACTGCGCAGTCTGCGCAGGTCACCCAGCAGCTGGACGCGGCGCGGCGGGGTGCCGCAGGCGATCTCGCCGATGATGAAGGGATGAATGGCCACCTGATCCTGCGCGAGCAGGGTGGCCAGCCGCACGTCGCCATATTTGAAATGGCGCATCCAGACACTGCTGTCCACGAGCACGAAGGGCGTCATGTGTCGCTGCCCGCTGGCGCCCCGTAAGGGGGCGTGTTTTCGTGCACGGTGTGGCTGTACCCGGCATGGGACGCGTCTGTACGCTGACGGGTGGGCAGCGTCATGTCGGGGGCGCTGCCACCCAGCGCGGCAAGACGCCGGGCAGACTGCACGCGCACGAATACCCTGACCGCCTCGCGGAACAGGTCGGACCTGTCCATGTCGGGGTCGGCCACTTCCAGTGCCTGTTCGTAGAGTGCGTCGTCGATGGTGACGGTGGTACGCATGTTTGCCTCGCGTCAGAGATGATGCGATTCTGCATCACTCCGGGTGGTTTTGCAAGTCTGCCGACTGTTTTGCCGTGTCCGCCCGGGGCACCGGACTGCCGGTCGCGGCTGGCTGTCGGCAGGCCGGGAAATCAGGGATAATCCTTGGCAATGAATGCCTTGTCGTGTTCGGCCATCTTCGGGTCATCCGGCAGGCCGTATCCGCAACAGTGCCTTTTCATCCCTTCGCCTGCCCGGCAGGTTTTTCAGGAGACATCATGACAGCGCAAGTCATCCGGCCGGTGGCCATCTGTGTGTTCAGGCATGAAGGCCGCATTCTGGCCGTGCGTGGCCATGATCCGCACCGTCAGGGCGCCTACCTGCGGCCAGTCGGGGGCGGCATCGAATTCGGGGAGTCCGGCGCGCAGACACTGGTCCGCGAGGTGAAGGAAGAACTGGGGGCCGACATTGCCGATGTGCGCTTCATCGGCACGCTGGAAAACCGTTTCCGGGTGGGGGACGAACCCCGTCACGAGATCGTGCTGGTCTACGATGCACGCTTCACCGATGCCTCGCTCTACGGCCGTGAGGTGCTGCGGGGCAAGGAAAGCGACGGTACCGACTATTCGGCCATCTGGGTGCGCCCCGAGGACACGAAGCCCGAAACGCCGCTGTATCCGGAAGGGCTGGCTGCCCTGCTGGCCGCCGATCAGGCCATGATGGCATCGGCCAAACCGGCAAAGGCCCCGCGCAGGAAGAAGTCGCTGGTGGACCTGCTGCACGCCCACCGTGCCGACATCGAGGCGATCATCGCCGAATTCGACCGGGCCCAGCCGCCGGGGACGAAGCGGCGGTGAGGTGTGTCAACCGCGTTTCAGGTCGCGGTAGAAGTTTTCATGGGGGCCAACGGCTTCGAGGTAGACGAACCGTATGCCTTCATCGATGGTGTAGCCAAGCAGGTAGAGCTGGTTCTGGCTACGGAACTTGTAGACGAGCAGCCCTGCCAGATCGCCCTTCTTGCGCTCCCCGATTTGTGGGCTGTGGGCGATTGTGTCTGCAGCCATGTCGACGTCTCGCGCAACATTGTCGTGCAGCTTTTTGTAGGCGCGAGCAAAGCGACGCGTTTGCTTGAGCAGATAGTCGCTCATGCTGGCTGATTCTGGCTACGAGGGATGAAGGGGGTCGCCTCTTCGCGGGGCTCTGCCAGTGAGGCAAGTGATTCCGTGATGAAACTGACGGGAAGGTCAGGGTTGTCAATGGCTGCACGGCCCACACTGGCCCAGAACTCGATCTGGCCTGCAATGGTTCTGTGCTCGGCTCGGGCTTCGGTACGGGCGTGGTCGTACAGCTCGCGATTGATTCGGATGGCGATGGAAGTCGTCATGGTGTGATCATCCCACGATATCCCTGAGTTACTACAATTGTAGTAATTCAGGATGGTCTGTCAATCGATGTTTACCTGAATCCGGATCAGCGCCTTTGACAGATCCCGAAGCAGGTGAATGAAACGGCAAAGGCCGGACCGTAAGCACGGGTCCGGCCTTTGCCGTATGGTGCTCCTGCCCGGCGGCACCCGGAGCGTGTCATGGACTCATGCGTCCCTGCGCTGGCCCAGGCTGTCTACTGACAAGGTGCCCCACGCAGGCCACCCGCAGGTGGCCTGCTGCCCTGGGTGGCGACGGCTTACACCATCGTCATCAGGCTGGCGTTGCCGCCCGCAGCGGCGGTGTTCACGCTGATGGCGCGCTCGGCCAGCAGGATCTCGGTGCCGTAGAAGGCGCCGCCGGTCAGCTGGTCATGCGTCAGACCCTGCAGGTTGACGATGGCGCCGGTACGCTTGGCCAGACGCTGGTTCAGTGCCTTCAGTTTGTCGGCATCACCTTCGAACAGGGCGCCCTCGAACACGGCGCTGTCGATCTCGGACTCGTTCAGCTGCTTGACCTTCGCGCGCAGCGTGCCGGGCAGCTTGTTGATCACGTCCGAGGTGGCACCGCTGCCCACGAACAGTGTCTGGTTGCCGGTGGCCAGGCAGGTGGCCAGCTGTGCCAGGGCACCCAGCGGCGTGGAGGCCACGCACAGCACACGGCCACGGCCTTCCTGGCGATAGGTGTTGCGCTCGCCGGTGGGGCCGGGCATGACCTGCTCTTCCATGCCGGTCTGGGCCGCGCGCAGCCCCTCGACCAGGGCGCGGGCGCTGGAGGCGTCGGCTTCGACCAGGCCGGCGCGCGGCAGCCACTCGAGCAGCTGGGCCAGAGCCTGTTCGGTCTCCTGCGTGCGCGGCAGCACCGTGACCGGGCGTTTGGACAGCAGGCGCTTCAGGTACAGCGGGCCGCCGGCCTTCGGACCGGTCCCCGACAGGCCCTCGCCGCCGAAGGGCTGCACACCCACCACGGCACCAACGGTGTTGCGGTTGACGTACAGGTTGCCGGCGTGGATAGAGCCGAGCACCCGTTCGATGGTTTCGTCGATGCGGGTATGCACGCCAAAGGTCAGGCCGTAGCCGGTACCGTTGATGTCGCGTACCAGCGATTCGAGGTCTTCCCGTTTGTAGCGCAGCACGTGCAGCACCGGACCGAACACCTCGCGGCCCAGTTCCTTGATGCTCTTGATGTCGATCATCGTCGGCGGCACGAAGGTACCGGCGCCCAGGGCGTGCTGGTCGGCATGGGCCAGGGCAGGCTGGGCGACCTTGTGGCCCTTGGCACGCATCGTGTCGATGTGCTTGACGATGGTGCTGCGGGCTTCGTCGTCGATCACCGGGCCCACGTCGGTCGAGAGCAGTTCGGGGTTGCCCACGCGCAGCTCGCGGGTGGCGCCTTCCAGCATGGTCAGCAGGCGGTCGGCGCAGTCATCCTGCACGCACAGTACGCGCAGGGCGGAGCAGCGCTGGCCGGCCGAGTCGAAGGCCGAGGTCAGCACGTCGGCCACCACCTGTTCGGTCAGGGCGGAGGAGTCGACGATCATCGCGTTCTGGCCGCCAGTTTCGGCGATCAGCGGAATGGTGTGGCCGTCCCGGTCCAGACGCTGGGCCAGCGTGGCGGCGATGATGCGGGCCACCTCGGTCGAACCGGTGAACATGACGGCGGCAATGCGCGGATCGGCCACCAGCGGGGCACCCACCTGCACGCCATCACCCGGCAGCAGCTGCAGCACATCGGCCGGAATGCCGGCTTCGTGCAGGATCCGGACGGCTTCTGCGGCGATCAGCGGCGTCTGTTCGGCCGGTTTGGCGATGACCGGGTTGCCGGCACCCAGTGCGGCCGAGACCTGGCCGGTGAAGATGGCCAGCGGGAAGTTCCACGGGCTGATGCACAGCACGGGACCCAGCGGCCGGTGCGAATCGTTGCTGAACTCGGCGGATACCTGGTTGCCGTAGTAGCGCAGGAAGTCGACGGCCTCGCGGACCTCGGCGATGGCGTTGGGCAGCGATTTGCCGGCCTCGCGTACGATCAGACCCATCAGCACCGGCATGCGGTCTTCCATCAGCTGGGCGGCGCGCAGCAGGCAGGCAGCACGGTCGGCCGGCTGGGTGGCCTGCCAGACCGTGGCGGCTGCCGTGGCCGCTTTCAGGGCGGCGTCGATGTCGGCCGGCGTGGCTTCGATCACGTGGCCCACCACGTCGTGATGGTTGGACGGGTTCAGCACCGGTTTGGCCTCGGCCGGCAGGCTGGCAGCGGCAGGCTGGGTGGGTGCAGCGGCGCTCTGGCCTTCTGCCTTTGCATCGGCCTTGCCCGCTGCGCTGGCATCCTTGCTGACCTTGTCCGGGCTGCCGGCCTTCTGCCCGGTACCCTCGGCCGTTTTGCTGCTGGCGCCGGCATCCTTGCCGGTGGCTGCGGGTGTGTCCGCCTTCGGCAGGCTGACCGGTGTGCGATTGCCCGGCTGGGCCAGCCAGGTTTCGGTGGTGCTGGCCAGCAGGCCGCCCGACAGGGCCGCCAGTTTCTGCTCGTTGGCCAGGTCGATGCCGGAGGAGTTGGTGCGCTTGCCGAATACCTCGGTGGTGTACAGGTCCACCGGCAGCGGGATGTTGTCGTGCGGCGCGCCCAGCGGCGTGATGCCGGCGGCTTCCTCGATGGGGTTGGTGATCAGCTGGTCGATCGGCAGGTTGGGGTCGCTGACACGGTTGACGAACGACGTGTTGGCGCCATTCTCCAACAGGCGGCGGACCAGATAGGCCAGCAGCGTCTCGTGCGTGCCCACCGGGGCATACACGCGGCATGGACGGCCCAGGCCGCCTTCGGCCACGGGTTTGGTGACCTGTTCGTACAGCGGTTCACCCATGCCGTGCAGGCACTGGAATTCGTACTGGCCGGGGTAGTAGTTCCTGCCGGCCAGTTCGTAGATGGTGGCCAGTGTCTGCGCGTTGTGCGTGGCGAACATCGGATAGATGGCGTCGGGCACTTCCAGCAGCTTGCGGGCGCAGACCTGATAGGACAGGTCGGTGTGCACCTTGCGGGTGTAGACCGGGTAGCCGTCCATGCCGTCGAGCTGGGCACGCTTGATCTCGCTGTCCCAGTAGGCGCCCTTGACCAGGCGGACCATGATCCGGTGGTGGCTGCGGCGGGCCAGGTCGATGATGTAGTCGAGCACGAACGGGCAGCGCTTCTGGTAGGCCTGCACCACGAAGCCGATGCCGTTCCAGCCGGCCAGGGCCGGGTCGAAGCACAGTGCTTCCAGCAGATCCAGCGAGATTTCCAGCCGGTCGGCCTCTTCGGCGTCGATGTTCAGGCCGATGTCGTACTGGCGGCACAGCAGCGTCAGCTGGCGTACGCGCGGGATCAGCTCGTTGCGCACGCGGTCGGCCTGGGCACGGCTGTAGCGCGGGTGCAGGGCCGACAGCTTGATGGAAATACCCGGGCCTTCGTAGATGCCACGGCCGGCCGAGGCCTTGCCGATGGCGTGGATGGCCATTTCGTACGAGGCCATGTAGGCCTGGGCGTCGGCCTCGGTCATGGCGGCTTCGCCCAGCATGTCGTACGAGTAGCGGAAGCCCTTGGCTTCGTACTTGCGGGCGTTGGCCAGCGCCTCGCCGATGGTCTCGCCGGTGACGAACTGCTCGCCCATCATCCGCATGGCCAGGTCCACGCTCTTGCGCACCACGGGCTCGCCGCCGCGCTTGAGCACACGGGTCAGGGCCGACGACAGGCTGCTCTCGCTGCTGGTACCCACCAGCTTGCCGGTGATCACCAGACCCCAGGTGGCGGCGTTGACGAACATCGACGGCGACTGGCCGAGGTGCGATTTCCAGTCACCATCGCCGATCTTGTCGCGGATCAGGATGTCGCGGGTCTCGCGGTCGGGAATGCGCAGCAGGGCCTCGGCCAGGCACATCAGGGCCACGCCTTCCTGGCTGGACAGGGCGAATTCCTGGATCAGGGCTTCCACCGTGCCGGAGCGCGGCCGGTTGCGCAGGCCCTCGCTCAGGCGGCGGGCCAGCTTGTAGACGGACTGCTGGAAGGCCGGATCGACCAGCACCGAGGTCTGGGCCTGGCTGAGCAGCCAGGGCACGCACTCGGCCTCGGGACGGCGCCAGGCCGCGGTGATGGCGGCACGGCGCGGGGTCTGCGGCGAAACCTGCTGGGCAAACTCGACGAACGGGCCGGCCTGGGTCTGGCCGGTACTCTCCCGCTCGCCGGGCGCACAGTCCTTCGGCAGGGCGAGCTGGTCGGGTGGCTCTTCGCCACGCTCCAGCGCTTCCACATAGCTCATCAGCGCCTGTCGTGTCAGCCACTGCAGGCTGCGGTTGTTGCGTTGCGCGATGTTGCTGAGGCGATTCTGCAGGGCCTCGTCAACCTTGATGTCAAGTGGGAGGTTGCTCACGATGGTCTCCGAATGAGCGGTGACGGGGCACCAGGATGCCTCACGCGCCAGCGGCCGTGCCGGGATGTCTCCATGCCCCGATACCTCTTCCGTGTGCTGCAGCCTGGTGTCCCGGGCCATACCGACCTGGGAATGGTCCGAAGCCCGGGGATGCCGGGCTTCGATCGGTTGAAAAGTCGGCAGCGTATCATCTTTTTTGCGGGAAATCCCGGGTGACAGGCTGAGTAGAATCAGAGGATGAACATTTTCAGGTTGAAGACGCCCGTCTGGAGCGCGCTGGCCGTGCTTTTCGCCGCGCATGCGCAGGCCGCCACGCAGCTTCCCGGTGGCATGGTGCTGGTGCCCGCCAGCGAGGTCCGTGACGTGGACCGCGCCGCTCGCGAGGTCTCGCGCTGCGTGTCCATCCAGAGCGACCTGGACCGCCTTGCCTGTTACGACGAAGTGATGGCCCGGCGCCTGCCGTCGCCCGACCGCGACCTTCCCTCTGCCCGGCAGGGCAGGGTGGGGCTGAGCAGCCGTCCCGCACCGGCTTCGGAGGCGGACACGGGCGGCAGCCGTGCGGCGCCCCCGCCGTCGATGGGCCTGCGGGCCACACCGGCGCCGGCGCTCGGCGATGGCCTGGATGATGACGACGACAACGACAGCCCCCGCGGCAAGCTGCTGCTCGATGGCAGCCAGGCATCTCGGGCCGTGCAGGATGTGCGCCGCAGCCTGGGCAGCGACCTGACCGACCGCTGGGAGCTGGACGACGATGTCAACCGCGGGCGCTTCCTGTTGCGGCCCTACAAGCCGATGTACATCTCGTTCGTCGACTGGACCAGCAGCCTGAACCGCTCGCCGTATTCGCCCAACCCGTCCAACCGGGCCAGCAGCCTGGCAGGAGGCGATCGCAGCGTCAATGCCAACCAGGCCCGGCGCACCGAGGTGGAGTTCCAGATCAGCTTCAAGACCAAGGTGGCCGAGAACGCCTTTGGCGACAATGGTGACATCTGGGTGGGCTACACGCAGAAGTCGCTCTGGCAGATCTACAGCCAGCACCTGTCGCGGCCCTTCCGCGAAACCAACTACGAGCCGGAAGTGATGGCGGTGTTCCGCACGGACTACCGCATTGGCGGGTGGCACGGCCGGCTGGCGTCCGTGTCGTTGAACCACCAGTCCAATGGCCGTTCGCTGCCGCTGTCGCGCAGCTGGAACCGGGTGATCTTCCAGGTGGGGCTGGAGCGCGAACGCTGGACGCTGATGCTGCGGCCGTGGTGGCGCATCCCCGAAAGTGCGGCCGACGATGACAACCCCGACATCACCGACTACTACGGCCGGGCCGAGGTGGTGGGGGTGTATCGCCGCGGCGGGCACGAATGGGCGCTCACGCTGCGCAATTCCATGCGCATCGGCCATGGCCACGGCGCGGTGGGGCTGGACTATTCCTTCCCGATCAGCAGCTACCTGAAGGCGCACCTGCAGCTCTTCCATGGCTATGGGGCCAGCCTGATCGACTACAACCACCGCCAGACCCGCATCGGGCTGGGCGTGTCGCTGGTGCAGTGGCTTTGAGGGGGATCCGGGCCATTCGTTCCCACGGCACACTTTGGGCGCGCATGGTTGCGCTGGCAGTACCCCAGGCCATTGAGCCCAGACCTTGAGGTATGAGGTCCGTGCGATCTGCAGCCCTGTCCTGTACACCCCAACGGGGGTTGGCGGGGACGAATGCGTTCGTGACACGTTCCAGCCAGCCTGGGGATGGCTTCCTGCCGGGCGTGGCTGTGCTGCCTGCCGGTGTTGTGCAGCCTGCCGGCGCTGCGCCTGACCGGTCCGTCACTGCCTGCAGTGCCGTCGCAGGCCGAGGAGGCGCTGCAGGCTGAAGGGCTGTCGTTGCATATCGGGCTGTCGCTGTGTTTTACTGGCAGGATGCGAAGCCCGTCACGCGGCGCAAGGCAGGCCGATACAGGCCGAAACATCGCCATCGGGGCAAGCAGGTAACATCACCGGACCCCTTCTTTCATCGTGGCAAGGACACAAGGTACATGGCACAACCGACGACGATGGTGCAGCGTTCCACCGGACAGCGGGTTCTTCGCTGGTTTTTCGGTGCAGCAGTGGCCGGTTTTCTGGCTGGTGGCCTGACTGGCTGCGGCTACAACGACATCCAGCGCACCGACGAGGCCACCAACAGTGCCTGGGCCGAGGTGCTGAGCCAGTACCAGCGACGTGCCGATCTCATTCCCAACCTGGTCAATACCGTCAAGGGCTACGCCGCCCAGGAGAAGGAGGTGCTGACCCAGGTCACCGAGGCCCGCTCGCGGGTGGGGCAGGTCAACGTCAACCCGGGTGATGCCGGTTCGCTCAAGCAGTTCGAAAATGCCCAGGCCGAGATGGGCGGCGCACTGTCGCGCCTGCTGGTGGTGGCCGAGCGTTATCCGGAGCTGAAGTCCGACCAGAACTTCCGCGACCTGCAGGCCGAGCTGGCGGGCACCGAAAACCGCATCACCGTGGCCCGCAAGCGCTACATCGATTCCATCAACACCTACAACGTACTGGTGCGCGAGTTCCCCGTCAATCTCACCGCGAAGGTCATGGGCTACGCGCCCAAGCCGCAATTCTCGGTCGAGAACGAAGCCGCCATCAGCAAGCCGCCCACCGTCGACTTCGGTGGCGGCCAAACGGCGCCCGCCAAATAACCGGCCGCGTGGGCAACAGGCTGCGCGGGCAGTGGGCGTCACGGGCAGGAGACGGGACGGTTTGATGGCGTTGACACAACAGGAAGCAACGGTGCCGCGTGAAGGCAATCCCCGGCTGGGCCGCATCCTGCTGGTCCGCGTCCTGCCGGTTCGTGCCTTGCTGCCCTTCAGCCTGCTGCGGGCAGGTGCGATGCCGAACCGTTCTGCGACGAACGATGCCACGCCGGCTGGCGGACACCGGTCGGGCGGGGCGTGCGGGCTGGGCCGGATGTCCCGGGGGGTGATGGCGCTGTTGCACGTGGTGCTGGCGTGGCTGCTGGCCTGTCTGCTCCTTTCTCCCGTGCAGGCCCAGCAGCTGCAGGCCGTGCCGCCGCTGAAGGGGCCGGTCACCGACACGGTCGGCCTGCTCGATGCCAGCAAACGTGATGCCCTGGCCCAGCAGCTCATGGCGCTGAGCCGCGACAAGGGTAGCCAGGTGGCCGTGCTGATCGTGGCCACCACCCAGCCCGAGACCATCGAGGAATACAGCCTGCGCGTGGCCGAAACCTGGAAGCTGGGGCGGGGCAAACAGGCGGCCAACGGCAATGGCACGGCCATCGATGACGGCGTGCTGCTGCTGGTGGCACGCGACGACCGCCGGGCCCGCATCGAGGTGGGCTACGGGCTTGAGGGGGCCATTCCCGACAGCATGGCCAAACGCATCATCGACCAGCAGCTGCTGCCACGCTTTCGCCAGCAGGACTGGGACGGTGGCGTGAAGGCGGCCGTGGATGCCCTGATTGCCCGTATCAACGGTGAACAGCTGCCCGAACCGTCTGCCGGCAAGGCAGCCGATCCCTTCGATGTCTGGGCCGAGGATGTGCTGCCCCTGATGTTCTTCCTGGGGGTGGGCGGCATCATCGCCTCGGGTTTTTTCGGGCGCTGGCTGGCGTCCATCGGGGCCGGCGGCATCATGGGTTTCAGTGCACTGGGTATCCTCGGCTCACCGGTCCTGGCGGTGGTGCTGGGGCTGCTCGTGCTGGGCTTCGTGCTGCTGGTCACGCTGGGCACGGCGGGCAGCAGTATGCAGCAGGTGGGTCGCCATACCTATCGCCATGGCCGCGGTGGCCGTGGCGGGGGTTGGGGTGGCGGCTTTGGCGGTGGTTTCGGTGGCGGAAGTGGCGGCTTCGGTGGAGGCGGCGGCTTCGGCGGGGGCGGTGGTGGCTTTGGTGGCGGAGGTGCATCCGGTGGCTGGTGATCTGCATTCCCGACCCGGGCAGGCTGATGCCTCTCCCGGGGCTGATGCCTCTCCCGGGGCTGATACCGCTTCTGCGGGCCGTGCGCTGCCGGCGTCACACCGTGGCCTGATGGCCTGGTGGCGTCACAGTGGCCTGGCGCCCGATCCTGTCCTGCGGGCGTTCGACGATGCAGCTTTCGACCGCATCGAAGCGGCCATTGGTGCCGGTGAAGCCCGTCATCGGGGTGAAATCCGCTTCGCGCTCGAGCCACGGCTGGGCTGGCAGGCGCTGCGTCGCGGACTGGGCGCCCGCAGCCGTGCCCTGCAGATTTTTGGTGAGCACCGTATCTGGGACACCGAAGAGAACACCGGTATTCTCATCTACCTGTTGACGGCCGACCATGCGGTCGAGATCATCGCAGATCGCCTGGTCAACCAGCGCCTGCCAGCCAGCATCTGGCAGCAGGCCTGCCAGTGCATCACCCGGGCAGCCGTGCCAGGGGGGCAGCCGGTCGAGGGCGTCCTGGCTGCCATCGACCTGCTGACGCAGGCGCTCATCGAGGCGCTGCCGGCCCGGCCGGACGGTGTCAATCCCAACGAACTGGACAATCGGCCCATCCGCCTCTGAGGCGGCGTGCAGGCGGCCCACCGTCCCGGAGTTTCATGAGTCATTCCGAACGTCGCCGACAGTTTTCTGCAGCGCTCCTGGCCGCAGCGGGTACCAGTGTCGTCGGGCGCAGCACCCTGGCCCGCGAGGTACCGGCCAGCCGCGCCGTTGCCCGGGCCGCTGGTAGTGGTTCTGCTGGGGCCACACCCGTTGCCGTCGTCGCAGCCGCTTCTGCGCAGCCAGCGGCTTCCCGTGCTGCTGGGGCTTCCGGGGCCCGCGCGGCAGGAGACGCGTCTGTTGCTGCCAGCAAGCCTTCCGCCGGAACTGGTGCGGCTGGTACCGATGCCTCCGGTGGTGGTACATCCGACGCTGGTACTTCCGGTGCTGCTGCCGCGCCCACCGGGGCGACAGCCGCTGCATCACCCGGACAGGGGCGTACCCTGCCTTCGCTGCCGGCCAGCCTGTCGCTGGACTTCGATGTCTATTACGGCGACTACACCGACCGGGGCATCCAGGTGGCAGGTGCGGTCTACCGGCTGAAGCAGCAGGGGGGGCGCTATCGCCTCAGTACCGAGGCGCGGGCCAATGGCGTGCTGGCGGTGTTCTACTCGGGCACGATCGAGCAGGTGAGTGAAGGACTGCTGGGGGGGCAGGGTTTCGTGCCCGACCGCTATTCCGAAAAACGTGGCCGCCGGCCCGAGCGGCAGTACACCTTCGACCCCAAAACCCGGCGCGTCCGCCAGCTGGGTGATCCGGCCATCGATTACTCCTTCCCGGAGGGCACGCAGGACCGGCTGTCGATCTTCTTCCAGCTGGGCCTGCTGGCACGGGCCGACGCGTCGCGTTTCCGGGCTGGCGAGACCTTCGTTCTGCCTCTGGCAGGGTCCCGCCGTATCGACGAGCCATTCTTTCAGGTGTCGCGGCAGGAGAAGATCCGAACCAATGCCGGCGTTTTCGATGCCGTGCATGTGGCCGTCAGCCGGCCGGGTGACAGTGATGCACCACGTTTCGACATCTGGCTGTCGCCGTCGCTGAAGATGCTGCCGGTCCGTATCCGGGTGTTCGACCACGGAGGCGGCGGCAAGATCATCGACCAGGTGCTGCGGAACAGGCCGCAGGGGGTGTAACCTGCGAGTATGCGCATCCCGAGCGTGCGCGTAGTCCGCCAGTGCGTGTGGCTCGTCAGTGTGTGGTGTTGGTAATCGGTACTAGCAGCCAGATGGCGGCCACCAGCAGGGCAAAGCCGATCACTTCGATCCGGGCGCGGGTGCGGGGTGAGAACTGCGTCATCATCATGCCTCCGTGTCGACGGTAATGGGGATGGTCCGGGCATCCTGGACGCCCTGTACCAGGCCGCGTTCAAAGGCGCTGGCGCTGGGCTTGTCCACGTACACACAGCGCTTGCCGGTGCGCTTGCAGTGGTCCTTCACCAGCCAGTAGGCGCTGTGGCTGATGCAGCCCGCCTGGCAGATGACCAGATCGGCGGCTGCCAGGCTGGCATCGAGGCGGTGCACGCTGTCCTCACGGCCGCCGTCGTGGTGAATGAACCGTCCGCCTTTCTTCTCGACGATGCGCCGGTAGATCGAGATGGCTGCATGGCGTCCGCCCACGCACAGCACGGCGCGCGAATCGAGCTGGTCGGCCGACGGGCTGCAGGCCGGGCAGCCGTTCTCGGTGGCATGTGCCTCGGGCACGTCCTCGCGGGCCGTGGTGGCATCCAGCGGGGTGGTGGCGGGCTGCTCCGGTGCACTGCCGGGGGCCGTGATGTTGCGGCGCATGTCGACGATGCGCTGCATCAGTTCCTGGTTGCGTTCGCTCAGCCAGCGGACCTGTTGCGACAGCTCGATGCGGCTGTCCAGATCCTCGGCCTGGCGGCGCAGGGCCTCCAGCTCTTCCTGCAGCTGGCGGATGGTGTTTTCCTTGCCGGCATTGTCGGCGCGCAGACGCTGCACCTCGGCGTTCAGCGCCTCGGTTTCGGCGGCCTTGTCCACCTGCAGCTGCTGGTAGCGCTGCTGGGCCTTTTCGATGTCCTGCTGGCAGCGGGCGTGCTCTTCGGCCAGGGCGTGATAGCGCTCGTCGCGGTCACGCGTGCTGGCGCTGGCCTGGTGCTGCAGCATGTGCACTTCGCGATAGATGCGCTCGGCCGTGGCGGCATCGCAGCGCGGGTGGGTCATGCAGGCCCACAGACCCGCCGTGGTCTCGTTGCGGGCAATGAACTGCTGCCACTGCGCGTACAGGGCGTCGGCCGTCTTGACTGCTCCCAGCTTGCGCACGGCCATGGCATAGCGCTGGTCCAGCTCCTTCTGCAGCAGCTCGGACAGGCTGCCACGCCGGCGACATTCGTTGACGGCGTTGACATGCAGTTCGTAGTCGTCCTGGGGCAGGGGGGCGTCCATCGTCCGGGCGGCCAGCTTGCGGAGCGTACCCATCGACAGGCACAGCCCCACGATCGGACAGTGACAGTGTGCGGCCAGATCCCACAGCTTGCGACGGCGAGAACCATTGTCCGAGGCCGGCAGCCGCGAGGGCTGACGCATGGTCGGCTCGAAATTGCTGATGTCGAGGGCGCTTTCCGCCGGATTCTTCAGAATGGCCAGGGTTGGCCGCTCGCCAAGGTAGAGTTCACGGTCTTGCATGGGGACGTCTCGCTGACTGCGCGAATGAAACGGTCCTATAGTCTATTACTACTCATTATCATTAGCAAACGTAGTCGCCCGTTTCGATGCACGGTGGTGCCGAATGTTTTCGTGAGAAAACGTCAGATGGTTGGTGGATGATGCTGGATGGCAGCGGATTCGCAGGTGCCTGGCGACGCCGTCGGGTCCGGTGCTTCTACTGACAGCAGTCCCGGAAGCCTTCAGTTCAATACAGGAGGACAGATTGCACGGGGTCGGGGAAGTGGCGCAGTACGACCTGGTGCAAGCGACCTGACTGCAGAACGGGGGGCTTTATTGCGCAGAATGCGGGCTCAAGGCACGGAGTGCGGGAGCGTGTCAGGGGTATGGGGCAGGGTGCCATCCTGCCATGCACATGACATCCGCAAAAAACCGGCCTTCCCGCGTGGGCGCGCCGGTCAGCGTGCGCAGCAGCCGGCCGTCCCGCGTGGGTCGGGCAGATGCCCGCAGGGAAGGCCGGCAGGAGAGGAGGGGCGGCACGACAGCCAGAGGACTTGCCTGCAGCCCCTGTGTTGACGGCGCGCATCACGATCACGGTACCGTCTGCGGCAGGGCGCAGAGGGCTTGCCCGCAGCGCCCCCGGAGGGCCTCACTTTTTCTTGCCGAACGAGTCCTTCAGCGTCGTGACCCGGTTGAACACCGGCCTGTCGGCCGTGTGGTCGTAGCGGTCGGCCACGTAATAGCCCTGGCGCTCGAACTGGAACTGCTGCTCGGGCCGGGCCTCACGAATCTCCGGCTCGGCGTAGCCGGTACGCACGACCTTCGAGTCCGGGTTGATGTTGGCCAGTGGATCCTGTCCGCCGGCATCCGGCTGGGCGTCGAGGAACAGCGGCGCAAAGATGCGCAGCTCCACCGGCACGGCGTCGCTGGCCGATACCCAGTGGATGTTCCCCTTGACCTTGACGCTGTCCGCGCCCGGCGTACCCGAGCGGGTGTCGGGCAGATACTCGCAGTGCACCTGCAGGATCTCGCCGTTCTCATCGCGGTCCACGCCGGTGCAGCGCACGACGAAGCCGTGCCGCAGCCGCACGAGCTGCCCCGGCGTCAGCCGGAAGAAGCCCTTGGGCGTGGTTTCGGCAAAGTCCTCGCGCTCGATCCACAGTTCGCGGCTCAGCTCGAAGCTGCGCTGGCCCCACTCGGGGTGGTGCGGATGACGTGGCGCGCTGCAGGCGATCCGTTCGGCCGGGTCCATGTTGTCGATCACCAGCCGGATCGGGTCGGTGATGACGTGCAGCCGGTTGACCGTCGGATCCAGTACCTCGCGCACCGTCTGCTCCAGTACCGCCATGTCGATCAGCTGGTTGGCCTTCGACACGCCGGCCCGCTCGCAGAACAGCCGGATGGAAGCCGGCGAATAACCACGCCGACGCAGGCCCGCAATGGTCGTCATGCGCGGATCGTCCCAGCCCGTCACGATGCCTTCGTCCACCAGGGCCTTCAGCTTGCGCTTGCTGGTGATGGTGTAGGTGAGGTTCATCCGGGCAAACTCGATCTGCCGCGGCAACGGGGCATCCAGCAGGCCGGTTTCGGCCACGCGGGCCAGCAGCCAGTCGTACAGTGGCCGGTGATCCTCGAACTCCAGCGTGCACAGCGAATGGGTGATCCGCTCCAGCGCATCTTCCAGCGGATGCGCATAGTCGTACATCGGGTAGATCGGCCAGGCATCGCCCGTGCGATGGTGGTGTGCCAGACGGATCCGGTACAGGATCGGGTCGCGCAGGTTGATGTTGGGCGAAGCCATGTCGATCTTCGCGCGCAGCACCATCGCGCCTTCCGGGTGTTTGCCCTCCCGCATCTCCCGGAACAGCTGCAGGCTCTCGGCCACCGGACGGTCACGGAACGGCGAGTTGCGCCCCGGCTCGGTCAGCGTGCCGCGGTTCTCGCGGATCTGGTCGCCGGTCTGGCTGTCCACATAGGCGTGACCGGCCTCGATCAGCTTCAGCGCGATCTGGTAGAAGGTCTCGAAGTAGTCGCTGGCGTAGTACAGGTTGCACTCGCCATCGTCGAACTGCCAGTCGAAGCCCAGCCAGCGCACCGAATCGATGATCGCGTCGACGTATTCCTGGTTTTCCTTTTCGGGATTGGTGTCGTCGAAACGCAGGTGGCAGCGCCCCGCATAGTCGGCTGCCAGCTCGAAGTTCAGGCAGATCGATTTGGCGTGACCGATGTGCAGAAAGCCGTTGGGCTCGGGCGGAAAGCGCGTGCGGATGCGGGCCGGGTCGGCCTGGCCCTCGCGCTGCACGGCGGCCACTCCGGGGCGGCCGGCCCAGCGGCGCCCGTCGAGCTTCCGGCTGGCCAGGTCGGCATCCACCGCCTGACGGATGAAGTTGCTGACCGCGGTTGCGTCAGGGGCTGTGGCCGCGGAAGAGGTTTCGGGCGTCTTCATGTGCGTGAATGCCGGCAACCTCAGACGCCCAGCAGTTCGACATCGAACAGCAGCGTGGCGTTGGGCGGAATCACGCCGCCGGCACCGCGGGCGCCGTAGCCCAGGTCGGCCGGGATCAGCAGGCGCCGCTTGCCGCCCACCTTCATGCCGGCCACGCCCTCGTCCCAGCCACGGATCACCTCGTGACGGGCCAGGCCGAAGCTGAAGGGCTGGTTGCGGTCACGGCTGGAGTCGAACTTGCGGCCGGCGCGTCCACCCTCGGGGCTGGTCGGATCGGCCTCCCACAGCCAGCCGGTGTAGTGCACCTTCACGACCTGGCCCGGTTTGGCCTCGTCGCCGGTACCCACTTCGATGTCCTGGATGCCCAGGCCGTTTTCCCTGAATTCGAAACTCATGCTGTGCCCCTCGCCGGGTGGTCAAACAAAGCTGACAAAGATAGCACGGCGGGGGGTCGCTGGGGGCGTAACAAGGGGCTGTCCGTGCCGGGCAGGAAGGCCTCCTGGCGCATCCGGCGGCCGTACGGGTGCAGCTGGGCCCGGCACAGGCCGGGCCAGGGGGCAGGAACCGCACGGTGGCGGGACGAACAGGTTCGCAACGTGCGCCGACGGCCCGTTCGGCGACCCGACGTTCAGCGCGGATCCACCGTGGCCCAGCTGTCGACCAGCGGATTCACGTGGGTGTTGTAGTAATCCCCCAGCGCGGACAATTCGGTCAGTGTGTCGAAGCTGAATCCCTGACGGTTGCCGCGGCTGTCGATCAGCAGGTCGTTGAGCTGGCGGCGGAAGGCGGCCGGCGTCTCCCAGGTGGCCAGCAGGCGGTCGAGCATCCACGGATGTTCCTGCGTGCAGCGCAGCGGGCGGGCATTGGCCGGCATGCGCAGCAGCACGCGCTGGGCCTGCGAGCTGAGCTGGTGGGCGCCGGGGATCACCTCGTCGATGTCGCCCTGGGCGAGGGGGCGCTGGCCGGGGGCCGGGGGCGGTTCGATGGCAACTGCCCGCGGCACGATACGGGGGGCCGATTTGCTCGATTGACGAAACCAGTTGAACATAACCGTTTGACCAGGTTGATGCCTGCGGCCGGAGGAACTGGGTGTGCGTTCCGGCCCGGGGCGTTGCGGAATCCTTCCAGCCGTCCTTCTTGCTGGATCGACCGCCAGTCTAGGAAAAACCGGTGTTCATCGGGAGGAATTTGTTCATGTTTCAGGCATACGAAGTGGCCCCGGGGGGGCAGGTTTCCGGTGACATCCGGGTTCCGGGTGACAAGTCGATCTCGCACCGGGCCATCATGTTCGGTGCACTGGCCGAAGGCGACACGGTGGTCAACGGTTTTCTGGAAGGGGCCGATGCGCTGGCAACTGCCCAGATCTTCCGGGCCATGGGCGTGCAGATCGACGGGCCGGTGGATGGCCGGGTGGTGGTGCACGGTGTGGGCCTGCATGGCCTGAAGGCGCCGGCCGGCGATCTGGACTGTGGCAACTCCGGTACGTCCATGCGGCTGCTGTGCGGCATTCTGGCGGGCCAGCGCTTCGGCAGCCGCATGGTGGGCGATGCCAGCCTGTCGCGCCGTCCCATGCGCCGGGTGATCGATCCGCTGGCCACCATGGGGGCGCGCATCGACAGTCACGAGGGCAAGCCACCCCTGCAGGTGCATCCGGTGGCCGGCCTGAAGGCGGTGGATTTCACCATGCCGGTGGCCAGTGCCCAGGTGAAGTCGGCCCTGCTGCTGGCCGGCCTCTACGCCGACGGCGAGACCCGCGTGACCGAGCCAGCCCCCACGCGTGATCACACCGAGCGGATGCTGACGGCCTTCGGCGTGCAGGTCGGGCGCGACGGCGCGACGGCCTCGGTCAAGGGCGGGCAGGCACTGCGCGCCACGCAGGTGGATGTGCCGGCCGACATTTCATCCGCCGCGTTCTTCCTGGTGGCAGCCGCCATCTGCCCGGGATCCGATCTCATCCTCCGTCATGTGGGCATGAACCCCACGCGGATCGGCGTGCTGCACGTGCTGCGGGCCATGGGCGCCGACATTACCGAACTGAACCCCCGGACGGTGGGGGGCGAGCCCGTGGCCGACCTGCACGTGCGGGGTGGGCACCTGCGCGGCATCGCCATCGACCCGGCCTGGGTGCCACTGGCCATCGACGAGTTCCCGGCGCTGTTCATCGCGGCCGCCTGCGCGGAGGGCACGACCGAACTGCGCGGGGCCGAGGAACTGCGCGTCAAGGAGTCCGACCGCATTCAGGTGATGGCCGACGGTCTGGCTGCCATCGGCTTTCCGGTCACGGTGCTGCCCGATGGCATGCGCATCGAAGGGCGGGGTGGCGAGGCCACGCCGTTTGCCGGCGGCACCATCCAGTCGCATGGCGATCACCGCATCGCCATGTCCTTCACCGTGGCGGCGCTGCGCAGTCGTGGCGCCATTCGCGTCGAGGACACGGCCAACGTCGGCACCTCGTTCCCCGGTTTCGTCGATCTGGCGCGGCAGGTGGGGCTGGGCGTGCAGGTGCTGGGGTAGCCGGCGCGAATCCCCGGTGCGGCAAACGGGCGATGGTGAGACAATCAGGGTATTGATTTTCAACCATCGACCCAGGGGCTGGCCGGTCCCTGCAGCCGGCCTTCCGGCCGGGGCAGGGCGCGGGCCCGTCCCGGACATCCCGAAGGAGACCCGACATGTCTGCACACGCCCCGCACGAATCCCGCAAACACCATGAAAATCATGCGGTACCGGTCATCACCATCGATGGTCCCACGGCGTCGGGCAAGGGGACCGTGGCCGTTCTGGTGGCGAAGAAGCTGGGCTTTCACTACCTGGACAGTGGCGTGCTGTACCGTCTGGTGGCCATGAAGCTGGTGCAGGCCGGTGAGGACGGGGCCAACGAGGCCGCAGCCGTGCGTGCCGCCGAATCGCTCGATCCGCAGTTCGGCCCCGAGGGTCAGGTGCTGCTGGAGGGTGTGGACGTATCGGCCGACATTCGCGCCGACGGTATCGGCCTGCAGGCCTCGCGGCTGGCCGTGCACCCGGCCGTGCGCCAGGCGCTCAATGTCATCCAGCACCGTGCCCGTCGCGCGCCCGGGCTGGTGGCCGATGGCCGTGACATGGGTACCGTCGTCTTTCCCGACGCGCCGCTGAAGGTGTTTCTCACGGCCAGCGTGCAGGCGCGCGCCGAGCGCCGGTACAAACAGCTGCTGGAAAAGGGTTTCTCTGTTAAACTTGAAAAGATTTTGCACGATCTGCAGGAGCGCGATCACCGCGATGCCGGCCGGGCCATTGCCCCGCTCAAGCCCGCGGCCGATGCCTTCTGGCTCGATTCGGCTGGCCTGACCATCGGCGAAACGGTGGAGAAGGTGCTGGCTGCCTGGCAGCAGCGGCAGTGAGCGCCTCGGCAGCATCGGGCCGCGGCCTTCCGTGTGGCCCTACTCACGGTGACCTGGCCATCCTGCCAGCCATGCATCATGGCCACCCAACCGGTTGGCTGTGGCCTGGCCCGGCGCTGCAGTGTGCAGATCAAGGTTTTCAGGCTGCCGTGTCCATGACGGCAGCCTCTGTGCCCGGTTCGCCGTCACGCTCCGGCGGGCCGGGATTTTCCGCAACACCGCTGGCCGGTCGTGGCATGCATGGACAGCCACGCCGCCGGCGAGAATCTTTTGGATATCAATGAGCACTGAAGTTACCCAGAATCCGGCATCGGAAGACAGTTTTGCCGCCCTGTTCGAGGAGTCCCTCAAGCGCCAGGAAATGCGGCAGGGGGAGGTGATCACCGCCGAAGTCATCCGGGTCGACCATAACTACGTGGTCGTCAACGCCGGCCTGAAATCGGAAAGCTACGTCCCGGTCGAGGAGTTCTACAACGATCGCGGCGAGCTGGAGGTTCAGGAAGGTGATTTTGTATCGGTTGCCATCGACTCGCTCGAAGACGGCTTTGGCGAAACCCGCCTGTCGCGTGACCGCGCCAAGCGCCTGGCTGCCTGGGTGCAGCTGGAACTCGCCCTGGAGTCCGGCGATCTGGTCACCGGTACGGTCACCGGCAAGGTCAAGGGCGGCCTGACCGTCATGACCAACGGTATCCGTGCTTTCCTGCCGGGTTCGCTCATCGACACCCGTCCGGTCAAGGACACCACCCCGTACGAAGGCAAGACCCTCGAATTCAAGGTCATCAAGCTGGATCGCCGCCGCAACAACGTCGTGCTGTCGCGTCGTGCCGTCATCGAGCTGTCGCAGGGCGAAGAGCGCGCCAAGCTGCTCGAGACGCTCAGCGAAGGCGCCATCGTCCAGGGCGTGGTCAAGAACATCACCGACTACGGTGCGTTCGTCGACCTGGGTGGCATCGATGGTCTGCTGCACATCACCGACATGGCCTGGCGCCGCGTCCGTCATCCGACGGAAGTGCTGCAGGTCGGCCAGGAAATCACTGCCAAGGTGCTCAAGTTCGACCAGGAGAAAAACCGCGTCTCGCTGGGCATCAAGCAGCTGGGCGAGGATCCGTGGGTCGGCATCAGCCGTCGCTACCCGCAGAACACCCGCATGTTCGGCAAGGTCACCAACATCACCGACTACGGTGCGTTCGTCGAGATCGAGCCGGGCATCGAGGGTCTGGTGCACGTGTCCGAAATGGACTGGACCAACAAGAACGTCAACCCGAGCAAGGTGGTCAGCCTGGGCGACGAGGTCGAGGTCATGGTTCTGGAGATCGACGAGGACCGTCGCCGCATCTCGCTGGGCATGAAGCAGACCCACGCCAACCCGTGGCAGGAATTCTCCGAAAACCACCGCCGCAACGACCGTGTCAAGGGTTCCATCAAGTCGATCACCGACTTCGGCGTGTTCATCGGCCTGCCCGGTGGCATCGACGGTCTGGTGCACCTGTCCGACCTGTCCTGGAACAAGTCGGGTGAAGAAGCCGTGCGCGACTTCAAGAAAGGCGACGAAGTGGAAGCCGTGGTGCTGGGCATCGATGTCGAGCGCGAGCGCATCTCGCTGGGCATCAAGCAGCTCGAGGGCGACCCGTTCACCAACTTTGCCTCCACCCATGACAAGGGTGCGGTGGTCACCGGCACCGTCACCAGCGTGGATGCCCGTGGCGCCACCATCCAGATCGAGCCGGAAGTCGAAGGCTACCTGCGTGCCTCCGAAATCTCGCGCGATCGTGTGGAAGACGCCCGCAACCACCTGACCGAAGGCGCCACGGTCGAGTCGATGATCATCAACATCGACCGCAAGAACCGTTCGATCGCCCTGTCGATCAAGGCACGCGAAAACGCCGATACGGCCGACGCCATGCAGCGCATGGCCGAAAGCTCGGCGGTCAGCGGCACCACCAACCTGGGTGCCCTGCTGCGTGCCAAGCTGGACAACCAGGATCGTTCCTGATCGTCCATCGGGTCATCCCCGGATGGCCCACCGTCCGAAGGGGAGGCCAGTGGCCTTCCCTGGGCCGGCACGGCTGCCCGGTCATCCTGCCTTCCAGACGAAGGGCAGGGGGCCGGGCAGTTTTTCTGTGCTTCCTTTATCATAGGGCGTGTTATGGACTCGTTCGTCCCCGCAGAAGCGCTTCCGGGCGTGCAGGACAAGGCGGTCATGCCGCAGCATCCTGGGTGCTTTCACGGGACTCCTTGCTGAATATTCAAGATGGCAGTGACCGATTCACTCGACGCAGACGACCAGTCGGCACCCGGCACGATGACCAAGTCGGAGCTGATTGCCAAGCTGGCAGAGCGCTTCCCGCAGCTGGTCGCCAAGGACGCCGAATACGCCGTCCGTACCATCCTCGACGCCATGGCCAGGGCGCTGGCAGACCGCCACCGCATCGAAATCCGTGGCTTTGGCACCTTTGCGCTGTCTCACCGCCATTCGCGGATGGGCCGCAACCCCAAATCCGGCGAACCCGTTCCCGTACCGGAAAAGCTGGTTCCCCATTTCAAACCCGGCAAGCAGTTGCGCGAAAGCGTCGACGGGGCGCTGCACGCGACCGCTTCCTGATTCCTTCGGTCCTTTGCCCATGCACGTGATCGCCTGGCTGCTCAAAATCGTCATCTTCATTGCCCTGCTGGGGTTTGCACTGGGCAACACCGAGTCCGTGCACCTCGGCGTGTTCGGCAACCAGGAGCTGGGCCTTGACGGCCCGCTGGTGGTGTTCCTGCTGCTGTTCTTCCTGTTCGGGCTGCTGGTGGGCTTTCTGTCGGTGGTGCCGCGCAGCATCCGCCAGGGGCGGCAGCTCAAGCGTCTGCGTCGTGACCTGGCCCGCCTGCAGGAGCAATCCGGCCATGTCTCCGACGATGCCACCCTGCTGGGTGTTTCCTCCGCCGACCGTCTGACGGTACGCTGAGCCCATGGAGTTCGAATACTGGTGGCTGCTGGCCATTCCGCTCGCCTTCGGACTGGGCTGGCTGGCCTCGCGCGGCGAGAAACGTCTGGACGACCAGCCTGCACCGCTGGGCAATGCCTACTTTCGCGGCGTGAACCTGCTGCTCAACGAGCAGTCCGACAAGGCCATCGATGCCTTCGTCGACGTGGTTCGCATCGAGCCCGAGGCCAGCGAACTGCATTTTGCGCTGGGTTCGCTGTTCCGGCGTCGGGGCGAGACCGACCGGGCCATTCGCGTGCACCAGAACCTCGTCGACCGTGCCGATCTCGACGGCCAGACCCGTGCCCATGCGCTGTATGAGCTGGGGCTGGACTTCCTGAAGGCCGGCTTGGTCGACCGCGCCGAAGACAGCTTCAACCGCCTGCAGGGCACCGAATATGCCGAGGCCGCCTCGCGACAGCGGCTGGAAATCGCCCAGCGCAGCCACGACTGGGAACGCGTCATCGAACTGGCCCGCGCCACGCCGCCCGAGCCCGGGTTCGACCCGGCGCTGATCATCGCCCAGGCCTCCTGCGAGCTGGCCATGGCGGCGCTGCGCAGCAAGAAGTTCGAGCAGGCGCACCGCTTCGTGCAGCAGGCCCGCGAGGCACGGCCCAATCATCCGCGTCCGCTGATCGTCGAAGGCGAGATCGCCCTGGCGGAAGGGCAGCCTGCCGCGGCCATCGAGGTCTGGTCCAGACTGGCCGATGAGCACCCCGAGCAGGTCGAGCGTGTGGTCGATCACTGGCTCAAGGCGGCCGATGCCGTTGGTGGTGCCGACGGGGTTCGCTTGGCCATCGCCCGCATGCAGCGGCTCGATGTTGCGCAGTCACCCGCCATGCTGCGGGCCATGTCCGAGGCAGTGGCCCGCCTCGATGGCAAGCCGGCCGCGGCCCAGTGGGTGCGCCAGCTGGTCACCGAGCACCCGACGCTCAACGGGCTGGAGGTGCTGCTGTCGCTCTCGCGCAGCGGCAACCGCACGGGTGCCACCACCGTCGAAGACCTCGACGAAGACGCCCTGGCCGCTTCGCTGCGCAAGCTCACCCAGCGCATGAGCCACTATGGCTGCCGCATCTGCGGTTTTCGGGGCCAGCAGTATTACTGGCAGTGCCCGGGCTGTGGCAGCTGGGACAGCTACCAGTCGCGCTCCAGCGAGGAAAGCGTGTCCTGAAGGTCTTGTGTCCTGAAGGACTTCCTTCAAGGTGCATTTTCTGGCAAGGCAACCGCTGCAGAAGCCCTGCGGTCCCTTGATGCCCATGCCCGGATGGCCCAGTGCGTTGCCGTTTGCCGCCGACAGCGCTGCGCCACTGCCGCCATGGCAGCCTTCTGGCTTCATCCCGATCATGCCCTCAAAAGCGCCCGGAGACCTTTGCAGCGCTCGGGAAACCTTTGCAGGCTTCCAGGGTATATTTCCCGGGCAGGGCCTCCCTCCTTTGCGTGTGACCTCGCGCACACTTGTCCATCTGGCCGATAGGCAGCCGGCCGAATCCTTCCTAGCATGGTGTTTCCCCTGCCGGACAACGCCATGCCTGCCACCTCCCACCGTCATCTTCTTCTGCCCCAGTCTTTGCGTCTGTTTTTGCCCCGGTCCCTGGCCCTGCTGATGATGCTGGCCTGTCTGTGGACCGGCATCTGGCCGTCCGCCGCCCAGGCGTCACCCCGGACCTTGACTCCGGATGCAGACCACGCGCAGCCCGACCCGTTTCCGGATGATTACGTCCGGGCGTCCATCCGGCCACCCGATGCCCGTCATGCAAAGTCCGGGGCCGATCCGTTTCCGGACGATTCTGCGCAGCCCTCCGTCCGGCCCGTGGATGCCAATCACGCCACGGTCGGGGAGCTGCAGACGCTCCGAGGCGTGGGCCCTGCCATGGCCGAACGGATCATCGCCGCCCGCACCGAACGCCCCTTCGACAGCTTCGAGGACTTCGCCAGCCGCGTGCGAGGTGCTGGCCCGAAGCGCCTGCAACAATGGCGGGCAGCCGGACTGACCTTGCGGTCTGCCTCCTCATCCATCCAGGATGCGATGCATCTTCAGACCGGGAAGGTCCACGCGCCAACACATATACGGGGTGCCCAGGTACCAGCCCGGGCAGTGACCTCCGGCCAGAAGGCGCCGGAGAGAGGCTTGCGTGCCATCCCACCGCTCCGGCGGCAGGTATCGGCTGCACCAGCGGGCAAACCCTCCGCCACACTGCCATTGGTCGTCCCGGCTGAAACCATCGTGGGTCATCCGGCAGTCGTGTCCCCGGATTCCGGCACCCGCGCCCTGCGCAGGACGGGCGGCGCCACGAGCGCTTCGCGCAGCACGCATGGCAGCGCCCGTGCCTCACACAGCACGGATCACCCAACCCGCGCCGATCATCACCCAACCCGTGCCCATTCCGTTCGCTCCGACACCGAATTGGCCAGCTCCGATGGTGAAGCCACGCATCCCGACAGCCGGCCCTTGCGCCGGATGTCCACTGCCCGAACCCATCGTTCACACCCATCCGGTCACACAAGTGCCCAGCGCACCTCGATGGCTGCAGGTTGCCAGGGTGCCTCCCGTTCCTGGCGCCAGACCCGGACGGGCAGGGGATCAGGCCATGGGGGCCGTGCCAGCGGGCAGGTTCGCAGCCGCTCGCCTTCCATGTTCGACGCCCGGCCCCTGTTTGACTGCCAGTCGCTGTTCGACGAACGTTCCCGCCTTGCGCCGCGTTCGTGATCCTTCCTTCATGCCTGCGCCTGTTCCCTGTCAGTGGTACCTCTGCAGCCATGCGGCTGAAGGCCCAGCCAGAGCCCATGGACGCCCCGTTGCGGCAGAGCGGCGCCAGACAGATTCACAATACGTTCCAGACCGCTCCAGGATACGCTCAGACTGATTCAAAGGTACGCCAGACTGCTTCAGGACACACGCTCTCAGGGTAAAACCGCTTCGGGAAAAACCCGATTGGTCACATGGCCAATTTCGGGAAAGATGAAGCTTTCCAACCAGCAAGGAGGATGGCGTTGAACAGGTGGACCAGGGGCAATGGCACATCCCCTTGCTGTCGTGGCGGTATCCGGAACATTCTGGCGACATGGCAGCGAATGAAGGCACGGAGCACTATATACTTCGCAAATAGTTCCTCTTCCGATCTGTCTGCACCGGTCCCCATGTGCAGCGTCCTGAACGTCACGCTATGAGCAAACAACCAGATTCCGTCTCCCAGGCTTCGGGCCCCAGTGAAGGTTTCATCCTCGTTCTGAACTGCGGCTCCTCCAGCATCAAGTTTGCCCTCTATGACGCAGGCGTGCACCCGCTGCCCCGCCAGCCGATGTGGAGCGGCCGTGCGGTGGACATCGGAGGCCCCAACACCACCTACGCCGACAGCGAAACCCCGGAAGGGCCGCTGGTCACCCCGGAGGAGGGCGACCGTACGCCCTACGTGGCTGCGCTCGACTACATCCGTGCCCAGGTTCGCAAGCAGCTGCATGGTCGCACCCTGCTGGGTGTGGTCCACCGCGTGGTGCACGGTGGTCCCAAGTACAGTGCGCCCGTGCGCATCGACGAACAGGTGCTGCATGATCTGGAAAGCTACATCCCGCTGGCGCCCCTGCATCAGCCCTATGCGCTCGAGGCCATCGCCGCGCTGCTGCACGATCTGCCGGACCTGCCGCAGATCGCCTGTTTCGACACCGCCTTCCACCACACCATGCCCAAGGTGGAGAAGCAGCTGTCACTGCCGTGGGAACTCTACGAGCGTGGCGTGCGCCGCTACGGTTTCCATGGCCTGTCGTACGAATACATGGCGCTGTCGCTGCCCGAACAGTATGGCGACATCGCCCGTGGCAAGGTCGTGGTCGCCCACCTGGGCAGCGGGGCGAGCCTCTGCGCCATGGAAAACCTGCAGAGCCAGTCCACCTCCATGGGCTTTTCTGCGCTGGATGGTCTGATGATGGGCACCCGCCCCGGTGCGCTCGATCCCGGCGCCGTGCTCTACCTCATGGAAATCGAGAAGCTCAGCGTCAGCGAGGTCACCAACATGCTGTACCGCAAGTCGGGGCTGCTGGGGGTGTCGGGCCTGACGCCCGAGCCAAGGGTGCTGCTGGCACGCGAAAACGAGGAAGGCCCGGTGGGCGAGCGTATTCGCGACGCCATGAGCCTGTACGTGCGGCGCGTCATCCGCCAGATCGGTTCACTCGTGGCCATGATGAATGGCCTGGACATGCTGGTCTTCACCGCCGGCGTGGGCGAGAACAGTGCCGAGATCCGCAGGCGCATCCTCGAAGGCATGAGCTATTTCGGCATCCGGCTGGACCAGGAGGCCAACACCCGGAACGGTCCAGTCATTTCCACCCCCGACAGCGCCGTCAAGGTGGTCGTGCAGCCCACCAATGAGGAGTGGGTAGTGGCCCGGCACGCTGCCCGCCTGCTGGGGATCGACCCGGAGTGAACACGGCGGCATCCTCTCCGTCCGGCGGGGGACACCACCCCTGCCGGCAGCGGCTGGCGCTCTATATCCGGCTGGTGCGCCTCGACAAGCCCATCGGCATCCTGCTGCTGATCTGGCCCACCCTGTGGGCACTCTTCGTGGCGGCCGATGGCTGGCCGCCGCTCTACGCGCTCTTTGCCTTCTGCCTGGGCACCGTGCTGATGCGCTCGGCCGGCTGTGCCATCAACGACTTCGCCGACCGCGATTTCGACGGCTCCGTGGCGCGCACCGTCAACCGGCCGCTGGCCCGGCGCCAGATCGCTCCATGGGAGGCCGTGGCCGTTTTCGTGGTGCTCAGCCTGCTGGCGCTGCCTCTGGTATTTCCCTACGGGCCGCTGGTGTGGGGGCTGGCCGTCGTGGCCGCCATCCTGGCCGGCAGCTATCCGTTCTTCAAGCGCTTCTTTGCCATTCCGCAGGCGTATCTGGGCATTGCCTTTGGCTTTGGCATCCCGATGGGCTATGCCGCGCTCACCGGTTCCGTGCCGCTGTCGGCCTGGATCATGCTGGTGGCCAACATCCTCTGGACCATCGCCTACGACACCGAATACGCCATGGTCGACCGCGATGACGACCTCAAGATCGGCATCCGTACCTCGGCCATCACCTTTGGCCGCCACGATGTGCTGGCGGTGATGGGCTGCTACGGCGCATCGCTGGCGCTGCTGGCCTGGGTTTTTGCCCGCGAGGAGCTCCATCCCGCCTACTGGATCGGCATCGTGCTGGCGGCCGGTGTTGCCGCCTATCACTACACCCTCATCCGCACCCGTACGCGGGAAGGGTGCTTCCGCGCGTTCAATCACAACAACTGGTTCGGCGCCAGCATTTTTCTGGGGGTTCTGCTGGGCGTGCTGCTCAAGTGAGCACGGCAGTGGGTGCACCGCCATGCAGGCACGTATCGGCGGGCGCCTGAACATCGACATCTGGTTTTGCGATCCCCACGCCCCATGGTCTCCTGTTGCACTTGACTCTTGAAATCGCCGGCTTCCTAGGGCGTTCGCCACCAGTGCTTGATCGCCGCCCAGGCCATCTCCAGCACCCAGCCCACCGGCGTATTGCCGGTGATCCGACCCGACCCGCCAAAAGGACCGCTGCCGCCGAGGCGCTGGATCCGGTCCATCTGGTGGCGTTTCTCGCCCAGGTATTCGGCATTGCGTCTGGCGAGGATGAGGGAGGCCCTGAGTTCGCCCGACAGCTTCACCGCTTCGGTCGATGCGTCCAGCGCCGAACCATCGGCCCCGCGCCGCTGGGGCATCCCTGGCAGAACGCCACCCGTCCCAGTTTGGCTGGCCCCAGATGCGGTGCCCGGCGCCGCATCGTCCCGTGCAGAGCTGCGGGCTGTTGCCGCGTCCGGCTGGCGGGCATTGCCGCCCGGCTCGCCATCGGCCGGTACACCACTCACCAGCGCCAGCGTCGCGGCATCGCCGGCAATCTGCCGCTTCATGCGTTCGCCTTCGAAGCGTTGCAGCGTCTTTGTCATCGCCTCCGGATCCAGCAGCGAAAAGGCGGAGCTGCAATAGGGACAGGCATGGTGTCTGCGCAGATCCACGGGGGCCCCGCAACTGCTGCAGTGAATCACCCGCAGCTTGCGCGTCAGCTCATGAATCTCGGCCGGCGTCAGGTGCCGCACGAAGCCCTTTTCCACCATGAACGACGGGAAGGTGCTGAAATGCCCGTGCCCCACCGGACAGCGGTGCACCGCGTACAGCCCGTTGATGGTGCGATTGTGGCCCCGTACCAGCCGCTTTTCGCAGCGGGGGCAGGGCATGTGTTCCCGCAGCGGATGCAGTGGGTGATGCCGGTGGGCATGCAGCGCATGGAACAGCGTCAGCACACCATCGGGGGAAAGCTTCACGTTCTCCCGCGCATCGAACCAGATGCCATGGCAGTCGAAGCACAGGTCGATGCCGATGGGTTCGCCATACAGCCCTTCCAGCGTCAGCGTCTGCATGGGCTGGCGGCAGGAGGGGCAGAGCAGGCCGGCTGCGGCCTGCGAACGGGCCGGCTGTACATGGAGACCTGCGGCCTGTCGTGCCGCAGATGCAGACAACACCGGCCTGGCCGCGCCAGACAAGGGCGCGGGCGCTGTGCGATCAGCAGATGGCGGGCGGCTTCCATGCGTCATTCGCCCAGCATAGATGGGCAGCCGCTGCCGCTCAAGTGCATTCGTCACGGGTGGCGGACCGGCTGTCCCTGTCTTGCCGCGGCTGGCTCTTCATGTCCGAGGACTGCGTGAGAGGGGGCATCCCTCAGGCAGCCCTGACTGCGCAGGCAGAACAGCTATCCCGCAGGCAGAACAGCCGTCCCGCAGACAGAACAGCCATCCTTTTGGCCCGGCCAGTGCCAGCGCAGAACCAGCTCCGGCCGGTACCCAGTCGGCATCAGAACTGATAGGTTGCCGACAGCAGTACCGTGCGGGGTGCCCCCGGCATTGCGGTGGAACGCCAGTATTCGCGGTCGGTCAGGTTGGTGATGCCCAGTGTGACCGTCCAGGGGGCACTGCGCCAGCCCAGCATGGCATCCCAGCGGGTGTAGCCCGGCAGTTCCGAGGTATTGTCTTCGTCCTCCCAGCGGGGACTGGCGTGCGTCACCCCCACCTCGGCGTACCAGCGTCCTGCCGGTGCGTAGCGCACGAACAGGTTGCCGTTGCGACGGGCGACGTTGGGCAGGCGCTTGCCTTCAAGGCTTGGGTCGGATTTGTTGCTCACCACCTTTGCCTGGGTCAGTCCTATGCCGCCACGCACATACCAGTCGTCGATCAACCGGCCGGTGATGGTGAATTCCATACCGCGCGAACGTTTCTTTCCGGCCACTGCCCAGATGTACGGATCGTTGGGGTCGGGCTGGTAGCGGATGTTGTAGTGTTCGAGCTGGTACACCGCAAACTGGGTCGAGAAGGCGTTGTCCATCCAGTCGCTCTTGATGCCGACTTCGATCTGGCGTGAATACTGTGGATCGGCATCGTACACGCTGCTGGATGCAGTCAGTATGCCCAGCTGACTACGCCCTCCGTAGGGGGCAAAGCTCTTGCTCCATGACGAATACAGGCTGTGCTCCTTGACCGGCTGCCAGATCACGCCAGCCCGCTGGCTCAGTGAATGGCCCTTGTAGTCGCGCGACTGGTTGAGGATGTAGTCGGTGCTGCGGAAACGGTAGTGGTCCTGCCGCAGCCCCAGCAGTACCTTCCACTGTTCGGTGAGGCTCATCAGGTCCTGTATATACAGACCCTGTGACTTCGCATCATGCTTTCTGTTGATCGTGGCAGCTGGACGTGCGCCCCGGTCTGCTGGCCAGCTGGGGTTGAACGGATCGATCTGGACGTAGTTGCGCCGCGAGAACAGCGTTGGACTGCGCTCCTCGTTACTGTATTCGAAGCCCACCAGCAGGTCATGCTTCACGGGGCCGGTTTCCACCATGCCGGTCAGGTCGATGGTGTTGGCGGTGGTCCGGTTACGGGTGGTCTGCCAGGAGTAGTTCTGGTTCAGCTTGCCGGCCCAGGTGCAGGTGCTGCCCGTCGATGTCTGACCGGCTGCGTTGCAGTAGGTACCCAGGTACACATGGTCGAAGTCCTGGTTAGCCGTACGGCGGCTGGCCACCCAGCGAATTTTCCAGTTTTTGTCGAAGTCGTAGCTCAGGTCCGAGCGCAGCACCTTCAGCTCGTCTTCCACGAAGTCTCCCGGCCGGGCAAAACCCGTGCGGATGGACACCCCGGCCGGCAGGTCCGAATACGCCGGCCCACGGTCCGGCACCCGCCACACCTTGTCCCAGGTGTACTGGCCCAGCCAGCGAAGCCCGGTTCGTGTATCCACCAGAATGCTGGGCGACACCATGGTGTTCCGGTTGCGAATGCCATGGCGGAAGCTGTGTGCCTGCTCGCGGTCGGCCGTCAGGCGCATGGCCACATGGCGGTTCAGCACGTGGTTCACGTCCACCGTGCCGCCCACGTTCTGCCACGAGCCGCCCCGCAGCGACACGCTGCTGCCGGCATCGAAGCGCGCCTGCTTGCTGATCATGTTGATGATGCCGCCGCCCGAGCCGCGACCATAGAGCACGGAGGCCGGCCCCTTCAGGATTTCGATGCGCTCCACGTTGGCCGTGCTGCGGCGCACCTGACCGCTCTCGCGGATGCCGTCGCGGAAGATGTCGTTGTTGTCGGCCTCGAAACCCCGGATGGTGATGCCTTCACCCCGCATGTCGTAGGCCGTGCTCACCCCCGGTACCCCGTCGAGCATGATCGACAGGTCATTGATGCCATAGCTCTTGGACTTGCTTACTTCCACCGTATCGATGGCCTGCGGGATGTCCTTTGGCGGCAGGTAGGTTTTGGTGGCGGTGGTCACGCCTTCCGGCCGCACGTCGTCAGGATCGAAGTCGGCCGTGACGCGAATGGTGGACAGCGAGGTGGCGCCCGGATGGGCGTCCAGGTTCGTGTCGCCGGTAGTGCCTCGCGAGGACCCGGCGTTTTCCGTCGCAGCGGCCGGGTCGGCCGATGCTGCAGAGACTCCCGTGGAAGAGGTGGTTACGGCGGAGGTGCTGTCCGTGTCCCGGGTGGGTATTCCGATGATCGTGACCGCTGATTCCGGCGATCGTGACCGGGCGGTTCCGGAGCCGTGGATTTGATGATTCCGGTATCGTGACCAGCGATTCCGGCATCGTGACCGCCGATTCCGGTGATCGTGACCGATGGTGTTCGAGTGTGTCGAGACAGCCCTGCTGTTCTCAACCTGCGCTACCGTTGGCGGCTTTGGAAGCCGCCAATGCCAGCGCCATCACTCGACACACAGATGATCAAAGCCATTCTCGAACACCGCCTCGTCAGAGGTGAATCGCTGGCGCGTTGTGCCCAGGCCCTTGGCGTTTCCAAGGGCGTCGTATCCAAGTACGTGACCCTGGCCCGTGCGCAGGGACTGGAGGACTGGTCGCTCATCGATTCGATGAGCGACGCAGAGCTGCATTCCCGCCTGCTTGCCGGACAGGACGAACGCTGCCCCTGCGTGCTGCCGGACTTTGCCCTGATGCACCGGGAACTCAGCCGCAAGGGCATGACCCTGATGCTGCTGTGGCAGGAGTACCAGGCCGAATACGTGGGCCAGCGTACGCTGCAGTACAGTCAGTTCTGCGAACGCTACCGGCAATACGTCAGGACGCTCAAGCGCTCGATGCGCCAGATCCATGTCGCCGGCGAGAAGCTGTTCGTGGACTTTGCCGGACCGACGCTGGCGCTGCGTGACGGCAGCAGGGCACACCTGTTCGTCGCGGCGCTGGGCGCCTCCCATTACACCTACGCACAGGCCACGCCCGGCCAGAAGACTGCTGACTGGATCAATGGCATGGTGGGAGCACTGCACTACATGGGTGGTGTCCCCGCCCTGATCGTGCCCGACAATCCCCGGGCGGTCATTGCCCGTGCCGATCGCTACGAACCCAGGGCAACCGACAGCATTCAGGACTTTGCCCGCCACTACGATTGTGCCGTCTTGCCGGCCCGGCCTCACAGTCCGCAGGACAAGGCCGTGGTGGAGTCGGCCGTTCAGGTGGTTGAGCGCTGGATTCTGGCCAGGCTGCGCCACGTACTGCCCAATGATCTGGGCAGCGCCAACCGGGCCATCGAACCGCTGCTGGAACAGCTCAACCACCGCCCCTTCCAGAAACTGCCGGGCAGCCGGGCCAGTGTCTTTGCCAGCCTCGATGCACCGGCCTTGCGCCCTTTGCCATCGGTTCGCTACGAATACGCTCGCTACAAGACCGTGCGGGTACACGTGGACTACCACGTCGAGATCGACCGGCACCGCTACAGCGTGCCCCATGTGCTGGTTGGACAGCGGCTCGATGCCCGCATCACCCAGCATGGCATCGAGCTGCTGCACGAGGGCAAACGGGTGGCCGCACACCTGAGAAGTCATCAGGCAGGCGGCTTTAGCACCATCGAGGAGCACATGCCGGCCAGCCACCGTGCACATCGGCAATGGACACCGGAACGTCTGGTCGCGTGGGGTCGTGGTGTCGGCGAAAGCACGGCGCTGCTGATCGAGCGCATGCTGGCCCGATACAGGCACCCCGAGCATGGCTACCGCAGTGCGCTGGGTCTGCTGTCGCTGGCCAGACGCCACGGCCATGCCCGTCTGGAAGCGGCCTGCGAGCGCGCCCTGTCGCTGCAGATCCACACCTATCGCGCGGTACGCGACATCCTGCTCAACGGCAAGGAAAAAGCATTGCCGGCCCAACCGGGCAGGACATGGCAAAGCCCGGACCATGAGCACCTGCGCGGTGCACGGGCCTATCACTGACGCCAGGGAGGTGAATCATGACCCACAATCAAACCATTGCCCAGCTGCAGGAACTCCGACTTCAGGGCATGGCACAGGCGCTGCAGCGACAGCTCGAACAGCCCGCAAGCACAGAGTTGGGGTTCGAGCAGCGTCTGGCCCTGCTGGTTCAGCACGAGATCGACAGCCGCCACGACCGGCGCAGCGCCCGCCTGTTGAAGCAGGCCAGCCTGAAGTATGCCCAGGCCCACATCGAAGACTTCGACGCACGAGCCAGCCGGGGGCTGGAACGTGCCCGCTGGATGGCACTTGCCCTGAGTGACTGGGCAACGTCCGGCGCCACCATCATCCTGAGCGGGGCCACGGGGTGCGGCAAAACATGGCTTGCCTGCGCTCTCGGACAGTATGCCTGCCGCCAGGGACACAGTACGCGGTATCTGCGTCTGCCCAGGCTGGGCGAGGAGCTGGGCCTTGTACGGGCCACAGGCACCTACACCAGGTGGCTTGGCAAGCTGGCAAAGACGCAGGTCCTGATACTGGACGATTGGGGACTGGTGGCGCTGGACGCCCCCTGCCGGGAAGCGCTGATGGAGATCATCGATGACCGGGCCGGCAACAGGGCCACGCTGATCACCAGCCAGTTGCCCGTCGATCACTGGCATGCCTGGATCGATGAGCCGGCGGTGGCCGACGCGATGCTGGATCGTCTGCTGCCACAGGCGCAGCGGATCGTGCTCAAGGGGGAGTCACTGCGCGCTGCACGAACGAAGAAAACGCCTTCATCCGCCAACCAGAGCTGACGCTCTCCCGGAGGTACTGGGGGGGGCTGGAAGGCCCCCCGGATCAGGCAATCGTACAATTTGCCTGGCAGGCAATGTCTCTGACCACTCGACATCGGTCACGATGACCGGACTGCGCGGTCACGATGCCGGAATCGTCGGTCACGATCATCGGAATACGCACCGGGAGACTGTGGGGGCCCCCTGCTGTGCCTGCACGGGCAGGACCAGCACCGTCAGCAGGCCGGTGGCCAGCAGCGCCTGCGGCAGGCGTTTCAGGGAGAAGGGGGAGGAGACAATGTGTGCAGATCGTGAATCTGTTGGGATATGATTCTTCATCGCAGGAAGGTTATCTGTGGTGTACAGGATACAGCCAGCAAGAATGCTACCAGCAATGAGAATGCAAGTTAATTACTTGGTGGTTTGTTTTCTCATGCGTGACATCGTGTTCCGTTTTGTGAGTTCGCGGCGCCTTTCTGAGTCATCGTCAATCCGGCTGGTTCGCCGATGAGGTGTGATTTGCCTTCGTCGCGTCACTTGCCGTCGTCGTGGCGCCGCCTGTCTTTTCGGCCGGCGGCCGCATCACCTGCCGGATGTTCAGCCCCATGGCCATCAGCAGCCCGAAGTAGAGCAGGGCACCACCCACCACCATGCCCAGCACCAGCCCGATGCGCAGCCATGGCTGCGACTGCATCGCGCCCCAGTCGAAATACTCACTGACAAAGCCCAGCAGCACACCCATGGCCGCCAGCGCCACCGCCACCTTCAGCATGAACGGCCGCCAGCCCGCACGCGGGATGTAGCTGCCACGTTTTTTCAGCCCGCGCAGCAGCCAGCCGGCATTCAGCCATGCCCCCAGCGAAATCGACAGCGCCAGCCCCGCATGGGCCAGCCAGGGTACCAGCACCAGGTTCATCAGCTGCGTGCACACCAGCACCGTCACGGCAATCTTCACCGGCGTGCGCACATCCTGTTTGGCAAAGAAGCCCGGCGCCAGAATCCGCACTGCCGTCAGCGCTACCAGCCCGGCGCCGTAGGCCCGTACCGTATGCGAGGTCATCAGCAGGTCGTGCGTGCTGAAGGCCCCGTAATGAAAGAGCAGCGCCGTCAGCGGCTTGGCCATCAGCGCCAGCCCCACCATGGCCGGCGTGGCCAGCAGCAATGCCAGCCGCAGCCCCCAGTCCAGCAGGTCACTGTAGCGCTGTGTGTTGCCTGCGGCATTGGCCTGCGACAGGCTGGGCAGCAGCAGCGTGCCCATGGCAATGCCCAGCAGTGAGGTTGGAAACTCCATCAGCCGGTCGCCATAGCTCACCCACGACACACTGCCCGGCGCCAGCCACGAGGCGATCTGCGTGTTGATGATCAGGCTGAACTGCGACACCGACACCGCCAGCAGCGTCGGCGCCATGTTCTTCAGCACCCGCTGCACGGCCGGATCCTTCAGGGACTTCCAGGGGGTGAAACGGATGCGGGGCAACAGGCCGATCTTCACCAGCGACGGCACCTGCCACAGCAGCTGCAGCACCCCGCCGATCATCACCCCCGCGCACAGCGCCAGCACGGGCGGATCGAAGAAGCGGCCCAGAAAGAGCGCCGCCAGAATGATCGACACATTCAGCAGCACCGGCGCAAAGGCCGGTGCCGCAAAGCGTTTCGACAGGTTCAGGATGGCGGCCGCCAGCGCCACCAGCGAAATCAGCAGGATGTACGGAAACATCCAGCGCGTCATCAGCACCGCAATGCCGAAGGTCTCTGCATCCTGCCGCAGCCCGCTGGCCACCAGCCACACCAGCCCCGGCGCGGCCACCACGCCCACCGCCACCACCACGGTCAGCACCCAGAAGAGCATCGTGGCCACCGCGTCCAGTACCCGGCGTGTCTCCTGGGGGGACTCCTGCTGGCTCTGTGCCAGCACCGGGATGAACGCCTGGGTGAACGCCCCTTCCGCAAACAGGCGCCGCAGCATGTTGGGCAGCCGGAACGCCACGAAGAAGGCATCCGTCAGCGGCCCCGCACCATACACGGAGGCCACCAGCGTCTCCCGCACCAGGCCAAGAACACGGGAAACCAGGGTCAGGCCACTGATGGTGGCCGCAGCACGGAGCAGATTCACGGCAGAAAGGGGGGGCAGGAGATTGGCAATGGAGCACCTTCGTCCGGCTGTCGGGAAGACCCGGCTGCCGCGTGGCAGGGAAGGTGCCGATGTTTCGAAGGGGGCTACAGCCTCACGGGAGGTGTCTGCATGCCCTACTTGAAGGCTGTCACCACAGGACGCTATAATGATAAGCTTAGTTTTCGGGCAATTGTCCGATCAGTGAACACATCAACCGGGCGGCCCCGCAGTCGTTCCGTTGTCTACCAGAGCCCCGGGCTCTTTGAGGAAACCGCTCCATGGCAAACATCGCGTCGGCGCGCAAACGTGCTCGCCAGGCAGTCCAACTGAACGCACACAACAGCAGCCTGCGCTCGCGCCTGCGTACCGCCATCAAGAAAGTGCGCAAGGCCGTTGCCGCTGGTGACAAGGCCGCCGCCGAGGCACAGTTCCGTGCCTCGACCAGCGTCATCGACTCCATCGCCGACAAGAAAATCATTCACAAGAACGCCGCAGCCCGCCACAAGAGCCGCCTGTCGGCCGCCATCAAGGCCATGGCCTGATTTTCTGCCAGACTGATCCTTTTCTTTTCTGTACGCAAGGTACGGAAAAGGGGGTGCAGGGCGCTGATGGATCATCAGATCCCCCCAACGCACAGTCAGTCTGCCGACGTCAGTACGCTGAAAGCCGGTTTCCCCACCGTATCCACGGCCGGGGCGCCGGCTTTTATAGCCCCAGCGCCCGCAGTCCGTCGCGCAGCGAGGCCGTTCCGGTGAAGTGAATGCCGTGAAAGCCCAGTGCCTGCGCGGCTTCCACGTTGCGTGCCGAATCATCGATGAACACCGCACGGGCAGGCGTGACCCCATAACGTTCGCACAGCCGCCGGAAAATGGCTGGGTCCGGCTTGATCAGCCCTTCCTCGCCCGACACCACGATACCCTCGAACCACTGCAGAAACGGAAAGCGCTCGCGTGCCATGGGAAAGGTCTCTGCCGACCAGTTGGTCAGCGCCAGCAGCCGGACCGGCTCGGTGCGCAGCCTGGACAGGATGGCCACGGATTCCGGCAGGTCACCAGCCAGCATCTCCGGCCAGCGCGAACGGTAGGCATCGATTTCCTGCGAAAATTGTGGAAACTGTCCCTGCAGCTGCCGGATGGCCTCGGCCCATGGGCGCCCGCGGTCCTGCTCCACATTCCAGGCCATCGTGCAGACCTTGTCCAGAAAATCTTCCACTTCGGCCTCGGTGGAGAATATCTTCCGGTACAGGTAACGGGGGTTCCAGTCCACCACCACGCCTCCCAGGTCGAACACTACCGTATCGACCTGCGGGCCGGAGGAAGAGGGCGATACACTGGCAGATGTCGTGTTTGCCGTCATGATGGGTATTCCTCCTGTCATCGGTGGTCAGCATCTGCCCGCATGATACGCCTGCCGCCTGTTACGCCTGTTGCAGACACCTGACCAGCCTGACGGAGCCGTTTCAGGAGAACCTGCATGAACACCTTCAACCACTGGCGTGGCCGGCACCTCGACATCGAGGGGGCCAGCATCTATGTCGAGGAAACCGGCAATCCACAGGGGCCAGCCCTGCTGTGCCTGCCTGGTGGTTTTGGCCAGATCGAGACCTGGAACGCGCTTGCCCCGGGTCTTGCCTCCACTTACCGCCTGATCGGCATCGACAGCCGCGGTCATGGCCGCTCCACGCTCGGCAGCCTGCCGCTCACCTACCGCCGGCTGGAAGACGACGTGAAGGCTGTCGTGATGCATCTGGGCCTGTCCCGCTACAGCATCATGGGCCACAGTGACGGCGGCATCGTTGCCCTGCGACTTGCAGCCGATCCGGCCAACCCGGTGGATCACATCGTCCCCATCGGCGCCCAGTGGGAACTGCCTGCTGGCGACCCGGCACGTGCCGAACTGGGCCGGATCACTCCGGCATTCTGGCGTGAGCACTTTCCCGGCAACGACGTACCACATGGTGTGGCTGCCTACGAGGCCCTCAACCCCGAGCCCGACTTCGAGCGCTTCGCCCGTGCCGTGCTGAACCTGTGGCTCAGTAACGGCCCCGATGCCTATCCGAACGAAAGCATCCGGGCCATCCGCGCCCGAACGCTGCTGGTCCATGGCGAGCAGGACGAATTCATCCCGCTGACCCACACTCAGGCCATGCTGGGCCGCATCGATGGTGCCAGTCTGCTGTGCCTGCCACTGACCGGTCACAGCGCCCACGAGGAGCGTCCCGGCTGGTTGCTGCCCGTGCTGCGGACATTCCTTCAGACCTGACGATGCGGGCACTTCCGGTCAGCCCCGTAGACCTGACGCCATGCGCGCCACGGGCCAACCCTGCAGGTCTGGCAGCACTCATGCTTCCAGCCAATCCTGCAATGCGGGCGCTGCCTTGGAGAGCTGGAACTCGGTGATCTGGTAGTCTGCCACCCCGGCCTTGTGGAAAGGGTCTTCCGCGAGGATGGCCTGTGCGGCAGCCAGATTGCTGGCCCGCATCACGATGATGCCACCGGTACGGGGTTCCTTGCGACCCGACATCAGCAGGTGACCGGCTGCATAGGCATGGTCGAGCCAGGTGCGATGGGCCTCCAGATGCTTTTCCACCTCGGCCATGGGCTGGGTATAGCTGAGCGAAACGACGAACATACGAATACGAAAATGACCAATGCTGTACTGATGGATGCTGCCATGGCGGCAGGTTTTCCGGCCGATGGTGCCATCGTGGCCGTACTGCAAGCCTATCACGAACGCAACGAGGCCGAGCGGGCTGCGCCCCGCGTGGAAGCCCCCGGCGGGCGGGATGGCGGACAGGCTCCGCATGCGGGCCATCAGCGCCCAGACCGGGCAGCTGCTCAACCCGCCTGCGCTTCCTTCATCTGCGCCCGTCGCTCCTGCCGCGTGCTCATTGCCAGCGCTACGATGAATTCGATGGCCAGCAGCAGCACGACGGTAGGCGCCGGCGCACTGTCCAGAAAGAACGCCACATAGACGCCCAGCACCGAGGTGGTCACGGTCAGCCCCACCGCCGTCCACAGCATCCGCCCGAAGGTGCGCGTCAGCAGCCGGGCAATGGCTCCCGGCGCAATCAGCAGCGAAATGGTCAGCACGATGCCCACCGACTGCAGCGCCCCCACCACCGCCAGCGACACCGCCGCCAGCAGCCCGTAGTGCAGCAGGCTCACGGCCAGCCCGGCGGTGCGGGCCTGCACCGGATCGAAACTCTGCAGCAGCAGATCGCGCCACTTCATGCCGATCCAGCCCGACACCACCAGCGCAATCAGCCCGCTCTGCAGCAGATCGGCCGGCGTCGTGCCCAGCACGTCCCCGAACAGGATATGCTCCAGATGGACCTCGCTGCGTGCCCACACATAGAGCAGCAGCCCCAGCGCAAACATGCTGGAAAACACCACCCCCATCACCGTATCCTGCTTGATGCGGCTGTGCTCGTGCACATAGCCCGTCAGCAGCGCACAGGCCATCCCCGCCACGAAAGCACCCAGTGCCAGCGGTGCGCCCACCAGATACGCAATCACCACCCCCGGAAACACGGCATGGGAAATGGCATCGCCCAGCAGCGCCCAGCCCTTGAGCACCAGAAAGCACGACAGCAGCGCACACGGCACCGCCACGATGGCCGCCATCAGCAGCGCGTCCTGCATGAAATCGAACTGCAGCGGCAACAGCAGGGCTTCGAGGTTCATCATCAGTCTCCTCCCCGTGGCCCGGAATCATGATGATGAATCTGGCTGCGGTCACGCAGCACCGCCATCCGCCGCCGCCGCGCCGCCAGCACCCCATGCACCGGCGCAAACACGAAGGCCAGCGCAAACAGCAGCGCCTGCACCAGCACCACCACCGCACCAGTCGCCCCATCCAGAAAGTAGCTGGCATACACCCCGATGAAACTGCTCACTGCCCCAATGGCCGTGGCCATGCCGATCACCCGCCCGAAGCGGTCCGACAGCAGATAGGCCGTCGCCCCCGGCGTCACGATCAGCGCAATCACCAGAAACGCGCCCACCGTCTGCATGGCTGCCACCGTACAGGCCGCCAGCAGCCCGAAGAACAGCACCTTCATCGGCCCCGGATGCAGGCCCACGCCGCGCGCATGCGTTTCGTCGAAGAAGATCGCCAGAAAATCCTTCCACTTCAGCAGCAGCACCCCCAGCGTCACCGCACTGATGATCACCAGCTGCGCCATGTCCCCGGGCGAAACGGCCAGTACATTGCCCAGCACGATGGTCTGGATGTTCACACTGGTGGGGGATACCGACACCATGAACAGCCCCAGCCCGAAGAAGGTACTGAATATCAGCCCGATGATCACATCGGGCTTGAGCCGCGTGCGCCGGTTCAGGAAGCTGATGGCCCCCGCGGCCAGCAGCCCTGCAAAGAAGGCCCCCGCCGAGAACGGCAGCCCCAGCATGTAGGCCCCCGCCACCCCGGGCACGATCGAGTGCGACAAAGCATCCCCGATCAGCGACCAGCCCTTGAGCATCAGAAAGCACGACAGGAACGCACATACCCCACCCACCAGCGCGCCCACCCACATCGCGTTGGTCATGTACTCGTAGCCGAAGGGTTCCAGCAGCAGTTCCCAGCTCATCGCGTGCCATCCTGGCCGTCCGGGCTGCGACTGCCAGCGGGCTGCCCGACAGACTTGCCCGGTCTGCCTGGCGCATCCCATGCACCTGATACACCTGATGCACTGGCGCCATGACGACCTGCCTGAACATGCCAGCCGGCATCCTCACGGCTGTCTGCGCCGGTGGGTGCACCGGAAACAGGGCCAGGCGTACCGGGATCTCCTCCATCAGGCATCATCGTCACACTGTCCGGCCCACTGCGCCGGGCAGAGCGTCCACCCACCATCACCAGCGGACGTTCGTCGTCGGTCATGATGCCCACCGACAGCGTGTGCGAACTGCCCGGCGCCTGCGGCAGATCGAAGTGCCGCAGCACCCCGCCGAAGGCCGCTTCCAGATTGGCCCGGGTGAACACCTGCTCCGTTTCGCCATGGGCCAGCACCGTGTTCTTCACCAGCACCGTCCGGTCGCAGAATTCCGGCACACTGCCCAGATTGTGGGTTGACACCAGCATCACCCGCCCCTCGTCACGCAGCGTCCGGAGCAATGCAATGATGGCGTCCTCGGTGGTCACATCCACCCCCGTGAACGGCTCATCCAGCAGGATCACCTGCGCCTGCTGGGCCAGCGCCCGTGCCAGAAACACGCGTTTCTTCTGGCCACCTGACAGCTCACCGATCTGTCGCAGCCGGTAGTCCTGCATCTCCACCCGCTGCAGCGCATCGTCCACCGCGGCATGATCGGCCGCCTTCGGACGCCGGAAAAAGCCCATGTGCCCGTAGCGGCCCATCATCACCACGTCCTTCACCAGCACCGGGAAATCCCAGTCCACCTCCTCGTTCTGCGGCACATAGGCCACCTGGTTGCGACGGATGGCCTCGGCCACCGAGCGCCCCAGCACCTCGATGTGCCCGGCCGCCGGCTTCAGAAAGCCCATGATCGCCTTGAAGAGCGTGGACTTGCCGCTGCCGTTCACCCCCACCAGCGCCGTGATGCTGCCCGGCGGTGTGCAGAAGGTAGCGTCGCGCAGCGCCGTGTGCCCGTTGTTGTAGGTGATGGTCACCCCCTGCACATCCAGCCCGCCACGGCAGTTCGGGTCGTCCGCGTCGGCCGTGCGGGAAGGCTCGGCCAAGGGGAACGCTGACGGTGTGCCTGATGGTGTTGCAGGTGTGGCAGGTGTTGCTGACGCAGCCATCACACCTCCCGTCCGGCTGGGCAGAACATGGGAACAGACTGGGCGCGCATGCCTGCGGCCAGCGGACAGTCAACCGCCCTGTCCGCGGTGCGCCTGCAGGAGAAACGGGCAGAAACGTCCTGGTTCAATGGGAGAGGCCCTTCGCAATCGTTTCGGAGGTCACGCGCAGCAGATCCAGATAGGTCGGCACCGGCCCGTCCGGCTCGCTGAGCGAATCCACATAGAGTACACCCCCATAGTGTGCACCCGTTTCGCGCGCCACCTGCTTGGCGGGTGCATCCGGCACCGTACTTTCGCTGAAAACGGCCGGAATGTGATGCTTCTTCACCGCATCGATCACGCGGCGCACCTGTTGCGGCGTCCCCTGCTGGTCGGCGTTGATCGGCCACAGGTACAGCTCCTTCAGCCCGAAGTCGCGTGCCAGATAGCTGAAGGCCCCCTCGCTGGTCACCAGCCAGCGCTGCTGTTCGGGCAGGCGGTCCAGCGTGGCGCGGATCGGCCCGACCGTGTCGGCGATCTTCTTCTTGTAGGCCTCGGCATTGGCCCGGTAGGTATCGGCGTGCGCCGGATCATACTTCACCAGCGCATCACGGATGTTGTTCACGTAGATGATGCCGTTCTCCGGCGACATCCACGCATGCGGATTGGGCTTGCCGCTGTACGGGCCCTCCGAGATCGACATGGGCACCACGCCCTCCGTCACTACCACGCCCGGCACCTTGCGCAGCCGGTGGAAGAACTTCTCGAACCAGCGCTCGAGATTCAGCCCGTTCCAGAGCACCAGCTGGGCGCCCTGGGCACGCACCAGATCCCCTGGGGTAGGCTGGTAGTCGTGAATCTCGGCGCCCGGCTTGGTGATCGACTCCACCACCGCTGCGTCGCCAGCCACATTGCGCGCCATGTCGGCGATGATCGTGAAGGTGGTCACCACCTTCAGTTTGGGTGCGGAACCCGTCGCATTCCCGGCTGTCATGGCGCCGCTGGTTGCCGCCGGGCTGCCAGCGGCAGTGGAACCCGCAGCCTCTGCCCCGCGGGCCGTTTGCCCGGGCAGCGTGGCCAGCGCCAGACTGGCTCCCAGCGACAGCGCAGCCGCAAGAACCTGGCGGCGTTGTTGTGCAGGGACCATGCCCGCGAAAACTGTGTCTCGTTTCATTGTTGGTGTGGGGCAGAAGCGCCCCATGTGGTACGGAAAGCCCACACTTTACACCCGGTTTTAATTGATTGCAAATGAGAATTGAACGCGTTACTGGAATAGCCCCAGCAGGACGGCCCGTACCACGGCCGCCGTCTTGTTCGGCGCGTCAAGTTTCATGATCGAGTTGCGGATGTGGAAGTCGACCGTGTTCTTCGACAGCAGCAGGATCTCGGCGATGTCCTGCGCCGACTTGCCATCGGCCGTCCAGCGCAGCACTTCCAGTTCGCGGGCGGTCAGCGCGGGGGAATCACTGGCCAGCCGGGCCCGGATCACGCGGGAGAAGGCCTTGTGGGTCACCAGCGCCAGCCACTGCATGCGGGGCAGGCGGGCATCCAGCTCATCGGGGGTGAAGGGCTCCCGCCTGGTGAGCGACAGCATGCTGATGCCGCCCGGTTCATTCAGTACGGACTGGGTCCAGCCATAGGCCAGACCCGCGGTCTGCATGTCAGCCCAGAGTTCAGGAACGTCCCTGAACAGCTCCGCACTCCACAGAAACGGTTCCGGAGACTGTCGTGCCCGGATGATGCGGGGGTCCACCGCAGGATAGCCCATGTCCATGTAATGCTTCTGCCAGGCGGGTGGGTAATCGTTGTGCCAGATCAGTCGGGGGCGGCTCAGGGGAAGCGGTGCCTGAAAGCCATAGGAGACATGATCAAAGCCCAGCGCCCGGGAGGCAGACTGGATGTAGCCGAATACCTCCTGCTCGCTGGGTTCGGATACCGCACCGATCAGGTCATCCTGCCAGCGATCCATGGCAGGGTCGGGGCGCCAGTGGGGGGGCAGGGGCGGGGTGTGATGTGGGTGGCCTGTTCTGGTTCCGGGGTTGACTTCGTGGCGCTGGTTTGCTGTGTAGCTGATGCTGGCTCCGGGCTGGACTGCTCGGCGGGTGCGTGATGCCCCCTGCACGTTGCCGGAAAAGGTACTCGTCACCGCATCGGGGCGGAAAACAGTAGTATTGTGGCCGCTTCCGAACGTGGAAGGGTAAGGATCGGACGCCGCGTGCGAACCGCGTTTGCCGGACGAGAAACAATACGCGTCCCCCGACTCTGCACCCGCATAAGCAGGTTCTATCACGGAAGCAGATGCGGCTGCAGGATGAAGATGACGCTCATTGGTGGGGCTCAGGAGCCCGTTCAGAAAGGATGATTTATCCTGCACAGTTGGATCCCCGCTTGTGTTTACGTCCTTTGGCCAGAAAATTGGCCGTCAATGCCGGCCCAACCGGTGGAGGGTGATCAGAGCAAGCCTCGCCACAGGTCTGGGACTGAAAATTTCTTGTTCCATGTTCGCCTGTTCAGGCGCTTGTGGGACGACCAGACCAAGGGCCTTCCCAAAAGTCTGAACGCACTTCGACAGTATATCGTCCAAATGATGGAATTCAATGATTCGCGAACATTGTTGAACAGTAAAAAGTTGTACCCAAAATTCACAGTCATTCATTGTCATGAAAGACTCTTGTACGTGACTTCCAGTTCGTGAAACTAATAAAAATAACTGGGAGTAAGGCGTGTTGTCCCATTGAGCCCTGAACGTGAAGATGGCGCTGCCTTTCATGCAGCAATGCAGCACGACCGCGCATTCCGTTATGTGGTATAGGTTGGCAAGGTGGGGCGCAGAGGGAAGCTGATACCCGTTGATAGATGTGGGTAGTGGGAGAAGAAGCGATACGCGTGCTGGCTTGGTGAGGGCGGGCGGTCTCGACGAGAGCACGTGGAACCGTCCGCGAAAGTGGCGTCTGGAAGAAGAGATAAGCCCGACATGTGGCAAATGCGGGATATGGATAAGCGGCAGAGTCCAAGAATCACCTACTTGAAAGATAGAACTGGTTTTTCATATTGTGCATTATGATTTCGCGTTTCACACGCTGATGGAGCTATGAAAAATCGGGGTGGCATCAGAAAACCTAGGTAGGAGGTTCTGCGGACTGGCATACTGTAACGACCCGGTCATGGAAGATGCACCGTATGGGATGGCGAACGTGTGTCAGTTGACGGGAGGTGGTCAATGGTTGTGGCATTCCTGATGAATCTGGCATCGTGCAGTTCTGGCATTAGAGTTTGTGTTGGTACTGAAAATACTGACTACCGGGTTTTTTGAATGAATGTAACAATACTGACGCAGACTTTGGATCCGCTGAGACTGGCAACGCATGTGGCTGCTGACAAGCGGAGTTGGCTTATCCCGAAGGGGTTACGTTGAACGATCACATGAAAGCCGTTGCGCCTGATGGCAGCGCTACTGAATGCTCCAGTGAGAGAAACGTGGGTACTGAAGGACCTTGGCGTTTGCGTTTCTGGTCGATATTTGTTGGTCAGGGGGCCTCTCTGGTTGGATCCTCCATCACTCAATTCGTGCTGCTTTGGTGGATCACCGATACGACCCAGAGCGCGTCAGCCTTGGGTACGGCTGGTCTGGCGGCCATGTTGCCTCAGGCGCTGTTGGGACCATTCGGAGGTGTGTTTGCTGATCGACATAACCGGCAGCTCATCATGATGCTGTCGGATCTCATCAGTGCTGCATGCGTGCTGATGCTGATCATCCAGTTTGAATACGGCGAGGTCCAGCTGTCGCATGTCTACGCCATTATGGCGATACGTAGCGCGATGCAGGCGTTTCAGATGCCAGCATCCATGGCCAGCGTTGCCATGCTCGTCCCTCCCGGATTCATTCCGCGGGTCACAGGAATAAACCAGATCATCCAAGGCTTGACGATGATTGGCGCGGCACCTCTGGGCGCACTGGTTATCAGTGTCCTTCCACTCAAGTATGCGTTGGGAATAGACGTTTTTACAGTGGTATTTGGTATTGTTCCGTTGCTGTTTGTGACAGTCCCCCAGTTTGGCATCAAGGAGGGGAGAAAGGCGAAGATTTTGACTCAGATGAGGGATGGGGTTCTCCGGGTATGGTCGAACAAGGGGCTTCGTGGGCTTTATATATTGATCGTTAGTGCGGCATTTTTTATCATGCCATTGGTAACCATGATTCCTCTGCTGGTGAAGGTGTATTACCACGGTGATGCAAGCAGGTTGGCGTTGTTTGAGAGTATGTTCGGTTTTGGGTCAATCGTTGGTGGTGGAGTTTATGCAGCAATTGCTCCAAAGAGAAGGGTTCCATGGGTTCTTGGTGGGCTGGCGGTCTGCTGTCTGGGATTGGCAGTTGCTTCGATCATGCCAGCAGAACTGTACCTTGTTTCTGTTGGGCTATGGTTCTTGAGTGCATCGGCCAACACTATCGGTAATGGAGCATTCATCGCGTTGCTGCAGATTGTGGTTTCGAATGATTTTCAAGGCAGGGCCATATCGCTCATGACGACCATGACGGGTATCGCAGCGCCGGTGGGGCTTGCTGTGGCAACGCCACTTGGTCATGTGGTGGGTGTTCAGAATCTTTTTGTTGGTTTGAGTTTGTGCGCTTTTCTCGTTATGGTTTCGGGGTTTTTGTTTTCTGGTATGCGTGATCTCGATAGAAGGGCTGGTGGCTGAGTTGTCCTCATGAGTCGGCTCTGCAAAACCCCGCCAACCCGCATGAACGCTTGATCGAAGGGGCATGGCGGTGCCCGGGAACCCCCGGAAACTAAAATGGGGGTCATCAGAAACTGGGAGAAACGGAGGCGCAGCCGATGGCCACGGACGACTTCTTCAGGGCTCGGATCGAGCAGATGATCGACCTGTCGCACCCGCTGGCGGTGCTCGCGCAGCGCATGCCGTGGGGCGAACTGGAGAAGACGCTGGCGCCGGTCTTTGCGCATCGTGATCGCCAGGGCCGGGTCACACAGCAGCCCGGGCTGTTCGGCCCAAGCCTGGAAGTGGCAGGCGCAGGCGTGAGCAATGCGGGCCGGCCGCGGTTGCCGATCCGGTTGATGGTGTCGCTGCTGTATCTCAAGCATGCGTTCAACCTCAGTGACGAGGCGCTGGTGGAACGCTGGAGCGAGAATGTGCTGTGGCAATACTTCAGCGGGCGCGAGTACTACGAGCACCGGCGGCCGTGCGATGCCACGCAGATCGGGCGCTTTCGCAAGGCGCTGGGGGAAGCGGGTGTGGAAGAGCTGCTGAAGACGACCATCGAAGCAGCGGTGGCGATGAAGGCCATCCGGCCGGCTGAATTCGAGCGGGTGATCGTCGACAGCACGGTGCAGCCCAAGGCCATTGCGTATCCGGTGGATGCCCGATTGCTGGAGATTGCGCGCCTGAGGTAGCCTGACTTCTGTAGACACCCACATGAGGGAGAATGGCCATGGAGGGTCAACGGATGAAACAGAATCAGAGTTACACGGCCGAGTTCAGGACGGAGGTCGTCAGGATGGTCCTTGAACAAGGGCTTTCGCAAGCCGAGGTCGCCGCCAGGCTGGGGGTTCCGAAGGGATCACTGGCCAACTGGGTGGTCAAGGCCAAGGGGCCGAGCAAGCCATTCTCGGGTGCCCTATAGTTCACAATAGTTGTCCGATCGATAGTAATCTCCAACCCGAGGGCGAAACAGGACAAGGAACGTGGCCAGATACGGAAAGGCATTC
>NZ_RRUE01000003.1:0-2620 GCF_003892345.1 Lautropia dentalis
CAGAGCACTGAACAGAGGAACATCGCCTTCGACACCACTGCAGCGCTGCGCCAGCGCAAGTGACGCACTCTCGTGCCGGATCAGCCCTGCCATACTCTGCTCAAGCTGCAACAGCACCTCCCGCACCGTCAACCCCGCCATGTTCAGGCGCAGCGGCAGCACATTGATGAACATACCCAGCATGCGATCGATGCCCGCCACCGGCGCCATCCGCCCCGACATGACTGTTCCGAACACCACATCATCCCGGCCCGAGAACCTGCCGACCACCAAACCGAACACCAGGTGAAACACAATGGCCGGACTGACCCTGAGACTGCGTGCCACACGGCGAACCTGCCGGGCCAGCGCCTGCTCCACCGGCGATATCCTCTGCACGATGGCTGTACCATCTCCGCGCACGTCCCGCAGCCCAAACGGCAGCGAGGGCTCGTCATAATCGGCAAGCATGCCCTTGAAGAAGGCCTCTGCCTGTGCCCTTTCACCGGCATCACGGCCGTGTTCCACAAACCCACGGTAGGAACCTGTCTGTCCGTCCTGCGCAGGCCGTGGCCGATCCTGCCCCTGCATCAGCGCCCCGATTTCGGCAAGCATCACCTCGATGGACACATGGTCGGTGATGATGTGATGAATCGTCAGCGCGCCATAACACTCCTTCTGCCCGGCAACCTCGCCCAGCACCATCCCCACCAGCGGCACCCGGCCAAGGTCGAGCCGCTCGAACCGGGCCTGCAGCCACTGACGAAACGCCCCAGCGGCATCCTGACCTGCATCCAACACCATCCGCGTGCAGACCGCCTCGGCCTGCCGCTGCACAACCTGCACCGGCTCGGACAGATCCTCCCACACAAACATCGTACGCAGGGCATCATGGCGCCTGACCAGTTCCTGCAGCGCAGCGAAGAAGGCCTCGAAGCGTGCCACCGAATCGAACCGGAAGATCTCATGGGCCACATAGGTGTCCCGTTCCACATCCAGCCGGTGGTGAAAGAGAATGCCCTCCTGGGGCGTCGACAGTGGGTAGATGTCCTGGATATTGGATGCACTGCCCGGCACCCTGGCCACGATTACGTCGATCTCGGCCTGCCCGAAGCCGGTCAGTCCCACCATCTCCGGTAGGATCCGTGTACATGCCTCGGGAATTTCACCAACGGCAGCCTGTTGTGCATCCTCTCCATCCGGACGACGAACCAGCTGTACCGCCAGATCCTTCATCGCCGATGCACCGCTCGAATAGCCCATCTCGGCTGATGCGAACAGCCCCTCGTCACGCATCCGTGCCAGCAGAGCCACCATCAGCAGAGAATTGCCACCCAGGTCGAAGAAATTGTCGTTTCTCCCGACCTTGTCAACGTCCAGCAACTCCTGCCACAGCACTGCCACTCGCTGTTCCACCTCTCCCTGTGGCGCTTCGTACTCGTGCGTGATCAAGGCATCCACATCCGGCGCTGGTAACGCCTTCCTGTCCACCTTGCCATTGGGCGTCAGCGGCAGTGCTTCCATCCGCACAAAGGCTACGGGCACCATGTAGCTGGGAAGGCTCTCTTTCAGATGGTCACGCAGCTGTTCGGGTTTGGGCAGTTCGGCCTCCGCCAGCCCCTGAACCGGTGTCCAGTACGCCACCAGCCGCCTATCTCCCGGATGATCTTCTCGCGCCACCACAACCGCATCGCGTACCTGCGGCAAATCCCCCAGGAGCGCCTCGATCTCGCCCAGCTCAATCCGGAAACCCCGGATCTTGACCTGGAAGTCATTGCGACCCATGTACTCGATCTGGCCATCGTTCCGCCACCGGCCCAGGTCGCCCGTACGGTACATCCTCGTACCCGGCTCATCGCTGAACGAATCCTCCATGAAGCGCTCTGCCGTCAGATCCGGACGGTTCAGATAACCACGGGCCACACCGGCACCACCAATCCAGATCTCTCCGGCCTCCCCCTGCAGTACCGGCTGCTTCTGTTCGTCCAGAATGTAGATCCGCGCATTGGCCACCGGCTCTCCGATCGGCACGCCCTGCCCCGGCTGCGCCGTCCAGGCAGATGGCACGTGATACATCGTGGCACACACGGTCGCCTCGGTCGGTCCATAGGCGTTGATGAAGTGCGTTCTGCCACGCCATTGCAGCGCCAGCTGCGGCGGGCATGCCTCCCCAACAACCACCAGCGTTTTCAGGCTCTCCAGCCCACTGGGCTGGCCCAGAGCACTCAGCGCCGTTGGTGGCAGCGTCACATGAGTGATTTCCCGCTCCTGCAGCAATGCCCGCAGGGGCTCGCCCGGCATCAGCCGTTCCTTCGTTGACAGGAGCAGGCTCGCACCATGGCTGAGCGTCATCATCACTTCCCAGGCGCAGGCATCGAAGCTGAACGAGGCAAACTGCAGCACACGGCTCTTCTCATCGATGTCCAGTTCCGTCTTCTGCAGGGTTGCCAGATTGCAGACACCAGCATGCTCGAGCATCACTCCCTTGGGAAAACCGGTCGAACCCGAGGTGTAGATCACATACGCCAGGTTCGATGAGGTCTGACCTGTCTCTTCACGGCCAATGTTGCCTTCCGGCTGGCCCGCATAGATCGACTCATCATCGAGCAGTACGACTTCTTCAATACCGCCACCTGCACCA
>NZ_RRUE01000003.1:2630-3486 GCF_003892345.1 Lautropia dentalis
ATCGCCACCAGCACATCCGGCTTCACCAACGGGGCCCCCGCTGCATCCCTCATCGCCCTGAGCCGATGCGCCAGCTGATTGGCCCTTGCATTGAGCTGCGCATACGTCAGGCTCTCGCTCTCGTACTGAACCGCCAACGCCTCCGGTGTTCGCCGCACCTGCTGCTCGAACAGCTCATGGATCAACAAATCTTTCAGGTAATTTGATGTCGTTTTATTAACTTTCCGGACAGCAGCGTCAAACTTGTCCGAATATGAATTTTCGATTTTTGATTTACCCATGACCCTGGACAGCAAATTCACTAAAGTGGTGTTTAGCCTCGTTTCGGCCAACAGCCAAAACAACAAGCACGGACCTTGCGAATTTACCAACGACTTGGAACACCTAACCTATGAGTAATGATGGTTACTAGCAAAACATGTACCGTTTGCGCAAACATTCAACAAAAAAATGGAGTTACAGCCATGGGGTCTTCGCGGATCGGTGAAAGCGGTGTCGAGTCACCCGAGGGAACCTACCCCTCAGGTGAGGTGTACTGTCAACCGCAGACAGTCGCCTTTAATGTGAAGTCCGTTCAAAGAAGGCCTTGCCTGAAGGCCACTAGCGACTGGTAGCCAAGTGCACTGTGCAGTCGCTGACGGTTGTAGAACACCTCGATCCACTCGGTGATCGCCGCTCGTGCCTGCGCACGCGTGGCGAAACGCCGCTGGTACAGCAACTCGTTCTTGAGTGATCCCCAGAAACTCTCCATCGGTGCGTTGTCGTAGCAGTTTCCCCGCCGTGACATCGACACCTGCATGCCCAGGGCATCAAGTCTTTCACGGTAGCGACTTGCGCAGTACTGGCTTCCCCGATC
>NZ_RRUE01000003.1:8627-11912 GCF_003892345.1 Lautropia dentalis
GCTCATCCAACTTCACCAGACTGGCACGGATCAACACATCCTGCGTCAGATCGAACGGCCTGTGCAGCGTCTCTTCCGTCAGGGCCTGCTTCGCCCGTTCCCTCTCCTGCTGCTCAAGTCCAGACAGATCGTGATACGCCAGCGCAAACGGCTGCACCGGCAGTATCCTCTGCACCGGCTCTCCATCCGCATTGCGCACAAACACCGTGCGCAGCGCCTCGTGTCTGGCCAGAATCTCGTCCAGCGCGCGCTGCAACGCCCCCTTGTCCAGCTCGCCCTGCAGACGCAACACAGCCGGAATGTGATACGCCGCACCCAGGTCCTCCAGCTGCTCCAGGAACCACAACCGCTGCTGTGCCCACGACAGTGGCAGATCACCGTCACGAGACAATCTTTCAATCTTCGACTTTCCTTGATAGCGAGAGGACGCCGACCTTTTCCTTTTGCCAAGGACTCTGCTCAAAAAATCAGCTTTAATGACATCACTTTTATTATTCACTTCCATCACCAGCAAACCATTCAAATTTTCTCTACAAAGCTATGCAGAGCCCCAGCTCCACCACTCAGCTCCCCGCCTCACTGCCAGGCAAAGACAACAGAGCTTATATTTCAAAAAATTTCCTCTGCATAACTACAAATCCAGACCCAAAGCCTCATAGATTCTCATAAACACCATTTAATTCCAACGACAAAATACCCGGGCCGAACAACAAAACCATCAGCTTCAGTCGACACTCAAATCATCACGAACGTGATGCCGAATAATCTCCCTTTCGATCAGTTCACTCATCCCAGCAAGCGATGAGTATGAAAAGAGTTCACTCAGGTTCAACTCAACATCAGAGATGTCTTCCACCCTCGTCACAAGTCGAGTCAACATGAGCGAGTGTCCACCCAGATCAAAGAAGCTGTCGTTTCTCCCCACACGCTCCACACCCAGCAACTCCTGCCAGATTCCGGCCAGCACCTCTTCCACCGGTCCCCGTGGCGCCTCGTACTCGTGCCTGACCAGCGCATCTGCATCCGGCGCCGGCAGCGCCTTCCTGTCCACCTTGCCGTTGGGCGTCAGCGGTATCGTCTCCAGCTTCACGAATGCTGAGGGCACCATGTATTCCGGCAACTCCGCCTTCAGGTGATCCCGCAGCCGCTCCGCATCCGGCAGCGCCTTATCTGACTGCTCCTCCCCTGCTACCCAGTACGCCACCAGTCGCTTGTCGCCCGAATGGTCCTCACGTGCGATCACCACCGCATCGCGTATCTGCGGCAATTCTCCCAGGAGCGCCTCAATCTCACCCAACTCGATTCGGAAACCCCGGATCTTGACCTGGAAGTCGTTTCGGCCCAAGTATGCGATCTGACCGTCGGACCGCCACCGGCCCAGGTCTCCCGTGCGGTACATCCGCGCGCCCGGCTCATCGCTGAACGGATCGTCGGTAAACCGCTCTGCCGTCAATTCCTCCCGGTTCAAATAACCACGAACCACACCGGCACCACCAATCCAGATCTCTCCGGCCACACCCAGCGGTACCGGCTGTCTGTGCTCGTCCAGAATATAGATCCTGGTATTGGCAATCGGGCCCCGGCAATCCCCCCATTTTTGATCGACATCAGAAGTAGAGCGATCAGGCGGTGATGGTGGAACCGACATACTCCGGGCCATTGTCGCACCTGATTGCAGACGGTTTTTCCCCGCCACTCGATGATCTGCTGCAGCGCCCTGATGACCCGCGGTGAAAGTCAAGTCAGTTGTCCGATGAATCATGCAGCCACCCGTCCGTTATCGCACGGATGCTGCGGCCGTCTGCCAGCTGGTCGTGCATGAAGTCCATGGACCAAACACTGGTTGGGCCCGGAGGGCTCCTCCAGCGGCTCTGGCGCCTGCCTAACAAGGCGTTTGCGTGGCTTGATGCAGGTTCAGCTCCAGCTTGCCGGTACACCCTGTAGACCCGTTTGTGGTTCCATTTGAAGCCCTTGACGTTGCGAAGGTACAGAAAGCACAGGTCAAAGCCCCAGTTCCGGTGGGCCGTGGTCAGAGGGACCAGCCAGTCGGCGATCACATCGTCCTCGGCACGCAGCTTTGCCTGGTAGCGGTAGCAGCTCTCGCTGACGTTGAACATGCGGCAGGCCAGCCGAACCGATACGCCCCGCTGCTCGACTGCCTTCTGGGCCATCTCCTTGCGTCGAGATGGCCTCACCACTTTTTTGCGAGCGCCTCCGCAACGATCTCGGCCTTGAGCTTTTCCTCGACGTACATCTTACGAAGCCGGGCGTTCTCGGCCTCCAGCTCCTTCATGCGGGCCATCATGGACACATCCATGCCCCCATACTTGGCCCGCCACTTGTAGAAGGTAGCGGTGCTGATGCCAAGCTCCCGGCACAGGTCGGGAACGACCAGCCCGGCCTCTGCGCGTTTGATGGCGTCCAGAATCTGGCTGTCGGTGAATCGTGACTTCTTCATAGAACTTCTCCGCGAGAAAATTCTACTTCTGAGCCGTACTTTGTGAGGGGATTAACCAAGGTGAAACTTACGCTTTCACGCCCTCATTCGCGGGCCATGATAGAGCCTTTCCTATAAACCTAGCTATCCTGTCTACCCTTGGAGACTGCATAATGGAGTAATGATCTCCCCCAATATACACCCCCTCTGGAGGCATACCTGCTACAGTTACCCAGCCACGTGCAGCAACAAGCTCCTGCGAATCCCCACTGGCTGACTGCCCTTGCTGATCCGCAAGAAAGAGATATGAGTCACAAAGCAGCTTACCCGGCACGTACTCAGCTGTGGCACCCGCAATTTTTTGCAACAAATTTGCCCTACGAATGAGATCCTCCACACTCATGTCAATCTTATCACCCGAATAACCACAAAACTCTTCGGCAATTTCATCTGCACGATCCTTAGCCATCAACATCTCGATCATGTCATCATCGACGTTATACCAACGGGATCTTATGAATGAGATCATCGAATCCTTCATAGACAGATGCGCATTCTCTATATGCATTCCTGCGGGAGCATACGAATCTATCATCGCAACAAAATCAACCTTCTCCCCTGCCCTCGACAACTGTACTCCTATCTCATATGCGATTACTCCACCCGATGACCACCCAGCCAGCCTATAAGGCCCCTGAGGCTGAACTGATCTTATCGAATCAATATACTCTGATGCCATGGATTCGATCGACGCCAGGATATAACCACCCACATCAATATTCGCCGCCTGAATACCATAAACCATCCCCTCCCCCGGCAAACACTCAACCAAGGAAACATAAGGAACA
>NZ_RRUE01000003.1:15412-19718 GCF_003892345.1 Lautropia dentalis
CGACACCACAAATGGGTAGTTGGTACGCTCCTTCCCTTCTATCGCAGCAATACCGGAACGCCCCACCAGTTCATCCGTTCCCTGACTGTGCCTGAAGTTGAGCATCGCACTGAACAGCGCCACACCACTGTCCAGACCACTGCAGCGCTGCGCTATCGCCAGCGGCGTCTGCTCATACTTCAGCAAATCCACCAGCCCATTCTGGGCCGCTCGCATCGCCTCCAGCACACTCACACCCTGCAGCTTCAGACGCACCGGCAGCGTGTTGATGAACATCCCCATCATCCGGTCCGCTCCGGCCACGCCACCCATGCGCCCCGACAGCACGCTGCCAAAGACCACATCGTCACGCGCTGCACACCGGGCCAGCACCAGTGCGTAGGCCACGTGAAACAGCGTCGCCGCACTCATGCCCAGCCTGCGCACGCTTTCCCTGATCCGCTGCGACAGTGCTTCTCCAAGCAGCTGCCCACTCTCGCTGATCGCCGTGCCATCTCCATGCACGTCCATCAGCCCAAACGGTGCCGTCGGCTCATCCACATCCCCCAGCATCTGCCGGAAGAACGCTTCCGCATCCGCCTCTTTCTGGCTGCCCAGACTGTGCGCCACGAATCCCCGATAGGGCATCGGCTGCGGCAGTGCATCCTCTTCTCCTTCCAGAATCTGCACCACCTCCTGCATCATCACATCCAGCGATACGTGATCCGCTATCACATGATGGAACATCAACACGGCATGGCACTGTCCGTCTTCATTCTCCGCACAGCCGGCCACATGCACTGGCCTCAGATTCAGCAACGGCGGCTCGGCCAGGTTCATCGACAGCGGTGCCCGATCCAGATACGCCCGGATGCTCTGCAGTGCATCTCCCCCGCCAGCAATCTCCAGCGGCTCCGTCACCAGCTCCGCATGCCGGTACACTACCTGCACCACCTGCGGCAGATCCTCCCACAGCACCGCCGTGCGCAGCACGTCATGCCGTGCCACCACCCTGTTCAGGGCCCATGCAAAGCGCTCGAACTGCTGCCGTGAAGCAAAGGACACAATGGCACTCAGCACATATGGATCGTTGTCCCGGTGGAAGCGGTGATAGAACAGTACCCCTTCCTGCAATGGTGCCAGCGGGTAGATGTCCTGAATGTTGCCCATTCCACCCGGTACCGTTTCCGCAATCCGATCAATCTGCACCTGATCCAGTGCCACCAGCGGCAGCATGTCTGGCGTGATGTGCGTGCAGCCCTGCGGGATCAGGTTGGCCGGTGCCTGCCAGCCGTCGGCTTCCTGTCCACGAATCTCCGCCGCCAGGGCCGCCAGGCTCCCGGCATGGAACACCTGACGGATTTCGGCCTGCAGCCCTGCCTGACGCAGTTTCTCCACCATCGATACGATCAACAGAGAATGCCCGCCCAGATCGAAGAAACTGTCGTGGCGGCCAACCCGCTCCACACCCAGCAACTCCTGCCAGATTCCGGCCAGCACCTCTTCCACCGGTCCCTGTGGCGCCTCGTACTCGTGCCTGACCAGCGCATCCGCATCCGGCGCCGGCAACGCCTTCCTGTCCACCTTGCCATTGGATGTGAGCGGCATGGCTTCCAGCTTCACGAATGCCGACGGCACCATGTACGCCGGTAGCTCTGCCTTCAGGTGATCCCGCAGCTCCTCTATCGTCGGTACTTCCGCTTTCGGCAGCCCTTGCCGAGCCACCCAGTACGCCACCAGACGCCTGTCGCCCGTGACCCCGGTGCCGGATGTACTGCCCGTACCTTCTCCCCTGCCCGGTTCTGTTCGCCCTGCCTCTCTGGCCAGTACCACCACTTCCCTGACAGCCGGCAACTCCGCCAGCCGCGCCTCGATCTCGCCCAGCTCTATCCTCAAGCCCCGGATCTTGACCTGGAAGTCATTCCTGCCCTGGTACTCGAGCGATCCATCGGCTTGCCACCGCCCAAGGTCTCCCGTCCTGTACATCCGGGCCCCCGGCTCTTCACTGAACGGATCATCCACAAAGCGCTCCGCCGTCAGCTCCTCACGGTTCAGGTAACCCCGGGCCACGCCCGCGCCACCCACGTACAACTCTCCCGTCACGCCCAGCGGCACCGGTTGCCGGTTTGCATCCAGCACATAAATCCTCAGATCCGGAATGTGCACACCAATCGGGCTGCTGTTCCCTCTGGTCACGTCCTCTGCATTCAGCGGCCTGTACGTCACATGCACCGTCGTCTCGGTAATGCCGTACATGTTCACCAGCTGCGTATCCCGGTTCTGCTCCCGTTCGTACCATGGCCCCAGCATGGTCGGCTCCAGCGCCTCTCCGCCGAAGATCACCGTGCGCAGCCGGTGTCTCTGCGTCTCTGCCGTCTCCTGGGCCGCCATCAGCTGCCGGAAGGCACTCGGTGTCTGGTTCAGCACCGTCACCCCCTCATCACACAGCAGCCCGTAGAACGCATCCGGTGAACGGCTCACCAGATACGGCACCACCACCAGCCGCCCACCATGCAACAGCGCCCCCCAGATCTCCCACACCGAGAAGTCAAAGGCAAACGAATGGAACAGCGTCCAGACATCCCCTGAACCAAAGTGGAACCAGTCCTGTGTGGCTGCAAACAGCCTTGCCACGTTCTGGTGCTCGACCATCACCCCCTTCGGCTTGCCCGTCGAACCCGAGGTGTAGATCACATACGCCAGATGGGAGGACTGCAGCCCCATGGATGCTGATGACAGGTTTTCCCTCTCGGGCTCCTGCCACAGTTCCGATGACGCATCCAGCCCAATCACCGGCACACCGCCCACCACGTCCTGCAGCTGATCGCGCAATGCAACAGGAATCAGGCCATGGGTCAGAAACGCCACGGGCCTGCTGTCCTGCAGCACATAGCGCAGACGCTCTGCCGGATAGGACGGATCGATCGGCACATACGCCGCCCCCGCCTTCAGGATCCCCAGCAGACCCACCACCATCTCGAGGCTTCTTTCCACACTGATCGCCACCAGCGCATCCGGTTTTATAACTGGATCCCCTGAGGCATCCCTCATCGCCCGGAGACGGTGCGCCAGCTGGTTGGCCTTCGCGTTCAATTGGGCGTACGTCAGTTCCTCACCCTCGTACTGCACCGCCACCGCGTCCGGTGTCCGCTCCACCTGCTGCTCGAACAACTCGTGAATCAGCGCCTGCCTCGGATACTCGGCCCGCGTGGCATTGAACCCATGGATGACCTGCTCACGCTCCGGCTCCGTCAACAGCGGCAACCCGGCCAGCGTGCAGGCCTCATCGGCCACCATCGCCGACAGCAACACCTTCAGGTGCCCCAGCCACCTTTCCACCGTGGCCCGCTCGAACAGCACCGTGCTGTACTCCACCATCCCCTGCAGCCGCCCATCAGCCTCACCCAGCGACAGTGTCAGATCAAAGTGCGTCGTATCATGCCCGAATTCCTCCTGCCCCAGCGTCAGCCCCGGCAGCTTCAGCTCGACTTCTGCATTGTTCTGCAGCGCCAGCATCACCTGGAACAGCGGGCTGTGGCTCATGTCCCGCTCCGGACTCACCGCCTCCACCACCTGCTCGAACGGCACGTCCTGATGCCCATACCCTGCCAGCGTGCGGTCCTTGACCTGCGCCAGCAGCTCTGCCACCGTCGCCTGCCCGTCCAGCCTCGTACGCAGCGCCAGCGTGTTCACGAAGAACCCGATCAGCCCTTCCAGCTCGCTCCTTCTGCGGTTGGCCACCGGTGTGCCCACCACCACATCGTCCTGGCCGCTCAACCTGCCCATCAGCACCGCAAACCCGGCCTGCAGCACCATGAACAGCGTCGCACCGTGCCGCCTGGCCAGCGCGTTGAGCCCTTGCGTGGTGCCTTCGTCCAGATCGAACGGTATGACGCTGCCGGCAAAGCTCTGCACCTGCGGCCGCGGATGATCCGTCGGCAGCTCCAGCAGCGATGGCGCGCCTGACAGTTCCTCCTTCCAGAAGGCCACCTGCCGCTCGAGCCGCTCGCCGCTCAGCCACTGACGCTGCCACTGCGCGTAATCAGCGTACTGAATCTGCAATTCCGACAGCGGATTCTCCTGCCCCTGGCTGAACGCCTCGTACAGCGCCGCCAGCTCCCGTGTCAGCACACCCATCGACCAGCCATCCGACACGATGTGGTGCATGCACAGATTCAGCACATGATCCTGCTCGCCCAACTTCGCCAGACTGGCACGGATCAACACATCCTGCGTCAGATCGAACGGCCTGTGCAGCGTCTCTTCCGTCAGGGCCTGCTTCGCCCGTTCCCTCTCCTGCTGCTCAAGTCCAGACAGATCGTGATAC
>NZ_RRUE01000004.1 GCF_003892345.1 Lautropia dentalis
ACTGCTGGCGCTGACGCTGGTCGAGCGCATGCGAGCCGCGGGCATTCGCGCGCAGGTGCGCGAACTGTTCGAACAGCCCGTGCTGTCGGCCTTTGCCGATGCACTGGCACAGGCGCAGGCCGCTGCGCTGGCCCGTGCCGAATCAGGCGGGAACGCGGGTGAGGGCGCCGGTGAAGGCACTTATGGTGAAATCGCCATCCCGCCCAACGACATTCCCGACGGCTGCACGCACATCACGCCGGACATGCTGCCGCTGGTGCAGCTGACGCAGGCCGAGATTGATTCGGTTGCGGGCCAGACGCCCGGTGGCATGGCCAACGTGCAGGACGTCTACCCGCTGGCCCCGCTGCAGGAAGGGATGCTGTTCCACCACCAGCTGCAGCAGGAAGGCGATGCCTATGTGACACCGACACTGCTGTCCTTCGACACACGCGAGCGGCTGGAACGCTTCGTGACCAGCCTGAACGAGGTGGTGGTGCGTCACGACATCCTGCGCACGGCGGTGCTGTGGGAAGGGCTGTCGAAACCGGTGCAGGTGGTGAACCGCACGGCACGCGTCGAACTGGCCTGGGCCGATTTTTCTGAAACGGAAAAAGCGCTTCCTGCCGGTGCTGAAGACGATGCGCTGGCCCGTCTGACGCGCCTGACCGACCCGGCCCATCACCGGCTGGACGTGAGAAAGGCGCCCATGCTGCATCTGGTGGCCGTGGAAGACCCATCGCCACGTGTCCCATCCGGCTCCATACTTTCCGGTGATTTCGCCCATGCCGGCAGTGACGTTCAGGATGCATCGGCGCAGGGAGATGTCGCGACGCGTGGTCGCTGGCTGCTGTCCGTGTCGCTGCACCACCTGATCAGCGATCACACCACGCTGGAGCGCATCGTGCATGAAATCGGCCTGCTGCAGCAGGGCCGAAGCAGTGAACTGCCGCCGGTGGTGCCGTTCCGCAATTTCGTGGCACAGGCCATACTGGGGGCTGACGAGGCTGCGCACGAAGCCTTCTTCCGCGACATGCTGGGCGATATCGAGGAAACGACCGCACCGTTCGGCTTGCTCGACGTGCAGGGCGATGGCAGCACGGTGGAAGAAATCCGTCACCTGTTGCCGGCAGACCTGTCTTCCAGCATCCGGCAGGTGGCCCGTGCGCAGGGCGTGAGCGCAGCCAGCGTCTTCCATCTGGCATGGGCCATGGTGCTGTCGGCCACCAGTGGGCAGTCGAGCCCGGTATTTGGCACGGTGCTGTTTGGCCGCATGGGCGGGGGCGAAGGTGCGGACAATGCCATGGGCATGTTCATCAACACGCTGCCGGTGCGCATCGACGTGGACCGTGCATCGGTGCAGCAGACGCTGGAGCGTACGCACCGGACACTGACGGCGCTGCTGCGGCACGAGCATGCCAGCCTGGTGCTCGCCCAGCGCTGCAGCAGTGTGGCGGCAGGGGCACCGCTGTTCACGTCCATGCTGAATTACCGCTACATCGGCCAGACCGGTACGGATACCGTGCCCTCCTGGGAAGGCATGACGGTACTGGGCGGAACGGAGCGTACCAATTTCCCGGTCACGCTTTCCGTGGATGATCTCGGCAGCGGCTTTGCCCTGGATTCGCAGGTCGATGGCCAGATCGGCGCGCAGCGTGTCATCGATGGCATGCTGCAGGCCCTGTCGGTCATCACGACGCGTCTGGCGGCGCGGGATGCCACGCCGCTCTGCGCACTGCAGTGGCTGCCGGCCGCGGAAGAAAACCGGCTGGCCAGCTGGGGGCTGCGTGAGCACCATCCGCTGCCCGCGCAATCCATTCACCGGCTGTTCGAGGAACAAGTGGCACGACATCCCGATGCCGTGGCCCTGACGATGGAGGATGTCTCGCTCACGTACCGGGTGCTGAACGAGCGGGCGAACCGTCTGGCACACCGCCTGATGCAAAAGGGTGTGCGTGCCGAAACGCGGGTGGGCATTGCCGTGGAGCGCTCGGTCGAGATGATCGTGGGCCTGCTGGCCATCCTGAAGGCGGGCGGTGCCTACGTGCCGCTCGATCCGGATTACCCGCCCAGCCGGATGGCGCACATCATGGCGGACAGCGGCATGCAGCTGCTGCTGACGCAGGACAAATTGCTGGCCGAACCGGGCGACAACGGCATGCCTGCCCTGCAGACGGTGCTGTTCGAAGACCCGTCGATTGCCCTTGAACGCAGCGACAATCCGGGCATCGTCACACACCCGGGCAACCTGGCCTATGTGCTGTACACCTCGGGTTCCACCGGTGTGCCGAAGGGCGTACAGGTCACGCACGGCAACGTCACGCGCCTGCTGGAACGCACGCAGCCCTGGTTCCATTTTGGCGCGGAAGATGTCTGGACGCAGTTCCATTCCTTTGCGTTCGACTTTTCCGTGTGGGAAATCTTCGGCGCGCTGTGCTCCGGCGGGCGCCTGGTGATGGTGCCGTACTGGGTCAGCCGCACACCCGACGCGTTCCTTGCGCTGTTGCAGAAGGAGCGGGTCACGGTGCTGAACCAGACGCCGTCGGCCTTTGGCAACCTGATTCCGCTGGTGGTGGCCCATGGCAGTGCGGGGGCATTGCGGACGGTGATCTTCGGCGGCGAGGCGCTCGATCCGCAGCGTCTGGCCGACTGGATGGATGCCTTCGGGGATCAGGTGCCGGCGCTGGTCAACATGTACGGCATTACCGAAACCACCGTGCATGTCACGTACCGGCCCATCGTGCAGGTAGATACGGCAACGCACCGTAGCCCGATGGGTCGTGCCATTGCCGATCTGGGGCTTTACGTGCTGGATGGTGCACTGAACCGCGTGCCGGTGGGCGTGGTGGGCGAGCTGTACGTGACGGGTGACGGTCTGGCGCGTGGCTACCAGCATCGGGCCGACCTGACGGCCGAACGCTTCGTGGCCGATCCGTTTGACGCTGCAGGCGGCCGGATGTATCGCACCGGCGATCTCGTGCGCTGGACGCCCGACGGGCAGCTCGAATACGTGGGCCGCGCCGACCATCAGGTCAAAATTCGGGGCTTTCGCATCGAGCTGGGTGAAATCGAGGCGCAGCTGCTGCGCCAGCCCGAGGTGCGCGAGGCGCTGGTGATGGCCCGCCCGTCGGATGGCGGTTCACGGCTGGTGGCCTATGTCTCCCTGAAACAGGGCCTGTCTGTCGGTCAGCCGGGCGAACCCGTGGAAGAACGGTCGTTGGTGCCAGAACGGCAGGCGGTGTCGGCTGCATCAGAGCAGCCGGCGGAGCATCCAGCCATTCAGACGTCTGAGCGGGTTTCGGACACGCTGCAGGACGCCGCGTTGCTGTTGCGCCAGCGTCTGGATGAAGTGCTGCCGGCGCACATGGTGCCTGCCGCCATCGTGGTGATGGATGCACTGCCGCTCAATGCCAACGGAAAGGTCGTGCGCAACGCGCTGCCCGATCCGGCCTTTGCGGCCTCCGACGCGTACGCGGCACCCGAGGGCGAAACGGAAGAGGCGCTGGCGCAGCTGTGGCAGACCCTGCTGAACCAGCCGCGTGTGGGCCGCCACGACAATTTCTTCGAACTGGGCGGGCATTCGCTGCTGGCGGTCACGCTGGTTTCGCGCATCCAGCAGACGATGCAGGTGCACGTCGAGGTGAAGGACATTTTTCTGCATCCGACGGTGACCGAACTGGCTTCCGTCTGCGTGCCTGCCGCGGGTCAGGCTGCACAGACGCAGGCCCTCGACGACATCGAACAATTCATTTCCGGACTGTTGAACTGACATGGCAGACACCGACGACAGGCTGAAGGCACTGGCCATTCAGTTTTCCAGACTGGCGCCCGAGGCGCAGCGTGCGGTGTATCAGCGCATGACGTCCCAGGGACTGCGCATCGGCCAGTTTCCGGTGGTTGCGCGGCCGCATCCGGAAGAGGCACGTACGCGTGCCTCGTACGCCCAGGAGCGCCAGTGGTTCCTGTGGAAGCTCGACCCCGCGGCACGCGCCTATCACATCAGCACCGTGCAGCGTCTGTCGGGCAGGCTGGATGCAGACACCATCGAGGCGGCTTTCCGGCTGCTCATCCAGCGGCATTCGCAGCTCGGCGTGGTGTTCGAGGCCGATGAGGCGGGAACGGTCTGGCAGCGCCGGGGGGATGTGCCCGATCAGGTCGTGCACCGGCAGGATTTCAGCGGGTTTGCCGAGACGGACCGCCATGCACGCCTGCAGCAGGCGGTATCGGTGCTGCAGGGAACACCGTTCGATCTGGAGGCAGGGCCACTGCTGCGTGTGGGGCTTTTCCGGCTGGCGGCCGACGAGCATGTGCTCGTGGTGGTCATGCATCACATCATCTGCGACGAGCGCTCGCTGGCCGTGCTGATGGCCGAATTCGGCATGGCCCATGCTGCCGTCCATGACACGCCGGCCGGTGATTTGCCGGTAGGCAGTGTGACGGGCGATGATTCTGCAGACCCTGCGTTTGCAGGCAACAATCCGTCATCTGGTGAAGGGCTGCCTGCCGGATCAGGTCTGCGGGCGTCCGATGGTCCGGCCACGCCTTTCGGGCCATTGCCGCTGCAGTACGAGGATTACGCCGTCTGGCAGCGCCAGTGGCTGGAAGCCGGCGAGGCCGAACATCAGCTGGAATACTGGAAAACCCGGATGGGCGAGGTGCAGCCCGTACTGCAACTGCCCACGGATTTCCCCCGTGAGGCAGGCGTGCGGTACAGGGCGGCGCGCCAGCATGTGGTGCTGCCAGCCGAACTGGCCGCGGACATTCGCGCGCTGTGCCGCCGGGAAGGCGTGACGGCCTTCATGGTGCTGCTGGCGGCGCTGAATGTGCTGCTGTACAGACTCACCGGCGAGCAGGACATCCGCATCGGCGTGCCCAATGCCAACCGCAACCGGGTCGAAACCGAAAACATCGTCGGCTTTTTCGTGAACACGCAGGTCATTCGCTGCGTGCTGGATGGCGGCCGTTCCCTGCGGGATGTCCTGCAGCAGGTCTGCGAAGCGGCGCTGGGGGCGCAGTCGCATCAGGATCTGCCCTTCGAGCAACTGGTCTCTGCACTCAATCCGGAGCGGGTGTCGGCCGACAATCCGCTCTTTCAGGTCATGTACAACCATGCCAGCGAAGAGGGCGGGGGCGCAGGCTTCCGGCTGGGGGAGGTGGTCATCGATGACTACCCGCTGCCGGGGGGCGAACTGGATGCACAGTTCGAGCTGACCGTGACCGGGCAGGAGCTGCCCGGCGGTGGTTTCGATGTGAGTTTCACCTATGCACAGGCACTCTTCCGGGCGGAAACGGTCAAACGCCTGCTGGACCAGTATGTGCTGCTGCTGGCGGCCTTCTGCCGTCCGGGTACGGTACGCACCGGTGATGTCGGCCTGCTGGCCGATGAAGACAGCGAACGTGTGGCTGCATGGGAAAAATCCCCTTCGCTCCCGCATGCCCCCGTGCCGATTCATGTGCTGTTCGAGCGCCAGGCAAGCGCTGCACCGGAGCGCGTGGCGCTGCAGGTGCAGACGGGAGAAGGTACCTTCGCCTCGCTGCGCTATGGCGAGCTGGATCGCCTGGCCAATGGCATCGCGCATGCGCTGTGTGCAGAAGGCGTTGGCCCCGGCATGCGCATCGGGCTTGTGGCAGGGCGTGGTTTTGCGCAGATTGCCGGCATACTGGCCATTCTGAAGGCGGGTGCAGCCTATGTACCGCTGGATGTGAACCAGCCGGCCGAACGGTTGCTGTTCCAGATTCGTGACAGCGGGCTTTCACGGATACTGGTCGAACCCGCCCTGCGCGCGCGCATGCCTGCGTGGCCGGCCGATGCACCGGCTCCGGCACTGATGCCGCTGGTCCTCCCCGACCATGCAGATGGCGACACGGATACCGGTCCCGATGTGTCCGTGCGCCCGGCGTCTGTGTGTCCCGAGACCGTGCATACTGACAGTGTGGCGTATGTGATGTACACCTCCGGCTCCACCGGCATGCCGAAGGGAGTCGAGGTGCAGCATCAGGGGATTTCCCGTCTGGTGCAGCAGCCCAATTATGCGCAGTTCGGCACGGCCACGCGGATGCTGCAGTTTGCCCCATTCACCTTCGATGCCTCCACGCTGGAAATCTGGGGAACCCTGTGCAATGGCGGCACCCTGGTGCAGGCGCCGGACGGGCTGCTGTCGCTGCAGGCGCTGGCCCGGTTCATCGCAGCAGGAGAAATCAATACGGCATGGTTCACGGCGGCGCTGTTCAACCGGCTGGTGGACGAAGTGCCCGGGGCACTGTCCGGCCTGGGGCTGGTGCTGAGCGGCGGTGAGGCGATGTCACCGGCCCATGCGCGGCGTGCACTGTCGCACAACCCGCAGCTCGTGCTGGTCAATGGTTACGGTCCTACCGAATGTACGACCTTTGCCGCCTGTGCACGCGTGGATGCTGCCACGCTTGCCACCGCAGCCGAAACCGGGACGATACCGCTGGGCCGCCCGATCGATGCCACCACTTGCCACGTGCTCGATGCCGATCTGATGCGCGTGGCGCCCGGCGCGGTGGGTGAGCTGTATCTGGGCGGAGACGGTCTGGCACAGGCCTATCTGAACCAGCCGGCACTGACCGCCAAGCGTTTCGTGGCCAGCCCGTTTGGCCATGCCGGAGAGCGCCTCTACCGCACCGGGGACCTGGTGCGCTGGAATGAGCAGGGCCAGCTGGAATATCTGGGGCGTGTCGATGCGCAGGTGAAGGTACGGGGCTTCCGTATCGAACTGGGCGAGGTGGAAGCGCAGCTGCAGAAACTGCCTGGCGTGCGCGAAGCCGTAGTGGTGGCACGTGAGACGGCGCAGGGTACGCAGCTGGCCGGTTATGTGTCGGGATATTCCGCTGCAGGCACCGGTGCCACGGATGCAACCGGAGCAACGGACGCAACTGGTACAACGGGCACAACCGGTGCAACCGGTGCAACGACCGCAACGGCTTCAACCGCCGCAGCA
>NZ_RRUE01000005.1 GCF_003892345.1 Lautropia dentalis
GAGCTGGGCGAGATAGAGGCGCGGCTGGGCGAGCTGGCTGAAGTGAAGGAAGTGGTGGTGCTGGCGCGGGAGGACCATCCGGGCGACAAGCGGTTGGTGGCGTACTGGACGGCCCGATCCAAAGGGGAAGGGGCGATGTTCGGTGCGTTGGGCCATGGGGCCGATGCCGGAGATGATGAAGCGACCCGGCAACAACAGGAGGTGACGCGGCTGCGTGAGCATTTGAGAGTGGAGCTGCCGGAATACATGGTGCCGTCGGCGTTTGTGAAACTGGAAGCGATACCGCTGAACACGAGCGGCAAGGTGGACAGGAAGGCGTTGCCGGCGCCGGATGCGGAAGCGCTGGTCACGCATGCGTACGAGGCGCCGCAGGGACCGGTGGAAGAGGTGTTGGCCGGAATCTGGCAGGAGCTGCTGGGTGTGGAGCGTGTGGGGAGAAACGACGGTTTCTTCGATCTGGGCGGACACTCGCTGTTGATTGTGTCGCTGGTGGAGAAGCTACGTCAGGCAGGTCTGAAAGCCGAGATCCGTCAGGTGTTTCATGCGGAAAGCCTGGCGGCACTAGCGGCAGAGATCAGCGGGCAGGAAATCGATACGTGGGAGGCACCGGCGAATCTGATCCCGCAAGGTTGCACCCATATCACGCCGGATATGCTGCCCCTGGTGGAGCTGGATCAGGCGCAGATCGATCGGATAGCGGAGACGGTACCAGGAGGGATGGCCAACATTCAGGACATCTACCCGCTGGCGCCGTTACAGGAAGGGGTGCTGTTCTATCACCGCTTCCACCGGGACAGCGATCCGTATGTGTCGTACGCCATTGCGTCCTTTGCTTCACAGGAGCAGCTGAAACGCTTTGCATGGGCCATGAACCAAGTGGTGGCACGACATGATGTGCTGCGTACGGTGATTCTGTGGGAAGACCTGCCGCAGGCGGTGCAGGTGGTATATCGCCATGTGGAGCTGGTGACGGAGCCGCTGGAGGTAGCCGAGGAGGGCGATGCATTACAGAGTATCAAGGTCTATCTTGATGATGCTCCTTTATCGATGGATTTGTCCCGGCCGCCGCTGTTGAACCTTCGGCCGGTGCGTGTGACCGGCCGAATGAGGGGAGGTGATGGGGAGCCATGTTATGCGGTCCTGATGTTCCATCACGTGATAGTAGATCATGTGTCACTGGATGTGATGATGCAGGAGGTAGTGCAGATTCTGAAAGGCGAGGAGGGTGCTCTGCCGGTGCCGATGCATTATCGGGACTTCGTGGCCCATAGCCTGAACAGCCAGCGTGAAACGGATGCGGAAGCGTTTTTCCGGCAGATGCTGGAGGATGTGGATGAGCCCACCGTGCCGTTCGGGCTGACGGATGTTCATGGTGACGGTACTGCGATCAGGGCGAGTGAGCAGTTGCTGGGTGCAGAGCTGTCGCAGCGGATCAGGGAGCGTGTGCGCGGGCTGGGCGTGAGTGCGGCAACGCTGTTCCATGTGGCCTATGCTTTGATGCTGGCGCGGTGCACGTCGCGGGATGATGTGGTTTTTGGCAGTGTGCTGTCGGGGCGTATGGGAGGTGTGGTCGGTGCGGACCGGATGATGGGTATGTTCATCAACACGTTGCCGGTGAGGTTGAAGCTGCAGGGCGCAAGTGTGCTTGAGGCGATGCGAACAGTGCAGGGCGTGTTGGTGGGTATGCTGAAGTATGAGCAGACGGCTCTGGCGGTAGCGCAGCGTTGTAGTGGTATGGACAACGGTGTGGCGCTGTTCAGTGCGATGCTGAACTTCCGACACAGCCAGGGTTCGGACGAGATGGCTATTCGGTCAGGTATGGCGGTAGTGGATGCGAAGGAGCGTACCAACTACCCGTTTGCGGTGTCGGTTGATGATCTGGGAGATGGTGGCTTTGCACTGACGGCTCAGACGGATGTAAGCGTTGTTGATCCGGCACGCATTCTGGGGTATTTGGGTTGTGCAGTGCAGAGGGTTGTTGAGGCGCTGGAGGCTGATCCGGAGAGGGGGGTGCTGCAGTTGGAGGTGCTTCCTGGAGTCGAGAAAAATCAACTGATTCACGGGTTCAACGCCACACAAGCCGAGTATCCGAGGCAGGCGCTGATCCATGAGCTCTTTGAGCAGCAGGTGCAACGGACACCGCAAGCGGTGGCTGTGCAGTATGAGGGCGAGCGGCTGACATATGCGCAATTGAACGCGAAGGCCAACCAGCTGGCGCACCGGCTCAGGGCGATGAGGGATGCTGCG
>NZ_RRUE01000007.1 GCF_003892345.1 Lautropia dentalis
CCCCTTGTCCAGCTCGCCCTGCAGACGCAACACAGCCGGAATGTGATACGCCGCACCCAGGTCCTCCAGCTGCTCCAGGAACCACAACCGCTGTTGCGCCCATGACAGCGCCAGTTCCTTCGTCCGATCTGCCCGCTCCACCGGAGCCGTCAGCGCTTCATCAGCCTGCGCCAGACTGCCTGCCACCTCTGCTATCGTCGGTGCCGCAAAAAAGTCCTTGAGCGCCACCTCCTGGACCAGCTCCCGGCGCATGCGGCCCATCAGCTGCACCGCCAGCAACGAATGGCCGCCCAGATCAAAGAAGCTGTCGTGCCGCCCCACGCGCTCCACACCCAGCAGCTCCTGCCAGATACCCGCCAGCACCTCTTCCACCGGACCCTGTGGTGCCTCGTACTCGTGCCTGACCAGCGCTTCCGCATCCGGCGCCGGCAGCGCCTTCCTGTCCACCTTGCCGCTCGTGTTCAGCGGCATTGTCTCCAGACGCACGAACGCACTCGGCACCATGTATTCGGGTAGCTCCGCCTTCAGGTGATCCCGCAGCCGCTCCACATCCGGCAATGCCTCTTCAGACTGCTCCTCCCTGGCAACCCAGTACGCCACCAGCCGCTTATCGCCCAGTTGATCCTCTTTGGCTACCACCACGGCATCCCGCACATGCGGCGACTTCGCCAGTCGCGCCTCGATCTCGCCCAGCTCGATCCGGAAACCGCGGATCTTGACCTGGAAGTCATTGCGGCCCACAAACTCGATCAGCCCATCCGCTCTCCAGTAACCCAGATCGCCCGTCCTGTACATCCGTGCATCCGGCTCATCACTGAACGGATCCGGTATGAAGCGCTCTGCCGTCAATTCCAGACGGTTCAGATATCCTCGAGCCACCTCATCACCGCCAATGCAGATTTCGCCCGCCACCCCAACAGGAGTGATATCACTTCCAGAACCAACAATATAAATCCTTGTGTTTGATATTGGCCTCCCTATTGGAATACGAGCCAACTTTTGAATGGGGTCACACTTCCAGAAAGTTATACCTGCTTCCGTTGGGCCATAAATATTATCCAGACTAGCCTTGGGCAGAAGCCGAGTGCAGCGACTCTGAAGAGAAGGCGGAAGTTCTTCGCCTGCACACATAATCTGGCGGACACTGCTGAATTGTCCCTTCCTGGTCTGCTCAAGAAACGCACGGAGCATGGAAGGAACAAAGTTTAAAACGGTCACGCCGTTTGCTTCGATGACCTCTTCAAGGTACTGAACATCCCTGTGACCTCCAGGAATGGCCATGACCAAACGTGCGCCAGACTGCAATGTCGAGAAGATTTCCCATACCGATACATCGAAGCCAATGGATGTCTTTTGCAATACGGTATCCGCTTCCGTCAGGCCGTATTCGTCCTGCATCCAGACGAGTCTGTTCACCACACTACGGTGTTCGACCATCACACCCTTGGGAAGGCCTGTCGAACCCGAGGTGTAGATCACATACGCCAGATTCGACGACTTCTGGCCCGTCTCCTTGCGGCTGATGTTTCCTTCCGGCCGCTCCACATAGGTCGACTCTTCATCGAGCAGCAGAACCTCGCCCATACCACTAAGCGCCTCGCTTGCGACTTTACGGTCTGCATCTTCAGTGTCTGCTTTCTCGGTACCCGCGCCTTCGCATCCGTTGCTCGTTTCTCCATCATCCACAACCTGAGCCGCTGCCAGCAGGCGCTGCTGCAGCCTCTTCTGCGTCAGCAGCACTTGTGCCTGCGAATCCCTGAGCATATATCCGATGCGTTCGGTCGGATACTCCGGATCCACCGGCACATACGCCGCGCCCGCCTTCAG